>CAVXNU010000007.1:0-520947 GCA_963763245.1 uncultured Bacillaceae bacterium
AGAGGAAAGTCGCGCGGCTGCGCAGCGAACTCGAGGACGACCCCGCCGCCAGCCGGCGGCGGGCGGCGGCCCGGAGCCGCGCCGCCGAGGATCGCCTGCTGCGGGTGAACGAGGCCCTGGCGGCAGCAGAGAAATTGGACGCGATGCGCAAGGGGCATGTGGGGCACGCGCGCAAAGCGCGGTGGACAAGGACGGTCCGCCGCTGGGGAGCAAGGACACGGGCAAGGACACACGGCCAAGAAGAAGGGGCGGCGCGCGCCCCGCGCGTCCACGACCGAGCCCGAGGCCAAGGTGATGAAGATGGCCGATGGCGGCTTCAGGCTCTCAGTCTTTCTGTCGTGCAGGTTTTGATGTGGTACGCCGTGAAGATTGCAGAGGGCCGGCAGCGCGGCTTAGGTTCGGGTGAGGGGAGGCGGAGATGCCGCGCGTTTCACTCGGCGCAGTTTCACAGCCACGATGGGCGCTGCCGTGGCTTTGCCGCGGTCTGCTCTTCCTGCGGTCATCTTCCGCCTCGGGCTGACGCCTGTGTTCCTGGACAATGACGCCACGGTGGTCGGCAGGCTCAGGACCGCGCTTCTTGAGAGCATGGGACTGGAGATCGACCTCGTGCAGCGCCGCACCTACCAGGAGGTGACAGGGCTGCTGCTCGAGGGAGCGGTCGATGCAGCCTGGCTCTGCGGCTACCCCTATCTCCAGCATGAGCAGTTGCTGGCGCTCATGGGAGTGCCAGTCTGGCGGGGGCGGCCGCTCTATCAATCCTACCTGATTACCGGCATGGACGACTACGCTACCGGGCTGCTGGACCTGGAAGGGAGTGTTCACGCGTTCTCAGATCCGGACAGCAATTCTGGCTGGCTCGTGACCGCCTCCGATCTCGCGCGACTGGGGCGGCGCCCAGATGATTTCTTCTCACGCAGCGTCTTCACCTATGGTCACAGGAATGTCGTGCGTGCTGTGGCCGCCGGAACTCACTAGGTCAGGCTGAACCGCCCCGGGTTTTCCGGAGGCTCCAAACCTTGAGAAGGTGGAGCCATGACGACGACATCAAACCGATATTCCCCAGGAGGTGCGTGCCCGTGCGGTGCGCATGGTTCTGGATAACCAGGCGGACTACGCGTCGCGGTGAGCTTGCATGCAGTCGATCGCGCCGAAGTTCGGCTGCGCGGCCGAGACGTTGCGCAAATGGGTGAGGCGCGAGGAACGCGACACGGGTCAGCGCCCGGGAGCAACGAGCGAGCAGCTTGCCCGGCTCAAGGAGCTGGAGCGGGAGAACCGTGAGCTTCGGCAGGCGAACGAGATCCTTCGCAAAGCTTCCGCTTTTTTTGCACAGGCGGAGCTCGACCGCCTTCCGAGGAAATGAAGATGTTCATCGACGAGCATCGTCGAGGACTTCGGGGTCGAGCCGATCTGCAAGACGTGCTGCCGATCGCCCCGTCGACGTACCGGGCCCATGCCCGCCGCATCGCCGACCCCTCCCGATTGTCCGACCGGGCGAAGCGCGACGCCGCCTGCGGCCCGCGATCCAGCGCGTCTAACGACAAACTTCAAGTCTATGGCGTGCGAAAGGTCTGGCGGCAGCTGAACCGGGAAGGGATCGCTGTCGCCCGCTGGGGCTGATGACGGAGATGGGCCTGGCGGGCGCGTGCGCGGAAAGGGAAGGAAAACAACGGTTCCCGATCCGGCAGGGCTTGCGAAGACCGGTGAACCAGGAGTTCCATGCCCCTGAACCCAACCGGCTCTGGCTCTCGGACTTCACCTATGTCGCCACCGCCGATACGATCGGGCGATACGCCGATCGGCCGGAGGTGGTGCGGACCTCGGCCGCGCTTCTGGAGCGTGGCCTGAAGCACCTGCGCGACGTTGCGCGCGTGATCCTCGATCAGAACCGGCTCGACAATACCGCTGTGCCGCTTAGGCCCGAGGATATCAACGATATCCGCCTGCTGGTAACTCCCGAGATCGAGCGCCAGGGGCAGCTGCTGGAGTGGACCGTGCAGCCGGAGGCGTTCCAGCTCGTGGACCTCCCGGCCGCAAAGATGCGCCAGATCGCCCTCAACCTGCTCATCAATGCATCAACCGCGGCCGGGCGCGGCGGAATGGTCGCGCTCAATGTCCGATGCGGCGCCGGAACCCTCGATATCGCTCTGGTCGACAACGGCCCAGGGATGCCCCAGGCGCGCTTCGGCGGTCCTCTCCGCGGACCTCCCGTCGGCCGGCGAAGGAGTCGGGCTTCAGATCGTGCGCGAGCTCGTCGCAGAGCTCGGTGGGAGCATCGAGCACGAGCGACGCGACGACAGGACAGTGATCACCGTGCGCCTGCCGCTCGCGCACGCCGTCGAGGTCGCCTGATGCTGGAGGGTCGCCGAATCCTCCTTGTCGAGGATGACGAGATTATGGGGGCCTCGATCGCGCAGCGTCTGGAGATCGAGGGAGCGGCGGTCCAATGGGTGAAGCAGGTTGTCCGCGCCATCCCGGCGGTGCGCACGCCGCGAGCGCCAATCGACGCGGTGATCTGCGACATCAGGCTGCCTGACGGCACTGGCGAAGAAATCTTCAGCCGGCTGACGAGCACGATGACGCCGCCTCCGTTCCTCTTCATCACGGGTCAGGGTGGAAATCGAGCAGGCAGTCCGCCTGATGCACGCGGGGGCGGCGGATTACGTCACAAAGCCCTTCGACATGGGCGTGTTCCTGGAGAGCCTCGAGCTGCTGATGCGGCCACGGGAGTCGATCCGGATGCCGCCGATCCTCGGGATCTCGCCCGCGGCACGGCGGATCGATGCGCTGGCCGTAGCCGCGGCGGGTGAAGAGGCGGCCGCCCTCATCATCGGCGCGCCGGGAACCGGAAAGGCGCTTGTCGCGCGCCGCATCCATGCCATGTCCGACCGCTGCGCCGCCCCGCTCGTGGAGGTGAACCTCGCGCGCAATCCTGACGTGGCCGGCGGGCTCTTCGGGCCGGGCGGCGCTGTCGAGCGCACCAGGGATGGCGTGCTGCTGCTACATGCGCTCGAGCGTCTGCCAGCCCGACCAGACGAGGCTTTTCGATGCGCTGGATGCCGGCTTCGGGGGGCGTGTCGTCTCCACTTCCGGCAGCGCACTGGAGGCCGAGGTGGCGGGCGGCCAATTCCGGTCCGACCTGCACGTTCGGCTGAGCGGGATCGAAATCCCTGTGCCGCCGCTGCGCGACAGGACAGAGGATGCCGTCTGGCTGCTCTCCGAGCTATTCGGCGCGATGAATGCCCGGCGAGACCACCCTCTGCGCGGGGTCTCGGCTCTCGCCGAGGAGGCGATGCGCGCGCACGACTGGCCGGGCAACGGGCGCGAGGTGCGGAGCCGGCTGGTGCGAGGAATATCGCTGGCCGAGGGCGAGTGGCTCTTCCCGGCCGATCTTTTTCCGGAGCGTCGGGCGGCCGGCAGTTTCCGACGCTCTCGGAGGCGCGGGACACGGCCGAGCGGCGCACATCCTGGCAGCGCTCGAGCGAACCGGTGGCCAGGTTGCCGAGGCGGCGCGTCTCCTGAAGGTCTCGCGAACGACGCTCTGGGAAAAGATGCAGAAGCTCGGGCTCTGATCCCTCCGGCGTTCGGATATCCGAACGTCGCGGAATATTGCGTCTTTAGGCCACTTACCGCATCGCACCATGAGCGTCCGTAACGTCGCCCGGCCCGCCTGCGGGGAGTACCCTGTCAGGAACGAAGCCAGGGAGGGAACCCAGCCATGAAATGCGATCGACTGGTCGATGTCGGCCGTCGGCAGTTCCTGCGTGGCAGCGCATTGCCGCCGCCGGGGCGGCGGCGACAGTCGTCATGGGCACGCAGGCAAAGGCGAATCCAGCGCTCGCCCGCGTCGAGTACCCGTCGAACCGGCTCGGCAATGTCGCCGACCTGAAGGTCAACGAGCCGATGGACGTCGCCTATCCCGATGCTGACAGCCCCGGCGTACTGCTGAAGCTCGGCAACGCGTCGAGGGCGGCGTCGGGCCCGATGGCGACATCGTCGCCTTCTCGGTGCTCTGCCCGCACAAGGGCTGGCTGCTCACCTACAACGCCGCCGACCGGACGCTGAACTGCCCCGGTCACTACTCGCGCTTCGACGCCGAGGCTGGCGGCCAGCAGATCTGGGGACACGCCACGCAGAACCTGCCGCAGTTCGCGCTGCGGGTGGACGACAAGGGCGACATCTACGCCGAGGGCGTGGACGAGCTCATCTACGGCCGCCTGTCCAACGTGCTCTGAGGGAGGGGACCATGGCTTACAAGCGCCAGATCGACCGTCTTCCGATCATTCCGGCGGACGCGAAGGAGCACAACGTCACCTGCCACTACTGCATCGTCGGCTGCGGCTACAAGGCCTACACTTGGCCGGTGAACCGGCAGGGCGGCACGGCGGCAGCCGAAAACAAGTTCGGCGTCGATCTGACCCAGCAGCAGGAGATGGAGACCGACGCCTGGTACGCGCCCTCGATGTACAACATCGTCAGGCAGGACGGCCGCGACGTGCATCTGGTCATCAAGCCCGACAAGGGCTGCGTCGTGAACTCGGGCCTCGGCTCGGTCCGCGGCGCGCGCATGGCCGAGAACCGCCGATCCGATGTCACCGGCACCCAGCAGCAGCGGCTGACCGAGCCGATGGTCTGGCGCTACGGCACCTGGCAGCCGACCAGCTGGGACGATGCGCTCGACCTCGTCGCGCGCGTGACCGCGCGGGTGATCGACAAGGACGACGAGGACGACCTCTTCGTCTCGATGTTCGACCATGGCGGCTCGGCCGGCGGCTACGAGAACACCTGGGGCACCGGCAAGCTCTACTTCGACTCGATGAAGGTGAAGCACTGCCGCATCCACAATCGCCCGGCCTACAACTCCGAGGTCCATTCGACCCGCGACATGGGCGTCGGCGAGCTGAACTACTGCTACGAGGATTACGGGCTGACCGACACGATCTTCCTGGTCGGGGCGAACTCGCTGGAGACCCAGACCAACCTCTTCCTGAACCACATGGTCCCGGGCATGCGGGGCGACACTATCTCGAAGAAGAAGGCCGAGTTGCCCGAGAGCCGCACGAGGCGCGAAGGTCGTCATCGTCGATCCGCGGCGCACGGTGACGCTGAACGCCTGCGAGGAGGTGGCCGGCACGGAGAACGTGCTGCACCTGCAAATCCAGTCGGGCACGGACCTGGCGCTCTTCAACACGCTCTTCACCCACATCGCCGACCAGGGCTGGGTGGACGAGGACTTCATCGCCGCTTCGACCTTCCAGGGCGGCACGGCCCAGGCTGAGGATCCGGCGCACCCGGCGGCGCTCGGCAGCTTTGAGCTGGCGCGCGACGCGTGCCGGATGTCGCTGGCGGAAGGCGCCGCGATCTGCGGCGTGCCCGAGGCGGACATCGTCAAGGCCGCCGAGTGGATCGCAAAGCCGAAGGACGGCGGCGCGCGCCGCAGAACCGTCTTCCCCTACGAGAAGGGCATCATCTGGGGCAACGACAACTACCGCACGATCGGCGCGCTCGTGAATATCGGGCTCGCCACCGGCAACATCGGCCGCCCGGGCGGCGGCGTCGTGCCGCCTCGGCGGGCACCAGGAAGGCTACATGCGGCCCGTCCGACGCCCATGTCGGGCGCCCGGCGCCCTACATCGACGACCTCCTGATCCGCGGCCACGGCAAGGTCCACCACATCTGGGCGAACGACCACTACAAGACGACGCTGAACGCCTCCGAGTTCAAGCGCGTCTACAACCGCCGCACCAACATGGTGAAGGAAGCGATGGACGCCCGCCCGGGCGCGACCCGCGAGGAGATGGTCGACGCCATCGTGGCGGCCATCGAGGCCGGGGGCCTGTTCTCGGTCAATGTCGACATCATGCCCACCCAGATCGGCCAGTGCGCGCACGTCATCCTGCCGGCGGTCGAATCCGGCGAGATGAACCTGACCTCGATGAACGGCGAGCGGCGGATGCGGCTGGTCGAGAAATACATGGACGGCCCCGGGCTCGGCCATGCCCGACTGCCTGATCGCGGCGGGTCTCGCCAAGCGCTGGAGCGCGTGCTGCGCGAGGAGGGCCGTGACGACTATGCCGACCAGTTCAAGGGATATGACTGGGCGACCGAGGAAGACGCCTTCATGGACGGCTACCACGCGCAATACCGGGCAGATCGTCACCTACGATCGCCTCCGCGCGATGGGCAACAACGGCGTCCAGGAGCCCGTCACCGGCTACGAGAACGGCCAGCTGGTCGGCACCAAGCGTCTCTACGCCGACGGGAAGTTCGACCCGGCATGGCCGCGACGACAAGAAGGCGCTGTTCTGCGCCGGCGCCTGGCGGGGCCTGCAGGCGCCCGGCAAGGCGCAGCAGAAGGCGAACTATCGCGTTCCTGATCAACAACGGCCGGTCGAACATCAACTGGCAGAACTGGTTCCTGGACAAGGACAACGACTTCGTCGCCGACCGCTATCCCTTTCCGTTCCTCGAGATCCACCCCGAGGACATGGCGGAACTCGGGCTGAAGCCGGGCGATCTCGTCGAGATCTACAACGATGTCGGCGCGACGCAGGCGATGGCCTATCCGACGCCGACGGCCCGGCGGAAGGAGACCTTCATGCTGTTCGGCGCCCCCTCCGGGACGCAGGGCAACGTGATCAACGCCGGCGTGAACGAGCTGGTGCTGCTGAACCGCACCCGGTTCCTTGGACACTCGGTTGGGTTACGCGGCCATGGTCATGGTCGCAAGGTCGTATTGGCTGCGCATGGCGTTGGGGCTGAGATATCCGTTCTTCTCGATCAGCCACTCGGCGTTGTAGCGGGCGATGAAGGCGCGCACGGCGGCGCGGACCTCGTCGAGGGTCTGGAAGACGCGGCCGTGGACGACCTGCTCCTTCAGGGTGCGGAAGAAGCGCTCGATGACGCCGTTGGTCTGGGGTTGGCCGACGAAGGCGAAGCTCGGGGCCATGCCCCAGGCCCTGATCTGCGTCTGGAAATCCTCGGCCATGAAGCAGCTGCCGTGATCGTGGCGTAGCTGCACGCCGCGGGCGGCGTCGCGGTTGAGATGCCCGTGCTGCTGCCGCACGGCCATGGCCATCGCCTGGAGCGCCTCGCGGCGCGTGCCGCGTTTGCTGACATGCCAGCCGAGGGCCTCGGCGTTCCAGTGCTCGACGGTCGCGAAGAGCCAGACCTTGCCGTCCTGCACGGTGGCGATCTGCGTGCCGTCGATTGCCCACATGACGTTCGGCGTGTCGGTCACGATCGTGCGGTCGTGCGCCTCGGCGGGCCGGGGTCTTGCGCGGTGCGGCGATAGCAGGGCGTTCTCGCGCATCAGCCGCAGCACCCGCTTTCGCGCGACGCGCAGGCCGTCCTGCACGCGCAGCCGCGCCCAGACCTTGCGATGGCCCTCGCCCGACCAGGGCGAGCGGGCGAGGTCCGCCCGGATCGCCGCCAGCAGGTCGGCATCCGAGACCGCCGGCTTCGGCCCGCGGCGGGCCTTCGGGCGCGCGGGCGCGGGATCCTGCGCAGCCTGCCGGGCAGCGTAGAACGACGACCGGGGCACGTCCCAGACCTGGCAGACCCGGGCGACGCCATAGCGCCGGCCGGTGGCGGGCGAGACCGACCCGGCCATCACCGCCACCTCTTCCGGGCCAAAGGGCCGGGCGACCGCCCCATCTTCGCGCGCAGCAGCTCGTTCTCCATGGTGAGCTCGCCGACCCGCTGCAGCGCCGCGGCAAACTCGGCGCCGTCGCTCCCGGCCTCGCGCTCCTTGAGCGCGCCCTCGAGCGCTGCCTCGACCCGCTCGCGCCAGCGCTCGAGCTTGAAGACCGGCACGCCGATCTCGCGCGACACCAGCTCCACCGGCTCGCCCGAGATCAGCCGCAGCACCACCGCCCGTTTGCGCGCCACGCTCCACCGCTGGCCAGGCCGGAGCGGCCCCGCCCCCGGCGCATCCTCGCCTGTGGACAGCGTGGACGGGCGCCGCCCGCCCACCCTGCCCACAGGCGCATCATCAGCATCCACTCGCTCGTTTGTCTCCCGTTCCATCTTCGTAGCATCCATCCTCGCTCGTCCTTCGACAAATGGATGTCCAGGGAAACAGGGGCCAGCTCACGAGCTGGTGCTGCCGAACTATAAGCAGACATGGGCGAACATCCGGAAGATCTCGAACGCCCCTGCGACGGTCTCGCACCTCTCGTTCAAGTCGAAGGAGTTCGACCTCGGCTGAGCACGATCCGCGGACCGTCTCGCCCGCTCTCGCGCGGGCGAGACCTCAGCATGGGCAGCACGGTGAAACCCAGACCATCCCCGAAAGACCCCATGCGAGGCGGGAAAGCCCGTTTAGCGATTCCGCTCGATGCCGTGTGCGCGGTGCTTGCACGGACGCGGTAGAGGATTCGGCGTGGAGATCGCCTGAGACGGGAGCCGTTCCCTAAGGACATCCGCAACGATAACTAACTCGCCCTGCGGCGGAGTGACTCAGGGAGGCGCGATTCCGCGTCTTGGCGACTCGCGCTACCCGTGTCGGCATGATCGACCGGGCCGGGATCGCGCAGCGGTGGAAGGCGGACGGCTGCAAGCGCGACGAGCGCGGCCGGCGCGTGTTTGCCGCGAGCGAGGCGCGCGCCGCCGGCCGCGGCGGGCTGGCGGCGGTCTCGGAGATCACCGGGCTCGCGCGGTCGACGATCGGGCGCGGGCTTAAGGACCTCGACGCGCCGCCTCCATCCCAGGGCCGGGTGCGGCGCGAGGGCGGCGGCCCGCGACCGCTCGTCGATCGCGATCCCACGCTGCTCGCCGATCTGCTGAGCCTCGTGGAGCCCGCGACGCGCGGCGATCCCGAGCGGCCGCTCTTGTGGGTGTCCAGGAGCTGCGAGAAGTTGGCTGCGGCGCTCGCCGGGATGGGGCATGCGGCCAGCCCCAACAGCGTGCGCAAGCTGCTCGGCAAGCTCGGATTCTCTCGCCAATCGAACCGCAAGGCGGACGAAGGCCCGAGACATCCCGACCGCGACGCCCAGTTCGAGCACATCAACACCAAGGTGCTCGCGGCGCAGGCGGCGGGCGAGCCCGTGATCTCGGTGGACACCAAGAAGAAGGAGCTGATCGGGGAGTACAAGAACGGCGGGACCGACTATCGGCCCAAGGGCGATCCGCGACGGGTGCAGGTGCACGACTTCGAGGACAAGACCCTCGGCAAGGTGGCGCCCTACGGGGTCTACGACGTGACCGCCAACGAAGGCTGGGTGAGCGTCGGGATCACTGCCGACACGGCCCAGTTCGCGGTCCAGTCCATCCGCACGTGGCTCGAGCGGATGGGCCGCGACCGCTATCCCGAGGCGAAGAAGCTGGTGATCACGGCGGACTGCGGCGGCTCGAACGGCGCACGCGTCAAGCTCTGGAAGGCGGAGCTGCAGAAGCTCGCCGACGGGACGAGGCTCACGCTCGAGGTCCATCACTATCCGCCGGGCACCTCGAAGTGGAACAAGATCGAGCACCGCTTGTTCTGCCACATCACCCAGAACTGGCGCGGCCGTCCGCTCACGGACCGCCTCGCGGTGGTCGAGCTCATCGGCGCGACCACGACCAGCGCCGGGCTCCGGGTGGAGTGCGCGCTCGACGAGCGGACCTACGAGAAGGGCGTGAAAGTCTCGAAGGCCGAGATGGCCGCCCTCGACATCGAAGGCGACGAGTTCCATCCTGAGTGGAACTACACGATCAAGCCGCGACACAGGGAAACATAGCGGTTATCGCTGAGGATGTCCTTAGCACCGGAGATGCTTCTGGAGGTACGAGCCGGGACGGCGAGCACTTCCGAGTTGTGCCCGCTCGACTTTTCAATTATCCATGATACATGGAATCGAATCTAGATGCCGCCGCCCTGACGGCGTTGGGCCACGAGGGGCGGCTCTCTGTCTTCCGCCTGCTCGCCCGGCGTGCGCCGGACTGGGTGCCTGCCGGCGAACTGGCGAGCGCGCTCGGGCTGAAGCAGAACACGCTGTCGGTCTATGTCGCGACTCTTGACACGCGCGGGGCTGCTGCGGCAGCGGCGGCAGGGGCGCTCGATCCTCTACAGCATCGATCTCGCCCGCACGGGCGCGCTGGTGGACTTCCTCGTCAACGACTGCTGCCGCGGCCGGCCGGAGCTCTGCGAGCCTCTGGCGGCCCATGCCCTCAGGCGCCTCGGTGAAGGGAACAAAGCCATGTCGGATCGCGTCTTCAACGTGCTGTTCATCTGCACCGGCAACTCGGCCCGGTCGATTTTCGCCGAGGCGATCCTGGCGCGCGAGGGAGCGGGCAGGTTCCGCGCCTTCTCGGCCGGGACGCGCCCCTATTCCGAGCTGAACCCGCACGCGGTCGCCGTGCTGAAGCATCTCGGTCACGACGTCTCGGGGCTCCGTGCGAAGAACATCGCCGAGTTCCAGGGGCCGGATGCGCCGCGCCTGGATTTCGTCTTCACGGTCTGCGACCGGGCCGCGAACGAGGAGTGCCCCTCCTGGCCCGGGCAGCCGATCTCGGCCCACTGGGGGATGCCGGACCCGGTGAAAGTCGAGGGCACCACGGCCGAGAAGTCGCTCGCCTTCATGGACGCGTACCGGACACTCCGCCACCGGCTCTCGGCCTTCGTCGCCCTGCCGGTCGCGTCGCTCGACCGGATATCGCTGCAGCGGCGGGTCGACGCGATCGGCCGCGAGGACGCGATCCCGGACCTGAAGGCGGTCTGAGGTCTTGTCCCGGACCATGACGAAGACGGCGCCGGCCGGCGGGCTCGGCGCCTTCGAGAAATGGCTGTCCCTCTGGATCGCCGCCGCGATGGGCGCCGGCACCGCGCTGGGCTACGCGCTGCCCGGGCTGTTCGGCGGCGCTGGCGGCGCTCGAGGTCGCGTCGGTCAACCTGGTCGTCGCCGTCCTGATCTGGGCGATGGTGTTCCCGATGATGGTCGGGGTCGACTTGAGCGCGCTCGCCCGGATCGGCGACCGGCCGAAGGGGCTGGTCGTCACGCTGGCGGTGAACTGGCTGGTCAAGCCGTTCACAATGGCGGCGCTGGGCGTTCTGTTCTTCGAACACGTCTTCGCCGGGCTGATCCCGCCGGACGATGCGCAGGCCTATCTCGCCGGGCTGATCCTGCTGGGCGCCGCGCCCTGCACGGCGATGGTCTTCGTCTGGTCGGAGCTGACGCGCGGCGACCCGACCTACACGCTGGTGCAGGTCAGCGTGAACGACATCGTCATGGTCTTCGCCTTCGCGCCGATCGTCGCGCTGCTGCTGGGGCTGACCGACATCGTGGTCCCTTGGGAGACCCTGCTGCTCTCGGTCGGGCTCTACGTCGTTATCCCGCTCGCCGCGGGGCTGGTGGTCCGCACACGGCTGGTACGCACCGGCGGCGAGCCCGCGGTCGCCGCTTTCAAGGAGCGCGTGAAGCCGGGCTCGATAATCGGCCTGATCGCGACTGTCGTGCTGCTCTTCGGCTTTCAGGGGCACGTCATCGTCGAGCGGCCGCTGTCGATCGGGCTGATCGCCGTGCCGCTGCTGATCCAGTCCTACGGCATCTTCGCCGTCGCCTACTCCGCGGCGCGGGCCTGGCGGATCCCCTTCGACGTGGCGGCGCCTTGCGCCCTGATCGGCACGTCGAACTTCTTCGAGCTGGCCGTCGCCGTCGCCATCAGCCTGTTCGGCATCGACTCGGGCGCGGCGCTCGCCACCGTCGTCGGCGTGCTTGTCGAGGTGCCGGTGATGCTCTCGCTCGTCGCCTTCGCCAACCGGACGCGGCACTGGTTCCCGGCCTGAGGAGACGGCATGGCGCGCATCGCGATCAACGGCCTCGGGCGGATCGGCAAGCTGGTGCTGCGCGCGCTGGTCGAAGAGGGCCCGCCCGGCGATATCGTTCTTCTGAACGACCCCGGAGGCGACCCTGCACAGCATGCGCTGCTGCTCGAGTTCGAACTCCGTGCACGGCCGCTGGCGCGCCGATTTCGCCCATGACCCCGAGAGCCTGATCGTGAACGGCCGCCGCATGCGCCTGACGCAGGCCCGCCGCATCGAGGAGCTGCCGCTGGCCGAACTCGGCGTCGAGCTGGTGCTCGACTGCACGGGCGTCTTCAAGACGCCGGCGAAGGTGCAACCCTACTACGACGCGGGCGTGAGGAAGGTAGTGGTTTCGGCGCCGATGAAGGAGGCGCCGGCGCTCAACATCGTCTACGGCGTGAACCACCACGACTACGACCCGGCGCGCCACCATCTGGTGACGGCGGCGAGCTGCACGACGAACTGCCTCGCACCCCTGGTGAAGGTGCTGCACGAGGAGATCGGCATCGAGCACGGGGCCATCACCACGATCCATGACGTCACGAACACCCAGACCATGGTCGACCGGCCGGCCAAGGACCCGCGGCGCGCCCGTTCGGCGCTCCTGAACCTCGTTCCGACGACGACCGGATCGGCCACCGCCATCACGCTGATCTATCCCGAGCTGGAGGGCCGGCTGAGCGGTCATGCCGTGCGCGTGCCGCTGCTGAACGCCTCGCTGACCGACTGCGTCTTCGAGATGAAGCGTCCGACGACGGTCGAGGAGGTGAACAACCTGTTCGAGACCTGGTCGCTGCAGAACCTGAAGGGGATTCTCGGCTTCGAGCGGCGCCCTCTCGTCTCGTCGGATTTCCTCAACGACCCGCGTTCGGCCATCGTCGACGGCCCGTCGACGCTTGTCGTCAACGGCACGCAGGTGAAGGTCTATGCCTGGTACGACAACGAGTGGGGCTACGCCTGGCGGATGGCCGACATAGCCCGGCTCGTCGCGCGGGATATGTGAGGATGGCCGAGGCAGTGGCCGCGCGGCCCAGGCCGATCGCCGCCTACATCGCGGTGACCGCCGCTTACTGGGCGTTCATGCTGACGGACGGGGCGCTGCGTATGCTCGTCCTCCTGCACTTCAACACGCTCGGGTTCACGCCGGTCCAGCTCGCCTATCTGTTCCTGCTCTACGAGTTCATGGGGATGGTCACGAACCTTTCAGCCGGCTGGATCGCCGCGCGGTTCGGGCTGACATCGACACTCTACGCCGGCCTGATCCTGCAGATCGGCGCGCTGGCGCTGCTGACCGTCCTCGATCCAGGCTGGGCGGTCGCGCTCTCGGTGGCCTTCGTCATGGCCGTGCAGGGCGTTTCGGGCGTCGCCAAGGACCTTGCCAAGATGTCCTCGAAGAGCGCGGTCAAGATTCTCGCCCCCGCCGAGGAGACGGGAGCGCTCTTCCGCTGGGTCGCCGTGCTGACCGGATCGAAGAACGCGGTGAAGGGCGTGGGTTTCCTGCTCGGCTCGGCGGCGCTCGCCACGCTTTGGATTCCGGGCGTCCGTCATCGGCATGGCGGTCGCGCTGGCGGTGATCCTGGCGGCGGTCGCGCTCTTCATGCCGGCCGGCCTGCCACGCGGACGCAAGGACGCCAAGTTCCGCGACGTCTTCTCAAAGGAACCGAACGTGAACCGCCTGAGCGCGGCGCGTCTGTTCCTGTTCGGCGCCCGCGACACCTGGTTCGTCGTCGGCGTACCCGTCTACTTCTATTCGGTCCTCTCGGACGGGACCGCCGAGGGCAACCGAGCCGCCTTCTTCCAGGTCGGCACGTTCATGGCGGCGTGGATTATCGGCTACGGGATCGTCCAGACGATGGCACCGCGGCTCCTGCGCGCACGGGGGAAGTCGGTCTTGGAGGCCGTCGGCCTCGCGCGTTTCTGGGTCGGTGTGCTGACGCTGATCCCGGCGGCGCTGGCCGGCGCGGCCGCCGCCGCGGGGCCGGCCGCCTGGCTGCTCCCGATCATGATCGCGGGCCTGCTGCTCTTCGGCGTGGTCTTTGCGCTGAACAGCGCGCTTCACTCCTACCTGATCCTCGCCTTCTCGACCTCTGCCCGCGTCACGATGGATGTCGGCTTCTATTACATGTCGAACGCTGCCGGACGGCTGCTGGGGACGCTGCTCTCGGGGCTCAGCTATCAGCTTGGCGGTCTGCCGCTCTGCCTCGGTATGGCGGCCGGAATGGCGGCCATCAGTTGGGTCTGTGCCGGATGGCTCAGCGGGCGTCCGGGACCGCGAGATCGGCTTCAGGAGAGGCCTGATCGCGGGCCACCCGATCAGCGCAGCCGGCCTTCTTCGAGGATTCTCGAAGCAGGAGATTAACTCCGAGAGGGGCAAAGGTCGTGGCCGAGTGCTGCGATCGCCCGGCCCCAGTGGTGGGCGCTCGCACAGGCCTCCACCGCAACCGTGCAGCGTGATTGCTCGGCGAAAAACCCCAGCACCTGGACCGGCGACAGCTTGCGGCGGAACACCACCGATCCGTCCGACGCCACGCCATGCGCATGGAACACCTCTTCGCCAGATCCAGCCCGATAATGCTAACGTCGGGGGGCGTCTACCCATCGGTCACCGTCCTTCCCATGTCACTGCCGGCCCTGGCAGCACGTGATCGTCGCGAGACTCCGCTACCGACAGTCCAGAGCGGCTTCAGGCAGGCAGATTCCGAGCCTCGCCGAGCTTGCACGCGGGCAAGCTTCGCGTGCCGGCGGTGATGAGGCGAGGCCGATCTTCAAAGTCGCTGTAACTGAGCAGCCCAGATCTTGCCGTTTATCTGAAGCCGGAGCGTTCCCTAATATCACCCGGCCTCGAGGACGGCGCTGAGGAACTGGCGCGTCCGCTCGTTCTGCGGGTTGCCGAAGAGCTGCTCGGGCGGGCCCTGCTCGGCGATCCGGCCCCCATAGAAAAAGCAGACGCGGTCCGAGATCTCCTTGGCGAAGCCCATCTGGTGCGTGACCATCAGCATCGTCAGATTGTGCTCGGTGCTGAGCGTGCGGATGACGTTCGTCACCTCGCCGATTACCTCCGGGTCGAGCGCCGAGGTCACCTCGTCGAGCAAGAGCACGCGCGGCCGCATGGCCAGCGCCCGGGCGATGGCCACGCGCTGCTGCTGGCCGCCGGAAAGGCGCGCCGGGTGCTGGTCCTTCTTGTCGGCGAGCCCCACCATGTCGAGGAGCTCGGCCCCCCGCGCGCGCGCCTCCTCCTTCGGCAGGCCGAGCACCTGCACCGGGCCCTCCATGCAGTTCTGGAGCGCCGTCATGTGCGGGAAGAGGTTGAAGTGCTGGAACACCATGCCGATCTTGCCGCGCACCTTGCGGATGTGGCGGCGGTCGGCCGGCACCAGCCGGCCACCCTTCTCCATCATGTTGAGCGGCTCGCCATCGACATAGATCACGCCCTCGGTCACCTCCTCGAGCGTCATCAGAAGCCGCAGCACCGTCGTCTTGCCCGAGCCCGAGGGGCCGATGATCGAGACCATCTCGCCCTCGGCCACGTCGAGGTCCAGCCCATCGATCACGGTGAGCGAACCGAACCGCTTCGTCACCTGGTCGAAACGCACGATCGGCGACTCGGGCGGCAATTGGGTCGGATGCTCGGTCATCGCGCCTTCTCCATGCCGAGCGAGCGGCGGACCCAGGCCTCGAAGTGCCGGATGCCATAGGCCGTCGGCAGCGAGATCGCCAGGAAGATCAGGCCGACCAGCGTGTAGGGCTCGAGGAAGCGGTAGGTCTCGGCGCCGATCGCGGTCGCCGTGTGCATCAGCTCCGCCACCCCGATGACCGACAGCATGGGCGTGTCCTTGAAGATGCCGACCAGATAGTTGCCCATCCCCGGCAGCGCGATCGGCAGGGCCTGCGGGATGACGATGCCGAGATAGGTCCGCCGGGTCGAGAGGTTCAGCGCCCGGCAGGCCTCCCACTGCCCGCGCGGCACGCCGTCGATCCCGGCGCGGTAGACCTCGGAGAGATAGGCCGCATAGTGCAGGCCGATCGCGATCATGCCCGAGACCCAGGGCGAGAGCCGCACGCCGAACTGCGGGAAGACGTAGAAGACGAAGAAGATCTGCAGCACCAGCGGCGTCGAGCGGATGAACTCCACCGCCTCGCGCACCGTCCAGGTCAGCGTCCGCCACGGCGTGCGCTGCGCCAGCGCGAAGACGAGCCCCAGCGCCAGCGCGATGGCATAGCCCATGCCGGCGGCGAGCAGCGTGTTGCCCGTGGCCATCAGCAGCCGCGGCAGGATCTCCCAGGTGAAATCCCAGCGCCAGTCGAACATGGCTCAGCCGAGCCCCATCCGGCGCGCCGTCACACGCTCGGCCCAGCGCATCGCCGGTGTCAGAAGAAATCGGGCAAGCAGGTAATAGATGATCAGCGCCGTGCCGAAGGACTGGACCGACAAATAGGTCGAGGCGTTGATCTGCTTTACCTGGAACATCAGGTCCGCGACCGAGATCAGCGCCACCAGCGCCGTCCCCTTCAACAGCTCGATCAGCAAATTGCCCCAGGGCGGCAGCATGATCAGCAGCGCCTGCGGCAGCACGATCCGCCGCATCCGCTGCGCCGGCGTCATGTTGAGCGCGATCGCCGCCTCGTACTGCCCCTGGGGCACCGACTGGATGGCGCCGCGCACGATCTCGGCGCCATAGGCGCCGATGTTCAGGCCGACAGAGACGAAGCCCGCGATGAACTTTGGCAGCGTCAGCCCGAACAGCGGCAGGACGTAAAACACCCAGAAGAGCTGCACCAGCAGCGAGGTGCCGCGGAAGAGCTCGATGTAGATCACCGCGACGCCGCGCAGGACGGGGTTGTGCGAGAGCTTGGCCAGCCCGGCGAGCAGCGCGACCGCCATCGCCAGAAGCGCGGACAGGATGGTCAGTGCGATGGTGACCAGCGTGCCGCTGACGATGCGGTCGCCAAACTGGCCCAGGAAGTCGAAGAAGGACATGCTGCTTCCCCTTCGGGCGACAAAGGCGAGATGCCGCCCCTGGGCAGCGTCCGCGAAGGGCGGGCGGACCCCGCGGGTCCGCCGCCTTGTCATGTCACCGGTTGGCGCAGACCCATTCGGTCGTCTTGTCGCCGGGCAGCGAGGCTTTGCCGTAGCCATACTCGGCGACGGCCTTCATCATGTCGTCGGAGCCGATGTAGTCTTTCAGAGCGGCGTTGAAGTCGTGCAGGAACTGATCGTCCTGCTTGCGGAAGCCGATGCCGGCCCAGTTGATCGCGTCCTCCGGCATTGCGCCGGGGTCCGTCACCTCGACGGCGCCGTCCGAACTGTCGGCGAGCTGCTGCATGGTGAAATAGGTGCCCGCTCCGGCATCGGCACGGCCGGCCCGGACGGCGGCCAGGATCTCCGTCGGACCGGGCACGGTCATGATGTTGTCCTCGGACACGCCGGCATTCTTCGCCGCCTCGATGTTCGAGTAGCCGGCGCCCGTTACCATCACGGCGCCGCTCCCGGCGAGATCCTCGTAGTTTGCAATGCCCTTGGGATTGCCTGGCTGGACGATGAAGGCGTCGCCGATCCTCGCGATCGGTTCGGAGAAGGCAATGTTCTCGCAGCGGCTTGCCAGGATGTTCATGCCGCCGGTGATGATGTCGAAGCGCCCGGCGTTGAGGCCGGGGATGAGCCCGCCCCACTCCGTCTGAACGGGCTCGATGTTGTCATAGCCCATCTGGTTGAGCACGCCGATGGTGATGGCGTTGACGAAGCCCTTGGGGCTGCCGTCCGGGCCGGGATATGCGAACGGGATCTCGTTGGCGAAACCGATGCGGATCGGCTCGCCAGCGGCGACGCGCTCGCTCAGCGTCTCTGCCGCGGCGGGCCCTGAAAGCAGCGCCAGCCCGAGCATCCAGGCCACCGACAGCGCGCCGCAGGGCACGCGGAGTTTCCACAGCTCCATCGTCTTCCTCCCTTCCAGCCCGTTCGCGTGCCGCGGATCGGTGGGCTGCATCATGCCGCCGCGGCGGCCGGAGGCCGGGTCAGCCGCCGGAGGAGCGCACGGTCCTGCGTCGAGGTGCACGACCAGCCCCTTCGAACGTCGTGACGATGTGCGCGCCTCCGACCCTCAGATGTGTATTTCTTAAAGCAGCATGGCGGCAGGGCGCGGCCAATGCAACTGCCTTCCTGCCCCGACAGGCTTTTCTGCTGGGGCGCCCGCCCGAAGCCCCGCGGTGTTGCTTCACCGAGCAGCGAACAGATATGTATGTCGCGGAAGTTGGTCCGGAGGGGCTGGATGGCGCCACAGCGGCCGGAGACCGCCGCACAGGCCGCAGGACTCGGCACGGATGCAAGTCCGTGGCGCGCGCGCTTCCACGCCATCTACGACCAGCTCCGCGCGCGCATCGTTCTCCTGCAATATCCGCCGGGCGCGCGGCTCGACGTCGACGCGCTGGCCCAGGAGTTCGGCGTCAGCCGCACGCCGATCCGTTCGGTGCTGCAGCAGCTCGAGCGCGAGGGGCTCGCGATCACGCGGCACGGCGTCGGCACGGCGGTCACCAAGCTCGATTTCGAGCATGTGCGCGAGGCGATCCTGCTCAGGATGCACCTTTGCGAGGTCATCGGCATGCTGGACCCGCGCCCGCCCGGCGCGCCGGTGCTGGCGGCTCTCGAGATGCTGGAAAAGGACTGCGACCGGCTGCTCGGCGGCGGGCTCGACTGCCCGGGCTTCGCGCGCGTCGACATGCGCTTGCACGACTGCAAGTGCACGCTCATCGGCAACAGGCCGCTGCAGCGGATCTATGACGAGCTCTATTACCGCACCGCGCGCATGTGGTTCTACTTCCTGCCCGACATGGTCTGGCGCGAGGAGGCCTCGGCGCTGCGCGACGACATCCGCATGGCACGGCGCGCGCTTGCCCGGGGCGACGTCGCGGCCATGGGTTTCGCGACCCGAAACGCCATCTCGGACAGCCTGTTCCGCGTGGGCGACCTCTTCTACAAGCGCGACGCCGACGGACTGCTCCGCCAATAGGCCGGCGCCCACGCCGGAGAGCCGGCACGCCCGCATCGCCAACGGCAGACCCCGAAACGGCGAACGGAGCGGCCCGTCGACATGGCGAGGGAGCACGGGTGCGATAGAGTCCGGACGGCCCAGGCAGCAGCACCACCATGCTCGGCATCGATCGGCCGCCGCCTCAGGCGCGCGGCCTGCCTCGTCGGTCCTTTTCCTCTCGTACGCTTCCCGCACATCTCCTAACGTGCCTCGAAGGATCAGATGGGAGGGTGGATTTGATGAGACCAGTCACAGCTGCAATCGTCGCGCTGGCGGCGTTTGTCGGCGTCGCGGCATCCCAGGCGAACGCCGACGCGCTGGCCGACATCAAGGATCGCGGCAAGCTCGTCGTCGGCGTCAAGCAGGACTACAAGCCCTGGGGCTTTCTCGACGCGGACGGCAAGATCGTCGGCCTGGAGATCGATCTGGCCCGTGACGTCGCCGACCGGCTTGGCGTCGAGCTCGAACTCGTGCCCGTCGTCGCCTCCAACCGCATGGAGTTCCTGCAGCAGGGCAAGATCGACCTTCTGATCGCGACCATGGGCGACAACGCCAAGCGCCGCGAGGTCGTGGGCATGATCGAGCCCAACTACTACGCCGGCGGCACCAACGTGCTGGCACCGAAATCAGCCGGGCTGACCTCGTGGGAGGACCTGCGCGGCAAGGACGTCTGCGCCATCCAGGGCGCCTATTACAACAAGCGCGTCAGCCAGGAATACGGGCCGAACCTCGTCGCCTTCGCCGGCATCCCCGAGGCGACCGCCGCGCTGCAGAACGGCAACTGCGTGGGCTTTCTCTACGACAACACCTGGATCGAGTCGCAGATCGCCAGCGACGATCAGTGGGCCGACTACGAGATGCCGCTGCAGACCGAGGACTTCCAGAACTGGGCGATCGCCGTCCCCCTCGACGAGCTCGACGGGCCCTGGGGCGAGTTCATGCGCGAGACGGTCACCGACTGGCACGCATCCGGCAAGCTGATCGACATGAACGCGGGCTGGGGCATCAAGCCCAACCCGTTCCTTCAGGAGATGCACGACAAGTACAAGGGCAGCTGAGCCCAGGCGCCGCGGACAGCGGGGGCAAGGCGCGGTGGACGCCGTCGAGGGCTTCTTCCAATGGCTCTACGACGTCCACCGCGTCAACCTGACGATCGGCTACGACGATTACGACCGCGCGCGCTTTCTCCTTCGGGCTGCTGACCACCATCGAGCTGTCGGTCCTCTGCATCCTGCTCTCGATCCTCATCGGCATCGTCGGCGCCTGGGCGCAGGGGGCGCGCTCGCGCCTCGTGCGCTGGGGGATGCACGGCTACATCGCCTTCTTCCGCAGCACGCCGCCGCTGATCCAGCTCTACTTCTTTTATTTCGCGCTCGGCTCGGTGCTGCCGACGCTGCCGGTCGAGGACGGCGTCGCCCGGCCGCTGGTCTCGAACTTCGGCTGGGCGGTGATCTCGCTCTCCTTCTTCGCCGGCGCGCTGAACGTCGAGATCTTCCGCGCCGGGCTCGAGGCGGTGCCCCGCACCACGGTCGAGGCGGCCGAGTCGCTCGGCTACACGCGCCTGCAGACCTATCGCGCACGTGCTGTTCCCCCTGGCGCTGCGCATCTCGCTGCCGGCGCTGGGCACGAACCTCGTGAACCTCGTCAAGACGACGACGCTCGCCTACGCCATAGCGGTGCCCGAGCTCCTCTACGTCTCGGCGCAGATCTGGTCGGACGAGCTCAACGTGCGCGAGATGATGAACGTCGTCCTCGTCACCTATGTCGCCATCGTCGCCGTGCTCGTCTGGGTGCTGCACCGCTGGGAGCGGTCGCTCGCAGTGCCGGGCTTCGGGGCGCGCGCATGATGCGGGCCGATCCGATGCACCGCGTCGCGCGCGGCCAGCCGCTGCCCGTGCTCCTGCCGCTCGCGCACCGTCCCGGACCGGCGCCGGCCTCGGCCTGGCTCGGCGCCGGCCTCCTCGCCCTGCTCCTCGCCCTGCCCGCCGCGACGCTCGCCGAGAGCGGCGGGCCCGGCACCGTCGCCCTGCTCGCCAAGTGGACGCCGGTGCTGTTCGGCGGCTTCCTCTTCAACCTGCTGATCTCGGTCATGTCCATGGCGATCGGCACGGCCGCGGGCGTGCTGCTCGGCCTCGCCCAGGTCTCGCAGATCGTGCCCGTCCGGCGCGGCGCCTGGGTGGTGACCCAGTTCTTCCGCAACGCCCCCTGGCTGGTGCTGCTCTTCTACTGCATCCTGCTCATCCCCTTTCAGATCGAGCTCTTCGGCGCCACCGTCCCCTTCCCCGGCTGGGTCAAGGCCGTCATCGGCCTGTCGCTGCCGGTCATGGCCTATGTGTCCGAGTTCGTGCGCGGCGCCGTGCAGTCCATCCCCTCGGGCCAGTGGGAGGCCGCCGAGTCGCTCGCCTTCACGCGGCGCCAGACCATGTTCATGATCATCCTGCCGCAATGCGTGAAGCGCGTCCTGCCCTCTTGGATGAACCTCTACGCGATCCTGACCATGGCGACGCCGCTCGTCTCGATCGTCGGCGTGCAGGAGGTGATGACGCTGACGCGCGCCGCCCTATCCGCCGAGGGCCGCGTCGACCTGCTGATCCCGATGTATCTCTGGATCCTGCTCTGGTTCTTCCTCTACTGCTATCCGATCTCGCTGGTGACGGGCCGCCTCGAGCGGCAGTTCACGGTGGCGGGCTAGGCCATGACGTGGACGCCCGACCAGCCGATCGTCGTCGCTCCGCGACGTCCACAAATCTTTCGGCCCTCTCGAGGTCCTGAAGGGCGTCAGCTTCGAAGTCAGGAAGGGCGAGGTCGTCTGCATCATCGGCCCGTCGGGCTCGGGCAAGTCGACGCTGCTGCGCTGCATCAACGCGCTCGTGCCGATCGACGGCGGCTCGATCACCGTCGAGGGGCAGGAGGTGCACGACCCGGACCTCGACAAGCTGGCGCTGCGCCGCAAGGTCGGCATGGTCTTCCAGCAGTACAACCTCTTCCCGCACCGCACCGCGCTGCAGAACATCATGATGGCCCCCCTGCACGTGCTGAAGCAGGACAGGGCGCAGGTCGAGGCACGCGCCCGCCGGCTGATCGCCAAGGTCCGCCTGACGGGCAAGGAGGACACCTATCCGGGCGAGCTGTCCGGCGGCCAGCAGCAGCGCGTCGCCATCGCCCGCTCGCTCGCCATGAACCCCGACGTCATGCTCTTCGACGAGGTGACCGCGGCGCTCGACCCCGAGACCGTCAAGGAGGTGCTTCTGACGATCCGCGAGCTGGCGGAGGAAGGCATGACCTGCCTGCTCGTCACGCACGAGATGGGCTTCGCCCGCGAGCTGGCCGACCATGTCTACTTCACCGACCGGGGCGTGATCGTCGAGCACGGGCCGCCCGAGCAGCTTTTCGGGCAGGCGCAGGACCCGCGCACGCGCGAGTTCCTCAGCCAGATCCTGTAGGGCAGCTTCCGCGATCGGCGCTGGGGGCCTTGGGGCAAGGCCTGCCGCAGCCCTGGGCGACGACGGTTTGCGTCTTGCGGCTCCGCCATCCGCATCGCTCTCACGTTCTGAGAACTCCCGCGAACGGCGGGCCTCGTCCTTGACCTCGAAAGGGCCAGACGCGATGTTCCATTCGCCAAGATGCAACAAATGGAGGCGAGCATGGCGTGGACTGCTCCCAAGGTCGAAGAGCTTCCCTGCGGCATGGAAATCAACATGTATTTCCCCGCCGAGGGCGAAGACGACCTGTTCTGATTCGGCAGGGCGCGCGGACATGACTCTGCGCGCCCTCGTGCTCGGGGCGGCCGCCGGCGGCGGCTTGCCCAATGGAACTGCCGGGCCGAGTGCAGCGCCTCCGCCTGGGAGGGCGCGATCCGTGCCTGCGACGCAGTCCTCGCTGGCGGTTTCTGCAGGCGGCGACGAATGGGTGCTTGCTGAACGCCTCTCCCGATCTCCGCGCGCAGATCATCGCCACGCCGCAGATCCAGCCGCGCGCCGGGCGCCGGGCTTCGCAACTCGCCGATCCGGGCTGTGGTGCTGACAAATGGCGATGTCGATCACGTCGCCGGGCTTGCTGACCATGCGCGAGAGGCAGCGCTTCACGCTCTGGATGACGCCGGCAATCGCCGAGGTGCTCGACGCCAACCCGATCTTCGAGGTGCTGGACCGCGCGATCGTCGAGCGGCGCTCGGTGACCTTGGGCGAGACGTTCGCAGCCCGGCCGACGGGCTGTCGGTCACGCTCTTCTCCGTGCCGGGCAAGGTGGCGCTCTATCTCGAGGGCGAGACGGTCGAGACCGACCTGATCGGCGAGCAGACCGTCGGGCGCCGAGCTTCACGGACGGCGCGAGCACCGTCTTCTACATTCCCGGCTGCGCGCGGATGGCGCCAGAACTGGCCGAGCGGCTGCGCGGCGCGGCGCTGGTCTTCTTCGACGGCACCGTTTTTCACGACGACGAGATGATCCGCGCCGGCGTCGGCCAGCAAGACGGGGCGGCGCATGGGGCACATGGCGATGGCGGGGCCGGAGGGCTCGCTCGCCGCCTTTGCCGGGCTTGGACGTCGGGCGCAAGGTCTATGTGCACATGAACAACACCAACCCGGTCTGGCTGCCCGACAGCCCGCGAGCGCGCGCGAGGTCGAGGCGGCCGGCTGGGAAGTCGCGCATGACGGCATGGAGGTCGTGCTGTGACCCGGCTCCTTGACGCCCGACGAGCTCGAGGCCGCGCTCCGCCGCATCGGTGCCGAGCGCTATCACAACCTGCACCCGTTCCACCGGCGCCTGCATTCCGGCCAGTGCAGCATCGACGAGGTGCGCGCCTGGGCGCTCAACCGCTATTGCTATCAGCGGATCGTGCCGCTGAAGGATGCGGCGATCCTGTCGCGCATGGACGACACAGTGCTGCGCCGCATCTGGCGCCAGCGCATCGTCGATCATGACGGCGAGATCGACGACCACCCGGAAGGCGGCCTGCGCCGCTGGCTGGCGCTGACGGACGGCCTCGGGCCTGCGCCGCGACTACGTCACCTCGATGCAGGGCGCGCTGCCGGCCGTGCAGTTCGCCTGCGACGGCCTATCTGCACTTCGTGCGCGAGCGCAGCCTGCTCGAGGCGATCGCCTCGAGCCTGACCGAGATGTTCTCGCCCATGATCATCTCCGAGCGCGTCTCGGGCATGCTGAAGCACTACGACTTCGTCAGCGAGGACACGCTGCGCTATTTCGGCTATCGCCTGATCGCAGGCGCCGCGCGACGCCGATTTCGCGCTCGACTACGTGAAGCGGCACGCGACGACGCCCGAGACGCAGGAGGCGGCGCTCGGCGCGCTCGCGCTTCAAATGCGGCATGCTGTGGGCGCAGCTCGACGCGATCATGCACGTCTACGTCAACGGCAACCCCTGCCCCGGCGCCTGGCGCCCGGGCGAGGCGCTGCGAGGCCGCGGCGTGAGCATCGCCGGAACCGACGTGCCCTACCTGCCGCGCGGCGTGCGGCTGCGCCATTGCGAGGTGCGCAAGGGCTGGTTCCTGCTGGCGCCCGAGCGCGCGGTGAAGCTCGACCCGGTCGGCGCGCATGTGCTGCAGGCGCTCGACGGCAGCCGCGACTTCGCCGGCGTCGTGGCGCACCTCGCGGCAGAAATTCGACGCGCCGCCCGAGCGGATCGCCGCGGATGCCGGCCGCTTCCTCGACGACATGCGCGCGCGGCGCATGGTGGAGGTGAGATGAACGCCCCCGCGATGCCCGACTGCTGCGCAGGCGATGGCGGCGGTGCCGGTGCCGATGGCGCTGCTGGCCGAGCTCACGCATCGCTGCCCGCTCGCCTGCCCTTATTGCTCCAACCCGCTGCAGCTGACGCGGCGGTCGGACGAGCTGTCGGCCGAGGAATGGGCCGACGTCTTCCGCCAGGCCGCGAAGATGGGCGTGCTGCACGTCCATCTCTCCGGCGGCGAGCCGGCGGCGCGGCGCGACCTGCCCGAGATCACCGGCGCCGCCGTCGAGGCGGGGCTCTACACCAACCTCATCACCTCGGGCGTCGGGCTGACCGAGGCGAAGTTCCGCGAGCTCGTCCGCGCGCGGGCTCGACCACGTCCAGCTGTCGGTGCAGGGCGTCGATGCGGAGAGCGCCGACCGGCTCGGCGGCTACAAGGGCGGCTTCGAGGCCAAGATGCGCGTCGCCGGCTGGGTGACGGCCGAGGGCATCCCGCTGACGATCAACGCCGTGATGCACCGGCAGAACCTCGACCGGCTGGCCGAGACGATCGAGCTGGCCGTCCGCCTGGGCGCGCGGCGGCTCGAGATCGCGCACACGCAATACCATGGCTGGGCCTATCGCAACCGGCACGCGCTGATGCCGACGCCCGACCAGGTGCGGCGCGCCGGCGAGGTCGCCGCCGAGGCGCGCGAGCGGCTGAAGGGACGGCTCGTCATCGACTACGTCACGCCCGACCACCTGACGAAATACCCCAAGCCCTGCATGGGCGGCTGGGCGCGCGTCGGGCTCTGCATCAAGCCCGAGGGCAAGGTGCTGCCCTGCCACGCCGCCGAGACGATCACGGGGCTCGCCTTCGAGAACGTCCGCGACCGGCCGCTGGCGGCGATCTGGGCGAACGGCCCCGCCTTCACCGCCTATCGCGGCACCGGCTGGATGCAGGACCCCTGCGCCAGCTGCGACCGGCGCGAGCGCGACTGGGGCGGCTGCCGCTGCCAGGCCTTTGCCTGGACAGGCGATGCGGCGGCGACCGACCCGGCCTGCTCGCTCTCGCCGCACCATCGCCGAGATGCGCCGCGCCGCCCTGGCCGAGGCGCAGGCGCATGATGACGGTTTCGTCTACCGCTCGATGCAGGGCGCCTGATACCCGGCGCGCGCCGGGCGTCAGCGCACCAGCGCAAAGCCGACGCCGCGCACGGTCTCGATCCGCGCATCCGAGCCGAGCTGCGCCAGCTTGCGGCGGAGATAGCCGACATAGACGTCGACGCTGTTCGCGGTGACGCCGCGATCGGCCCCCCACCCGGCCTCGATCAGCTCGTCCCGCGAGACCGGCCGATCGGCGTGGGCGAGCAGGTGCCGCATGATCCGCCATTCGCGCGGCGTCAGCTTGACGCGTGCGGCCCCCAGCACCAGCGACCGGCTCGCCTCGTCGGCCAGAGGAAGCGGCCGCTCGGGCGCCGCGCGCCGGCGCAGCGCGGCCAGCCGCGCCAGCAGCTCTTCGAATTCGAACGGCTTGGTGATGTAGTCGTCTGCGCCCGCGTCGAAGCCGCGCAGCTTGTCCTCGAGCGCGTCGCGCGCGGTCAGCATGCAGATCATCGCCCGGTGGCCCAGCCGGCGATAGGCCGCGCAGAACGCGGCGCCGTCACCGTCCGGCAGCATCCGGTCGAGCAGCACCAGGTCGTGCTCGCCCGGCCGCGCCGCCTCGGTGGCGGCGGCCAGCGTCCGCACCCAGGCGACGTCATAGCCCTCGGCGGCGAGACCGCGCTCCAGCAGCCGGCCGATGCCGGTGTCGTCCTCGACCAGCAGCAGGCGGCAGCCGCGCGGCTCGCTCACCGGGGGAACTCCATGCGGAAGAGGGCGCCGCCGCCCGGCCGCTCCTCGACATGCATCCTGGCGCCGTGCTGCTCGGCGATCCAGCCGACGATGGCAAGCCCCAGGCCCGAGCCGCCGGCCCGCCGCCCGGGGCTTTCCTGCACATAGCGCCCGAACAGCGCCGCAGGATCGGCTCCCTCGAAGCCCGGACCGCTGTCGACGACCTCGAAGCCATCGCGGCGCAGCCGGACCAGAACGGTGCTCCCCGGCTCGGACAGCTTGATCGAATTGTCGATCAGGGCCAGCGCCGCCTGGCGCAGCGCCTCCGGGTCGCCCGTGACGGGGCAGGACGTCTCGCCCTCCAGCACCAGCCCGATCTCGTTCGACGCCGCATAGGCGCGCGCCGCCTCGACGGCGCCCTGCACCGCCTCGGCCAGGTCGCAGGGCTGCATCTCGAGCGCGACCTGGCCCTCCTCCGAGCGGGCGAGGCGCATCAGGTCGTCGATCCGCCGCTTCAGCATTCCGCCGCTGGCCGCGATCCGCTGCAGCGCTTCGCTCTCGCCTGCCCTCGCCCGCAGCGCCACCTGCGCCTCGCCCAGCAGCACCGTCACGGGCGTGCGCAGCTCGTGGCTGAGGTTCGCGAAGAACCGGCGGCGCGCGGCGTCGATCTCGGTCAGCCGCCGGTTCGCGGCCTCCAGCTCGGACGTCCTGGCGGCGACCTCGTCGCGCAGCCGGCGCTGCTCGCCGGCGATCCGCTCTGCCATGGCGTTGAAGCGCGCGCCGACGCGTCGGAACTCGCCCGGCAGGCGCTCGCGGATCGGCTCGGCGTCCCCGCTTCCCCCCGGGCCGCCCACGTTCTCGGCCGCCGCCGCCAGCACACCGATCGGCCGCATCAGCCCGCGGTGGAACGCGACGCCGAAGCCGGCCGCCGCCAGCACGAAGACCGCGGCGAGCGCCGTCCATGCGATCGTCAGGTCTCGGCGCAAGCGCTCAAGCGCCAGGAAGGCGTCCGCCGCCTCGTCGCGCTCGTCCTCGGTCACCTCGGCCAGCGTCGAGCGGAAGGGCTGGTCCAGGCCGTCCACGATGTCCTCGAGAAACGCTTGGGCCGCGCGGCTCGCGTCGAATTCGGAGCCGGCGATCCGGTCGAGCGCCGAGCGCGTCTCGATCGTCTCGAAGATCTCCGCGATCATCGTGGCGCGGCCGAGTTCGGCGCGCTCGGCCGCTCGCTCGGCCTCATCACGGCTGGCGAAGATCTCCTGGCCGATCAGTCGTCGAAGCCCCAGCAGCGCGCCCCGCACCCGGGCCGCCTCCTCGGACTCGGCCGGGTCGCCGCCGCCGCGCAGGCGCCGCTCCACCTCGCGCAGCAGATAGAGGTTCAAGGCCGCCTCGACGGACCGGGCGTTCTCGAGCTGCGCCAGGCTGCGATCGGCGCGGCTCAACTCTCGCTCGGCGCGGATCACCCCCCAGACTGAGAGCCCGCCGAGCGCGCCAAGCAGCAACAACAGGCCCACCAGCGCGATCAGCAGGCGAGTGACGATGCCCGGCCGCGGCCGCGCCGCCGAGTCCGCCCCCAGCGCGCCCGCGCTCCCCTCCCGCGTTCACCCCTCCCGCCCTAGGCTCGTTCCGTGCGCGCCGGGGCGGTGGCGCCGCCGAGCGGCCCGAACCAGTCGGCATGGACTGCCTCCACGGCCGCCGCGTTGCTGCGCATAGCCCTGTCGAGCGGCGAGCGCCGGTCGCCGGTGATGTGCGCGGGATGTCCACCAAGCTCGATCACCCGGTCAGCCAGGGCCAGCGCCTCGCGCCGGTCATGCGTGGCGATCAGCGCCACGGCACCGGTCCGATCCATGGCGAGCCGAAGGAGCTTGCGCATGGCCGCCGCCGACTTCAGGATCGAGCGAGACCAGCGGCTCGTCAAGCAGCAGCAGCGCGGGCTCGACCGCCAGTGCGCGCGCCAGCGCCGCCCGGCGCTGCATCCCGACCGAGACCCGCTCGGGGTGCAGGTCGGCCGCCTCGCCGAGGCCGACCTCGGCCAGCAGCGACCGCGCCCGGGCCAGGTCCCCCGCGCCGGGGATGATGGCGATGTTCTCGGCCAGAGTCCGCCACGGCAGCAGGCGCGGCGTCTGGAAGACCACCGCGACGCGCCCGTTCGGCCGCTCGACCCGTCCGTCGACGTCGCGGTCGGTTCCCGCCAGGAGGGCGATCAACGTGCTCTTGCCGATACCAGACGGCCCGATCAGCGCCGCCCGCTCGCCGGGGGCCAGGCGAAAGGAGATATCGCCCAGCACAGGCGTGGCGCCGAACCGCTTCTGCGCAATCTCGACGCTAAGGCCCGTCGTCACCGTCTCCACCGTGCCGCGCGCCTCTCCCATGGCTCGAGCAGCGCCAGCTCGATCGCCTGGACCACCAGGATGAAGCCCACGGCATAGGCCAGGATGGTCGCTACGTCGAACTGCTGGAAATAGACGTAGAGCTGATAGCCGACCCCGTTCGGCCGGCCGAGCAGCTCGACCACCAGCACGATCTTCCAGACCAGCGCCAGCCCGTTGCGCGCCGCGACCGCGAAGAACGGCGCGAGCTGCGGCAGCACGACGTGACGCATCCGGGCGGCCCAGGGCAGCTCGTAGACCTGCGCCATCTCGTCCAAGTCGCGCGAGAGGGCGCGCGTCCCCTCGCGCAGCGTGACGGCGACGTTCGGGATCTTGTTGATGGCGACCGCCAAGATCGCCGCCGCCTCGACCAGCCCGAACCAGACATAGCAGAGGATGATGGTCACCAGCGCCGGCAGGTTCAGGAACAGCGTCAGCCAGCCGCCGAAGGCGCGGTTCGCCGCCCGGCTCGCCCCCAGCGCCAGCCCGATCGCCGAGCCTGCGACCATCGCGATGACGAAGGACGCCGCGACCCGGGCGAGCGTGATGCCGAGATGGAAAAAGTAATCGTTCGTCCTGATCTGGCGGAAGGCGGCCTCGGCAACGTCGAGGGGCGTCGGCAGCTTGTCCGATGCGACCAGTGCCGCGGCCAGCGTCCAGACCGCGACGAAGCCCGCGAGCGAGAGGACGGGCCAGAGCGCCCGCAAGCCGGCTGTCATCTCAGTCCGTCTCGAAGAGGGCCGGGTCGAACTTTCCCGCCTCGGCCGCGAAGGCCTCGCCCGCCGTCTTGACCAGCAAGCCGTGCAGCTTTGCCGCAGCCGTCGTGTCGTCCGCGCTCCAGCCGGGCACGATCCCGGCGCGGAAATAGTCGCGCAGCAGCCGGAACTCGGCATCGCTTGCCGCCCCCATCGCCGGGCGCAGCCGTTCCCACTCGGCGTCGCTGGTCGCCATCATCTCCTGCGCCGCCCCGACCGAGCGGAGAAACGCCCCGATGGTGTTGCGATCGACCGCGCCCGCGTTCCAGACAAAGCCGATCAGCGGCGGAGCGGGCGTGATCCCCAGTCGTGCCATCTCCTCGTCCACGCCGATCAGCCGCCGCATGCCGGCGGCCTCGAGCTTGGCGCCGTGATTCCAATAGGTCGAGACGGCGTCCACGGCGCCGTCGAGCAGCTGCTGCCCCATCAGCGGCGCCGCGCCCACCAGGGTCGTCGTCTCGTCGGCCAGATCGAAACCGCAGTCCTGCCGCACCAGCGCCTGCAGGATCAGCCAGTTCTTGTCGCGATCGCCGCCGACGACACCGATTGGCCGCCCCTTCAGGTCGCACACCCCCTCGATTCCCGGAGCGGCCATGACGGCGCCGAGCGCGTTCGAATAGGGGGCGAAGCGCAGGTCCTCGCCCTTCTCCCGCTGCTGCAGAGCCCAGACCCAGTCGGCAACGATCACGTCGACATCGCCCGCCTGGAAGGCGATGCTCGTCGCCGCCCGCCCGGCCAGCTCGATCACCTCCAGGCGATAGCCGGCCGCAGCGTCCAGATCGTGCGCGACGATCGCGTCCGTCAGCCAGTTCACCGTGCCGAACTTCAGCACCGCGATCCGCAGGCTCGGCTGATCCGCCCGCACCTGCCCGGCGAAAAGGCCGCCTATCAGCAGCAGAAGGGCAAGGAGGCGCGCCACAGATCCGGGGCCAGCGCGCAGAAGCGTCAGGCCGCCGCTCGACCGCGATTCTCGCACCGCCGGAAGGCCGCCCGCTCCAGCTCTGTGGCGGGTTCGACCGAAGACAGCGACAGGCGCGCATCCGGATCATTCTCTCAGCAAGCGATTGCGCAGGATGTAGTCGATCCCCCGGCGCCAGCTCTCGTCGGTGTTGCCGCGGATGTCGGCCGAGCCGCCGCCGACCAGCTGCCCGGTGTCGGCGTCACGCACGTAGATCGAGATCGACAGGATCAGGTTCGAGGTCTTCTGCACCTCGCCCGTCAGCGCAAGGTCAGCGCCCAACTCCTTCGCCAGCCGCGCGTCGCAGCCATTGCAGTGCGCGAGGTTCTGGTAGAGGTCGGCCTTCTTCGCGACCGGCTCCGTGTCGACGAAGACAAAGCGGCCCGACTGCTCCAGCCCCTCACGCAGCCGCGCCGCGAGCGCAGCCAGGCGACGCTCCTCGTCGGCCGTCGTCTGCTCGGGCGAGGTGTTAAGGAACAGCACGCCGAAATCGGCCACGGCCGCCGGCTCTTTCGCCTGCGCCGGTGCGCCGAACGAGACTGCGGAGAAGATCAGGCAGGCGGCGGGCCAGGCGGATGCGCGGTGCAACATGGTTGGGACGATGCGCGGCCCGCGACGGCGGCGTCAAACCCGCCGGGCGCGCACGACGTCCCTCTTCTCAATTTCTGAGAGATGGCGCGAGCGCCGCGGGCAGCGCTTGACGGGCCGCCGGGGCTTGGGCCGGATCGCCCGCGATGAAGGTTCAGCGTTTCCAGCTCCTAGGCGCCGCGCTGCTCGCCGTCGCGCTTCTCTGCACCGCTGCACAGGTACGGGCGCAGACCGAGGTGACCGTGCGAGCCGCCGTGCTGCGCGTCGAGACCGAGCGGCCGCTGCCGCTCTCGCGCCTCGACCTGCCGGCCGACGATGAGGGCTTCGCCGGGGCGCGCATCGCCACCGCCGACAACAGCACCACCGGGCGCTTTCTCGGCCACGTCTACGAGACGCGCGAGGCGACCGCGACCGCGCAGACGGCGGCCGAGACGCTGGACGGCCTGATCGCCGACGGCATCGCTTACGTCGTCATCATGGCGCCCGCCGAGACCTTGCTCGCGCTTGCCGACCGGGCCGCAGGACGGGACGTGATCCTCTTCAACGCGTCAGCGAACGACGACGCGCTGCGCAATGACGACTGCCGGGCAAACGTCTTCCACACGGCGCCCTCGCGCGCCATGCTGGCCGACGGCATCGCCCAATACCTCGTCTGGAAGAAGTGGACGGACTGGCTGCTGATCCACGGTTCGCACCCGCAGGACGTGGCCAAGGCCGAAGCCTATCGCCGTGCCGCCGCGCGCTTCGGCGCCGAGATCGAGGGCGAGCTGGTCTTCGAGGACACGGGCGGCGCGCGCGTGACGGATTCCGGCCATGTGCTCGCCCAGCGGCAGATCCCCGTCTTCACCCAGCGCGCGCCCGAGCACGACGTCGTCGTGGTGGCCGACGAGAACGAGGTCTTCGGCGCCTACATCCCCTACCGCACCTGGGAGCCGCGCCCCGTCGCCGGCGATGCCGGGCTGATCGCCCGCACCTGGCACGGCTCGTGGGAGGGCTTCGGCTCGACCCAGCTGCAGCGCCGCTTCGAAAAGGCGGCCGGCCGCTACATGACAGACGTCGACTACCAGGTCTGGCTCGCGCTGCGCAGCATCGGCGAGGCCGTGACCCGCACCAACAGCGCCGAGGTCGGGAAGGTCCGCGACTACATGCTGTCGGACAAGTTCGAGCTCTCCGGCTTCAAGGGCATGGCGCTCAGCTACCGGCCGTGGAACCACCAGCTCCGCCATGGGGTGCTGCTCGCCGATGGCCGCCTCGTCGTCAGCGTCTCGCCGCAGGACGAGTTCCTGCACCAGACGACGCGGCTCGACACGCTGGGCTATGACCGGCCCGACTCCACATGCAGCTTCTGAGGGGGGCGCAGATGCGGATCGCCATCGGCCTGCTGGCCGCGCTCGCGGCAACGCCGGCCGGCGCCTACACCGTCTATGTGACGAACGAACGCGGCAACACGGTGACGACGATCGACAGCGAGACGCTCGAGGTCACCGGCACCCACCCGGTCGGCCAGCGCCCGCGCGGCATCGCCATCGCGCCCGACGGCAGCGAGCTCTATGTCTGCGCCTCCGACGACGACACGGTCGAGGTCTACGACCCGGGGACGATGGCGCTGATGCACACGCTGCCGTCGGGACCAGACCCCGAGCTCTTCGTGCTCGCCCCCTCGGGCAACCCGCTCTACATCGCCAACGAGGACGACAACCTCGTTACCGTGGTCGACGTCGAGAAGCACAGCGTGCTCTCCGAGATCCCCGTCGGCGTCGAGCCCGAGGGCATGGCGGTCAGCCCGGACGGCAAGATCGTGGTCAACACCTCCGAGACCACGAACATGGCGCACTTCATCGATGCCGAGACGCACGAGATCGTGCAGAACACGCTGGTCGACCAGCGCCCGCGCGTCGCCGAGTTCAGCGCGGACGGCAAGCACCTCTTCGTCTCGGCCGAGATCGGCGGCACGGTCAGCGTCATCGACCCGGGCACCGCGCAGATCGAGCACAAGATCAGCTTCGCCGTCCCCGGCCTGCCCCCCGAGGTGCTCCAGCCCGTCGGCGTGCGCGCGACCAGGGACGGCAAGACGATCTTCGTCGCGCTCGGCCCCGCCAACCGCGTCGCCGTCGTCGACGGCGAGAGCTGGGAAGTCCTCGACTACCTGCTCGTCGGCCAGCGCGTCTGGCAGCTGGGCTTCACGCCGGACGAGAAATACCTTTTCACGACCAACGGCAACTCGAACGACGTCTCGGTCATCGACGTCGCCGAGCGCAAGGTCATCAAGTCGATCCCGGTGGGCGAGCAGCCCTGGGGCATCGTCGTCTCGCCGGAGTGACACAAGCGGGCACTGGCGGCCCCGCGGCGCTGCGGGTCGACGCACTCAGCCACCGCTATGGCGCCCGCGAGGCGCTGAAGGCCGTCTCGCTCCAGGTGCGGCAGGGCAGCTTCACCGCCCTGATCGGCGTCAACGGCGCCGGCAAGACCACGCTCTTCAATCTGGTCACCGGCCTGTTTGCGCGCCAGTCGGGGACGATCGAGGTCTGCGGCCATGACGTGAGCGCCCGTCCGCGCGCGGCGCTGGCCAGCCTCGGCGTCATCTTCCAGAGCCGGGCGATAGATCCCGGCCTGACCATCGCGCAGAACCTCGCCTATCAGGGCGCGCTGCACGGGCTGCGCCGACGAGCGGCGCTCGACCGCGCCGCCCGGCTGCTCGGCCGGATGGGCCTCGGCGATCGGATGGGCGAGCGCGTCGCTGCGCTCTCGGGCGGTCAGGCACGGCGCGTCGAGATCGCCGCGGCGCTGCTGCACGCGCCGCGCCTCCTTCTCTGCGACGAGGCGACGGTCGGCCTCGACGTCGCCTCGCGCCGGGACATCGTCGCCGACCTGCACGCACTGGCCGCCGAGGATGGCGTGGGCGTCCTCTGGGCGACCCACCTGATCGAGGAGATCCTGCCGCAGGACCCGGTCTATGTTCTGCACCGGGGCGAGATCCTCGCGGCCGGCCCCGCAGCCGATGTCGCCGCCCAGAACGCCGTCGGGCGGGCTCCGGGCGGCACGCTGTCGGACGCCTTCCTGCGTCTCACCGGCGGAGCGGCGGCATGAGCAGCTGGCTGATCTGCGCCGGCGGAATCATCTGGCGCGAAGCATTGCGCTTCCTGCACCAGCGCGGCCGCTTCCTCGCGGCGCTCGTCCGGCCGCTTGGTCTGGCTCTTCATCTTCGCCGCCGGCTTCCGCTCCGTCCTCGGCCTGCCGCCGATGCCGCCCTATCCGACCTATATCCACTACGAGGAGTACGTCGTCCCTGGTCTCTGCGCGATGATCCAGCTCTTCAACGGCATGCAGTCGTCGCTCAGCATGGTCTATGACCGGGAGACCGGCGCTATGCGGCTGCTGCTGGTCAGCCCCTATCCGCGCTGGTTCCTCTTGTCGGCCAAGCTGGCCGCATCGGTCCTCGTCTCGCTCTTCCAGGTCTATGCCTTCCTGCTGATCGCGCGGCTGTGGGGCGTCGAGCCGCCGGCCTGGGGATTCCTCGCCGTCCTGCCTGCGCTGGTGCTGTCAGGGCTCCTGCTCGGCGCCATCGGCCTCTTCCTGTCCTCGATGATCAAGCAGCTCGAGAACTTCGCGGGCGTGATGAACTTCGTCATCTTTCCGATGTTCTTTGCCTCCTCGGCGCTCTACCCGCTCTGGCGGATCGCCGAGGGCAGCGTGCTCCTGCACGATATCGCCCTCTTCAACCCGTTCACGCACTGCGTCGAGCTGATCCGCTTCGCGCTCTACCTCCAGGTGAACTGGATCTCGCTCGCCGTGGTCGTCGGCTGCACAGCCCTGTTCCTGGGTGCTGCGATCCTCGCCTACGATCCGACGCGCGGCCTGCTCGCCCGCCGTGGAGCCCGGGCGTGAGGCTACTTCAGGAAAGCGCGACTCACGTTCCGGGCGGCTTCGATCTGTCCGGGCTCGGCGCCGTTCAGCTCGCGCAGTCGGGCCGAGGTGACGTCGGCGCCGTCGAGCCGCGCGCCGGCGATATCGGCCCCCGTCAGGTCGGCCCCGCCCAGCGATGCCATCGACAGGTCGGCGCCCACGAAGCGCGCTCCCTTGAACGACCCGAACTCCAGGTCGGCGCGCATCAGCTTGGCATCCGTGAAATCCGCCCGGTCGGCGGTGGCGCTCTTCAGCACACCGCGCATCAGGCCCATGGACTGGTTTTTCATGTCGGCCGACAGATCGGCGCCGCGCAGGCTCGCCCCGGTCAGGTCGGCATCCGTGAAGTCGGCAGGCGCGCGCGCCTCGGACAGATCGGCGCCGCGCAGGTTGGCGCGGCCGAGCTGGGTCTGGAACAGCGTCGCCCGCCTCAGGCTCGCCCCCGCGAGATCGGCGCCCAGCATCCACGCCTGGCTGAGCTCGGCGCCGTCGAGCCGCGCGCCGGCGAGCGAAGCGCCGTTCATCCGCGCTGCCCGCAGATTCGCGCCGGAGAAGTCAAGCCCGGAGAGATCGAGCCCGTTGAGCTTCATCCGCTCGAAGCTAGCCGGCGCGGCGGCCGTCGCCGCGGCCAGCGCCGCCTCGACCTCGCCGCGTGTCATCTCGGCCTCCGTCATCGCCGGCCCGGAGAAGTCGATGCCAGACTGGGGACTGGGCGGCCGAGAGGCCAGGCGCAAGCCCCAGCACCGCAAGTCCCAGCACTATCGTCAGCGACCAGACGATCAGGCGGCGCGGCATGTCCCCTCCCCCATCTTGCGCGGAGAGCAGGCGGCAGCGCCGCGCGTCCTGTCAAGAGCGTGTGGCCGGCGCCCGGATCGAGCGTCTTCAGCGCGAGGTGGCGATGGCCACGGCGCCTGGCAAAGTGGCCTCGCTGCCCGCCGCCACAGGCACTCGATGCGCATCACCCTGATCGCGCAGCTCGCTCCGCATGTTCTGGTCATCCTCGCAGCGCCAGCGGGAGATCCGCCAGTTCGGATGAGCCTCGCGCCAGGTGGCGAGCTCGGGCATTGCGCCCATCACGCAGGCCATGACGGGCATTTCGTCATAGACGAGCAAATCGCGCTGCTCGCACATATCAGGCGAGTCGATCATGCAGATCGTGAAAACCAGGCGCAGCATCCGAGCTCCTTTCAGCTTTGCCCGACCGAGAGCACGTCACATTCGACGCAACCCCCGTGCCGGCGCTTCGTTGCTTCTCTCCCGGACCGTTTCCCCGTGCGTCGCGCCTGTTATCGGAACGCGCATGCGTGGCGCTGGCCTGTGATTTTCGTCACTAATGGTAAATGAAATGGGTAAACACCGATCCAACCCGCACGATGCCGTCGCAAGCCGGCAAAGCTCGATTGCCGGCAAGCAGCACTCAGGGCCGCGTGGACGATCCCGACGCTTTGACCGATTGAGCACCACAGACAAGATGTGGCGCAGCAGCGTTCTCAAAGCAGTTTCCTGGGCACTCTTCAAGCACGAAAGCCCACAACTCAGCCGCGAACTCTTCCGCCCGCTCCAGTTGTTGGACTGCATCCGCAGAATCATACCAGAATGTAAATTTAGGGTCTCGACTTAATCCTGAAGTCATCAAATCCTATTCTTCCAGACGTCGATCTGCGCGGTCTTGGTCATTTTGTGGCGCTATTTCCGCTTCGCACTGCTCTGTGTCTGCCTCTCCGGGGCTAGGGCGGCGGCGCAGGACTCCGAGGACTGGCCCTGCATGCAGCGCAAGGTTGGCCACTTAGCGGTTGCCCAGCTCTGGTCGGGCCCCGCCCTGCCCGAGACCGCCGATTGGCGCGAAGACCCCGAGCTGGCGCACCTCGTCGCGTTGATCGCGGCGCGCCGGACCGAGCTCGACCAGGTCAAGCCGATGCTCGACGCGCTCGGGCCCGCCGGTGGCCAAAGCCGCGACGAGCGCCTCCTCGCGCTGTTCGCCGGCGTCTTCCACACCATCGACACCGAGCGAGCCCGCATCATCGCCGGCGTCGAGCGCTATGCGAGAAAGCAGCGCGGTCTTGCCCAGCAGATCGACGCGCGCGAAGACGCGATCCGCCAGGCGGAGGCGGCGGCAGCGCAGGACGACTACGACGCGCAGGACCGGATCGAGGAAATGCAGGACGCGCTCGCCTGGGACGTCCGCATCTTCCAGGATCGTCGCCACGTGCTGACCTATGTCTGCGAAAGCCCCGTCATCCTCGAGCGGCGCGCCTTCGCCGCGGCGCGAATGATCCAATCCGAGCTCGGCCGATGAGCCAGCCCCGGCATTGCCGAATGCGCCATCGCATTCCGCAAAGCTTGGGCGACGACGCTTGCCGAACGGTTTGACAATCGGATTGCGGAACTCTGTCGCCGACCCGCTGGACTTACTCTGCCGCGTGCACCTTCTGCAGCGGCAGTCCAGCGGCCTCCCAGCCATCCGTGCCGAACGGGTACCAGTAAACCGCCTGAAGACCGTCTTCGAGGATGGCCCGGCGCGCGGCGTTCCAGGACATCCAGCAGTCCGACAAGCAGAAGAACACGACCGGCCGCGCCGGATCGCCGCCCGTCAGCCGGTCGAGATGGCTGTGAAAATATACGGCCGTGTCGGGAGAAAGCTCGCCGAAGCCCACGTTCGGCAGCCAGGTGGCGCCCGGTATCGTGTCGCGCGAGGGCGGCTGCCAGACCGTCCCGGCGGGCAGGTCAGGCTTGGGCGGGCTCGGCAGCACGTCGACGAAGACCGCGTCGCCTGCCCGCCAAAGCGCCTGTGCCGCCTCGGTGTCGAGCACAGTGGCGCCGGCCAGCGTTGCGGGCACCGGCGCGCGGAACTCGTTCATCCGATAGCCGTCCGGCTCGGTGACTGTTCCGGCCTGGGCGACCTGCCGCGCCAGGCTCAAGGCGATCAGCGCGGCGAGAACGGCCCGGCCGATCACCGGTCGATGCGCTCCTGCCCGGAGTCGTCCAGCAGCGGCACGCCATAGGCGATCAGTATGTCGTCGATCTTGTCCTGGTTACGCCGGAGCAGCGAGTTCAGCTCGCGCTTCCAGCTGTCCTCGCCCTGGCGAACGCCCATGGTGATGCGATAAAACAGCCGCGGAGCGCCTTCTTCGTGCAGAAGCGGCGTCACCTCGAGCGCGTCGGCCGCCTGCTTGGCATAGTAGCCGCCGTTCGGCCCCCACATGACCGCCGCGTCGATGTCGCCCGCCTCAAGATCATCGATCATCTGCTTCTGCGGATTGTAGAAACGTCGATCGACCATCAGCTGATAGGGCTTGGCGTGCCCGATCAGCCCCAGCCTCGCCAGGTGCGAGGCCGGCGGCGTCCCGGCGACGACGCCCAGCCGCGCCTCCTTCAGCCGCGGATCCGAAAGCCGGTCGATCCCGGCCAGCGGGCCGTCCGCCCGCACGACGATCACATAGGCCGAGGTGTAGTAGGCATTGGTGTTCAGCACCAGCTCGTCGCCCTGGCCATAGCCGATGACGACGTCGCAGAGCCCCTTGAACAGCGTGTTGCGCACGAAGCCCGTCGCCTGCGGAAACCACGTGTACTCGACCGGCCGGCCAAGCTCGCCGGCGATCAGCTCGGCGATGGCGTTCTCGAAGCCCTCGCCGGCCTTGTCCGAGAACGGCAAATTGGCGGGGTCAGCGCAGACCCGGAATCGGTCGCGCGAAACAAGGTCGGACGTTTGCGCGCTGGCTGCGAGCGCGGGAGCGGCTGCGGCGACGCCGAGCAGCACCGCCGCCAAGCCGAGCAGCCCCTCAGCCCATGCACGCATTTTCGGCTTCGGTGAATGCTTCGGGTTTTTCCGCGCGCTTGGCCGGGCGTCCGCGCGGGATCGCGTCGGCGCCGCGGGCCTTCAGGTAGATGTAGATATCGTCCAGATAGCACATGACGTTGGCGTTCTCGCCAAAGGACGGCATCACCTGCTGGTGCGCTGCGTCGACGGCCTGGCGACCGTTCACGACAACATTGACGAAGTCGTAATAGTCCATGTTGAGGGCCGAGTCCTTCAGCGCCGGTGCGTAAGTCGAGCCTTCGCCGTCAGGCCCGTGGCAGACATGGCATTCCGAGTGATAGCGGCGAAAGCCCGAGAACGTGTACCAATCCACGGTGCCGTCCTCGGCTACGTGGAAGGTCGGGACGGCATCCTTGGTGAACCATTTGCCGTTCTCTTCGTAGGCGGCTTTGACGTTGTCCTGCGCGTGAGCGACCGCGATCACGCTGCCGGCGACCGCCACAGCGGCGAGGCGGAAAAGCTGACGTCTCATGATGTTCCCAGATCGAACTTCGGGAGGGCGCTCGGGCTGCCGGCGCCGGATAGAAGGCCCGGCGGCGACGCGCGCCGCCGGGATATCGGAGATTTGGCGGGCGGCGCGCGCGAAGCCGCCGCCCCTGTCGATTTGGCTCAGTCGGGCAAACCGAAGACCGTCAGCGAACCGCCGAGGGCCGTGTAGTCGTTCAGCCCAGCATAGCCGCCGACCGCGCCGAGGCCTTCGGTCGGGTTGACCAGGCCCGCCGCCAGACCGATGCCGGCCCAGCCGCCGACGCCCGAGTAGACGGCGACGTACTGCTTGCCGTCATGCTCGTAGGTCATGACGTTGCCGATGATGCCTGACGGGGTCTTGAACCTGTAGAGTTCCTCGCCCGTCTTGGCGTCGACCGCCTTCAGATAGCCCTCGAGCGTGCCGTAGAAGACGACGTCGCCGGCTGTGGCAAGCGCGCCCGACCACACCGAGAACTCCTCGGGGATCGACCACTTGATTTCGCCCTTGGCGGCGTCCCAGGCGATGAAGTTGCCCATGCCGCCATGACTGTTCGGCGCCGGGAACATCGACAGCGTGGCGCCGACATAGGGCTGGCCGGCGGTGTAGCTGACGCGGAACGGCTCGTAGTCCATGCAGACGTGGTTGGTCGGCACATAGAACAGGTTGGTCTCCGGCGAGAAGGCCGCCGGCTGCTGGTCCTTGGTGCCGAGCGCCGCCGGGCAGACGCCCGTCGTGTTCACGTCCTCGCCGTTCTGCGCGGTCGAGTACTGGGCCACCACCGCCGGCCGGCCATAGGTCGGCGAGTTCTTGTCCATGTCGACGCCGGTCGTCCAGTTCACCGCCGGGTCGTACTTCTCGGCGACGAGCAGCTCGCCCGTCGCGCGGTCCATGGTGTAGGCCAGCCCGTTGCGGTCGAAGTGCACCAGCACCTTGCGCTCCTGGCCGTCGATCGGGATGTCCGCCAGGATCATCTCGTTGATGCCGTCGAAGTCCCACTCGTCATGCGGCGTCATCTGGTAGGCCCACTTCGCCATACCGGTGTCGGGATCGCGAGCAAAGATGGTCATCGACCACTTGTTGTCGCCGGGCCGCTGCGACGGGTTCCAGGTCGAGGGGTTCCCCGTGCCGTAGTAGACGAGGTTCAGGTCGGGGTCATAGCTGTACCATCCCCAGGTCGTGCCGCCGCCGATCGTCCACTGGTCGCCTTCCCAGCTGTCGAGCGAGCTGTTCTTGCCGATGGGCTTGCCGAGGACGGTGGTCTTCTCGGGGTCGACCAGCAGCTGATCGTCGGGCCCGGTGGAATAGGCGCGCCAGAGGCGCTCACCGGTCTTTATGTCATAGGCGGTGACGTGGCCCTGGACGCCGAATTCGCCCCCGGAGATGCCGACGAGAACCTTGTCCTTTACCGGCAGCACGGTCGCCGTATTCGTCTCGCCCTTGCTCGGGTCGCCGTTGACCGCCGTCCACTTGACCTCGCCCGTCTTGGCGTCGAGCGCGACCAGCGTGGTATCCGCCTGGTGCAGGAAGATCATGCCATCAGCATAGGCGGGGCCGCGATTGACCGTGTCGCAGCACATCACCGGGATGACGTCCGGATCCTGCTTCGGCTGATAGGTCCAGACGATCTTGCCTTCCTTGCTCAGATCAAGGGCGTAGACCTTGTTGGGGAACGGCGTGTGCACGTACATGATGCCGTCCACCACCAGCGGCGAGCCCTCGTGCCCGCGCAATACGCCGGTCGAGAACGTCCAGACGGGCTGGAGATCGCCGACATTTTCCTTGTTGATCTGGTCGAGTTTCGAGAAGCGCGTGTTCGCGTAGTCCCCTGTCTGGAGCGCCCAGGACTTGGGGTCCTTTGTGAGTTCCATCACGCTATCGTTGGCCTGCGCCGCCCCGCATACGAGCAGACCGACAGCAACGCCTGAAATGGCGCGTTTCATCTGTTTCTCCCTTGCCACGGATCGGTCTTCGGGCCGACCCGCCCCTTGACCCGCAAGCGCGGCTTGCGGGCCTCGTTCGTTCGACAGCTTGTGCTGCCAGGCTCCCGGATCGTGTCGCGGTTTAGACCGACTCCGTTTAACCACCTGAACGTTAGCACCGGCGCGCCAGCACGCAACTGGTATTGCACGCGGAAGCAGCATTGGTGACCGGATCTTAAGCGTCGGCGTGCGGGCGCCGAGTCACTCCCACTCGAGCTCCTTGAAGGCGGCGATCGCGTTCCTGCCGTGGAAGGCGTCGCCCAGCAGCCAGCCGGCCGTGATGCCCCCGCCAACGGTCTCCCCGACCGCCCCGATCGGCACGCCTGCGGCGATCGCGTCGCGGACAGTGGCGGCGAGCGCGCCGAGATAGGCCTGCATCCGGTCGGCCGCGGCGGGCCAGCTGGCCGCGACGGGCCCGTGCCCCGGAACGACGCGCGCGACGTCGCGGCGCCGCAGCGCCTCGACGACGTCGAGCCAGCCGGCGATCGAGCCATCGAGCGCCGGCAGGTGCCCCATGAACAGCAGATCGCCCAAAAACAGCGTCCCCGTCGCGCGGTCGAGCACCGTCAGGTCGTTGTCGGTGTGCGCGGTCGGCTGCGCCTCGAGCAGCAGAACCCGGCCGCCGAGGTCGATCTCACGCGTCCGCTCGACGGGCACGATCTCCGCCGGCAGCCCGCTGCCGGCGAAGGCCGGGCCGATCAGCCGGGCATTGGCCTCGAGATAGGACCCGCGCCGGGCGGCAAGCGCCCGGGCGAGCTTCGAATGGCCGATCACCGTAGCGCCCGCCTCGGCGAAGACGGGCGCGCCCAGCACGTGATCCGGATGCATGTGCGTCAGGATAAGCCAGCGCACCGGCAGCTTCGTGACCTCGCGGATGCTCGCCAGCAGGTCGCGGGCGACCGCGGCGCTGCCGCCCGCATCGATCACCGCCACCGCCTCGTCGCCCACGACGAAGCCGGCATTGCCGATGTCGCCGCGGTTCTCCGGCGACGCCAGCGCGTGGTCGCCCTTGTGCACGAAGACGCCGGGGGCGACCTCCGTCACGGCGAAGGCGGGCGTCGCCCCCTCCGCCACGCAGGGCCAGGACTGCGGTTCTGTCGCTGCGCGCTCGGCGAGCGCCGCTGCTTCGGCGCGGCATCCGGCCAGGGTCGCCCCGCCCGGATGCCGCTCGGTCGTGCAGCGCGACGGCTCGCCGGCCAGGCAGAGCGTCAGCAGGACCTCGAACACGGGCGCCGCTCGCGCCGCCCCGCCTCAGTAGGTGACGACCGCGCGGATCGACTTGCCCTCGTGCATCAGGTCGAACCCTTCGTTGATGCGGTCGAGAGGCAGGATATGCGTGATCATCGGGTCGATCTGGATTTTGCCCTGCATGTACCAGTCGACGATCTTCGGCACGTCGGTGCGGCCCCGCGCGCCGCCGAAGGCCGTGCCCTTCCAGACGCGGCCCGTGACCAGCTGGAATGGCCGGGTGGAGATCTCCGCCCCCGCCGGCGCGACGCCGATGACGATCGACTCGCCCCAGCCGCGATGCGCGCATTCGAGCGCCGCGCGCATCACCTTGACATTGCCCGTGCAGTCGAAGGTGTAGTCGGCCCCGCCGATCTGGTCGGCGCCCCGCTTGGTCATGTTGACGAGGTGCGGCACGATTTCGTCGCCGACTTCCGCGGCGTTGACGAAATGCGTCATGCCGAAGCGCTCGCCCCATTCCTTCCTGGCGGGGTTCAGGTCGACGCCGATGATCATGTCGGCGCCGGCGAGCTTCAGCCCCTGGATGACGTTCAGCCCGATGCCGCCGAGGCCGAAGACGACCGAGGTGGCGCCCGGCGTGACCTTGGCGGTGTTCAGCACCGCGCCGATGCCGGTGGTGACGCCGCAGCCGATATAGCAGATCTTGTCGAAGGGCGCGTCCTCGCGGACCTTGGCGACGGCGATCTCGGGCAGCACGGTGTGGTTGGAGAAGGTCGAGCAGCCCATGTAGTGCAGGATCGGCTCGCCATCGAGCGAGGTGAAGCGCGAGGTGCCGTCCGGCATCACGCCCTGCCCCTGCGTCGCCCTGATCGCCGTGCAGAGGTTCGTCTTTCTGCTGAGGCAGGACGGGCACTGCCGGCATTCGGGCGTGTAGAGCGGGATGACATGGTCGCCCTTCTTCACGCTCGTGACGCCCGGGCCGACCTCGACGACGACGCCCGCCCCTTCGTGGCCCAGGATCGCCGGAAAGGCGCCCTCGGGGTCCGCGCCCGAGAGCGTGAACTCGTCCGTATGGCAGATGCCCGTCGCCTTGATCTCGACCATCACCTCGCCGGCCTTTGGCCCCTCGAGGTTGACCTCCGTCACCTCCAGCGGCTTGCCCGCCTGAAGCGCCACCGCAGCGCGCGTTCTCATCTCACCTCCCCTTGTCTCACCAGCCGCGCGAGTCGCAGCCATGTGCGAGCTTTGCCCAACCAAAGCGCGAGAGGAAAGAGGGGCGCTTGCGCGCGGCTGCCTGAGGGCTAAAGTGCCGACCGATGAACAACCGACACGCGTGCATGCGCTCATTCCTCGGCATTGCGATCCTCGTCATCTCCGCCGCCACCGCCGCGGCCGAGCCGATTGACCGATTGTTCTCGACGCCGCACCTCGCGACTCTGACGTCCGACCGGCCGATCACCTACCGGCATGTCCGGTCGGGCGGCGCCGGCGAGGGGCCGGCCGGCGTTGACGAGGTGATCACCCTCGAACGCGGCGACGACGGCGCGCATGTGCTCGTGACGCTCGACGCCGAGGGGCAACCGCGGCCGACCGCCTTCCGCGGGATGACGGGCAACCCGATCCTGATGGTCTTCCTCGAGTTGGTGGTGCGCAACGTCAGCGAGGCGACCGGCGGCAGCCCGTTCTACCTGCGCAACCGCATCAAGGAGGCGATGCGAGACCGCATGGCCGAGGAGACCGTCACCGCCGAACTGGGCGGCACGACAATCGAGGCGCACAGGATCGAGCTCCGTCCGTTCGAGGGCGACGCGCACGCCGACGAGCTCGGCGCATTCGCCGATCTTCAGCTCTCCTTCGTGCTGGCCGACGCTGCACCGGGGAACTTCGTGTCGCTCGCGGCCTCGACCGGCGACGCGTCGTCCTATTCGGAGGAGATCCGGCTCGATGCGATGCGTTGAGGCAGCGGCGTTGCTCTCGGCGCTGCTGGCGGCGATGCCGCTCGCCGCGCAGGAGGCCGGCCCCGTGAACGACTACCCCACGGTCGCGCGGGCCGATTACGTCTTCGCCTGCATGGCGACGAACGGCCAGACGCGTCGCGCGCTCGAGCAGTGCTCGTGCTCGATCGACCACATCGCCCGTCTCCTGCCCTATGAGAGCTACGAGCGCGCCGAGACGGTGATCCGCACGCTTCAGCGCGGCGGCGAGAACGTCGGCGCCATGCGCAATTCCGAGCGGCTCAATGCCGCGGTGGCCGACCTCCGCCGTGCCCAGGCCGAGGCCGACATCATCTGCTTCTGAGCCGCCTCAGCTGCCTGCCGCCGGGAACTCCGCGCTGAAGGTGCGACCATCTGTATCCGTGGCGATCACCGTGAGATCCGCATTTGCGCCCGGCAGATAGCGGAAGCGGAGCGTCGGGTCCTCGCTGATCGAGATGCCGCCCGTCATGCGGAACAGCAGTGCGTCGCCCTGGTGGACGGTCAATTGGTCGACGAACAACGCCGGGATGTAATAGTTCGTCAGCGGGTCGCGCTGGAAACCCGAATTATTCGGATGCCGAACCATGACCTGCGCCTCGGCGCGCGGATCATCGGCACTGGCCGCGTCCGGGAAGCGTCGCAGTCTGACCTCGCCCATCGAAGCCATCGCTGCGTCAGCGTCCTTGAGCGCCGGGGCGGAGCACCCGCCCGACGCTTTCACGAAGCGCGCATGCCCATAAAGCGTGCCGTCGTCGAGCTCGGCGACCACGCGGATGTTCGAGTAGGCGTTGACGCGCACGCGGACGGCGAAGTCGACCTTCCTCCCCATACCTTCGCCCAACTCGAACTCGGCAGCCACCGGGACAGGATTTTCATCGATGATCAGCGACAGGCGCGTGACATGCCGGTCGGGGCCGGGATCGACGGAGATGCCGATCGGCACAATCGCGGCGTCCTCGGCGCGAAAGGGGGCGTCGAGCGTGATCATGCCGCCAGCGTCGGCGATCGGGCGCTCGCCGAAGAGAGAAGGGCGGAGCGCCTCCCATGCCTGGCTTGGCTGTTCGGGCATTGCTGCACGTTCGGCCGCAATGCTGTGCAGGCCGGACGCCGAGAGCGCCGCGACCACTATGGCGATGCGCAGGATCACTCGTCGCATGGGTCAATTCCTTACGGTTCGATCCGGAGGATACACTCGCAGGGCGACCCGGCAAGCGCATTGCGCCGTGATTCCACTCGGATGGTCGCAGGTGGGATCGGACGTCTCTTTCGGACTTGCTCACGGGCGGAGCTTGATCTCGGCCTTGAAGCAAGCCAGAAAACATCCATATGCCATCCGTCTGGATGGTTGAGGTGCAGATGGCGCAAGTCCGGCGAAGCGCGGTGCAGGTGCCCGACAGTGAGAAGATCACGATCAATCTCGGTTACGTGGATCTCGGGCGGATCGACCTGCTGGTGCAGGAAGGCTTCTATTCCAATCGGACGGATTTCATCCGGACGGCGATCCGCGCCCAACTCGGCACACACGCCGACGAGGTCTCGCGCTCGTTGGAGCGGAAGACCCTGCAACTCGGGCTGCGCGACATCGGGGTCGCCGAACTGGAAGAGGCGCGGGCAGCCGGCAAGACGCTTCACCTCAAGGTGGTCGGTCTTCTCCGGATCGCACCCGATGTGACGGCCGACCTGGCGCGCGAGGCGATCGGCTCGATAACGGTGCTCGGCGCGTTGCAGGCCTCTCCGGAACTGAAAGCGGCGCTCGCCGACAGGATCACATAGCCGCCTGAGCGGCAGCAGAAGGAAAGACCATGAAAGAAGGTTTCGTCGCGGAGATCCTCCGCGCCGCTGGCAGTTTGCGCGCCGGTGATCGGTCCGGTGCCACCGATATCATTCGGGCCGCACTGGCCGCCGGCGGGCTTGCGGAGCACCGCGAGCCCGGCTCGGACACGGGACGGAGGCGCCAGCGGCGGCCGATCGCTCGACTGGCGAACGAGGCGCGGCGGCAGACGCTTCGCCGGCCGGCGTGCAGCCGCTTCCCAGCGGCGGCGGCATCCGCGCCGGGCAGGCAGCCGAGCCAGAACGTCCTCGGCGGCGCAAATCGCTCGGCGAGACCGTCCGGGCCCTGTCGAGCGCGCGAAGGGCGCCGCGACCGGGTTGGGAGCTTCCGGCCCAGGGAAAGCGGGCGCCGGCGGTTCCGGTGCCGCAGGGCGCCTCGTTCCGGGATCTGCATTACACCTGCGCGGCGGGCGCGCGGCGATACCGTCTCTACGTTCCGGCTTCGGCCGCGGCCGGGCCGCGAGGCATGGTCGTCATGCTGCACGGCTGCACCCAGAACCCGGAGGATTTCGCCGCCGGAACCGGCATGAACGCGGTGGCTGAGGAGAACGGCTTGCTGGTCGCCTATCCCGCCCAGACGAGCCGTGACAACCAGATGGCATGCTGGAACTGGTTCCGTCCTGAAGACCAGGCGCGCGGCGCCGGCGAGCCGGCGATCATTGCCGGCTTGACCGACAGCGTTCGGTCGGAGTTCGGCATAAATCGCGACCGGATCTTCGTGGCCGGGCTCTCGGCCGGGGGCGCCATGGCGGCGATCATGGGCGAAGCTTATCCCGATCTCTACGCAGCCATCGGCGTGCATTCGGGGCTAGCTGCCGGCTCAGCGAACGATGTTCCATCGGCCTTCAGCGCCATGCAGGGCCAGGGCGTCGCGGCGGCGCGCACCGGCAACAGAGCAGCCCGCAACGGCGACGCGCCCCGCGTCATCGTCTTCCACGGGACTGCGGATCGCACGGTGCATCCGGCGAACGCGCGCGCGATCGTCGAGCGGCAGGTCGAGGACCCCTCGCGACTTGTACGATCCGACCACGCCCCTTCCGGGGGTGTTCGCGGATACAGCCGCCTCGTCCTTGCCGGCGGCGACGGCCCGCCAAGCTTCGAATGCTGGATGATCGAGGGCGCCGAACACGCCTGGGCCGGAGGACATCCGAGCGGGTCCTACACCGACGATCGCGGCCCGAGCGCATCGGCCGAAATGGTGCGCTTCTTCCTCGCCCGGAACAGCTGATCCGGGCGCTCGTGGCAGTCGCTCTGATACTCTCCTCGGAAGCAAGCGCCGGTTTGGCGAACGTGCTCCGGGGAGCGGCCGCGGCGCCAAATCCATCGTCCCCCCTCCCCGACCAGTACCTCGGGTCTCGCCGGGGCGCGGCAAGGTGGACTGCCGATCAGATCACCGCATTCGTCTCGGAATCGATCAGGTGCATCTGGTCGAGATCGGCCGCCAGCGAGACCGGGCGGCCGACCTCGACCGGAACCGTGGGGTCGAGGCGCGCGATCACCTCGTTGCCCTGCAGCCAGAAATGCGCCAGCGTTTCCATGCCCATCGGCTCGAGGACCTGGGGCGCCGCCTCGAAGGTCGCGATGTTCGGCTTGTCGGTGGGCTTGATCTCGGTCAGATGCTCCGGCCGCAGCCCAAAGATCACGTCGCGGCCGGCGTGCCCCCGGTAGCGCTCGACGCGCTCGGCCGGGACGGGCAGCACGATCCCCTCCGGTAGCGCGAGACGCAGCCCGCCGCTGTCGTTCTCCAGCCGACCGGGCAGGAAGTTCATGGCGGGGCTACCGATGAAGCCCGCCACGAACCGCGTCGCCGGCCTGTGGTAGAGTTCCTGCGGCGGCCCCACCTGCTCGATGATGCCGCGGTTCATGACAACCACCCGGTCAGCCAGCGTCATCGCCTCGACCTGGTCGTGCGTGACGTAGATCGTGGTTGTCTTGACCGTCTGGTGCACCTTCTTGATCTCGGTGCGCATCTGCACGCGGAGCTGGGCGTCGAGGTTCGAGAGGGGCTCGTCGAACAGGAAGACCTTGGGGTCGCGCACGATGGCCCGGCCCATCGCAACACGCTGCCGCTGCCCGCCCGAAAGCGCCTTGGGCTTGCGGTCGAGGAGCGGCGTGATGTCGAGGATGCGCGCGGCATTGTCGACGCGCCGACGGATCTCGTCCTTGGCAAAGCGCCGGAGCGTCAGGCCGAAGGCCATGTTGTCGTAGACGGTCATGTGCGGGTAGAGCGCATAGTTCTGGAACACCATGGCGATGTCCCGGTCGCGCGGCGGTATGTCGTTGACCACCATCCCGCCGATGGAGATCTCGCCCCCGCTTATTTCCTCGAGCCCCGCGACCATTCGCAGCGTCGTCGATTTCCCGCAGCCCGACGGGTCCGACGAGGACGACGAACTCGTGGTTGGCGATCTCGAGATCGATGCCGCGCACCGCCTGGACGTTGCCTTCATAGGTCTTGACGATCTTGCGTATCGACACCGGCGCCATGGAATTTCCCGCTTAACCCTTTGTCGCGCCGGCGGTCAGGCCGGCGATGTAGTAGTCCATGAGGAAGGCATAGACGAGCAGCGGCGGCGCCGCGGCCATCAGCGCGCCCGCCATGATCTTGCCCCACTGGAAAGTGTCGCCGCGGATCAGGTCCGAGACGATGCCGACGGTCAGCACCATCTGGTCCGAGCTGACGAGATAAGCCATCGGGTAGAGGAACTGCGCCCACGAGACGGTGAAGGCGAAGATGGTCGCCGCCAGGATGCCGGGCAGTGCGACCGGGATGAAGATCCTCCACAGCATCTGGAAGTGGTTCGCGCCGTCGATCAGCGCCGCCTCGTCCAGTTCCTTGGGGATCGAGCTGAAATATCCGATCATGATCCAGGTGCAGAAGGGCACCGTCAGCGTGGGATAGATCAGAATCATGGCGAGCAGGTTGTTGTAGAGCCCCAGCTTTCCGATGATCTGGAAGAGCGGGATGAACAGCAGCGTCTCGGGCACGAGGTAGGTCAGGAAGACGCCGGTGGCCAGCGCCGTGCTGCCCCAGAAGCGCATGCGCGAGAGCGCGAAGGCCGCAAAGGTGCTGATGACCATGGTGATCGCGACGACGGACAGCGTCACGATCACCGAGTTCATGAAGTGGATGACGTAGTTGCCGGTGGTCAGCAGGTCCCGATAGTTCTCGAGCGTCGGGTCGCTGACGAGCCAGGGGTTGCCCGCCCAGATCGGCGATCTCGGCGCTGCTCTTCAGGCTGGTGACCAGCATGTAGAGCGGCGGCGTCAGGAAGAAGACGACGAAGACCGCGAGCGCGGCATAGGCGCCGATCAGCGCCCAGCGCCGCTCGCGCTTGATGCTGCCGACCTTGTGGTAGGCGCCGGCAGCCATGCCCGGCACGGCCGAAGCCCCGCTCATCAGTTCGTCTCCCTGGTGCGCCTGGTGACGTCGCGCAGCACGAAGATCGAGAACACCGCCAGGATCGGGAAGATGAACAGCGACACGGCGGCGCCGAGCGGGATGTCGCCCGACTGGATGCCGACCTGGAAGGCATAGGTGCCGAAGATGTGCGTCTTATCCTGCGGCCCGCCATTGGTGAGGATGCGCACGATGTCGAAGTTCGCGAAGGTGACGATCAGGCTGAACAGCACGGTGATGGCGATGATGTTGCGCATCATCGGGACCGTGACATAGCGCAGCTTTTGCCAGCCGGTCGCGCCATCGATGGCGGCGGCCTCGTAGAGCTGGTCGGGCACCGACTTCAGCGCCGCCAGGTACATGATCATGAAGAAGGGCGCCCCGTACCAGACGTTGACCAGGATGACCGAGAAGCGCGCCCAACTCGGCTCGCCGAGCCAGGCGACGGGCGGCACGCCGACCGTGTTCAGCACCCAGTTGATGGCCGAGTAGGAGGGGTCGAACATCCACCACCAGGCGAGCGTCGAGATCGCCGGCGGGATGACCCAGGGCACCAGCAGCATGCCGCGCCACTTCTTTTGGCCCTTGGCCGGCAGGGCGTGCAGCACATGCGCCAGGATGAAGCCGATCAGCGCCTTGGCGATCACCGCGCCGACGGCGAAGAGCACGCTCTGCCAGATCACGTTCTGGAAGGTCTCGCGCTTGAGCAGGAAGGTGAAGTTGTCGATGCCGACGAACTCGGTCATCCGCTTGTTCAGCATGGCGAGGTAGAGCGCGTAGAAGAACGGATACGCCACCAGCCCGGAAATGACCGCGATCAGCGGCAGCGTCATCAGAAAGGCGAGCGTGGACCGCCGGCGCGCGATGCGGCGCAGGGTGCCCGTGCGGGGCGGGGCGACGGGCGCGGGGACGCCGCGCGCGATGGGGGGCGCTTGTCTGTTCATGTCGACGCGTCCTCGGCCGCTCGCGTTGGCTGCCATCGGAGGTTTGGGTCAAGTCCCGCAGGCCGCCGAGGCCTGCGGGATCGAGCGGAAGGCGTCAGCCGCGCTGGAAGCCTTCGATCTCCTGTTCGGCCCAGGACAGGACGTCGTCGATCGGCTCGTTGTTCTGAACCGCACGAGCGATCATCTTGGTCTGGATGCCCTGGTTGTACATCTGAACGGCGATCTCTGCCGGTGCCGGGGCGAGCGCGATGCTGGGCATCGCGTTGTGGTGCTTGCGCACCGGATAGTTGTACACCGTGCCCAGCGGCGGCTCGACCTTCTGCCAGGTGTCGATCTCGTCGAACATCGTGACGAAGGGCGGGATGTCATAGCCGCTCGAGGCCGCGACCAGCTTGGACACCTGCTCGATCTGGGTCAGGTGCTCGAGCAGATCCTTCGCCGCCTGCTTGTTCTCGCTGAACTTCCAGACGCCGTAGAAATACGGCAAGTGGGGCACATAGCGCCCTTGCGGCCCGGACGGGCTCGGGAAATGCCAAACCTTGCTGGCGATGTCGGGCGCGTCGCGCTTGGCCACCGCCCAGGCCGAGGGCGGGTTGAAGATCAGCGCCGCGCTGCCGGAGATCAACGCGCGGTTGTTTGTCGCGTCGTCCGCCGCGAACATTTCGGGCGGGATGTACTGGAACAGCCGCTTGGCGTAGTCCATCACCTGCTTGACGTTGTCGTTGTCGCGGACGGTGATCTCGCCGTCGGCGTTGACGAGGTCGGCGCCATAGCTGCGGAACATCGCGCCGACCCAGTCCACCGCGTCGGTGAAGGTACCGGCCGGCAGCGCGAAGGGGTGCCCGTCGGCATTGGCCTTCTCGGCGACCGTCAGGAAGGTATCCCAGGTCCACTGGTCCGCGCCGGGGCCGAGTTTGTTTTCGGCCGGGTACATCGCCTGCACGTCGATGCCGTACTTGTTCATCAGGTCGATGCGCGCGGCCGAGCCCTTGAACTGGCTGCCCGCCGTCTCGGGCACGGCCATCCAGCTGCCGTCGATCTTGGCCAGGTATGCGGCGGCCTCGTTCGTCTCGCCGTACTGCTCCGTCAGCCGGCTCATCACGTCGTCCATCGGCTCGAGGTTCCGGGCCTGGTCGTGCACCATCCAGCTCGGGAACGACAGCACGTCGTGCCCCTGCTGCGCCTGGGCCTCGGCGGCGATCGTGATGAGGTTCTTGTTGCCGACCGAGGTGATGAAGTCGAGCGTCACGTCGACGTTGTTCTTCTGACCCCATTCGGTGACGATGGCGCGCATCTGGTCGTTGGCGACCTGGCCGACCCAGTGGTCCCAGAAGCCGAGCGCAAGCTTGCCGCCCGAGCCCTGCGCATGAACGTTAACGAGCGGGAACGTGCTCATCGCTGCACCTGCCACGCCAGCCTTCAGCAGAGTGCGCCGGTTGATTCCTTGTCCAGCCATTCCCTTCCTCCCATCTTGGTTATGCGGACTGTCGGCAATCCGCTCGGGGCGAGGTTAGGCCTAGTTCGTCGGCAAGCGCAACGGTCTCCGTCTCTGGATCGACCAGTCCCTTTCCGGCGGAGAAATCGGCGGCCGGCTTGCCGCCGAATTGGCCTCCGGTCGCCGGTCGTAGAGTGCACACTTGTCTGACAAGCTGCAGGGCCGGCATCAGCCGCCGCCCCGCAACAGCCGGCGATAGCGCGCCTCGCTGCCCTTGAGGTGGACGCGCATAGCCTCTCGCGCCGCCGGCTCGTCGCGCCGGGCGATCGCCTCCGCGATCGTGCGGTGTTCGACCTGGATTTGCGAGAGGTAATCGCTTGGCGCGACCTGCTCCGCCGCATCCTGGTCGGACGCCTCGCGGAGCGCCCGGCGCGGGATCAGGCTGTCGCCGAGGATGGTCATGATCTCGCGGAATCGCGCATTGTTCGTCGCGTCCGCAATGGCGATGTGAAAGGCGAAATCGGCCTCGATGGACGGCGCGCCGGCCGCGATGCCCGCGCCGATCGTCTCGCAGGTTTCGTTGATCGCCTCGGCCTGCGCAGGCGACCGGCGCTGGCTGGCCAACCCGGCGGCTTCGATCTCGATCGCCGCGCGGAGCTCGAGCATCTCGATCACCGACGAGATGCGCGACGGGTCGAGCCGCTGGAATGCGAGCGTCCTCTGCACTTCGGATGCCGTGACGAAGACGCCGGCGCCTTGCCGCGCCTCGACCAGGCCGTCGGCGCGGAGCGAGGCGATGGCCTCGCGGACGACCGTGCGGCTGACCCCGTGCTCGGCTGCCAGCGTGAGTTCGCTCGGCAGCTTGCGTCCGACTGGGACCGCGCCCGACAGGATCATCCGGCGCAGCGCCGCGCCGACCACGGCCACGCGCGAGCCGCGGCCGCCTGCCCCAGGTCGCTTGCCGTCAGTGCCGTCCACCGCCGCCACCCACTTGACGAGTTGTCAGACAAGTGCATGATGCGCGAAGCAAGCGTCGCTGGCAAGCCGTCGGCGCGCGCAAGGGAGGAAAGACAAAGAATGACCAGGCATCTTCGCATCGGCCTTCTGGCGGGCATCGCGTCGGTGGCGCTGACGGCGGCGGCCGACGCCGCGAACTGGCGCGGCTGGAACATCCATCCGGAGGGTTATCCGAACACGGTCGCGCTCGAACACTTCGCAAAACAGGTGGCTGAAAAGACCGATGGCCGTGTCACCCCCGAGGTCTACAACAACGGCGTCCTCGGCACCCAGCCGGACGCGATCGACCAGGTCAGGAACGGCGCCCTCGACTTCGCCAACTTCAACCTCGGGCCGATGGGCGAGTTCGTGCCTTCGATCAACGTGCTGTCGCTGCCCTTCCTGTTCACCGGCATCGACCAGATGCATGCGGTCATGGACGGCGAGATCGGCCAGCGGCTCTCGAACGACATGAGCGAGCAGGGCATCGTCGCGCTTTCTTGGTTCGATGCGGGCGCGCGGTCGTTCTACAACACCAAGCACCCGATCCAGACGCCCGCCGACCTCGACGGGCTGAAGATCCGCGTGATGAACAACCAGCTCTACGTCAACATGGTCGACGAGATGGGCGGCAATGCCACGCCGATGGCCTTCGCCGAAGTGTACCAGTCGCTGAAGACCGGCGTCATCGACGGCGCCGAGAACAATTATCCCTCGTTCGAGTCGACGAACCACTACGAAGTCGCACCGTACTACTCGCTGACCCAGCACCTGATCATCCCCGAATGCATCTGCGTCGCCAAGACGAGCTGGGACGCGCTGTCGCCCGAGGACCAGGAGATCGTCCGCCAGGCCGCGGTCGACGCCGCCAAGGAGCAGCGCGAGCTCTGGGCAGCGCGCGAGGAGGAATCGAGGGCCAAGGTCGAAGAGGCCGGGGTCAAGATCAACGAGGTCGCCGACAAGGCCGCGTTCCAGAAGGACATGGCCCCGGTCTACGAGGGCTTCTTCGAATCCAACCCGGATTTGAAGGCGTTGGTGGAGGAGATCCAGGCCACCAAGGTCAACTGAGCCGGACGCCGCCGCTCAGCAGCAGCCTGGGCGGTCTCGGGCCATCCCGCGAGGCTGCCAGGAGCGTTCACGCGCAACGTCGCCGCGCCGCTGGGTGGCGCCGCTGGGTTGCGCGGCGGCGGCTGCCTCGCCCGCCCTCGCCCGATCAGGACACCGAACCGATGTCTTTCGCCCTGCCCCCCGATCCCGGAGAACGGCCATCTCCCCCAGCGCCGCGCTGGCTGACGATTGCGGTGGGCGCGCTCGACCGGGTCGCGGCGGTCGCAATGCTGATCTCCGGCGTTATGATGGTCACCCTCATCGCGATCTTCGGCTGGCTGGTCTTCGGCCGGTACGTGCTGAACGACACGCCGACCTGGGTCGAGCAGCTGGCGCTGCTGCTGATCGTCTGGATCACCTTCATCGGTGCCGCAGTCGGCGTCTGGCGCTCGTCGCACCTCTCGATCGACTTCATCCGCGAGGCGATGCCATCGCCGCTGCGACGGGCGCTGCGGCTCGCCACCGACCTGCTCCTCGCCGTCTTCGGCGGCTTCATGGCCTGGTTTGGACTGAAGCTTGCGCTGGGGACGGCCACGCGGATCGTGCCGATGCTCGGGCTCTCCGAGGGCTGGCGCGCCGCGCCGCTGGCGATCTGCGGCGCGCTGATCGTGCTTTTCTCGCTTGCGAGCGCCGCGCTGCGCCTCGCCGGCCAACGCCGCGGGGCGGAGGTCTGAGATGGGCCTGATCGTCCTCTTCGGAATTTTCATCGGCGCGATGCTGGCTGGCGTGCCGGTGGCCTTCGCGCTCGGGCTCGCGACGGTCGGCGGGTTCCTCTACGAAGGCATACCGCTCTTCGTCGCCTTCCAGCGGATCATGGCGGGCGTCTCGGTCTTCTCGCTGCTGGCGATCCCCTTCTTCATCTTCGCCGGCGACCTGATGATGCAGGGCGGCATCGCCGCCCGGCTCGTCCGCCTCGCGGCCGCGGCCGTCGGCTCGCTGCGCGGCGGGCTCGGACTCGTCAACGTCTTCGCCTCGATGCTCTTCGGCGGCATCTCGGGCTCGGCGGTCGCCGACACCTCGGCGCTCGGCTCGATCCTGATGCCGGTGATGAAGGAGAAGGGCTATGACGGCGACTATGCGGTCAACGTGACCGTCACGTCCTCAGTTGCCGGCGTCGTCATCCCGCCCAGCCACAACATGATCCTGTTCTCGGTCGCGGCTGGCGGCGTCTCGGTGTCGTCGCTGTTCATCGCGGGGATCGTGCCGGGGGTGCTGATGTGCCTCTGCCTGGCGGTCGCAGCCTATGTCGTCGCCGTCCGGCGCGGCTATGGCGCCGAGCCGTTCCCGGGCTTCCGCGCGCTCGCGACCTCGTTCCTGATCGCGATCCCGGGGCTGCTGACTGCGGTCATCATCGTCGGCGGCGTGCTGTCGGGCATCATGACGGTGACGGAGTCCGGCGCCTTCGGGGCGATCTATGCGCTCGTCGTGACGACCTTGGTTTATCGCGAGCTGACCTGGCCGGCCTTCAAGGCCGCGGTGCTGGGCGCGGTGCGCACCACCAGCCTGGTGATGATCCTGGTCGCGACGGCCTCGGCCTTCGCCTACCTTCTCGCGCTCTACCGCGTGCCCGAGGCGCTGGCCGGGACGCTGACGGCGATCTCCGATAACCCGATCGTCATCCTGCTGATGCTGAACGTCATCCTGCTGGCGCTCGGCTGCATCATGGACATGGCGGCGCTGATCCTGATCACCACGCCCATCTTCCTGCCCGTGGTGCGCGACCTCGGCATGGACCCGATCCAGTTCGGCATCATCATGATGATGAACCTCGGCCTCGGTCTCTGCACGCCCCCTGTCGGGGCCTGCCTCTTCGTCGGCTGCGTCATCGGCGGCGTGAAGATCGAGCAGGCGGTGAAGACGATCTGGCCCTTCTACCTCGCGATCCTGGTCGCGCTGATGCTGACCACCTACGTGCCGGCCATTTCGCTGACGCTGCCGGCTCTGTTCGTCGACCGCTGAGGGACGGGACCGGAAAGCTTACATCCGGCGTCTGACCCATGCTGCACTCGGCCTCGACTGGGGCCTTGCTCCGGCCGGCCCGCAGGTGCGCGACTGAACACCAATTCGGAGGCTCCCCATGACGGCGCAGTTCGATCGAGAGCTGGAAGAGCGTCTGTTGCGCTATGCCGCAATCGACACCCAGAGCGAAGAGACGTCGCCTGACGCTCCGAGCACCGCCCGGCAGCTGACGCTCCTGCGCATGCTCGCGGACGAGCTGACCGACATCGGCGCAGAGCACGTCAGGCTGACGGACTATGGCGCGGTGCTGGCGACCGTTCCCGCAACCGTCGACGGCCCGGTTCCGGTGCTGGGGCTGGTCGCCCATGTCGACACAAGCCCGGCATTTCGGGCGACCGGCGTCAAGCCGATCGTCCACAGAGGCTATGATGGCGGCCCGATCCGTTTCCCCGATGCGCCGGAGCTGACCCTGTCGCCCGAGGTTTCGCCCTATCTGGGCGAGAGGATCGGCGACGATATCGTCACCGCGAGCGGCGCGACCCTGCTGGGCGCGGACGACAAGGCGGGCGTCGCGATCATCATGACGGCCGCGCGACACCTGCTCGCCAATCCCGGCATACCGCACGGATCCATTCGGATCGCCTTCACGCCTGACGAGGAGATCGGGCGTGGCGTCGACGCGCGGCTGCCCGCCGATCTGGGCGCCGAGTTTGCCTATACCTTCGACGGAGCGAGGCGCGGCGAGATCGAATTCGAGACGTTCTCGGCCGACGGGGCGATCGTGAAGATCACCGGCGTCTCGGCCCATCCGGGCTGGGCCAAGGGCAAGCTCGTCAACGCGCTGCACCTCGCCACGAAGATCATCGCGACCTTGCCGCTGGCGACCCAGTCACCCGAGGTGACCGAAGGGCGCGAGGGCTTCCTGCATGTCTACGAGCTGACGGGGACGGCCGCCGAGGCGGAGATGAAGTTCATCCTGCGCGACTTCGAGCTGGACGGGCTGGCCGCCAAGGGCGATCTTCTCCGACAGGTCTGCGCCGCCATCCAGGCGACGGAGCCGCGCGCCCGCATCGACTGCGCGATCCGTCCGCAATACCGCAACATGCGCTATTGGCTCGAGAACGACATGCGTCCGGTCGCACTGGCCCAGGCCGCCTGTCGCGACAACGGGATCGAGCCGGTCTCGAAGCCGATCCGCGGCGGCACCGACGGCTCGCGCCTGACCGAGTTCGGCGTGCCGACGCCGAACATCTTCACCGGGATGCAGGAGATCCACGGGCCGCTGGAGTGGATCAGCGTTCAGGACATGGCGGCGGCGACGCGCGTCTGCCTGAGGCTTGTGGAGCTGGCCGCCACAGGACAGAGGTAGGCCATCTGACAGATGGCCCGTGAGCCGGTGCGCGGCTGCACCCGCCATCGGCGGGCAGCAACTTCGCGTCGAGATGACCGGAGCTGGAACGGCGGACCGGTGCAGGGCGCCGAGTTCATGGGCAACGCGGAGCGTGCAAGCACGGCAGATACGGGCGACACCAGTCCTCGATTTCGGCAAATGATCATCGACGGCGGCGTCGTTTTTGCGTGTCGCCGGCGGCACGCGGCTCGGCTTTCGGCCTAAAGGTTGCGTCATGCGTGGCTTCGGTTAGAGTAATCCACGAATCACGACAGTGTGCCCGAACATGGGCAGTGCTACCCGATGGGAGCCCGTGTCTTTCGGGAACGCCAGGAGGTGCGCGATGAACCGCGAGATTACTCTCTCAAGTCCATCGGTCGACGAGACGCGCGAGGCCGTGCGTGGGCGCTATGCCGCGGAAGAGGCCGCGGTGATCCGGCACCTCGCCGGGCAGATCCGGCTTGACCCGCGCGAGCGCGAGCGCGTGGCGGCAACCGCTGCGGGCATTGTCGAGCGGGTCCGCCGCGAGACGTCGCCGACCATGATGGAGAGCTTCCTGGCCGAGTACGGCCTCTCGACGGCCGAGGGCATCGGGCTGATGTGCCTGGCCGAGGCGCTGCTGCGCGTGCCCGATGCCGACACGATCGACGAGCTGATCCACGACAAGATCGAGCCATCGAACTGGGGGGCGCATCTCGGCCGCTCGGCCTCGTCGATGGTGAACGCGTCGACCTGGGCGCTGATGCTGACGGGCCGCGTGCTCGACGACGATCCGGCGCGCCCGGCGCAGGCGCTGCGCGGGCTGATCCGGCGCATGGGCGAGCCGGTGGTTCGCACGGCGGTCGGCCAGGCGATGAGGCACCTCGGCCGCCAGTTCGTGCTGGGCGAGACGATCAAGGAGGGCATGCGGAACGCCCGCGAGCTGGAGAGGAAGGGCTACACCTACTCCTACGACATGCTCGGCGAGGCGGCGCGCACCGAGGCCGACGCCAGGCGCTATCACAAGGCCTATAGCGAGGCGATTTCCGCCATATCGAGTGCCGCCCGGGGCGATGTCCGGTCGAGCCCCGGCATATCGGTCAAGCTCTCGGCGCTGCACCCGCGCTATGAGCAGACGCACCGCGCGGCGGTGCTGGCAGAGCTGGTGCCGCGTGCGCTCGACCTCGCCAAGCAGGCGGCCAAGGCCGGGATCGGCTTCAACATCGACGCCGAGGAGCAGGACCGGCTGGAGATCTCGCTCGATGTCATCGAGGCGCTCTTGTCGGATCCCGCGCTCGCCGGCTGGGACGGCTTCGGCATCGTCGTTCAGGCCTATGGGCGCCGCGCCGCGCCGGTGATCGAGCACCTCTACAAGTTGGCCGAGCGCCTCGACCGCCGGATCATGATCCGGCTGGTCAAGGGTGCCTATTGGGACACCGAGATCAAGTTGGCGCAGGAATCAGGCGTCGAGACGTTCCCCGTCTTCACGCGCAAGGCGAACACCGACCTCAGCTATATCGCCTGCGCGCAGATGCTGCTCGACCGCCGCGACCGGATCTATCCGCAGTTTGCGACGCACAACGCGCATACCTGCGCCGCCGTGCTGGCAATGGCGGGCGATAACCGCGACAGCTTCGAGTTCCAGCGCCTGCACGGCATGGGCGAATCGCTGCATCAGATCGTCAAGGACGGCGAGGGGACGCGCTGTCGGATCTATGCCCCCGTGGGGGCGCACCGCGACCTGCTGGCCTATCTGGTGCGGCGGCTGTTGGAGAACGGAGCCAACAGCTCGTTCGTCAACCAGATCGTCGACGAGAGCATCCCGCCCGAGCGCGTGGCGCACGACCCGATCGCCGATGTCGAGTCCTTTGCCGACCAGATCGCCAACCCGGCCATACGGTCGCCGCTGGAGCTGTTCGGGCGGCGCCGCAACTCGCGCGGGTTCCGCATCAACGAGCCGGCGTCGGTCCTGCCGCTTCTCCAGGCGCGCGAGGCGTTCGCCGAGAAGAGCTGGACCGCCCGTCCGTTGGTCGTCGGTCGGACTGAGCCGGCCGGGCCGGCCCGGGAGGCGCGCTCGCCCGCGGATCGCAAGCGTCTGGTGGGGCATGTGCACGACGCGACGGCCGAGGAGGTCGAGGCCGCGCTGGCCGGCGCCGAGGCCGGTTTCCGCGAGTGGTCCGCGACGCCGGTGGCCGAGCGCAGCGCCGTCCTGCGCCGGGCGGCAGATCTCTACGAGGAGAACGTCGCAGAGCTGACGGCGCTGGCGACGCGCGAGGCAGGCAAGATCCTGCTCGACGGCATCGCCGAGGTGCGCGAGGCGGTCGACTTCCTGCGCTACTATGCCGACGAGGCCGAGCGGCTGGAGGAGGAAGAGCCGGGCTCCGGGCGCGGCGTCTTCGTCTGCATCAGCCCCTGGAACTTCCCGCTCGCGATCTTCTCGGGCCAGGTCGCCGCGGCGCTGGCGGCGGGCAATGCCGTTGTCGCCAAGCCCGCCGAGCAGACGCCGCTGATCGCCGCCCGCGCCGTCGAGCTGATGCGCGAGGCTGGGCTGCCCGAGGCGGCGCTCCAACTGCTGCCTGGCGACGGGCCGAGCGTCGGCGGGCCGCTGACTTCCGATCCGCGCATCGCCGGCGTCTGCTTCACGGGCTCGACCGAGGTCGCGCAGCTCATCCACCGCGCGTTGGCGGCAAATGCCGGCCCGGATGCCGTTCTGATCGCCGAGACGGGCGGGCTGAACGCCATGATCGTCGAATTCGACCGCGCTGACCGAGCAGGCCGTGCGCGACGTCGTCGTCTCGTCCTTCCAGAGCGCCGGGCAGCGCTGCTCGGCGCTCAGGATGCTCTACGTCCAGGACGAGGCGCGCGAGCGCCTGATGGAGATGCTCTACGGCGCGATGGACGCGCTGACGGTCGGCGATCCGTGGGATCCCGCGACCGACGTCGCCCCCGTGATCGACGAGGAGGCGCAGCGCGACATCTCGGCCTATGTCGAGGAGAAGCGGCGCGCCGGGAATGTCCTGAAGACCCTCGAGGCGCCCTCGTCCGGCTGCTATGTGACGCCGGCCGTCGTCAAGGTCGCAGGCATCGGCGAGCTCGAGCGCGAAATCTTCGGCCCGGTGCTGCACGTCGCGACCTTCAGGGCGCGCGACATCGACAAGGTCGTCGACGCCATCAACGCCCGTGGCTATGGGCTGACCTTCGGGCTGCATACCCGGATCGACGACCGGGTGCAGCAGATCGTCGAGCGCATCCGGGTCGGCAACGCCTATGTCAACCGCAACCAGATCGGCGCCATCGTCGGATCGCAGCCCTTCGGCGGCGAGGGGCTGTCGGGCACCGGCCCCAAGGCCGGCGGGCCGCTCTATGTCAACCGGTTCCGGCGCACCGAGCCGGCGGCGGAGCATCCGGCGCCGACAGGGCCGGCGGTGGAGCACGGGAGGCTGCAGCGCGCCCTCTCCGGCCTCGACGCCCGCAACTGGGCGGCGCGGCCCGACCGGGTCGCGGTACTCCGGCGGGCGCTCTCGGGCCGCGGCGGCGTCGTGCGCAAGGCGCTCTCCGCCGCGGCCGCGTTCGATCCGGGGCCGTTCACGCTTGTCGGGCCGACCGGCGAGAGCAACCGGCTGAGCCTGCATCCGCGCGGCCCCGTCCTCTGCCTCGGCCCAACGTCGGAGCTCGCGCTTGCCCAGGCAGTGCAGGCGCTCGCGGCCGGCTGCGGCGTCGTCATCGTCGCGCCCGGCGCCGGGGATGCCGTGCAGCCGCTCGCCACGATCGGAGCGCCCGTCGCGGCATTGGACGGAACCGTGGAGGCATCGTCGCTGACGGCGCTCGACGGACTGGCGGCCGTGGCGGCGGCCGGACGTTCGGAGTGGACGGCGACGTTGCGCCGCGCGCTCGCGGCCCGGTCGGGCCCCATTGTGCCGCTCGAGACGCAGGTCGTCGGCCCGGCGCGCTTCGTCCTCGAGCGCCATCTCTGCATCGACACAACCGCCGCAGGCGGCAACGCCAGCCTTCTCGCCGCCGTCGCCTAACGACCGCGGAAGAGGCTCAAGAGCAAGGAGAGAGAGACCCATGCAGACGGGAGTGTGGATCAGCCTGACCCTCTATTTCGCGGCGATGCTGGGCATCGGCTTCTATGCGTGGCGGAAATCGACGTCGAACAACGAGGAGTACATGCTCGGCGGGCGCGACCTGCCGCCGGCGGTCGCCGCCCTCTCGGCCGGCGCCTCGGATATGTCGGGCTGGTTGCTGCTCGGCCTGCCTGGCGCGCTCTACGCCGCGGGCCTGGTCGAGGCCTGGATCGGCATCGGCCTCTTCATCGGCGCGCTGATCAACTGGATCGTCGTGGCGCCGCGGTTGCGCGAGCAGACCGAGCGCTATGACAACTCGCTGACGATCCCGGAATTCCTTGGCAACCGCTTCCCGACGCAGGCGATCACGCTGCGCGTCATCTCGGCGGTCATCGTCGTGGTGTTCTTCTCGGTCTACACCGCCTCGGGCCTGGTCGCTGGCGGCAAGCTCTTCTCGACGGCCTTCGAGGGCAGCTATCAGGCGGGCGTCTGGCTGACGCTGGGCATCGTGCTCTGCTATACGGTGGTCGGCGGCTTCCTGGCCGTCTGCCTGACGGACTTCGTCCAGGGCGTTATCATGATGCTGGCGCTCATCATCATGCCGGTCGTCGTGCTGTATGGGGGGGGCGGCGGAGGCTTGGGCCAGGCCGAGCAGACCCTCTCCGGCGTCGAGGGCTTTTCGTTCTCGTGGTGGAACGACAGCATGACCTTTATCGGCTGGCTGTCGCTGATGGCCTGGGGCCTCGGCTATTTCGGCCAACCGCACATCATCGTGCGCTTCATGGCGGTGCGCAGCGTCCGCGAGGTGCCGACCGCGCGCAACATCGGCATGACCTGGATGGCCATATCGCTCGCGGGCGCCATCGGCGTCGGCATCTTCGGCCGGGCCTATGTCGAGCGCAACGGTCTGACGATCGAGGATCCCGAGACGATCTTCATCCTGCTGGCCGACACGCTCTTCCCGGCGATCGTCACAGGGTTCCTCTTCGCCGCGCTGCTGGCGGCGGTCATGTCGACGGTGTCGAGCCAGCTTCTCGTCTCGTCCTCGTCCCTGACCGAGGATTTCTACAAGCTCTTCATCAACAGGGATGCGAGCGACACCCTGCTCGTCAATGTCGGGCGCATCGCGGTTCTCGCGGTCGGTGCCTTGGCGGCCTGGATCGCGAGCGATCCCGACAGCGAGGTGCTCGGGCTCGTCTCGAACGCCTGGGCCGGCTTCGGCGCCGCCTTCGGCCCGCTGATGATCCTGTCGCTGACCTGGCAGCGGATGACCGGGCTCGGCGCCGTCGCGGGCCTCGTCGTCGGAGCGGTGACGGTGATCGTCTGGATCGCCCTGGGCCTGAACGAGAGCTTCCTCGGCGGCCCCGGCGTCTACGAGATCATCCCCGGCTTCATCCTCTCGATGGCCGCCATCGTCGCCGTCAGCCTTGTCACGGAGGCGACAGGGGAATACCGCCCGATCCCTGCAGAATAGCCGGGCAGCCTGCCGCTCTCGCTCGTCGAGGCGGCCGACCGGCTGCCACGCTGGCCGAGGCAGGCTGTCCGAACCATGCGCGCTCAAAGGCCCGGCGGCCTCAGGGCGGCGCGGCGAGCCGGGCGGCGATCACGGTGGCCGCGATCGTCGTCGACCCCGGTGGCACCCTACAGCAGCGCCGGCACCAGGTCGGCGCGCGAGAGCTTCAGCACGTTGAGGACTCGACCGGAGTGGCCGGTGCGCCGCGCCGGCCCGGCGGTCTTTCAGCTCAGCTTAGGTGGTGCACGGTCTGAAGGCCGTAGACCGGCGTCGGGATGCCCTCCATGCGGGCCTTCAGCTGCAGCGACAGGAACTGCGAGTAGTGGCGCGACTGGTGCAGGTTACCGCCGTGGAACCACAGCGCCTCCTGCCGGGTCGGCTTCCACATATTGCGCTCCTCGCCCTCCCAGGGGCCCGGGTCCTTCGGCGTATCCGAGCCAAGGCCCCAGACCTTGCCGACCTTGTCGGCCACCTCCTGGCTGATCAGGTCGGCCGCCCAGCCGTTCATCGAGCCATAGCCCGTGGCGTAGACAATCAGGTCCGCCGGCAGCTCCTCGCCCGTGGCGAGTTTGACGCCCGCCTCGGTGATCTCGGTCACCTGGCCACGCCTGAGCTTGACCTGGCCGTCGATGACCAGCTGGCTCGCCCCGATGTCGATGTAGTAGCCCGAGCCGCGACGCAGGTACTTCATGAACAGCCCCGAATCGTCGGGGCCCCAGTCAAGCCAGAATCCAGCCCTCTCCAGCCCGTCATAGAACGCCTGGTCCCGCTCCTTCATCTGCGCATAAAGCGGGATCTGGAACTCGTGCAGGATCGCGTAGGGCACCGAGGCGAAAATCAGGTCCGCCTTGTGGTGGTCGATGCCCGACCGGACGGCCTGCTCCGAGTAGAGCGCGCCGAGGCCGATCTCCATCAGCGTGTCCGAGCGCACGATATGCGTCGACGAGCGCTGCACCATCGTGACGTCCGCGTCGTTCTCCCACAGCGCCGCCGCGATGTCGTGCGCCGAGTTGTTCGAGCCGATGATCACGCATTTCTTGCCCCTATAGGCATCGGGGCCGGGGTGCTTCGAGGAATGGTGCTGGTCCCCCTTGAACGTCTCCATGCCGGGGAATGTCGGGAGGTTGGGCTTGCCCGACATTCCGGTCGCCAGCACGAGATGCTTCGGCCGCAGCGTCACTTCCTCGCCGTCGCGATCGACCACGACGGTCCATTCCTTCTTCGCCTCGTCATACGTCGCCGACTTGGCGGTCGTTCGCGTCCAGTAGTTCAGCTCCATCACCCGCACGTACATCTCCAGCCAGTCGCCGATCTTGTCCTTCGGGCTGAAGACCGGCCAGTTCGGCGGGAAAGGCAGATAGGGCAGGTGGTCGTACCAGACCGGGTCGTGCAGGCAGAGCGACTTGTAGCGGTTGCGCCAGCTGTCGCCCGGCCGGTCGTTCTTCTCGACGATGATCGTCGGCACGCCGAGCTGGCGCAGGCGCGCGCCAAGCGCGATCCCGCCCTGGCCGCCGCCGATGATCACCGCATAGGGCTGCGTCTCGTAGCCGAGCGTCCGGGCCTCGGCCTCCCGCTCCTCCTTCCAGGTCGGGCGGTGCTTGCCCTGTCCGTGCTTGGCGCCGAGCGGCCGGGCAAAGCCCTGCGGCTCCTCATGGCCCTTCAGCTCGACCATGGTGGTCAGCAGCGTCCAGATCTTCTCGTCCTTCAGCCGCATCAGCCCATAGCCGCGGGCGACCGCGGTTTCGAAGGTGAACCAGGCGGTGGTCACGCCACCCTCCTCGGTGACGATCTCGCTCGGCGCCAGCGCCCAGGACGTGGGCTTCACCGCCGCGAGCTGGCTCTGCAGCATGTCGCGGATCGCTTCCCGGCTCTCCAGCGTCTTGATGTTCCAGGTGAAGCTGACGAGGTCGCGCCAGTAGCAGGTATCGGCGAACTGCGCGACGGCCGTTTCGACGTCTCCCGCTTCGAGAGCGTTGCCGAAAGTCTGCAGCACGCCGGCTGCGCGCGCCTCGCTCGTGGTGTCCAGCATAGGTTTCCTCCCTTCCTGGAATTCCCGTCATTCAGGTCGGACGCGATCTTCACCTCGTGCCAGGCGGGGTCGAGCAGGCTGTCTCGAAACGACCGTCGGAGCCGGTCGACCCGGATGAAGTAGAACGCGTTCTCTGTGTATTCCCATTCCCCACAACCCCACCGAGTACATTGTCCTTCCACTGAACCCCTGTCCAGAGCAGCTCGCCCGCCGCATGTTCGAAGGAGAGTGGTCAATGTTCAGCCTTCGTCCGGGACACGAAGGCTGCGGACGCCTTCGGCGGACAGTCACGGGGTCTGCCGCTGGTCTCCGACCACAAAAGCTCAGCGGGTGCGATGCACACTCTTCGGCCGCCAAGCGTCCGACCGGCGCTGCTGCGAGCGCCGACCTGCCATACCGCATGGCGACCATCGCAGGCATTGCCGTCATAGCTGGTCAGGCCGTCAGCGAGCAGGATGCACCGATTTCGTTGAGAAAGGGAGGCGGCGGTGCCGCTGAACCCGCCGGCCGGATCAGACCGGCTGTGGCCCTGAGGGTGATAGGATCAGCTTCGCCAGTTTCCTGAGGGATGCGGCCCTCCGTGCATCGTCGCTGCAGGCGATGCCTGGAGCGAGGTCAACGGCAATCTGGTCGCCAAGGGCGATCCGACCTGAGGCGGATCAGATCCGGTCCCCGCCGATCAGCCAATCAGCCGATCATAGAGGGCGCGGTAGCGCGCCGCCGAACGGTCCCAGCCGACGGGCTGGCGCATCGCGTTGCGCTGCATCGCCGCCCAGAGCTGCGGCTCGGCAAAGCAGGCCGCGGCGCGCCCGATCGCATCGGCCAGCGCCTGGGCCGAGCCCGGAGCGAAGTGAAAGCCGGTAGCGACGCCCGCCCGCAGCGCCGCCTCGTTCGCATCGATGACAGTGTCGGCGAGCCCGCCCGTGCGCGCGACCACCGGCAGGGCGCCGTAGCGCATCGCGTAGAGCTGGGTGAGCCCGCAGGGCTCGAAGCGCGAGGGGACGATGATCGCATCGGAGCCCGCATAGATGCGGTGCGCCAGCGGCTCGTCATAGCCCGTGCCGATCCCGACGCGGCCCGGGTTGCGGGCGGCGGCCTGCGCGAAGGCGTCCTCGAGCGAGCGCTCGCCGCTGCCGAGCAGGACGAGGCTGCCGCCCGCCTCGAGCAGCCGTGGCAGGGCGGCGAGCAGGAGGTCCAGCCCCTTCTGCCAGGCGAGCCGGCTGACGACGCCGAAAACGGGCCCGGGCCCAGGCTCGAGTCCGAACGCGTCGATCAGCGCCTGTCGATTCGCCCGGCGGGCGGCCAAGCGCCGGGCGCCGAAAGGCGTGACCGCAGGATCGTGCTCGGGATCCCAGCCGGCAAGGTCGATGCCGTTCAGGATGCCGTGCAGGTCCGCCGCGCGCGCGGCAATGACGCCTTCGAGGCCCATGCCGAACTCGGGGCTGGTCAGCTCTTTGGCGTAGGTCGGGCTGACGGTCGTGATCGCGTCGGAATAGACCAGCCCCGCCTTGAGAAAGCCGATGCGGCCATGAAACTCATAGCCATCGGGGGCAAAGCCGCTCTCGGGCAGGTCGAGCTCGCGCCGCAGCGAGGCGTCGAACTGCCCCTGGAAGGCGATGTTGTGGATCGTGAGCACCGTCGCCGGGCGCGCCGCCTCCTGCCGGAGATAGAGGGGCGTCAGGGCGGCCTGCCAGTCATGCGCGTGCACCACCTCCGGCCGCCAGCCGGCAAGGGCGCCGCCGCCGATCGCGGCGCCCGCCCGGGCGAGCGCCGCAAAGCGGCGGTGATTGTCGGGCCAGTCGCGCCCCGAGCGGTCGCTGTACGGACCGCCCTCTCGGCGGAAGAGGTGGACCGCGTCGAGAAGCAGGAGCTCGAGCCCGCCCGCCCGTGCAGCCAGCACGCGCGCCGGCCCGCCGAAGAAGTCGCCGACCTCCAGCACCGTCTCGACCGTCTCGGCCCGCTCGGCGACGCCGGGAAAGGCCGGCAGCAGCACGCGGACCTCGGCGCCGAGCGGCGCGAGCGCCAGCGGCAAGGCGCCGACCACGTCGGCGAGACCGCCGGTCTTGACCAGGGGGACGCATTCGGAGGCGACGAAAAGGACCGTTATCTTGCGGCCAGCCACCGCTCCACCATCGGCCGCGTGATCAGGCAGATGCCGCTTTCGGTGCGCCGGAACCATTTCGCGTCCTCTTCGGGCTCCTCGCCCACAACGAGCCCCTCGGGGATCGAGACGCCGCGGTCGATGACGACGTTCGTCAGCCGCGCATGCCGGTTGACCACGGCCCATGGCAGCGCGACGACGCCCCGCAGCACCGAGTAGGAGTGGGTGTGCACGCCAGTGAACAGCAGCGACTGGGCGATGTGCGACCCCGAGATGATGCAGCCGCCGGAGACCATCGAGCTGACGGCCGAGCCGCGCCTGTCGGGCTGGTCGTGGATGAACTTGGCAGGCGGGGTGATCTCGCTGTAGGTCCAGATCGGCCATTCCTGGTGGTAGATGTCGAGCTGGGGGACGAAGTCGGTCAGGTCGATGTTGGCGCGCCAGAAGGCGTCGATGGTGCCGACATCGCGCCAATAGGGCGCGGGCTCGTCGCCGCTCATGACGCAGGAATCCGAGAACCGATGGGCGACCGCGTTGCCGCGCGCGACCAGGCTGGGGATCACGTCCTTGCCGAAGTCGTGGCTTGACGCGGGGTCCTGCGCGTCTTCGATCAGGCGCTCGCGCAGGAACGGCCAGTGGAAGACGTAGATGCCCATGCTGGCCAGCGTGTGCTTGGGATCGCCCGGCATGCCCGGCGGGTCGGCCGGCTTTTCCAGGAAGGCGGTGATCCGCTGCCGCTCGTCGACGGCCATCACCCCGAAAGCCGAGGCCTCGGCGCGCGGCACGGTCAGGCAGCCGACGGTGACGTCGGCGCCCGAGTCCACGTGCTGGGCCAGCATCTTCTCGTAGTCCATCTTGTAGATGTGGTCGCCGGCCAGCACGAGCAGGAACTCGGGGCCATAGCCGTTGATGATGTCGATGTTCTGGCTCACGGCGTCGGCCGTGCCGCGATACCAGCTCTCGCCCACGGGACGCTGCGAGGCCGGCAGGATGTCCAGGAACTCGTTGCGCTCGGGGCGCAGAAAGCTCCAGCCGCGCTGCAGGTGCCTGATCAGGCTGTGCGCGTTGTACTGGGTGGCGACCATGATCCGGCGGATGCCGGAGTTCACGGCGTTCGAGAGCGCGAAGTCGATGATCCGCGACTTGCCGCCGAAGAAGACGGCGGGCTTGGCGCGTTTGTCGGTCAGCTCCTTGAGCCGGCTGCCGCGGCCGCCGGCGAGCACGAAGGCCATCGCCTGCCGCGACAGACGCGTTCCCGGCGGCACTTGCGCCATGCCATCCTCCCCCGTCGCGGTCCGGCCGTCTGCAGCGGCCGATCCCTTGTCGCCCAAACGGGGGCCGGCGGTCCAGAGCTATCCGGCCGCCGCCTCGCGCCCGCGCTGCCCAGACATGTCGACCTCGGCGACGTCGATCCCCCAGATGTCGCGCGCATAGCCTCGGATCGCCCGGTCCGACGAGAACCAGCCGCAGAAAGCGGTGTTCGCAGCCGCCATGCGGGCCCAGCGCCGGCGGTCGCGGAACACCTCGTCGGCCCGCCGCTGCGCGTCGAAATAGGCGTCGAAGTCGCAGGTCACGAGGAAGCGGTCGTGGTCATAGAGCATGCCCACCAGCCCGCCATACCGCCCCCGATCCTGCGGCGAGAAGGTGCCGCTGGCGATCTCGTGCAGCACGCGCGCGAGCCGCGGGCTCGATTCGATCGCCCGGCGGGCATAGCCGGGCTCGGCGCGGCGGGCGGCGACCTCCTCGGCAGTCAGGCCGAAGAGGAAGAAGTTTTCGGCGCCGACCCGCTCGCGGATCTCGACATTGGCGCCGTCGAGCGTGCCGATGATGGGCGCGCCGTTCAGGCTGAGCTTCATGTTGCCGGTGCCCGACGCCTCGGCACCAGCGGTCGAGATCTGCTCGCTGAGATCGGCGGCCGGGATCACGATCTCGGCCATCGAGACGTTGTAGTTCGGCGGGAAGACGATCTGCAGCCGGTCGCGCGTGACCGGGTCGGCGTTCACGACGCGGGCGACGTCGTTGATCAGCCGGATGATCTCCTTGGCGACGGCATAGCCCGGCGCCGCCTTACCGGCGAAGAACTTGACCCTGGGCGTCCAGTCGAGGTCGGGCGCCTCGCGCATCTCGAGCCAGAGAGCGACCGTCTCGAGCAGGTTCATCAGCTGGCGCTTGTATTCGTGGAAGCGCTTGATCTGCACGTCGAACATCGCCGCGGGGTCGATGCCCACAGCGTATTCGGCGCGCAGCCAGGCGGCGAGCCGCTCCTTGTTGGCGAGCTTGGCCGCCTCGTAGCGCTCGAGAAAGCCAGTGTCGTCCAGGCGGTCGCGCAGGCCTTCGAGGCGCTCGAGCTCGGCAGGCCAGCCCGGGCCCACGGTCTCGTCGAGCAATCGGCTGAGATCGGGGTTGCAGCCCAGAACCCAGCGGCGCGCCGTCACGCCGTTCGTCTCGTTGACGATGCGGCCGGGGTGGAACCGGTCGAAGGCGGCGAAGACCGTCTGCTTCATCAGCTCGGTGTGGAGCGCGGAGACGCCGTTGACCCGGTGCGACGCGACGAAGGACAGCGCGCCCATGTTGACCGACCCGCGCGAGATGATGCGGGGCGCGTCGGGCCGCGGCCCGATCCGGCGGGCGTGCCAGTCCTCGATCGCCGCGATGATCTGGTGGTGGCGCGGCAGGATGCGTGCGATCATCTCCTCGGGCCAGCTCTCGAGCGCCTCGGGCAGCAGCGTGTGGTTGGTGTAGGCGAGGCAGCCCTGCGTCGTCTCGATCGCCTCGTTCATCGCCATGCCGTGCTCGTCGGCGAGCAGTCGAACCAGCTCCGGCGCGGCGATCGCGGGATGGGTGTCGTTGAGCTGGATCGCCACCTTCTCGGGCAGCCGGCGCAGGTCATCGTATTCCGAGAGGAAGCGCCGGAGGATGTCGTTCACCGAGGCGGCGGCGAAGAAGTATTCCTGCTTCAGGCGCAGCTCGCGACCCTCGGCCGTGCCGTCGTTGGGATAGAGCACGCGCGAGATGGTGCGGGCCAGCGCCTCGGGCGCGCTCGCCATCAGGAACTCGCCGCGGTTGAAGCGCTCGAGGTCGAACTCGCGCGACAGGCTTCGCCGCCCAGAGGCGCAGCGTGTTGGCCCAGCGCCCTTCCCAGCCGACGACCGGCGTGTCGTAGGCGGCCGCCGAGACGGTGGTCTCGGGCTGCCAGCTGGCGCCATCGGGGCCGACATGGCCGCCAAAGCCGATCGTGTAGCGGACCTCCGGGCGCTCGAACTCCCAGACATGGCGCTGCTGCAGCCAGTCCTCCGGCGTCTCGAGCTGGCGGCCATCCTCGAAGCTCTGGCGGAAGAGGCCGTGCTCGTAGCGGATGCCGTAGCCATAGGCCGGGATGCCGAGGGTCGAGAGCGAGTTGAGAAAGCATGCGGCGAGCCGGCCGAGGCCGCCATTTCCGAGCGCCGCATCGGGTTCGTCAGCGACGATCGAGCGATAGTCGAGGCCGAGCGACTCGATGGCGGCGCGCGCCTGATCCTCCAACCTCAGGTTGATCGCGACGTCCTCGATCAGCCGACCGATCAGGAATTCCATGGAAAGATAGTAGACGCGCTTTCCGCGCTCCTGATAGGTGCGGCGAGTACTGGCAAACCAGATGTCGACGACCGAGTCCCGCAACCAAAGCGCGAGAGCCATTCGCCAGTCATACTGCGAGGCGTGATCGGGATCCTTCCCAAGCGAGTATTTCAGCCTATGCTCAATCGCAGCGCGCACTGATTGCGCTGAAGTCAATTTCATAAAGCCACGCCCCCTGCCCTGCTTGAATGGCGTTCTGTCATTCCCCTGCCTTTCAGTATATCAGCAAAAACCCGTACGGTTCCGGTCTTTTGACAGCTGCCGCTGGTTGAACGCCGATCGGTTCTCGGTCCGGCGATGCGTTTGCTCGCCAGCGCGGCCGACCGGCAAGAGGATGCCCACGGCGCACTGTGGCTGAGCCAGTGCCGGATGGTTAACGGACCACCGGTTAACAACTCGCAAACAGGCCCTGTCGAGGGCCGCCGCTGGCCGGATGTGCGGATCAGGTCGTCGACAGGGTCCGGCGGACGGCGTCCTGCCAGCCCTCGAGCTTTCGCGCGCGGACCGCCTCCGACATCTTCGGCTCGAAGCGCCGCTCGCTGCGCCAGCTTTGCGCGAAGGCCTCGGCGTCGGGGTAGATGCCGGCCCGCATGCCGGCGAGCCAGGCGGCGCCGAGCGCGGTCGTCTCGAGCACCGGCGGGCGGTCTACGGGCGCGTCGCAGATGTCGGCGAGGAACTGCATCGTCCAGTCGGACGCCGCCATGCCGCCGTCGACGCGCAGCACCGTGCCGGCGTCGCCCCGCCAGTCGCGGCGCATCGCGTCCATCAGGTCGCGCGTCTGGTAGCCGACGCTCTCGAGCGCGGCGCGCGCGAGCTCGGCCGGCCCCGTGCCGCGCGTCAGCCCGAACAGCGCGCCGCGCGCGTCGCTGTCCCAGTGCGGCGCGCCGAGGCCGACGAAGGCCGGCACCAGGTAGACCTGCTGGCCGTCGTCGGAGCGCGCGGCCAGCTCGGCGGTCTCGGCGGCGGTGCGGATCACCTTGAGCCCGTCGCGCAGCCACTGCACGGCGGCGCCGGCGACGAAGATGGCGCCCTCGAGCGCATAGGTCGTGCGCCCGTCCAGCCGGTAGGCGATCGTCGTCAGCAGCCGGTTCGTCGAGGCGACCGGCGCGTCGCCGGTGTTGAGCACGGCGAAGCAGCCGGTGCCGTAGGTCGACTTGACCATGCCCGGCCGGAAGCAGGCCTGGCCGATCGTCGCCGCCTGCTGGTCGCCGGCGACGCCCAGGATCGGCACCGGGTGGCCGAGCAGGTCGGTCGTGCCGAAATCGGCGGCGCTGTCCAGCACCTCGGGCAGCAGGGCCGATCGGCACGCGCAGCAGGCGGCAGAGGTCCTCGTCCCAGGCGCCCTGGCGGATGTCGTAGAGCAGCGTGCGCGAGGCGTTGGTCGCGTCGGTGACGTGCCGCGCGCCGCCGGTCAGGCGCCAGATCAGCCAGCTGTCGACCGTGCCGAAGGCGAGCTCGCCGCGCTCGGCCCGGCCGCGCGCCCCCTCGACGTTGTCGAGCAGCCAGGCGGCCTTGGTGCCGGAGAAATAGGGGTCGAGCAGCAGGCCCGTGCGCTCGGTCACGAGCGGCTCGTGGCCCGCGGCCTTGAGCTCGGCGCAGACCGAGCGCCGTGCGCCGGTCCTGCCAGACGATGGCGTTGGCGATCGGCCGGCCGGTGGCGCGGTCCCAGATCAGCGTCGTCTCGCGCTGGTTGGCGATGCCGATGGCGGCGATCCGCTCGGCGCCGATCCGGGCGACGGCCTCGCGGCAGGTCTCGACCGTGCTGGTCCAGAGGTCCTCGGGGTCGTGCTCGACCCAGCCCGAATTCGGGTAGTGCTGCGGGAACTCGCGCTGCGCCTGGGCGACGACGCGCAGCTCGCGGTCGAAGACGAGGGCCCGCGTCGAGGTCGTCCCCTGGTCGATCGCGAGGATATGCGTCATCTGCCCGCCTCCCGCCTGCGCCACCATGCGTGCCCATCCAAGCGCGGGGCGGGCGACCGCGTCAACAGCGTCCGGGCGCTGGCGGCCGGCAGGACTCCTCCTGCGCGCGCGGCGAACTTCCGCTATGGTCCGGCGGCCGCCGACAGCGAGCGAGGGAGACGATGCGAGTTCAGACCGTCCAGACGAGCCCCATCGAGGGCCAGAAGCCCGGCACCTCGGGGCTGCGCAAGAAGACGCGCGTCTTCCGCGAGCCGGGCTATCTCGAGAACTTCGTCCAGAGCGTCTTCGACGCCACGGGCGGGGCGGCGGGCAAAACGCTGGTGCTGGGCGGCGACGGGCGGTTCTTTGCCCGCGAGGCGGCGCAGACGATCCTGCGGATGGCGGCGGCGAACGGCGCCTCCCGGATCGTCGTCGGGCAAGGCGGGATCCTGTCGACGCCGGCCGCCTCGCACCTGATCCGATCGCGCGGCGCCGATGGCGGGCTGATCCTGTCGGCCAGCCACAACCCCGGCGGCCCCGACGAGGATTTCGGCGTCAAGTACAACACCGCGAACGGCGGGCCGGCGCCCGAGGGCGTGACGGGCGCCATCCACGACGCGACCCAGCGCATCGCCGCCTATCGCACCCTCGAGGCGCAGGACCTCGATCTCGACCGGCTGGGCGAGAGCAAGCTTGGCCAGACGACAGTCGAGGTCGTCGACCCGGTCGCCGACTATGCCGCGCTGATGGAGCGGCTTTTCGACTTCGACGCCATCGCCGGGCTGTTCGCCGGCGGATTCCGCATGCGCTATGACGCGCTGAACGCGGTGACGGGACCGTATGCGCGGGCGATCCTCGAGGAGCGGCTCGGGGCGCCCGAGGGCACGGTCGCGAACGCTGTCCCCCTGCCCGATTTCGGCGGGCTGCACCCCGACCCCAACCCCGTGCATGCGGCGGAGCTGATGGAGCTGATGTTCTCGGGCAGCGCGCCCGATTTCGGCGCCGCCGCCGATGGCGACGGCGACCGCAACATGATCGTCGGGCGCGGGCATCTATGTCACGCCGTCGGACAGCCTCGCCGTTCTGGCCGCCAACGCCCATCTGGCGCCGGGCTATGCCGGGGGGCTGAAGGGGATCGCGCGGTCGATGCCGACGAGCCGTGCGGCCGACCGCGTCGCCGAGCGGCTGGGCATTCCCAGCCACGAGACGCCGACGGGCTGGAAATTCTTCGGCAACCTGCTCGACGCGGGGCTGGCGACGATCTGCGGCGAGGAGAGCTTTGGCACCGGCTCGGATCATGTCCGCGAGAAGGACGGGCTCTGGGCAGTGCTGCTGTGGCTGAACGTCCTCGCCGTGCGCCGGACGGGCGTGGCCGAGATTCTGCGCGACCATTGGCGCAAGCATGGGCGGGACTATTACTCGCGCCATGATTACGAGGCGCTCGACACCGCGATCGCCGAGGCGCTGATGCAGGGTCTGCGCGACCGCCTGCCGGCGCTGCCGGGCACCGAGGCGGGCGGGCTGACGGTCGCGGCGGCGGACGACTTCCGCTATGTCGATCCGGTGGACCGCTCCGTGGCCGAGCATCAGGGCATCCGGATCCTGTTCGAGGGCGGCGCCCGCGCGGTCTTCAGGCTTTCTGGGACCGGCACGCAGGGCGCGACGCTGCGCGTCTATCTCGAGCGGCCCGAGCCTGACCCCGAGCTGCACGGCCTCGACGCGGAGCAGGCGCTGGCCGAGGTCGCGCGCGCCGCCGACGCGATCGCCGGGATCGCCGCGCGGACCGGCCGCACGGCGCCCGACGTGCGCACCTGAGCGGGGCCTGCCGCTACTCGCCGACGGTCGGCGCGGCGCGCTCCTTCCTCCTCCGGCTCCTCCTCCGGCTCCTCCTCGGTTTGCGGCGCCTCGGCGCCGCGGGCAGTCAGGAAGTCGCCGAGCGGCTCGAGCGCGTCGATGTGCTCGGCGAAGACGCGCACGACGACCAGCATCGGCACCGCGATGATCATGCCGACCACCGACCAGAGCCAGGCCCAGAAGGCGATCGCGACGAAGACGATCACCGTGTTGAGCTGCAGGACGCGGCCGACGAAATAGGGCGTGACGAACTGCCCCTCGATGCTGGTCAGCGCGAGGTAGGTGCCGCCGACGAGCAGCGAGGACCAAGGGTCCGGGAACGTGATCAGCGCGATCAGCGTCGCCAGGGTGATGCCGATCACCGCCCCGATATAGGGGATGAAGTTGAGGACGAAGGCCAGCAGCCCGAAGAGCTCGGGCGTCGGCATGTGGTAAGCCCACATCGCCGTGCCGACCGCCACCCCCAGCAGCGCGTTGATGAGCGTGATTGTCGAAAGGTAGCGCGCCAGCCGGCGCTCGATGTCGAAGGCGATGCGCAGCGCGCGGCGCTTGTCCGTGAACGTCGGCATCACGTGCACGAGCTTTTCGTAGAACATGTCGCCGGAGGCGATCAGGAAAAAGAGCAGCACCAGCACGAAGCCCAGCTGAGCGACGACCATCGGCGCCATCCAGGCGACCTTGGAGGACACGCCCTCCTGCTTCACCTCGACCTTCGGCACGCCCGTGGCGGACCCGCCGCTGGCGATCTCGTCGAGCCTCTCTCCCGCCTCGGCGATCTCGGCGACCGGCTGGCGCAGGCTGCGCAGCTTTGTCTGGATCTCGCGCCCGATCTGGGGCGCCCGCGCCGCATAGTCGGACACCGGGCTCGACAAGGTCACCAATCCGAGCCCGAGCGCGCTGGTCAGCATCGCCAGGATGAGGACGGCGCAGATCGGCGACGGCACGCCGATTCGGTTGAGCGTCCGGCGCAGCGGCGTGAAGACCAGCATCAGAAGGAAGGCGAGGATGACCGGCATCAGGAAGTCGCGCGCCATCGCCATGGCGCCGACCAACAGCAGAATGAAGATGCCGATCACTGCCCAACGCGGGGTCGCCCAGCCCTGCTGGGCGAGCTCTGGCTGGGATGCACTGTGTGGGTCGCTCACCGATCGTGTACCTGCTGATGGCGGGGAAGCTGCTATGGTGTCCCCGCGCGCGAGAATGCGGACTTTGAATGATGCGCCGTTCCGCACTGGGCGACGCATGCAGAACATTAAACCGAAGCGTGCCGGAAACGAAGCTGCGCGCCGACAGGTTCCGCGGGACGAGTCAGCCGGGTCGCCGACCAGCCGCTTTCGCCGGCACGGCTGCAGATGGGCAACGGCGGGCGCCGCCGAGGGCTGGCCCAGACCCATCCGGTGATTTAACTCTTGCCGCCAGTGCCGTGACGCGAGATAGAAAATGTGTTGTGCCGCTCTACCCGAAGCGGGCCCTATCGCAGGTCCGATGGAAACAGAGCCGGCGTTGTTGTTGGAACATTTGGTTCTGTCGTCGCGTTCCGCACGAGTGCCCGGTAGCTCCTCTCTCGAGAGTACCCGGGGAGCCCGCCGATCCTGAGGCCCGAAGTTGCCCAGCGGGGGATGGGAATGCTGGCGAAGCGAATGCTGCACTCTGCTGAGCCGCAAGACGCATCGCGTCGGGTGGCGACGCGCGCCGACATCGAGGCGCTGCGCGACAGCCCGGAGCTGCGCCGGATCTTTTCGGGCGAGCCGAAATGGGCGTCGCCGCGACTGGCCGGCTCGGCGCGCCAACGCCTGGCCGAGCTTCCGGAATGCGGGGACGCGCCGGAACGGCCCTTGGACGGCCTGCGCCCGCGCCGCCGGCGTGGACGCCGGATCGCCGTCGGGCTGGTGCCGGTCGCCCTCGGCGTGGCGATCGCCGTCATGGAGCTGTCCGGCGGGTCCGAGCTCTTCTTCGCAAGCCAAAGCGCCGACGGTGCCGATGCGGGGCGGGACGGCGATCCGGCCGTCAGGCTGATGTCGGCCACTGCCGATGGCGATGAAGAGCAAGGGAGCGCCGCCGACGCTGGCGCGGCTGCCGCGCCCGCGACGATGCCGGCGGCCGAACCGGCCCAGAACGCGGGCGACGCCGCTCTCGCCGCCGCCGCGGCGCAGGAAGCGCCGCCCCGGCCGGCATCGCTCCCGCCGGAGAAGAACGCCGTCGACATTGTGAAGCGGTCGGCGCTGCCGTTTGAGCCCGTGGAAGTGGCCGAGCTCCGGCCGGCGGGCGCCACCGAGCCGGAGGCGCTCCGGATCACTCGAGGCCGGATCGCTCGAGGCAGGGCCGCTCGAGGCAGGGCCGATCGAGCGTGCCGCGGACACGCAGCCGAGCGATGGCGAGGTGACGGCTGCCCTCGATCCCGATCTGGAGGCCGTCGCTTTGCCCGCGCCTGTCGATCCCGAAGCGGCGGCCGCCGCCGAGGAGGCGCTCAATCTGTCGGCACGGGACCGGCGCGAGGTGCAGCAGCGCCTGCGCCTGGCCGAGTACGACCCAAAGCTGGTTGACGGCATCTTCGGTTCGGACACGCGCACGGCTATCACCGCCTGGCAGAGCGCGGCGGGCCTGCCTGCGACGGGCTTTCTGGACGAGCCCGCAATGGCGGTGCTGCTCGAGCAGACCGAGGCGCCCTACCGCGCCTGGCAGGCCGCCGAACGCGACCGGGCGCGCCACGCGGCGGAGCGCGACGCGGTGATGACGAGCTCGGTGCCGGCGGCGCGGCCGGTGGAGCCGGCCGTCGCCGAGGGATGCCGGCGGACCGATCAGGGCGGGATCGCCTTCGGGCAGAACATGGGCTGTGACGCGCAGGGGATGCGCGAGAACTTCAAGAAAGACTTGCGAGACCTCCGCCGGGACCTGGGCCGGCTCTTCCGCTGATGCGTCCGGCGTGACCGATCCGGCCACTTCAGATCGGTTCGGGCGCCGCCCCAGCTCCATCAGAGGGACCTGATGCCCTCGCGCGGCAAGCTGGCCGAGTACAACGCCAAGCGCGACTTCAAAAGGACGCGCGAGCCGAAGGGCGAGGTGGCGAAAGGCCGGGGCAAGGCGCTGTCCTTCCTGGTCCAGAAGCACGCGGCGCGCCGCCTGCACTACGATCTGAGGCTCGAATGGGACGGGGTGCTGCTCAGCTGGGCGGTCACGCGCGGGCCGAGCGATGCGCCCTCCGAAAAGCGGCTGGCCGTGCGGACCGAGGACCATCCGCTGTCCTACGGCACCTTCGAGGGCACGATCCCGCAGGGCGAGTATGGCGGCGGCACCGTGATGATGTGGGACCAGGGCAGCTGGGAGCCGCTGCACGACGTCGACGAGGGTCTGAAGAGCGGCATGCTGCACTTCGTCGTCCACGGCCAGCGGATGAAGGGCGGCTGGGCGCTGATCCGAATGCCGCCGCGCGGCCGCGAGAAGCGCGAGAACTGGCTGCTGGTCAAGGAGCGCGACGAGGGCGCGACCGATGACCCGTCGCACCTGACCGACGCCTTCGTCGACAGCGTCGTCTCGGGCCAGTCGATGGACGAGATCGCCGAGGACCGGAAAAGCCCGGTCTGGGAAAGCAACCGCGGCAGGGACGAGTCGCCGCCGGCGCGGAAGGCGCCCGAGCGCACCGGAACGCGGCCGAAATTCCGCAAGCCCCAGCTCGCGACGCTGGTCGAGGCGGCGCCGGCGGGCGACGACTGGCTGCACGAGGCCAAGTTCGACGGCTATCGCTGCCTCGTCGCGCTCGGCCGGGGCGGCGACCGATACTACACCCGCTCGGGGCTCGACTGGACGGACAAGTTCGCGGCGCTGGCCGGCGCCTTCGACGAGCTGCCCTGCCAGAGCGCGCTGATCGACGGCGAGGTCATGGCCCAGTGGCGGACCGGCGGCTCGTCCTTCAACGCGCTGCAGGCGGCGCTGAAGGACGGCGCTCCGCTCGTCTTCTTCGCCTTCGACCTGCTCTCGCTCGACGGCAAGGATCTCGGGCGCCTGCCGCAGAGCGAGCGCACCGAGCGGCTGGAGCACCTGCTCGAGGGCCACGAGAACGACGCGCTGCGCCTGTCGCAGTCCGTGCTCGGCCATGGGGCCGAAGCCTATGAGCACGCCTGCAAGGCGGGCGGCGAGGGGATCATCTGCAAGCGGGCCGACGCGCCTTACGTCTCGGCCCGCACCCGCGCCTGGGTCAAGGTCAAGTGCACCAAGCGGCAGGAGTTCGTCGTCGGCGGCTGGGCGCCGAGCGACAAGAAGGGGCGGCCGTTCTCGTCCCTGCTGCTCGGCCAGTTCGTCGACGGCAAGCTCCAGTACCGCGGCCGCGTCGGCGCGGGCTTCGACCAGCGGACGCTCGGGGCCGTGGCGGGGCGGATGAAGGAGCTGGCGCAGGCCAAGAACCCGTTCGCCGAGGTGCCGCGCGAGGTCAGGAGGGCGCATTGGGTGAAGCCAGAGCTCGTGGCCGAGGTGGACTTCACCGAGATCACTGACGACGGCAACATCCGGCACGGAGTGTTCCTCGGCCTGCGCGAGGACAAGCCTGCCGAGACGGTGGCCCCGGAAAAGGCGGAGAAGATGCCTGCGCGCAAGAAGGGTCGGGACCCCGAGGTCGCCGGCATCCGCATCAGCAACCCCGACCGCGAGATGTTCCCTGGCGCGGGCGTCACCAAGCTGGACGTTGCCAGCTACTATGCCGAGGTCGGCGACCGAATGCTGCAGATCGCCGGGCGCCGCCCGGTGTCGCTGGTGCGCTGCCCTGGCGGGATCGACTCGCAGTGCTTTTTCCAGAAGCACGCCAACCAGGGCTTTCCCAAGCAGCTGAAGGAGGTCGACGTCGAGGAGAAGGACGGCTCGGTGCAGCCCTATCTCTACGCGACCACGCCGGCCGCTCTGGTCGCCGCGGCCCAGATGGGCACGATCGAGTTCCACATCTGGGGCGCGCACATCGACAAGCTCGATCGGCCCGACCGGCTGGTCCTTGACCTCGACCCCGACGAGGGGTTGAGCTTTGACGCGACACGCGCCGCCGCGGTCGAGGTGCGCGATCTGCTCGCCGGGATCGGCCTCGACTCCTCGCCGATACTGACCGGCGGCAAGGGGGTGCATGTGGCGATGCCGCTGCGCCGGACCATCTCGTGGGAGACGCTGAAGCAGTTTGCGCGCGCCTTCGCTACGCTGCTGGCGCAGTCTCAGCCGGACCGCTACGTCGCCACCATGTCCAAGGCAAAGCGCAAAGGCCGCGTCTTCATCGACTATCTGCGCAACGAGCGCGGGTCGACGGCGATCGCTCCCTATTCGGTTCGCGCGCGCAAGGGCGCGACGGTCGCGACCCCGGTCACCTGGGACGAGCTCGCGGCGCTGGAGGCTGCCAACGTCTTTCATATCTACAACATCGGTGAGCGGCTGGCCGCGCCCTGCCCCGCCGCTGCGCTGGCGCCGCAGTCGATCACCAAGGCCACGATCGACGCGATGGAGAAGGCCTTCAGCTGAGGCTGGCGGAAGGCCGCGCCTCTCAGAACGGTGCCTGAAGGCGGGCGCCCGTCATGCTCCGGCTCGGCCGGAGCGTCCCCGCAGAGTGGCGGGAAATCGTCCGGTCAGCCGGACGATGGCGGTCATCGGGCCAGCGCTCGGATCAGAGCAGGCCGAAGCGGTGGAGTTTGAGGTAGAGGCTTTGCCGGCTGAGGCCGAGCGCCTCGGCGGCCGCCGCCTTGTTGCCATCGGTCAGACGCAGCGCCGCCTCGATGCAGGACCGCTCGATCGCGTCGGCCACGTCGCGCACCAGATCCTTGAGCGGCGCCTGGGCGAGCGCGGCCGAGATCGCCTGGCCCTCGGCGATCGCCCGCTCGGCGGGCACCTCCGGCGCGCCCTGCCCGTCCGCGTAAAAGAGCAGGCCGAAGCCGGGGGTCGCATCGCCGGAGAGCGCGACGACGGTCAGATCCCCGCGCATATGGCCGTCGGCTGTGCGCACCTGCACGCCGGGGCAGGTGATCCGCCCATGCTCGCGTGCCGTCGCCAGCAGCGAACGGAGGGGCATGCCGACGCCCTCGAAGAGCTCGGCAAGCGTCCCGCGGGACCGCTCGGCCGGACTTGGGAAGGCCTCGCTCGCCCAGACGATCCGGCCGTCCGCATCCGTCAGCGCCACCGCCTGCCCGGTGGCGCGCAGCAGCTCGGCCACCAGCGCCTCCGCCGGCGGCAAGCCCTGGGCGGGCTCGATCTCGTCCAGCCGGAGCATCGCCTGCGCCCGGTCGAAAGCGCGAAAGCCGCGGCCCTGCAGCGAGACTCGCCGCCCGGAGTCGGCGAGCGTCAGGCGCGCCGGCGCGACCTCGCGCTGCTCGGCCATAGCCGCGACCAGCCCGGCGATGCGGGCGCGATCGGCGCGTTGGACGAGCATCTCGACCGGCTGGCCGACGACCTGCTCCTCGGTAAGGCCGAGGAGCGCCAGCGCCCGCGGATTGGCCTCGTCGACGACGCGGCTCTCCAAGGCCACGACCAGGATCGCCTCGGGCGCGCCTTCGAACAGCATCTGGTAACGCGTCTGGGTGGCGCGGCGCGCCATCTCGTCCCGGTCGACGGCGAGATGTGCTTCCGACACGCGCAGCGACAGCGTGTCGGTCCGCTGCAGCAGACGCCCGATCAGCAAGACATCGCCTGCGCGATCCGCCGGCAGGGCCGCATAGCGAAAGATCGCCCCGGCGGGCTGCCCGGCATGCTGCACCTCGACGGGGTCGGGGATCCGGCCCGCCGACGCCGCGGCCAGCGCTGCGGCGAAGACCTGCCGGTCCTCGGGCCGCACGATCTCGGAGGCCGGGCTGCTGGGCGTCGCCGGCACCGCGCCTCGGAGGTCTGGCGAGATCCGGGCCTCGCGGACCGCCCCGTCGGGGCCGACCACGACCGCAACGTCGGCCGCGCACCGCAGCGCAGCCGCTGCGGCCCGACCGTCGGCCCCTAGCGCCGCAATCGGAGCCGTCGCCGTCATCTGACCGTCGCTCCCGAATTCGCGCGCAGCCGCCTTGTGCGCGCCACTTGTCACCGCGGCAGCCTAGCACGGCACCGGCCGAAAAGCCGAGCGAATTCGCCGGCACGGGCCCTGCCCCGGCCTCGTGCGCCCGCGGACTGCCGGCTCCGGCGTTTCCGCTTTGGCGCCGAGAACGCCTTGTTGCGCGCCGAGAAGGGCTTAAGGATGGAAGCGGGAGAGCAGTCGGTGACCAGGATCATGACACCTTTACGCGTGCTGCTGCGCGACGAGACGCGCGATGCGCACGAGGCGCTCCACCAGCTGCCGGTCTTTCGGCGCCTCGCGCGTTCGACGATCGGACGTGCCGAATACGCCGCGCTGCTGCAGCGCATGGAATCCTTCTACGCCTCGTTCGATGCGGCCCTCGCCGCAGCCTGCGAGCGGCACGCCTGCGCCATCGGGGATGTCGTCCACGCGCGCCGCGCGCCGCTGATCTTGCGCGACATGACCAAGATGGGGGTCGCACCGGCGCGCGGGGCGACGCCAGACCTGCCGGCGCTGGACGAGCCGGGGGCGATCGCCGGGGCGCTCTACGTGGTCGACGGCGCCCTGCTCGGCGGCGCTGTGCTCGGCAGCGCCGTTCGGCGGCTCGGCTGGCCGGCGCCCGGCGGCTTCTGGAGCTGGTGCCGGACCGAGGGGCCGGGCCTCTGGCGCCGGACGCAGTCGCTGCTCGACCGCGTCGCGCCCGCCGACGAGAAGGTGGTGCTCGCCGCGGCCGTCGGCACCTTCGGGACGTTCGCCGGCTGGGTCGGGCAGCTCGCGCCGGAGCCTGTGGGATGAACGCGAACGGCGTCGACCTCTCCTCCTGCGACCGCGAGCCGATCCATCTGATCGGCGCGATCCAGCCGCATGGCGCGCTGATCGCGGCCGACGGGCCGGACCAGCTCATCGGATATGCCAGCGCGAACACCTTTGCGGTTCTCGGCATCGCGCCGGACGAGCTTCTCGGCCGGCCGCTCGCCGAGCTGCTGCCGCAGGGCGATCTCGATGCGTTGGCTCGCCGGCACCTGCAGCCGCGCCGGCCCGAGCTTTTCAAGTCCGTCGTTCTCGACGTCGCCCCGCCCGGCGATGCACCGCGGCGGCTGGAGTGCCTGCCGCACAGCAATGGCGGCACGACCATCCTGGAGTTCGTCGAGAAGGAGGCGACAGACCCCGACCCGTGGCTGGAGGGCGATCTGCGGCAACGGATCATCGCCGAGCTGGTCAGGCCGGGCACGCTCGCCGAGCTCGCCCAGCTCAGCGCCGAGATCCTGCGCGAGGTCACCGGGTTCGACCGCGTGATGATCTATCGCTTTGCCGAGGACAAGCATGGCGAGGTCATCGCCGAGAGCACCGTGCGGCCGGACAGCTTCCTCGGGCTGCACTATCCGGCCTCGGACATTCCCGATCCGGCGCGGCGGCATTTCGTGCTGAACGCCGTGCGCACCATCGTCGACATCGAGGCGCCCGCGGTGCCGATCCGCGCGGCCGGCGGGCTGGCACCGCTCGACCTGACGTTTTCCAAGCTGCGCGCGGTGGCGCCGGTGCACATCGAATATCTCGGCAACATGGGCGTGCGCGCCTCGATGTCGATCTCGCTCGTCACCGACAACGAGCTCTGGGGGCTCGTCGCCTGCCACCACTACGGGCCGCGCCGGGTCTCGCTGGCCCGGCTGCAGTTCTCCGAGCTGCTCGGCGGCACGATCTCGGCCCTGCTGCAGGGCATCGCCGACCGAACGCAGCTGCGCCGCAGCATCAGGGCCGAGAAGGTCGCCTTTGCGCTGGAAAAGCAGGGCCGGCAGGGCACGCCGCTGGCCGAGGTCGTCGAGGATTGGTGCGCCCAGCTGATGGAGCTGCTGGACGCGCAGGGGATCGTCTTCAAGCAGGCCGGGCGCATCGCCGAGTTCGGCGCGGTTCCGAACCCGCGGCTGCGCTATGCGCCGCTGCGCGCGCAGCTGAGCGAGGGCGTCGCAGTCACGGACCAGCTGTCGTCGATCATCGCCATGGACGACGCGCAATGGCATGTCGCGGCGGGGGCCGCTTATCTGGAGCTGTCCGATGACGGGGCGGACTACCTCGTCCTCGCGCGCGAGCATTACGAGCACACGATCAAATGGGCCGGCCGGCCGGACAAGCTCGAGCGGCGCATGGTCGACGGCACGACGCGGCTCAGCCCGCGCGGCTCGTTCGCGCTGTGGCGCGAGGAGCGGATCGGCCGCTCCAAGCCCTTCGACTCGACCGATCGCGAGGCGCTGCGGATCGTCCGGCGCGCGCTTTTCGCGCTCAACAGCCTCGAGCGCGAGCGGGCCGCCGTGCGCGCCCGCAACGAGGCCGAGGCCGAGGAGGAGCGGCTGCGGCTCGCGCTGCTCGACGCGGCCCGGCGCACCTCGATGGGCGAGCTCGCCTCGGCCTTGGCGCACGAGCTGAACCAGCCGCTCTCGGCCGTGACGAATTACGTCAACGCCTGCCGGCAGGAGCTGCGCAACATGGGCGTGCCCGTGCCCGAGGGCCTGCACGGGCTGATGCGCGACGCCGTCGACGAGGCCTCGCGCGCCTCTGACCTGGTGAAGCGCCTGCGCGCCTTCATCGCCGGCGGGACGCTGGCGCCCGAGCGCATCGATCTGCACGCCACCATCCACCAGGCGGTGGACCTCGCGATGATGGCGAGCGATGCCGATCGTCCGCGGATAGCCTATGCGTTTGCCAACGACATACCGGCGATCTGGGCCGACCCGGTGCAGATCGGCCAGGTCGTTCTCAACCTTGCGTTGAACGCGGTGGCCGCCATGCGGGGGGCGAGCGATCCCGTCCTGACGATCGCGACCCGTCTGGCCGGGGGCACGGTCGTCGTCTCGGTCGGCGACACCGGCCATGGGATTGACCCGGATGTGCGCAAGACGCTTTTCGAGCCTTTCCACAGCTCGACGACCAGCGGGATGGGCATCGGCCTGTCGCTCTGCCGCTCGATCGTCGAGGCGCATGGCGGACGGATCTGGGCGGAGGAGCCGGCGCAGGGCGCCGAGATTGTCTTCTCTCTGCCGATGAACGGGGTGGCCGATGCGGGCTGAGGACTTCCTGATCTATGTCGTCGAGGACGACCCCCCGGTGCTGCGCTCGCTCTCGATGCTGCTGCGCTCGCACGGGTTCTCGGTCGAGCCCTGCAACTCGGCCGAGATGTTCCTCGAGCGCTTCGACCCGGAGCGGCGGGCCTGCCTGCTGCTCGACCTGCGCATGCCGGGGATCGGCGGCATGGAGCTGCACCAGCGCCTGGTCGCCGAGGGCTCGCGCCTGCCGGTCATCATCCTGACCGGGCACGGCGACGTGCCGGCCGCGGTCAGGGCGATGAAGATGGGCGCGGTCGACTTCATCGAGAAGCCCGCCAAGGAGGAGCACCTCCTGCAGGCGATCGAAGAGGCGCGCGCTGTGCTGACGAACCGGCCGCGCCGCACCGTGCCGCGCGAGGTGGTGGCCGAGCGGCTCGCCCGCCTCACGGCGCGCGAGCGCGAGGTCCTCGACCACCTGGTGCTCGGCCGTTTGAACAAGGAAATCGCGGTGGCGCTCGGCATCTCGCAGCGCACGGTCGAGATCCACCGCTCGCGCATCCGCGAGAAGATGGAGGCGCGCGGCATCTCGGATCTGATCATGATGCTGAGCTGACGCCGGTCCGAATAAGCAGATTTCCGCAATGTCTCGGCGCAACCCGGAGTCGTAGCTTTTTCCTTAACAATAAGAGCGTCGCACGATCGTGAACGCGTGTGAGCGTCGGGGAGAGAGCCGGCCGGGGAGAGAGCCGATGGATGGCAGCTACGCGGATCGCGACCCCTTCAAGAGCGCGGAGGTCCGGCTGAGCGACGAGGAGATCGCCGCCGTCGAGGGCTGGCGCCGCGCCAACAGCTATGATTGCCGCGCCGAGGCGCTTCGCGCGCTGGTGCGCCTGGGCCTGCTCAGCGAGATCGGCCGCGTCTACCGGGCCGTGACGCGCGGCTCCGACGGGGGCGAGACGAGCCAGGTCTGAGGCGGAGGGGCGGCGCGCTCGGCCGGCGCCGCGCGCGCTCCTGCGCCGCCGGGGGACGGCTCCACAGCGCAAATCGCCTTGGACTCCGCACTGGCATGCGACTATAGCGGCCGCGTAGCGCGCCGATAAGCGCGCAAGTGACAGTACGGGAGGAATACGATGAAGCGCTTTATTCGCGTGGCGCTCGCCAGCGCCGCCGTCGTCGCCCTGGCCGCGGGCCTGGCCCAGGCCAAGACGCTGGTCTACTGCTCCGAGGGTTCGCCCGAGGGCTTTGACCCCTCGCTCTACACCGCCGGCACCACCTTCGACGCCTCGTCGCGCAACGTCCACAATCGGCTGACCGAATTCGACCGCGGCACCACCACCATCGTGCCGGGCCTGGCCGAGAGCTGGGAGGTCAGCGAGGACGGCACGGACTACACCTTCAAGCTGCGCCCCGGCGTCAAGTTCCATTCGACGGACTTTTTCACGCCGACGCGCGACTTCAACGCCGACGACGTCGTGTTCTCGTTCGAGCGGCAGCTGAAGGAGGACAATCCCTGGCACGACTACGTGCAGGGCGCGTCCTGGGAATACTTCAACTCGATGTCGATGCCCGAGCTGCTGAAGTCGGTCGAGAAGGTCGACGACCTGACGGTGCGGTTCACGCTGAAGCGGCCCGAGGCGCCGTTCCTGGCCAACATGGCGATGGACTTCGCCTCGATCCAGTCCAAGGAATATGCCGACCAGCTGCAGGCCAACGGCAACATGGAGCAGCTGAACCAGAAGCCGATCGGCACCGGCCCGTTCCAGTTCGTCGCCTACCAGCCCGACGCGGTGATCCGCTACAAGGCCAACCCGGACTACTGGGAGGGCAAGCCCGCCATCGACGACCTGGTCTTCGCCATCACGCCCGATGCCAGCGTCCGCTATCAGAAGCTGCAGGCCGGCGAATGCCACGTCATGCCGTACCCGAACCCGGCCGACGTCGAGGCGATGAAGAAGGACCCGAACATCAAGGTGCTGGAGCAGGAGGGCCTGAACGTCGGCTACCTCGCCTACAACACGCAGCAGAAGCCCTTCGACAACCCCAAGGTCCGCAAGGCGCTGAACATGGCGATCAACAAGCAGGCGATCCTTGACGCCGTGTTCCAGGGCGCCGGCAAGGTCGCCAAGAACCCGATCCCGCCGACGATCTGGTCCTACAACGACAATGTCAAGGACGACCCCTACGATCCCGAGGCGGCCAAGAAGATGCTCGAGGAAGAGGGCGTCAAGAACCTCTCGATGAAGATCTGGGCGATGCCGGTGCAGCGGCCCTACAACCCGAACGCCCGGCGCATGGCCGAGCTGATCCAGGAGGACCTGCGCAAGATCGGCGTCGAGTCCGAGATCGTCACCTACGAGTGGGCCGAGTACCTCGAGCGCTCGAAGGCGAAGGACCGCGACGGCGCGGTGCTGCTGGGCTGGACCGGCGACAATGGCGACCCGGACAACTTCCTGGCCGTGCTGCTCGGCTGCGACGCGGTCGGCGGCGCCAACCGGGCGCAGTGGTGCTACGAGCCGTTCAACGACCTGATCATGAAGGCCAAGGTCGAGCAGAACCAGGACGAGCGCGCAAAGCTCTACGAGCAGGCGCAGGTCGTCTTCAAGGAGCAGGCGCCCTGGGACACCATCGCCCACTCGGTCGTCTTCATGCCGGTCCGCAAGGAAGTGCAGGACTACAAGATCGACCCGTTCGGCGGCCACATCTTCTACGGCGTCGACCTGGCGGAGTGAGATCGAGCCGGCCCGGCGGCTTCGGTCGCCGGGCTCCCCGCAGGGTGGCTGCGATCCCACCCGCAAGGCGCACCGAAGCCCAGATGCAGGTGGGCTGGCGCCCACCCTACCCAGCGCCCCGGTTCTGTCCTATGCTCGGAACGAAAGAGGGCACCGGAGCCCGACCATGCTGCGCTTTCTGCTGACGCGGATCGGCCTCCTGATCCCGACCTTCATCGGGGTCTCGATCGTCGCCTTCGCCTTCATCCGGCTGCTGCCCGGCGACCCGATCATCCTGATGGCCGGCGAGCGCGGCATGACCGAAGAGCGCTATGCCGAGCTGCAGACGCTCTACGGCTACGACCAGCCCGTCGTCGTGCAGTACCTCGACTATCTCTGCGGCATCCTGCACGGCGATCTCGGCCACTCGATCGTCACCAAGCGGCCGGTGGTGCAGGAGTTCTTCACGCTGTTCCCGGCGACCGTCGAGCTGTCGCTCTGCGCCATCATCTTCGCCGTCGTGCTCGGCATGCCGGCCGGCGTCTTCGCCGCGGTGCGGCGCGGCACCGTCGTCGACCAGGCGATCATGTCGACGGCGCTGGTCGGCTATTCGATGCCGATCTTCTGGTGGGGCCTGCTGCTGATCATCCTGTTCTCGGGCATCCTCGGCTGGACGCCGGTCTCGGGGCGGATCTCGCTGCTCTACTTCTTCCCGCCGGTGACCGGCTTCATGCTGATCGACTCGCTGCTGTCGGGGCAGAAGGGCGCGTTCGGCTCGGCGGTCAGCCATCTGATCCTGCCGACGATCGTGCTCGGCACGATCCCGCTGGCCGTCATCGCGCGCCAGACGCGCTCGGCCATGCTCGAGGTGCTGAGCGAGGACTATGTCCGCACCGCCCGCGCCAAGGGGCTGCCGCCGCTGCGCGTCATCGGCCTGCACGCGCTGCGCAACGCGCTGATCCCGGTCATCACGGTCATCGGCCTGCAGGTCGGCGTGCTGCTGGCCGGCGCGATCCTGACCGAGACGATCTTTTCCTGGCCCGGCATCGGCAAGTGGATGGTCGACTCGGTCTTCAAGCGCGACTACCCGGTCGTGCAGGGCGGGCTGCTGCTGATCGCCGGCATCGTCATGATCGTCAACCTGATCGTCGACGTGCTCTACGGCCTGATCAACCCGCGCATCCGGCACTGAGCACCAAGCATGGCCCATACCGAAGCCCAGGAAGCCGACACCAGCCTCGACGAGGTCGAGACCGAGATCGCGACCGCCGAGCGCTCGGTGCTGGGCGAGTTCTGGCACTACTTCGCCGAGAACAAGGGCGCCGTCGTCGGGCTCTTCGTCTTCGGGGCGCTGGTGCTGATCGCGCTGGCGGCGCCGCTGATCGCGCCGCACGAGCCCTACCAGCAATACCGCGACGCGCTGCTCGTGCCGCCCGCCTGGGTCGAGGGCGGGAGCTGGGCCTTCCCGCTCGGCACCGACGCGGTCGGGCGCGACATCCTCTCGCGGCTGATCTACGGCTCGCGCTTCTCGCTCTTCATCGGCGTGGTCGTCGTCACGCTGTCGCTGACCGGCGGCATCACCATGGGGCTGATCGCCGGCTATTTCCGCGGCGCGGTCGACGTCGTCATCATGCGCGTGATGGACGTGATCCTGGCGTTTCCGTCGCTGCTGCTGGCGCTGGTGCTGGTGGCGATCCTGGGCCCCGGCCTGATCAACGCGATGATCGCCATCTCGCTGGTGCTGCAGCCGCATTTCGTGCGCCTGACGCGGGCCGCGGTGATGACCGAGAAGGGCAAGGAGTACGTCATCGCCGCCCGCGTGGCCGGCGCCGGGCCGGTGCGGCTGATGGTGCGCACCATCCTGCCGAACTGCCTCGCGCCGCTGATCGTGCAGGCGACGCTGTCGTTCTCGACCGCCATCCTCGACGCCGCCGCGCTCGGCTTCCTCGGCCTCGGCGCGCAGCCGCCGACGCCCGAATGGGGCACCATGCTGGCCGAGGCGCGCGAGTTCATCCTCAGCGCCTGGTGGGTGGTGACCTTCCCGGGCCTCGCGATCCTGATCACGGTGCTGGCCATCAACCTGGTCGGCGACGGCCTGCGCGACGCGCTCGACCCCAAGCTGAAGAGGTCCTGATGGCGCTGCTCGAGATCGAGAACCTCACCGTCGAGTTCCAGACCGCGCAGGGCCGGCTGCGCGCCGTCGACGGCGTCTCGCTTTCGGTCGACGCGGGCGAGATCGTCGCCATCGTCGGCGAGTCGGGGTCGGGCAAGTCGGTCTCGATGCTGGCGGTCATGGGGCTTTTGCCCTGGACGGCGACCGTCACCGCCGACCGGATGGTCTTCGACGGCAAGGACCTGCGCCGCCTGTCGCGCCGCGAGCGCCGCTCGATCATCGGCGCCGACATGGCGATGATCTTCCAGGAGCCGATGAGCTCGCTCAACCCCTGCTTCACCGTCGGCTTCCAGCTGACCGAGGCGATGAAGGTCCATATGGGCCTGAACCGCCGCGAGCGGCGCGAGCGCGCCGTCGAGCTGCTGGAGCTCGTCGGCATCCCCGAGCCCGAGCGGCGGCTGAAGGCCTTCCCGCACCAGCTGTCGGGCGGCATGAACCAGCGCGTGATGATCGCCATGGCGCTGGCCTGCGAGCCCAAGCTGGTCATCGCCGACGAGCCGACGACCGCGCTCGACGTCACCATCCAGGCGCAGATCCTCGACCTGCTCGTCCGCCTGCAGCAGGAGACGGGCATGGCGCTGGTGCTGATCACGCACAACATGGGCGTGGTCGCCGAGACCGCCGAGCGCGTCGTCGTCCAGTATGCCGGCCAGCAGGTCGAGCAGCAGGAGGTGGGCGCGCTGTTCGACGACCCGCACCTCCCCTATACGGCGGCGCTGCTCGCCGCCCTGCCCGAGCGGGCGACCGACAAGCTGCTGCCCTCGATTCCGGGCGTCGTGCCGGGGCTGCTGGACCGGCCGAAGGGGTGCCTCTTCAGCCCGCGCTGCCGCTTCGCCACCCCGACCTGCCACGCCGTGCCGCCGCCGCGCCAGGGGCCGGAACTCGGCCGCGCGCTCTGCCACTATCCGCTGATCGGCGGCGTGCCGCAGAACCATCCGGAGGTGCAGGCGGCATGACGGGCGAGATCGTTCTCGAGGCGCGCGACCTCAAGCGCCACTACGAGGTCTCGCGCGGGCTCTTCCAGGAATCGGCGACGGTGAAGGCGCTGAACGGCGTCTCGTTCACGCTGGCGCGCGGCAGGACGCTCGCGGTGGTCGGCGAGTCGGGCTGCGGCAAGTCCACGCTGGCCCGCCTCGTCACCATGATCGAGCCGCCGACCGCGGGCACGCTTCTGATCGACGGCAAGGACGTGACCGACGCCGATGCCGAGAAGCGCCGGCGCCTGCGCGGCGACGTGCAGATCGTCTTCCAGAACCCCTATGGCTCGCTGAACCCGCGCCAGAAGATCGGCGGCGCGCTCGAGGAGCCGCTGGCGATCAACCGCCCCGACATGCCCCGCGACGAGCGGCGCGAGCGGGCGCGCGACACGCTGGCCGCCGTCGGCCTGCGGCCCGAGCATTACGACCGCTATCCGCACATGTTCTCGGGCGGCCAGCGCCAGCGCATCGCCATCGCCCGCGCGCTGATGCTCGAGCCGAAGATCCTGGTGCTGGACGAGCCCGTCTCGGCGCTCGACGTCTCGATCCAGGCGCAGGTGCTGAACCTGCTGGCACGGCTGCAGGCCGAGCGGGACCTCGCCTATCTCTTCATCAGCCACGACCTGTCGGTGGTGCGCCACATCGCCGACGAGGTGATGGTGATGTACCTGGGCGGCGCGGTCGAGCACAGCACCGCGCGACCGGCTGTTCGCGACGCCGCTCCACCCCTACACGCGGGCGCTTCTCTCGGCCACGCCCGTCGCCGATCCGCGCCGCACCAAGGAGCGGATCGTGCTGAAGGGCGAGCTGCCCTCGCCGATCAACCCGCCCTCGGGCTGCACCTTCCACCCGCGCTGCCCGTGGCGCTTCGAGCCCTGCCCGAAGATCGAGCCGGCGCTCAGGGCCTATGGCGCGACGCGCGCCGCCTGCCACGCCGTCGAGCAGGGCCGCATCGAGGCGCCCGAGGCGGCCTGACCGCCAGCGTCGCCAGGACTGCCCGGGCGATCGCTGATCATTCGCGGAGATGCGACGAGCCGGTCGGGCGTGGTCGTTTCGTCCGTCGCTCAAGCGGTTGATCGGTTCCGAACCGGAGCGACTTGCATGTCCGGCGGCCGTCACCCCCGTGCAGGCCGGGATCTGCTTGGTCTCGCTGAGGTTTCCGCTTGCGCTGGGCGATTCCGATCGATCCAGAAATGCTCTAGCTGACTTCGACCTCTGTCCAGACCGGCAGGTGGTCCGAGGCCCGGCGCGCGATCGGTCCGGCCTCGACGCCGGCGTCGATCAGCCGGACGCCGGCGCCGAGCGCGAAGCGGTCGAGCGGCGCGACCGGCTGCGAGGCGTGGAAGCTCAGCCCCGGGCTGACGATCCGGAAGCGCGGCAGCAGCGGCTCGACGCCGCGGTCGGGCGACCACTCGTTGAAGTCGCCGAGGATGACGGCGCGCTCGGAGCCGGAGCGGCCGAGCGCGCGCAGGATGTGCACGAACTGCAGGCGCCGGCAGCGCCGGCGCAGCCCGAGATGCACGGCGACCAGGGTCAGGCCGCCCGATTCAGTCGCCAGGCGGACAACCACACAGCCGCGCGGCTCGATCCCCGGCAGCTCGAGGCACTCCGTGCCGGTGACGTCGAGCGCATCGCGGACCAGGACCGCGTTGCCATGCCAACCGAGGCTGACCGGGCTGTGGCCGAGGGCCACGGGCCGCAGGTCGGTCTCGCGCGCGATCGCCTCGGCCGGCACCGCGGCCGGGCGCAGGCCCAGCCGCTTGTCCGCCTCCTGCAGCGCCACGACGTCAGCGTCGAGCGCCCTGATCACCCCCAGGGTCCGCGCCGGATCGCGGCGCCAGTCGAGCCCTACGGCCTTGCGGATGTTGTAGCTGGCGAGGCGCAGCCGCATGCTCAGAGCAGAGGCGCCAGCAGGCGCGCGGAATAGGCCGCCGTGCGCAGCCAGCGCGAACGCTGCGCCAGCCGGGTCTGCATCAGATGGGCGTTCGCGAAATCCTGCAGCAGCATCGCCTCGACCTCGCCCGCGAAGCTTCGGTCCTCGATGATTGCCGTGTGCTCGAAGTTCAGCATGCCCGATCGGATGTCGAGATTGATCGTGCCCACCGAGGCCAGCGCGTCGTCCACCAGAGCGACTTTCTGATGCATGAAGCCAGCATCATAGCGCCAGATCTGGCCGCCGGCATCGTTGAGCTCGTCGAAATAGGTGAAGGCGGCGAGCCATGGCAGGTAATGGTCGGGCCTGTCGGGCACCAGGATGCGCACCTCCACCCCGCGAAACGCCGCCACCTTCAGCGCCGCGAACACGTCGGTGTCCGGCACGAAGTAGGGCGTGGCGATCCACAGGCGACGTTGCGCGCTCTGCGCCAGCGCGCAGAAATAGAGGTTGCCCGTTTCGGTCTGGCTTGTCGGCGAGGGCGTGAGCACGAGTCCGCACATGTCGCGCGGGTCGCTGCCCGATTCCCAGGAGAGATCGACCGGCAGCCGCGCGCCCGAGGTACGGCGCCAGTCGACGGCGAAATCCTGCTGCAGCCGCGCAATCATCGGCCCGGTCAGGCGGACATGCGTATCGCGCCAGCGGCCGAGGCGCCGGCTCCGGCCGAGATATTCGTCGCCAATGTTCAGCCCGCCGGTGAACGCGATCCGGCCATCTGCGATCAGCAGCTTGCGGTGGCTGCGAAAATTGAACTGCCAGCGGCCGAGCAGGCGACGAGGCCCGCGCGGTGCGCGGATCTGGACGCCGGCCGCCTCGAGCTCGCGGACGTAGCGGCCACGCAGCCCGAAAAAGGCGTCGAGCAAGACGAAAACCGCGACGCCCTCGCGCGCCTTGGCGATCAGCGCTCGCTTCAGGCGCTGTCCGGCATCGTCGTTGCGAATGATGTAGAACTGCACCAGCACATAGCGCCGCGCGCCTGCGATGGCTTCGTCAAAGGCCGCGTAGGTCGCCTCGCCGTCGATCAGCAGCTCGGCGCCGTTGCCTCGGCTGGCGCTCCGCCTGGCAAGGGTCTCGAAGATCTGCAGCCGCTCGCCGCGGCGGCAGGGCAGCAGGGCGGCGGCCCGCTGGTCCGGCGCCGTCTCGGCCGCGCGCCGTGCTGCCACCGTGCGGCTGTGATCGGCGAGCCCGAAGACCAGATAGAGCGGCACGCCCACGGGCGGCAGCGCCGCGATGATGACCACCCAGCCGATGGCACCCTGCGGCGTCCGCGCCGTGATGATGGCGCGGAACGCGACACCGGCGGATATGATGATCGTCGCTGTCATCAGCAGCGGGTCGGCGGGCATCCACATGCGGCAGCTATGCTCTGCAACGCTGCCGGATGGAAGCTGCCGCGAGAGCCTGCGCCGATACGCCCCCGACCGGCATGGAGCCTCGGCGCCGAAGCGCGCGAAGGAAGTGTCGTCTTGCTGGCGCGAGATACCGCGTCGATGCGTTTCAGCGACGGGCGCAGGCGATCTCGGAGGTCTTGGGGCCCCGGTCGAGGAAGATCAGCGCCGTCGGGAGCGCTGGCGCCACAGATCGAGCCGCCGCCGGCCGCGGATGATCGCCGCCGCGACGACCGGGCGCAGCACCGGCACGTCGAGGGCGAGAAGCAGCAGGCCGAGAGGCAGCATCCAGAGCCCCAGCACCGGCAAGAACCAAGCCAGCCCGCCCAGGATGAAGAGCAGCGCCAGAGGCACCCGCAGCCAGCGATAGCGGTTCTTGCGCAGCGCAGCAATGAGCCGGCGGCCGAGCGGGACGGAGCGCTCGATCGCCTCGAACTGGCGGTGCAGCCGTTCTTCGTCCTTGCTCATTCCGCCGGGAACGCAGAGCCGGCCCGGTCGATCCGCAGGCGTCAGCTCTCGTAGCGCGTGTTGCCGCGCCGTTCGGTGTCGATCGGCAGCTCGACGAACAGCGGCTGGTGCGCTCGCTGCGAACAGGCCTGCCGCGGGCAGAGATGGCAGTTGATGCCGATCGGGCTGAACAGGCGGCTGTCCTCGCGGTTGAAGGATTCGGCATAGCCGATCCGGTCGGCATGGCGCAGCTCGCAGCCAAGCGCCAGCGCCAGCCGGCGGTCCTGGGTGTCGCGGCTGAAGACCGGGCGCTCGGTCGTCCGGCAGATGGTGAAAAAGCGCTCGCCGTCCGGCATCTCGACGAATTGCGGGATGATGACGCCGGGCGTGCGGAACGCCGTGTGGATGTTCCAGACCGGGCAGGCGCCGCCATATTCGGCCAAATGGAAGGATGTGGAGTTGAAGCGCTTCGTCACGTTGCCCGCCTTGTCGACGCGCAGGAAGAAGAACGGCACGCCCGCCGCGCCCTCGCGCTGCAAGGTCGTGAGCCGGTGGCAGACCTGCTCGAACGACACACCGAAGGCCGCGGCGATCCGGTCGACGTCGTAGCGCGTGGTCTCGGCGACCTCGAGCAGCGGGGCATAGGGCATCAGGAACGCCGCGGCGAAGTAGTTCGCAAGCTCGACCTGGCAGCGGGCGAGCCCGGTCTCCGAGCGGATCCCGCTGCCCGCCGTCAGCCGCTGCAGCAACTCGGGCAGCTCGATCAGGCAAAGCACGTGCGCCAGCTGGAAGGCCCTGTTCTGGTGGTCGAGCGCTTCGGAGAGCCGGATGACGCCCGCGGCCCGGTCATGGACGCGCAGCGCCCGCTCCATCTCCTCGACCGGGCGGATCACCACGGCGGTGCCGTGCTCGCGCGCCAGCCGCGACTTCAGCACGGCGTAGACGTCGTCGGCCTCGCAGGGCTCGGCCGCCCGCAGCGCCTCGGCGGCGGCTTCCAGATCGGGGAAATGGTTGCGGTGGTTGCGGAAGAAGTCGTGGATGATCGCCTCGGGCGACGAGGCGAGCAGGTCCTGCGGCATGCGCTCGCCGCCCTGGCGCATCAGCTTGTCGATGGTCGTGCGGTGGCTGCGATAGAGCTGCAGGAAATGCTCGACCAGCCGCGGCGCGTGGTCGATCGCCGCCCGCAGCTCCTGCAGGTCGGGCAACGTCCGGCCGAAGAACGGATCCTGCAGCGCGTTGCGCAGGTCGGCGAGCTTGGTCGAGCTCTCGTCCTTGACCAGGTCGCGCCAGTCGACGCGATAGGCGTCCGACAGCGCCATGAGCACCTTGACCGACAGGCTGCGCTGGTTGTTCTCGAGCAGGTTGACATAGGCCGCGCTGACGCCGAGCGCGCCGGCCATCTCGGCCTGGGTCTGCTTGTGCTCGCGCCGGAGCTGGCGCAGGCGGGGTCCGACGAAGGTCTTGCGCATTGGTCCGAGCCGGAAGGTAACGACGTTACCGAACCTGCTCGGCGTTGGGGCAACACGCAATACGTATTCCGGCTCGCCTCGGAGCCAGGTGCCGACCCCGCCCGGCCCGGCCTCTCACGGAGCACATGGCCGGTCTGGGTGCCGGCGCGAAAACCGGTTAAGCGGAGGGGCTCGACAGAGGTGACCCGCTTGCCCCCGACCCGCCGTCCAGCCTGCCGCCAGATCAGTCGTCCCGGCCTGCCAGGCGGGGCACGCGGATGACCGCGGCCGGAGACGGGCCGCGCGCTCGCGGTCGGGGTCGTTTTGGCCTGCGCGGCGCTTTGGGGGCTCTGGTGGTGGCCGGTCTCGCTGCTCGAGGGGGCGGGGCTCGGCGGCGCCTGGATCGGCTTTGCCATGACGGCGGGGGTGCTGCCGATCGCTGCCCTCTGGGCGGCGCTGCGGCCGGGCGGCCTCTCGTTCCGGGCGCTCGTCGGCGCGGTGCTGACCGGGCTCGCCGTCGCGCTCTACGGGGTCGCCGCCTTTCACACGGATTTCCTGCGCGCCGTGCTGCTCTTCTACCTGGCGCCGGCCTGGAGCACGCTGATCGAGACGGCGTTCTTCGGCCGGCGGTGGCGGCCGAGCACGGCGCTGGCGCTCGGGCTCTCGCTCGTCGGCGTGCTGCTGCTGACGCGCGGCGGGCTCGGGCTCAGCGGCATCGGCGCACTCGGCGACTGGCTGGCGCTCGCCTCGGGGCTCGCCTGGTCGGCGGGGGTGGCGCTGATCTTTTCCAGCCGGCGCGCCGAGGTCGCCCGCGTCATGCTCGTCGCCGCGATCGGCGGCGCGGCGGGCTCGCTCGTGGTCGCCGCTGCGGAAGGCACGCTGCTGGGCGGCGCCGCCCACCTGCCCCGCGCCGTCGCCGCGGCGCCCGAGGCCTTCGTCGCCGCAGCCCTTTATGTCGGGCTGGTCCTCGCCGGCACGATGTGGGGCGCCTTTCGCCTGCCGCCGGCGGCGATGAGCTACCTGCTGAGCGTCGAGATCCTCTCGGGCGTCGCCTCGGCCACGCTGATCCTGGGCGAGCCCTTCGGCGTGGCCGACGCGGCTGGCGCCGCCTGCATCATCGCCGCCGCGCTCCTCGAGGTGACGGCGGCAGGGCCACCGCGGGCCGAGCAAGCCTAGGACCGAATCAGCGTCCCCGCGCCATGCTCGGTGAAGAGCTCGAGCAGCACGGCGTGCGGCGCGCGCCCGTCCATGATCACCGCCGCGCCGCAGCCCTGGCGCACCGCGGCCAGCGCCGTCTCGACCTTGGGGATCATGCCGCCGGCGATCGTGCCGTCGGCGATCAGCCGCTCGACGTCCGCCGCCGAGAGGTCGGTCATCACCTCGCCGTCACGGTTCTTGACGCCGGCCACATCCGTCAGCAGCAGCAGGCGCTCGGCCTGCATGGCGCCGGCCACCGCGCCCGCCGCCGTGTCGGCGTTGACGTTGAACGTCTCGTCGGGCTTGCGGCCGGCGCCGACCGGGGCGACGACGGGGATGAAGTCGCTCTCGATGAAGGTCCTCAGCACGCGCGGGTTCACCTCGACCGGCTCGCCGACGAAGCCGAGGTCCAGCACCTGCTCGATCGCGCTTTCCGGGTCCTTCTTGCGGCGCAGCGCCTTCTCGCAGATCATCAGGCTGGCGTCCTTGCCGCAGAGCCCGACGGCCTTGCCGCCCTGCGAGTTCAGCGCCGCGACGATCCGCTTGTTGATCGTGCCGGCCAGCACCATCTCGACGACCTCGGCGGCCTCGGCGGTGGTGACGCGCAGGCCGTCGCGGAACTCGGACTTGACGCCGAGCCGTTCCAGCATCTGGTTGATCTGCGGCCCGCCGCCATGCACGACCACCGGGTGCAGGCCGCACTGCTTCATCAGCACGATGTCGCGGGCAAAGCCCTGCATGCTGTCGGCATCGCCCATGGCGTGGCCGCCGAACTTCACGACGACCGTCGCCCCGTCATAGCGCTGCAGATAGGGCAGTGCCTCGCTCAAGGTCCGTGCGGTCGCGACCCAGTCGCGTTTCATCGCCTTGGAAATCTCCATGCCGCCTCGCTCACGCCCCCGTTGACCAGCGGGGACTTCGACCAGATGGAAGCGCCGGCACACCCCGTGCACGCGTGCACGCTTCCGCAACCCATTGGATTCTCAGGAGAACCCGAATCCCGTTAACCAGATCGAAAGGGCCTGGCGGCGCTTGCAGCACGCATTGCCCGGTCGATCCGATCGGACCGCGTTCTAGCCGCTGCGCGCGCTGCGGGCCACCCCTTCCAGCAGCTTGAGCGCGCCGAGCAGGACCAGCAGCAGGACGCAAATCACCGTCATCGCGGCCAGCGGCAGGGAGAAGCCGCCCGAGGCGTCGCTGAGCGCGCCGACCGAGAGCGGCCCCAGCACGCCGCCGATCTCGGCCACCGTGAAGAACATGCCGCCGGCCATGCCGGCGCGCGCCGGCGGCACGCCCGGCGCCTCGAGCAGCAGCAGCATCGCCACCGCCATCATCGAGGACCGCGCGACGCCCTGCAGCACCAGCCCGGCAGCGAGGCCGACCCCTGGCGCAAGCTGCAGCAGCAGGGTGGCGCAGACCGCCGACACGAACAGCGCGCCGAGGATGGCGACGCGCCGCTCGGGCACCGCGAGGCGAGGAATCGCGATCGCGCCGAGCACGCCGACGACCGTCGGGATCGCGGCCCAGAACCCCGCCGTCGCCGGGCTCATGCCCTTGGCGCGCAGGATCTCGGGCAGCCAGTTGGACAGCCCGTGATTGAAGAAGAAGATGCCGATCGACATCAGCAGCACGATCTGCACCACGCGCAGCCGCGCGATGCCGACGAGTGCGCCCAGGCTCTCGGCCTTGGACATGCCGCCCGCCGCGGAGCCGTCGCGCCGCCGCGCCTCCGGGTGGCGCGACAGGACCCACCAGAGCGCGCCGGCGGCCAGCACCATCGCCGCCCAGATCCAGAGCACGGCGCGCCAGTTGCCACCCGTCAGCGGCATCAGCACCGAGTTCGTCGCCGAAAAGGCGACGATCGTCCCGATGTTCATGCCCGTGATGTAGATGCCCATGGCCAAGCCGCGGTCGGGGCCATCGAACCACAGCGCGATCAGCTTCGGCGCCCCGACCGACACGATCGGCCCGCCCAGCCCGAAGAGGGCGACGGCCAGAAAGAGCCCGGTCTCGCTGCCCACCGACCCGCGCAGCAGCATCGAGCAGGCCATCACCCCGGCGGCGAGCGTCAGGCCCAGCGCCACGCCGATCCGGTCGAGCAGCGCGCCGAGCGGCAGGGCCGCGGCGATGTAGACGAGCTGCCAGGCGCCCAGCACCGCGCCCATCGCCGTGTAGGTCGTGTCGAGGTCGCGCGCGATCACGCCGACCAGCGGCCCGATCGAGCCGACGCAGACCCCGAACGAGAAGTACATCAGCCAGACGCCGCCCAGCACCACCCAGCGATAGCCATGCGTGGATGACGGCGCGTCGGGCATCGAGACTCATGCGTGCGGCAGCGCGGCGGATTTTGTGGCTTGAGCCGCGGGCCTCTTGCGTGGTCTGCTGCCGGGATCGGGTCAAGCGCCGCATCCCGCATCATCCATGCGATAGCCAATGCCCCTTTGCCCGCCCGCCCTGCCCGGCATGACGATGGACGAGATCGACACGCCGGCGCTGATCGTCGACCTCGACGCCTTCGAGCGCAATCTCGACGCCATGGCCCGGGCCGTGCCGTCCGGGAATTCGCCTGCGGCCGCACGCCAAGACGCACAAGAGCCCGGTGATCGCGCGGGCGCAGATCGCGCGCGGCGCCGTCGGCGTCTGCTGCCAGAAGGTCTCGGAGGCCGAGATCATGGTCGAGGGCGGCGTCGACGACGTGCTGGTCACCAACGAGGTCTGGGGCGGCGCCAAGCTCGACCGGCTGGCGGCGCTGGCGACGCGGGCGCGCATCGGCGTGGCCGTCGACCACCCGGCGAACATCCGCGACCTCGCCGCCGCCGCGTCCTGGTTCGGCGTCCGGCTCGACGCCTATGTCGAGATCGATGTCGGGGCCGGGCGCTGCGGGGTCGCGCCCGGCGTCCCCGCCGTGCGGCTGGCCGAGGCGATCGCGGGTGCCGAGGGCCTGTGCTTCGCCGGCTTCCAGGCCTATCAGGGCGCCGCCCAGCACGTGCGCGGCCATGGCGAGCGCCGGACGCTGATCGCAAAAGCGGCCGATCAGGTCCGCGAGACGCTCGACCTGCTGGCCGAGGCGGGGCTCGACTGCCCGGTCGTCACTGGCGCCGGCACCGGCACCTGGGAGTTCGAGGCGGGCAGCGGCGTCTACACCGAGCTGCAGGCGGGCTCGTACTGCTTCATGGACGCCGACTACGCCCGCAACCTCGACGCCGAGGGCCGCGAGGACGGCCGCTTCGAGCAGGCGCTGTTCGTGCTGGCCACCGTCATGCATCGCAGGGGCGCCACACACGCGGTGATTGACGGCGGCACCAAGGCGTTCAACTTCGACGCCGGTCCGCCGCTGTGCCGCGACCCCGCGATCGCTTACGTCGGCAAGTCGGACGAGCACGGGGTCCTGTCGGTCCCGCAGGGCACGGTCGCGGCCGGCGACCGGCTGCTCTTCGTTCCCTCGCACTGCGATCCGACCGTCGCGCTGCACGACTGGTATGTCTGCGTCCGCGGCCTCGGCGGCCAGGCGGCGCGCGTCGAGGCGATCTGGCCCGTGGCGGCGCGCGGCGCCCTCGCCTGAGGTTGCGCCGGCGATGCGGCGGGTTGTCTCTGGACCATCCGGGTATCACGGGCTAAGCCCCCAACCAGACAGGCTGAACGAGCGGGGAGAGGTGCAGGTGGCCCACGCAGACGACGCAGGCAGCCATGACGGCGGCACGCGCCGCGATTTCCTCTACATCGCGACGGCGGCGACCGGCGCCGTGATCGCCGGCGCGGCCGTCTGGCCGCTGATCGACCAGATGAACCCGTCCAAGGACGTGCTCGCGCTCGCCACCATCGAGGTGCCGATCGACGGCGTCGAGCCGGGCACCCAGCTGACGGTCAAATGGCGCGGCAAGCCGGTCTTCATCCGCAACCGCCTGCCCGAGGAGATCGAGGCCGCGCGCGCGGTGTCGCTCGACGAGCTCAAGGACCCGATCGCGCGCAACGAGAACCTGCCCGCCAACGCGCCGGCGACCGACGAGAACCGCACGATCGGCGGGCGCGAGGACTGGCTGATCCAGATCGGCGTCTGCACGCATCTCGGCTGCGTGCCGATCGGCGACGCCGGCGATTTCGGCGGCTGGTTTTGCCCTTGCCACGGGTCGCACTACGATACTGCGGGCCGGATCCGTCACGGGCCGGCGCCGCAGAACCTGCACATCCCCGTCGCAGCGTTCGTCTCCGATACCGTGATCAAACTGGGCTGAGCGATGGCTGGCATACCGCATCCGGAATACGATCCCAAGAGCGGCTTCGAGCGCTGGCTCGAGCGGCGCCTGCCGATCGGCGGGCTGATCTACAACACGCTGATGATCCCGACGCCCAAGAACCTCAACTGGATGTGGATCTGGGGCATCGTGCTGACCGTCTGCCTGGTGCTGCAGATCGCCACCGGCGTCACGCTCGTCATGCACTACGTGCCGCATGTCGACTTCGCCTTCGCCTCGGTCGAGCACATCATGCGCGACGTCAATGGCGGCTGGCTGCTGCGCTACATGCACTCCAACGGCGCGTCGCTGTTCTTCGTCGCCGTCTACATGCACATCTTCCGGGCGCTCTATTACGGCTCGTACAAGGAGCCGCGCGAGATCACCTGGATCATCGGCATCCTCATCTATCTGTGCATGATGGCGACCGCCTTCATGGGCTATGTTCTGCCCTGGGGGCAGATGTCCTTCTGGGGCGCCACCGTCATCACCAACCTGTTCTCGGCGCTGCCGCTGGTCGGCGAGCCGATCGTCACCTGGCTGTGGGGCGGCTATTCGGTCGCGAACCCGACGCTGACGCGGTTCTTCTCGCTGCACTACCTGCTGCCCTTCGTCATCCTCGGCCTGTCGATGCTGCACATCTGGGCCTTCCACACGACGGGCAACAACAACCCGACGGGCGTCGAGGTGCGGCGCGGCTCGGCCGACGAGGCCAAGAAGGACACAGTGCCGTTCTGGCCCTACTACGTGATCAAGGACCTCTACGCGCTGGTCGTGATCCTCGCCGTCTTCGTGGCCGTCGTCTTCTTCATGCCGAACTTCCTCGGCCACCCGGACAACTACATCCCGGCCAACCCGCTGGCGACGCCGGCGCACATCGTGCCCGAATGGTACTTCCTGCCCTTCTACGCGATGCTGCGCGCCATCACCTTCGACATCTGGTTCATCAACTCCAAGCTCGGCGGCGTGCTGGCCATGTTCGGGTCGATCCTGGTGCTGGCGCTCGCGCCCTGGCTCGACACCAGCCGCGTGCGCTCGGGCCGCTACCGGCCGCAGTTCAAGTTCTTCTACTGGCTGCTCATCGTCGACTTCCTGCTGCTGATGTGGTGCGGCGGCCAGCCGCCCGAGGGCATCGTGCCGACGCTCTCGCTGATCGGCACCATCTACTGGTTCGCCTTCTTCCTGATCGTGCTGCCGGTCCTCGGCCTGACGGAAAAGCCGCTGGCGCAGCCGCGGACGATCGAGGAGGATTTCGACATGCACTATTCGCCCGAGACCGGCGGCACGCGCGTGCTGCCTGCGGCGGGCGAATGAGCGGCCCCGGGATGCAGGGTCGCAGAGGTCAGAGCTCGGGGGCACGAATGGTCCGCACACGCATCGCCGCGGGGCTGCTTGCCGCGGCCGTTCTGCCGACCGCGTTGTCGGGGGGCTGCCCGGCACCGCCGCTCGCCGCCGAGGCGGAGGGCGCACGTCACCGACTTCGACTGGAGCTTCGAAGGGCCGTTCGGCACCTTCGACCAGATGCAGCTGCAGCGCGGCCTGCAGGTCTTCAACACGGTCTGCAGCGGCTGCCACGGGCTGGAGTACCTGTCGTTCCGGGCGCTCGGCGACGCCACCGGGCCGGGGCTGCCCGAAGCGCAGGTCAAGGCGATCGCCGCCCAGTACCAGTGCGCCGACCCCGATCTGCCGGCCGGCGAGACGCGGCCCTGCCTGCCCTCGGACCGCTTTCCGCCGAACACCACGGTCGGGGCGCCGGACCTGACGCTGATGGCCAAGGCGCGCGCGGGCTTTCACGGGCCCTATGGCCTCGGCGTCAACCAGCTGTTCCACGGCATCGGCGGGCCGGAATACATCGCCTCGCTGCTGCTGGGCTTCAGCGGCGAGGAGCAGGAGGTCGCCGGCAACCTGCTCTACGGCAACCACATCTTCCCGGGCGGCTGGATCAGGATGGCGCCGCCGCTCTATGGCGACGATGTCGAGTACACCGTCTTCACCGATGCGGGCGCGCCGGCCGAAGAGGCCAACGGCTACGTCCCGCCGGAGCCGACGATGGAGCAGGAGGCGAAGGACGTGGCGGCCTTCCTGATGTGGGCGGCCGAGCCGAACATGATCGAGCGCAAGCAGGCGGGCTTTCGCAACCTGATCATGATCATCGTTCTGGCCGTGCTGCTCTACTACACCAACAAGAAGCTGTGGCAGCCGATCAAGCACCGCCAGCAGCAGAAGGAGCGCGCCGGCACCTGAGGCGCGAGGCCCTGGGCCGGCGGTTCAGCCGGCCCGCAATGGCCGCGTCAGGACGGTTGCATCCAGTCGCGGTCGAAGTCCGCGACTTCGTCACCGGCCAGGTAGTTGTCGCCGTCGAGATCATAGCGATCGAAGACGCCGCTGCTGAACTCGATGTCGTCCAGATAGCCTGACCGGTCCCTGTCCCAATCGCCGTACATTCCCCAGCGGTTGACGTCGTAGGTACCGAAGCGGTCGCCCAGGCCCGCCTGCCACTCGTTCTGGCTGAGGTAATCGTCCTCGTCCGCGTCCCAGAGATTGTAGACGCCCGTCTGCTGGAACTCGCCGAAGAACTCGTCATAGCCGATCGCGTCACGGTCGGCGGCATCCCAATCCGTCGTCTCGGCAACGGGCGCGCAGCCGACCAGCAGCAGCGCGACCACTCCTGCAGGCAGAAGACGTCGCATCATAACGCTCTCACTCCCGGATGGATCGGCGGCGGCAACGAATGTCGGCCGCGGGGCCGGGTCCCGCCCCGCAGCCTCGACGATGACGCCGGCTCGCCGGCACGGCGCCCGGCCCGATCAGAACCAGCCATCATCCTCGTAGGCGCCGTACTCGTTCTCGCCCCAGAGGTTGTCGTCGTCATCGTCATAGGCGCCGAAGACGCCGTCATCGAACTCGTTGCGATCGAGAACGCCCGACTGGTCCGCGTCCCAATCCGAGAACACGCCCATGCGGTCCTCGTCATACGAGTCGCCGAAGCCGGCGTTCCACTCGTTCTCGCTCAGCATTTCGTCGCGATCGGTGTCCCAGTCGCCGAAGATGCCGCCCTGGTCGAACCCGGTGCCGAACTCGGTCTGGTCGATCATTGCGTCGTCATTCGCGTCGAAGTCGGCCATCTCGGCGAAAGCCGGCGCGCCCAGCAGCACGATCGCGGTCGTCGCGGCGGTCAGAATCCTCCACATGTGTCTCACTCCTGTTCGGTTGCGTTCAGGCTTGAGGCCCTGTGGCAGCCTCCCTTTGCTAACCGACACCGCGCGCCGCCGTTCCCGGCGGACGGCCTGCTCCCGCCGATCCTCCCGGGCGGCGCAGCCGGCAGCGCCCCGAAACGCCGCCCCGGCACGCCGCCCCGGGCACGCTGGGCTCCCGGGGCGAGCCGTCAGTCGGCGCCGAGCCCGATGCCCAATCCCAGGCCGATGCCCATGCCGGCCTCGTCGTGCAGGATCGCGTCGTCGCTGTTGACGTCGTAGTCCTTGAACATGCCGCGCTGGAACTCTTCCTCGCTCAGCCGCTTGTCGCCGTCAGTGTCCCATCTGGCGAAGGCGCCCTGCTGCTGCAGGCCATCGCTGAACTCGTTCTGGTCGATCCTGCCGTCGTCATTGCTGTCCCAGTCGCCCCAGGTCAGCTCCTGGCTCACGGCCGGGCCAGCCAGCAGGGCGGCCGCGACGCCCGTCGCGGCGATGAACTTCCACATTGCGGTTTGGCTCCTGTGCGTCGTTCGCGGCCGCGTCGCGCGGCCGGGGAAACGCTTCCACATTCGGACAGACGGCGCAAAGCGCAAGAGAGCGCCGCGTGCGCCGTCCCCGCTGGCAGTATCGGCGTCGTTCTGCCAGTCTGGGCCACCCTGCCCGCCCGCGGGCCCGCCGCCGGAGACCTGCCGTTGAACACCTTTGGCCGCCTCTTTCGCGTCACGACGTGGGGCGAGAGCCATGGCCCCGCGCTCGGCGCCACCGTCGATGGCTGCCCGCCGGGCATCGCGCTCGAGGCCTCCGCCATCCAGCACTGGCTCGACCGGCGCCGGCCCGGGCAGTCGAAATACACCACCCAGCGGCGCGAGCCGGACGAGGTCGAGATCCTGTCGGGCGTCTTCGAGGGGCGCACGACGGGGCACCCGATCCAGCTGATGATCCGCAACACCGACCAGCGCTCGAAGGACTATTCCGAGATCGCCGAGAAGTTCCGGCCGGGGCATGCCGACCTGACCTATTGGGTCAAGTATGGCATCCGCGACTACCGCGGCGGCGGCCGGTCCTCGGCGCGCGAGACCGCGGCGCGGGTCGCCGCCGGCGGCGTCGCGCGGGCCGCGCTGGCCGCGCTTGTCCCTGCGCTGACCATCCGCGGGGCCATGGTGCAGATGGGGCCGCGCGCCATCGACCGGGCGAGCTGGGACTGGGACGAGGTCGAGCGAAACCCCTTCTGGACGCCCGACGCCGCAGCGGCGGCCGACTGGGCCGGCTACCTCGACGAGCTGCGCAAATCCGGCAACTCGGTCGGCGCCGTCATCGAGCTGGTGGCCGCGGGCGTGCCGGCGGGCCTGGGCGCGCCGGTCTATGGCAAGCTCGACGCCGACCTCGCCCAGGCGCTCATGTCGATCAACGCCGTCAAGGGGGTGGAGATCGGCGACGGCTTCGAGGCGGCGGCGCTGACCGGCGCCGAGAACGCCGACGAGATCCGCTGGGGCAATGAGGGGCCGCGCTTCCTGTCGAACCACGCCGGCGGCATCCTCGGCGGCATCTCGTCGGGCCAGGACGTCGTCGCCCGCTTCGCGGTCAAGCCGACCAGCTCGATCCTGACGCCCCGTCGCACCATCGATCGCCAGGGCGCCGAGACCGAGATCGTCACCAAGGGCCGCCACGACCCCTGCGTCGGCATTCGCGCCGTGCCGGTCGGCGAGGCGATGATGGCCTGCGTGCTGCTCGACCAAATCCTGCTGCACCGGGGCCAGATCGGCGAGAACCTCGGCCGGATCGGCCCCGGCGCGTAGGGCGGGTGAGGCCCGCCGTTGTATCGACAGAAAGGTGGGTTGCACCCGGCCTACCCTGTCAGTCGCGACTGAGCATCCGGCCGAGCACCCGGCCGCCGAGCACGTGCAGGTGGAAGTGCGGCACCTCCTGCACGCCGTGCTGCCCGGCATTGCTGATGGTCCGGAAGCCCTCGCCCCCCGCCGCCGCGGCGGCGCCCGTGGCGCGGCAGACGCGCCCGACGGTTCGCGTGAAATCGACGACCTCGGCGTCGCTGGCCTCGGCGGCGAAGTGATCGAAGTCGACGTACTTTCCCTTGGGGATCACCAGCACGTGCACCGGCGCCTGCGGCTGGATGTCCTCGAAGGCCAGCGTGTGCTCGGTCTCCATCACCGTTTTGTTCGGCACCTCGCCGCGCAGGATCCGGGCAAAGATGTTGGCGTCGTCATAGGCATAGCTCATCGGCCTTCCCTCTCACGTGCTATCGCGCCGCCTCGGCCGCCGGCGCCCGGGTCAGCGCGAGGAACACTTCCTCGAGATGCGGCTCCTCGGTCGTGATGTCGGCGATCTCGTAACCCTTGCCCTGCACCTCGGCGATCAGCCTGGGGGCGGAGACGGCCGAGCGCGAATAGCTGATCGCCAACAGCGTCGGCTCGCGCAGGCCGACGCGCGCCCCGTCGATGGCGGGCGCCTGCTCGGCCGGATGCGCCAGGCGCAGCAGCAGGGTCTTGTCGTCGAGCCGGCCCAGCAGGTCGACCGTGTCGTCGCAGGCGACGACGCCGCCATGATTGACGATGGCGATCCGCCCGCACATCTCCTCGGCCTCTTCCAGATAGTGCGTCGTCAGGATGATCGTCGTGCCCGCCTCGTTCATCTCGCGCACATAGGTCCAGAGCATCTGGCGCAGCTCGATGTCGACGCCGGCCGTCGGCTCGTCGAGCACCAGCACGGGCGGGCTGTGGACCATCGCCTTGGCGACGAGCAGCCGCCGCCGCATGCCGCCCGAGAGCGAGCGAGAATAGGCATGCGCCTTCTCCTCGAGCCCGACGCGGCGCAGGATCTCCATCGTCCGCCGCTCGCGCTTCGGGCACGCCGTAGAGGCCGGCCTGCACGTCGAGGGCCTGGGCCGGCGTGAAGAAGGCGTCGAGGTTCAGCTCCTGCGGCACGACGCCGATGGCGGCCCGCGACTGCCGCGGGTTCACGTCCTGGTCGAAGCCCCAGATGCGGACTGTGCCGGCGGTCTTGACCACCAGGCCCGCCAGTATGTTGATGAAGGTCGACTTGCCCGCCCCGTTCGGCCCCAGCAGGCCGAAGATCGAGCCCGCCGGCACGTCGAGGTCGACGCCGTTCAGCGCCGGCCGGGCGCCCGGATCCTTGCCATAGACCTTGGTCAGGCCGCGGACCTCGATCGCATTTTCGGGCATCGGCTTCCTCGGCTGGGGCGCAGCCGGGAAATGGACTGCGGCGGGCGTCGCGTCAACGCCTGCGCGGCGCCAGGGTTCAGCCGGGGGTTCAGGCGGGGGTTCAGCCGGCCGCCGCGTCGCGGAAGCGCCTCGCGATGATCGCGCCGTCCTTTTCGGGCAACAGCAGCGGGTGCTCGCCAAGCGCGATCTTGGCGACCGCAAAGGCCGGGCCGGGCGCGCGGAACAGCAACGCCGCCAGCTCGTCCACCTGCTCCATCCGGGTCACCCGCAAGGTCGCCCCGATGCCCGAGGCCGCGGCCATGGCGGCCAGGTCGAGCGTCCGGGTCATGCCCGGCTGCCGCCCGGTCTCGCCGAAATGCTCGTTGTCGAGGACCAGGATCGACAGGTTCTGCGGCCGCTCGGCGCCGACCACGGCCAGCGAGCCGAGTCCCATCATCATCTCGCCGTCGCCGGTGATGCAGCAGACCCGGCGGTCGGGCCGCGCCAGGGCGACGCCGAGCGCGGTCGACACCGCCAGCCCCATGCCGCCCCAGCTGTAGAGGTAGTCGGGCGAATCGCCCGCGGCGAAGCAGTCCCAGGTCGGGCTGCCGAGGCCAGGGACGATCAGCGCGCCCTCGCGCCGCGCCAGCAGCGCCGCCGTGAATCGCGCCGGTCGAGATAGTTGTCCGTCATGTTGCCCGTCATGGGTGCGGCCCTCCGCGGTTCGGCGCCCGGCGTCGCCCCCTCCCCGGTCCTCCCCCACCAGGGGGGAGGGCGCGCGCGCCCTGATGGCCGCTCGCGGAACTGGGATCGTGCCGCGACGTGGCGACAAGCCGGATGATGTCGTCGTCTGCGCTCGCCGGCACCGCCAGGCGGCTCCCTCCCCCCTCGTGGGCGAAGGATGGGGCGGGGGGCTGCGCCACCCGGCTCACCGCCCGAACCCCTTGGCGCCGATGATGCGCTGGCTGACCAGCACGGCGCAGGCGAAGCCGCCATTGAACGCCAGGTCGGCCGCTGCGCCGAAGGTCTCGCCGACCTCGTCTGCGCGGTCGACGGGGAAGCACTTGACGCCCACCGCCTCCAGCGCGGGCCGGGTGCCCTGGCCCATCGCCACCTGCCACGGGTTGAACTCGCCCCATTGGCCGCGCATCGTCACCAGCATCAGGCAGGGCGCCCGCATCGCCGCCGGCAGGCCCAGCGCGTTGATGCAGTTGCCGACGCCCGAGGACTGCATGGCGATCATGCCGCGGGCACCGCCAAGCCAGAGGCCGGTGGTGATGCCGATCCCCTCCTCCTCGGTCGTCAGCGTGACGACGCGGGTCTCGGCATCCTCGCGGCAGAGCAGCAAAAGCCGCGTCAAGCCGCCATCGGGGATGGTCGCGACCGTCGCGATCCCGCGCGCCTTCATCGCCGCAAGGACGTCCGATGACCAGTCGTGCTGCGCCATGATCCCTCCGTTCCGCGCGACCCTAGTCCGCGGCCAGCAGGGCCGGCAAGCGCAGGGCGCATCAGATGGGCGATTGCGTCAGGGCCGGGGCAGCCCCTTGCCGGCCAGCTCGGCGGCCGGCAGGACCCAGACCGCGCCCGGCAGCGGCGGCCGGTCGTTGACGAAGCTGCCGGTGACCGCCGCCAGCCCGTCCGGGCCGAAGGCGATGTTGGTGACATAGGGTGCCGGCACGGCGACGCTGCCGACAAAGCCGTCGCCTGGGCGCCACAGCAGCAGGCGCCCCGCCCCGTACTCGGCCACCCAGATCGTGCCGTCAGGCGCGATCTCGAGCCCGTCGGGGCCCGCCTCGGGGTAGTCGACGCGCGGAAGGCCGAGATCGTCGAGCGAGAACAGCACCTCGGGCTTGCCGAGATCGTCCCCGTCCAGAGGATAGGCCAGCACGCGCCGGGCGAGGTGCTCGGAGACCAGCAGCCGGCCGTGGCCCGTGTCCACCCAGACGCCGTTGCCATAGGCGAGGCCGGTAACGTGCCGGGTGAGCCGTCCCTTCGCCGAGAGGTGATAGAGCGCGCCAGTCGCCGTGGCCTGCACCGAGAACGTGCCCGGGTCGGTGAACCAGACGCCGCCCCTGCCGTCGGCGACGGCGTCGTTCGGGTCGCGCAGCCGATGGCCATCGCCGTCGCCGCGGATGGTGCCCAGCGCCCGGCCCTCGGCGTCGACGCGCACCAGCGCCCCCGCCAGGTGGCAGAGCACCAGGATCTCGTCCTGGCGATAGCGCGCCAGCGCCGTGGGCCCGCAGCCGCGCCCGGCGAAGAACACCTGCGGCGCGCCCTCGCCCGGCCAGGCCATCACGCGGTCGGCACCCATCTCGGCCCAGTAGAGCGTGCCGTCGATCCAGACCGGCCCTTCGGGATAGCTCGCCGGCCATTCCTCGGCGCGTGCCGGCGAGGCGCAGCGAGCAGCCGCTCCCAGCAGCACCGGCGCCAGCAGCGTCATCCGGACGAGGAGCGCGCGCATCAGGCGTAGCTCAGGCGGCTGCTCATGCGCCGGCCCATCCACATCAGGACGACCGCCATCACGGCCGTGACCGCGGCGAAGACCCAGGTGATCGCCGTGGACCCGATCGTCGGGATCAGCAGGAAGGTGGTCGCCAGCGTGCCGAGGATGTTGCCGAAGGTCGAGATGCCGTAGACGGCGCCGGTCTGCCGGCCGCTGGCATGGGTGGCGACCAGCAGCAGCCTGACCGCGAAGGGCGAGAAGCAGGCGATCAGCGTCAGCGGCACGAAGATCAGCACGAAGGACGCGGTCGTCACGCCGAAGGCGATGCCGACCGGGCCATAGCCGAACGTCTCGCCCACGCCGAGCAGCAGGTCGGGCGTCTGAAGGCCCAGATAGGTCTCGGCGTTCAGCGGGTCGACGGCGAAGGGGATCACGGCCATCCAGACCGCAGCCAGCAGCACGAGCACGCCCAGGAGCCCGGCGGTCGGCCGCCGGTCGACCAGCGCGCCGCCGAGGAAATAGCCCATCATCAGCGAGAACAGCGTCACCGAGATGATCGCCGCCCAGGTGTAGATGCCCGAGCCGAAATAGGGGTTGAGGTACCGGCTCGACAGCATCTCGAAGCCCATCAGCACGAAGCCCAGGATGAAGCCCACGGCGTACATGCCGAGGCGAAAGGCGCGCTCGGACACTCTACTGGCCTGCGGCGGGCGCCGAGATGTCGTCGATCCCCTCGTTGTGGCGCTCGATCGACTTCAGCATCTCGACGGGCGCGAAGTCGTCGACCAGCGGCTCGGCGTCGGGCGCCTGCTGGAGAACGCGCCGGTCGGCGATCAGCTCGGGCAGCGGGTACTTGAAGCCGTGCGCCTGCTGCAGCGCGCCGGCGCGGGCCAGAAGCGCCGCCTGATCGCGCCGCGGCCCGTCATAGGCGACGGCGACGACGTTGCCGCCCGAGGGGTAGAAGTCGATGTTGTCGAAGACGCTCGCCAGCGTCGCCACCGCCGAATCGAAGAGCATGGTCGTCGGCTCGATGTTCTGCGCCAGCACGCCGCCCTCGGCCAGCCGGCGCTTGGCGGTCAGGTAGAACTCGCGCGTCAGCATGTGGAACGGCACGAAGGGCCCGCGATAGGCGTCGACCATGATGATGTCGTGCTTGTCGTCGTCGCGCATCAGGTAGATGCGCCCGTCGGCCGCCTCGATGTCGAGGGTCTCGCTCTCCTTCACGTCGAAGTACTTCTCGGCCATCTCGATGACCTCGGGGTCGAGCTCGACCGAGCGGACCGGCACGTCCGGCAGGAAGATGTCGAGATAGCTGGCCGTCCGGCCGCCGCCGAGCCCGATCTCGAGGATCGAGTCGAGCTTTGGCGGATAGGCCAGCGCCGCGGTCAGATAGCGCGTGTAGGTCACCGGCAGGGCCTGCTGGTCGCTGCGGTCATAGACCGACTCGGTCCAGAACCGCTCGTTCTTGCCGAACTGCATGATGACCAGGTCGCCCTGCTCGAAGACGTAGATGTTGTTGTAGACCGACTCGCGGCTCTCGAGCAGCTGGCCCTCGGCCATCGCGGGCGTCGGTGCGGGGACGGACAGCGACAGCCCGGCCAGGGCCGCCAAGGCGGGGATCGCGCGCATGTCTGCCTTTCAATCGCTGGTGCGTGAACCGGCGGGGGCTTGGCTCCGCGGCCGCATATAGCCCCGCCCGCCGGGAACGGGAAGGCTCCCCATCGACGTAGAGCCTGCGACGGGTTGGGAGGGATTCCGCGTTGAATCAGCGGCGTGGGTGGTTTGCTGCCGGACTGCCATGGGCTAAGTCCGCAGCGATGGTCGTGCGTCCCCAGCGAATCGCCGGTTGCGTCCGAGCCGGCGCGCTGGCGGTGGCGATGGCGCTTGCCGGCTGCGGCGGCAGCGCGCCCGAGCTGCAGGGCGCCGACTTCGAGCCGCCGGCCACCGCGGTCGCCTACGTCGCCGCCATCGAGGGCATGCCCGACGAGGAGATGACCGAGCTCGCGGAGGCGTCGCTCGCCGTCTTCCGCCAGCGCAGCGACGGGGCCTACAGCGTTCCTCTGCTGCGCCGCCGCGCCGAGAACGACATCGAGACGGTGCAGAAGATCCTGCGCTCTTATGGCTATTACAACGGCTCGGCCGAGGTCGCCGTCGACGAGATCAGCCAGGAGCGGTTCGACGAGCTCGACGAGTTCGAGTTCGGCCTGCCCTCGCTCTCGTCCCTCGCCTTCTGGCGCGACCGGCCCGACAAGCCCGAACCCACCGGCTGGGCCTATGTCGCCATCACGGTCGACCCGGGCCGCAGTTCACGCTCGAGCGGCACGATTTCGACTTCGTCGACCCGGAGATGCGGGCGGTCGTTCCCTCGCCCCAGGCGCTCGGCTCGCCGGTCGGCGGGCCCGCCGTCGCCGTGCCGATCCTCGGCGCCGAGGGCGCGGCCATCGACCTCTTGCAGAACATCGGCTTCCCTTACGCCGAGAGCCTGGGGCGCGACGCGGTCGCCGATCTCGCGCTGGCGACGCTCGAGGTCGAATCCCAGCTCCGCAGCGGCCCCGCGACCGTCTTCGGGCCCGTCACCTTCGAGGGGCTGGACGACGTCAAGGAGAGCTACCTGCGCACCTACGTGCCCTGGAAGACCGGGCGACGTGGTCGACCGCGACCTGCTGCGCCAGTTCCAGGAATCGCTGCTGGCGACGGACCTGTTCGACACGCTGCTGGTCCAGATCCCGCCCGAGCCGCCGCCGGGCGAGGGGCCCGTGTCCCTGCCGGTCCTGGTCACCGCCGACGAGCGGCCGTTCCGCACCATCGGGCTCGGCGGCGGCTTCTCGACGGACCAGGGGCCCTACGTCACGGCCGAGTTCCAGCACCGCAACCTTTGGGGCGAGAACGAGACGCTGAGCTTCAACGTCGATGTCGGCACGGACGAGCAGTCCGGCCTGCTCGCCTATCGCGAGCCGCAGTTCCTGCGGCCCGGCCAGGACCTGCTGGCCGGCACTCGAGCTCGCCCACGACGACAACGACGCGTTCCGCGACAAGCGCGTCACGCTGACGGGCGGGCTGCAGCGCCGGCTCAGCCCGCACTGGATCGTCGGCTATGGCGGCTCTCGTTCCAGGCCAGCCAGATCGAGCAGAACGACCTGGACACCGAGGCGCTGATCGGCGGCATCCCGACCTTTGCCGAGTACGACGACACGCGACGATCTGCTGAACCCGACGCGCGGGCGTGCGCGCGCGCTTTGACGTCGACGCCCTATGCCGGGACGCTCGAGCAGGAGTTCACCAAGTTCCTGACGCTCGACAATCGCGCCTCGACCTACTGGGACATCTTCGACAACGACATCTACGTCCTCGCCGGCCGGGCTCGGCTCGGCTCGATCATCGCCGACAGCCTCGACGACGTGCCGGGCAACCAGCGGCTCTATGCCGGCGGCGGCGGGTCGGTGCGCGGCTATGCGCTCTACACCGTCGGGCCGATCGGCGACGGCGGGCGACCCGACCGGCGGCCGTTCGGCCGCCGAGGCCGAGCATCGAGCTGCGCACCCGGCTCTGGCGGCGATATCGGCGGCGTCGCTCTTCGTCGACGCGGGCTCGGTCAGCCAGGAGATGTATCCCGACTTCCAGGACGGCGTGCAGGTCGGCGCGGGCTTTGGCGTGCGCTATTACTCGCCGGCCGGCCCGATCCGGCTCGACATCGCCTTCCCGCTCGACCGGCGGCCGATCGACGACGCCTTCCAGCTCTATTTCTCCATCGGACAGGCCTTCTGATGCGCAAGCTCGCTCTGGCCCTCGGCTTTCTCGGCCATCCTGACGGCGTCCGATCCCGCCTCGGCGCTGTCGCTCGGCGGCATCCGCAACCAGCTGATCGAGTGGCTGCTCGCCAAGATCTCGGTCGAGGGCGTGTTCGAGATCTCGGTCGACGAGGTGACCGACGCCGAGGGCCAGGAGGGCACGACGCTGCGCGGCCTGCAGATCGCCGACGCGCCAGGGCGTCTGGTTCACCGCCGACGCGCTGACCTTCGACTGGAACACGTCGCGGCTGCTGCGCGGGCAGCTCGTCATCAACACGCTGCAGATGCAGGGCGTCGAGTTCATGCGCGAGCCGGTCGATCCCGCCGGGCGAGCAGGTCGAGGTCGAACCTGCAGGACGTCGACAAGCCGCCGGAGCCGTTCATCTGGCCGCGCAGCCCGATCTCGGCCGAGATCAGGAACCTGGTGCTGCAGAACGTCCACCTGCACGAGCCGGTGCTGGGCCAGGAGATCAGCTTCGACGCCACGGGCTCGTTCCGCGACATCGGCGACGTTCAGGCCGCCAGCCTGCAGCTGCAGCGCACGGACGACATCGCCGGGCACATCGACCTCGCCTACACCCACGACTTCGCCGCCAACACGCTGAAGGTCGACCTCGACGCCGCCGAGGATGCGGGCGGCCTCGTCTCGGCGCTTGCCGGCCTGCCGCAGGACGTGCCGGTCGCGCTGACGCTGAACGCCGACGGCACGCCCGGCGACTACAAGCTCGCCTTCGACCTCGCGATGACCGACTACCTGCAGGCGCAGGGCACGGCGAACCTCGATTACGAGGGCCCGATCCAGATCAGCGCCGACATCTCGGCGCAGCCCGGGGCCGAAGATGCCGCCGGAGCTACGCGCAGGTCCTCGGCGAGCAGGCCGAGCTGGTCATCCAGGCCGCCGAGGGCGAGGACCAGGCTGATCCAGATCGAGACGGCGCGGCTCAGCTCGCCCTATCTGCGCGCCAGCGCCTCGGGCACCTATTCGCGCGCCACCGGCGCCGCCGACCTGCAGGTCGACCTGACGGCCGAGCCCGAGCTCGCCGCGCCCTTCGAGGGCGTCGAGTTCGCCGGCCTGACCTTCAACGGCACCATCCAGGGCCAGCCCGGCTCGCTGTCCGCCAATGGCGACCTGAAGCTCGACGGCTTCACCACCGCCTCGGCCGCCGTCGACCAGGCGACGCTCAACATCGACGTCGGCCAGAGCGGCACCGCCGAGCAGCCGACCACCAACCTCTCGGTCCAGGGCAACGTCCAGGGCCTGCGGCTCGACCAGATCCCGGCCGACGTGATCGGCGACGCCCGCCTGACCGTCGACGCCAGCATGACCGGCAGCGAGGTGACGCTGCAGACGGCCGAGATCGACAGCCAGGCGCTGAACGTCTCGGCCTCGGGCACGGCCAACACCGAGACGGGCGATTTCGACGTCTCCTACCAGGCCTCGGCGCCGCAGATCGGCCCGGTGCTCGAACCCTACGGCGTCGAGGCGCAAGGGCACGATCGACGCCCGGGGCCAGGCCGCCAGCGAGGCGGCGTCCTCGGCCTGCAGACCAGTGCCGACCTGACCGACTTGCAGTACCCGCAGCTCGCCGATGCCGAGCGGCTGCACCTCGAGGCGAACGCCGTGCAGTACGCCGAGCGCACCACCTTCGACGTCACCGGCACGGGCCAGGCGCTGCGCATCGATCAGCTCGGCCCCGACCTGCTGAACCAGCGCCGACTTCGCGGCCAGCGGCATCCTCGAGGGCACCACGCTGACGCTCGGCCAGGCCCGGCTGACCTCGCCGGTGCTGGAGGCGACCGCGCGAAGGCCGGTCCAGACCGACGGCACCGGCGGCGAGCTGCGCTACGACATCCGCTCGCAGCAGATCGGCCCCGTCGCGCAGGCCTATGGCGTCGACGCCCAGGGCAGCGTCAGCGCGACCGGCACCGTCCAGCTCGCGCCCGACGGCGCGACGCTGACGACCGACGCCAACCTGACCGACTTCCGCAGCGAGTTCGCCGATGCCGCCCGGCTGAACCTGCAGGGCACGGTCGGCCAGCAGGGCGAGCGCATCACCTTCGACCTGACCGGCAGCGGCGAGCGGCTGCGCATCGACCAGATCGGCCCCGACCTGCTCGGCCAGGCCGACTTCGCCGCAAAGGGCGCGCTCGACGGCCAGCAGCTGACGCTCGACCAGGCGCGGCTGACCTCGCCGCTGCTCAACGCCTCGGCCGAGGGCTCGCTGAACCTCGAGACGACCGAGGGGCAGCATCCGCTACGACGTCAACTCGGTCGCCCTCGGCCCTGTCGCCCAGGTCTACGAGGTCCCGGTCACCGGCACCGCCGCGGCCGAGGGCGTGGTCGACATGACGAGCGTCGATGGCGCGCCCGTCCCGCAGGTCACGGGCCAGGCGACCATCGATAACCTCGCCTATGACGGCACGGAGATCGGCGACGTCGCGCTCCAACATGATGTCGTGCTCTCCCAGACGCCGAACGGCACGCTCGACCTGCGGCTGACCGAAGGCGAGTTCGCGCCGGCCGCCGTCCAGACGCAGTTCCGGCTGCAGGACCAGCAGCTGACCCTTGACGGGCTCGACCTGCGCGCGCTGGGGCTGACGGCCAGCGGCGACCTTGCGGTGAACCTCGAGACCATGCTGGCCGAGGGCACGCTCGACATCGACGCGGCCGACCTCTCGCGCCTGCCCGGCGCCGGGGTCGCGGGCGCCGCCGACGGGCGGCTGCGGCTGGCCGTCGAGAACGGCCGGCAGAACGCCAGCCTGACGCTCGCCGCGCGCAGCCTGACGGCCGGCGGCGCTGCCATCGGCGCCGCCCGCGTCGACGCGCAGGTCCGCGACGCGCTCGGCACGCCGGCGATCAACGCCGAGATCGCCGCCGAGCGCATCGTCAGCGGCGATCTCACGCTCGCCACCCTGACCGCGACGGCCAGGGGGCCGCTTTCGGGCCTGCAGATCGCGCTCAGCGGCGCTGGCGATCTCGACGGCAAGCCGCTGACCCTCGCGACCGCGGCGCGCGCCGACCTCTCGGGCGAGACGATGCGCGCAACTGTCAGCCAGTTCGACCTCGCGCTCGGCGACGACCGCGTCTCGCTGATCGAACCGCTGCGCCTCGTCTCGAGCGGCGGCACGATCCGCATCGAGAACCTGGCCGTCGCCCTGCCCGACAACGGGCGCCTCGTCGGTCAGGTCAGCTATTTCGGCGGGCCGCTGGCCGGCAACATCCAGCTCGACATGCCCGACATCTCGATCCTCGGCCGGCTCTGCCGATGCGCCAGTCCAGTCGGGCGCGCTTCAGATCGACGCCGATTTCGACACGCGCAGCGGCCGGGCCAATGCCGACGTCAGCGTCACCGGCAGCGACATCGTCTTCGCCGACATATCGGGGGCGGGCGTGCTCGGGCTCGAGGCCACGCTCGACTGGAACGGCCGCATCGCCGACCTCGACGCCCGGGTGACCGGCAGCTTCGGCGAGCCGCTGGTCATCACGGCCGCGCTGCCGGTGCGCAGCAGCGGCGGCATCCCGGCGCTGGCCGAGCGCGGCCCCGTTTCGGCCCAGATCACCTGGAACGGCGAGATCGGCGACCTCTGGGCGCTGGTGCCCGCGCCCGGCGTCGTCGTGACGGGAGAGGCGGCGGTCGACATCGGCGTCACCGGCGACATCTCGGACCCGCGTTTCACCGGCGGCGTCCTGCTCGCCGACGGCACGGTTCAGTACCTCGACACCGGCACGATCCTGACGGGCGTCAGCCTCGCGACCGAGATCGAGCAGACCGGCGCGCTGGCGATCAAGCTCGAGAGCACCGACGGCGCCAATGGCACGGTGCAAGTCGCCGGCACGGTCGGCCTCGGCGACGAGGGCGTGGACCTGCGCATCGAATCGCGCCGCGCGGTGCTGGTCCGCCGGGACGACGTGGCCGCCCGGATCGGCGTCGACCTGCACATCTTCGGCCCGCTGAGCCAGCTCGCCATCGTCGGCGATGTGCGGATCATCGAGGCCGAGGTGCGCCTCGTCAACGCGAACCCGCCCGGCATCGTCACCCTGGGCGACGTCCGCATCAAGGGCGAGCCGCCGCCCAAGCAAGACGACGGCGCGCCGGCGCTGCCGATCCGGCTGCAGATCGACGTGACCTCGCCGGACAACCGGATCTTCGTGCGCGGCCGCGGCCTCGACAGCCAGTGGCAGACCGACCTCAAGGTGCGCGGCGACGCCTCGCAGCCGATCATCACGGGCGAGGTCTCGGCCGTGCGCGGCACGCTCGACCTGATCGGCAAGACCTTCGAGCTCTCGCGTGGCCGGGTCATCTTCGACGGCGGGCGCGAGATCGATCCGCGGCTCGACGTCGTGCTCGAGCGCCAGACATCCGGCATCACCGGCCGGATCATCGTCTCGGGCTTTGCCTCGGACCCGCAGCTCTCGTTCGCCTCGACGCCGGCGCTGCCAGAGGACGAGGTGCTGCCGCGCGTGCTGTTCGGCACATCGTCGCAAGGGCTGACGCCCAGCCAGGGCGTCCAGCTCGCCATCGGCCTCGCGACGCTGCTCGACGGCGGCGGCGGCACGCTCGAGCAGCTTCGCAACGCCGTTGGCGTCGACACGCTGAACGTCGAGCAGAACGACGAGGGCGACGCGTCGCTCGCCATCGGCGAGCAGATCGACGACAACATCTGGGTCGGCACGAAGCAGTCGCTGACGGGCGAGGGCGGCACCTCGGTCGCGGTCGAGGTCGAGGTCTTCAGGAACGTCGAGGTCGACGCCGAGGCCGGGACGGCCGGGAACACCAGCGTCGGCGTGCAGTGGCGAAAGGACTTCTGAGCCGAGTGCCTCGGGCGGCTCAGCCCTCCTTCGCCTCTCGAACCGCCTCGACCGAGGCGGCGGCGGTGGCGACGTCGCGGGGATAGGTCTTGCGGCCCGGCACGACAAAGCCTGCCGCGGCGATCATCGGCGCCAGCATGATCAGGAAGGTCCACATCAGCCCCTCGGTGCCTCCGCCGAACAGGTGCCGCGACATGATGCCGAAAACCAGCGGCGCCGTGCCCTCGAAACCCATCCGCAATGCCATCCGCCCCGCCTCGGCGCGGCCCCAGAGCAGCGGGTGGACGATGTCGAGCCGCGCCGCGTCGATCGGCGCGATGGCCGACGCCATCACCGCCGCGCCGACCGTCATCGCCGTGATCCCGATCCACGGATTGCTGGACCAGATGCCGAGCGCCAGAAGCGGCACGCAGCCGGTGAGCGCGAAGGCCGGCAGGACGACGCGGATCGTCAGCCGGCCGCGCTCGAGCAGCCAGCGCGACAGCCGGCCGCCGCCGATCACGCCGACCAGGCCGCCGATGCCGATCACCACCACCAGCGCGCTGATCGTCGACTGCGCAGGCCGTAATGGTCGGTGAAATAGATCATCGCGAACGCCCGCGCGCCGGAGAAGAAGTAGTAGGCGAGCCCCGATGCGATGATCAGCAGCCGGTAGCTCGGGATCCGCATGCAATAGCGAATGGCCCAGAACATGCCGTGCTTGGCCGGATCCTCGCGCAGGATCAGCTCCTCGCGCGGGCGGATGCGGCGCTCCTCGACGATGCGCCGCGCCATCTCGGCGTCGCTGTCGCCGCCGCCTTCGCCGTTTCCGGCCCCGCCATGGCCATGACGGCGATCCTCGGCCGCCGCCTCGACATCGGTCTCGCCGGGCTCGAGCCAGTTCTGGTCGCCGCGTGTCGGCTCGGGCAGCCAGCGCCACAGCGCCCAGACCAGCGCGGCGCTGAGCACCGCCATGGCATAGAACGCCCAGCGCCAGCCGAGCAGGCTCGTGATCTCGCCGGCGAGGAAATAGCCGATGCCGACGCCCACCAGCTCGCCGGCGATGATCAGGCCATAGACCGCGGCGCGCTCCTTCGGCGGGAAGAAGTCGCCGGTCAGCGAGGCGACAGCCGGCCAGGCGACGGCCGTGACGAGCCCCAGGAAGACGCGCGTGACGATCAGATAGAGGTATGAACCGGCAAAGCCGCTGACGACCATCGCGCCGCCCCAGAGCACGATGGTGACGAGCAACAGGCGCTTGCGCTGTGTCTGGTCGACCAGGCGGCCCATCGGCAGCGCGCCGAGCGCCCCGGCGAACGAGACGACCGACAGCAGCAGGCCGAACTCGACATTGCCGATGTCGAAGGCCTGCTTCAGGTCGCTGCCGATCGCCGAGATCGTGCCCTTGTCGGCCGTGTCGAGCGCCAGGACGGCGGCAAGCAGCGCGATGATCTGCAGCCGGGCGGGGCCGCCGGCCTTCTCCAGCACCTTGTGCCGTGCCTGCCCCAGGGAAAAAGTCGCCTGCGTCACCATCGCCCTCCGGCCCTTTCCGGGGCAACGGGCTCGGGCCTGAGGCGTTCCGGCCGATGGCCGCGGGCCGGCCGGACCGTCCCTGCGAAGGGGATCGGCAGGCGCGGCGCGCCGATCACATCTTCTCTTTGACGCCGCGGCTGATCAGCCACCAGTTGACCGGATAGGAGGTGAAGAATCCCACCACCATCGCGACCTGCATCATGAACCAGAATTCCCAGCTGTTGATGTGCAGCTTCGTGTGGAAGGCCATGGCGAAGATGACGAAGTGGGCGATCGCCATCCAGCCGTACATGCCGACCTGCCAGGCGGTCAGCGACAGCGTGTCGGCCTTGACCGCCTGCACCAGCCCCTTGCCGGGCGACAGCCCGCGCATCGGCACGATCGTGAAGTACTGGAAGGCGATGCCGAGGGCGAAGGCGAAGATGTAGGCCAGCACCCAGTCGGCAAAGACCTTCTCCTGGAACAGGCTGTGCCAGCCGAGCGCGACGACCACCGCCGGCACGGCAAAGGCCAGCCAGTGGGCGACTATGTCGCCGAGCGTGCAGCCCGCGCCGCAATGATTGGCGCCCTTGGCGACCATGATCGGGAACGGCGTCTCGGTCTTGTTCGGCGGGTCCTCGCCGCGCTGCTTCGCCGGCATGACCCGGCTCTTGGCGGCCAGCTTGCCGTATCGGAAGTATTGCCACACGCCGAGGAACAGCCAGAACAGGCAGACCGTCGGCCAGACGACGTTCATGATCCACATGTGCTGCGGGTCGCGCCAGACGTCCGCGGCGACGATCAGCGCACAGACGAAGCCCAGCGACACCCAGACGATCGCGAGCACATGAAACCACTCGGGAACCATACCGCTTCCAACAGCTTCGGGATGCATGGGTTTGTCAATGCACCGTCCGCGCGCATGGTTCCGATCCGCCGGCCAGCAGCCCTGCATCGCCGTGCGAGCGGTCGCGCGGGCAGTTGGTGCTCCGTGCGCGCCGCTAGCCCGTCCGCATGGCACGGCCGGCGTCGGCCGTCATCAGCACCGAGAGGAACCGCTCGTGCAGCGCCTGCACGTCGACGCTGGTGCAGACGGCCACGGGCGGCGTTCCGGCATCGGGGTCGGCCAGCGTGCGGCCGATCTGCGGGCCCTCGTCGACGACGCGCACCGGCACCTCGCGCACCCCGAAGAGCGCGGGCTCGGCCACGGCCAGCACGGCGGCGGGGTCGTGCAGGAAGCAGCCGTCGAAGATGCCCTTCTTCCGGTGCCAGCCAAGGTAGAACTCGGCCGCGTGCGCCAGGAACCCGCCGATCAGCGGCGCGTGGTCGGCGATGCGCGCGAAGTCCATCGGCCCGCAGCGCGTCTGCTCGGTCACGTCGAGCCCGACCAAAGTCACCGGCCAGTCGGCGGCGAAGACCTCGGCCGCCGCGTGCGGGTCGTGCCAGACATTGGCCTCGGCCCATTCGGTGACGTTGCCGCGCACCTCGATCGCGCCGCCCATGACGACCACGCCGCGCACCTTGCCGGCGATGGCGGGCTCGCGCCGCAGCGCCGTCGCGATGTTGGTCAGCGGCCCGATCGGCACCAGCGTCACCTCGCCGGGATGGTCGCGCAGCGTGTCGATGATGAAATCCGCGGCATCGAGCCGGTGCGGCCGGCCGCGCGGCGTCCGGGCGGGATGGTCGCCAAAGCCCTCGGGCCCGTGGATCGCATAGCCGGGCGGCTCGGCCGGCCGGACCAGCGGCGCCGCGGCGCCCTCCGCCACCGGGCAATCGGCGCCGGCCATCTCCACGAGCCGCAGCGCGTTGCGCGTCGCCTTGTCGACATGCACGTTGCCGTAGACGGTGGTCAGGCCCAGCACCTCGAGCCCTGGATGGGCGAGCGCCAGCTCGATCGCCATCGCGTCGTCGATCCCTGGATCGGTGTCGATGATGATCTTCTGCGCCATGCCAGCTCCCGGCCGCTGTCCGTCCCGGCCAGTCTAGACCCGCGCGTTATGTGCGCTGGTCGAGAAAGGCGTCAACCTCGGCCGCCGTCGGGATCGCCTCGGCCGCGCCCGGTCGCGTCACCTGGATTGCGGCCGCGGCCGCGGCGCAGCGCAGCGCCTCGCTGACCGGCCGCCCGCGGTCGAGCCCGGCCAGGATGTAGCCGAGGAAAGTGTCGCCCGCGCCCGTCGTGTCCACCGGCTCGACGTCGAAGGCCTCCTGCCGCACCTCGCGCGTGCCCGCCCAGCAGCGCACGCCCCTCGCTCCCTCGGTGATCAGCAGCACGGGCACCACGCCATCGAGCGCCCGGCCGAGATGGCCGGCGAGCTGCTCCGCCTCGACGGCGTTCACGGCCAGGAGGTCGACATGGGCCAAGACCTCCGCCGTCGCCGCGGGGTCGAAGGGCGCCGCCGCATAGGCGACGCGCAGGCCCGCCGCGCGTCCCGACCGCGCTGCCTCGGCGACCAGGTTCGTCTCGTTCTGCAGGAGCAGCCAGTCGCCGGCCCTGGTCCGCCCGATCGCCGCCCCGATCAGCGCGGGCGTCAGCGCCCGGTTCGCCCCGCCATGCACGACGATCAGGTTCTCGCCGGCATCGTCGACCAGGATGACGGCGTGCCCCGTCGCCGCCTCGACGGTGACGAGGTCGCCCACCTCGATCCCCGCCGCGGCCAGTCGCTCGCGGCACCAGGCCCCGTCGGCGCCGATGGCGCCGGCATGGGCCACCTCGGCCCCGGCCAGCCGGGCGGCCAGCGACTGGTTCGCCCCCTTGCCGCCGAGCCCGCGGGCATAGCCGCGGTCGATCACCGTCTCGCCCGGCCCCGGCAGCGCCGGCACCCGGTGCACATGGTCGATGTTGACCGAGCCGATCGTCAGGATCATGCCACCCCCGCCGCTGCCATGAACGCCGCCAGCTTGGCGGGGTCGAGCCGGTTCTCGGTGCGCACGCCCGAGCAGAGATCGACGCCGAAGGGCCGCACGGTCGCGACCGCCTCGGCGATATTCTCGGGCCGCAAGCCGCCCGCCAGGAACACCGGGACCGGCGCGCGCCGCACGAACTCGGCGCTGACCTGCCAGTCGTGCACGCGCCCCGTGCCGCCGAGCTCCTGCGCGCCCGGCCGCCCGGAATCGAGGAGGAAGGCATCCACCAGACCCGCATAGCGCCCGATCAGCTCCAGCGCCTCAGGCCCCTCGACATGGATTGCCTGGATGCGCCGAAGCCCGGGGCTGCGCCGCCCGAGTTCCGCATGCAGCTCGGGACCGACGTGGCGAACGATCTGGACGCAGCGCACCGGGCACGCCGCCACCTCGGCCAGGATCGCCCCGGCGGTCGTCGCCCGAGCTGAGCAGCACGGGCGTGACCCAGGGCGCGGCGCCCTCTGCGATGATGCGCGCGGTCCCCAGATCGATCACGCCCGCGCCCGACGGCATCGGTCCGACCATGCCAACGAGGTCCGCGCCGGCGGCGGCCGCCATCGCCGCCTCCTCGACGGAGGCCATGCAGCAGATCTTCACGCGCAGGCGCATCGCCCTCTCCCGCCGATTCGCCGCCTGGATGTTCCGCTCTGCCCCGTCCGCTGACAACATCATCGCTCAGGCTGTCCGGCGGGCAGGGCGGGCAGGCCCTTTCCCCTTTGCCCCGACCGCCGCTCAGGGTTAAGCGCATCCTTAGGACTTTCGCGCTCTACTGGCGCCATGCTTGACCCGGACGAGCCGAGCGCGCTGCATCGCCTGCTCGACGCACGGCGCCGTTACTGCGAGCTCCGCGACGCGCTGCCGTGCGACTGCGCGCTCGACCGCGATCTGCACGCCGAGCTGACCGAGTCGATCCGTTGCCTCGACATCAAGATCGCCATCGTCCGGCGGCGGGGCGGCGTGAACTAGGCCAGCGATCCCCGCCTTCGTTCAACAGGGGCTTGCCGATCGGCCTTGGGCGCGCCCTCAGCGGCGCCGCGCGAGAAGCAAAAGGCCGGGGACCGGCGCGCCGTCGTCATAGCGCACGGTGATCGGCGCGCAGTCGAGCGCCGCCATCTCGTTCCCCGCCAGGAGGCGCTGCAGATACGCCTCCGAGTGGGCGAAGCGGTGCTTCGGCCCGACGAGGTAGTCGCGCGGCTCGCCCGGCAGCGTCTCGGTCGAGACCGCCAGCACGCCGCCGGGGGCGAGGCACCGCGCCGCGCCGGCGAAGAAGGCCTCGAGCGCGCCCAGATACGGCAGCACGTCCGTCGCCGTTATCAGCTGCCAGGGCGCGGCGTCGGTCTCCTCCAGGAAGGCGACCGCCTCGCCGACCCAGAGCCCGGCATAGACGCCGCGCTCGTCGGCCTGGTCCAGCATGCCCTCGGCCAGATCGACGCCGGTGATCTCGCCCGCCATGTCGGCGAGCGAGACGCCCGTCAGCCCGGTGCCGCAGCCAAGGTCGAGCATCTGCGGGTACGGCCCGGGTGCCACCTCGCCCAGCCGCTGGCGCAGCAGCATCGGCACGGAATAGCCCAGCTGCTCGACCAGCATCTCGTCGAAACGGTCGGCGCACTGGTCGAAGAGCGTCGCCACATAGGCGTCCGGCGCCTTCTGCGGCACCGCGCCGCGGCCGATCGCCGCCAGCCGGACGGTGACGCCGCCCCGGTCCTCGGGGTCGAGCTCCAGCACCTCGGCATACGCCGCGGCCGCCGCGTCCAGGTCGCCCCGCCGCTCGGCCGCGAGCCCGCGGTTGTAGGCGCGCGCCAGCGGGTCGTCGTCGTCTTCCCGGCGCCTGCGCCTTACGCCCTTCGCCACGCCACCGCTCCCGCCGCCAGCACCGATGCCGCCAGGATCATCATCCCCATGCCCTCGCGCGAGGTCTCGCCCGAGACCTGCGGCCACCAGACGTCGACCGCCCACCAGCGCTCGACCGGCGGCCAGAAGGCGACCACGCCCCACACCGCCAGCGCGACCGAGACCGCAAGCAGCCCGCGCGCGGCGCCCGTCCGCAAAAGCTCCGGGCGCAAGGCGGCGATCCCGCACCAGGCGGCCCCCGCCGTGTAGATCGACGCCCAGAACAACACGTCCGGGTCGTTCCACTGCACCGCCGCGAACAGCACCAGCAGCACCGCCAGCACCCCGCACAGCACCCGCATTTCTTCCCTCCGATCATCCGCCGGGGGATTTGCCCCGGCCGCCGCATCCGGTCTATCGTCTAGCCGACGAAACGGTGGCGGGCCAGCGCCCGCGGAGAGCGCCCATGCAAATCGAGAGCAGACCGACGGGCACAAGCGTCAGCGTCGCCACCGGGACTGGAATCGGGATCGTCCCCGAGATCGCCTGGCAGCGCTTCAGCGTCGCTTACGACTACCCCGTGGCCTTCACGCGCGGCCTCTTCGATCCCGCGAACCCGCTCCTGGCCGACATGCTGGCACGGCGCGAGCCTGCCAAGCGCCACCGCGCGCTGGTCTACCTCGACGACAATCTCGCCCGCGCCCGCCCCGATCTGCCCGCTGCCATCGCCGCCTACGCCGCGGCGCATTCCGCGCGCATGACGCTCGCGGCACCCGTCGAGACGGTGCCCGGGGGCGAGAAGATCAAGACCGAGCTCGCCTGGATCGAGGGCATCCAGCAGCGCATCCACCGCCTCGGCATCGACCGGCACTCGTTCGTCATCGCCATCGGCGGCGGCGCCGTGCTCGACTGCGTGGGCCTCGCCGCGGCCACCGCGCACCGGGGCGTGCGCCATGTCCGCATCCCCTCGACCGTGCTGGCCCAGAACGATTCGGGCGTCGGCGTGAAGAACGCCGTCAACCTGCACGGCTACAAGAACTTCGTCGGCAGCTTCGCGCCGCCTTGGGCCGTGCTGAACGATTTCGACCTGCTCGGCTCGCTGCCCCGGCGCGAGCGCATCGCCGGCCTGGCCGAGGCGGTGAAGGTGGCGCTGATCCGCGACCGTGCCTTCTTCGAGTGGATCGAGGCCAACGCCGACCGCCTCACCGCCTTCGAGCGGGTTGCCGAGGAACGGATGATCCGTGAATGCGCCGCGCTCCACATGCGCCAGATCGCGCATGGCGGCGATCCGTTCGAGATGGGCTCGGCCCGCCCGCTCGACTTCGGCCACTGGGCCGCGCACCGGCTCGAGGCGCTGACGCATCACCATCTGCGCCATGGCGAGGCGGTCGCCATCGGCGTCGCGCTTGATTCGCGCTATTCGGTGCTGGCGGGCCTGCTGCCCCCGGGCGAGGACGCGCGCATCGCCGCGCTGCTCGAGCATCTCGGCTTCCGGCTCTGGCACCCGGCGCTCGCCCGCCGCGACGAGGCCGGCCGCCCCGCCGTGCTCCGCGGCCTCGACGAGTTCCGCGAGCACCTCGGCGGCGAGCTGACCGTGACCCTGCTCGCCGGCATCGGCGCCGGGGTCGAGGTGCACGAGATCGACACGGGCCTGATGATGCAGGCCGCCGACTGGCTGCGCGCGCGCGAGGGCGGATCTCCCGAATGAGGGCTCCGTCGAGGCGCTCCGCATGAGGCTCCCCGGCGCCCTCGGGCACCTGACCTACTGCCTCAACATCCACCCGACTCAGGACTGGGCGGAGGTCCGCGCCGCGCTGACGGGCCCCGTCGCGCAGGTCAAGCGCGGGCTCTGCCCGGACGCGCCATTCGCCGTGGGCCTGCGCTTCTCCGCGCGGGCGGTGCAGGACCTGGCCGACCCCGCCGCTCGCGACGAACTCAAGGCGATCATCGCCGCGAATGACTTCCTGCCCGTCACCGTCAACGGCTTTCCCTATGGCCCCTTCCACGGCACCCGCGTGAAGGAAGAGGTCTATCAGCCCGACTGGACCCGGCCCGAGCGAGTGGACTACACGCTGGCGCTCGCCGAGCTGATGGCCGAGCTGACGGCGGGCCTCAAGGCCAAGGCCGGCGGCCCCGAGGCGAGCTTCGTCAGCCTCTCGACCGTGCCGGGCACCTTCAAGCCGCTGGCCGAGGGCCGCGAGGCCGAGATGGCCGACGCCCTGCTGCGCACCGCCGCCGCCCTCCACGGCTTGCGCGAGCGCACGGGCATCACCGTGGCGCTGGCGCTCGAGCCCGAGCCCTTCTGCTTTCTCGAGACGATCGACGAGGCGGTCGCCTTCTTCGAGCGCCACCTCTTCAGCGAACCTGCCATCGCCGGGCTCGCCCGCCGCACGGGCCTCCCCCGCGCCGAGGCTGCCGACGCCCTGCCCCGCCATCTCGGCCTCTGCTACGATGTCTGCCACGCCGCCGTCGAATACGAGGACCCGGCCGGCTCGCTCGCCGCGCTGCGCGCCGCCGGCATCCCCGTCCACAAGCTCCAGCTTTCGGCGGCGCTGCGGATCCCTGCGGTCGACGCCGCCGCCCGGGCCCGGCTCGCCGCCTTCGACGAGCCGACCTACCTGCACCAGGTCGTGAGCCGGCGGGGCGGCCACGGCCGGCTGCACCGAGCGCCGGACCTCGCCCCGGCGCTCGCCCGCGCCGACAGCGACGGCGAGGAGTGGCGCGTGCATTTCCACGTGCCCCTTTTTGTCGCCGAGATCCCGCCCTTCACCAGCACGCAGGATTTCCTTGCCGAGATCCTCGCCCTCCACCGCGCCCGCCCCATCTCGCCGCATCTCGAGGTCGAGACCTACACCTGGGCGGTGCTGCCGCCCGGCCTGCGCGGCCCGCGGATCGAGGCCGATATCGCCCGCGAGCTCGCGCTGGGTGCTGGACAGGCTCGGTGCCGCGCCGATCCCGTCCGCGCCCACGGCTCGGCCCGCCTCCCGCGCCCTGCCGGCGGACGGCTAGGTTGGCTCTGCGCCAGCACCACGGGCAGGGGCGCGGGGCGGCGGTGCGCGCCCCGCGGTGCCGATGACGCTGCGCACCCATCTGGTGCTCGGCCGCGTCTCGAACCTGCCGACGGTCTGGACCAACGCTCTCGCCGGCGCCGTGCTGGCGGGCGCCGCCCTGACGAACGCCGCCTCGACGAACGCCGCGATGGCGGGCGCCGGCCTCTCCTGGCCTGGCCTGCTCCTCGTCATGCTGGCCCTCTCGCTCGCCTATGTCGGCGGCATGTACCTCAACGACGCCTTCGACGCCGCGATCGACGCGCGCGAGCGGCCGACCCGGCCGATCCCGGCCGGGCTGATCCCGCGGGCCACCGTCTTCGCCATCGGATCGGGCCTGCTCGCGCTCGGCGCGGGCCTCGCCTTCGCGTTCGGGCCGGGCGCCGGCCTCGCCGGCCTCGCGCTGGCAGCGACGGTCGCCCTCTACGACTGGCTGCACAAGCGCACCGCGCTGGCGCCGCTCCTCATGGGCGGCTGCCGCTTTCTCAGCTACGTCGTCGCCGCGCTCGCCGCGGGCGGGCTCACCGCCGGCGCGCTGATCGGTGGCCTCGGCCTGTTCGCCCACACGATCGGCCTGACCTATGCCGCCAAGCAGGAGGCCTACGACCGGATCGAGCGGGCCTGGCCCCTCGCCGTCCTGGCCCTGCCGGCGCTGATCGGCCTCTGGCTCGCCCTTGCCTCGGGCAGCGCCGTGGCGCTCGCGCTGCTCGGCCTCTATGTCGGCTGGAGCCTCGGCTGCATCCGCCTGCTGTTCCGCCGGGGCAAGGGCGACGTGCCCCGCGCCGTCGTCAGGCTGATCGCCGGCATCGCCCTTTACGATGCCGTGATGATCGCCGCCGGCGCGCCGGCGCTGGCCCTGCTCGCCCTCGCCGGCTTCCTCGCCACCCTCGCCCTCCAGCGCGTCGCCCCGGGCACCTGACGGCAGGCCGACCGAGCGGAAGAACCGGTCAGCTGCCGGCGCGGCCGAAGACGTGGTCGAGCACCAGCGCCTTGAAGTCGACCGCCCGGACCGCGCCCTCCGGCATCAGGCCGGGCTCCGAGGAGATGACCAGCGGCCCGTCCTCCGGCCGGTCGGCCAATCGGCCATGCGTGCCCTTCACGAGGTCCGTCCGGCGGGGAGAGATGACGTCGAGCAGCCCGCGGAACCCCGCCTTTCGGCGCAGGAGCTTCCAGGCCGAGGTCAGCTGGGGCGAGCGCAGCTCGGGGTCGAAGAACAGCTCGACCGGGTCATAGCCGGGCTTGCGGTGGATATCGACGGTGCGCGCATAGTCGGGCGCCAGCGCGTCGTCGAGCCACCAGTAGTAGCTGAACCACCGCCCCGGCGCCGCGAGCGCCACCAGCTCGCCCGAGCGTGGATGGTCGAGCCCGTGCGCCCGCTTTTCCTCCTCGCCCCAGACCGCCTCGACGCCGTCCAGCCCCTCAAGCAGCGCGCGCACCTCGGCCACCCGCTCAGGGCTTCGGACATAGACATGCGCCAGCTGGTGGTCGGCCAGCGCGAAGGCCTCGGACGCGCCGGCATCGAAGGCCTCGCGCCCCATCTCCATGCGGAACGCCACCAGCCCTGCCTCGCGCAGTGCCCGGTTGATGTGCACGGCGTCCGTCGCCGGGGTGATGCCGTATTCGCTGACGACGACGACCCGCTGCCCGCTCCGCTCGGCCGCGTCGATCAGCTGCCCGCAGAGCGCGTCGATCTCGGCCAGGTCCGTCTGCACGCGCGCATTGGCCAGGTCGGGCCCCAGCCGCTGCAGGTTGTAGTCGAGATGCGGCAGGTAGGTCAGCGTCAGCGTCGGGCTGCGCGTCTCCATCACGTGCAGCGTCGCCCGTGCGATCCAGTCGGACGAGGTGATGTCGGCCAAGCGGCCCCCAGAACTTGAACAGCGGGAACGGCCCCAGCCGGGCGTTCAGCTCGTCGCGCAGCTCCATCGGATGGGTGTAGTGGTCAGGGATCTTGCGCCCGTCGGCAGGGTACATCGGCCGCGGCGTCGCCGACCAGTCGGCGCTGGCGTACATGTTGTACCACCAGAACATCTTGGCGCAGGTGAAGGCCGGATCGCGCTTGCGGCCTGCCTCCCAGATCTTCTCGCCCGCGACCAGCCGGTTCGACTGCCGCCACAGCAGCACCTCGGCCATGTCGCGAAAGTACCAGCCGTTCGCGACCGCGCCATGCCCCGATGGCATCAGCCCGGTCAGCAGCGTCGACTGCGCGGTGCAGGTCACGGCCGGCACGACGGTCTGAAGCGGCCGCATGCCCCCGCGCCCGGCGAGCCGGGCGAGCGCCGGGGTGTGCGGCCCCACCAGAGAGGGCGTCAGGCCGACCACGAGGATGACGAGCGTTCGCTGCATGCGGCGAGCTATGGCCCGCCCGCGCGCCCGTCGCAAGGCGGTTGGTGCGCCTGCCGCCGATCGTCTATGGTCGCAGCCCAGAACGGGAGGGAACGCCATGGCGGAGACACCGCTGGACCTGCTGCGCCGCTGGGTGACGTCCCAGGCGGCCGAGACGGACGGCAGCCGGGCCGACTGGTTCGACGAGGCGCTGACGGCGCTCGGCCGCAGCCCGGTCGAGCGCGACCTGCACATGCTGATGGGGCTGGCGCCGCGCCGCCTCGGCAAGGCTGACCTGGCGCTCGACGCGCAGGACCTCGCCGCCGCCGATGCCGCGCGACCCGGCTGGGACCCGTCGCGGGTGGAGCATCGACGGCGCGGCCCGGGTCGCGGCGCTGCTTGCCTTCCGCGGCCAGCGGCCCTTCGCCGAGACCTTCAAGGACCTGCGCCGCACGGCCGACGCGGCCGAGCTGATCGCCCTCTATCGCGGGCTGCCGCTCTACCCCGAGCCCGACGCGCTCGACTTCGAGGCCGGCGAGGGCCTGCGCTCGAACCTGCGCCCCGTCTTCGAGGCGATCGCGCACCGGAACCCGTTCCCGCGCGACCATTTCGACCAGCACCGCTGGAACCACATGGTCCTGAAAGCCCTCTTCGTCGGCTCCGAGCTCGCGCCCGATCACCGGCCTCGACGCGCGCGCCAACCCCGAGCTCGCCCGCATCCTCATCGACTACGCCCGCGAGCGCTGGGCCGCCGGGCGCCCGGTCACCCCCGAGCTCTGGCGCCCGGTGCGCCCGTTCATGGACGAGCCCGCGATCCGCGCCGAGCTCGACCGCCTTCCGCCGGAGCACCGCAAGGAGATCGCGGCATGATGTTCATCGACCCGCACGCGCACATGATCAGCCGCACGACCGACGACTACGAGGCGATGGCGGCCGCCGGCATCGTCGCGCTGATCGAGCCCGCCTTCTGGCTCGGCCAGCCGCGCACCTATCGTCGGCACCTATGTCGACTATCTCTCGACCATCGTCGGCTGGGAGCGCTTCCGCGCCGGCCAGTTCGGCATCCGGCACTATTGCACCGTCGGCCTGAACTCGAAGGAGGCGAACAACGAGGAGCTGGCCGAGGGCGTCATGGACTGGCTGCCCCGCTTCGCGCTGAAGGAGGGCGTCGTCGCCATCGGCGAGATCGGCTATGACGAGCAGACCCCGCTGGAGGACAAGTACTTCCGCGCCCAGCTCGAGCTCGCCAAGGAGCTCGGACCTGCCCGTCCTGATCCACACGCCGCACCGCGACAAGAAGCGCGGCACCTCGCGCAGCATGGACGTCTGCGACGAGCATGGGATGGACCCCGGCAAGGTCATCGTCGACCACAACAACGAGGAGACCGTCGCCGAGACGCTGCAGCGCGGCTACTGGGCCGGCTTCTCGATCTATCCCTCGACCAAGATGGGCAACCGCCGCATGGTCGAGATCCTGAAGCAGTACGGCGCCGAGCGGATCATCGTCGATATCGGCCTGCGACTGGGGCATCTCGGACTGCCTCGGCGTGCCGAAGACGGCCAGGCTGGCGCTGGAGAGCGGCGTGCCGGAGGAGAACGTGCGCAAGGCCTGCTACGCCAACGCGCTCGCCGCCTATGGCCAGTCGGGCCAGATGGCCGAGGACGACTGGCTGAACCCGCCCGGCATCGACCAGCGCACGCTCTACGAAGGCAACTCGGTGCTGCGCGGCGGCCGCGAGCCCGAGATCAGGCCCGCCCGCCGCGACAGCCTGCTGATCGAATAGCGCCGGTCCCTCGCCTCGGCCTTGCCAAACCGCCGCCGGCGTTCTGGAATGGCCGAAAACGGAGGGCGTGCCTTGGACACTTTCGATTACGTGATCGTCGGCGCCGGCTCGGCCGGCTGCGTGCTGGCGAACCGGCTTTCAGAGGATTCGGACGTCACCGTCTGCGTCCTCGAGGCCGGTGGGCGCGACTGGCACCCCTACATCCACATGCCGGCCGGCTTCATGAAGACGTTCTACATGAAGTCGGTGAACTGGTGCTACAGCATGGAGCCGTCAGAGGGCACGGCCGGCCGCCGGGTTTATGCGCCGCGCGGCAAGACGCTCGGCGGGTCCTCGTCGATCAACGGCGTGGTCTGGAACCGCGGCCAGGCGGCTGACTTCAACCATTGGGCCCAGCGCGGCAATCGCGGCTGGGGCTATGCCGACGTGCTGCCCTATTTCCGCCGGATGGAGAAGCGCGAGGGCGGCGACCCGCTCTACCGCGGCACCGAGGGCGCGCTGCCGATCACCGACCTCGATTGGCGCCACCCGCTGACCGAGGCGTTCATCGAAGGGTGCGTCCAGCACGGCATCCCGCGCAATCCCGACTATAACGGCGCGATCCAGGAGGGCGTGAGCTACGTCCAGCGCAACGTGCTGAACGGCCGCCGGGTCAGCGCGGCCGATGCCTTCCTGCGTCCTGCCCTGCAGCGCAAGAACCTCGAGGTCCGAACCGGCGCGCTGGCGACCGGCCTCATGCTGGACGGCAAGCGCGCCGTCGGCGTCAGATACCGCCGCGGCCGGGCGGGGCGCGACGCGCAGGTGCGCGCGCGGCGCGAAGTCATCCTCGCCGGCGGCACCTACAACTCGCCCCAGCTGCTGCAGCTCTCGGGCATCGGCGATCCCGAGCACCTGCGGCCCCTCGGCATCGAATGCCGCCACGCGCTGCCTGGCGTCGGCCAGAACCTGCGCGACCACTACGCGCCGCGACTGACGGTCCGGGTCAAGAACATCAGGACGATCAACGAGCAGACCCGGCGGCATCAGCCTGGTCGGCGAGGCGCTGAAATACGCCGTCTCGCGCAAGGGCGCGCTCAGCCTCAGCCCGACGCTCGTCTATGTCTTCTGGCGCTCGCACCCGGCGGTCGAGCAGTCCGACATCCAGATGACCTTCACGCCGGCCAGCTATGCCGAGGGCGTGCAGGGCAAGCTCGAGAGCGAGCCGGGCATGACCGTCGCCGCCTGGCAGCAGCGGCCGGAAAGCAAGGGCCACTGCCTGATCCGCTCGGCCGACCCTTTCGAGCCCCCGCTGATCGATCCGCGATACCTCGCCGAGCCCGGGGACCAGCAGGTGCTGCTCGCCGGGGTCAAGCTGGCGCGGACGCTGTCGAAGTCGGCGCCGCTCGCGCCCTATTACGATCACGAGGCCTATCCGGGCGAGGCCATCCAGTCCGACGACGAGCTCCTCGCCATGGCGAAGGAGCGCGGCACGACCACCTTCCACCCGATGGGCACCTGCCGCATGGGGCCGGCGACGGACCCCACGGCGGTGGTCGACGACCAGCTCCGCGTCCACGGCATGGAGGGCCTGCGCGTCGTCGACGCCTCGATCATGCCGATGATGCTGTCGGCCAACCTCAATGCCGGCACGCTGATGATCGCCGACAAGGCCAGCGACATGATCCGCGCCCGCCCTGCCCTCGAGGAGGCGCGCCTGCCGGCCTGAAGAAGACCGGCGCTCAATCTTTACGTATCGAGCGCCGTTGGCGCCAAGGCGAGGCGGGAGGCGCGTCCGCGCTCAATAAAGCCTGTACTTCACTCCTCTTTGACCATGGGTTCGAACATCAGGCTCCCTGATAGCGCCGCTCATGCTTTCTGTGACGCGAACCTCGTCAGGATCGATCCAGAAGTCACTTTCTTTTTCGTCGATCAGAACCCGGATCCTGCCATCTCGCCGTTCGAAGACCCGAAGATTCGAAACGAAGTCTTTTCTGAGCACTTCTCCCGCCGGAGCGAGAGCTGTCGAGCTTCGATATAGATGCATCTTGTCGTTCAGTATTAAATCCACGTACTCATCAGCCACAGCAGAACCAAAGAACAGAGTAATGGCGACCGCCAGGCAACTCATTTTCTTCATGGTATATTTCCCTCTACTGGGCGTGGACTCAACGAAGCGACGGCCAACTTCGGCAATGTTGCGAATACTGTTGCGCTCAGCGTCACGCCAAACGGCAAATTCAACGCAAAGAAGCCAAACAAGACGAGGGTCATTCCGAGCAGAACGTGAACGGTTGCCCAGCGGAGGAAATCTGGAAGCCGCCGGCCGCGCGACCATCTATCAAGCGCTAAAGTAGACATGAATAGTATCGTTATACAAATTAAGGTATAAAGACTGTCCAACGAGAGGCACCCTACAACTATCTCATTTACAGCCTTGAATTCACCGCCGTATCTCATCAGGTTGTCCAGAGCGGCGGCGTGAGCATAAACTCCGGGAAGCCGGGAGTGCAGAGCCGTGTCGATCACGTCTGGGATTCCGGCGTAGCTCCCCCCGATCATGACCACTGCGCCGCTCAACATTCGCCGCCTTGGATCGAGCAACCCGTCACGGGCGAGGGCTTTTTCCGAGTCCAGACGCAGCAGCGAAGCGCTTATCGTCGGGATCGGCGGGCAGAAGGTGGAGGAAAAATCCTGAGGGCCCTCCCATACAAATGAGTACAGTGGAGATTCAGGAGCGCACGGCTCGCGGCCGGGTGGACCGTTGATCCATCCCCGGCGAAGCGGATCGCGACATTCCCCGGAAGCGCCCGCGGGCGAAATGCATTCGGTGACGGGATCCGGCGCCACAGCCCAAATGAACGCAAGTTCACGACCTTCCAGCGCAGACGGGCTCGGCACCGGGCGAAGGCAATCTTCCGGAAGGGCCGTCGCCCGGTGCTCCCCGGCCGCACACAACTCCTCGTATATTGCCACAGCGGGACTCGGCGGCCCGTCGCCGCCCAAGGGCGATAGCTGGTAGACGTCTTGCCGAACGATGTTTCCTTGTTGCAGGCTGACGCCCCGCACATGCGCCCACTTTTTCCCCTCATTGTCGCGCAACAGCTCGCAGAGGATCCCCTCCGGCAGATCCGGCAGTGACTCGACCCCGATGAAAATCGGTGTCGGAGCGAGCTTCTCGAATCCCTCCCACATAGGGAGGAGCGGCTCAGCCGGTGGGACGCACTCCGACCGATAAACTCCGCCTCGACGATCTAGAAACGTCAAGTCGAGAAACACAGCTCTCGGGCGATATTCCGCGATCTTGCGTAATAGGAGACCCCACTCTTCATATGGCAATGGCCAGTGAGTTTGCCGGGATGTAATATAATTGTCGTCGATCAGGACGACGGTGATTGGAGGTCCGCGATGCTCGGGCACGAAGACTCGAGATACATTCGGATTCCACGAAATAAGCCAATTGGCAAACCGACCTAGCGACTGCTGGCTGGAGGTGGAGAGCCCGAAAGGATCGAGCATTGTGAAGAGCAACGCCACAGTATAACTGGCGGCCAAGATTACGCCGCGACGAACGTAGATCCACCGATCGCGAGTGCCACCGATCTCTTGCGTCAAAAGCTCGGCGCTGTACAGACCATCTTTTTCATCTTGATCATTCATGAACTTGCGAATCAGCGAGCACCTCGCAAGGATTATAATGATAGTCGCTAGGGAGTGAACACTCATGTCAATTCTGACATCCGAAGTGGCACGCTGCGGGGTGGCGCTTTTGTTGTGCGCCGGCTGCGCATCAGACCAGGCCGCGCAATCTGAACGCCATGGGCTCCGAGGCGGCCCGCGCGCTCGGCTTGCCCCAAGTCGCTACGCCAGTCGCCAAGTCGTTGGGTAATCTCGCGCAGGCGGCCAACACATCGCCCGAGTTCGAAAAGAAGATTGCGGCTGCTCAACAACTGGAGATCGAGAGAAGGTACCGCGTATCCCGCGATCGAGAGTTGAGGCAGCAGCTAAACCTGATTGCGGTCCGCCTCGGTAACGCGGGCGACACGGGGCCGTATTCGATTCAAGTCATCCCCGTCCAATCGGACGAAGTGAACGCGTTCACGCCGGGCGCCGGGCTCATCTACGTGACCACCGGTCTTGTCGGAGTTCTGCCGACGGAAGCCCAAATGGCAATGACGCTGGCGCACGAAATAGGCCACATCGAACAGTCGCACGTTGCGAACGGCCTGAGAGCAGCCATACTGGCGAGCGTCGGCGCAGACGCGGCGCGATCCGCATTGCGCGGCACCGGTGTGTCTCCAAAGATCACGCAAGCGGCACTTAACACCACCTTTTCAGTTGCAGTGAACGGCTACACTCGCGCACAGGAATCCAGCGCGGATCTCTACGGCCTCGAGTTGATGGTGGCGGCTGGCTACGACCCCGACCAGGCAGCAAAGACGTTCGAACTCGCTGGGGGGCGCTGGCGGCGACCTGTCACGGACGGAGAATTTCTTTCACGGGGATCATCCTCGCAACGTCGTCCGCGCCGATCAGTTGCGTGAAGTCATAGCGGGCGAGAACTTTGGCCCCGGCATTGTCGATACTCCGGAATACGCGGCTCTCTGGAGGAAGTACGCCTTGCGGTAGGTGCCTTCGCCGCCGGCTTTTCTGGTTCTGAATGAGTAGACGCCATCGCCACGCTGGCTCCGGCTTGCGCCCGCGAAAGGGCGTCTTCCTTTCAGCGGAACGACTTTCTCCATGAAGGTGTCGAGGCATTCGCCTCAGTCGAACTTGCGCAGGTCGTCGATCACCTTGCCGTCGTTCGGCAGGCTGCCGGGGATGTCGCATTCGACCTCGCCGCGCAGCTTGACGACGTCGCGCAGCGTGCTCGGCGATGGCGGCGGCCAGCTCCGGCGATGGGCGATTGCGTCTCGACGGCCAGCGTCATGACGTCCTGGTCGGCGTCGCGGGTGACGGTCAGGCGGCCCTTCAGCACCTCGGGATGGCGCTTGAGCACCGCGTCGACCTGCTCGGGCCGGACGAACATGCCGCGCACCTTGGTGGTCTGGTCGGCACGGCCCATCCAGCCCTTGATGCGCATGTTGGTGCGCCCGCAAGGCGACGTGCCCGCCAGCACGGCAGACAGGTCGCCCGTGGCGAAGCGGATCAGCGGGTAGTCGGCGTTCAGCACGGTGACCACCACCTCGCCGACCTCGCCCTCGGGCACCGGGTCGCCGGTGCCCGGCCGCACGATCTCGAGGATCACGCCCTCGTCGACGATCATTCCCTCGCGCGCCTCGCTCTCATAGGCGATCGAGCCGAGATCGGCCGTGCCATAGCCCTGCAGGCACGAGATGCCGCGCTCGGCATAGAACTGGCGGACGGCGGGGAACAGCGGCCCGCCGCCGACGACCGCCTTGGCGATTCTTCAGCTCGCGGCCGAGCTCGTCCGCTTTCTCGAGCATCACCTTCAGGAAATCGGGCGTGCCGACATAGGCCGTGGCGCCGATATCGGCGGCGGCCGTGACCTGCGCCTCGGTGTTGCCGACGCCGCCGGCGATGACGGCGGCCCCGACCGAGCGAATCCCGGAGTCGAACATCATGCCGGCGGGCGTCAGGTGGTAGGCAAAGCAGTTGATGACGATGTCGTCAGGCCGCAGCCCGCCCGCCCAGAGCGCGCGGGCAAAGCGCCACCAGTCGGGCGTGTCGAGGCCTGGCTCGTAGATCGGCCCCGGCGACTGGAAGATGTGCGTGAAGGCGCCGGCCGGCCGGGTGGTCAGCCCGCCGAACGGCGGCTCGGCCTTCTGCATCTCGACCAGCGCCGCCTTGCGCAGCACGGGCAGGCGGCCGAGTGCCGCGCGGTCCGTCACCGCCTCGGGCTCGACGCCGTCGAGATGGCGGGCAAAGCCCGGCGCCCGCGCCTTGGCGTCGGCGATCTGCGCCCGCAGGCAGTCGAACAGCGATGCCTCGCGCGCCTCGGGGCTCCGCGTCTCGAGCTCGTCGTAATGGTCGGCCATGGCTTCCTCGCGATGCGTCCAGCAGCCCGGCGCCCGTTATAGCCGGCGAAGCGAGCCTCGCCTACGGGGCAGGTCTCTGGCCGAGCCCCGTCCGGAAGAGCGCGAGCGCCAGCACCATCGCGCAGGCCGCGGCGAGAAAGGGGGCGCCGGGCAGATAGGGCTGCGCGCCCGGGGCCGCGAAGACACCGAAGATCTGCGTCATCAGCAGCGGGCTGACCACCGTCATCACCGATTGGCCGGAGGACAGCACGCCCTGCAGCTCGCCTTGCGCGTCGTCGGGCACCCGGGTCGACATGAGCCCGGTCAGCGCCGGCTTGGCGATGTCGCCCAGCGCCGTGATCGGCATCAGCGCATAGATCATCCAGCCCTGCGTCGCGAGCCCGATGCCGACCATGCTGATGATGTTGAGGGCAAAGCCCAGATACCCCGTCCGGCGCTCGCCCAGGCGGCGGATGAAGAGCGGGATCAGCCCGCCCTGCACCACGGCAAAGCCGACGCCGACAGCGGCCAGCGAGAGGCCGATCTGGCCGCTCGACCAGCCGAAGGCCTCGGCGGTGTAATAGCTCCAGACCGCGGGATAGACGTAGTGGGCGAGCGTGTAGAGCAGCGTCGCCGCGACCAGCCAGCCCACCGCCGGCACGCGGGCCACCTGCATGAGCCCGCCTGCCGGGTTGGCGCGGCGCCAGTCAAAGGGGCGCCGCCGCTCGGGCGGCAGCGATTCCGGCAGGACCAGCGCGCCATAGGCGAAATTGGCCAGCGCCAGCGCCGCGGCGGCGTAGAACGGCGCGCGCGTGCCGAACTCGCCCATCAGCCCGCCGATCACGGGGCCGAAGACGAAGCCGACGCCAAAGCCCGCGCCGACAAGGCCGAAGGCGGCGGCCCGCTTCTCGCGCGGCGTGACGTCAGCGATGTAGGCCGTGGCGGTCGAGTAGGTCGCGCCTGCCACCCCCGCCACGGCGCGCCCGACAAAGAGCATCCAGAGCGTCGGGGCCATCGCCATCACCAGATAGTCGGCGCAGAGCGTCGCGAGCGAAGCCAGCAGCACCGGCCGGCGGCCAAAGCGGTCAGAGAGCCCACCGAGCACCGGGCTCATCAGGAACTGCATCGCCGCATAGGTGAAGGTGAGATAGCCGCCCCAGACGGCTGCGATCCCGATGGGCAGGCCCGACAGCTCGCGCAGCAGGTCGGGCATGACGGGGATGATGACGCCGATCCCCATGGCGTCGATCGCCACGGTGACGAAGACGAAGACGGCCGAGCGCCGGCCCGTGGCCGGCGCGCCCGCGATCGGTGCTGTGCTCAAGAGGGCCGCCGGCCCAAGTCGAGTGCCGGTGCGCCAGCCCTTAAAAGTTGCGGGTGCGGTAGAGCAGCCGGCGGACCGATCCGGTCTTCGACCGCATCAGGATCGTCTCGGTCTCGAGATAGGGGCCGACGCGGCGCGCGCCACGGAGGATCGAGCCATTGGTGACGCCCGTCGCCGCGAAGATGACGTCGCTGCGGCACAGGTCGTCCTTGGTCGTACTTGGCGTCCAGGTCCTCGATGCCGGCCTTGCGCGCGCGCGCCTTCTCGTCGTCGTTGCGAAAGATCAGACGCCCCTGGATCTGCCCGCCCATGCATTTCAGCGCGGCGGCCGCCAGCACGCCCTCGGGCGCGCCGCCCGAGCCCATGTACATGTCGATGCCCGTCTCGTCGGGCTCGGCGCAATGCATGACGCCCGCGACGTCGCCATCGGTGATCAGCCGGATGCCGGCGCCCGTGCCGCGGACCTCGTCGATCATGTCCTTGTGCCGCGGCCGCTCGAGGATGCAGACGTTGACCTCGTCCGGCCTGCAGCCCTTGGCGCGGGCGAAGGCGCGGATGCGCTCGGCCGGGGCCATGTCGAGGTCGACCACGCCCTTGTCGAAGCCCGGGCCTATGGCAAGCTTGTCCATGTAGACGTCGGGCGCGTGCAGCATCGAGCCGCGCGCCCCCATGGCGACGACCGTCAGCGCGTTCGGCATGGCCTTGGCGGTCAGCGTCGTGCCCTCGAGCGGGTCGAGCGCGATGTCGACCTCCTGGCCGCGGCCCGAGCCGACCTCCTCGCCGATATAGAGCATCGGCGCCTCGTCGCGCTCGCCCTCGCCGATGACGACGACGCCGCGGATGTCGAGCATGTTCAGCTGGGCGCGCATCGCCTCGACGGCGACGTGGTCGGCCGCCTTCTCGTCGCCGCGGCCGATCAGCTTCGCCGCCGCGATCGCCGCCGCCTCGGAAACCCGGGCGAGCCCGAGGCTGAGCATGCGGTCCTGAAAGGTATCCTCGACCATCGTCGCCTCCCATATCGGGGTCACGCCCCTCTTCGAGGCTTCTATGCCGCCGCCCGGCCGGGCTGGCAAGGGAGCCGACCCGCGCCGCGCCCCTGCCGACCCGCGCCGACGCGCGCCGCCCAGTCAGCGTGAACGCCGGGTCAGACCTCTTCGATCCTGATCGCGACCGGGGCCGCGCGGCTGACGGGCAGCCGCTCGATCGCGGCCAGCGCTGAATCGATCGCGTCGCGGCGGGCATCATGGGTGACGATGACGACCGGGACGGCGTCGGCGCCCTGCCCGTACTGGCGCATGCGGTGGATCGAGACGCTCGCTTCGCCCAGGGCGGCCGTCAGCGCGGCGAGCGCGCCCGGCCGGTCCTCGAGCATGAAGCGCAGATAATAGGGCGAGTGCTCGTCGCCATGCGCGAGCCGGGGCGCACCGGCGAGCGCGGCGGCCGGGCGACCGAACATCGGCGTCCGCCCCCCGCGGGCGATGTCGAGGAGGTCGGCCACCACGGCGCTGGCGGTGGCGCCGGCGCCGGCGCCGGGTCCGGTCAGCGCGACCTGGCCGACGAAGTCCCCTTCGATGACGACGGCGTTCGTCACGCCCGGCAGCGCGCCGATGATCGAGCGCTCGTCCACCATGCAGGGGCGCACGCGCTGCTCCAGCCCCTCGGGATGCAGCCTGGCGAGCGCCAAAAGCTTGATCGAGAACCCCATGTCCCGGGCGGTGGCGATGTCGTCGAGCGTGATCCGGCCGATGCCTTCGCAGACGACGCCCTCGAAGTCGATCCGCGTGCCGAAGGCGAGCGCGGCGAGGATCGCGAGCTTGTGCGCCGCGTCGATGCCCTCGACGTCGAAGGTCGGGTCGGCCTCGGCATAGCCCAGCCGCTGCGCCTCGGCGAGCACGTCCGCATAGGGCGCGCGGCGGCCCTCCATTTCGGAGAGGATATAGTTGCACGTCCCGTTCAGCACGCCGAAGACGCGGGCGACGGCATTGCCCCCGAGGCCTTCGCCGAGCGCCTTCAGGACCGGGATGCCGCCCGCCACCGCCGCCTCGCAGCGCAGCGCGGTGCCGCCCGCCTCGGCCGCCTCGGCCAGGGCGTGGCCGTGGTGGGCGATCAGCGCCTTGTTCGCGGTCACGACGTGGCGCCCTCTCGCGACCGCTCGCTCGACCAGCGTGCGGGCCGGGCCCTCGGCCCCGCCGATCACCTCGACGACGCAGTCGACATCGTCCCGCTCGGCAAGCGCGACCGGGTCCTCCTCCCAGGCAAAGCCCGAGACGTCGACGCCGCGGTCGCGCCCACGTTCGCGGGCCGAGACCGCCGTTATGCTGACGGGCCGGCCGGCCTTCTCGGCCAGCATGGCCCCGTGTGCCTGGAGAAGCGAAACGACGCCGCCCCCGACGGTGCCGAGCCCGGCGATCCCGATGCGAAAGGGTTCCATGCGCCTCCCCTGCCCTGCCGGCGCGGATTTACCCAGCCGAGGCAGCGTTGTCGAGGCGGGCTCTGCCCGAGCGCGCGCGGCAGGGTGCGCCACGCGCGCTTGTTCTCAGATCAGCCCGGCGCGCGTTCGCGCTCGGTCTGGGGCGCCTTGCGGTCGCCGATGGCGTCGAGCACGGCCTGGCGCCATTCGCGCTTGATCGGCAGGATCGGCGGCACCGGGGCGAGATCGGGCTCGGCGGTCGGTTCGGGAACGCTCTGCTTGCGCCCGGTCGCCGACCCCTTCTTCATGAACAGGTTGTAGATCGCCCACTGCGTCCGGCTGCGCGTGCCGGTCAGCGGAAAGCGCCGGGCGAGCGAGCGGCCCGAGTAGAAGGTCTTGTAGGCCTCGATATGGCCGAGGCGGAGCTCGTCAGGGCTCATCCGCTCGGGCTGGAAGACGACGCTCGCCTGGTCGAACTTCTCCCAGTCATAGCTGCGGATCTGGCCCTTCTTCTTCATCTCGTACCAGGTCAGCGTGCCGGGGTACGGGGTAAGCACCGAATAGGCCGTGGCATCGAACCCGGCCTCGATGTTGAACTCGGCGGTGCGTTGGAACACGTCCGTGTCGTCGCCGTCGAAGCCGAAGATGAACAGGCCGAAGCACATGATGCCGTAGGAGTGCAGCTTGTCGACGAGCCCCTGGAACTGCTCGGGCCGGTTGACGTGCTTGTGCACCGACTTCAGCGTGTCGCGGCTGATCGAACTCGAACCCGATCGACAGCATGGTGCAGCCGGACTCGGCCGCAAGCTCGAGCATCGCGTCATCCTGCGCGAGCTTCGACGTGACGCCGGCCTGCCACTTGATGCCGCGGCCCTTCAGCGCGCGCATGACCTCTTTCGGGCGCTCGGGCGTGCCGAAGAAGTCGGCATCGTTGATCGAGATCATGCGGCTGCCGCATTCCTCCATCTCGCGCACGACCTCGTCGACCGGGCGATAGCGGAACTTCAGCCCGTTCATCAGCGGCTCGGCGCAGAAGGTGCAGCCCTGGTGGCAGCCGCGCGAGGTCTGCACGAAGGTCTTGTTGACGTAGCGATGCCGCTTGATCAGGTCATAGCGCGGCATCGGCAGGCCGACCATCGGGTGCAGCTTGTCGGCCTTGTAGGTGCCGCGCACCGAGCCGTCCTCGAGGTCGTCGAGGATCTGCGGGATGACCAGCTCGGCCTCGCCGATGCAGACGGCGTCGGCGTGGGTCAGCGCCTCCTCGGGCATGAAGCTCGGGTGCACGCCGCCCATGATGACGGGCACGCCGCGGCGCCGGAACTCGTCGGCGATCTCGTAGCCGCGGTTCACATAGGCCGTCATGGCCGAGATGCCGACCATGTCGCACTCGAGGTCGAAGTCGATCTCCTCGATGTTCTCGTCCGTGAGCACCACCTCGTAGCGGTCGCGTGGAATCGCCGCGGCGACCGCCAGAAGCCCGGCGATCGGCGAGTAGAGGGCCTTGTTCATGTAGAGGGGGCGGGTGGTCAGAGAATCGGTCTTGGGATTGACGAGATGGATGACTCGATGGGGCACTGCTCGCTCCTCCGGCGCCTCGCCGGTTTTTGATCAGCCCCTCCCCATTGGTAGGGTTAGGCGATTCGAACCGACGCTGTCACCCCAACGACTTAAGGCGTCGGCAGGTTCCTTACCGGCCAGGTCGGCCGCGGCTCAGTCGGTAACGACTCAGTCCGTGACCGGCGGCGACCGGCGGGCAGCCTCGAGCATGGCGGCACGCTCGGCATCGCTGATGACCGGCCCCGCGAGCGCAGCGGCGCGGGCGGCTGCCGCAGCGGCCAACTCGCTGTCGGAGGGCGCAGCGGGCCCGTCCACGCCTTGCGGAGCGCCAACCGGCGCGGCGAGCCGCGCGGCGCGGGCGGTGGCCTCGGCGCCGACGGCGCCCAGGTCGGCCTGCGTCGCGATGCCCTCGGTCGGGTCGGGCACCGCCGCCGTATAGGTCCCGACGGGCGGGGCCGAGGGCGTGTCGATCAGCTTGGGCCACGGCGCCGCCGCGACCTCCGGGCGCTCCGGAATGTCATATTCGGTGAAAAGGGCGGCCGAGCCGCAGCCGGACAGCCCAGCCACAAGCGCCACAAGTGCCGCCGCGACGATTTGTGCACTGCAACAATGTCGGAACATGTGCCACCCGCCGAGCCGACCATGCACGGGCGAACCACCTGTGCTATTTTCTGGCTAACCCTGTTCAAAGAACGGCACCAGACCGAAACGGTGCGGGGAGGAAAGTCATGGCCGAACATCGGACGGCAGGCCAGAAGACCACGGCTGCGTCAGGCCTCGTCGACCCCAAGGCGCAGGCGCTGGCCGAGCGCACCACGCAGATGCTGCAGCGCTCGAGCCGGCTGTGGGCCGACGCGCTCGACCGGCAGATCGAGAGCGCCGGCAAGGGCAAGCGGCTGAAGCCCGATCCGCTGAACACGGTGCCCGCGCTCTCGAAGGTCTACAAGGACTGGCTCGACCATCCGCACAAGCTGATGGAGGCGACCGCCAGGTACTGGGGCGAGCAGGCCGAGCTCTGGACGCGGATGACCCGGCGCGCTCTCGGCGACGACGTCACGTCGATGATCGAGCCCGAGCGCGGCGACAAGCGCTGGAAGGACGAGCTCTGGGAGAAAAGCCCCTTCTTCGCCTATCTGCAGCAATCCTATCTTCTCACCGGCCGCTGGCTGAAGCAGCAGCTGGAGGACGCCGAGGGGCTGGACCCGCGCGAGAAGAAGAAGCTGGCCCTGCTGACCAAGAACTATGTCGACGCGCTCTCGCCCTCGAATTTCGCGGCGACCAACCCCGAGGTGCTGAAGACGACGCTCGAGCAGGACGGCGAGAACCTGATGCGCGGCGTCGAGAACCTGATTCGCGACCTCGAGCGGGGCCACGGCACGCTGCTGATCCGCCAGACCGACATGGACGCCTTCCGCGTCGGCGAGAACATGGCGGTCACGCCGGGCAAGGTGGTGTTCCAGAACGAGGTCATGCAGCTCATCCAGTACGCGCCCGCGACCGAGCAGGTCCACGCCGTGCCGCTGCTGATCATCCCGCCCTGGATCAACAAGTTCTACATCCTCGACCTCAACGCGCAGAAGTCGATGATCGCCTGGCTGGTCGGCCAGGGCCATACGGTCTTCGTCGTCTCCTGGGTCAACCCGCGCCAGCGGCAGCGCGACGAGACCTGGGAAAGCTATATGAAGAAGGGCGCCCTGACGGCGCTCGCCAAGGTGCTCGAGGAGACGGGCGAGCCCAAGGCGCACGTCGTCGGCTACTGCATCGGCGGCACGCTGCTCGGCACGACGCTGGCCTGGATGGCGGCCAAGGGCGACGACCGCGTGCGCTCGGCGACGTTCTTCACCTCGCAGCTCGACTTCTCCGACGCGGGCGAACTGCAGGCCTTCGTCGACGAGGGCGTCATCGACACGGTCGCCGAGGCCTCGGAGGAGCACGGCTTCCTCGCCGCCGAGAACATGTTCGGCGCCTTCAACTCCTTGCGCGCCAACGACCTGATCTGGTCCTTCGTCGTCAACAACTACCTGCTGGGCAAGGAGAACTTCCCCTTCGACCTGCTCTACTGGAACTCGGATTCGACGCGCATGCCGGGGCGGGTGCACACCTTTTACCTCGACACCTTCTACGACAAGAACCTGCTGGCCAAGGGCGCGCTGGTGCTGGATGGCGAGCGGCTTGACCTCAAGAAGGTCACCCTGCCCGTCTACCATGTGGCGACCATCGAGGACCACATCGCGCCCGGCGCCCTCGGCCTATCTCAGCGCGCGGCTGCTCGGCTCCAAGAACCAGACCTTCGTCCTGGCGGGCTCGGGCCACATCGCGGGCGTCGTCAACCCGCCCTCGCTCGGCAAGTACCAGTACTGGACGAAAGCTGGCGTGCAGGAGCCCGATGTCGCCGCCTGGCGCGCCGACGCGACCGAGACGCCCGGCTCGTGGTGGCCGCATTGGGATGCCTGGCTCGCCAAGATGTCGCGCAAGAAGGTGCCGGCGCGCGAACCTGGCACCGTGCTCGGCACCATCGAGGACGCTCCGGGTTCCTATGTGCGGGAGCTGTCCTACGAAGCGTGAGCGGCCAGCCTCCCGATCGGAGAAGGAGGATGGCCCCATGCGCGCGAGCGACATGTTTGCCGACGACGTCCCGCTGCTGAACACGCCCAACCTGGTAGCGCTCGTGCTGCGCGCCGCCGACGAGGGCGGGGCCTCGGCCGAGCTCTGCGCCGACCGGCTCGAGGCGCTGTTCAGCCAGGCCGGCGAGGCGCCGCCCGTCGCGCGGGACGCCATGGTCGCGCGCTGCGGCAAGGTGGTGGGCTGGCTGCGCGCCGCCCGCCTGCTCGAGGCGAGCGACCACAGATGGACGCTGAGCGCCCGCGGCCGCGAGGCCCTGGCTCGCCACCCGCAGGGCATGGACCTGGCCGATCTCGCCGCCTACCCCGAATTCGAGGCGCATCTGCACGCGCAGGACGCGGCGGCGCGGCGCTCAGGTGCCGCCGCCCCGCGCGAGACCGCCTATGATCTTGGCTTCACCGCCCGCCATGCCGGTGCCGCCTTCACCGACAATCCGCACGAGTTCGGCACCGCCGATCATCAGCTCTGGGAAAAGGGCTGGTGCGAGGCTCTCGACGAGGAGGACGGGCCGGGGCTCTCGCCGCTGACCGGCAGCCGACGCGACGCCAATTAGAAGCTGTCGGATCGCCCCGGCAAGGCGTGCCGCAAGCGCCGACAGACCCTTTCCATTTGGTTAATGGGCCTCGAAATCCCCTTTAGAATTAAAGGGCGGCCCCGGTGTGCACGCGTGCACAACCGAGGCCCCTGAGGAGCTTGGCCGATCCCTCGCCACTCCTCCGCGTCAATCGACGGCGGCGGCCGCATGCGCGGCGGGCTCGTGGAGAAAATCCTCCCAGTCGGGCCGCATCCCCAGCCTGGCGCGCAGCGTGTCGATGAAGGCGCGGGCGCGGGCCGACAGATGCCGCGTCTGCGGATAGACGACGTGGATCGTGACGAGCGGCCAGCGATATTCGGTGAAGACGGCCTGCAGCCGACGAGTTCGCACCGCCTCGAAGAGCAGAAAGCTCGGCTGCAGCACGGTGCCGAGCCCGGCGATCGCGGCGTCGCGCAGAAAGCCGCCATTGGTCGCGCGCATGGCGGCGCGGACGTTGACGGCGCCCGGCGCGCCGTGCGGATCGACATAGCGCCAGCAGTCGACCCGCTCCGAGCCGGTGTAGCAGAGCGCCGGCAGGTCGCCGAGCTCCCGCGGATGGCTCGGCAGGCCGTTGCGCTGCCAGAAGCCCGGCGCCGCGGCGACCACCATGCGCACGTCGAGCAGCTTGCGCGCGATCAGCGTCGAGTTGCGCAGGTTGCCGATGCGAACCGCCAGATCGTGCCCCTCGGCCACGAGGTCGACGACGCGGTCCGAGAAGTCGACGTCGAGCTCGAGCCCCGGATGCGCCTCGGCGAAGTCGACGAGGATCGGCGCCAGATGCGACTGCCCGAAAGCGAGCGGCGCCGCGATGCGGAGCGGCCCGGTCAGCGTCCGGCTGTGGCAGCCGGCCTCGGTCTCGGCCTCCTCGAGCGCCAGCAGGATCTCGACCGCCCTGGCGTGGAACGTCTCGCCGGCCGCGGTCAACCGCATCTGCCGCGTCGTCCGCTGCAGCAGCTGGGTGCCGAGCCGGCCCTCGAGTTCCTTGATCCGGCGGCTGATGGCAGAGGTGGCGACCTGGAGCGCCTCGGCCGCGCGGGTCAGGCTGCCGCTTTCGACTGCCTGAACGAAGGCGCGCAGATCCTCGAAACGGTCCATTGCCGACACTCATCCGTTGTCATCCGACAACGGCAACTTGCCCGGCCGAGGTTTTTTCCACAAGCGGGCAAGAATGGGACGCGGGGCCATGCGTGATCTTCGTCACCCGCAACCCTCGCCGGAGGCTGCTAGACTGATCTCCTCACGACGAAGGGGACCTTCCATGATGTCGGCACGCATTTTCGCCACGGCGACTTTGGTCGCCATGTCGCTGGCGCCGTTGCAGGCGGCCGCGTTCGAGAAACTCGACGGCTGGTTCATCGCGCTCAAGAGCTGCGAGGCGATGCAGTCGAAGAACACCGGCAGCAATCCTGGGAAGGTCAGGACCGAGCCGCGGCGCGCCTACGACATGCTCGGCATCAACAAGCCCGGCGGCGACCATTACCAGCTGCGCGTGCCCGGCGCGCCGGTCACCGAGGAGCGCTGGGTCATGGCCGAGTGCGGCGTGCACGTCGTCGCCGCCGGCACGGCCCCGCCGCCTGAACCGGCCGGGCCGACCGAACCGACCGAACCGACCCGGCCGGGCGATGGCCCGACGCAACCGGCCGCGACGGGCGAGGAATCCGACGACAACCTGCTCGCGCTGAGCTGGCAGCCCGCCTTCTGCGAGACCAAGCCCGGCAAGGCCGAGTGCCAGCGCCTGAACGCCGGAGGGCTGCCCGGCACGGACGCGCGGCTCTCGATCCACGGTCTCTGGCCGCAGCCGCGGAGCAACGAGTACTGCGACGTGCCAGACGCCCAGGTCCGGCTCGACAAGGCCAACCGCTGGGACGACCTGCCCGCCGTCGACTTGGACGCCGAGACGCTGGCGGCGCTCGCGGCGGCCATGCCCGGGACGGCGAGCGCGCTCGAGCGGCACGAATGGATTAAGCACGGCACCTGCTTCCGCGCCGCCGGCGGGGCTGACGAGTATTTCGACGACGCGCTGCGCCTGACGGCCGAGCTGAACGAATCGGCGGTCGGCCGGTTCCTGGCCGAGAACCTCGGCGCCGACCTGCGCACGGCCGACATCGCCGCCCGTTTCGACGAGGCGTTCGGCCCAGGCGCGGGCGAGCGGGTGGAGTTCGCCTGCGTGCGCGATGGCGGGCGCATGCTGATCCAGGAGGTGCGGATCTCGCTGCGTGGCGTGATCGGGCCCGAGGCCGGCATCGGCGAGCTGATGCTGGCGGCACGTCCGGTCGGCCGCGGCTGTGCCCGCGGGACGCTAGACCCCGCCGGTCTGCAGTAGCGGCCTGCACGCGAGCGGCTGGCTGGCGAACGGGAATGGCGGCGGTCGCGAGGCTCGCGCGCGCCTGCAAGCGGAACGCCAGCCCTCATTCTGCCCCGAGCGGCGGTCGCGAACGCATTTCAGCCGCCGCTGACCGCCGTGAGGAAGACGACGTCGGCGCCGGGGCGGAGCGGCGTCGCCAGCGTCGCGCGCGCCCCGTCGACGAACAGCTGGATGTGCCGTCGGATGGCGGGCCGGCTGTCGGCGAGCCGGTCGCGCATGCCGGGCCAGCTTGCGTCGAGCGCGTCGAGCAGCTCGGGCACCGTGCTGGCCGGCACGCTCTGCACCATCGGCGCGCCGGGGAACAGCGCGCGCAGCGCCGGCGGCAGCGTGACCGTGACCGTCGCTGCCGCCCGCGGGCCCCACCTTTCGCCGCGCTCAGCGCGCATGCTGGACTTCGACCGAGGTGATCGTCGGGAGGTGCTCGGCGATGCACGCCCAGCTCTCGCCCTCGTCGCGGCTGGCGAAGACGGCGCCGCTGGTCGTGCCGAAATAGACGCCGGCCGGCTCCATCGCGTCGGCTGCCATGCCCTGGCGCAGCACGGTCAGGAAGGCGTTCTGCTGAGGCAGGCCGGCGCGCAGGTCCTCCCAGCTCTCGCCGCCGTCGCGGCTGCGCCAGACGGCCGCCTTGCCCTCGGGCGCGAACCGGCCGGCCTGATCGCCGTTCAGCGGGAACAGCCACAGCGTCTCCGGGTCGCGCGGATGCGCGACGGCCGGGAAGCCGAACGTCGAGGGCAGGCCCGGCTCGATCGACGTCCAGTGCCGGCCGCCATCATCGGTGCGGTACATGCCGCAATGGTTCTGCTGGTAGATGCCGGTCGGGCCGTCCCGCCGCCATCGCGAGCGCGTGCACGCACTGCCCGACCTCCGGGTAGCGCTGGCCCTCGGGCAGATAGTCCATGCGGGTGCCGGTGTTGCGCGGCTCCCAGCTCGCGCCGCCGTCGGCCGAGTGAAAGACGCCGGCGGTCGAGATGCCGACCCAGAGCCGCTCGTCCGCCTGCGGATCGGCGAGGATGTGGTGCAGGATCAGCCCGCCGCCGCCGGGCTGCCATTGCGGGCGGCTGGGGTGGTCGCGCAGCGCCGCCACATGGCTCCAGCTCGCGCCGCCATCGTCGCTGCGGAAGAGCCCGGCAGGCTCGACGCCCGCCCAAAGGGTGCCGTTGCGTGCCGCGAGGCTCCAGACCGCCTTGATCGGATCCTCGCCCGCCGCATAGGCGAGGCCCTCGCTCGAATGCGTCCAGCTGCGGCCGCCATCGTCGCTGCGCCAGACGGCGGGGCCGAACCATTCGTTGCCGCCGCCGGCCAGGATCGCGCCATCCGGCCCGGCGATCGCATGGTGGATGGGCCAGGTCTGGCAATGCGGGCCGTCGAGCGCCCAGCTCCGGCGATCCTCGTCCGCCGTCAGGACGAACAGGCCCTTCTTGGTGCCGATCAGGAGGCGGAGCATGCCTGCCCCTCCCATTCGGCCGTCGCGCCCGCAGCGGCGGTCCCGGCATGCACGTTCATCTGAAGTCCCCGATCTCGTTCTCGTTGACGTATTAGGTTGATATCAACATATACGAGGCATGTCAAAGGCCGGCAGACGAGCTACTCCTGACATCCCGCGCCCGCTGGTGCGCCAGGTGCGCGACACCTGCCTCTGCCTGCACGCGCAGCGGGCGGCGCGGGCGCTGGCGCGGCACTTCGACAACGCGCTGCGCCCTGTCGGGCTGACGAACGGCCAGTTCTCGCTGATGATGGCGCTGAGCGGGCCCGAGCCGCCGCCCCTCGCCCGCGTCGCGACGCTGCTGGGCGATGGACCGCACCAGCATCACGGCGATGCTGAAGCCGCTCGAACGGCGGGGCTGGGTCGAGGTGCGCGTCGACGACCGCGACCGGCGCGGCCGGCGCCCGACGCTGACGGCCCAGGGCCGCGCCGCGCTGGCCCGCGCCCTGCCGATCTGGGAGCGCGAGCATGGGCTGGTAGAGGCGGCTCTGGCGAGCCCGGAGGCGTTGCGCGAGGCGCTGAACGCGATCGCGTTCGGCCGGGCGGCGCACGTCGCCGCAGTCGTCTCCGGCGGCCCCGAGCGGACGGGGCGACCTGGCGACGCCCCCCTCCCCGACCCTCCTCCCGGCGGGGAGAGAGGGAGCTAAGGGCGCGCGACCGCGCTCAGCTCGCCCGGTTGGTCGGGTTGCCGATGATGTCCATGAACTCCTTGCGGGTCCGCGGGTCCTTGCGGAAGAGGCCGAGCATGGTCGAGGTGACCATCGTCACGCCGTGCTGCATGACGCCGCGCGTCGTCATGCAGTGGTGCTCGCCCTCGAGCACCACGGCGACGCCGCGCGGGCGCAGCACCTCCATCAGCAGGTTGGCGATCTGCGCCGTCATCTTCTCCTGCACCTGCAGGCGCTTGCCGAAGACGTGCACCAGGCGCGCCAGCTTGGAGATGCCGACGACGCGGTCGCTCGGGATATAGCCGACATGCGCCTTGCCGATGATCGGCGCCATGTGGTGCTCGCAGAAGCTCTCGAAGCGGATGTCGCGCAGCACGACCATCTCGTCATAGCCCTCGACCTCCTCGAAGGTCCGGTGCAGCATGTCGACCGGGTCCTGCGTCGTAGCCGGCGAACCATTCGCGATAGGCGCGCACGACGCGGTCGGGCGTCTCGCGCAGGCCCTCGCGGTCGGGGTCGTCGCCGGCCCAGCGCAGCAGCGTGCGCACGGCCTCGCGCGCCTCTTCCTCGGTGGGTCTGGTCACCTTCGGCGGGGTCGTCATCCTGCGCACGACCTCGTTCATGCTGACGTCGATCTGGTTCATAGCCCGCCTCGCCCCCGATTGGAACGGCCCGTTCCCGTCGGGCATGCAAGATAGGTTAAGCTCCGCCCGCGTCCATCGCTCCTGCAGTCGCGGCGTGAAAGGCGCGGCGCCTCAGACCGCTGCGAGCGCCACCGCGAGGTCGTCCTGCAGATCCGCAGGATCCTCGAGACCGACCGAGATGCGGACCAGTCCCGGCGTGATGCCGAGGCGCGCCCGCGCGTCCTCGCCGAGTCGCTGGTGCGTCGTCGTCGCCGGATGCGTGACAAGCGACTTCGCGTCGCCGAGATTGTTCGAGATGCGGATGATGCGCAGCCTGTTGAGGAAGCGGAAGGCGCCCGCCTGCCCGCCGGCGATCTCGAGCGACAGCATGGTGCCCGGCCGCTCCATCTGCGCCGCGGCGAGATTGTGCTGCGGGTGGCTGGGCAGGCCCGGGATAGATCGACGCGGACGACCTTGTCCTGGCCCTGCACCCAGGCGGCGAGCGCCTCGGCCCCGTCGGTCTGGGCGTTGACGCGCAGCGGCAGCGTCTCGAGACCTTTGAGCATGACCCAGGCGTTGAACGGGCTCATCGCCGGGCCGGTGTGCTTGACAAACGGCTCGACCTCGTCGCGGATGAAGCGGCGCGAGCCCAGGATCGACGCCGCCGAGGCAGCGGCCCTGCCCGTCGATGTGCTTGGTCGCCGAATAGACGACGATGTCGGCGCCGAGCGCCAGCGGCCGCTGGTACATGGGCGTCGCGAAGACATTGTCGACGATCAGCCGCGCGCCGACGCGGTGCGCGAGCTCGGCCACCGCGGCGATGTCGATGATCTCGAGCGTCGGGTTCGACGGCGTCTCGAGGAAGGCCGCCTTGGTCTCGGGCCGGAACGCGTCGCGCCACTGGTCGAGATCGGTGCCGTCGACGAGCGTCACGTCGATGCCGAAGCGGGGGCACAGCGTCTCGACGATATAGAGGCATGATCCGAAAAGCGCGCGGGCCGCGACGACATGGTCGCCGGCGCGCAGCTGGCACATCAGCGCGGCGTGGACGGCCGCCATGCCCGACGCGGTAGCGAAGGCGGCCTCGGCCCCTTCCAGCGCCGCGATGCGGTCCTCGAACATCGCGACGGTCGGGTTGCCGTAGCGGGCATAGACGAAGGCGTCCTCGCCCTCGGGCACGCCCTTGAACCGCGCCTCGGCGGTCTCGGCGTCCGGGTAGACGAAGCCTTGCGTCAGATAGATGGCCTCGGAGGTCTCGCCATAGCCGCTGCGCCGCACGCCGCCGTGGACCAGCCTTGTGCGCGGGCGCAAATCACCGTTCGGGCTGTCGTTCATCTGCCTTCCGGGGCGGACACCCCCGGCCTCCTGCAACGGACCGGACGCGAGGGCGGCGGCAGACGCCACGACCTCTTTAGCGGTTTCTTTTGCGTGGCCCGCAAGCCGGTCCGACAAATCGCCACGTCCTCTGCGCTATAGGCCCGCGCCCGGGCCAGGTCAACAGCCGGCGCGGCCCCATCTCGCCCGTAGCGGCCCGGTGCAGCATGCGCCGTCGCGCGACAAACCGGCAGCCCGGCGGGCGCGGCTGGGCAGCACGCCATGGCCGGGGCCCATGTCTAGATCTGGTACAGAACCGGGCTGTTCACCCGCAGATGTCGCAGTCGCGTCATCGCGATGTGAGCGAATCTTCAGGTTGGCACGATAAATGCTGGCTCAAAGAATCGAAGCGCACCGCGCGACGATCGTGCGAGGCAGAGATGGCAGTCCTTCGCGTCAACGCGGCGGCGGACGGTACGATCCACGCCGCCCCCGGCACGGCCAAAGACACGGCCAAAGACACGGCCAAAGACTGGCGAGAGAGCCTGCGGGCCACGATCGCCTGCCTGCCGCCCGGGGCGCCCGTCGCCCTCCTCGTGCACGGGTACCGCTATTCGTGGCGGCCGCTGCGCGGCACCGGCTGCTACGACCCGCACCGGACGCTCTACCTCCTCGATGACCTCGCGCCCTGCGCGCGCAAGCGGCCGCGCACGGCGAACTGGCCGCACGGCCTCGGCTTCTCCGAAAATTCGCCGCAGGACGGCCTCTGCATCGCGCTCGGCTGGGACGCCCGGCACTGGCGGCCCGGGCTCGACTGCTTCGCCGCGGTGCATCGCACGGCCGGGCGCACGGCGGCGGCGCTGATCACGCTCGTGCGCGCCGTGGCTGCCATCGATCCCGAGCGCGAGATCGACGTGCTCAGCCACAGCCTGGGCGGGCGCCTGGTCCTGCAGGCGCTGCGCCAGGCGCCCGACCTGCCGGTCGCCCGCGCCATCCTGCTCGGCGGCGCCGAGTACGCGGCCGAGGCGCGGGCGGCGCTTGGCGGCGCAGGACCGGGCCGGCGGCAGGACCGAATTCTACCACATGATCGCGCGCGCCAACGACGTCTTCGACGGCCTCTACCAGCTCTTTGCGCCGGCGCCGGCCGAGGCGGGCGACGTGCCGCTCGGCGCGCGCGGGCCTCGGCGCGCCGCACCGCCGCTGGCTCGACCTGCAGCTCGATCACCCGCAGACGCGGGCATGGCTGAGCCGGCAGGGTCTGGCCCCCCAGCGCCGGCCCGAGCGCGTCTCGCATTGGAGCTTCTACGCCGACCCCGGCGCCATGGCGTTCTACCGCGTCATCCTGCGCGAGCGGTCGCGCTGGTCGATCGGCGCCATGCGCGCCCGCGGCCTGCCGGCCGAGGTCGAGCCGCGCTGGTCGCGTCTCCTCCCCGGGCTGCGCCTCGCCCGCCCGGACAGCCGTCGGAGCGCCCCTGCCGGACGCCGTCGAGACCTGACCGGGCAGCTGCCCGCGGCCCTGCGCCGCAGGTGGCACCGGATAGCCACTAAACCCAGCTCGCGAGCGAGATTTTTCCCGGATGCCGGGCGGCAGCGCTGGAACGCCGTCGCGCCATCCTGTAAACCGAAGCAGGGCCGGGGACAGCCTGATGCACATCTATCTCCCGATCGCCGAGGTGTCGGTCAACTCTCTCGTTTTGCTCGCGATCGGCGGCGGCATCGGTTTCCTGTCGGGCATCTTCGGCGTCGGCGGCGGTTTTCTGATGACGCCGCTGCTGATCCTGGTCGGCATCCCGCCCGCGGTGGCGGTGGCGACCGGCTCGAACCAGATCTGCGCCGCCTCGTTCTCGGGCGTGCTGGCGCATTGGCGGCGACGGACGGTCGACTACAAGATGGGCCTGGTGCTGCTGGCCGGCGGCCTCGTCGGCTCGGCCATCGGCGTCTGGATCTTCACGCTGCTGCGCGCGACCGGCCAGGTCGAGCTGGTCGTCGGCGCTCTGCTATGTGCGTCTTCCTCGGGTCGATCGGCGCGCTGATGCTGGTCGAGAGCCTCTCGGCGCTGCGCAGGGCGCGCCGCGGCGCGCGGCGCCCCGCCCGACGGCGCCACAACTGGGTGCACGGCCTGCCGCTGAAGATGCGCTTCCGCGCCTCGAACCTCTACATCAGCGCGATCCCGCCCTTCGGCGTCGGCACTGCTGGTCGGCGCGCTGGCCGCCATCATGGGCGTCGGCGGCGGCTTCATCATGGTCCCGGCCATGATCTACCTGCTGGGCATGGCGACGACCGTCGTCGTCGGCACCTCGCTGTTCCAGATCATGTTCGTCACCGCCGCGACCACGATGATGCACGCGATCGCCAACCATACGGTCGACGCGATCCTGGCGCTGATCCTGCTGGTCGGCGGCGTCGATCGGCACGCAGATCGGCGTGCGCGCTGGCGCCGCGGCTGCGCGCCGAGCAGCTGCGCGTCCTGCTGTCGCTGATGGTGCTGGCCGTCTGCCTCAAGCTCGCCTACGACCTCGTGACGCCGCCCGCCGAGCTCTTCACGCTGAGCGACGAGGTGCCGGGTTGAGGCGCCGCGTGCGCATGGCCGGGCGCCGTGCTGGTCGCGGCGCTCGCCGGCATGCTGCCCGCGCTACCGGGCCTGCGCCGGCCGAGCTGGTCGTCGCCAGCCTCAGCCATCACGACGTCTCGCTGACGACCGGCTTCTCCGGGTCCGAGATCTTCGTCTACGGCGCGGTCAGGCGCACCGACGCCCGGCCCGAGCCCGCCGAGAAGCTCGACATCATCATCGCGATCACCGGCCCGTCCGAGGCCCGGTCGTCGTGCGCAAGAAGGAGCGGCGCTTCGGCATCTGGACGAACGGCCCCGGCGTGCTGGTCGACGCCGCGCCCGAGCTTCTACGTCGTCGCCACCAGCCGCGGCTTTCGCGACATCCTGACCTGGACGGACGACCTGCGCTACCGGATCGACCTCGGCTACGCGATCAAGCTGATCGACGCGCCCGGCATGGGTCGAGGACCGCGAGGCGTACCGCGTCGCCGTCGCCCGCATCCGCGAGCAGAAGGGGCTCTACATCGATCCTGCCGGGCGCCGTGAACATCATCCAGAACACGCTGTTCGAGACGCGGCATCGAGCTGCCCGCCAACATGGTCGAGGGCGACTACACTGCGCGCATCTTCCTGATCCGCGACCGCCGCGTGCTCGACGTCTTCACCGACCGGATCGAGGTGCGCCGGGCCGGCGCTCGGCCGCTTCATCTTCCTGATGGCCCAGCAGCACGCGGCGCTCTACGGCGTCGCCTCGCTGGCGCTGGCGCTCCCGCCGGCTGGCTCGCCTCGGTCTTCTTCCGCACCTTCTTTCCGACTTGACCTGCTCACCTGCCGCCGGCGGCAGCGCGCTCGGCCAGGCAGGCGTCGAGCCTGGCAAGCGACTCGAAGAGCGCGTGCAGCAGGCGGCCGATCCCGCCCCGCGTCTGCGCCTCCGCTCCCGGCTCTCGGATGTCCCGGTCGCGCCCGGCATCGCCCGCGACCCTGGCCTCGATGGCCTGGACGCAGGCGCGCAGCGCCTCGCGCTGGCCGGTCGGTCAGGTGCCGGCCGGCCGCCTCGCGCGCCTGGTAGGTCGCGCGCATGGCCGCGCGCACGGCGCGGCGGTGCTCGGCGGGCACAAGCCGGAACCAGCCGCGCTTGATGCCCGCCACCGAATATCTGAGCGCCTGCGTCTTGCGCTGGAGCTCGGCGACGCGCCGCGCCGGTCGTCCTCTGTCGCGGGCCCAGCGCCTGCCCAGCGCGGCGAGGTACTCGCGCACGGCGTCCCTCAGCGCCGGTCCTGCCGGAGCGGGAGGACGATCACCGCCGCGAGCAGCGCGATGGCGGCGCCGGCGGCGGTTTCTTCCAGCCGCAGGAGCAGGAGCTCCGGCTTGAACGCCCCGAGCAGGCCGTAGAGCAGCGCGATCATCAGGGTGATGCAGAACGTCATGACCCCATAGGCCTGCTGGAAGGCGTAGAAGCCGACGAAGACGCAGATCAGCACCAGCGCGTAGACGATCTCGCGATGGCCGGACGCGGCCGCGCCGAGATAGATGCCGACGACCACCCCGGCGATCGTGCCGACGACGCGCTGCAGGGCCTTGACGGCCGCTTCGTGCCGCGAGCCGACCCCGATGCCGACGATGAAGGCGGCGATGACGGCCCAGTACCAGCGCTGCTCCGAGATCAGCGAGCCGGCGCCGATGGCGCCGCGCCGACGGCCAGGCCGACCTGGATGGCCTGGCGGACCGGCGGCCTGTCGAGGACGCCGCCCGTCACGGCGCCGCCTCGAGCCTCGTGCCGCTCGATCGGCAGCCGCTCCATGCCGGCGAGCGCCGCCTGCAGCTCGTCCAGCGTCGCCAGCAGGGCGTCGGGCATCCTGACCGCCGCGATCGGCAGGCGGCTCGACGGCACCGGCCGCCACCTCCCGCCGCAGCCGGGCGATGCGCCGCCGGGCGGCCTCGCCATCGGCCCCGTCGGGCTGCTCCGACGGCCAGCCGGATCAGCCGCTCCGCCGCCAGCTCGATGGCGAAGAGGCGGGACGAGAGCGCCAGACGGCGCGTGCGTCCTCCGGTGCGCAGCGCGTCGAGCTGGTCCTGGGCGACCAGCGTGGCGTCGTTCAGCCGGCCGATCTCGTAATGCGCCCGATGCACGCGCGTCTCGGAGCGCGCCCGGCGGTCGGCGAGCATGCGGTCGGCGAGCAGGCGGTCGGCTTCGGCCAGGATCCGCTCGACGCGCCGGCCGATATCGCCGCCTCGACCTGGCGCAGCACCGCCGCGGGGTCGTCGCGCAGCAGGATGAATCGCCCGATCGCCGCCGAGCCGATGCCGATCGCCACCGCCATCGCGACATGCGGCATGGCTGCGAAGCGAGGGCTTCAGGATGATGCCGATGAAATAGCCGACGAACCCCACCATGCCGAGCGGAAAGCCGCGCGGGCCGATGATCGGGGCGAGCGTCGCCGCCATGACGACCGGCACGAAGCAGAGCTCGGCGAGCCAGGGCCAGGCCGCGAGCTCGGCCGCCAGCGCCATGGTGGCGACGGGCGGGACGAGCATCAGGCCAGCGTCGCCGCCTGCCCGGCCGGGGCCGGGTCGCGCACGGCGACGTTGGCGAAGATGCCGGTCATCATGGCGATGCCGATCGGCGCGGCGACGGCGGGGCCCGAGCCGCCCGCGCCCAGCAGCACCCAGACGGCTCCCGGCGCGAGCGCCGCCGAGAAGACTGCTCGCGCCGCCGTGCGCAGCCTGATCAGGCCCGGATCGGGCCCGAAGACGACCTCGAGCAGATCGGCGAGCCGCACCGGCCGGCGTGTCAAAGCAGGCGCCATCGCGGCCCTACGTCGCTGCGGCGGAAAGGTTCCGCCGGACCGCGGGCGGCGCCGGAGCGGGCGATGTCCCCCAGGCGCGAGCGGCCGCTCAGGCGAAAAGCCCGTGCGCGTACCAGGCGGGCCCGGCAGGGTCGGCCGGGGTGTGGAACAGCCAGAGGCGCGGCCCCTCCGCCGTCTCGACCAGCCAGTAGTCGCGCAGGCCCGAGGCCCAGGCCGGGTCGTCGAGCCACCATTCGGGCGCCAGCCGCTCGGGCCCCTGGGCGCCGAGCGTCGTCAGCCGCCGGCCGCGCCAGGCAAAGGCCGGCGGCGGCAGGCTGGCGCGGCGCTCGGCGCCGGCACCGCTCTGCCCCACGGCCGCGCGCCGCCCCCTCCCCACCCCTCCCCCCCGAGGGGGGAGGGAGCCGGCCGCGCCCGGCGGCGGCGTGGCCTCCCTGTCGTTCCGTCTCCCCACCCCCGCCAGTTGCGGCAGATCCCCGCCCATGCGCGCCGTGCGCGGGAGAGCGGAGGCCGGCCGCGACGGGCCCCCCCGTTGCGGCGAGCAAAGCGGCCGGGCGCAACAGGTCCCCTCCCCCCTCGAGGGGGAGGGGTAGGGAGGGGTGCGCACGGACAGAGGTGGGCGCACCGAAAGAGGTGGGCGCACCGAAAGGGGGCGGGGGCAAGAGGCCGGCTCCGCCTCCAGGCAGCGCACCGGCTCGGGCGGGAACAGCACGATCGGGCCGTGGCGGCCCGGCAAGGTCCAGGCCTCCGCCTCGCTGTGCGCGGCGGCGGCGATCGGTCTGGGCGCGCTCGGGCGCGTGGCTCTCGGCCGGCAGGAAGCGCACGACGTTCTCGAAGCCGATCCGGTTGCCGAGCCGCGAGACCAGGTCCGCCAGCCGCGTCGCCTCGGTCTCGCGGTGCCGCTGGCCGAGCTGCGCGGGCTTCAGCGGCTCGACCTCGAGCGCCGCCAGCCGCAGCGCGTCGATGCCGAAGCCCGCGTCGATCTCGGCGAGCTTAGGCGCGAAGAGCTCGCGCAGCCGCATCGGGTCGCGGCCGGGCCGGGCCAGCCGGATCTCGGCGCGCTGGTCGGCGCCGTCGACGCGGCGCGCCGTCAGCCGCAGGCGGCGCGCCCCCATCTGGTGCGTCTCGAGCTGGCCGCAGAGCCGCTCGAGCAGCGTGTCGAGCCCCGCGCCCACATCAGCGACCAGCCCGATCGGCTCGGGCAGCGTCAGGCGGGCGGAGAAGGCCGGCAGCCGCGCCTCGGGCGCGACCGGCTCGGGCTCGGCCCCCATCGCCTGGTCGAGCCGGCGCATCACCTCGATGCCGAAGCGGCGGGCCAGCGCGCCGCGCGGCATCCGGGTCAGCGGCTCGATCGTGCCGAGCCCGACGGTGGCGAGCGCCTGCGCCGTCTCGGCATCGAGCCGCAGCGCCGCGACGGGCAGATCGCCGATCGCTTGCCCGCGTCTGCCCGGGCGGGGCGATGGCGGTCCGCACCCCCCCGTGATGCGCCAGCGCCCAGGCGGCGCCCTTGGTGTCGGCGACCGCGGCGCGCGCCGTCAGCCCGCGCTCGGCCAGCTCGGCGACCAGCGCCGCGAGCATCGCCTGCTCGCCGCCGAAAAGATGCGCGACCCCGGTGGCGTCGAGCGCCAGCGCCGGCCCGAGGTCCTGCCCGACCAGCGGCGAGAAGCGCTCGGCCCAGCGGGCGAGCGCGCGGACGAAGCCCGCCAGCCGCTCGGGTGCCGCCGGGCGGGTCAGCAGGCCCGGGCAGACGGCGCGGGCATCCGAGAGCCCCATGCCGGCCGCCAGCCCGGCGCCTGCCGCCGCCCGGTTGACGCCCGCCAGCCGCAGCGTGCCGGCGGCCCGCTCGACGACGGCGAAGGGCGCCTCGAGCCCGGGCCGGCCCTCGGCGCGCAGCCGGTGCTCGGCGGTCAGCCATGGCAGGGCGACGGAGACGATGCGGCGGCGCATGTTCCTATTTTGTTCCTGAAGCGGGGATCGAGTCAACAGCAGGCTGGCCCACCCCTGGGCAAACCTTGGCCAGCCCTTGGTCAGACCCTGGCCAAGCCCAGATGCCCTGCTAACTCCGTGTTCAACGGCGCCGGCACGCGCATCCCCTCCCCCTCGTGGGGAGGGGATGGGGGTGGGGCCTTGACCTCGACGACTGCGGAGACGCTCCGATGCGCGCAGCAACAGCCAGCCTCCTCATCGCCCTCCTGCTGGCGCCGCCGGCCCTTGCCCAATGGGAGGCGCTCGGACGCCCCGGCACCGTGGCCATCATGCGACACGCCATCGCCCCCGGCACGGGCGACCCGGCGGACTTTCGCCTCGGCGACTGCTCCACGCAGCGCAATCTCGACGAGCGCGGGCGCGCCCAGGCGCGTGCCATAGGCGCCGCCATCCGCGAGGCGGGGATCACGATCGACCGCGTGCTGACCAGCCAATGGTGCCGCAGCCGCGAGACGGCCGAGCTCCTCGGGCTCGGGCCGGTCGAGGAGATGCCGGCGCTGAACTCGTTCTTCGGCGACCGCTCGACGCGGGACGCGCAGACGGAGCAGCTGCGGGCGTTCCTGGCGGAGCTGCCCGGGGACCAGCGCGTCGTGATGGTGACGCACCAGGTCAACATCACCGCGCTGACCGGGCGCGGCGTCGCGTCCGGCGAGGTCTTCGTGCTGGACGTGGCGCAGGACGGCGCCGTCGAGGTGCTGGACGAGATCCTGATCCGGCCCTGAATGGGATCCGGTCGGGTCGAACCGGCAAAGGCGTGCTCGACGGCCCGCCGCTAAGACCTTTCCATGCGGTTAATCGAGTTGGATTGTAAGTCAAATCAATGGTTTACCGACGAGTCCACGTGTGGACGGCCTGTGCTGGCGCTCGCCTCCGGTCGAACGCCGAGCTCTCCGGGTCCGCTCGGCCCGGAGGGCCGCCGACGCCAGAGCACCCCATGCTTTGGCGCGCACAGGAACGTCACGACAAACAGCGCCGTCAGCACGACGACGATCGACGCGGCGGGATCGGCGTCGATGCGAAAGCTCAGCACCAGCCCGGCAAAGGCGGCGAGCATCGCCGTGCCCATCGACAGCGCCAGCATCCGGTCAAAGCGGTCCGTCAGCAGATAGGCGGTGGCGCCCGGCGCGATCAGGAGCGCGATGGCCAGGATCAGCCCGACGGCCTTCAGCGCGCCGACGACGACCAGAGAGATCAGCGCCAGGAGCCCGTAATGCAGCAGCCCCGTCGGCAGGCCGATGGCGCGGGCGTGCTGCGGGTCGAAGGCAAACAGCAGAAGGTCGCGCCGCCGCGACAGCACGGCGAGGAGCGCCGCGCCGGCGATCAGGCCCGTGGTGCGGACGTCCTCCCACGTCACCCCCAGCATGTGCCCGAAGAGGATGTGGTCGAGATGGATTTCGGTCTCGATCGAGCGATAGAGCACGACGCCCGCCCCGAACATGCCGGCGAAGACGACCCCCATCACCGTGTCCTGCTTGACGCGGCTGTTGGCCGCGAGGAACCCGGTCGCGGTCGCGCATAGCATGCCTGCCGCGAAGGCCCCGACGATCAGCGGGAGCCCGAACATGTAGGCGAGCACGATCCCCGGCAGCACGGCATGGCTGATCGCGTCGCCCATCAGCGACCAGCCCTTCAGCACCAGAAAGCAGGAGAGCGCGCCCGCCGCCGCCGCGATCGCCAGCGAGATCGCCAGCGCCTGCTGCATGAAGTCGAAGGCGAAGGGGGCGAGGAGCCAACTCATCGGTCAGCCCCCCTCCCCGGCCCTCCCCCCGGCGGGGGGAGGGGGGGCGCGTGGCGGGCGGGGCGCGTCACAGCACGGCTCCGGCGCGGCGGCGGGCGGCGATCAGGCCGTGCTTCGGCGCGAAGACGAAGGCGCAGAGGAAGAGCGCGGTCTGCAGGCAGATGATCACGCCCCCCGTCGCCCCGTCGAGAAAGAACGAGAGATAGGCGCCGACGGCGCTCGTCAGCGTGCCGATGGCGATCGACAGGGCGACAAGGCGCGGAAAGCGGTCGGTCAGGAGATAGGCGGTGGCGCCGGGCGTCACCACCATGGCGATGACCAGGAAGGCACCCACCGTCATCAGGGCGGCGACCGTGCAGGCGCTGAGGAGCGTGAAGAAGAGCACGCGCAGGCGCGCCGGGTGCAGCCCGATCGAATAGGCATGGCTCTCGTCGAAGAAGGTGACGAGCAGGTCCTTCCATTTGACGAGCAGCACCAGCATCGAGATGCCGCCGATCAGCGCGATCTGCAGCGTGTCGGAGGGCGTGATCGCCAGGATGTTGCCGAAGATGATGGTCTGGATCGAGATCGGCGCCGGCGAGAGCGAGTTGATGAAGAGGCCCGCGCCGAAGAAGCCGGTGAAGATCAGGCCGATGACCGCGTCCTCCTTCAGCCGCGTGCGCTGGTTGACGAAGAGCATGGCGAGCGCGGCGAGCCCGCCCGCAAGAAAGGCGCCGACGGCGTATGGCAGCCCCAGCAGATGGGCGCCGGCGACGCCCGGCACGACCGAGTGGCTGAGCGCGTCGCCGATCAGCGACCAGCCCTTCAGCATCACGAAGGCGCTGAGAAAGGCGCAGACCGCGCCGACCAGCGCGCTGACCCACATGGCGTTGACCATGTAGCCATAGCCGAAGGGCTCGAGCAGGTCAGGCATGGCTGGAAGCCCGGCTCTCAGCCATCCGCCGAGGCCCTTTCGGGCCGGCTCTGCCCGTCGCCGCCGGCCTCGCCATCGTGCTCCGCGCTCGCGCCGGCATCGCCATAGACGACGAAGGGGTGCTCGTCGTCAGTGATGACCGTCAGCCGCCGGCTGTCGGCGTCGTCGTGCAGCTCGGCGCCGCCCATCACGAAATGACGCAACGTGCCGCCGAAGGCGCGCTCGATGTTCGCCTGGGTGAAGACCTCGGCCGTCGGACCATAGGCCAGGATCGTTCGGTTGATCAGCACGACGTGGTCGCAGAACTGCGGCACCGAGCCGAGATTGTGCGTCGAGACCAGCATGACGCGCCCCTCGTCGCGCAGGTCGCGCATCAGCGCCACGATGCGCGCCTCGGTCTTGACGTCGACGCCGGTGAAGGGCTCGTCGAGCAGGATGACCTGCGCATTCTGCGCCAGCGCGCGGGCCAGGAAGACGCGCTTCTTCTGCCCGCCCGACAGCTCGCCGATCTGGCGGTCGGCGTAAGGCTCCATCCCGACGCGCTCGAGCGCCGCCTTGACCGCGTCGCGGTCGGCCCGGCGGGGGATGCGCAGCAGCCCCATATGGCCGTAGCGGCCCATCATCACCACGTCCTCGACGAGGACCGGGAAGTTCCAGTCGATGTCCTCGTTCTGCGGCACATAGGCGACGAGGTTGCGCTTCAGCGCCCGCCCGGCCGGCGCGCCCATCAGCTCGACCGAGCCGCGGGCGAGGGGCGCGAACCCCATGATCGCCTTGAAGAGCGTCGACTTGCCCGAGCCGTTGACGCCCACGAGCGCGCAGATCGAGCCGACGGGCACCTCGAAGGTCGCGTCCGTCAGCGCCGTCAGGCCGTTGCGGTAGGTAACCATCAGCCCCTGCGCCCTGATGCCGGGCACCCCCGCCGCGGAGGACCCGCCCGCAGCGGCCGTCCCGGCAGCGGTTGCGGTGTCGCCGGCGGCGGTGGCGGCGTCGTTCATCCCGAGGCTCCGTCGCGCAGGCCCTTGGCGATCGTCTGCGCCGTGACGCGCAGGAGGTCGAGATAGGTCGGCACGGGCCCGTCCGCCACGGAGAGCGAGTCGACATAGAGCACGCCGCCGTAATGCGCGCCCGTCTCGCGCGCGACCTGGCGCGCCGGCTTGTCGCTGACCGTGCTCTCGGAGAAGACCGCCGGGATCTGGTGCTCGCGGACGGCATCGATGACCTTGCGGACCTGCTGCGGCGTGCCCTGGCTGTCGGCGTTGATCGGCCAGAGATAGAGCTCGTGCAGGCCGAGGTCGCGTGCGAGATAGGAGAACGCGCCCTCCGACGTCACCAGCCAGCGCTTCTCCTCGGGGATCGTGTCGATGATCGCCGCGATCTCGTCGCGCGCCGCCATGATCTGCGCCTTGTAGGCCTCGGCGTTCGCCGCGTAGATCGCGGAGCCTGCGGGGTTGAACCGGGTCAGCGCGTCGCGGATGTTGTCGACATAGACAGCCGCGTCCGAGAACGACATCCAGGCATGCGGGTTGGGCTTGCCCGTATAGGGCCCATCGCCGATCGACATGGGCTCGATGCCCTCGCTCAGCACGGCGCTGGGCACGTCGCCGAGGCGCTCGAAGAACTTCTCGAACCACAGCTCGAGGTTCAGCCCGTTCCACAGGACCAGGTCGGCGTCCGATGCCGCGATGATGTCGCCCGGCGTCGGCTGGTAGTTGTGGATCTCGGCGCCCGGCTTGGTGATCGAGACCACCTCGGCCGTGTCGCCGGCGACGTTCTGCACCATGTCGGCGATGACCGTGAAGGTCGTCGCGACCTTGAACTTGGGCGCCACGGCCTGGGCGCTCGCGCCGGTGGCGAAGGCCATGGCGCAGACCGCGAGCGCGGCGGCCACGAACGTGTCGTAGGACAGCCATCATGCCTCCAAGCAGGGCGGGACGCAGCAGAGATAGCGCGCCAGAGGCCCATCGTCAATGCAATTGCAAATCGTTTGCATCTTTATCGGCCAATTGCAAACGATTGTCATCTGGGCGATAACGCCGCGATGGCCGGGACCGATGCGGAGGGGACATACGAGGCGGCGCTGCGCAAGGCCGGGGTGCGCATCACGCGCCAGCGCCGGCTGATCCTGCGCCTGCTGGCCGAGGGCAGCGATCACCCCGACGCGATGGAGCTCTACCGCCGCGCCGTCGCCGAGGATGCGAGCGTCTCGCTGACCACCGTCTACCGGACGCTCAAGGTGCTCGAGGAGAAGGGCGAGATCCACCGCCACGCCTTCGAGGGCGGGCCCTCGCGCTTCGAGCCGGCGGACGCCGCGCATCACGACCACCTGATCGACGTCGACACCGGCCAGGTGATCGAGTTCCGCTCGGACAAGATCGAGGCGCTGCAGCGCGAGATCGCCCGCGATCTCGGCTACGACATCGTCCGCCACCGGCTCGAGCTCTACGCCCGCAAGCGCCGCAGCCGATAAGGCCACCCGCGGGCCCGCTCACTCGGCCGGGCGTGCCGTGCGCTCGCAGATGCTGCCGAGCGCGATCCAGTCGCGGTCGCGCAGCGCCGGGCGGAAGGGCGCGTCGCCGACGGCGTCGGCGACAGCGGCCGCGGCCCGGCGCTCGGCCGACCAGGGATGGGCGGCGAGATAGCGTGCCGCACCGGCGGGCTCGGCCGTCAGGCGATCCATGACCTCGGACAGCGGCCGGGCGGGCAATTCCGCCGCCGCCAGGATGGCGAAGGCCTCGGCATCCGCCTGCGTCTCGGCGTCGTGGCTCGGCACCGGGTCGAGCACGGCAGCGGTCGCGGCGTCGAGCGCCCAGCGCGCATGCGTCTCGCCGACGAGGATCGCCGCCGCGCCGACGACGCTGCGGTCGAGCGCGGCCTCGAGCGCGTCGCGGTGCGCCGCGTGGCCCGCCGCATGCGCCAGCACCGCCGCCACCTCCTCGGGCGAGCGCGCGCCGTCGATCAGGCCGCGCAGCAGAACGACGCGCCCGCCGGGCAGCGCCAGCGCATCGATGCCCGGATCGTCGAGCACCGAGACGCGCAGCGTGGCGGGCAACGCCAGCCGGGCAGAAAGCGCCCGCAACGCCGCGACCCCTTCCTCGGCGACGCAGAGCTCGGGCGCAGCGCTCGCGCCGAGCAGCGCCGGCAGTCGCGCCGCGACCGCCTCGCCCAGCGCCGTCTCCTGCTCGGGCGGCACCATGTCGCTCAACTGATCGGGCAGCGCGGCCAAGCCCAGATAGGCCGCGCCCGCGACGATGGCGACGAGCATGACAAACGCCAGGACGGCGGCGCGCCCGCGTCCGCGCGTGCGCCGCGCCGCCGACGCCGGCGCCGGGTGCAAATCGGGGCAGACCTCGGCGATCGCGGCGCTCATCTCGCCATCCTCGAGCAGCAGCCGCTCGGCGCTCGACGGGTCAGGGACAAGCTCCATCGGCCGCTCGGCCGGCGGCCCCAGCGCCCGCAGCGAGGCCAGCGGCCAGTGCGCGATCGGCCGGTCGTCCAGCCCCATGATGATCAGCGAGCGCTCGCCGAAGCTCAGCACCACCTCGCGCGCCTCGGACGAGACGCCGTCGAGATAGCGGGCGACCGCCTCGAGCTTTGCATAGCGGTCGAGTGCCGTCATCTGGCCCGGGACAGCCGCCTGAACGACCCCGCGCGAGCGCGATGCGACATGCCAGCCAAGGACATCCCGGCAGGATAACCGCGCATGCCCCGACCTTTGCCCCTCGCCATCGCGCCCGAACGGGCCGCATGATGCCGCGTCCGGCAGCGAAAGTCATCAACGTGCGGAGAGCCACAAGGGAGCTTTTCGGCGGTGGCCGCCGCCCGCCCGCAGGATGGCCCTTGCAACGGATGGGGGCTATAACTGCGTTCAACATGCGCCGCGGGTCGCGCGGCCAGGAGTTCGTTCATGGCCCGCACGCCGCTCGCCCTCGCCCTCGCCGCCGCCGGCCTGCTCGGCCTCGCCGGCTGCGCCACGATGTCCGTCGAGGAGCGCACCGCGTTCTGCGCGAACACCGACTGGCAGCGCTATGGCGTGAACGACGGCCGGCTCGGCATCCCCTCGAGCGACCGGGGAAACCTTATCGCCGACTGCGCCAAGCTCGGCCGCCCGGTCGACGTCACGGCCTACCAGGCGGGGCGCGCCGAGGGGCTGCGCGAGTACTGCACGGTCGAGAATGGCTACCAGGTCGGCTATAGCGGCCAGCGCTACCAGAGCGTCTGCCCGCCGAGCCTCGAGACCGACTTCCTGCAGGGCTATGCCAAAGGCCGGGACGACCGCCCCGCCGCCGCCATCTATCCCGGCATCGGGATCGGCATCGGTTCGGGCGGCGTCAGCACCGGCGTCGGGATCGGCATCGGCGTCGGCGGCTATTCGCACGGCTGCTCGTACTGGGACCCGTTCTACTGCGGCCCGGGCTGGGGCTGGCCTTGGGGATCTCCGTGGCCGTATTACGGCTACGGATATCGCCGCTACCCGTACTATCGACATCCCTATCGCAGCCATGCCTACCCGAAGCACGGCCATGCCTACCCCAAGCACAGCCAGGCCTACCCCGGACGTGGCCACGTCCATCCCGATGGTCGCCGCAGGTACCCGAAGTAAGCGACGCGCCGCCGATGCGTCCGCCGGGCCGAGTCAGGCCGCCCGCGACGGGCGGCAAGTTAAATCGGCTTAAGATAGCTAAAGCTTGAGTTGTTCGCCCGCCGCGACTCGGGCAAGCCTCCCTCATCGCCGATGGCATAGGGAGGTTCGAAATGCACCAGACCCTCAGCCGGACGGACGGGCCCGTCGACAGCGTCAAGGCCCCGCCGCTCACGCCGCTTGCGCCGCACACCCGGCGCGATCTGGACACCTGGGAAATCGTCGACTTGTTCCGCCGCCTCGAGCCGGCCGAGCGCGCCCACGTGCTCCGCGTCTCTCAGCAGCTCGCCGCCTGGCACGCCGGCACGCGCGACCAGAACTGAGCGGCGCGCCGGCGAAGGCGCCGCGGGCGGCCGACTGCTCAGCCGCCTGCGATCACTCCGCCGCCTGCGCCGGGCGCGCGGCGTTGACGGCCAGGAAGCGCTCGGCGTCGAGCGCCGCCATGCAGCCCATTCCGGCCGAGGTCACCGCCTGCCGGTAGACATGGTCGGTGACGTCGCCCGCGGCAAAGACGCCCCGCACCGAGGTCGCCGTCGAGCCCGGGCTGACGACGACATAGCCGCCCATATGCGTCTCGAGCTGCCCCCGGACCAGCTCGGAGGCCGGCGTGTGGCCGATGGCGATGAAGATGCCGGCGACGGGCACGTCGCGCGGCTCGCCCGTGCGGACGTGCACCAGCCGGCCAGCCGTGACGCCTTCCGTGTCGGTGCCCAGCACCTCGCCGAGCGTGTGCTCCCAGATCACCTCGATCTTGGGGTGCTCGAACAGCCGCTTCTGCAGGATGGCCTCGGCGCGCAGCTCGTCGCGCCGGTGCACCAGCGTGACCTTCGACGCCAGGTTCGCGAGGTAAAGCGCCTCCTCGACGGCGGTGTTGCCGCCGCCGATGACCAGCACCTCCTTGCCGCGGTAGAAGAACCCGTCGCAAGTGGCGCAGGCCGAGACGCCGAACCCCTTGTACTTCTCCTCGGATGGCAGGCCCAGCCACCTGGCCTGCGCGCCCGTCGCCAGGATCACCGCATCTGCCTGCCAGACCGTGCCGCTGTCACACTCCGCCACGAAAGGGCGCTGCGACAGGTCGAGCCGGCTGACATGGTCCTGCACGATCTCGGTGCCGACGGCGCGGGCATGCGCCTCCATGCGCACCATCAGATCGGGGCCTTGGACCATCTCGTCGCCGGGCCAGTTCTCCACCTCGGTCGTGATCGTCAGCTGGCCGCCCGGCTGGATTCCCTGGATCAGCACGGGCTGCAGCAGCGCCCGCGCAGCGTAGACGGCCGCCGTGTACCCTGCCGGCCCCGAGCCGATGATCAGCAGGCGGGTGCGGCGGGTCTCGGCCATTTGCAGCTCTCCTCGGATGGTGCCGCTACGATAAGCGCTCGGCCCGCCGACTCCAAGGCGACATCGCGCCCCGTCGCGCCCCCCGTGACAAGGGGCCCGGCCTTCGACGGGACGGCACGCCCCGCGCGACAGGCGCCTCCCCCTCCGCATCGGAGGGGGACCGAGGGGAAGGCCTGAGGCCGGACGCCCTCCCGAGAGGCCCGGGGCCCGAGCGGAGTCTCAGGCGGCCGCCGTCCGGCGGCGCGGCTCGTCCATCAGCCCCCTCACCAGCGCATAGCAGCCGAGCAGCAGCACGATGGTGAACGGAAATCCCGTCGAGACCGCCGCCGCCTGCAGCGCCGCGAGCCCGCCGCCCAGCAGCAGCGCGATCGCCACCAGCCCCTCGAAGCTCGCCCAGAAGACGCGCTGCGCCACCGGCGCGTCGACCTTGCCGCCGGCGGTGATCGTGTCGATCACCAGCGAGCCCGAGTCGGACGAGGTGACGAAGAAGACGATCACCAGCACGATGCCGACGAAGGAGGTGATCATCGTCAGCGGCAGATCGCCCAGCATGGCGAACAGCTTCAGCTCCAGCGCAGCGTCCGAGACATTGGCAAAGCCATTGCCGATCAGCGTGACCGCCGTGCCGCCGAAGCTCGTCATCCACAGCACCGAGACCAGCGACGGGATCACCAGCACGGCGATGATGAACTCGCGCACGCTCCGGCCGCGGCTGACCCGGGCGATGAACATGCCGACGAAGGGCGACCACGAGATCCACCACGCCCAGTAGAACGCCGTCCAGCCCTGGCTGAAGTTCGCGTCCTCGCGCCCGAACGGGTTCGACAGCGCCGGCAGGTACTCGACATAGGCGGCGAGGTTCAGGAAGAAGCCGCTCAGGATCCCCAGCGTCGGCCCGACCAGGATGACGAAAAGCAGCAGGATCGCCGCCAGCACCATGTTGATCTCGGACAGCCGCTTGACCCCGGCATCGAGGCCGGCAACGACCGAAAGCAGCGCGATCCCGGTGATGCCGATGATCAGCAGGACCTTGGTCACGTCGTTCTGCGGCATGCCGAAGAGGAAGCCCAGCCCCGCGCTCGCCTGCTCGGCGCCGAAGCCGAGCGAGGTGGCGAGCCCGAACAGCGTCGCGAAGACCGCCAGCGTGTCGATGATGTGGCCGGTCCAGCCCCAGACGCGCTCGCCGAAGATCGGGTAGAAGATCGAGCGCATGGTCAGCGGCAGGCCCTTGTTGTAGGCGAAGAGCGCCAGCGACAGCGCGACCACGGCATAGATCGCCCAAGGGTGCAGTCCCCAGTGGAAGATCGTCGCCGCCATGGCCAGCCGCCGCGCCGCCCTCGGCATCGCCGGCCGCGCCGCCGAGCGGCGCCCAGTCGCGTGCGCGACGCCGTTCTCGATCGTCGTCCCGGCAATCGAGGTGTCGTAGTGCGAGATCGGCTCGGCGACGCCGTAGAACATCAGGCCGATGCCCATGCCGGCCGCGAACAGCATCGCGAACCAGCCCGAATAGCTGTAGTCCGGCGTCGCATCCTGCCCGCCGATCCGCACCGAGCCCCAGGGCGAGAAGACCAGCACCAGGCAGAGGACGACGAAGACGTCGCCCGACAGCAGGAAGAACCAGTCGAGATTGGCGGTCAGCCAATCACGCACGCCCACCGAAGGACGGTCCGCCTGCTCCTGCAGCGCCAGCGTCAGGATCACGAAGAGGACGATCACGCCGCCGGAGATCAGGAAGACCGGGTTGTGGATGTCGAGCCCGAGCGGCCCGAGCCGCGTCTGGATGTTGTCCTGGCCGATCTGGTACTTCGTCTGGATTACGTTGGCCGCGCCCTCGGGATCGGGGATGCCCGCAGTTTCGCTCATCGACCAGTCTCCCTTATGTCTTTATTCGCTCCCGGCCCTCGGCTCTGGGCTGAGCCTCAGCGCACGAGGAACACCGAGGCATCGGTGTGCGAGGCGAGCCGGCCGCCATGCGAGGGCCAGATCGCGTCGGCGACGCCCGGGCACGTGCGAGGCCATGACCACGAGGTCGGCGCCCGTCTCGTGCACCGCCGCTTCCAGCTTGCGGTCGAGATCCACCGCCGGGTCGTGGCTGGTCAGCGCCCTCGACGTCGCGGCGTGGCCGTGCTCGGCCGACTGGCCCTTGGCGAAAGCGTCCAGCTTGCGCGCGAACTCCTCCGGCGTGTGCGCGATCCGGCCCGGGCGTCGCTGCCGCCACGCCGACATAGCAGACCGTCGCGCCATAATGGCGGGCGAGATCCGCCGCGGCGCGCAACGCCTTGCCAGCCGCCCGGCATGCTCGAGGTCCACGGGAACCATGATGGTCTTGAACATCCGCCCTCCTGTGTCCGCTTCGCGCTCGCATCCGGGAGGGGCGCTCCCGGCCTGCTCCGACCAGTGGCGGAGCCGTCTCAAGGGGTGCTTAGGGCTGTGCTAACAGACGCGGTCGCCCTTGCCCACCCCCGGAAGGAAAGTTCCTGCCGCAGCGTCAGGAGCGGCCTGCGGTTCGGCCGGGGCGCCCGCGTCACGCCGGCTTCGGCCCGCTTGCCATTCGGCAGGCCTTGTGCCACGCCCTGCCGCGCCATGCCCGCCCAGCTCGATTACCGGATCCTCTCCGAGGTCTTTCGCCGCTTCGCCGAGCGCGAGCCCGAGCCGCGCGGCGAGCTCGAGCACGTCAACGCCTTCACGCTGCTCGTCGCCGTCGCGCTCTCGGCCCAGGCGACCGACAAGGGCGTCAACCGCGCCACGCGGGCCGCTCTTCGAGGTCGCCGACACGCCGCAGAAGATGCTGGCGCTCGGCGAGGAGGGGCTCGTCGAGCACATCCGCACGATCGGCCTCTTACCGCAACAAGGCGAAGAACGTGCTCAAGCTCAGCCGCATCCTGGTCGACGACTATGGCGGCGAGGTGCCGTCCTCGCGCGCCGCGCTCGCCTCGCTGCCGGGCGTCGGGCGCAAGACGGCCAATGTCGTGCTGAACATGTGGTTCCGCTTTCCGGCCCAGGCCGTCGACACGCACGTCTTCCGCGTCGCCAACCGAACCGGGATCGCTCCCGGCCGCGACGTGCTGGCCGTCGAGCGCGCGCTCGAGGACAACGTGCCGGCCGAGCACCAGCTGCATTCGCATCACTGGCTGATCCTGCACGGCCGCTATGTCTGCGTGGCGCGCAAGCCGAAATGCCCCGAATGCCTGATCCAGGACCTCTGCCTCTACCCGGAGAAGACCGATTTGACCCACCCGAACCAACGGCCGCCTCGACGTCGTGGCGATCGGCAACGCCATCGTCGACGTGATCGCCCGCGTCGACGACGGCCTTCCTGGCCCGGAACGGCGTCGACAAGGGCATCATGACGCTGATCGACCAGACGCGCGCCGCCGAGCTCTACGCCGCGATGCCTGCCGCCCGCGAGATCTCGGGCGGCTCGGCCGCCAACACGGCCGCCGGGCTCGGCGCGATCGGCGTGCGCGGCAGGCTTCGTCGGCAAGGTGCGCGACGACCAGCTCGGCCGCATCTTCGCGCACGACATCCGCGCCCTCGGCGTTCACTACGACGGCCCGGTGACCGCCGCCGAGAGCCCGTCCGAGACGTCGCGCTGCCTGATCCTGGTCTCGCCTGACGGCGAGCGCTCGATGAGCACCTTTCTCGGCGCCTCGACCGAGCTGCAGGCCGCCGACATCGACGAGGCGCTGCATTGGCCGCGCCGACTGGCTCTATCTCGAGGGCTATCTCTTCGACACGCCCGAGGCCAAGGCCGCCTATGCCCGTGCGATCCGCGCGGTCGAAGGCGGGCGGCGGGCGGGCGTCGATGACCGTCTCGGACCCGTTCTGCGTCGACCGCCACCGCGCCGATTTCCGCCGGCTGATAGCGGGCGAGCTGGACCTGCTCTTCGCCAACCGCGCCGAGCTCCTCTCGCTCTACCAGACCGACGACCTCGACGCGGCGCTCGACGCGGTCGCCGCGCGACGTGCCGCTGGCCGCCATCACACTCTCGGGCGACGGCGCCGTCGTCGTGCGCGGGGCGGAGCGCACCCGCGTCCCGGCGACCCGCGTGCGCGTCGTCGACACGACCGGCGCCGGCGACCTCTTCGCCGCGGGCTTCCTCGCCGGCCTCGCCCGCGGCGCCGACGACGCCACCTGCGCCCGCATGGGCTGCGCCGCCGCCGGCGAGATCATCAGCCACATGGGCGCCCGCCCCGAGGCCGACCTCGCCGCCCTCGTCGCCGAGGCCTGACCCCGCCGACAGGCGACCGCGTGAGTGAACGCCTGCCTTCCCTTGTGGGGTGAGGCTGGGGAGGGTCCCTCTGGCCCGGAAACGGACCGATCCAACCGCCGGGAAGGCCGGAACAGCTGCCCGATCCGTGCGAGACTTCTCGGCGAGGGGAGCCGCCCATGCCGAACGACAACACGCCCGAGCCTCGCATCGCTGCGCCGAGCCAAAGGCCCGCGCCCGAGCTCGATTCCGGGATTCTGCTCGACCAGCAAATGCAGGGGGCGGAGCTCGGCGGGGCGCAGATGCTGCCGGAACCGCCGCCCAGGCGGCATTGAGGCTGCCGCCCGCCGTCGGGACGCCTACGGTACGGGAGTCATACGCGGTTCTCGCCGTTCCCATCAGATCTTGCCAACTCGGCCTCTTGGAACAGATAGGGAACGATGACGCATGTCGAGCTGGCCGCCACCACCAACTTCACCTTCCTGACCGGGGCCAGCCATCCGGAGGAGATGGTCGAGCGTGCGGCGGCGCTGGGCCTCTCGGCCATCGCCATCGCCGACCGGAATTCGCTCGCCGGCATCGTCCGCGCGCATGTGCGGCTGCGGGAGATGCGCCGGGAATCCAGCGGCATAGGCCCTCGCAACGTCACCGGGGCGGATGTCCGCGAGCATGCCGCCAGGATCCGCTCGCAGACCCGCATCGACCCCTCCTCGCGCCTACCCGAGGACGCCGTGCGCGCCCGCTTCACCCAGAAGCAGCGGGTGCCCTCGCCCCCCTCCCATCTCGGCGTCGACGGTCCCCTCGACCTCCCCCCGCAAGGCCGAGGGAAGGCGCTGGACGAGGGCGGCGCGCCCAGCCAGGCGCTGCCGAAACTGATCATTGGATCAAGGCTTTGCCTGACGGACACGGCCGTCGAGATCGTCGCCCTGGCGCCCGACCGGGCGGCCTATGCGGCGCTCTGCCGGCTGCTGACAAAGGGCAAGCGCGCTGCCGAAAAGGGCCAGTGCAGGCTGGACGTCGGCGATGTCGCCGAAGGGGCCGGGGGCCTGATCCTGATCGCGTGCCCGCCTGATCCGCTGGCCGCCCCCCCACCCCATCCCTCCCCCACAACGGGGGAGGGAGCCGCCAGGCTCCGCGCTTTGGCCGAGCGGCTACCCGGGGTGCACCTGGCGCTGACCCCCGTCTGGGATGGGCGTGACGCGCAACGCTTTGAAATCCTTGCCGCTCTTGGCCGGGAGCTCGGCCTGGCCGCGGTCGCTGTCACGGCGCCCATGATGCACGCGGCCGAGCGGCGGCAGCTGGCCGATATCCTGACCTGCATCCGCGAGGGCTGCACGGTCGACGCGCTCGGCCACCGCGCCCTGCCGAACGCCGAGCGGCGGCTGCGCGCCCCGGCCGAGCTCGACCGGCTCTATGCAGACCATCCGCAAGCCCTTGCCAATGCGGCCGAAATCGCCGCGCGCTGCACCTTCTCGCTCGACGAGCTGCGCTACCAGTATCCCGACGAGGGCCAGGGCGAGCCGCCGCAGGCGCGCCTCGCCCGGCTCGCCCGCGCAAGGCCTGAAATGGCGCTATCCGGACGGCGTGCCGGCGCGCGTCGGCGACCTCGTCGAGCGCGAGCTCGCGCTCATCGAAAAGCTCGACTACGCGCCCTATTTCCTGACGGTGCACGACATCGTCGCCTTCGCGCGCAGCCGCGGCATCCTCGCGCAGGGGCGCGGCTCGGCGGCGAACTCGGTCACCTGCTACGCGCTCGGCATCACCGAGATCTCGCCCGAGACCATCTCGATGGTCTTCGAGCGCTTCGTCTCGGAGGCGCGGAACGAGCCGCCCGACATCGACGTCGACTTCGAGCACGAGCGGCGCGAGGAGGTGATCCAGCACATCTACGAGCGCTATGGCCGCCACCGCGCCGGGATGACGGCGACCGTCATCCACTTCCGCAGCCGCGCCGCGATCCGCGAGGTCGGCAAGGCCATGGGGCTGAGCGCCGACGTGACCTCCGCCCTCTCGGGCCAGGTCTGGGGCTGGTCGCGCGAGGAGATCACCGTCGCCGCGCCTGCTCGAGGTCGGCCTCGACCCGCACGACCGGCGGCTGCGCCAGACGCTGGCGCTCGTCGACCAGATCATCGGCTTCCCGCGCCACCTCAGCCAGCATGTCGGCGGCTTCGTCATCACCGAGGGCCGGCTCGACGAGCTCTGCCCGATCGAGAACGCGGCGATGGAGGACCGCACCGTCATCGAATGGGACAAGGACGACATCGACGCGCTGGGGATCCTCAAGGTCGACGTCCTCGGCCTGGGCATGCTGACCTGCCTGCGCAAGGCCTTCGACCTGCTGGCCGCGCACACCGGCACGCGCTACACGCTGGCCACTCTGCCGCCGGAGGACCCGGCCACCTACGACATGCTGTGCGAGGCCGACAGCCTCGGCGTCTTCCAGGTCGAATCCCGCGCCCAGATGAATTTCCTGCCGCGCATGCGGCCGCGCTGCTTCTACGACCTGGTGATCGAGGTGGCGATCATCCGCCCTGGCCCGATCCAGGGCGACATGGTCCACCCCTATCTGCGCCGCCGCCGGGGCGAGGAGGCGGTCGAGTTCCCCTCGGACGAGCTCGGCGAGGTGCTCGGCAAGACGCTGGGCGTGCCGCTCTTCCAGGAGCAGGCGATGCGCATCGCCATCGTCGCCGCCGGGTTCACGCCGGACGAGGCGGACCGGCTGCGCCGCGCGCTCGCCACCTTCCGCAAGACGGGCACCATCGGCAGCTTTCGCGAGCGCTTCATCGGCGGCATGCTCGAGCGCGGCTACGAGCCCGATTTCGCCGAGCGCTGCTTCTCCCAGATCGAGGGCTTCGGCGAATACGGCTTTCCCGAAAGCCACGCCGCCTCGTTCGCGCTGCTCGTCTACGCCTCGGCCTGGATGAAGCGCCACCACCCGGCCGCCTTCGCCTGCGCGCTGCTCAACTCGCAGCCCATGGGCTTCTACGCCCCCGCCCAGATCGTGCGCGATGCGCGCGGGCACGGGGTCACCGTCCGCCCGGTCTGCATCAACGCCAGCTACTGGGACTGCACGCTGGAGCCCGACGGGCGCCATGGGGATCGGGGCGGCTTCGCCCTTCGGCTCGGCTTCCGCATGGTCAAGGGCCTGAGCGAGGAGGACGGCCAGTGGATCGCCGCCGCCCGCGGCAACGGCTATCCCGACATCGAGAGCCTGTGGCGCCGCGCCGGCCTCTCGCGCCGCGCCGTCCGTCAGCTCGCCGCGGCGGACGCCTTCGCCCAGTCGGGGCCCGAGCTCGCGCGGCGCGCCGCGCTCTGGGAGGCGCGCGGGCTCTCGGGCGACGCGCCCCTGCCGCTTTTCGCGGATGGCGAGGGGATCGCCGAGCCCGCCCCCGACCTGCCCGCGCCCAGCCTCGGCGAGGAGGTCGTCGGCGACTACCGCGCGACCAAGCTGTCGCTGCGCGCCCATCCGATCGCCATCCTGCGCCCCGAGCTCTGAGCGGACCGCGCCAGTCGCACCTCCACCCTCTTCGTGAACTTTTGCGGCGGCTCGGGCATTTCATCCCCGTCCGCAGAACGGAATTTCGTCATGAGTACCGGTATCCCGCACACGAAGAGCGCGGACAGCACGATCGCGCTCCTGCGCGAAGGCTATGCCTTCGCAACCAGGCGCTTCCGTCGCCTCGGCACCGACATCTTCCGCACGCGCCTGATGCTGAAGCCCGCCTTCTTCGCCCGGGGCGCCGAGGCATCGCAGCTCTTCTACCATCCGGACCGGTTCACGCGGCAGGGCGCCATGCCGGTGCCGACCATCAAGATGCTGCAGGATTTCGGCAGCGTGCAGACGCTGTCGGGCGCCGAGCACAGCCGGCGCAAGCAGATGTTCATGTCGATGATGAGCGACGAGCAGCATCGCGCGGCTGCTCTCGATCGCCGACGAGGAATGGCGCGCCGCCGCCGCGGCGCTGGTCGGGCGAGGTCGTGCTGCTGGCCGAGGCGCAGAGCGTGCTCTGCCGCGCCGTGTGCCGCTGGGCCGGCCTCCGGCTCGACGAGGCCGAGATGGAGAAGCGCACGCGCGAGTTCTCCGCCGAGATCACCGGCGCTGGCAATGTCGGCGTGATCGACCTGGCTCCGCGGCGAGGCGCTGCGCAGCCGCAACGAGCGCTGGGCTCGCGAGGTGATCGAGCGCATCCGCGCGGGCGGCATCGAGATCGACGCCGACGCCCCGGCCGCCATCGTCGCCGGCCATCGCGACCAGGCGAACGCGCTGCTGCCGGTGAAGGTCGCCGGCGTCGAGCTGATCAACGTCCTGCGCCCGACGGTCGCGATTGCGCATTTCATCGCCCATGCCGCGCTGGCGCTGCACCGGAACCCCGACTGGCGCGACCGGCTGTGCCACGCCGACGATGCGGAGCTCGAGGCCTTTGTCCAGGAGGTGCGCCGGCTCGCGCCGTTCTTTCCGCTGATCGGCGGCCGCGCGCGCGAGCCGTTCTCCTGGCGCGGCCACGACTTCGCCAAGGGCGACTGGTTCCTGCTCGACATCTTCGGGACGAACCGCGACCCGGCCATCTGGGAGGCGGCCGACGAGTTCCGCCCGGCGCGCTTCGTCGACCGCAGCATCGGGCAATGGGAGTTCATCCCGCAGGGCGGCGGCCCCTATGTCGAGGGGCACCGCTGTCCCGGCGAATGGATCACGATCGCGGTGATGAAACAGGCCGTGCGCTTTCTCGCCCGCGACCTCGACTACCAGGTGCCCGACCAGGACCTCTCGGTCGATCTGGGCCGCATGCCCGCCATCCCGGCCAGCGGCTTCGTCATGCGCCAGCCGCGCGTGGCGGCCTGACAAGCCGTCTCTGCGGCACCAGCCCCTCCTCGGCATGGGAACGGCGTCGCCGACCGGCTCGCCCGACCGCGTCGACGTAGTTCACCCGCTGTTCTCGGCGCCGATGCCGGTGGCCGAAATGGCGGACCCGCCGTCATCGCCCGGCCTGGCCGGGCTACCTCCCGCCATCCGGGAGATGCTGCGGTCCGGCCGGAGCATGACAGTTTCCTGATGCCAGAGCTCAGCTCGTCTCTTCGATGGAGACGGCGACCGCCTGCGTCATCGTCACGTCGACGCGGTCGCCCGATTGCAGGCCGGCGGCGAAATCGCGCAGCTCGGGGCTGACCTGCGCCGTCGTCACGCTGCCGTCGGGGGTCCTGAAGGTCGCGACCGCCGTTTGCGGGTTGTACGAGATGAAGTCGACGATCATCCTGACAGAGGCGCCCGCGGCGGCACGCCGGGCGCGCCCCCTCGGGCGCGCGCCCGGCGACGACGGCGCCCTCGGGCGGGCTGGTGTCGGAGGGGTCGGCCATGCTGACCGAGACCAACTCGTAATAATCGAGCCGCACCACGTCGCCCACCGCGAGCTGGTCGAGGTTGCGCACCTCGGGTCCCGCGACGATGCTCAGCATCCGCCCGTCCTCGCCCCGCAGGAGGACCTGGCGGCTCTGCGTGTTGACGCTCTCGACCACCGCCCTGCTGGTGATCAGGCTCTCGCGCTCGGCGCTCTCGGCGGCGCGGGCCCGGTCGAACAGGCGGCAATCGTCAGCACGAGCGAAAGGGCGGCGGCAGCTCGGAACATCTCGTTCTCCCCATGCGGTCTGGCTTCTTGCGACGCGTCCCGCCATCGCGCCTGCGTGCCGCGAGCGGTCCTGCCGGACCCTCCTACCGGTAAACGCGGCCGAGTGCGACGGATTCCGCCGGCACCCGCCCCTCACTCCGCGCTCACGCAGCCGCGAGGAACGGCGGCGGGCACCGCGCGTTGCCGGCCGGTGGCCACCCTGCTGGAATATGCGCCGCTGGTCAGCGCCGCCAGCAGCCTCCTGATGCTCGTCGTCTGGGGCGTCTATCTCGACGTCTTCTGGCGCAGCTATCGGCGCCAGCACCGCGCCAAGATCGTCATCGGCCATGGCGAGGGCATGGGCCTCGACTCGCTCTGCCTCGTCAGCAACATGAGCGCCGAGCCGATCCACATCGAGGGCGTGATCATCGCCGCCGAGCGCGACGGCCAGCGCTGGGCCAAGGCGATCACCAGCATCTCCGACATCAACGGCGCCACGGGCCCGCGAAAGCCGGCGCGCGAGGGGCCGCTGAAATCCGGCGACTACATCGTGCTCGGCACCTTCCGCGAGCTCGTCGAACTCGCCACCGCAGCGGAGGAGGCCGGCTGTCCGCCGCTCCACACGATCGCCGTCTGGGTGGTGGCCGATCTCAGCACCGAGACCGAGCTCGTCTTCGCGCGGCGCCGCTTCCTGATCCGGAGGCACGCGCACGGCACGGTCTTCCGGCCGGAGGAGCTCGAGACGCGCCGCATCAGCCGAGCGCGCGAGCGGCACGAAGTCGAGGAGATCCTCCGCACTCATCTCGAGGAGGCAGTCGAGGGATCGCCACGCGATGCGGCCGGAACGGGGACCGAATCAGCCCCGCGCTAACCGACCCGCCGCTCGGTCAAGCGCCCGCCGGAAGCGCTGTCTTCTTCCGCGGAGTTCGTCGCGCAGCACGCCAAAGTCGCTCGACCGCGCCGCATCGGCGGCGAGGGTAAACCCGTCGGCCTCGAGCCCGCGACGGAGCAGCTCGCGCACCGCCGCTGCCCGGCTCGGCATGCGGCGATCGAAGCGCCAGTCATCGATCGCCTTCCGCTCGTCCGGACTGAGCATGATCTGCAGGCGTTCCTGCCGCTCCCGGTTCATCCGCGCCCTCGCTTCCGTGCAGAATGCACGAGCCGTGCATCATATGTGGGTGCTAAGCTCAAACGGGGTCAAGTGAGTAAGTTGCACCGGTGTCGGTGCTTGCTCCTCGTGCGCGTCTGTCAACGAGTGAGCGAGCGCGGACTCTACGCGGTTGAAACCCGGGCGTAGGGTCGTCTGCGAAATGCCCTGGATACCCGCGGAGCGGAGTGGCGCAGGGCGCAACTGCGAGGACATGATGGCCCACCAACGACACGCGGCAGTATCGGGTCCTGGTCGTCGAGGACGAGGTGCTGATCGCGATGGATCTGGAGGAATGGCTGACTGAACTGGGCTTCGAGGTGGTCGGCCCGTTCAAGCGAAGCCAGCGACGCGCCGGCCGCGCTCGACCAGGGCGAGGATCGACTTTGCCGTGCTCGACTACCTGCTGGCGGACGAGAACAGCGGCGCCATTGCCGAGCGGCTAGCGCGGCTCGGCGTGCCCTATGTCTTCATCACCGGCTGCCACCAGTTGCTCCGGTCGCGAGGCCCGCCACCTCGCCCCGATGCTGGAAAAGCCGATCTCGCGCGCTCAGATGACGCAGGCGACCGAAAGCGCGCTCCGCAAGAACGTCATGGGCTGCGACAGCATGACGTAATTGCCGGCGCCGCAGCGCCCGCCGGACGCTCCGCCCAAAGGTCGGCATTCAAAGAACGCGGGAAGAACTTGCCCGCCGGCGAGAGCGTGAAGATCTCGCAGCCCTCCTCGGTGACGCCAACCGAGTGCTCGAACTGCGCCGACAGCGACTTGTCGCGCGTTACCGCCGTCCAGCCATCGGCCAGCGTCTTGGTCTGCGGCGCGCCCAGATTCACCATCGGCTCGATCGTGAAGAACATCCCGGGCCGCAGGAGCGGCCCATCGCCCGGCCGGCCATAGTGCAGCACGTTCGGCGCGTCGTGGAAGACGCGCCCCACGCCATGCCCGCAGAAATCGCGCACGATCGAGCAGCGCTCGGCCTCGGCGAAGGTCTGGATGGCGTGCGCCGATATGGCCGAAGGTGTTGCCGGGCCGGACCGCGGCGATGCCGCGCATCAGCGCCTCGTGCGTCACCTCGATCAGCCGTGCCGCCTTGCGCGTCGGCGTGCCGGCGACGTACATCCGGCTGGTGTCGCCATACCAGCCGTCGAGAACCGCCGTCACGTCGATGTTGAGAATGTCGCCGTCCTTCAGCCGCTTCGGCCCCGGTATGCCGTGGCAGACGACGTGATTGACCGAGATGCAGCTGGCGTGCTGATAGCCGCGATAGCCGATCGTCGCCGACTTGGCGCCCTCGGCCTCGACGAAGGCCAGGATGCGCTCGTCGAGCTCTTCGGTGCGCACGCCCGGGACGACATGGGGCCGATCATGTCGAGGCAGCGCGCCACCAGCCGGCCCGCCGCGTGCATGCCTGCGAACGCCTCTGGCGGATGCAGGCGGATGCCTTCGGCGGTGCGCCGCTCGGCCGGCTCGGCCAATGCTGTGCGGTTTTCCATGCGGCTTTCCATCAGGCGCGGGCGGCCCTTCGATTCGTGTCGGTCGGGCTACGCCTGCCAAACTAAGCGCGTAAGGGGGAGCGTTCAATGACAAGACCAACCGCTGCCATGCTGGTGATCGGCGACGAGATCCTGTCCGGCCGCACGCGCGACGCGAACGCGCACCATCTGGCCTGCGAGCTGACGCGGATCGGCGTCGAGCTCGTCGAGGTGCGCATGGTGCGCGACGTCCAGGCCGCCATCGTCGAGGCGGTGAACGAGCTGCGCGCCCGCGTCGACCACCTCTTCACCTCGGGCGGCATCGGGCCGACGCATGACGACATCACGGCCGACGCGATCGCCGCGGCCTTCGGCGTCGGCATCGACGTGCACCCCGAGGCGCGCGCCGTCATGGCCGCGCGCTATGCCGAGACGGGCCGCGAGCTGAACGCCGCGCGCCTGCGGATGGCCCGTATCCCCGATGGCGCGCACGCTGATCGACAACCCCGTCTCGGCAGCGCCGGGTTTCTCTATCGGCAACGTCCATGTCATGGCCGGCGTGCCGGACATCTTCCGCGCCATGCTCGAGGGCCTGCTCGCCCGCATCGAGGGCGGCGCGCCGCTGCTCAGCCACTCCTTCCGCTGCATGATCCCCGAGGGCGACCTCGCCGTGCCCTCGGCGAGGTCGCGGCCGCCTTCCCGGATGTCAGCATGGGCAGCTATCCCTTTGGCGGCACCGGCGCCATTCTCGTGCTGCGCCACCACGACCCTGCCCGCCTCGCCGAGGCCGCCGCGGCGCTGCGCACAGCGCTCGTGCCCCTGGGCGGCGCGCAGGCCGAGACGCCGCCCTGACGCCCCCTCCCCATCCCTCGCCCACAAGGGGGAGGGAGCCGTATGGTGGGGTGCAACCCGAGACCGCGCCCCGCAGGGTGGGATTGCACCCACCCCGCCTCGATGACCGGCTTCCTCCTTGGGAGGGGCCCAATCCCTCAGGCGTTCTCCAAGCGCCTTGGCGCGGCTCTGGATCATCGTCTCGGCGTCGCGGCCATAGAGCTCCTGGTAGTGGTGGAACGCCGCCTCGTAGCGCCCGACCCCTTGCGTGATCGAGCGCAGGTCGGCGATCAGGTCGTCGAGCGCCGTGCCGGGCAGCAGCGCCCGGAACTCGTCCCAGCCCTCGGCGTCGCGACAGCCGGTCGAAGCCCAGCACCTGGCCGCGCCGCGACGAGACCAACGGGTTCAGCGCGCCCGTGAAGATCGAGGGCACGAGGAAGCGCACCTCGTAGATCGGCTCGAGCAGCACGGCGCCCGCCTCGTCCAGCGCCTGGCGCACGCCGCCGCGCGCCGCGATCCGGAACGCCATGTCGGAGCTGTCGACCGAGTGGTACTGCCCGTCATAGAGCGTCACCGCGACGTCGACGACCGGAAAGCCCAGCGGCCCGCGATCGGTCGCATCCCTGGCGCCGGCCTCGACGGCCGGGATGTAGTTCTTCGGCACCGACCCGCCATGGATCGCCTGGTCGAACTGAAAGCCCTCGCCGCGCGGCAGCGGCGCCACCTTCAGCTTGACGTCGGCAAACTGCCCGGCGCCGCCCGTCTGCTTCTTGTGGCGATAGTGCACGTCAGCGGGCTTGGTGATCGTCTCGCGCAAGGGCGGCGTCAGCGGCCGCTCGGACGTCTCGACGCCGAACGCCTCGGCCAGCGTCTCGCGCGCCCGGCGCAGATGCAGCGCGCCCTGCCCCGCCAGCACATGCGCGCCCGTCTCGCTGTCGTGCTCGGCGGTCAGCGAGGGATCCTCGTGCACGATCTTGCCGATCGCCTCGGACAGCTTGGCGTCGTCCTTCTCGTGCGCCGGCACGATGCCGGTGCGCAGCAGCGGCGCCAACGGCCGGTACCAGTCGGGCGCCGGCAGCTCGTCGGCGGCATAGAGCCGCCCGCCTTCCAGATGGTCGGATTTGATCGCGCTGAAGACCTGGCCCGGCGCCACCGCCTTGCGCCTGCTCGAACTTGTCGCCATGCGCGACCGCAAGCGGCCCCAGCGCGCCGCCGCCCAGCCTGTCGCCGCTCTTCAGCTCGGCGAGGGCGCGCAGATAGACGGTCTTGCCGACATGCTTGCGATGGCGGGCCAGGAAGCTCGCCGCCTGCGCGCCGTCGACGCAGCGTGCACGCAGGGCGTCGAGCGGCGGCGCCTCGTGGCGCAGCGCCTTCATCAGCCGGATGATGCCGTTGCGGTGCTCGGCCGAGCCGATGAAGGCCTCGACGACCTTGCCCTCGCCCAGCACGCGGGCGCAGATGCCATAGACCGGCGCCGCTGGCCGGCGCCCGGTCCTCGATCAGCTCCTCGAGCAGCCAGTCGTCGTATTCGCTGAGGCTCTCCAGAAACTCGCCGCGCCGCTCGTGCTCGTCGTCGAGCATGCCGGCCGGGATCTCGATCAGCTCGGACGGCCTCGCCCTCGCGGTACTTCCAGGCCCGCTCCGAGACGAGGTCGACCGCGCCGACGATCCGCCCGTCCTCGCGCATCGGCATCTGGCGCAGCACCAGCGGGTGGCGCGAATAGCCCTGCAGCGCCGCCACGATGTCGCGCGCCGGCGACTGCGCCTCGTCGATCCGGTTGACGAACAGCACCGTCGGCACATGCGCCTGCTCGGCCAGCCGGATGAAGGGCGCGGCCAAGCACGGCGTGGTCGGGGTTGGGCGAGACGCAGATGACGGCGATGTCGGCGACCAGCAGCGCGTCCATCGCCTGCTGCAGGAACTCGAGGCTGCCCGGGCAGTCGAGCACCGTCCAGCTGTCGCCGAGGAAGCCGAACTCGGCGACCGCGATCTCGTGCGGCTGCGGGCTCGGCATCCGGCCGCCCTCCAGCCCCGCCAGCCGCGCCGCCAGCGTCGACTTGCCGACACCGTTCGCCCCCAGGATCGCCACGCATTTCGTCATGTACTTCCTCCCGACCGGGCGCTCTCGAGGGCGCGATTGCAGAACCGTCATTCAGCCTACACCGAATCGTCCGACGGGCAAGCCGGGGCCCGAGACTGCCCGCATGTTGCGCGGCCACCTGGGGCGACCCTATATCGAGCGGACAAAGGCCCGCGTGCTCAACCCCGGAGAGACGGCCCATGCAGACCCGCTCGAAGTTCTTCGACGACATCAGCCAGCTGATGACGAACGCCGCCGGCGTCGCCCAAGGCGCGCGCACCGAGGCCGAGACCGCCTTCCGCGGCTGGTTCGAGCGCTTCCTCGCCGACTCCAACATGGTGACGCGCGAGGAGTTCGAGGCTGTCCGCGAGATGGCGATAAAGGCGCGCGAGGAGAACGACCGCCTCTCCGCCCGCATCCGCGAACTCGAATCCAGGCACCGCGAGAAGGGCAACCAAGCCTGAACGGCAGTCGCAACGCGCTCTTCCGCGCCCTGCCCCGTGCTAGCCTGCGCGGACAGGCTTGGCCCGCGCCTCCTCCCTCCTCGGAGCAGATGCGTGCCCTGCGCGACTTCGCCCGCGCGACCGGGGTCATACTGGGCTTCCTCTCGCAGACCGACCGATCGTTCCACCCGGCAGTCAAGCCCCTTCCGGATCTCCGGGACGTTCGCCTGCCCAATGCGATCGATCTGGGGCTCTTCTCCAAGACCTGCTTCCTGCACGACGGGCGCGTACACTTCCAGCAACTGGCGCGAGCAGCTCGCCTGCCGGGATGCCCTGAAGCGCCCGTCCGGCGAGCGCGAGGCGGCAGCTCGGCGCGCAGAGCGGGCGTCCCTCCCGGTCGCTTGATTCTGCGGTCGGCCTGCGACTCAGGGGAGAAGACAGCGACACCGCAACCGGCGCGCAGTTCAACTCGCAATTTCGGTGGAGAACGAGGGCTTCCGACGCCGTTCTCCACATGAATCTTTCGCCACCGCCCCGGATTCGCCTTTACAACGCCGCCGAACCTGCCACCATATCTTGCGGGCCAGGAGCAGTGGCCCACAATGGCAACCCAGGGTGACCCTGACGCGTCGCCGCACAAGGTCACCACGAAATTGGGGGCGGTGAGGCAGATGACAGCAGCCATCGAACACGAATTCCTTTCAGCGGACATCCACCCGATCGACATGGTCGAAACGCTGGCCGAGGCCTGCGAGTGGGAGTTCGACCGCATGGGCGAGAACCAGATCGCCATGGCGATCGAGGGCGCCTGGCGCGTCTATTCGCTCAACCTCGACTGGTCGACCCACGACGACATGCTGCGGCTGATCTGCAGCTTCGAGCTGACCCCGCCCGAGGAGCGGATGGGCGAGATGCTCGAGCTGATCAACCTCGCCAACGACAAGATCTGGTGCGGCGGGTTCGTGCTCTGGCCCGAGCACAAGCTGATGGCCTTCCGCTACGGCCTGACGCTGGCCGGCGGCGCCACCGCGACCCCCGAGCAGATCGAGGCGATGGTGCTGACCGCCGTCGGCTATGCCGAGCGCTTCTACCCGGCCTTCCAGCTCGTCGGCTGGTCGAACCAGTCGCCCGCGCAGGCACTGCGCGTCGCCATAGACGAGGCCTACGGCACCGCCTGAGGACTTGCCTGAGGACTTGCCTGAAAACCCGGCGCACGTAGGGTGGGCGGCCCGCCCACCCTGCCCTCATCACGATGCGAGGCCGCGAATGCCGGAGATCACCTATGACCAGTTCCAGGCCGTCGACATCCGCGTCGGCACGATCACCGACGCCCAGCCCTTCCCCGAGGCGCGCAAGCCCGCAATCAAGCTCTGGATCGACTTCGGGCCCGAGATCGGCACCAAGAAAAGCTCGGCGCAGATCACCGAGCACTACCGCGGTCGAGACGCTGATCGGCCGGCAGGTGATCGCCGTCGTCAACTTTCCGCCGCGCCAGATCGGCCCCTTCATGTCAGAGGTCCTGACGCTCGGGCTCGGCGACGAGCAGGGCCGCGTCGTCCTGCTCGGCCCCGACCACCCGGTCCCGAACGGCGCCCGGATGCACTGACCGCCGGCCGCCCGGCGAAACGGCGTCGCCGCCCGCGCCGGTCGGCGGGGCGGCGAGCCCAACCCAGCGCGCCGGCCGTCAGGCGATTGCGTGCCGCGCCTCCAGGGCCGCTTGCCGCTCCTCCCGCGCATCGCTGCGCTCGTTGCGCTCGCGCGCCTGGCGGTAGAGGTCGGGCACGATCCAGCCGAGCATGAAGCCGAGCCCCGCCTGCACCGCCATGATCTGCAGCGGGTCGGGAAACCGGCTGCCCGGCTCGGCCAGCGAGCGCATCAGATCGGCGGCCATGTAGGCGGTCGCGGCCAGCGCCACGGACAGCACCGCGCCCTCGACGGCCCGACCAGAGACGTCGTTCTTGAAGCGCCCGTGCAGATCGAGGTCGATCAGAAGCGCGATGAAGAAGGCCGCGCCCGCCGGGATCAGCGCAAACGGGAACCGCGTCTCGAGCTGGGCGAGGAACGCCGGGAAGCTCAACTCCTCCATGGCCATGACGCGCAGGTAGTAGACCACGCACCAGAACAGGCCCGCGAGGACGGCCGCCACCGCATAGTAGCCATAGGCGATTCCCTGGTCCGCTCCCCGGCCGATCCGCCGCGTCAGATAGCCGGGAAGTCCGGCGAGCAGCGCGGCGCCCGCCATGTTGACGCCGATCATGACCGCGATGATCAGGGCCCGGTCGACCTGGCCGCCGCCGGCGCCCAGAAGGCGGAACCAGACGAACATGTAGACCATCGTCATCAGCGCCAGCCCGACGACGCTGTGGACGCGGATCAGCGGCGGCTGGACCTCCTCGGCGGTCCTGAAGCCCCAGCCTTCCAGCGCCTCGACCGCGTCGCGCATGCCGAACTTGGTGCTCAGCAGGTAGCAGCTCACCAGGTGGCTCAAGCCGCGGAAGAGCTCGGCCGATTCCTCGTCGAAGGTACGCAGCAAGTCCTCGCGGCGCTGCTCCGACACCGGGTTCGCGTCGCTGCCGGGCGCGGCCAGCACGATACCGGCCAGCGCCCCCAGCCGCCGGTACGAGACCACCATCTGCCGGTACTCGCCCAGCCGGCACTCGACGAAGGGCGAGCTGCGCTCGGCCGCGCCCTCCTCGTCGCGATCCTCGGCCAGGTCCTTGTCCGACAGGTCGGCGCAGAGCCGCGTCTTGATCGTGACGATGCGCAGCCAGTTCCAGGCCGGGCTGTAGGGGCTGGCCGCCGCCAGCGTCTCGAAGTCCAGCTGCTGCGAGCGCAGCTCGGCGCTGACCTCCCTGACCAGGTGGGCGGGGACGGCGAACTCGGCATGGCGTACCTTGGCGCTCAGCTGCCGCGCGCGCTTGGGGATCGCGCCGAGCTCGCGAAAGATCATGCGGAACGCCGCGTCCAGCTTCTTCAGCAGCGGCAGATGCGGCAGCAACGCCGTCAGGAACAGCGCCGCGGCAAAGGGCGCCGACACCTTGATCAGCTCGGCCGTCTTGGCGTCGACGGCGCTCGGATCGGCGCCGAACATCAGAAATCGCGCCGCCTCGGGATTGGTCGTGATCACCATCTTCACGATCCACCAGAGCGCGATAGCCGCCGTGACATAGCCGACCAGCGCCACGTTCCACTGCCAGCGCGTCGTCGTCGACCGCCAGGTGCCCGGCGTGCTGAACCGCTCCCAGGCATAGACGGCAACGCACCCCGCAGCGAAGAGATTGACCCAGTTCTGCGCGATCGTGGTCATCACCGGCATCGTCGTGCTCCCGCTGCCATCGACCGAGTTCCTCGGCCGGGTCTCTCCTCGGACTGCTCGACACGCGCGCCGCCGTATTAAAGGCCGTACCGCCTTCGGCGATCATCTGCCGCTACGGTAGGATCATTCTGGGACAGTTTCTGTAGCCATCGTCACAGGTTGCGCGCGGTCGCGCACAAGTTTCGGACGGGCCGCAGGAGACGAGAGAACGGCGCGAAAAGCTTGGCGCGGCCCGCGCCCTCAGGAGAGCCGGGCGATCAGCCGATCCATGAAAGCCGCGCCGGCGTCGAGCTGGCTGATCTCGATGAACTCGTCCGCCTGGTGCGCCTGGGCGATCGAGCCCGGCCCGCAGACGCAGGCCGAATAGCCGCCCTCCTGGAACAGGCCTGCCTCGGTGCCATAGCTGACGGCGTGCTCGCCATTGTCGCCGGTCAGCTGCCGGCAAAGCCCCTCGGCGGCGCCGTCCGGCTCGGGCCGGCAGCCCGGCAGGTCGGCGCGCACCTCGATCTCGATTCCGGCTTCGGGCCGCACCGCCTTCATTCTGGCCTCGACCTCGGCCACCTTGGCCTTGTAGCGCGCCAGCCAGTCGGCCGAGTTCTCGCTCGGCAGCATCCGGATATCGGTCGAGAAGGTGCAGTCGCGCGCCACGATGTTGCGCGCCGTGCCGCCTTCGATCAGCCCGACATGCAGCGTCGTATAGGGCGGGTCGTAGAGCGGGTCGCCCGTCGTCGTCGGCCGCCTGGCGGTTCGCCTCCATCTGGTCCTCGATCCAGGTGATCAGCCGGGCCGCCGTCATGACCGCCGAGACGCCGGTGTGCACGATGCTGGAATGCACCTCGAAGCCGCGCACATGCGTATAGAGCATCAGCCCGCCCTTGTGGCCGGTCACGACCTGCATCTCGGTCGGCTCGCCGACGATGACGCCCGCGGCCGGGGGCATGCCCGCGGCCATCGCCGGGACCAGCCGCTTGGCGCCCCACATCCCGACCTCCTCGTCATAGGAGAGGGCGATCTGGATCGGCCGCTTCAGCCCGGCCCGCAGCGCCGCCGGCACCGCCGCCAGCGCGACCGCCGCGAACCCCTTCATGTCGCAGCTGCCCCGGCCATAGAGCCGCCCGTTCCGCTCGGTCAGCTCCCACGGATCCGTCGACCAGTCCTGCCCGTCGACCGGCACGACGTCCGTATGCGCCGACAGCACGACGCCGCCCGGCTCGGCCGGACCGACCAGCGCATAGAGGTTGGCCTTCTTGCCCTCGTCGTCCGGCACCCGGTGGCACTCCACCCCATGCCCCCGCAGATAGTCCTCGACGAAGTCGATCAGCGGCAGATTGGAGTCGCGCGAGACGGTCGGGAAGGCGACGAGCTTCGCCAGCATCTCGCGGGGAGTGTACTCGGCCATGGGTCCTCCGGCGGCAAAGACCGGACCATCGCCGCCGCCCGCCTGGCGGTCAACCCGGCGCCAGCGTCGGCCAGCGTCACCGCCGGCCCGGACTTCAGACCGCAATTCGCGTGCGGACCTGCCATGTTGCTGTTGATCTTTTCCCGGGCCCGGTTAACCGTTGATTTTGCGCCTGCGAACGGGGGACCATGTCGCTGGATCTCGCAACGCCGTCCGAGCCCGTGCTCGAGGTCCGCGACCTCCGCACCGTCTTTCACACCGGCGACGGGCTGATCCACGCCGTCAACGGCGTCAGCTTCGCGATCCGCGAGGGCGAGCTGCTCGGCGTCGTCGGCAAGTCGGGCTCGGGCAAGTCGGTGACGATGATGTCGCTGATGAAGCTCCTGCCCATGCCGCCCGGCGAGATCGTCGGCGGCGAGGTCCGCTTCAATGGGCGCGACCTCGTGACGATGAGCCCGCGCGAGCTGCGCCGCGTGCGCGGCCGGCAGATCGGCTTCATCTTCCAGGACCCGATGACCTCGCTCAATCCGGTCTTCACGGTCGGCTTCCAGATCATGGAGCCGTTGCGCAAGCACCTGCGCATGTCGCGCGGCGCGGCACGCAGCCGCGCGGTCGAGCTGCTCGAGCTCGTCGGCATCCCCTCGGCCGCCGACCGGCTCTCGGACTACCCGCACCAGTTCTCGGGCGGCATGCGCCAGCGCGTGATGATCGCGGTGGCGCTCGCCTGCAATCCCCAAGTGCTGATCGCCGACGAGCCGACGACGGCGCTCGACGTCACGATCCAGGCCCAGATCCTCGAGCTGGTGAAAAAGCTCCGGCGCGAGCTCGGCATGGCGATCATCTGGATCACGCACGATCTGGGCGTCGTCGCCGGCATCGCTGACCGCGTCGTCGTCATGTATGGCGGCCAGATCGTCGAGCACGCCCGCGTCCGCGAGCTCTACGAGGACCCGCAGCACCCTTACACGCGCGCGCTGCTGGAAACGCTGCCGAGCCTCGACGAAAGCCGCGCCACGCGCCTGCAGTCGATCCCCGGCCAGCCGCCGACCCTGACCCAGCCGCTGACCGCCTGCCCCTTCCGGGCACGCTGCCCTCACGCGTTTGCGCGCTGCCATCTGGAGAACCCGCCGCTGCTCTGGGCGGGCGAGGGGCACTGGTCGGCCTGCTGGTGGGATCCGCAGACCAACAGGCCGCGGCATGCCTGAGGTGCTGCTGCAGGTCGAGGAGCTGCGCAAGCACTTCCCCATCCATCGCGGCGTGCTGCGCCGCCAGGTCGGCAGCATCAAGGCGGTCGACGGCATCAGCTTCGAGATCGCGCGGGGCGAGACGCTGGGCCTCGTCGGCGAGTCGGGCTGCGGCAAGTCCACCGCCGGGCGGACGATCCTGCGCCTCTACAATGCCACTTCCGGCCGCATCCTCTTCGAGGGCCACGACATCGCGGAGCTGCACGGCGAGCGGCTGCGCAACGCCCGCCCTCGGATGCAGATGATCTTCCAGGATCCGCAGGCCAGCCTCAACCCGCGCATGACGGTCGGCTCGATCATCGCCGAGCCGCTGGTCGAGCACGGCGTCTGACGCGCCGACGCGAGCGCGAGGAGCGGGTGCGCGAGCTGCTCGACGCGGTCGGCCTCAATCCCGACTATGCCAACCGCTATCCGCACGAGTTCTCGGGCGGCCAGCGCCAGCGCATCGGGATCGCCCGCGCGCTCGCGCTGCACCCCGCCTTCATCGTCGCCGACGAGCCGATCGCCGCGCTCGACGTCTCGATCCAGGCCCAGGTCGTCAACCTGCTCGAGGACCTGCAGGAAAAATTCGGGCTGACCTACCTTTTCATCAGCCACGACCTGTCGATGGTGCGCCACATCTGCAACCGGGTCGCGGTGATGTATCTCGGCAAGGTGATGGAGCTCGCGCCCCGCGACATGCTCTATAGCCGGCCGCGGCATCCCTATACGCAGGCGCTGCTCTCGGCCGTGCCGATTCCCAAGCCCGAGGTCGAGGCGACCCGGCAGCGCATCATCCTGACCGGCGACGTGCCCTCGCCGGCCCGCCCACCCTCGGGCTGCGTCTTCCGCACCCGCTGCTTCCGGGCCGAGCAGCGCTGCGCCGCCGAGGTGCCGGACTGGCGCGAGATCGAGCCTGGCCGGCGGATTGCCTGCCATTTCCCGAGCTGAGGGGCGGACGAGAAAGCCTTTACAAAATCGGATGCGCGGCGACAGGCTGCATCAAGGCAACCACCACAGGGAGAGAGAATTCGATGCGAAACCTCACTGTCTTGCTCGCCACGACGACGGCGCTCACGGCGCTCATGGCACCCTCGGCGCATGCCGAGCGCGGCGCGGACGGCCAGCTCAACATCATCTATTGGCAGGCGCCGTCGACGCAGAATCCCTACCTCTCCGGCGGCACCAAGGAGGTCGAATCCTCCTCGCTGGTCATCGAGCCGCTGGCGGGGTTCGACGAGGCCGGCAACATCTATCCGCGCCTCGTCCAGGACATCCCGACGGTCGAGAACGGCGGCGTCGCCGATGACCTCAAATCGATCACCTGGAAGCTCAAGCCCGACCTCAAATGGTCCGACGGCACACCGGTGACGGCCGAGGACGCCGTCTTCACCTGGCAGTACTGCACCCATCCCGAGGGCGGCTGCGCCCAGGCCAGCTATTTCGAGGGCGTGGAGAGCGTCGAGGCCGTCGACGACCAGACGATCAAGATCAACTTCACCGAGCCCAAGCCCTTCCCCTACACCGCGCTGGTCGGCGCCGAGTCGCCGCTCCTCCAGAAGGCGCAGTTCGAGAACTGCATGGGCGCCAAGGCGCCGGAATGCACCGAGCAGAACTTCCACCCCGTCGGCACCGGCCCCTACACGGTCAAGGAGTTCAAGCCGAACGACGTCATCATCTACGAGGCCAACCCGAACTATCGCGAGCCCGACAAGCCGGCCTTCGGCAGCGTCGTCTTCAAGGGCGGCGGCGACGCCGCGGCGGCGGCGCGCTCGGTGCTCGAGACGGGCGAGTTCGACTATGCCTGGAACCTGCAGGTCGAGCCCGAGATCCTCACGCAGATGGAGGCCGCGGGCAAAGGCAAGATCGTCGTCGCCTTCGGCACCTCGGTCGAGCGCATGCACATGAACCAGACCAACGCCGACCCCTCGCTGCCGCCCGACCAGCGCTCGGTCTACATGGACGGCAAGAACCCGCACCCGTTCCTGACCAACAAGGCCGTGCTGCAGGCGATGTCCATGGCCATCGACCGCAACCTGATCACCGAACTCGGCTACGGCGCCGGCGGCCAGGCCACCTGCAACATCCTGCCCGCCCCGGCGCTCTACGCCTCGACCGCCAATGACGACTGCCTCACCCAGGACATCGAGGGCGCGAAGAAGCTGCTGGACGATGCGGGCATCGTCAACTCGAACGGCGACGGCATCCGCGAGCTGAACGGCACGCCGCTGCGCGTGCTCTTCCAGACCTCGACCAACTCGGTGCGCCAGGGCACCCAGGCGCTGATCAAGCAGTGGTGGGACGAGCTCGGCATCGAGACCGAGCTGCGCAACGTCTCGGCCAGCGTCTTCTTCGGCGGCGACCCGGCCAGCCCCGACACCTTCCAGAAGTTCTATGCCGACGTCGAGATGTACACCAACAACTTCGCCGGCGTGGACCCGGAGGCCTACATGGCCGACTGGCGCTGCGACGCCATGCCGGGGCCGTCGACCCAGTGGCAGGGCACCAACATCCAGCGCTATTGCGATCCTGAATTCGACAAGCTGACCAAGCAGATGGCCAACACCGCCGATATCGAAGAGCGCGGCGAGATCGCCAAGAAGATGAACGACCTGCTGGTGCAGTCCTACACCATCCAGCCGCTCGTTCACCGCGGCGGCGTCTCGGCGCACTCGAACACGCTCGGCGGCGTCAAGATGTCCGACTGGGACAGCGAACTCTGGAACATCCAGGACTGGACTCGCGTCAAGACGCAGTGACCTAGACCGAACGGGGCGGCCTCCTATCGGGGCCGCCCCGCATCGCAGACGCCATCCGGGGGGCGCGGATGCTGCGCTACACGATCCGAAGGCTGATCTTCGCGATTCCGACGCTGCTGGTGATCTCGTTCATCATCTTCGCGCTCCTGGACCTCGCGCCGAGCGACCCCACCGCCAACCTGCCGCTGACCATCCCGCCCGAGGTGCGCGAGCAGATCCGCCAGAGCCTCGGTCTCGGCCAGCCCTTCCACATCCGCTATCTCTACTGGCTGCAGCAGTTCTTCGTGAACGAGCCGCTGAACATCATCCAGGAATGGACCGGCTGGACGATCGGCAACCCCGACCGGCTGCGCGTCGTCTCGTGGTCGACCCGGTCGCCCGTCGTCGACCTGATCGTCGAGCGCATGCCGCAGACGCTATGGGTCGTCGGCATGTCCTATGTGGTCGGCATCCTGATCGCCATTCCGATCGGCGTGATCTCGGCCTACAAGCAGTATTCCTGGTTCGACCAGGCCGGCACCTTCTTCTCCATGATCGGCTTCTCGGTGCCGACCTTCTTCACCGGCCTGCTCTTCATCGTCATCTTCTCGGTCTGGATTCCGACCAACTCGGCCTTCTGGCTGCCCTCGATCTACGACACGACGCATCGGGTGACGGGCTGGGACAGCTTCGTCTTCCAGGTCCGGCAGATGATCATGCCAGTCATGGTGCTGGCGCTCTTCAACGCCGCCCAGATCAGCCGCTTCATGCGCTCGTCCATGCTCGACAACCTCAACCAGGACTATGTGCGCACCGCCCGCTCCAAGGGCCTCAGCGAGCGCGTCGTCGTGCTGCTGCACGTGCTGCGCAATTCGTTGATCCCGGTCGTGACGATCATCGCGCTCGGCGTGCCGCAGATCTTCGGCGGCGCCATCATCACCGAGCAGATCTTCAAGGTGAACGGCCTCGGCGCGCTGCTGATCGGCGGCATCGAGGCCGCCGACATCCCGCTCGTCCAGACGCTGACCTTCATCTTCGCGGTGCTGATCGTGCTCTTCAACCTGATCGCCGACGTCCTCTACGGCATCCTCGACCCCCGGATCCGCTATGACTGACCCGCACGGAAGCGCTGTCCGCCGTCGCATTCGCGCATGCGACAGCCTCCTCGCCCCGAAACGGACCCCCGCTTTCGCGCGAGTGACGCAAGACGCGACGGGCAGTCGTTCCGCTCTATCCGTTCCCCGCCAAAAGAAGGGCCGAGCAGTGGGCCTGGCTCACCACCCCGCGAGGCTTGCCTGCGCCGCCGGGCGCGACGCCACCCCCTTTTCCATCGTAAGGGAGGGCCGGCGAGGGGGGGCCGCCGCCATGCCGCGCCCTCGCATGCGGTTCCACTCCACCCCCCGTCCCACTCTTTCGCCACGCCTCCGGCAGAGCCGCCCATGACCGACCGCCCCATCATCGCCGCCCCGGAAGGCGCCACCCCCGCCGGCGGCATCGTCGCCCCGGGCGCCGAGACGATGGAGCCCGTCCGCCCGCACCGCTCGCTGTGGATGGACGTGTGGCTCACCTATCGCACGCATGTCGGAGCGCTGGTCGGCACCGGCGTCTTCTCGCTCATCGTGCTGGCCGTCATCGTCGGGCCTTACATCCACACCATCGACCCGGGCTTTCTCGACTACAAGGCGCGCAACGTCTCGGCGTCCTGGGTGCACCCCATGGGCACGGACAATCTCGGCCGCGACATGCTGGCCCAGGTGCTGGCCGGCGGACGCGTCAGTCTCGCCGTCGGCGTCACCGCCATGCTGCTCAGCCTCGCCCTCGGCGCCCTCGTCGGCGTGGTGTCGGGCTACTTCCGCAGCCTCGACGGCCTCCTGATGCGGCTGACCGACCTCTTTCTCGCCTTGCCGCTGCTGCCGCTCTTGCTCGTCATCATCCTGCTCTTCCGCGACTCGCTGCGCTCGGCCTTCGGGCCCGAGACCGGCATCTTCATCCTGATCGTCTTCGTCATCGGCATCACGTCCTGGATGCACACGGCCCGCATCGTCCGCGGCGACGTGCTGGCCATCAAGGAGCGCGAGTTCGTTCTCGCCGCGAAGTCGATCGGCACGCGCGAGCGGCGCGTCATCACGCGGCACATCTTCCCCAACGTGCTCTCGCCGATCATGGTCTCGGCCACGCTCGGTCTCGCCAACGCCATCATCACCGAGTCCGCCCTGTCCTTCCTCGGCCTCGGCTTCCCGCCCGATTTTCCGACCTGGGGGCGGCTCCTCTACGACGGCAAGGACTTCATCCAGCTGACGCCCGACCGCGTCATCTGGCCCGGCCTCGCCATCTCGCTGACCGTTCTCAGCGTCAACTACATGGGCGACGGCCTGCGCGACGCGCTCGACCCGCGCCTGCGCGGCTAATTGGTCGCGCCCGCGCCTTCAGAGCAGGTGCGCGGGTCCGCCGCCATCCGCGAAGGAGCGTTGCCCTCGAGCTCAGCCGACGATTTCGAGCTCCGAGAAGAAGAAGGCGATCTCGGTCCGCGCATTCTCTTCCGAGTCCGAGCCATGCACCGAGTTCTCGCCGATCGACAGCGCGAACTCCTTGCGGATCGTACCCTCGGCGGCCTGGGCCGGGTTGGTCGCGCCCATCACCTCGCGGTTCTTCGCGACCGCGCCCTCGCCTTCCAGCACCTGCACCACCACCGGGCCCGAGCTCATGAAGGTGCAGAGCTCGTCGTAGAACGGCCGCTCGCGGTGCACGGCGTAGAACGCCCCCGCCTGCTCGCGCGTCAGGCGCAGGCGCTTCTGCGCGACGATGCGCAGGCCCGCCTCCTCCAGCTTGGCGTTGACCCTGCCGGTGAGGTTGCGGTTTGTCGCATCAGGCTTGATAATCGACAGCGTGCGGGTGGTGGCCACGGGAAAATCTCCTCGCCTCGATGGCAGAACGGACGGGTCGGCGCTTGGCGGCGCGGCCTTAACATGGGAGTCGTGCGCAATGAAAGCGCATTTCGAGATGATGGCGGCCTACAACGCCTGGGCCAATGCGCGCCTGTACGACGCGGCGCACGCGCTGCCCGACGACGAGTACCGCCGCGATCTCGGCGCCGCCTTCAAGTCGCTGCACGGCACGCTCAACCACCTCGTTCGTGGCCGACGTCATCTGGATGTCCCGCTTCCGCGACCGCCCGAACCCGCCCTGGAGCCTCGACCACATCCCGCATGACGACCCGCGCGAGCTGCGCGCCCGGCGCGACGCGCTCGACCGCGACATACGGGGCTTCGTCGGCGCGCTGACCGAGGCACGGCTCGAGGGCGAGTTCGAGTACCTGACCGTCACCCGCCCCGAAAGGATCCGCCAGAAGCTCAGCCCCGCGCTGGCGCATTTCTTCAACCACCAGACGCACCACCGCGGCCAGTGCCACGCCATGCTGACCCGCCTGACGGGACATGCCCCGGCCCTCGACCTCATCTACTTCCAGCGCGAGCAATAAGCCTTGTTCTTCGAGGATTTCTCCCCGGGCGACCGGTTCACCACAGCCAGCCGCGCCTTGAGCGAGGCCGAGATCATCGCCTTCGCCCGGCAATGGGACCGGCAGTTCTTCCACCTCGACCCCGAGGCCGCCAAGCGCTCGATCTTTGGCGGGCTGATCGCCAGCGGCTTCCACACGCTGCTCGTCACCTTCGACCTGATCGTCGAGGCGGCGATCTGGACCGAGTCGAGCCAGGGCTCGCCGGGCTTCGAGCGCTTGAGCTGGCTGAAGCCCGTGCGCCCCGGCGACACGCTCACCGTCGAGCTCGAGGTGTCGAGACGACGCCGTCCCGAAAGGGCGACCGCGGCTATGTCGTCTGGGACCACACCACCCGCAACCAGCACGGCGAGCCGGTGATGACCTTCCGCTCGACCGGCATCCTGCTCCGCCGCCCGGCAGGGGCAGAGCCGCCGGCCTAGCTGGAGAACCTCGAGACCGGTCGATCTCCGCTTCATGGCGATGAGGACTGGCGGGCATCCGGACAGATCCGGGATAACTTCTCCGGCGACAACTGCCCGCCAATGTGGCCGTCATCCCGGCGCAAGCGGGCTATCCCGGAATTCGTCCGCTTGCGCGGGACTGACGCGGCGCGAGCCGCCGGCCTCCGGAAGCGGCCGGGCGCGGGGCCCCGGCCCGCTGCGCGGTCGGCAGGCTATTTCATGATCTTCTTCGACCAGGTGCCGTCGTCGCCCACCGTGTTGACGCCGTAGACGCCGGGCACGTCGCCGTGCTCGTCGAAATCGACCGTCCCCGAGGCGCCCTCGTAGTTGATCGCCTTGCCTTCATCGATCAGCTTCTTGGCCTTCTCCCACTCGCCGGGGCCGACGACCTCGCCGTTCGGGTCATTGATCTGCATCAGCGCATCGGCGATCGCGCGCTTGTCGGTCGAGCCGGCCTTCTCGATCGCCAGCGCCATCAGCATGACCGCGTCATAGCCGTGGCCCGGCATAGGGCGCCTGCGGGTCATAGCCCGTGCCCTTGTAGGCTTCGGCAAAGACGTCGTAGCCGGCATTGTCCGGATCCGAGGCCGACTGCGTCAGCCAGATGTTGCCGCGCAGCGCGTCGGCGCCGATCTGGTCGATGACCGACTGGTCGAACATGCCGTCGGCGCCGAAGAACTTGCCGAAGGCGCCCGGTCTCGAGCGAGTTCTTGACGATGGTGATGCCCGAGCCGCCATAATAGGCGAAGAGCGCCAGCGCGTCCGGGCTGCCCTGGCTCAGCGTCGTCACCTCGGCGCGATAGCTCGCCTTGTTCGGCTCGTGCACCTGGCTGGCCGTGACCTCTCCGCCGAGTTCCTTGAACACCTGCTCGAAGACCTTGGCGATGCCGGCGTTGTAGTCGTCGTTGGCATAGGTGACCGCGACCTTGCGCACGCCCTTGGTCCCAAGCGACGTTGGCCAGCGCCTTGCCCTGGTAGGCGTCGGACGGCGCCGTGCGGAAGACCAGGTTCTTGTCGTCGAGATTGGTGATCGAGGGCGCCGTCGCGCTGTCCGAGATCGCCGCGACGCCGGCCGGGATCGTCACCGACTGCACCATGCCGTTGGTCTCGCCCGAGCACGAGGCGCCGATCACGCCGACGACCTGGTCGACGTTGACGACCTTGTTGCCGGCGTCGACGCCGGCCTTGGGGTCGCATTGGCCGTCGGCCGCGATCAGCTCGAGCTTGCGGCCGTCGAGCAGGCCGCCCTGGGCGTTGATCTGCTCGGCGGCGAGGTTGCGCCCGGCCATGATCGGCGCCGACCAGCTCGGCGATCGGGCCGGTGATGCCGGCGACCGAGCCGACCTTGACGGCGTCCTGGGCGAGCGCCGGCGCCGTCGATCAGCGCAGCCGATCGCCGCCGCTGAAAGCAGTCGTTTCATGTTTCTCTCTCCCTGTATTGGGCCCCTTGCCGGGCCGGTTCAGGCGCCGGCCGTCTCTCGGGCAGGATGCCCTGCGGCCGCGCCTGGAGGATGAACTGCAGGATCAGCCCGATCAGGAACACCCTGACATAGGCCGACCGGACCTGAAGATTCCCGATTTGGCAGTCGAAAACAACGATCTTGTCCGGCAGCTAGCCGCTGACGATCTGCGTCGTCGACCAGACGATCCACAGCAGGAAGGCGCCGAGGATGGCGCCCCGGTTGTTGGCCGAGCCGCCGGCGATCAGCATCACCCAGACCAGGAACGTCGCCGTCAGCGGGTCGAAGACCTGCGGGTCGATCTGCCTGAGGTACTGCGCCAGCAGCGCGCCGCCCAGGCCCATCAGCGCCGCGCCGAGCACGAAGGCCTCCATCCGGAAGGCCTCGACGTCCTTGCCGACGGCCGCCGGCGGCCTCCTCGTTCTCGCGGATCGCCGTCATGACGCGGCCCCAGGGCGAGCGATGCGCCCGCTCGAGCAGCAGGTAGATGACCGCGACGATGACCAGGATCATGGCCAGGAACGCGACCGCGTCCCAGGGCCGCGGCAGCCACTCGAAGGCCTTCGGGATCTGGCTGACGCCGCGCGGCCCGTTGGTGGCCCAGAGCTCGTTCTTGAAGATCAGCCGCAGGATCTCGGCGATGCCGATCGTGGCGATCGCCAGGTAGTCCGAGCGCAGCCGGATGCAGATCTTGCCGATGCCCCAGGCGACGATGGCCGAGAAGACCATGGCCAGCACCATGGCGACGCCGATCGGCAGGCCGATGCCGCCGATGTGGCCCTCGGTCACCGGCGTCGTCAGCAGCGCCTGGGTATAGGCGCCGACGGCGACGAAGCCGGCGATCCCGGCGTTGAACAGGCCCGTATAGCCCCACTGGATGTTCAGCCCCAGCGTCAGCACGGCATAGATGCCGCCCATGGTCAGCAGCGTGGCGGCGTAGAGCAGGTACCGCCGAGCACCGGGTCCATCAGCTGTGTCCATCAGAACTGGCTCCCCTTGAACAGGCCCTGCGGCCGCCAGATCAGCATGGCGACCATGATGGCGAAGGCGATGCCCGCCTTGTAGCCCGGGCTGAGCAGCGGCGCCGTGCCGATCCAGGGATAGGCCGACAGCTCCTCGACGACGCCGATGACCAGGCCGCCCGCGACCGCGCCATAGGGCTTGCCGATGCCGCCCAGGATCGCGGCGGCGAACATCGGCAGCAGCAGGCGAAAGCCCATCATGCGTCTCGACATGCGTGTCGAGCGCCAGGAAGACGCCCGCCGCCACCGCCAGCGCCGCGCCGATCAGCCAGGTCATGCGCACGACGAGCTCGGTGTCGATGCCCGGTGATGCGCGCGAGCTCGGGGCTGTCCGAGGTCGCGCGCATCGCCTTGCCGATGCGCGTGCGCGTCAGCAGCAGGTGGACGAGCAGCATCAGCAGGATCGTGCCGCCGATGATCAGCAGATGCTTCTGCGGGATGCGCAGCGGCGCCAGCCAGGCACCGGCGGCTGGATGCCGGTCACCATCGGCTGCAGCTGCACGCCCCAGAAGAACTGGATGGCCGAGCGGATCATCAGCATCATGCCGAAGCTCGCGATGACGAGCATGACCGTCGGCGCCCGCCGGAACGGCTTGTAGAAGACCCGGTCGACGCCGATGGCCAGCCCCCCCGTCACCAGCATGGCGACCGGCGCGACGATCAGCGGATGGACGCCGGTGATCCAGACCAGCGTCAGCGTGACATAGGCGCCGAAGGTGATGGTCTCGCCATGCGCGAAATTGGCGAAGCGCAGGATGCCGAAGGTCAGCGAGATGCCGATGGCGCCCAGCGCGTAGATGCAGCCGAGCACGATGCCGGGGACGAGATAGAAGTTGACGAACTCCATCAGGCGCGCCCCGCGTCGTAAGGTGCGCGCTCGCACGCATCGCTGCGCCGACTGTGCGTGCAAGCACGCACCCTACCACTTCGCTGACCGAGCATACTCATTTCTTGCCAAATCTAGTTTGCCAATAGCGCCGCGAGGCGTCGTTCAGAGGCTCAGGTTTTAACAGTATTAAAAATGCTCCGACGGACAGAAATCCCCACAAAATAGAATATAAGAGGGTAAGACAACCAAATGGGCTTCTCGCCAAGTTTAGGATTTCCGTTCCAAAAAATAGACTCCTGTCCACATGGCGCATAGGCCCACGGAAATGTGGCCGCAAAAAATAGAATACAGAAAGGAATCAAGAACGAAATCTCTGCGGATTGATAGCGACTGCCAACAAAGATATTGCGGATCTTCTTCGCAATGTCTACGACAACAGCGAATTGGACGAAGAAAAATTGAACGACAATCAGGATCATGTATTCAGCAAAGGCTGGCCCATAACCCGCGTACTTTGCCGAACTCGCCATCCTATGCGCATCGCCGACATAGGAAAACTGAGTAAACACCGGGATTTCCTCGGCTGAAGCAGGGTGAAGCCGCCGACATGAACGATGTAGTTGGCCGCCGATAGAACAAGGATGCCGATGGCTGACCACCCAATCAACGGGGCAGTGCCGTGCTTCTTGTAATCGCTGTGCGCAGACCCAATCACGCCTTCGCGCCGAGGAACATCCGCGCCACCTCGCGGTCGGCCAGCAGCTCGGCGCCCGTGCCCTCGTGCCGGTTCTCGCCGTCGACCAGCACATAGGCCCGGTCGGCGATCCCCAGCGCCTGCTTGGCGTTCTGCTCGACCATCAGGATCGGCACGCCGCTGGCGTTGATGCGCCGCACCGTCTCGAAGATCTCGCCGCGATATCGCGGGCTTAGGCCGGCCGTCGGCTCGTCCAGCATCAGGAGCTTCGGCTCGAGCATCAGCGCGCGGCCCATCGCCACCATCTGGCGCTGCCCGCCCGACAGCGAGCCCGCCGGCTGGCGCCGCTTCTCGGCCAGATCGGGGAACATGGCGTAGATCTCGCCCAGCCGCGGCCGGAAATCGTCCCGGCGCAGATAGGCGCCCATCTCCAGGTTCTCCTGCACGCTCAAGGAGACGAAGACGTTGCCGACCTGCGGCACGTAGCAGACGCCCTCGCGCACCACCCGGTCGGGCGGCAGTCCGGTGATCTCGGCGCCCTCCAGCACGATCCGCCCGCCGGTGATGTTCAGCAGCCCGAAGATCGCCTTCATCGCGGTCGACTTGCCGGCGCCGTTCGGGCCGATGACGACGACGACCTCGCCCGGCTCGATGCGCAAGGAGACGCCGTGCAGCACCGGGCTCTCGCCATAGCCGGCATGCACGCCCTCGAGCGCCAGCACGCTCACGCGCACCCGCCTGACCTCGCCGCCGAAATAGGCGTCGATGACGCGCTCGTCGGCGCGCACCTCCTCCATCGTGCCCATCCGTCAGCACGCGCCCCGCGGCCAGCACGACCACCGGGTCGCAGAGCTCGGCGATCAGGTCCATGTCGTGCTCGATGATGCAGAAGGTGTAGCCGCGCTCGCGGTTCAGCCGCTCGATCATCTCCATGATCCGGCGCATCAGCGTCGGGTTGACGCCGGCGCCGGGCTCGTCGAGCAGCACGAGCTTGGCATCCGTCATCATCGTCCGGCCGAGCTCGACCAGCTTCTTCTGCCCGCCGGACAGATTGCCCGCCAGCTCGTCGCGGACATGGCTGAGGCCCAGGAACGCCAGCGACTCCTCGGCGCGGCGCATCACCTCGGCCTCGCGCGCCCGCACGCGGCCCGGCTGCAGCCAGTTGAGGAAGATCTCCTCGCCCGGCTGGTCGGGTGCGGCCGCCATCAGGTTCTCGAGCACCGTCAGCCGGCCGAACTCCTTGGGGATCTGGAAGGTCCGCAGGATGCCCCGCCGGTAGAGCTCGTGCGGCCGCAGCCCGGTGACGTCCTGCCCCTCGAAGAGCACGCGCCCCGAGCTCGGCGGCAGCGCGCCGGCGATGACGTTGAAGGTCGTCGTCTTGCCCGCGCCGTTCGGCCCGATCAGCCCGGTGATCGTGCCCTGCGCGATCTCGAACGAGCAGTCCTCGACGGCGGTGATGCCGCCGAAGCGCTTCGTCAGCTTCTCGACGCTCAGCACGCCCGCCCCTCGACACCCCCGCTTCCGGCATATAAGCGGAATTTCCGCAGGCAGGTAAAGCCGCCCGATGCCATGCGAGGACGAAATGCCCGACGCCCCCGAGCCGCCGACCGCCGCGAAGGTCTCGACGCACGACGCCGCGCCGGATGCGCGCAACGACGACATCCTGATCTACGTCAACGGCCGGATCGTGCCGCGCCGCGAGGCGACGGTCAGCGTCTATGACTTCAGGCTTTCTCCTCGGCGACGGCGTCTGGGAGGGGCTGCGCCTCTACAACGGCAAATGGGCCTTCCTCGACGAGCACCTCGACCGCCTGTTCGAGGCGGCCAAGGCGATCGACCTCGACATCGGGATGGACCGCGCCGGCATTGCCGCGGCGCTCGACGCCACCGCACGGGCGAACGGCATGGAGGGCGACGCGCACGCCCGGCTGATGGTGACGCGCGGCCTCAAGGCCAAGCCCTTCCAGGACCCGCGCCTGTCGCGCACCGGCCCGACCATGGTCATCATCGCCGAGCACTCGGTCGTCACCGAGGAAGCTTTCGAGCGCGGGGTGCGGCTCGCCACCGTGCCGCACCTGCGCGGCCTGCCGATGACGCAGGACCCAAAGCTCAACTCGCACTCCAAGCTGAACTGCATCCTCGCCGCCATCGCCGCCCAGAAGGCCGGCGCCGACGAGGCGCTGATGCTCGACGTGCACGGCTTCGTCAACACCACGAACAGCTGCAACTTCTTCATCGTCCGCCGTGGCGAGGTCTGGACCTCGACAGGCGACTACTGCATGAACGGCATCACGCGCGGCAAGGTCATCCAGATCTGCCGGGCGAATGGCATCCCGGTCTTCGAGCGCAACTTCAGCCTGGTCGACACATATGGCGCCGACGAGGCGTTCCTGACCGGCACCTTCGGCGCCCAGACCCCGGTCCACGAGATCGACGGCCGTCCGATCGGCGCCGGCGCCGGGCGGGGCCCCGGGCCGCTGACCCGGCGGATCAGGCTCGAATACAAGGCGCTGGTCGCCGCCTCGAGCGGCTGAGGTCAGCGCCAACAGCAAGGCGGCCGGCGAGCCCACGGCTAACACGCCCTTAACCATGGTTAAGCGATTGAGTCCCGGACCTTCGGAGGCTCGGGCCAGTGCCTTTCCCAGTGCCGTTCCTAGCGCCTTTCTTAGCGCCCTTCCCTGTGCGTTTTTCGGCGCGTTTTTCTGTGCGTTTGCGTGCGCGTGCCCTGACGCTCGCCCTCCTCGGCGCGCTCCCGGCCGGCGAGGCGGCGGCCGGCGCCTGGACGCTGGCCAGGGGCTCGGGCCAGGTCATCTCGACCACGGGGCGCAACATCGCGCCGATCGGCGCCTTCATCGACGGCGCGGCCGACACCAATTCCGCGTCCAGCCAGCTCTGGGTCGAGTACGGCCTGTTCGATCGCTGGACCGTCGGCGCCACCATCTATGGCGAGTTCTCGACGACGGACGCCAGCGACATGCAGCTTCGCCTCGGTGCCCATGCCCGACACCAGATCTGGACGGGCGAGAACGGCGGCGTCGCCGCGGTCCAGGCCGGCTTCAGCGCCCCCGTCGAGAGCTGGGTCGGCGACATGGTGCCCGATAGCCTGCCCAACTCGGTGCCCGAGGTCAGCCTCAGCGCGCTCTACGGCCGCGGCTGGCAGACCAGCTGGGGCAACAGCTTCGTCTCGACCGGCGCCGGCTTCCAGTGGCGCGGCGAGGGTGCCGACGAAGAACTCCGCTTCGAGGTCACAGCCGGGCACGAGGCGTGGCGCGGCGTGGTCGGGCTTTTCAGCGTCTTCAGCTCGCTGCCGCTCGGCGACCGCAACAACGCAACCCTGAAGCTCGCGCCCTCGATCGCCTATACGCTCTGGCCCTGGCTCGGCGAGAACGACCGCAAGCCCTACGATCCGCTCTATCCCAACACCGTGCAGCTCGGCGTCGTCTGGGACACGCTGAACCCCGATGACGGGCTCGGCGTCCAGTTCAGCATCTGGAAAAGCTTCTGACGCGCCTGCCCTGGCCGGCGGACGCGTCGCCAGCAGTCAGCCGCCCGACGCGAAGGCTTCCTCGGCACCCGGATGCAGCGGCGCCGTCAGCCCGTCCTGGCGCATCGAATCCGGCGTCAGTCCGCGCAGCACCGGGGCGCGCGCGACGATCTCGCGCCGATCCGACAAGGTCACCTCGACGAGCCTGCGGACGGTCTCCGGATCGACATCGGCGCGCGTCACGACCGTGGCGATCACGGCATAGGTCGGGATGTCGGAGCCGACCTGCGGGTAGACATCGCCGCGGATGACGAACTGGCGGAACTCGGGCGCCTCCGCCAGGATCGCGCTCGACCTTTTGCCCCGCGAACGGCACCAGGTCGACGTCGCATGTCCCGAGCGCGCGGCCGACGGTCGCGTTCGGATGGCCGACGATCAGGATCGTGGCGTCGATCCGGCCGGCGCAGAGCTCGGAGATCGCGCTCTCGGCGGGCAGCTCGCTGAGCTCGCCGAAATCGGCCGGGCCGAGTTCGAGCATGTCGAGGATCCGGGCGAGCGAAGCGTTCCGCCCCGACCCCGGCTGGCCGATGTCGACGCGCTTGCCGATCAGGTCACCGAAGGTTTCGATCCCGGCATCGCGCCGGGCGAGGACGGTGATCATCTCCGGGTAGAGGCTCATCACCGAGCGCAGATCGGTCATCGCGCCGGCCTTGGCGAAGGGTCCCGTCCCGTTCACCGCCGCCCCCTGCCAGTCGGACTGGGCGAAGGCGAAGTCGAGCTGCCCGTCGCGCAGCATCACGAGGTTGTAGAGCGAGCCTGCCGTCGGTTCCGGGCTGCAGCGCGTGTCCGCGGTCGCATGCCGGTTGAAGGCGTTGCAGATCGCCCGCGCCGCCTCGTAATAGCCGCCGCTGACGCTGCCCGAGCCGAGCGTGAAGAGGCTGGTCTGCTGGGCCTCGGCGCGCGGCAGCCACGCCAGCACGAGCAGCGCAATGGCAACGCGTCGCATAACGGATCCCATCCCCCTCCCCTGCCCGGCGACATAGGGCGCATCGGCACGCCGTCGAACAAGCGGAATCTTGTGCATCCGCGCAACTGCGGCCATTCTGCCGCCCGGCCGCATCTGTGGAGGGGGGCGGGTGCCGGACTTCATCTACGAGATTCCGACGCAGACGCTCGCCATCTATTTCTCGATCGCGACCGTGGCGCTGATGCTGATAGGCCTTCTGGTGGTCAAGCCGGTGCTGCGGCTGCTGGTCGGCGCGGGTCCCGAGCTCAACCAGTCGATCAGCTATGCCAGCTCGGGCTTCAGCCTGTTCTACGGCCTGCTGCTCGGCCTGTTGACGGTGGCCGCCTATCAGAACAACGAGCGCGTCAAGGAGGGCATCCTCAACGAGGCGACGGCGCTCGGCTCGCTTTACTCCGACATGGCGAGCTACCCGGAGCCGACGCGCTCGGACATGCGCTGGATGCTGCGCGACTACGTGCTTTTCACCATCAACCGCGACTGGCCGGCGCACCGGGCGGGCGGCCTGCTCGAGGGCGGCTACAACCGGGCCGACGCGATGCGCCAGCAGCTCGCCAGCTTCGAGCCCGCCACCGCCGGGCAGGAGATCGTCCATGCCGAGGTCATGCAGGCCTTCCAGGACTTCTCGCGCGCCCGCCAGCGGCGGCTCGCCGGCGTCATCACCGAGATCCCGGCCGTGCTCTGGTACGCGGTGCTGGTCGGCGCCGTCACCAACGTGCTCCTGCTGGTGATGCTGCGCATGCCGCCGCTGCAGCACTTCGTCCTCGGCTCGATCTCGGCCTTCTTCCTCGGCGTCATTCTCTTCGTGATCGTGACGCTCGACAGGCCCTTGCGCGGCGAATCGGGGCTCGACCCGACGCCCCTGACGCTCCTCTGGGAGCGCTCGATGGCCTGGGACGAACCCCTTGGCTGAGCGGATGGCGGGGTGAGCCGATGGCCGATTTCACCATCCGCGAGGTCGAAGGCATGCGGCAGGTCCGCATCGACATCCGCGACGAGACCGTGCGCGCCCGCCGCGGCGCGCTGTCGAACCTGCGCGGGGCCATCGCCTTCACGCCGCGCCTGCCCTCGGCGCGCGACCTCGTCCGCACCTTCTTCACCAGCGAGACCCGGATCCGGCCCTTCTACACCGGCACGGGCTCGGTGCTGCTGCAGCCCTCGCTCGGCGGCTATCACCTCATGGAGGTCGCGCCGGGCGAGCGCTGGATCCTCGAGCCGGGCGTCTACTGGGCCAGCGAGGGCTCGGTCGAGCTCGGCTTCTACCGCGAGCGCTTCTGGCCGAGCCTCTGGGCCGGCGACGGCCTCTTTCCCTGGAAGACCACCGTCTCGGGGCAGGGCCGCATCGCCATCAACGCGCCGGGGCCCGTCGAGACGATCGCCGTCGAGGACAGCGAGATCCGCGTGCAGGGCCGCCTGGTGCTCGGCCGCACCGACGGGCTGCGCTTCTCGTCGCAGCGTTCCACCAGCTATCTGCGCAACCTTATCTCGGGCCAGCGCCGCCTGCGGGTCTACGCCGGCACCGGCAAGGCGCTTGTCTGCTGGACGCCCTACTGGAACGAGCACCTCTACCGGCGCATGACGGGCGAGAGCATCGAGGGTTCGCTCTTCGAATAGCGCCCCCGCGGCCGGCCGGGCCCCAGACCCCCGCGCCCCCCCGCGCCTCAGACCCCGGGGGCCGGCGGGCTGCTCAGCCGGACGCCGGCGATGCGCCAGACGCCGTCGACCAGGCGCATCAGATAGGCCGCCTCGTGCAGCACCCCCGCCCGGTCCTCGAAGAGCACGATCTGCACGGGCCCGGCCGGGGTCTCGGCCAGGCCCAGCATCTGGTGCCGCGCCGGACGCCACACCATGGGATAGCCCGTCGCGACCATCTGCCCGAACTGCGCCGGCGTCTCGAACTGCGCCTGGATGCCCGGCGTGGCATAGCCGAACGCCTCGTCGAGGTCGCCCCGCTGGAACGCGTCGAGCTGGCGCTCGATCACCGCCTGGATCGACGCGGCGGGCTCGTCGGCCAGTGCCGGCCGGGCGACGGCCAGCACCAGCAGCAGGGCGGCGATCAGGACACGCATCGGCAGCCTCCTCTCGCTGCGCCAGCTGTCGCGCGGCGCGGGCAAGTCAAGCGCTCAGCTCGAGGCGAGAAACCGCAGCACCAGCTCGACCACCGCCCCGGGCTGCTCCTGCTGCACCCAGTGGCCGGCGCCCTCGACCAGATGCGTGCCGCGCCAGTCGGCGGTCGCCGCCGTCTCCATCGCCTCGAGCGCGCCGGGGAACTGCGCCCAGCCCCAGTCCTGCGCGCCGCAGACAAAGGTCGCCGGCACCTCGATCCGCCGTCCGTGGAAGACCGACAGGTCGCGCTGGAACCGCGGCTCGGTCGAGCAGCGGTAGCTGTTCAGCGCCCCCTGCAGCCCGGTGCGCGCGAACTCGGCCGCATAGACGGCCAGCGCCGCGTCGGGCAGCCAGTCGGGCGCGCGCGCGGGCATCTCGTGCGCCACCGTCTCGGCCATGTTCTCGTCGGCGCGCATGACGTAATAGGTGGGCAGCTTGGCCAGCTCCTCGGCCCGCCAGCCGTCCAACCGGTGCGGCCGGTTCGGCCAGTCGGCCGACTTCATGTGGAAATAGGCGCGCAGGAAGGCGTGCAGGCCCTGCGGCGCATCCAGCATGTCGCGCTCGGCCTCCCTGGTCGAATAGTACCACTGATAGTGCTTGCGGGCCGGGTCGAGGCGCAGCAGCGCGTCATGCACCGGATCGGGCTTTTGCGCGATCGGCGGCGGCCCGCCGAAGGGCGAGCTCATGGCGACCAGGCGCGGGAAGACGTCGCCGCGCAGCAGCGCCGCCCAGGCGGCGACCCGCGCGCCATAGTCGTGGCCGATCACCGCATGCACCGGCCGGCCCAGCGCCCGCGCGAAAGCGACCGCGTCGCGCACCAGGTTCGGGACCGCATAGGCCGAGAGGTCGCCGTCATAGTCGCCCTCCCACCCGGTCGTCCGCCCATAGCCGCGCTGGTCCGGCGCCACGACGTGAAAGCCCGCCGCGGCCAGCGGCAGCATCACGCGCCGCCAGGAAAAGGCGAGCTCGGGGAAGCCGTGCAGCAGCAGCAGCATGGGCTGCCCCGGCCGGCCGGCCTGCAGGTAATGCTGGTCGAGCCCGCTCTCGGTCGCGACGCGGGCCGAGGCGATCCCGTCAGGCAGCGGCAATGGCGGCAGATCGTTCATGGCCCCAGATGTCACAGAAGCGCCCCGCCCTGTCCAGCTTCGGGCGAGCCCCGGTCACGCGAGCTCGGCCAGCGTCAGCGGGCAGCGCTCGCCGTCATAGAAGGCGTCGAGGAGCTGCCCGAAGACCGGGTCGCCGCCCGCCGCCTCGAAGAGCGTGGCCGACGAGCGCAGCTTCAGCGCATCCACAGGGCCCATGATGTCCTCGGCCGGCCGGCCGCGATGGGCGAGCACGGCGCGGGCGGCCTCGACCAGCCGGGGACCGAGCACGGGGTCGGCCAGATAGGCCTGCGCCTCGGCCAGATCGGCGATGCCGTAATGCTTGGCCGTCCCCGAGCGCCCGAGCGAGCGCAGCTGGGGAAAGACGAACCACATCCAGTGGCTTTGCTTGGCGCCGGCCCGCAGCTCGGCCAGCGCCGTCTGATACGTGCCGGCTTGGGCGTCGTGGAACCGGGTCAGGTCGGCCATGCCGGCAGGGTACACCGAAACGCCGCTCGGTCGGCTATTTTAAGTGGGCGACACCCCTTTGGTGGCGTGGACGGCAGCGGTGCTCATAGGGCGTGCACGCATGTGCACGCGTGCACACTCGGCTAAGTCATTGATATGAAAGCAGACCCGTTCCGGCGTTTACCGGATTTTAAGGCCGGTCCGCAGCGCGCGGCGTGGGCGGGCCGGCGATGCGGGTGGGGTGACGCATCGGGTGCGCGCAACCCGCCATCGTATCGACAGAAAGGTGGGTTGCACCCACCCTACTCGCCAAAGGCGCCGTCGGGGATGGTGCCGGCCCAGTCGAGAGGGACGATGCCGCGCCGGACCTCGCGGTGGAACGAGGAATGCGGCCAGTCGGCGACACGGGCCACGAGGCCGTGCCTGAGCGGGTTGATCCAGCAATACTCGACATGGGCGCGATAGTCGTCGGCGTCACGCACGCCATGCTCCCAGAAGCGCCGCTGCCACAGGCCCATTTCGCCGCGCGCGGTCTTGCTCGGGCTGCCGCGCGGGCCGGGGCCGACCGCGATGGTGAAGCGCGTCTTTATCCTCTTCCAGCGCGTCGAGAAGTCGGTGTCGCCAACCGGCAGCGTCCAGACCGCGTGCAGATGGTCGGGCAGGATGACGACCGCGTCGGTGCGGAACGGCAGCTCGCGGGCGGTCTCCGCGAAGGCGCGGCGGAGCGCGCCGATCCGGTCGACCAGGACCGTCGAGCGCCGGTCGGCCAGGTTGACGGTGAAGAAATAGGTGCCGCCGCGAACCCGCAGGCGCCGATAGGTCGACATGGCCGCGATGGTCGGCGCAGAGCGATGAGCATCGGATTAACCGTAGGGTGGGTGAAACCCACCATGGGCGCCCGCCAAGGGCGCAAACCCCGGCGTTTCGGGCGGCGACGGCGCCGGATGGTCGATGCCGGACGGCGACGGGCGGGGTCGTCGGCGCGGAGCGGTGAACATCGCGTAGGGTGGGTGAAACCCACCAGGGGCGCCCGCCAAGGGCGCAAGCCGCGGCGTTTCGCGCGGCGACGGCGCCGGATGATGCGTTCCAGCGGCCAGAGCAGGCGCGGCGACGAAAGGTCGGTTGCACCGGCCGGAAGATGGTGGGTTGCACCCACCCTACGCTTGCTACGCTCGCTATCTCCGACGATGACGTACCGCCGATTCCAGACTGTCTGCCGTCTTGCCGACAATGTCTTGATCGTCAAAGCCGAAGCTGCTTCAGCATCGGATCAGGATCAAGTCTCATCCTTCCGTGAGTCTCTAATAGAATTGCGATGTCGATGATTGTTGCTTCGACATCTATACTTGAATTCCAAAACGCTCGCTGCCGCCTTTAATACTCGTCGAACATCCTCCCTCGTATCGTACAGGATCGATCTGGTCCTGCGCTTCAAACTGCTCTCGCTCTCAAAGCTCTGACTTAATCTCCATCGGAAAACTATCGAAGCGATCTATCCATTGTCGGCCATGCGGCGATTTCGGCAGCGATCTCAGAGCTTGGAGGCAACAGCCGATGCAACGAGATTTTCCTGACAATGGCTATTCAGTCGAATCCTGTTGCTTCAGCATTGTCATAGCTCCATCGCAACAGCCAAAATCGCCATGTCCGGCATAAACGTTGCGCATCAAAGCGCCGATCTAGCAACTCCTACAGCTAATCTCGACATCTTGCCTCCTTAGAAGCGTCTCCAAGTCAGCTCGAAGAATGTGTCTTGCGCATTAATGCACGCGAGCATGCCCGAAAGCAAGCTGCAGACCAGCCATGAGTTGCGCATAGCGCCTAGAACTAAGCCACGGACCGTTCTCGACGAAATCGCAGACGATAAAACATACGCTAAATCCGCTGCTATCTCCGCTGCAATCAGATCGCGGACAAGCACGCTCAACTGTCGCAATCATAACGTCCATTAGCAAGATTGCGTCACTCAATCCAGCGCCGCCCGAAACTCCCGCCACTCCCTCGCGCTCATCCCGCTCGTCTCCTGCGTCACCTCCTCGCCGGCGAGCATCCGGCGCAGGCAGGCCAGCGCCGGCGCCGAGAGGTGGGCGGCGTTGAGGCGGTAGTCCTCGAAGGCGGCGTAGGCGAGCGGGACCCAGGCGCGGGTCAGATGGCAGATCGCCTCGGCATAGGCGCGGATCTCGTACTGGGCGTGGGCGTCGGCGCGCAGGCGCAGGAAGTGGAAGAGGTTGTGGAGGTCGGTCTTCCAGTACCACTGCGTGTAGATGTTCATCGGCAGGTTCATGCGGGCGAGCTCGCGGGCGAGGCCCTGCTGGCCCTCCTGGCTCAGCATCGCCTCGTAATGGTCGTAGGCGCGGGTCGAGTCCTCGCGCAGCAGGCCGAGCACGCGGGCGGCCTCGTCGCCTTCCAGCGTCGCGCCCCTGCCCTGGTTGTTGAGCGTCGACTGCGCGGCGAGGTGCTCGGGCGCGGGGATGTAGAACTCGCGGTCGAGGATGGAATAGCGGGCCGAGTACTCGTTGACGTTGGCGGTGCGGTGGCGGATCCACTGGCGCGCGACGAAGACCGGCAGCTTGACGTGCAGCTTGATCTCGCACATCTCGAAGGGCGTCGAGTGCCAGTGCCGCATCAGGTAGCGGATCAGCCCGGCATCGTCGCGCGACTTCTTCGTGCCCTGCCCATAGCTTACGCGCGCCGCCTGAACGATCGCCGCATCGTCGCCCATATAGTCGACGACGCGCACGAAGCCGTGGTCGAGCACAGGGACGGGCTCGTAGAGCCGCGCCTCCAGCCCCTCGGCCACCGGCGCGCCGCGTCTGCCGCAGCTCGGCGCGGGCGCCGTCGATTTCGGCCTGTTGTTCGGGCGTCAGGGACATATCATTCATCCGCGTTCCCTCGGGCGGCCGCCCGGGCGAGCAATTCGCGCGGGCCGCCAGATCTGGTGGTGCGCGGCATGATAGACACAAGCTGTGGCTTTGCAACCGGTTTGCGAGGCAGGAGGGACGAGATGAAGATCAACTACCTGCACACGATGGTGCGCGTCGCGCGACATCGAGGCATCGAAGCGCTTCTACTGCGACCTGCTGGGCCTGGTGGAGACGCGGCGCAAGGATCTCGAGGCCGCCAAGGCGACGCTGGTGTTCCTGGCGCCCGCCGGCGGCGGCCCCGGCAACGAGGTCGAGCTGACCTACAACTGGGACTCGGACGAGGAATACACCGGCGGGCGGAACTTCGGCCACCTCGCCTACGAGGTCGAGAACATCTACGAGAAGTGCCAGCAGCTGATGGACGGCGGCGTGACGATCAACCGGCCGCCGCGCGACGGGCGGATGGCGTTCGTGCGCTCGCCAGACGGCATCTCGATCGAGCTTCTGCAGATCGGCGAGGCGCTGCCGAAGCAGGAGCCCTGGGCGAGCATGGAAAACACCGGCACATGGTAGCGCCCAGGTGGTGACTGCCTGGCGCTGACCGCCTGGGTGACCGCCTGGGTGACCGCCCGGCTGACCGCCCGGCGGCTCGGGCTCGTCCTGGCGCTGGCCGCTCCGGCGGCCGGCGCCGAGGCGCAGGGCGCGTCCTGCGGCATCGCGCTGGCGCTGGGGCTCGACGTCTCGTCGAGCGTCGATGCCGACGAGCACAGGCTGCAGACCGAGGGGCTGGCCAGCGCCTTCCGCGACGACGCGGTGATCGACGCCATCCTCGGCGGCACGGGCGAGGGCGTGATGGTCGCCGTCTACGAGTGGTCGGGCTTCTACCAGCAGGAGGTGATCGTCGACTGGACATGGCTCGGCAGCCGCGTCGGCGATCGGCGCCTTCGCCGACCGGCTGGGCGCCGGCGAGCGCCACAGCAATTCCTGGCCGACATCGCTGGGGCGCGCCGTCGACTTCGCGACGCGCCTGCATGGCAAGAACCCCCGCCCCTGCGCCCGGCGGATCATCGACATCTCGGGCGACGGCGTGAACAATCACGGCGCGGGTCCCGACTGGTACGCCGCGCGCGGCATCCTCGACGGCTACACGGTCAACGGGCTGGCGATCCGCGGCGCGTCGCCGGATCCGGCCAGGTACTACAGCGAGCACCTGATCCACGGCCCCGGCGCCTTCGTCGAGGTGGCCGAGAGCTATGCCGACTATCCGCGCGCCATCCTGCGCAAGCTGCTGCGCGAGCTGCAGGCGCCCGTCGCGATGAGCCGCTGATGCGCCACTTTCCGGCGAGAGCGGTGCGCCCGCCGCGTGGCCGCCGGCGCAGCAGCCGTGGCGCTGGCGCTGGTCGCTCTTGCCATGCCGGCCGCCGCAGCCGCCGGCTGCGCGCTCGAGCTGATCCTGGCCGTCGACGTCTCGGGCTCGATCGACGACCGCGAGTTCGCGCTGCAGATGGAGGGCATGGCCTCGGCCTTCGAGGATCCCGACCTGGTCCAGGCGGTCGAGGCCCAGGAGGGCGGCGTGCTCGTGACGCTGACGCAGTGGAGCGGCGCCTCGCGGCAGCGGCAGGTGACAGGCTGGCACCTGCTGAAGGAGGCGACGTCGATGGCGGCGTTCGCGCGCGACGTCCGCCAGAGCGGGCGCGACTGGCGCAACTATTCGACGGCGATCGGCGAAGCGCTGCGCCATGCGCTGAAGGTCGGCGAGACGCGCGCCGCAGACCTGCCGCCGGCGCGTCGTCGACGTCTCGGGCGACGGCGTCAACAACGAGGGCCGGGCGCCGCGGGCGATGGCCGACGCGCTGGCCGCGATCGGCTACACGGTGAACGGGCTCGTCATCCGCGGCGACACGCCCGACCCGGTGAAGCACTACGAGGTGAACGTGCTCGCGGGGCCTCGCGCCTTCCTGGAGATCGCCGCGGATTTCGACGACTATCCGGAGGCGATCCGCCGCAAGCTGCTGCGCGAGATCGAGGAACGCGCGCTGGTCTCGCAGGCCGACGGCGGTCAGTAAGCCGGGCGATGCCGGTGGGATGCGCGGCTCAACCGGCGGCGAATTGCGCGCCCTGCAAATCTCCACGCTGGCGCGGGATGCGGGCGCCGCGTGCGACCATGTCCTTCAGGATGACGTACATCTCGGCGGCGCTGAGCGCATCGTTGAAGGCGTCGTGCGCGTGCAGGTCGGGCACGCCGAGATCGCGCCGAATGGCGGCAAAGCTGAGGTCGAGATGCGTCCCCGGCGGCGCGTTGCCGTATTTGCGGTCGTAGTAGAGCCGCGAGATGTCGATCTGCCGGTTGGGCAGGTGGATATTGAGCTTCTCGATCAGGTACTTGTTCAGCATTCTGACGTCGAAGCCGATCCAGTAGCCGACCAGCGGCCGGCTGCCGATGAAGTGCAGCAGCTCGGGCAGGACATCGTCCATCGGGCGCGCGCCCGCCAGATCGATCTCGCGCAGCTGGTGCACGCGGATGGAGGTCTCTTTCACGGCCCGCGTCGGGCGCACCAGCGCCTGATAGGCCTGGCTCGTCAGAATGCGGCCGCCATGGATCCGGATGGCGGCGATGCTGACGATCTCGTCGACCCAAGGGTCGAAGCCGGTCGTCTCGACGTCCAGCGACACCGCCTCGCCCGGCGGCTGCCGGCGGAAGAGGAAGCTGTATTGCCGGTCCGTCAGGACCAGCCGGTCCAGCGCCCGGCGGAACGGCCCGATCACGCCGGCCTCAGGCGAACAGCCCGAGGTGATAGCGATTGCGGATCACCTCGCGGAACTGCTTGACCACGCGCAGCGCGTCGCGCAGCAGGTCGCGGTCGCGCGTCGAGAGCTCGCCCAGCCTGACGATCGCCTCCGTCTCGATGCGGCCCGTCTTCAGCGCCCGGAGCTGCGCCCTGGTGCGGAGCAGCATGAAGTAGGAGAGCGAACTCGTCAGCTCGCGGCCGATCTCGTCGCCGAGCACACCCTGCTGCACCAGCGCCTCGATCCGCCGGGACGTCGAAGTCTCGTTCAGGCCCCGGTCGATGGCCAGCGTCCGCACGCCGTGCACGATCGGAAAGGTCCCCGACCGCTTGATGTGGATCTCGTCGGGGCCGACGCCGACGGAGGCCATCAGCGAGCTCAGCATGCCGGCGCTGGCCCGCTCGAACTGGTCGATGGCGCGAGCGAAGCGGGCGAGATGGATCGCCTCCCCGCGCATCAGCTCGATCAGCGCCGTCTTGGCGCGCGCCACCAGCTCGGATCGGCCGGCCACGGGGACGGCATCGAAGAAGATGCCGAGGTTCATCGCGCTCTCCTCGTCCGGCGTCATCACCCAGCCCTTGATCTGCCGGATGAAGCCCTCGATCGGCTGCGACCAGACCGGGTTGCGGACCATCACGTTGCCGGGGCATGGCGGGAAACCGAAGCGTTCGAGCGCGCCCGAGAAGGCGTCCCTGAACGCCTGGAGCTCGGCCTCGGGCACCGGCTCGGCGAGCAGCAGTCCATTGTCCTGGTCGGTGCGCACGGTCTGCTCGCCGCGCCCCTCCGAACCCATGACCATCAGGCAGCCGACCTCTGCGATGCGGGGCGACGCCGTCAGGCCGAAGAGCTGGCTCAGCAGGCGCCGGTTGAGGTCGGAGGTGATCTCGGCAATCGCCTCGACCTTGACGCCCTGCCGGTCGAGCCGCTCGACCTGCGCCTGGATGTCCGCCGCAGCTCCCGCGAGGTCGTCGACCGATCGCGCCCGATCGATGCGGCCGGGGATCAGCTGCGAGTTGCCGGCGACGAGGCCGAGTATGTCGATGTCCTCGAGCATGCCGACGAAATGGCCGTTCGAGCGCACCGCCAGCCGGCGCTTGTTGTGCCGCGTCATCTTGATGACGGCCTCGAAGATGAAATCGTCGAGATCGATGTCGACGACGTCGAAATGGCAGATTTCGCGGACGCGCGTCTCGAGCGGCCGGCGGCCGAGCACGACCGCCTTGGAGAGGTTCATGCCAGTGACGACGCCGATCCGCTCGCCGTCCAGCACGTAGAGCCCGTTCGTGTTGTGGTCGCGCATGGCGGCGCCGGCCTGCTCGATGCTGCGCTCGCCGGCGATGAAGACGGCGGGGTGGATCTGCGCGTCGCGCACCCGCGCCCTGAGGACGGAGTCGATCCCCTCGCTCTCCTGGATGCGGATCGCCGAGGCGAGCTTGCGCGACACCTCGGAATAGAAGAAGGCGGCGAAGCCGGGGTTGCGCCGGATCAGGTCGAGCACCTTGTCCTTGGGCACGATGTAGCAGAGCGTCTCCTCGGCGGCGACGAAGCTCTGGCCCGCGGCGCCGTGGACAAGCGCGCGGGCGTCGAAGCTTTCCTTCTGCGCCAGCAGGGCTTCGATGGCGTCGCCGTCGCGCTCTTCGACCGACCCCTTGATGATGACATAGAGGTGGTCCGAGGCCTGGCCCTTTTCGATGATGGCCTCGCCGGGGCGGAAGTAGCCGATGTCGAGCGTCGCGCGCAGCTCCTCGATCTCGTCATGGGTCAGACGATCGAAGGGCGGGTTATGAGCGTCGAAGGCGCGCGGCATCGACGGCGGCTCCGTAAGGTCGGATCGATCGACCGGAGGGCGGGAGCGGCCGGCTTATGGGCCGGCCGCTCGCTTTGCAATGGGCGGACCTGCTCAGTGCGCCGCGGCGCCCGAGGCGCCGATGCCCGTCTCGGAGCGCACGAACTGCGGCTCGAAGGCGGCCAGCTCGAGGCGGGCCCGGTCGCTGGCGTCGATCTTCGAGAACAGCCAGATGCCGACGAAGGCGATCGTCATCGAGAAGAGCGCCGGGTTGTCGTAAGGGAAGATCGCCTGCTCGAAGCCGAACGTCTTCACCCAGACGGCCGGGCTCAGCACGACCATGGCGACGGCGCTGATCAGGCCCAGGAAGCCGCCGATCAGCACGCCGCGCGTCGTCGTGCCCTTCCAGAAGACCGACATGAGCAGCACCGGGAAGTTGCAGCTCGCGGCGATCGCGAAGGCGAGGCCGACCATGAAGGCGACGTTCTGCTTCTCGAAGACATAGCCGAGGAAGATGGCGACGAAGCCGATCACCACCGCCGAGATCCGCGAGAGGCGCACCTCCTTGTCCTCGCTGACCCGGCCCTTGGCGATGACCGAGGCGTAGAGGTCATGGCTGATCGCCGTGGCCCCGGCCAGCGTCAGCCCGGCGACGACGGCGAGGATCGTGGCGAAGGCCACCGCCGAGATGAAGCCGAGGAAGAGCGAGCCTCCGACCGCGTCCGAGAGGTGGATCGCCGCCATGTTGCTGCCGCCAAGCAGGCCCGTGATCTTGTCGAAGACGCCGTCGGCGCCGAGCGTGTAGTAGGCCGGGTCGCTCATCAGCAGGGTGATGGCGCCGAAGCCGATGATGAAGGTCAGGATGTAGAAGTAGCCGATGAAGCCGGTGGCGTAGAACACCGACTTGCGGGCGGCCTTGGCGTCGGCGACGGTGAAGAACCGCATCAGGATATGCGGCAGGCCAGCCGTGCCGAACATCAGCGCAAGCCCCAGCGAGACGGCCGAGACAGGGTCCGAGACGAGGCCGCCCGGCTCCATGATCGCCAGCCCCTTGGGATGGATGTCGACGGCCGACTGGAACATCGCCTCGGTCGAGAAGCCGAAGTGGATCAGCACCATCAGCGCCATGAAGGTGGCGCCGCCCAGCAGCAGGCAGGCCTTGATGATCTGCACCCAGGTGGTGGCGACCATGCCGCCCCAGGCGACGTAGACGATCATCAGGATGCCGACGATGACGACGGCGTAAAGGTAAGGCAGACCGAACAGGAGCTCGATCAGCTTGCCCGCGCCGACCATCTGGGCGATCAGGTAGAAGGCCACCACGGTCAGCGTGCCGATCGCCGACAGGCTGCGGATCGGCGTCTGCTCGAGCCGGAACGAGGCCACGTCGGCGAAGGTGTACTTGCCGAGGTTGCGCAGCCGCTCGGCGATCAGGAACAGCACGATCGGCCAGCCGACGAGGAAGCCGATCGAATAGATCAGCCCGTCGAACCCGCTGGCGAAGACCAGGCCCGAGATGCCGAGGAACGACGCCGCCGACATGTAGTCGCCGGCAATGGCGAGGCCGTTCTGAAAGCCGGTGATGCCGCCGCCGGCGGCGTAGAAGTCGGCGGCCGATCGGGTCCGCTGCGCGGCCCAATAGGTGATGCCGAGCGTCGCCGCGACGAAGGCGACGAACATCGCGATGGCCGTGAGGTTCAGGGCCTGGCGTTCGCCGCCCTGGATGGCGTCGGCGAAGGCGGGCGTCGCCGCCAGCGCCAGGACGCCGACCGCGGCCGCAACCGAGTTCCCAAGCGGGCGCATCACTTCGTCTCCTCGATGATCTGCCGCGTCAGCGCGTCGAATTCCGAATTCGCGCGGTGGACGTAGATGCCCGTAAGGACGAACGCCGAGACGATGATGAACAAGCCCACGGGGATACCGATCGTGGTCACGCCATCACCGATGGGCGTGCCCAGCAGCTTCGGCGCGAACGCGACCACGAAGATGAACCCGAAATAGATGGCCAGGACGACTGCCGACAGCGTCCACGCGAACTTCGACCGTCTGGCCACCAAATCTTGGAACCGCGGATCACGCTTGATCCTTTCGAGAACACCCGATGTCACGTTCTTGCCCTCCATCCCACATGTCCTCGACGGCATGCACAGCACGCGGGCCGTGCAAGAGCCGCCGCCATGCTCGTTAACGGAGTTCAGGGTGCGCAGATTTGACCGGGATCAACCTGGTAGATGCACCGAAACCCGCGGGTCGCGGACGAGCGCGCGGCGCTTGGACGCGAAGCCGTGGGGCTCGGCTATGACGGGCGGTGCTGCCCAGGTCGGCTCGACTGACCCATGCTCTTGGTGGCGAGCAGCGCCAAGCCCAGCGAGGCGAGCGGATTGAACAGATTGAAGAAGCTGTAGGGCAGGAAGTCCAGGGTGGCGACGCCGAGCGCCGCGGCCATATAGGCGCCGCAGCTGTTCCAAGGCACCAGCGGCGCCGTGACGATCCCGGAATCGCCCAAGCTGCGCGACAGCAGGTGCGGCGGCAGGCCGCGGCTGGCGAACAGCGCCTTGAACATGCGGCCCGGCAGGACGACGGCGAGGTACTGGTCGCCCGCGACGATGTTCATGCCGATCGCCGAGGCGATGACCGTGGCGACGAGGCTGGCCTTGGAGCGGGCATATCTGACGGCCGGCGCGACGATCTGGTCGAGCATTCCCGCGTGCTGCATCACCGAGCCGAAGGCCAGGGCCGTGATGATCAGCCAGATGGTGTTCAGCATGCTGTCCATGCCGCCGCGCGACAGCAGGATGTCGAGGTCCGGATCGCCGCTGGTGAAGACGAAGCCCGTGGCGAGGGCCTCCCAGACCCCCTTGAGGAATCCGATCCAGGTCGGCAGGTCGGGCACCGCCGCGTGCTGCAGAACCAGCTCGGGCTGGAGGATGACCGCCGTCAGCCCGCCGGCCAGCGCGCCACCGAGGATCGCCAGGAAGGGCGGCAGCCTCAGCACCGACATGACCACGACGAAGACGACGGGAGCGAACGCCCAGCCGCTGACCTCGTAGCGGGCGGCGATGGCCTTCTGCGTCGCCGACGCATCGAAGTCGGCCGGGGCGCCGAGCAGCCAGAATGCGACGAGCGCCAGGGCCAGAGCGGGCGCGCCAGTGGCCAGGCTGGCCCTGAGGTGGCTGAACAACGGCGCGCCGGTCGCCGCCGCGGCCAGGTTCGCCGTGTCCGAGAGCGGCGAGGACTTGTCGCCGAAATAGGCGCCCGAGATGACGGCGCCGGCGGTGATGTAGGGCGACAGCTCCATCTGGGCCGCCACGCCCATCATGCCGACGCCGACCGTGCCGACCGTCGTCCACGAGCTTCCCGTGCTGACGGCGATCAGGGCGCAGATGACGCAGGCCGAGAGATAGAAGAAATTCGGACTGAGCACGCCCAGGGCATAGTAGACCATGGCGACCAGCGTGCCGCTCATCGCCCAGGTCCCGATCAGGCCGCCGACGGCGAAGAGGATGAAGATCGCTGGCAGCGCGGACGCGATCCCCTCGACGACCGATGCGCGGATATCGTCCCAGCGATGGCCGTTCTTCCAGGCGATGCCGGCGGCGAGGGTGGCGGCCAGTGTCAAGGCGACCTGCGTCGGCCCCAAGATCGCGCCGTCGCCGAACAGAAGGAAGCTCGCGGCGATGAGGCCGATCAAGGCGCCGACCGCGAGCATGGTGTCTGACACCGATGCGGGCCTCGATCGTCGATCGGGTTCGGATTGCGTCGTCTTATCCTCCGCCTTCGGCCTTGCCGACGGCTGCTGCGGCAGCAAGCCCACTCTGGAGCGTCCAGGTCAACCAAGCGCCGGCGGGAGCCCGCTGGCGAGGCAAGCTGCCTGGGCGCTTGCGCCCCGCGCGGCGCGCCTCTCCGACGTCGTGCGACTGCATGCGACAACGACCTCGCACCGGACCGAGATTCCTGCTACTCGTTCGTCTATAACATCGTTAAAGGCCAACAGAAGTCGAGGTCAAACTCGGACGCGGAGCAGAGTGCCGGGGGGCACGCGCAAGGGGAGGGAACATGGCCGTTACGACCGAAGCCGTTGGCGTCGAGGAACGCGGTCCCGGCGCGAAGAAGATCTCGCTTGTCGCGCTCACTGCCATGGTGGTCGGCTCGATGGTCGGCGCGGGCATCTTCAACCTGCCAGCGCGGTTCGGGACGGCGACCGGGCCCTTCGGCGCGTTGATCGCCTGGTCGATCGCGGGAACCGGCATGTACATGCTCGCGCGGGTCTTCCAGGCGCTGGCGGAGAGGCGACCCGACATCGACGCCGGCGTCTTCGCCTATGCGAAGGCCGGCTTCGGCGACTACATGGGCTTTCTCTCGGCCTTCGGGTACTGGCTGGGGTCCTGCCTCGGCAACGTGTTCTACTGGGTGCTGATCGGCACGACCCTGGGCACCTTCTTCCCGGCCTTCGGCAACGGCAACACGGTGGTCGCGATCTGCGTCTCGCTGATCGGCATCTGGTCGTTCCACACCATGATCCTCCGGGGCGTCGAGCAGGCGGCCTTCATCAATTTCGTGGTGACGATCGCCAAGATCGTGCCGATCATCGTGGCGATCCTCGCGATGATCATCGCCTTCAACGCCTCCAACTTCGCCGACAACTTCTGGGGCGGCGTCGGCATGCCGGACAAGTCGCTGGTGCAGCAGGTGCGCGACACCATGCTGATCACGGTGTTCGTGTTCCTCGGGATCGAGGGCGCCAGCGTCTACTCGCGCTATGCCAAGACGCGGTCGGATGTCGGCTCGGCGACGATGCTGGGCTTCGTCGCCGTCACCGGGCTGATGGTCGCGGTGACGCTGCTGCCCTATGGCCTGCTGCCGCAGGCGGAGGTGGCCGCGATTCGGCAGCCCTCGCTGGCCGGGGCGCTCGAAGCCGCCGTCGGCACATGGGGACGCTGGTTCATCTCGATCGGCGTTCTGGTCTCGGTCCTCGGCGCCTATCTCGCCTGGTCGCTGATCTGCGCCGAGGTTCTGTTCGCAGCCGCGAAGTCGAAGGACATGCCGCGCGTCTTCGCGGCCGAGAACGGCAACAGGGTGCCGGCCAATGCGCTCTGGGCCACGAACCTCGTCGTCTCGGCCTTCGTGATCTCGACCTACTGGTCCTATGACGCCTTCAACTTCATGCTCGACATGACGAGCGTGACGACGCTCCTGCCCTACCTGCTGGTGGCGGGCTATGGCGTCCTTCTGGCCTCGAGGGGCGAGGCCTATGCGGACGTCCCGGGCGAACGGGGCCGCGACCGCATCTTCGCCTGGATCGCCGTCTTCTACGTGCTCGTCATGTTCGCCGCCGCCGGGCTCAAATACGTGATCCTGGTCGCCGTGCTCTATGCGCCTGGCACCCTCCTCTACCTTTGGTCGCGGCGCGAGCAGAACGCGCGCGTCTTCACCAGCGCGGAGCTTCTCATCTTTGCCGTCGTCGCGATCGGGGCGCTCATCGGAATCGTCGGTCTTCTGACCGGCCGCATCACTCCTTGACAAGGGAAACGCCATGAACACCCAACCCGCATTCGGGGTGCACTCCGAGGTCGGCCAGCTCCGCAAGGTGATGGTCTGCTCGCCAGGTCGCGCGCATCAGCGCCTGACTCCGTCGAACTGCGACGCGCTGCTGTTCGACGACGTCATCTGGGTGGAAACGGCGAAGCGCGACCACCTCGACTTCCAGCAGAAGATGCGCGACCGCGGCATCGACGTCGTCGAGATGCACGAGCTGCTGACGCAGACGCTGGGGATGCCCGAGGCGAGGCAGTGGATCCTCGACACCCGCGTGACGGAAAACGAGGTCGGCCTCGGCTTCGTCAACGAGGTGCGCAGCTTTCTCGAAGGGCTGTCGGACCGGGAGCTTGCGGAGACGCTGATCGGCGGGCTTTCGGTCGAGGAGTTTCCCGAGAGTTCACTCCAGCGACCTGATGAACCTGGTGCGCCGCAGCCTGGGGATCACGCAGTACCTCGATCTCGCCCCTGCCGAACACGCTCTACACGCGGGACACGACCTGCTGGATCTATGGCGGGTGCAGCGTCAATCCGCTTTTCTGGCCGGCGCGCAAGGACGAGACGCTTCTGGCCGCGGCGATCTACCGGTTCCATCCTGACTTCGCCGGCAAGGTAAAGGTCTGGTGGGGCGACCCCGAGAAGGAGCATGGGCTCTCGACGGTCGAGGGCGGCGACGTGATGCCGGCCGGAAACCGCACCATGCTGATCGGCTTGTCCGAGCGCACCTCGCGGCAGGGCATCGGCCAGCTGGCCCGCGCGCTCTTCGCCCAGGACGCCGTCGACCATGTGCTCGTCGCGGCGATGCCCAGCCTGCGCGCGGCCATGCACCTCGACACCATCTTCACCTTCGCCGACCGCGACTGCGTGCTGATCTATCCCGACATCGTCAACACGATCACGCCCTACTCGATCCGCCCCAAGGACGATGGCGGCCTCGAGGTCCGGCAGGCGACTGGCAGCTGGGTGGAGGCGGTCGGCGAGGCCCTCGGCGTCAAGAAGATGCGCGTGATCGAAACCGGCGGCAACGCCTATGTCCGCGAGCGCACGCAGTGGGATTCGGGCGCGAACCTGGTCTGCGCGTCGCCGGGCGTCGTCTTCGCCTATGACCGGAACACCTACACCAACACGCTTCTGCGCAAGCAGGGGATCGAGGTCATCACGATCTCGGGATCCGAGCTCGGTCGAGGGCGCGGCGGCGGGCACTGCATGACCTGCCCGATCATTCGCGACGCCGTCGAGTTCTAGCGCGAACCCAGTCGCCTGGCGGTCCCTCCGGGTCGGGCGTCGCTTCGGCTACGAGCATGCCCGGGCCGATCATTGGCTGAGGAGTGCGACGGCACCGTCGGGTCGGGCAGTGTTCCAGCGGCCCGGGACGCCAGGGGCGCCGACGATCCGCCGGCAGCAGGAGGCGTCAGGCCGGCGAGAGCGGAACGGTGTAGGTCGTCGCAGTCCCCGACACGACGGTTTCGCCATCCGCGTTGCGGATCGTCGTCGCGATCTCGCAGATCGGCTTGTCGTGGCGGACGGAGAGGATCTCGACCCGGCCCGTGATCTCCTCGTCCACGCCGACCGCCTTCACGAATTTCCAGTTCACCGCCAGAAAGACCGTACCGGGGCCCGGCAGGTCCTCGGCGACGACGGCGTTCAGGATGCCCGTGGTCACGCCGCCCTGCACGATGAGCTTGCCGAAGACCGTGCCCTCGGCGAGTGCCCGATCGTAGTGGAGCGGGTTGCGGTCGCCCGTCATCTCCGTGAAGGCCACGATGTCGGCCATCGTGGTCCGACGCGAGCGCTCGGCGACATCGCCGACCTTGGGCAGGCCCTTCACGACGCCGGCCCACCCGCCCAGATCCGTTTCCGCCATGAACGTCACCTCCCCGCATCAGCATAGCAAGGGCTTTTGATCGCTTAAAGTGCCGAAGACACACAAGCCCTTGGGCCGGAATTCCACGGTCGGGCGCTCGAATACCACGCTCGCGACCCCGCCCGAACCCACGCGCATCGATCAGATTGTCTCCACGCCGCAATGGTGCGGTGCTGATCGAGGAGATGAGAAGATGAGTACCTTTGAAGAGGCGCACGCGACCACGGCCGTCGAGCCGAGGACTGCCACGGCGATGGCCGGCGGGTTCTTCACCGGGATGTTCGCCACGCTGCGGCACCGCGCCGAGATCATGGCGGCCGAGCGCCGCCTGCGCGACATGCCGGACCACATGCTGAAGGACATCGGGCTGCATCGCTCGGAGATAACAGCAATGGTCCGCATGGGGCGTGACGGCTTTGGCCGCTGAGGGGGCTTGCGTCGAAGGCTCGCTTGCGACGAAGCGCTCGAAATATCACGGCACCGGCCGGCGACAGGCGTCTCCGGCCGGACTTTTGCGCGGGCCTCATTCCGCCGCGACGGGTCCACGCATCCGCGCTGCGAGCTCCTGCGCCTCGCGTCGTGCCAGGCCGGCGGCGACCGGGTCGACGGCGGCGAGGCGCGCCGCCAGCTCGGCGAGACAGCGCGCCTGCTGAGGCAGCAGGCCGGCATCCCGCGCCTGCGCCGCCGCCTCGTGCAGCCAGGCAACGGCCTCGGCATCGTCCTTGGCGGTCGCCGCGAGCACCCGGCGCAACCGCGTCTGCAGCCAAACCGGAATCGTCGCATCCGAGCCCAGGCTGTCCTCGAGCTCGGCGCGCGCCGCGGCGTCGCCGCCCTGGGCGTGCGCGGCCGTCAGGAGCCGCCCGGCGATGCCGCCGACACCTCGCATTCCTCCCGTATCGGCGGCTTCGAAGGCGCGTTCGAGCACGGCCTCGGCGGCGTCGAGCCGGCCGCGCTCCATCAGCGCGTCGCCGAGGCTCGCCAGCAGCCATGGCCCGTTCGGAAAAAGCCATTCGTCCAGCGTCTCGGCCAGCACGGACTCCACCTCGGCCAGGATCGCGTCCGATGGACCGCGGGCGATCTCGACCTTGAGCGCGAACTGCAGCGACGAGTGGCGGTCCTGGGGGCGCCCCGTCTCGGCCGCGACCGCGCGCGCCTCGGCGATGGCGGCATCCGCCGTGGCGAAGTCGCCCAGCATGGCGGCTGCCGCGCCCATGCTGCCCTTCAGCCACACCGAGCGCGTGTTGAGCAGGCCGAAGCGCTCGTGCCGCAGCGGTCCGTCGAAATGCGAGCGCATGCGGCGCGATCCGGCGCAGCGCGCCCTGCGCATCGCCGCGGACCAGGAGCGCGGTGGCAGCGGCGAGGTCGGCCTCGCAGGCGTAGTAGCCAAGCCCGTTCGCCGCGGCGTGTTCGCTCAACCGCTCGGCCGCCGCGAGCGCCTCGTCCAGCCGGCCCGCGGCCTCGAAGCTGTAGGAGAGCTTGAGCAGCGCGTGCGCCATGCCGCTCGATGTCGCCGGCCGCCTCGGCCATCTCGCAGGCCTCGGTGATGCGGGCGATGCCGGCCTCGAAGCTGCCGAGCGAGACATAGGCGATCTGCATCATCACGCGCACATCGATCGCGGCCGCGATGTTCTCCGACGTCGCCTCGAGCGCCTCGAGCGCTCCCGCCGCGCGCTCGAGGTTGGCGAGCGCCCTGTCATAGGCGCTGCGGTCGATTGCCCGGTCGGCGGCGCGCATCAGCCAGGCGAAGGCCTGCTGCCATTCGCCGGCGAGATAAGCGTGATGCGCGAGCTGCTCGACCATGCTCGTCGCGTTTGGCGTCGGGCAGATCGGCGAGCGCCTCGAAGGTCCTGCCGTGCAGCTCGCGACGCCTGCCTTGCGGAATGGATGCATAGGCGGCGTCGCGGATCAGCGCGTGCTTGAAGGTGAACGCCGGTTCGCCACCGCCGATCAGCTCGTAGAGGAACTCGCCACGTTCGACCGCGCTCAGCGCCGCGTCGAACGCCGTGGGGTCGAGGCCGGCGAGCGTCTTGAGCACCGCCAGCGAGCCGTCGCGCCCGATCACGGCCGCCAGCTGCAGCAGGTGCCGCTCATGCGCCTCGAGCCGGGCGATGCGGGCGGCGATCACGGGCGCGACCGACGCGACGGTGTCGATCTCGACGATGGGCTGGGGCGCGGTGTAGGCGCCCGGACGGCCCACCAGGCGGCCGGTCTGCACCAGCGCGCTGACCGTCTCCTCCATCGCCAGCGGCGTCCCGTCGGTGCGCTCGACCAGAAGCCGGCGCAGGACCCCGACGCTGGGGTGTCGTCCGACGAGCGTGCGCACCAGCTTGTGCGCGTCGTCGGCGCCGAGCACGTCCAGGTTGACCGGCTTCACGGCGCTGCGCTGCAGCCAGTCGGGCCGGAACTCGGGCCGCGCGGTGGCCATGAGCACGACAGGCAGACGCTCCAGCCCTTCGACCAGCCGCGCGACGGCCGCGAGGCTGGGCTCGTCGCACCAGTGCAGATCCTCGGCGATCACCACGAGGGGGCGCTCGCGCGCACGGAGCGCGACGAGCCGGCGCAGCGCCTCGCGGACGCGGTGGGCGCGCTCGGCGGGCGGCATCGCCTCCCAGGCCGGATCTTCCGTGGCGAGGTCGAACGCGAACAGCACCGGGGAACACAGCGCCGCGGCATCGAGGGCCGCCAGCGACGACGTCACGTCGGTTGCCGAGAAACGCCCGGCCTTCGTCCTCGTCGAGCCCGAGCAAGCCCGCGAGAAGACGGCGAACCAGGGCGAAGGGGATCTCGCGATCGAACTCGAGCGCGCCCGCCTCGACGCTCGCCGCCCCCTGGGCAGGACAGCGCGAGAGGAACTCCTGCGCCAGCCGCGACTTGCCGACGCCGGGCTCGCCGGAGACGAAGATCGCCCGGCCCTGGCCCGCGGCAGCAAGCGCCGAGGCAGCGCATCAGGAGATCCATCTCGGCGCTGCGACCGGTGAACGCCGTCAGCCGCCGGTCGGCCCGCAATTGCCAGCGCGAGCGGCCCTGGCGCATCGCCTTGAGCTCGAAGATCCGGCGGCCGCGCCGCCCGCCCGTCAGGTTGATCGGGCGGATGGCGGAGAAGCTGACATAGCCGCCGGCGTTCGCCGCCGCCTCGTCCGAGAGGGCGATCACGGCGCCGCGGAGCGCCTGGGTGATCTGGTGCGCGTGCCGCGGCAGCATGCCGGTCACGGTGACGCCGGTCGGGCCATGGGTGACCACGGCCTCGCCCGAGTCGATCCCGATCCGCAGCCGCGCGCTGCCCGCCGCGCGCGTCTCGACCAGGGAGCGGAGCGCCAACGCCGCACGGCAGGCATCCAGGGCGTGCGCTTCGCTGGGCACGGCGGCACCGAAAGCCGCCGACGAGCGTGGTGTGACCGGCATCGAGGACGGCCCGCCGAATTGCTCGACCGTGTGGCGCGCATCGGCGACCAGACGCGCCAGCTCGGCGATCTGGCCATCGGTGCCATAAGCCTCGAGCGCCGCCAGCGGCGAGACGATCTCTGCATCCAGAACGGTGACGCGGCGGCGCTGCCGCCTCTGCGTCGGGCACGACGTGCTTCATGGGCGGCGGACGGCGGTTCACCTCTTCGAGGAAGGACCGCGATCTGGCCGATGAACTGGTCGAAGGCCGGCTCGCCCTCGAGCAGGATGTGGTTCGAGCTGTTCAGCTCGATCAGGCGCGCGCCGGGGATCCTCTCGGCATAGAGCGCGGCCCGACGTCATCGGCGCGACCCTGTCGTCGTCCGCGTGGATCACGAGCGTCGGCACGGTGACCCTCGGCAGCTCGGCCGTCACGTCGAGCTCGGCAAAGGCGTTCTGCAGCCGGATCGCGTTCCGCGGCGACACGGTGCGCCGCTGCAGCTCGCTGAACTGGGCGATCTGGTCGCGGCTGGCTCCGGGCACGAACATCGACGCGAAGAGCTCGCCGAAGATGGGGTTGTCCTGCCCCCAGCCCTGGCGCATGAGGACGAGGATCGCCTCGCGGCGCGCGATCTCTTCGGGGTCGCCACGCGCGCGCCAGCCCTGAACATAGCCGCCATAGAGGACCAGGCCCTGAACGCGCTCCGGGTGCCGAATGGCATATCGGACGGCCATCGCGCAGCTTTGCGAGACGCCGAGCAGGGTGAAGCGCTCGAGCCCGGCGGCGTCGACCACCGCTTCGAGGTCGCTGACGAAGGCGTCGAGCGACAGGTCCTCGGCATCCCAGTCCGACAGGCCGTTGCAGCGCTCGTCATAGCGCACGAAGGTCGAGATGCCCGAGAACTCGCGCAACCAGTGGCGCCAGACCGGGCTCTCGTGGTCATAGCCCAGGTGCGACATCCAGTGGGCGGCCCGCACCAGCGGCGGCCCCTCGCCCGCTGACCGTCCAGGCGATGCGGGTGCCGTCGCGGGCGATGGCGTAGCGGACATCGGCGGGCGCGGCAGCCCCGTGACCGGAGTGTGCCGCCTCGACGGTCAGGGGCGCCGGCGGAACGGTTCGGTCCGGCGCACTCAGAAGCGAGGTGCGGACCGCCTGCCGGAGCGCCTGCGACCCGCTCGGCCGCCCTCGCGTCTTCGGGGTCGAGCGCCGCCAGCTGCTCGGCATGCGGCAGGGCGCGGGCGGGATCGTCGGCCAGTCGCTCGACCAATGCGACGAGCACCCGGCTGCGGGCCGTCTCGGCCTCGAAGGCCAGCGCGGTGCGCCAGGCCTCGTATTCGGGCGAGCGGTCCAGGGTCAGATCCTCGAGAAAGCCGCCCCGGAACGAGGCAGCGATCGCCTCCAACGCCTCGATCGGAGAGCGTCTCGAGGCTGGCAGCCGCCGGGCCGAGAACGCGGTCGGCGTCGATCGCGACCCCTGCCCTGTCGAAGGCCACGGTCGCGCGGTCGGCGACCAGCCGGTCGGCCTCGGCGTCGCCGACGATGCGGCGGATCTTCGAGAGGCTCCAGCGCAGGGCGCCCTTGGGATCGTCGGGGATGTCCCAGAACATCTCGCACAGCCGCTCGCGGCGCTGCGGTCGTTCGGCCAAGGCCAGCCATGCCAGCAGTGCCCGCGTCTTGCGTGACGGCGGCAGGGCGACCGGGGCGCCGTCGACCAGCACCTCGAACGATCCGAGCATGCGAAGTTCGAGCGCCATCGGCAAGCTCTCCCAACCCCAGCCCAGCCGACACGCTCGCGGAGGGACGTGCTGCAAGATGCGACGCGAAATGGCACGCCCAACCTCGGCGGTTGCGCCGTCGGCCCTGCTGGTGGATCATCGCATCGGAGGTCTGGATGCGCAATCCGATGTTCCAGCGCTATGGAGGAGCGAAGGGCGTCTCGCGCCTGGTGTTCCGCTTCTATGACCTGGTGCTGCAGTCCGACCGGCTGCGCCCCTTCTTCGATGGCCTCGACATGCCGATGATGGTCGAGCACCAGGCCGCCGTCCTTGCCAGCGTCCTGTCGGGCCGGCCCTCTCCCGGCGGCGCCGAGCTGGCGGCGATGCACGCGCATCTGGAGATCGGCGAGGCCGAGTTCGACGAGATGGTGCAGCTGCTGGCCGAGGCCATCGCCGCGGAGGGCTACCCGGAGGCCGAGGCCGACCGGGTGCTGCTCCATTACCGGCGCATGCGCGAGCATCTGGTCGGCGAGCTCGGCCAAGGCTCGCCGGTCGGTGCCTGAGGTGCCCGAGGCCTAGGCGGCCCGGCGCTCTTCGCCTGCCGCCGGCGCGAGGCGCGCCATGACCGCCGCCTCGGTCTTCATGGCGCGGCTGAGGTCGGTGTGAAGCTCCGACACCTCGTCCATCGTCCAATCGCACGAGGCGATCGCGTCGGTCACCTGCATCAGCGGGATCGACAATGCGTCGCGCAGGCCCTGGTAGTCCTCGAAGCGCCCGGATCGTGCCGGTGCCGATCGCGCGCGCCAGAAGCTCGGCGTCGCGGAAGGCGTCCGTGATGCCATGCGCCGTGCACGGATCCTTGAAGTAGCCGGCGTCGCCGACCAGGGCCCATCCCGGTCCGAACGGCTCGCGCAGATAGCCACGCACGCCGCCGAACGGCCGCAGTCGCGCCCGCGCGCCCTCGATGGAGGGCGCGATCTCGGGCGCCACCCTGAAGAGGAGGCGGCGGAAGGCCGGCTCGGCGCCAGCGGCGAAGGCCTGCGCGCGACGCTCTGCGGGGACGCTGACGAAGACGCAGTGCTCGCCGGCATTGGTCGGGATCGCTCCCGCCGTCGCCCCTGGCGCGAAGAACCAGCGATAGCCGTGGTTCGCGAGCCCCGGGAAATAGCCGAAGAGCACCGAGGTCGCGTTGCGCCCCTGGTGATAGGTGCGCGAACCGACCATTTCGGCGACCGTCGAGCGGACGCCGTCGGCACCGATGACCATGCCTGCCCGAACCTCGACCTGGCCCTCTGGCCCGGCGAGGACGGCGCCCGCGACCCGGCCGTCGGCTCCGCGGATCAGATCGATCAGGCTGTGACCCCACAGAAGCACGGCCCCGGCCGCCTCCGCCGCATCGGCGAGGATCGGATCCAGCACCGTCCGCCGCGGTGCATAGAGGGCGTCTATGCCGCCTTCGGACTTGAGCGGAACGGGCACGTTGACGCCGGCATAGTCGAATTCGACCCTGCGCACCGGCTGCGCGCCCGAGGCCGCGACCGCATCGAGCAATCCCCAGCGCTGGAGCTGCGCCACCGCGCCGCGCATCAACGCGTGCGTCGAGAGCGCGTCGTCGCCGCGCCGGCCGCGGTCGACGACCAGGACCCGAGCGCCCTGCCGGGCCAGGAGCATCGCCGTGGCGGCGCCGGCGCAGCGCGCGCCGACAACGATTGCGTCGAAATCCGCCCGCGAGGGGCGCAGGAAATCGGGAGTCTTCATGGAGCCCTCCTCAGGCAGCGGCACGCGGCCGCGATTGCAGATGTGACAGCAGGTGCGGCAGCAGCGCCTCGGCGTCGCCGCCGACGCCATCGATGAAGGTCGACTTGCGCCGCCGCTGGAACGGCATGCCCAGCGTCGTCAGCCCGGGCGCGCCGGTCAGGCCGCCGCGCTGAACGATGTCGCCGTCGGCGCCCGTCACCGGCACGCGGAGCCAGGGGAAGGCGCGGCGGAAGCCCGTGGCCCAGACGATCGTCCCGATGCCCTCGGCGCCGAGATCCACCTCGCGCGCCGGCGCATCGAACGCGATCGGCGGGATCGGATCGGCTGCCGCATGGCGGTCGACGCCCAGCGCCGCGTCGATCCGCGTGATCAGCCGCGCGAGCTTGACGTCGGCGACCTGCATGGTCTGGCGCAGGTCACCGGCCAAGCGGATGCGCATGCCCTCGGCCGCCACCATCCGGCCGGCGACCCGGACCCCCGCCTCGCGCAGCGCGGCGAGGTCCAGGGGCCTGTCGTCGCCTGCCAGCTGGAGCGACGGCTGGTGCCGCGCCCGGTCGATGTCTCCGACCTCGGCGACCGTCTCGTCGAGGATGCCCGCGCGGTCCATCGCCCAGATGATGTCGCGGCCCCGGTACCGGCGCGGCACACGGTTGTGACGGCCGACGGAGAGCGTGACCTCGCGGCCCGCATCGGCGAGCTCGCGGGCGATCTGCAGCCCCGAGGCCGAGGCGCCGACAACCAGCACGCCACCGGATGGCAGGGCCGAGGGGTTGCGATAGTCGCGGCTGGCGAGCTGGAGCACCCGCGCCGACAGCTGCGCGCCGCAGGCGGGGATGGCCGGCTCGTCGCAGGCGCCCGTCGCAACGACCACGGCGCGTGCGATGAAGCTGCCCGACGCCGTGGCGATCCGGTAGCCGGGGTCAGCGGCCTCGACCGCGATCACGGCGGTCTCGGGCAGCACCGGCGCCCCGAACGAGGCGGCATAGCCCGCCAGGTAGGCCGAGACATCGGCCATCGTCATGTAGCCGTCGGGCTGAGCGCCGGCATAGGACCAGCCCGGCAGCCGCGCGAACCAGTTCGGCGTCAGCAGGCGCAGGCTGTCCCACCGCTCGGTGGTCCACCGGCGGGCGATCTGTCCGCGCTCGAAGACGACATGGTCGACGCCTTCGCGGGTCAGAAGCAAGCTCATCGCCAGCCCGGCCTGGCCGGCCCCGATGATCGCGACATCGGTGGTTCTCATGGCCCATGTCCTCCGGTTCGGGGGGTCGGCCGCCGCCGTCTGTCCGGCGGCGGCCGAGGCGCGTCACGCGGCGACCTCGATCGCGACGGGCACGCCGTTGGTCAGCACGTCGAAGACGGCCGAGCGGGCGCGCGACTGCTCGACGATCTGGCGCAGCTTCTCCGGGGGCGCGTCGCCCTCGATCTCGAAGCGCACGCGGATGCTTTCGTAGCCGTTGCGCACCTCGTCCGAGATGCCGAGGATGCCCTGCAGGTCGATGTCGCCCTCGACGACGGCGGTGACCTTGTGGAGCGCCACGCCGCGCGCGGCGGCGATGTTGGCGATCCCGGCGGTCAGGCACCCGGCCAGCGCATGCAGCAGGTGCTCGACCGGGGTCACGCCGCGATCGGCGCCGCAGAGCACGGCGGGGTGATCGCTTTCGGCGGTGAAGCTCTGCTTGTGCTCCTGCGCGCCGCCGGCGCCGGTGAAGCCCTTCATGGTCGAGTGGCAGTGCGTGCCGCCCATCCACTCGCTGTCCGAGCGGAAGGTGAAGCGGGCCAGCTCCGGCTGGCCGGCGACGACGTTGATCGTGCCGAGCAGCGAAGGTGTGTCCACACCGTTGAGGGGGGGCCTCGCGGGCTTGGTCGGGCGGTCGATCGTTGCTGTGGTCATGTCACGGTTCCCTGTTCGCATTCGCCGGCGGCCCATCCGTCCGGCGCGGCCCTTTCGTCGCTGGGGTCCGTGTGCGGCAGCGTGGAAGCACGCGTGGAAATCAGCGCGCCGTCCGTGGAAACCTCTGCTCGCGGAAGCTCGCGCCGGCAGTCATCGGCAGCTTCGGTCGAAGCTCACTCGCTCGCGCGCCGTCTGATGCGGCGGTGCTTTGACCATCTGGCCAGTGTCAGCCAGAGTTGCAGTCGCGACGGCCGGTGTAGGGGGCCCCAGTCCGTCGAGATGATCGGGTCCCAGGGGTGATCCCATTCCGGCGCGATGCCGAGGACCGGCGCGGGGAGAACAGCCGCCCGGCGGTGTCCGACGACGGGCTGCAGGCACGGGCAGTGGCAATGTGGGCAGAGGCTGACCCGACCGAGCGGCCGGCGCTGCCGGCGGACCAGCGGCTGAAGCGCGGCTTCCTCCGCTGGCCGTGCCTGGTGCGCCAGCCGATGATGCGCGACGAGCGGGGTCGGCAGGTGGCGGCTGCCTGCTCGGCTTCGACGCCTACCGGCAGCGCTTCGAGCTGCGCGCCCGCGTCCGGCAGCTCGGGCACCTGCATCCGGCCTGGGCGGCGACCTGGTGGCACAACCTGCTCTTCGATCCGGCGCTGCCGCCTGACACGGTGATCCTCGCCTTCGAGCCCGACCGGCGCCGCTCCACGGCCGATCCGATGCCGGCCTGACATGCGGACCGGAGCGCCGGGCATCCGGCAGCGCCGGTCGCCTGAGCGCGGAGGCTAGCGCAGATAGGCTTCCGAGGCGTAGCGCCGCATCATCCGCTGGCTGTTGAATTGGCTGCCGATCTTGCTGATCGATTCCTTCATCATCCGCAGCCAGCCGGGGCGGTCGGCGTGCCAGAGGGGCAGCACCGTCTGCTCGAGCTTGTCGTAGAGCGCCGGGCCATGCGCGACGGGATCGCCTCCGTCCTCGGCGATCGCCCAGCCGGTCTCGCCCTCGATCCAGCCCTCGAGCCACCAGCCGTCGAGAACGGACAGGTTCAGCACGCCGTTCATCGCCGCCTTCATCCCGCTGGTGCCCGAGGCTTCGAACGGCGGCAGCGGCGTGTTCAGCCAGACATCGGCGCCGGCAACCATGACCCGCGCGGTTTCCATATCGTAATCCGGCAGGTAAGCGATCGGGATGTCGTCGGAGAGCGCCCGCATGTGCGCGTGAACGGCGCGGATCAGCTCCTTGCCGGCCCAGTCCCTTGGATGCGCCTTTCCGGCCATGACGATCTGGAAGGGTTGCTGCCGCGCGATCCTCCGGAGCCGCTCGAGATCGCTGAAGACGAGGTCGGGGCGTTTGTAGCCGGTCATGCGCCGGGCAAATCCAAGGATCGGGAGCTCGACAGAGAGCGTCACGCCGCTCGACCGGGCGACCATGTCGACCAGCTCGGCCTTCGCCGACCGGTGCGCCGCCCAGAGTTGCTCATCCCCGATCCGGTCGGCGTTGACCAGTTCTTCCGGCTCGAGCGCCCAACTCTGCGCGACGCGATGCAGCAGCTGCGCGATCGCCGGATGAACCCAGCTCGCCGCATGCACGCCGTTGGTGATCTCGCGAATGCGATAGCCGGGATACATTCGCTGCGCCGTCTCGGCATGGCGCCGCGCGACGCCGTTGACGAAGCCGCTCAGCCGCAGCGCCAGGCACGTCATGTTCAGATGCTCGGCCCCGGCGAGCGGCCGGAGCTGGTCGACCGGCAGGAAATCGCCGAGAAGCCGTCCGACGAGGTCGTAGGAGAACTTGTCGTGGCCGGCATCGACCGGCGTGTGGGTCGTGAACACGCACTGGGCGCGGACGGGGTCGACATCGTAGCGCAAGCCACCTGCCTCGGCGCGCCCATCCGAGTGCGGATGGCGCCGCAGGAGCTCTGCCGCGAGCAGCGCCGCATGGCCCTCGTTCAGATGCCAGGTGCCGATCTCGAAGCCGAGGGCGTGCAGCACGCGCTCGCCGCCGATGCCGAGCACGATCTCCTGCTTGAGCCGGTACTCCTCGTCGCCGCCATAGAGACGGTCCGTGATCGTCCGGTCGGCCGGCTCGTTCTCGTCGAGGCGCGTGTCGAGCAGCAGCACCGGAACCCAGCCGCCGTTCGGCGACACCAGCAGGTGCAGCCAGGGGCGGATCCAGACGGCGCGGCCCTCGATCCGCACGGCCACCATGGCATCGAGCGGCACGGCCCAGTCGCGCGGCTCCCAGGGGTCGGTATGGTCGATCTGTCCGCCGTCCGGGCCGATTTCCTGCCTGAGATAGCCGTCCCGGCTGATGAGCGTGACGAAGACGACGGGCAGCTCGAGATCGGCACAGGAACGTGCGGTATCCCCGGCGAGCACGCCCAGCCCGCCTGCATAGGTGTGCATCTCGGCGCGGATCGCGATTTCCATAGAGAAATAGGCGATGTCGGTCCGAGGGAGGAACGGCTCGATCGATGCTTCGGGTCCGCTTTCCTTGGTCGCCATCCGGCGGCGCTCTCTCGCTTGCTTGCCCGGGAGCCTCCCGGGAGCCCCAGGAAGCCTCGGTGCTTGATCCAACGCAAGAGAATGCTGTCGCTGACCGGGTAGAAGCACCCGATGAGTTCGGATCCGAGCGCAAAGCCTTTGCTGGCCGGGCTGCCGGCTGCTGCTGTCCGGGTCGGTCGCGTTCGCCCCGTTTTCAGCCGCATGCGGACGCCGCAGGCGCGGCGCGGTGCCGCGGATGCGGGGAGCGCCCGGTGAGCGGCGGGCTCTGCGACCTGCTCGCCGGGATCCCCGTTCTGATGGCGCTTCTCTCATGCCCCGGCGGGACGGAGAGTGTCCTGCAAGGGTATGCCGAGGGCGATTTTCTTCGGATCGCGCCCGAGGTTTCCGGGCGGATCGAATCCGTCTTGGTGGTGCCGGGCGATCCCGTTGCCGGAGGCGAGCTTCTGTTCACTCTTGATCCCGCGATGCTGCGGGCGCAGCGGGACCGGGCGGCGGCCGAGCTCGCGCGGGCCGAGGCGCTCGAGGCCGATCTCGCAACGGGAGGACGGCCGCAGGAGATGGAGGTGCTGCGTGCCCGGCTGGAAGCCGCGGCCGCGGCGCTGAGGCTCTCCGAGGCCGAGCTGACCCGGCAGCAGGTGCTCTTCGCGAAGGGCAGCATTCCCGAGGCCACGCTCGACACGGCGCGAGCCGCCCGCGACCGCGACCGGGCGACGCTGTCCGAGGCCGAGGCCGCGCTCTCCGTCGGCGGGCTCGCCGGGCGCGAGGCGGCGCGGCAGGCGGCCGGGGCCGCGGTGCGCGCCGCCCGCGCGGCGCTCGACGAGGCCGAGCTCGAGCTGGCGCACACGCATGTCGCGGCACCCGAGGGCGGCCGGATCACCGACCATTTCCACGAGCCCGGCGAATGGGTCGCGGCCGGCACGCCGGTGCTGGAGTTGCTGCCGCCGGGCAATGTCAAGGTTCGCTTCTTCGTTCCGGAGCCGCTGCTCGGCACGCTCCGGCTGGGCGGGCCCGTTGAAATCGCCTGCGATGGCTGCCCGGTCGTCCCCGGCAGGATCAGCTTCATCGCCAGTCGGGCCGAATACACGCCGCCCGTCATCTACAGCCGCGAGAGCCGGGCCAAGCTCGTCTTCTTGGCCGAGGCGCGGCCCGACGATCCGGCCGCGGCAGGACTCCATCCCGGGCAGCCGGTCGACGTCCGCCTGCGCGCGCCGTGACGCAGGCCGCCGCCATCGCGGTGCGGGGCCTCACCAAAGCCTTCGGCGCGCGCCGCGCGGTCGACGGCCTCGACCTCGACGTGCCGACAGGCGGCATCATGGGCTTCCTCGGCGCCAATGGCAGCGGCAAGACGACGACGATCCGCATGCTCTGCGGCCTGCTGACGCCCGATGCCGGCAGCGGCACGTGCCTGGGCTTCGACATCCTCCGCGAGGCGCGGTCGATCAAGCGCGAGGTCGGCTACATGCCGCAGCATTTCGGGCTCTACGAGGACCTGACGGTGCGCGAGAACCTCGACTTCGTCGCGCGCCTCTACGCCGTCCGGCCGCGGCGGGCGCGGGTCGACGCCGCGCTCGACCGGCTCGGCCTCTCCGACCGGGCAGAGCAGCTTGCGGGCACGCTCTCGGGCGGCTGGAAGCAGCGTCTCACGCTGGCCGCCTGCATGATCCACGACCCGCGCCTGCTGCTGCTCGACGAGCCGACGGCCGGCGTCGATCCCGAGGCGCGGCGGCGCTTCTGGGACGATATCCATGCGCTCGCCGCGGACGGGATCACCGTCCTGGTCAGCACCCACTACATGGACGAGGCCGAGCGCTGCCACGAGCTCCTCTACCTCGCCGAGGGGCGGCTGCTCTTCCGCGGCACGCCGCAGCAGATCGTCGCCCGCTCGCGCCTCGTGACCTTCTCCGTCGCCGACGCGCCAGGGCTCGCCGCCCGCCTGCGCGCGCAGCCGGGCGTCGAGATGGTCGTCGGCTCTGGCGCGCTGCTTCTCGTCAGCGGCACCGATCCCGACCGGATCCAAGCCGCGCTGGCGGCCGAGCCCGGCCTTGCGCCGAAGCGCGAACCGCAGCCGCGCCTCGAGGACGTCTTCGTCCACATGATCCGCGAGGCCGCCGCGTGACGGGCCGGCGCGTGACGAGCCGGCGAGGCACCGGGCTTTCGCTCGGCCGCTTCTGGGCCGTGCTCGTCAAGGAGTTCATCCAGATGCGGCGCGACCGGCTGACCTTCGCCATGATGGTCGGCATCCCGGTCCTGCAGCTGATGCTGTTCGGGTTCGCCATCAACACCGACCCGAAGCACCTGCCGACGGCGGTGCTGGACCTCGACGGCACCCAGCTCTCGCGCACGCTCGTCGCCGCGGTCGGCAACACCGGCTATTTCGGCTTCGACCGGCGGCCGGCGAGCGAGGCCGAGGCGGCCGGGCTGCTGCGCGCCGGCGCGGTGCAGTTCGTGCTGACCATCCCGCCCGGTTTCGCGCGCGGGATTTACCGGGGCGAGCAGCCGGCCATCCTCGTCGAGGCGGACGCCACCGACCCGGCGGCGACCGGCAACGGGCTGGCGGCGCTGACGGCGATCAACCTGACGGCGCTCGCGCGCGACCTTGCCGGCGTCGTGGCCGACCCGCTTTCGCCGCCCTTCGAGATCCGCGTGCAGAAGCTCTACAACCCGGAAGGGCTCTCGCGGCTCAACATCGTGCCCGGGCTGATCGGCACGATCCTGACGATGACGATGGTCGTGATCACCGCCGTCGCCATGACGCGCGAGCGCGAGCGCGGCACCATGGAGGGGCTGCTCGCGACGCCCGTCCGCCCGCTCGAGGTGATGATCGGCAAGATCCTGCCCTTCGTGCTGGTGGGCTACGTTCAGGTCGCGGTGGTGCTGGTCGTCGGCGGGCTGGTCTTCGGGGTGCCGGTCGAAGGCTCGCTCGCGCTGCTCTCTGGAGCGGTCGTGGTGTTCATCGCGGCCAACCTCGCGGTCGGGTTCACCTTCTCGACCCTGGCCCGGACGCAGCTCCAGGCATCGCAGATGGCGATCTTCTTCTTTCTTCCGTCCATGCTGCTCTCGGGCTTCCTCTTCCCGTTCGGCGGCATGCCGGTCTGGGCGCAGTGGCTGGGCGAAACCCTGCCGTTGACGCACTTCCTGCGCATCGTTCGCGGCATCCTGCTCAAGGGCAGCGGCGCCGCCGAGGTCCTGCCCGAGCTCTGGCCGATCGCGCTCTTCGCCGTCATCGCCGGCGCAGTCGCCATAAGACGCTCCCGCGAGACGCTGGACTGAAGGTGCGACCGACCCCAGCGCAGTCGGGGCTCTTGGACTGGCCCGGATGCCCATAAGGACTGTTTCACGGGCCGGACAGCGGGACACCCGATCATCCGGGAGCCCGTATCGGACGGCGGCAAGGCCGAAACCCGGCGCTGCTGCGGCGCTCAAACCGGGCGAGCGATCCGGGAGAAACGCCGGCGGTAGCTGGCAGGCGTCACGCCGGTCCGGCGCTTGAACAGGCGGCGGAAGAAGGCGGGTTCCTCGTAGCCGACCTCGGCGGCCACTGCTTCGGTCGGCAGGTCGGTGCTCTCGAGCATCTGCTTCGCTTCCTCGATCCGCACCGTCTGCACGTAGTCCAGCGGCGTGTATCCGGTCGCCGCCTGGAAGCGGCGCTTGAAGGTCCGCTCCGGCAGGCCGGCTGTGGCAGCCATCGCCGCCACCGGGTTGGGACGGGCGTAGTTCTCGGCAGCCCAGCTCTGCGCCGCCGAGATCGCCGCGTCGTCGTGCCGGCGTGCCTGCCGGGCGCCGGCGTAGACGAGCTGCCCCTCGGACCGATCGCCGAACAGGAAGAGCCGCGCCATCCGCACCGCCTCGGGCCCGCCGCAGAGGCGGGCGACGATGTAGAGCGCCAGGTCCTCCCACGACGACGCGCCACCGCTGGTGACGACGCGGTCGCCCTCGCCTGCCGGCACCAGGATGCGCCCGGGCTCCAGGCGCACCTGCGGGTAGAGATCGCGCATCAGCGGTGCCGCCAGCCAGTGCGTCGTCGCCGGCCGGCCATCGAGCAGCCCGGCCTCGGCGAGCACGATCGAACCGGTGCAGATCGAGCAGATCGTCGCACCGGCCGCATATCGGTCGCGAAGCCACGCCACCTCGGCCGGCCAGCGGCCGCGCGGGTCGAACTCGGGGTCGAAGGTGATGTCGGCGACCACGACCACCTCGGCCTGGCCGAGCCCACCCTGCGGCTGGATCGCCAGGCCGATCGCCGTCTGGATCGGCGCGCCGTCGGCCGTGACGATCCTTGGCGCCAGCGCCGGCACGCCCGTCGCCTCGCCCGTCATCATCGGCCAGGCGGTGCCGGCCGACGCGAACACCTCGTAGAGCCCGACGACTGCGGCCGGGGTCGACTGCGGCAGCGCCAGCAGCGCCACGGGCACCGGCGCGGCGGGCACGGCGTCCACGGCGTCCACGGCGGGGCCCGGGCGATCGTCCATGCCGGAAACTGGCACGATCGGCCCGTTTCTGTCCATTGCCGCTCTGCCCGCCGCGCGGCGGGCGGGCTACGGGGGCGCCATCCGCAATCCGAGGAGAAAGCCATGAACCAGATGACCGAGATCGCCTTCGACCAGGATGCCGCCGCGGCGTTCCAGGGTCGGCTTGCCGACGTGCTGAACGGCAGCGCCATCGCCATCATGCTGTCAGTCGGCCACCGGACGGGCCTTTTCGACGTGATGGCCGGGCTCGCCCCGGCGACCAGCGCCGAGATCGCCGTCGCGGCGACGCTGGACGAGCGCTATGTCCGCGAGTGGCTGGCCGTCATGGTCACCGGCGGCATCGTCGCCTTCGACCCGGGCGCCCGGACCTATGCCCTGCCGCCCGAGCACGCCGCCAGCCTGACCCGGAGCGCCCCTCTGGGCAACATGGCGGTCTATGCCCAGTTCGCGGCGATGGCCGGCGCCATCGAGCCGCGCGTCGTCAAGGCGTTCGAAACGGGCGAGGGCATCCCCTACGACGCCTATCCCTGCTTCCACGCCATCATGGCCGAGGACAGCGCGCAGACCGTCGTCGCCGGCATCGAGGAGACCATCGCGACAATCGCTCCCGACCTGGTCGCGCGGCTCGAGGCAGGCATCGACGTGCTGGACGCCGGCTGCGGCGCCGGCCGAGCGGCGATCGCGATGGCACGGCGCTTCCCGAACAGCCGCTTCACCGGCTGGGACCTCTGCCCCGATGCCATCGACATGGGCCGGCGCGGTGCCAGTGGCGTGCGGAACGTCACCTTCGCGGTGCGCGATCTCAGCGGCCTGGACGACGAGGCGGCGTTCGACCTCGTCACCTCGTTCGACGCCGTGCACGACCAGAAGGACCCGGCCCGGCTGCTGGTCGCCATCCGGCGGGCACTGCGCGCCGGCGGCACCCACCTGATGCAGGACATCGCCGGGTCGGCGAAGCTCGAGAACAACCTCGAGAGCCCGTTCGCGCCGTTCCTCTACGCGGTGTCCACCGTGCACTGCATGCCGGTCTCGCTGGCGCAGGGGGGCGAGGGGCTGGGCACGATGTGGGGCTGGGAGACGGCCGAGGCGATGCTGGCCCAGGCCGGCTTCGCTCGGACCGAGCGCCACGTCCTGCCGCACGACCCGATGAACGTATGGTTCGTCTCTCGCGCGTGACGTGCCGTCTTTCATCGCGATGACGGCCCTGCGGAGAACAACGCTCTGACTGGCCGAAGAGGCGCCTCCTGCGCGAACCAGTCGAAGGCTCGCGTCGTCATGGGTCTTGTGACGGGCTGGATGCGCAGGTTTGCCCGTTTCTGCTCGAGCAGTGTGGGCGATGCGCCTTCGACATCCCTTGTGCTGGCGCGAGCGGCGCCAGCACAGCGGTTTCGGCGGGGACGCCGGGGCGATGTTGTCCGGCAACGCGAATCGGCCGCGATCCACGGAAACCGGCGTGGCAGCTTGACGATTTTTTTCCTCGGCGCGACGCTCGGCCATGGAGCTCATACTTCTCGGATTTCTGATTCTCGGTTTGATCATTGGCTTTCCGATTTTCACCGTTGTCCGGTTGTTCCGACTGACGGCGCAGGTTCGCCTTCTCGAGGGGCGGCTTGCCGATCAGGAATCCAGGCTGGCGCCGTTCCGCCCCAGTCCGGCAGTGCCGGCCGCGGAGGGCTTCCCGGCGGGCGATGCGGAGGAAGCTGCCTCGCCGGCCGCGCCGCCGAGTGACGAAACGCGCGATTTACCCCTCGCGACGCCCGGAACCTTGGACCCGGATGTAGGGAACCGGCCGCCGACAGAAGAACCGGCCGCTCCACCGGAGCTGGCCGCAGCCTCGGCTCGGGTGCCGAAGGTCGTCGGGCCCAGCAGGTCATCGCGCGCAGCACGGCGGGTTCTCGAATGGAACTTCGAGGAAGCGCTCGCGTCGCGGTGGATGGTCTGGCTGGGGGCGCTCACAATCGGGCTGAGCGCCGTGTTCCTGTTCACCTACGCCGCCGAGCAGGGCTGGTTGGGGCCGACGCCGCGCGTCGCGCTCGGCGTCCTGCTCGGGGCGGCCCTGATCGGTGCCGGGGAATGGTTGCACCGTCAGGCCTCCGCGGCGGTCACGCGGGCGATCCGCGTCGACTTCGTGCCGCCCGCGTTGACGGCTGCCGGTCTGTTCGCCCTTTTCGTCAGCCTGTTCGCAGCGCATGCGCTCTATGGTCTCGTCCCGGCATGGCTGGCGTTCATGGCACTCGGCACGGTCGCCTTCGCGGCGCTCGCGCTGTCTCTCCGGCAGGGATGGTTCGTCGCCCTGCTGGGGCTTGTCGGAGGATTCGGCGTCCCAGCGCTGCTGGAGAGCGAGACGCCGAACGCGCTGCCGGTCTTCCTCTACATCTTCGCCGTGGCAGCGGGGTGCGTGGGGCTGATGGTCTGGCGCAGATGGTGGTGGCTGGCCCCGGCAACGCTGCTGGGTGCGCTCGTCTGGCCGATCCTCTGGCTGATCGGGCCGTGGTCGCCGGCGGACCAGGGGGTGCTCGGCGTCTACGCCGTGGCGCTTGCCGGCCTGTTCGCCCTGTTCAGCGTCGGGCTGCCGGTGAAGCTTCCGGGGACGCCCGCGACCGCCTGGCTGGTTGCCGTGCTGTCGGACACGTCGGGGCTCGGGTTTGCGCTCAGCGGCGCGCTGATCGTGCTGCTCGCCATCGCGCACGATTTCAATGGCGCAGCGTTCGTCTTCCTCGGGCTCTACGCGGCCGTCGGGCTCGGCTTCGGGCTGCGGCGCGCAAATCTCGAGGGCCTCGCCGTCGTCGGCGCCCTTGTCACCGCGGCCGCCTTCCTCGCCTGGCCTGCGCCCGTCGAGGTCTCGACGCCGTCAGAGCTCGCGCGGCTCGGCGTCGAGAGCTACCGGACAGCGTTCGGTCCCTACGTCATGCCGCCCGAGTTCGTCGCCTTTGCGCGCAGTCTGCTCGTCTTCGCAGGCATGTTCGGCATCGGCGGGTTCCTCGCGCTCCCCAGGGCCGAGACGCCTCCGGTCTGGAGTGCCGTCTCGACGGCCATGCCGCTGTTCTTTCTCGCCATGGGCTACTGGCGGATCGGCGCCTTCGAGATCGATGTCGGCTGGGCGGCGCTGGCATTCGGGCTGGCGGTGCTGAACCTTGGCGCCGCAGCCCTGTTGCCGCGCATGATCGGGCGCCGCGACGGGGATGTGCCGCTCGCCTTCTATGCCGCCGGCTGCACCGCCGCCCTGGCGTTCACCTTCACCTGCCTGCTTCGCGAGGCCTGGCTGACCGTGGCCATCTCGCTCGAGGTGGTGGCGCTCGGCTGGCTCTGGACGCGCCTGAAGGTCGAGGAGCTGCGGCTGATCGCCTTCGCCGCCGCCGCAGTGGTCATCATCCGTCTCGTGCTGAACTACAGGATCGTCGACTATGACGCGGCGGGCGGCGGGATGTTCGGCTGGGTGATCTACGGCTACGGCATTCCCGCCGTCGCCTTCATCTACGCTGCCCGCCTGTTCCGCCGCGGTCCATCGGACCCGCTCGCGACCCTCTGCGAGATCGCCGGCATCGGCTTCGCCTTCCTGCTCGTCGCCCTGCAGCTGAGGATCTGGACAGCCGGCGCGATCGACGCCGTCAGCTACGACCTCTTTGACCAGGCGGCCCAGTCGGTGTGGTGGCTGATCGCCGCCGGGCTCCTGCTCCGGCACGAGCTGGTCGAGCGTGCACCGTGGGCCCGGTTCGGGGGAGCCCTCCTCCTCGCCCTGGCGGGACTTCAGATCGCCTTTGGACAGGTGATCGCGAACAATCCGGTCCTGACCGACGAGCGGGTCGGAACCCTGCCGGTGCTGAACCTGCTCGGCCTGGCCTATCTGCTGCCCGCCGCGATGCTGTGGATCCTCGCATCCGACCGCGGGTTCGCCATCATGCCGAAGGTGCGCGACGTGCTCCGCGTGGCCGCGAGCGCGTTGCTCTTCATCTACATCACGCTCGAAGTGCGCCATCTGTTCTGGGGCAGCACGATGATGCTCGGCTGGGAGACCCAGCCGACGGATGCCGAGGTGTACGCCTACTCGGCGGCGTGGATCATCTACGCGCTGGCCCTGCTGGGGCTCGGCATCGTCTGGCAGGCGAGCTTTTGGCGCCGCTCATCGATGGCGGTGCTGATCATGACGGTGCTGAAGGTATTCCTCTACGACCTGTCGGATCTCGCAGGCCTCCTCCGCGTCGCATCGTTCCTCGGCCTGGGGCTGACCTTGATCGGCATCGGCTACATCTACCGCCGGTTCGTCTATGCGAGCGCAAAGCTGTCCTGACCCGAGCGTCCAGCCGTCAGAGAGACGATGTGAGATGCTCGCCTCATGTTCCGCCGGTCGTTCCGCGACGGGGGCATGGTGCGCCCTCTGTCACGCCGGGCGGATGAACATCCGCTCGCTCTCCTTGCCCAGCCGATCGGTGCCGCGCAGGGCGCGGTAGGCGTGCCAGGTGCCGTGCCCGAGAACCGGGAAGATGACGATCAGCCCCAGCCCGAGCGTCGCGACGGAAGCGACAAACAGCGCGAGAACGATCGCGCCCCAGGCCAGCATCACCCGGAGGTTGTTCCAGGTGATGGCCATGCTGATGCCGAGCGCCGACATGGCGTCGGTCTCTTCCTCAAGGAGCATCGGCATGGCGAAGACGCTGATCGCGAAGGCGAAGGCGGAGAAAAGAGCGCCGACCGCGCTGCCGACGATCAGGAGACCCCAGCCGGAGGGGGTCAGCAGCAGCATCGGCAGGATTTCGTCCGTGCCCGGGAAGGCGACGAGCCCGAAGAACAGCGCATAGATCAGCACGGCGGCCCGGTTCCACAGCAGGAACACCCCCAGCAGCAGGACGCCCATGAAGAACGCCGCATAGAGCGACCGCGGCCGCACGAAGACCATCTCGGCCATGCGGATGCGCTCGCCCTTCTCCAGCCGGCGGCTTTTCTCGTAGAGCCCGCTCGCGATGATCGGGCCGAGGATCAGGAATCCGGCAAGCGCCGGGAAGAGGAAGTAATCGAGCTCGAGCTTGAACAGGAACCAGATGACCAGGGCGGAAAGAGCGAAGACCCCGATGCCGTAGGCGAGGCTCGGCGCCGGGTTCGTCCACAGGTCGCGCCAGCCCGCACGCAGCCAGTCGAACGCGGTCCGCCACGGCAGGTCGCGCGCGTGCGGGTTCTCGCGCGGCAGCGGCGGGACGACCTCGGGGATCATGCCCCCGGCGTGCGGGTCGTCGGGCGGCGGCGGCCCGGTGCGGTCGCTCAGCATGACGAGTTGGCCGCGCGAAATCTGCGCAGCGCCATCCACGGGGGCCTTGAGATGCGGGACGCAGTCCGGCTGTGTCGAGACGGAGACGTAGACCAGGTGCGCGTTCGCCCCGACGAAGACGGCTGCCGAGATGGCGCAGAGCGCGACCACCCACCAGCGCGGCCGGAAAGCCCCGCCCGCATCGCCGCTGTCGGTCATGGCTGGGTCCTCCCTGCCGCGTTGGCCGCCGCCTTCTGCGCGAGTTGCTGGAGATAGAGCGTCAGGATCTTGCGGTCGGCCAGGCTCATCCGGTCCTCCCAGGCGGGCATCCAGCCCTGCCGCCCGTTGTGGACGGTATGGAAGATCGACTCGGCATCCCCGCCATAGAGCCAGAACGTGTCGGTCAGGTCGGGCGCGCCCATCTCCCGCAGGCCCTTGGCGTCCTCGCCATGGCACGCCGCGCAGTTGTCGGCGAAGATCTGCGCGCCCGCGGCTCGCTGCTCCGGATCGACCTCGGCGCCCGAGAGCGACATGACGTAGGCGACCACGGCCCTGATATCCGCGCTGGCCAGGATGCCCTCGCGCCCGAAGGCGAGCATCTGCGAGACGCGCGTCTCGGGATGCGGCGAGTTGATGCCGACCCGCAGCGTCTCCATGATGGTGTCCTCCTCGCCGCCCCAGAGCCAGGCGAGATCGGTCAGGCTGGGAAAGCCCGGGCCGCCCTGCGCGTTCGTGCCGTGGCATCCCGAGCAGTTGTCGGCGAACAGCACCGGGCCGGTCTCCGAGACGATGTGCATCAGGCGCGGGTCGGCCCTGATCTCGTCGAAGCTCTGTTGCTCGATCGCGTCGACCCAGTCGGCGCGCGCCAGGCGCAGCGCGCGGACGTCCTTCTCGACGCGCTCCTGCTGGTCGATGCCGAGCACGCCCTTGGTGTAGGTGTGGACGAGCGGCCAGGCGGGCAGCAGGATCCAGAGCAGCAGCGCCCAGAGATGCGTGATCCCGATGAACCACCAGATCGCCGGGGGTACGCGCGTGTTGAGCTCGGTGATGCCGTCCCATTCGTGGCCGGTCGTCTGATGACCGGTCAGCGGGTCGCGCTCCTTTACCGACATGGGCCGTCCTCGTCGTCGAGCACGCTCCGGGCGGCGCGGTCGAAGCGTTTGCCCAGCGACGGCCAGAACGCGTAGAGCACGACGGCCACCGACATCGCGATCAGGTAGAAAAGCCCGAAGGACTTCGCGAACCCAACCAGGAACTCGTGCGTGATCTGCATCGGCTACTCCACCATCACCTGGGCCGGAGGCTCGATCGGCGCGGGGATGTCGGTCAGCTGGCCGATGATCTGGAGATAGGCGACCAGCGCGTCCATCTCGCTCACGCCCGACTGGACGCCGTCGAAGGTGCGGATGTTCGTCGCCTCGCCATAGCGCTCGACGACGCCCTCGGTGCGCGCACTGTCCGGCAGGGCCTGGGCGACCGCGTCGACCGAGGCGTTGGCGATCATCTCGTCGGTATAGGGCACTCCGACCCGGCGCAGCGCCGCCAGCCGGGCGGGCAGGCTCTCGACCTCCAGCGGCTCGCGGATCAGGAATGCATAGGCCGGCATCACCGATTGCGGGATCACCTCGCGCGGGTTCAGCAGGTGCTGGACGTGCCAGTAGTCCGAGTACTTGCCGCCGATCCGCGCCAGGTCCGGCCCGGTCCGCTTCGAGCCCCACAGCATCGGGTGGTCGTACTTGCTCTCGACCGCGAGCGAATAGTGGCCGTAGCGGTCGACCTCGTCGGCAAGGGTGCGGATCATCTGGCTGTGGCAGAAGAAGCATCCCTCGCGGAGATAGATGTCGCGCCCGGCCACTTCGAGCGGCGTGTAGACGCGCATGTCCGGCGCGTCCTCGACGGTCGAGGCGATGGTGAAGAGCGGCGCGATCTCGACGAAGCCGCCGACCCCGGCCGCCAGGATGATGCCGACCGTCAGCCCCATCGAGTACCGCTCGAGCCGGTAATGCCCTGCGGCATGGGCCTCGAAGAACTTCCGGAAAGGCGCGAGCAGGGTTCGGAACATCTGATCACTCCGCCGCCGGGACGGCGGGCTCCGAGGCTTCGGACGCGACCGGGTAGTCACGCGCCGGTGCCCTGCGCGGCACCCGGCGGATGGTCATCCAGACGTTGTAGAGGGCGAAGGCGGCGCCGAGCAGGAACAGCGCGCCCCCGATCACGCGCGCCACATAGTAGGGGTGCATGGCCATCAGGCTGTCGACGAAGGAATAGCGCAGCGTCCCGGCATCGGTGTAGGTGCGCCACATCAGGCCCTGCACGATGCCCGAGTTCCACATCGCGAAGATGTAGATGACTGTCCCGGTCAAGGCGAGCCAGAAGTGCGCCTCGACCAGCCGCCACGAATACATCGTCTCGCGCCGCCAGAGCACCGGGGTCAGCGCATAGATCGAGCCGAAGGTGATCAGCGCCACCCAGCCCATCGCGCCGGCATGGACGTGGCCGACGGTCCAGTCCGTGTAGTGCGAGAGCGCGTTCACCGGCCTGATCGCCAGGAACGAGCCCTCGAAGGTCGACAGGCCGTAGAAGATCGCGGCCAGCATCATGAAGCGCAGCGTGGCGTCGTCGCGCACCTTGTGCCAGGCGCCGTTCAGCGTCATCAGCGCATTGCCCGCCGAGGCCCAGGACGGCACCAGCAGCATGACCGAGAAGGTCATGCCCAGCGTCTGCACCCATTGCGGCAGCGCCGTGTAGTGCAGATGGTGCGAGCCCACCCAGATGTAGAAGAAGGTGATCCCCCAGAAGCTGAGGATCGACAGCCGGTAGGAATAGATCGGCCGCTCCGCCCGCTTCGGCAGGAAGTAGTAGAGCATCCCCAGGAAGCCGGCGGTCAGGAAGAAGGCGACGGCGTTGTGGCCGTACCACCACTGGATCATGGCGTCCTGCACCCCGGCAAAGGCCGGGTAGCTCTTGGCCATGGTCAGCGACACGGGGATCGCCAGGTTGTTGACGATGTGCAGCACCGCCATGACCAGGATGAAGGCCATGTAGTACCAGTTGGCGACGTAGATGTGCGGCTCGTTCCGGCGTGCCAGCGTCCGCATGTAGAGCACGAAATAGGTGACCCAGACGACCACCAGCCAGATGTCGGCGTACCATTCCGGCTCGGCATATTCCTTGGACTGGGTGATCCCCATCGGATAGCCGCTGATCGCCAGCACGCAGAAGAGGTTGTAGCCGACCAGCACGAACCACGGGCTGATCTGGTCGGGCAGCCGCGCGCGGCTGGTGCGCTGCATGACGTGGAATGAGGTGGCGATCAGCGCGTTGCCCGCGAAGCCGAAGATCACGCCCGAGGTGTGCATCGGGCGCAGCCGGCCAAAGCCGGACCAGGCAGCGTCGAACCGCAGCTCGGGCCAGGCGAGCTGCGAGGCCACCCAGACGCCCATTCCCATGCCGAAGACCGCCCAGAGCAGCGCCACGATGATCCCGGCCTTGGTCGGGTCGTCGTAATACGAGGCGAGCCGCTCGTCGCCCGGCTCGGGCTCGCCCAGCGCGTTGCTGGCGGCGAGAAACGGCACAGCGCCGAACAGCAGCACGATCCAGCCGTGCACGCCCATGGCATCGCTGCGCCCGACGATCGCCATGAGCAGCCCGGCGAGCATGACGAGGCCCGCGATCATCATCGCCGTGCGGCGCTCCGCGCCGGTCAGCGTCGCCATCATGTCGAGCTCTCCCTGCGGCGGGTCGGAACGGCGTCCCGGCGCGGCAACGGCCTGTCCTCGGGATCGAGCAGGATGCGCTCGGCATCGCCGGCGGGATCGTCGTACTGGCCGTCCTTCAGACTCCAGAGGAAGGCGGCGAGGGCGACCAATCCCAGGCCGAGCGATACGGGAATGAGGAGGACCAGGATACTCACGGGGCCTCCGATCCTCCCTCTGCTGCCGTTTTGGCAGATCGACAGGGCGGCCAGGTGTCCGGAGGTGGCGCATTCACGCCGATCGCAATCAACCGCACTTGCATGGCCACGTCTCCACTTACGCGCACCGGATCGAATGGCTTGCCAGCTGAGACCGCAGCGCCTGGCGTGCCGGTACCCGACGGCTTGATGTCCCGATTCGGGGCGCCTCGTCCACCCGTGCGATCATTCTCGGGGACCGGGGCCCGACATCTCCGGCTGCCGCTCCCGCACCGCCCGCGGCGCAGGAAAGGTGGCGCGAGAGAGGATCGTCCCCTCGCCGTCCACCGTCAGGCGCAGCGCCCGGCCATCGCAGAACAGCGTCAGGCGAAAGCGCCCTGCATCCTCCGCGACGCCCGTCTCGCACCGGCTGGTGATCTCGCCGCTGCGCATCCGCGCGGGCACCGAGGCGGGCTCGACCCCGAGCGCCGCGCCGACCAGCTCGGCATCAACGACGAAGCCGTCCTTCGTGACCGTGACCTCTGCCATGCGCTGTCCTTCCAGACCCCTTGCCAGACCCCTTGAGCGGCGCATCAGCCGACCAGCTCGCCGGACCGCTTGGCCAGGGCGACGTCGGCGAGGGTCGAGCGGTCGAGCTCGGCGAGGAACGCTGCCTCGGCCGAACGGAGCCGCCCCTTCAGTCGGCAGCAGCCGGTGATCGTGCAGTCGCCGCCGCCTGGCGCGAAGCACTCGACCAGCGCCTGCCCCTGCTCGAGAAGGCGAACGACCGCGCCCAGCCGGATCTCGCCGGGGTCGCGCGCCAGGATGGCGCCGCCGCCCCCGCCCCGGCGCGTCGCGACAATTCCGCCGGAGGCCAGCCGATGCATGATCTTGGTCAGGTGGTTGCGCGAGATGCCGAACTCCGAGGCCAGCTCGGCCGTGGAGAACGCGCGCTCACGCTCTGCCGCCATGCGCATCAGCGCGCGGAGGCCATAATCGGTGAAGGAGGTGAGGCGCATGTGGCGGCCGCTCTGAATTGGTATTTACAGTACCTATTAGAGCGGCTAAGTGAGGATTGCAACAGCCGATCCAGCCGAGGCCGACATGCCGCAGCCCACGCCATCGATCCCGGTCCGCTCGGCGCGGCCGGCCCTGACCGCCGAGCTGATGGCACAAACCGGCCTCGACGAGGATCGGCTGGCCGCGCTCGTCCACGGCTTCTACGACAAGGTCCGCGCCGACCCGCTGCTCGGGCCGGTGTTTGACGCGCGGATCGCGGATTGGGGCCCGCATCTCGAGCGGATGGTCGCGTTCTGGTCGTCGGTCGCCCTGATGACGGGTCGCTATCACGGATCGCCGGTTGCGAAGCACGTGCCCCTGCCGATCGGTTCCGAGCATTTCGAGCGCTGGCTCGCGCTCTTCCGGGAGACCGCGCACGAGATCTGCTCGCCCGAGGGCGCCGCACACGTCATCGAGCGCGCCGAGCGCATCGCGCGCTCGCTGCGCATGGCGGCCGAGGACGCGGTGATGGCGCGCCGGGGCATCGTCCCGAACCTTTGCTGAAGGGTGGCGTGCCGGTTCGGGACGCTGGCCGAGGCAGCGTCGACCCACGGCGTCAATGCCCCGGTACTTCTCGCCGAGCTCGAGGCGGCGGTGTCGAACCGGCAGAAGGAGGACGCGCGATGACCGAGAGCGCTGGTGGCATCCCCCGCTATCGCCCCTGGTCCGGCCCGGCGCTGCTGTCGGCCGGCTTCCGGCCCTTCTTTCTGATGGCCGGCTTCTGGGCGACGCTCGCGCTGCCGGTCTGGCTGGCGGTGCTGGCCGGCCACCTCGATCTGCCGAGCGCCTTCGACCCGGTCGCCTGGCACGCGCACGAGATGCTGTTCGGCTTCGTCATGGCGGCGGTGGCCGGCTTCCTGCTGACGGCGGTGCCGAACTGGACCGGGCGGATGCCGCTGCAGGGCTGGAGCCTCGCCGCGCTGGCAGGGCTGTTCGTCGCGGGCCGCGTGGCGGTGACCTTTTCGGCCGTCACGGGCCCGGTGGCCGCGGCGGCAGTAGACCTCGCCTTCCCGGCGGCGCTGCTGGCCGCCCTGGCGCGCGAGATCGTTGCCGGGCGGAACTGGCGAAATCTGCCGATGCTGGCGGCGCTGGGGCTGTTTGGCACGGCGAACGGGCTGATGCATCTCGAGGCGATCGGCTGGGCCCCGACGGGCGCAACGGGCCTGCGGCTGGGGATCGCGATCGTGCTGCTGCTGATCGGGCTGGTCGGCGGGCGGATCATCCCCAGCTTCACGCGCAACTGGCTGGTCAAGCGCGGCGAGACGCGGCTGCCGGCGCCGGCCGGACGGTTCGACGCCGTCGCGCTGGGCGTCACGGCGGCGGCGCTGGTCGCCTGGGTGGCCGCGCCCGGCGGGGCCGTCGTGGCGCCACTCATGGGGCTGGCCGCCGTCGCGAGCGCCGTACGGCTGGCGCGCTGGCGGGGTCGCCTGACCGGTGCCGAGCCGCTGGTCTGGGTTCTGCACCTCGGCTTCCTCTGGCTGCCGGCCGGGTTCGCGCTCATGGCGCTGACGCCCGTGCTGGGCCTGCCCCCGAGACGTGGCGGTGCACGCCCTGACGGCCGGCGCGATGGCGACGATGATCCTCGCCGTCACGACGCGGGCGACGCGCGGCCACACGGGGCGGGCGCTGACCGCCGGTCGGGCGACGACCGCCGGCTATGTCGCTGGTGACCGTGGCCGCCTTGGCGCGAATTGCCGCCGGGGTCGGCACGGGCGCGACCATGCCGCTGCTGGCGATCTCCGGCGCGGCCTGGGTGGGCGCCTTTGCCCTGTTCCTCGCCGTCTACGGGCCGATGCTGCTGGGGCCGCGGGCCGGGCGCTGAGGCCGTCCGGCGGACGGGTCTCGGCTGAGCCGGGCTCCGGCAGGTTCCCGGCGATGCTGACGGTTATGTCCGCGGGTTCGGTCTTGCGCGCCTCTCGCTCATCGTGGCCGACAGCAACCGCCGCGCGCGGCGGCTCTCTGCGCGAGCGGGCTTCGTCGAGGTCGCCCGGCCGCCCCATGGTGCAGCAAACCTGGCAGAGTGACGGGTCCGAATGGATCCTGATGCCCAACTGGGGCTCACTGGCGCCCAGAACCCATCGCTTCAGGGCGAGCTTTGTCGAGCTGCCGTGACCGCGATCCGACAGCGGTTTTGACCGGCGGCCGATGAAGTCGAACCAGAAGAGCTGGCCTCGTTCCGGGTGCCAGAGCTTGCCCGTCGCCGAGCGTGCAGCGGGCGTCGTCGAAGACGGTCACGTTCATGCTCTCGCCGCCCGGTCATAGGCGGCGGTGAGCGCGCGGGCGGCGGCGGCCACCTTGCTCACATCGTGGCCGGGCTTGTAGAGCGCAGAGCCTATGCCGAAGCCGTCCGCGCCGGCGCGGATCCAGGGGGTGAAGCTGTCCGCGCCGACGCCGCCGACCGCATAGACCTGCGTACCGGCGGGCAGCACGGCGCGCAGCGCGGCAAGGCCCTCGGGGCCGAGCTGCAGGGCGGGAAAGATCTTCAGCGCATCGGCCCCGGCCCGGAGCGCCGCAAAGCATTCGCTCGCCGTCAGGACGCCGGGAATCGAGACCAGCCCGAGTTCCTTTGTGGCGGCGATCACCTCGGGATCGCAGTTCGGAGAAACGATCAGCTTTCCGCCGGCCTCGGCCACGGCGGCAACGGCCGCCGGATCGAGGACGGTCCCCGCGCCGATCTGCGCCTCGTCGTCCGAAGGCGCGGACCAGCCTCTCGACGCTGCGCAGCGGCTGGGGCGAGTTCAGCGGGACCTCTATCCGGGTGATGCCGGCCTCGATCAGTGCGGCGGCGATGCCCTCGGCCTCGTCCGGGCGAATACCCCGCAGAATGGCGACCAGATTACGATTCATCAGCTCGACCCTTCATGATGGCGCGCGCGGCGGCGAGGCCCGCACGCGTCATATCGCCGGCATCGAGCGAGCGGGCGGCATGGCCCTGGTCATTGAGGGCGGCGACATAGAGGTCGGCGAGGTCGCTCGCGCCGATCACGACCACCCTGCCCGCCTCAAGAAATGGCTGCGCCCCGACGAGCTCCGTGCCGATCAGGAGACCCGAGAGCCGGGCCCGCGCGGCGCCGGGAGCCAGCCCGGCCAGCAGCCCTTCGGCGCGCAGGCCGAAGAGGCGGGCGGTCAGAGCGGCGGGCTCGTCCGCCGCCGCGGCGAGGGCGGCGGCGAATTCCTCCGCGTCCCAGCCGGGCCCGATACCGTGCCGCAGGACCGAGTGCTCGGCGAGGAGCGCGAACAGCTCGCCCGTCATGAAGGTGCGGAAGGCGGTCACCGCCCCATCCCGAATGTTGACCCACTTGCTGTGGGTGCCGGGCATGCAGATGACGCCGGCGAATTCCGGCTGCGCTTGGAGGAACCCTGCGATCTGGGTCTCCTCGCCCCGCATGACGTCGGCGGGCGATCGCTGGCAGAGGCCGGGGATGAGATGGACAACGATCCGAGGGTCGCGGCTCGGGGCGAGGGCCGTGCGCGCGGGATCGAGCGGCGCGCCGGGTGTCTCGAGGTATGCAGCCTCGATCCAGCCCTGCCGTGCGCCGACCATGCCGCAGGCGATCACCGGTGTGACGTGCCCGTCAGGCAACCATCGATCCACCAGGCGCAGCAGTGCCGCCTCGTAGCCGGCGCGCTCGAGGCCACGCATCCCCTCGGCGGATGCGGCATGGGCGAGCACCGCGCCATCTTCTGCCATCGCCCAGGCACGCAGCCGCGAGGTGCCCCAGTCGACGGCGACGAAATCGAGCGCGCCGAGGTCTTGCGCGTTCTGCACGGCTCAGGCTCCGTTTCCGAACGGAAAGCCGATACGTGGCAGTGCTTTTGGCCCCGCGCAAGCTGCACCTGGTGTGCCCAGCTCAGGTTCCGTCGGCGGAATCACCAGTCGAACGGCTCGACGGCGATGCGGCGGCCGGGCGTGAAGGCGTCGGCGGCATGGCGCATCGGGCTCGGATCGGTACGCTGGTTTTCGGATCTCAAGAGTTCGGCGAAGCGGGCGTAAAGCTTCGCATCTTCCCGGTCGGGTCCAGCGGCCCGCAGCGCCCGTTCCAAGCCGTCGACCGTCAAGCACGCGCCGCCTTCGTCCACGAGCGCCTCGCCCGTCTCGGTGACGGTGCGGACGCCCCAGCTCTGCGGACCTTGCTGGCGCCAGTCGATCTCTGCCCGGATTTCGGTGCCGGTTGACAGAATTGGATTGGCTCCACGACCGGGACGGGCTGATCGACCGCATCGACCGCATTCTCGACATCGCCGCGCAGCACGGCATCGAAACCATGCTCTGCCGGTGTGATCGGCTGGCCGGAACATCAGATGACCTTAAGATTAGCGGCGAAGGGACTGCCGTCTTGGCTCAGCATGACATCGTAGATGACCCGCTCGCCGTCGACCAATCCGGACAGGCCGGCCTGCTCCACGGCGTTGGCATGAACGAAGATCTCTCGCTCGCCGTTCGGGCCGGCGTCATTACCGCCATCGGGACGGATGAAGCCGTAGCCCCTGTTCACACAGTACCACAGGACGCACCCCTGAGCCATGATCGTGTCTCCACCGCCGGGCTGCAGCGAGCGTCCCACCTCGCGCGCTCAACCAAAGACTAAGCCGCACCGGGCGAAATGGCGGCCCCTTTCTACGGGTGCGGCGCGCCGCTTCTTTTTCTGCTGGCTTAGGGCGCGGTGCTCCCTGCAAATTCAGTTCGGTCTCAGGCAAGTGTCGCCGCCGCGCTGGAAAGAGGTGTCACATTCCCAACCATTGCCAGAGTGGTCGAGATGACCGTTCGCTGGCACGATCAGCGCCGCGCATTTACCGTCAACCTCGCGAAATCCGCGGTTGCATCGCCAGCCCTGAGAAAATGTCGTTGTTATGAGGTACCCGTTCTCCGGCACATCGACGGCGAGGCAAGCATCGCCCCTCGCACGGAAGCCGCGCTCGCAGGCCCAGGGATCGCCATAGGGCTGGTTTGTGAGATAGGCGTTCTTCGGTACTTCGATCTCGACGCAGGTGCTCAGCGAGGCGCGATAGCCACGTTCGCACTCCCATCCGACGCCCGGCACCTCCACTCTCACGCAGGAGCCATCCGCTGGAAGGAAACCCCGTTACACTCCCAGCCGTCGCCATAGTCTTTCCATTGAGCGTTCTCGGGTACCCGATGGCCTTCGAAACCTTTGAGGAGGTCGCCCAGCAGCTCCCGACCTTCATCGAGAAGTACAATGCCAAGCGCCTGCACTCGGCGCTCGGATCCGCAGCCCCAACCAGTTCGAGGAGGAGGACGCCGGCCGCCGGTCAAAACCGCCGCCTGATGCCTGTCCGCCCGAAGGGGCCCACTCCAGGGCGGCGCAAAAGTCTGCCACCTCGGGCTGGGGAGCTGATGCTGGGTAAGCGAGGCTTTGACCCCACGTTCCGCTGCGCGGCGTGAAGGCGGAGAGTAGCGGTCCTTGAAGGGATCGCTGCATGGCTGATTTAGCAACGATGGGTGCAACGAGGCTTGTGACGCCGCGTCGGCTCGAGGTGCGGAACGGGCCGGGACGCCGGCGTGAGCGCTCGGACGCGGAGAAGGCGCGCCTGGTCGCCGAGACGCTGGCGCCGGAGGTCTGCATCGCCGACGTCGCGCGCCGCCACGGGCTCCATCCCCAGCAGCTCTACACCTGGAGGCGTCTGGCGAAGCGCGGCGAGTTGGTCCTGCCGGCGGAGGCGACGCCGATGTTTGCGGAGGTGGTCGCGGTGCCCGAGCCGGCCGCCACGCCCGAGGCGAGGCGCGCAAGCGGCGTCGGTGCGGACGTGGTGATCGAGCTCGGCGATCTGCGCCTGCGGATCGGGCCGGATGTGCCGCCCTCGCGGGTCGCGGCGCTCGTGTCGGCGCTCCGGGCCGCGACGTGATCCTGCCCGGCGGTCCGCTCAAGGTCTTCGTCGCGACGCGACCGGTGGATTTCCGGAAAGGCATCGACGGGCTGGCGGCGCTCGCCCAGGAGCAGCTTCGGCTCGATCCATTCTCCGGCGCCATGCTGGTCTTCCGGGCGAAGCGGGCCGACCGGGTGAAGATCCTCGTCTGGGACGGCTCGGGCATGGTCCTGATCGCGAAGCGCCTCGAGGACGGGAAGTTCGCCTGGCCGCCGGTGCGCGACGCCGTCATGCGCTTGAGCTCCGCGCAGCTCGCGGCGCTGTTCGAGGGGCTCGACTGGCGACGGGTGTACGCCCGGCAGCGCATCGCCCGGCCCCAGGCTGCCGGGTAGGCCGCCGGGTAGGCTGCCGGGTAGGCTGCGGCGCGTTGACTCAGGCGCGATGTCGGGGCGCCCCATCTCGGGCGAGCCGTGCTTCCATGCGCCATGGATCATTCGGCGCCCGACGCGCAGGACCTGCCCGACGACCCGGCGGCACTGAAGGCGCTGCTGGTCGCGACGCGTGCGGAGAAGGCCGACCTCGCCGAGGAGGTTGCACGGCTGACGGCGATCGTCGACGCGTTCCGGCGCGCGATGTTCGGCCGGCGCTCGGAGCGCCTCGACACCGGTCAGCTCGAGCTCGCTCTCGAGGAAGCATCGCAGGAGATTGCCGAGGACCGAGCGGCCGAAGATGCCGCCGACGCGACGCTGAAAGCGTCGCGCTCCAGGCGCCGCTCTGTCAACCGCGGCGCGCTGCCGACGCACCTGCCGCGGGTCGAGACGGTGGTCGAGCCGGAGGGCCTCGACTGCCCGTGCTGCGGCGGCGCCCTGCATCGGATCGGCGAAGATCTCTCGGAGCGGCTCGACGTGATCCCGGCGCAGTTCCGCGTCCTCGTCACCCGCCGGCCGAAATACGCCTGCCGCGCCTGCGCGGAGGGGGTGGTGCAGGCGCCGGCGCCGGCGCGGCTGATCGCGGGCGGCCTGCCGACGGAGGCGATGGTCGCGCATGTGCTGGTCGTCGAAGTACGCCGACCATCTTCCGCTCTATCGCCAGGCGCAGATCTATGCCCGGCAGGGGCTCGCCTCGACCGCTCCACGCTGGCCGACTGGGTCGGCTAGCCGCCGCGAGCTGCGGCCGCTGCACGCGCGGCTGGTCGAGATCCTGAAGGCGTCGCCCCGGCTCTTCGTCGACGAGACCCGCGCCCCGGTTCTCGATCCCGGCCGCGGCCGGACCAAGACGGCTGGCTCTGGGCGCTCGCGCGCGACGACCGGCCGTGGGGCGGCGCCGACCCGCCCGGCGTCGCCTACCTCTATGCCGAGGGACGCGGCGCCGAGGACGCCGCCGCGCCATCTCGCCGGCTTCTCCGGCATGCTGCAGGTCGACGGCTATGCCGCCTACGTGGCCTCGCCGACCCGCGTCGCAACGACGCCCGGCAACGCTCGCCTACTGCTGGTCTCACGTCCGGCGGAAGTTCTACGAGATTGCCCAGGCCGGCCATGCGCCGATCGCCGACGGAGGCGCTCAAGCGCATCGCCGCGCTCTACGCGATCGAGGCGGAGATCCGCGGCCAGAGCCGCCGACGCCCGCCGCGCCACGCGCGACGCCCGCTCCCGCCCCATCGTCGAGGCGCTGCGGCCCTGGCTCGAGACGCAACTCGCCCGGCTGCCCGCAAGTCCCGCCTCGCCGACGCGATCCGCTACGCCCTGAAGCTCTGGGGCGGGCTGGGCGCTTCCTCGACGACGGACGCATCGAGATCGACACCAACACCGTCGAGCGCGCCATCCGGCCGATCACCTTGAACCGGAAGAACGCGCTCTTCGCCGGCTCTGACCGCGGCGGCCAGCACTGGGCCATCGTCGCCTCGCTGATCGAGACCTGCAAACTCAATGACGTCGACCCGCACGCCTACCTGACCGACGTCCTCGAGCGCCTCGTCGCGGGCCATCCCCAAAGCCGCATCGACGACTTGATGCCATGGGCCTACGCCGCGCAGTAGGACGTGCCATCGGCACATCGCTTACGATGCTGGGACATGGCGCGCGCCTTGGCACGCGCGCTCCCCGAATAGCTGGCGTGTGCCAAGGCGCGTTGGCCTGAAAGGCCAACCCTGGCGTCAGGCGTTGGCTGAGGTTTTTCTCGTGCGGCTCTGGGCGAGCCGACAGCTGTCGCCGTTCATCTCGAGAATGGTGACATGGTGGGTCAGCCGGTCGAGCAATGCGCCGGTGAGGCGCTCGGAGCCGAGGACCTCGGTCCATCCTTCGAACGGCAGGTTGCTGGTGATCAGCGTAGCGCCACGCTCGTAGCGTTGGCTGAGCACCACATCCCGCCCCGAGTATGAGGAGGGCAAGCCGGTGGTAAGCTTCGAGCTCGACGCGACCACGCGGAGGTGCCTCCTCCCGGTCTCGGCCTTGATCCTGGTCGCCGCGGAACCGGCCCGCGCGGCTTAGTCGAGCGCGGCTCCGCGGGCACTCCGGCCCGCGGAGCCGACACATCCTTGCCTCGAGATCTGATCCACACCGTTTCGACCCAACGGAACGGTGTCAGGTGACCTGAGCCGCGGCCCCGCCGGGCCGGATCCGGCGGCGTGAGTGCAAGCGCCAGCTCGTTCGCCCTCCGCTTGGGACCGTCACCAGCGGGACAATCTCGAAACTTCTTCATCCCAGTGCGCCTGCGCCACTCCTCACGAGTGCAACGCCGTGCTTTCGCGCGCCGGCGCGCTTTCGCGCATGACGATGGCAAGCTTGACACCTCCATGAGACGGCCTAAGGTCCACGCGTTCCAATCGTCCGGCGGGCGCGACCGACAAGTCTGTCCAGCGAAAACGCCAGCCCGGCACAAGCCATGCTCAAACCCCGATGTTCAAACTATGCCTGCCAAAATGTTCATTCTAACCCGAAAAAGTGCAAACTATGCTTGGCGTCATAAGGCAGAACACTCCGGTCATTCACATTTCGAATGACCGCAGTCGAGGCAGACTTCGCAGCCCTCGCGCAGCTCGATCTGGAAGCCGCCGCAGCGTGGGCAGGGCACGGGCACCGGGCGGGCCGCCGACGACCGCGGCCGCGCGGCGGGCGGCCGGGTCCTCGGGCAGGCCCAGGCCCTCGCCGCCGATGAAGCCGATCTCGATCAGGTGGCGCTCGATGACGCCGCCGATCGCCGCCAGGATCGAGGGCACGTACTTGCCCTTGATCCAGGCGCCGCCGCGCGGGTCGAAGACGGCTTTCAGCTCCTCGACCACGAAGGAGACGTCGCCGCCGCGCCGGAACACCGCCGAGATCATCCGCGTCAGCGCGACGGTCCAGGCATAGTGCTCCATGTTCTTGGAGTTGATGAAGATCTCGAAGGGCCGCCGCCGCCCGCCCGTGACGATGTCGTTCATGGTGATGTAGATGGCGTGCGCGCTCTCGGGCCATTTCAGCTTGTAGGTGACGCCCTCCAGCTCCTCCGGCCGCTCGAGCGGCTCGGAGATGTAGACGACCTCGCCGGGGTGGTCCGGCGGCGGCGCGGTTTCCGGGGCGGTCTCGACGGCCTCGATGCCGCCTTCGCCGAAGAGAAGCCAGCCCGCCGACAGTCCCAAAGCATCGGCCAGCTTCTTCGCATCCGATTTCGAGAGGCCGCGCACGTCCCGCTGGTACTTGTTCAGGGTCGCCGGGTCGGTATTGCTCGCCCGCGCCAGCTCTGCCCAGGTCGTGAATTCCGACCTGTCGAACGCGTGCCGCAAACGCGCCGCCGGGCTGGTGAGGGCCGGCGCGGCAGGCCCGGCCACCGCCAGCACGCTCCCCGTCACCTCGTTCGGCCGGTACGTCGTGCAGCCCTTGCAGCCCTGGCGATAAGCCTCGAGGTAGACGTCCTTGAACGCCTCGAAGCCGATCTCGGCCGGCACGTTGATGGTCTTGGAGATGCTGCTGTCGACATAGCGCTGCGCCACGGCCTGCATCCGGACATGGTCCATGGGCGAGAGCGTCTGCGCACTGACGAAGCTGTCCGGCAGCTCGGCCTCGCCGCGCAGCTCGCGCCACCAGGAGACGGCGTGGTCGACGACCTCCTCCTCGGTGCGGCTGCCGTCCTTCTGCAGCACCTTGCGCGTGTAGGCGAAGGCGAAGATCGGCTCGATGCCGCTCGACACGTTGCCGGCGAAGAGCGAGATCGTCCCCGTCGGCGCGATCGAGGTCAGGAGCGCGTTGCGGATGCCGTGCTGCGCGATCCCCTCGCGGATGTCGTCGCGGCAGCGAACGGAGCGCCTCGCCCTGAAGATAGCGGTCCCGGTCGAAGAGCGGGAACGCCCCCTTCTCGCGCGCCAGCTCGACCGAGGCGCGGTAGGCCGCGTCGCGCACGGCGCGCAGCCAGTCCTCGGTCCGCGCCAGCGCGGCCTCGTCGCCATAGCGCAGCCCGCACATGGCGAGCGCGTCGGCGAGCCCCGTGACGCCCAGCCCGATGCGCCGCTTGGTCCGCGCCTCCTGCGCCTGCTCGGCCAGCGGAAAACGCGAGACGTCGACGACGTCGTCCATCATGCGGACGGCGGTGGCCACGAGCTCGGCCAGCTCGCCCTCGTCCAGCCGGGCCCCCGCCTCGAACGGCGCGCGCACCAGGGCGGCGAGGTTGATCGAGCCCAGCAGGCAGGCGCCATAGGGCGGCAGCGGCTGCTCGCCGCACGGGTTGGTCGCGCTGATCGTCTCAGCGTACCAGAGGTTGTTCGCCCGGTTGATCCGGTCGATGAAGATGACGCCCGGCTCGGCATAGTCGTAGGTCGCGCGCATGATCCGGTCCCACAGATCGCGCGCCCGCACCGTGCGATAGGTCTTGGCGCCGAAGACCAGCGGCCAGTCGGCATCGGCCTCGACCGCCGCCATGAAGGCATCGGTCGCCAGCACGCTTAAGTTGAACATACGCAACCTGGCCGGGTCCTGCTTGGCCGATGACGAACTCGTCGATGTCGGGGTGGTCGCAGCGCAGGGTCGCCATCATGGCGCCGCGGCGCGAGCCTGCCGACATGATCGTCCGGCACATCGCGTCCCAGACGTCCATGAAGCTGAGCGGGCCGGAGGCATCGGCGCCCACCCCCTCGACCGGCGCCCCGCGCGGGCGGAGCGTGGAGAAATCATAGCCGATGCCGCCGCCCTGCTGCATGGTCAGCGCCGCTTCCTTCAGCGCCTGGAAGATGCCCTCCATCGAATCGGGGATCGTCCCCATGACGAAGCAGTTGAAGAGCGTCACCGTGCGCCCGGTGCCGGCGCCGGCAAGGATCCGCCCCGCCGGCAGGAAGCGAAACCCCTCGAGCGCCCGGTAGAAGCGGTCCTCCCACAGCGCGGGCTCGGCCTCGACCGCGGCCAGCGCGCGGGCGACGCGGCGCCAGCTGTCCTCGACGCCGGCGTCCAGCGGCGCGCCGGCGGCATCGCGCAGCCGATATTTCATGTCCCAGATCTGCTCCGAGATCGGGGCCGCGAAGACAGTGCGCGCATCGGCGGAATCAGGCATGGGACACCACATGAAGTGTAGAACGAAGAGGGTACATCACAGCATGTTGTGGAGTCAATCAGAGCGCGGCGGCCGCTTGCTCCCGCCGCGCCCGCGCCCGCCCCGCCCGAGCCCGGCGCCCCCGCGCCCGCCGCCGCCCCCACTGCCGCCCCCGGCCCCCCTGTGCCGCTGGCCCGAACCGCCCGGCCCCGGGCTATCCGCCGCGCCGTCCGCCGGGCCATTTGCCGGGCGGCCGGGCCGCTTCCAGCCCAGCTGGTCGGCCAGCACGCGGGGGCGCACCTCCTCGACGGCGCCGGGCGCCAGGTCGCCCAGGCGGAACGGCCCGTAGCCCGTGCGGATCAGCCGGTTCACGACCAGCCCGATCTCCTCCATGGCGCGGCGCACCTCGCGGTTCCGGCCCTCGCGCAGGCCCACCGTCAGCCAGGCATTCGCGCCCTGCACCCGGTCGAGCACGACCTCCATCGGCTGGAAGCGCTCGTCGCCCACAGTGATGCCCTTGCGCAGCCGGTCGAGCGCCGCTTCGTCGGGGCTGCCATGCACCCGCACGCGGTACTTGCGCAGCCACCCCGTCGATGGCAGCTCCAGCCGCCGCTTCAGCGCGCCGTCATTGGTCAGCAGCAGCAGCCCCTCCGAGGCGAGGTCCAGCCGACCCACGCTCAGCACCCGGCCGAGCTCGGCCGGCAGCCGGTCGAACACCGTCGGCCGCCCCTTCTCGTCGCGCGCGCTCGTCACCAGCCCGGCGGGCTTGTGATAGCGCCAGAGCCGCGCGGCCTCCGGCGCCTCGACGGCGCGCCCATCCACCTCGACCCGGTCAGCCGGCGTCACGTTCAGCGCCGGGCTGTCGATGCGCCGGCCGTTCACCGCGACGCGGCCCGCCTCGATCATCCGCTCGGCCTCGCGGCGCGAAGCGATGCCGGCCCGCGCCAGCCGCTTGGCGATCCGCTCAGCCCCATTCTCGCCAGTGCCGCCCATCGCGCCCCCATAGCCTATGATCGCGCCGCCCGCCTCACTAAATGCGTGGGCTCACCTCGGGGCCCGCGCCATGTCCCTCCTGTCGCCCGACGCGACGCAGCTGATCGCCGAAGGCGGCTATGCCGCCGTCGCGCTCGCGGTCGCCGTCGAGAGCATGGGCGTCCCCTTCCCCGGCGAGGCGACGCTGATCGCGGCCGCCATCTATGCCGGGACGACGGGCAGGCTCGACATCGCCCTCGTCGTCGCGGCCGCGGCGGCGGGCGCCGTCCTTGGCGACAATGTGGGGTTCCTGATCGGCCGCAGGCTCGGCTTCCCCGCGCTGGTCCGCTACGGGCCGCTGGTCGGCATCACCGCGCCCAGGCTCAAGCTCGGCCAGTACCTGTTCCTGCGGCATGGCGGCAAGGTCGTGTTCCTCGGCCGCTTCGTGGCCGTGCTGCGCGTGCTGGCCGCCGTGCTCGCCGGTGCCTGCGGCATGGGCTGGCGCCGCTTCCTCGTCTTCAACGCCGCGGGCGGGGTCGCCTGGGCGGCGCTCGTCGGCGGCGCTGCGTGGCTGCTCGGCGAGGGCGTGCGGTCGCTCGTCGGCCCGATCGGCGCCCTGCTCTTCGCCGTGGCGCTGACGCTGGGGCTCGCCGGCCTCGTCTTCGCCCGACGCCACGAGCGCCGCCTGATCGCCAAGGCCGAGGCCGCGCTGCCGGGCGCGCTCGAGCCGCGGCCCCTCTGAGCGGTCGCGCTGGCCTCGGCCGGCCATCGCCCCTACCCTGCGGCCCATGTTCCAGGGTCACATGGACCGCGCCCTCGCCGAGGCGCGCGCCGCCGCCCGGCGCGGCGAGACGCCCGTCGGCGCCGTGCTCTCGGCGCCGGACGGCCGCGTGCTGGCCGCCGACGGCAACCGCGTGCGCGAGCTGCGCGACCCCAGCGCGCATGCCGAGATGCTGGTGATCCGCGCGGCCAGCGCCGCGCTCGGCAGCGAACGGCTGACCGGCTGCGGCCTGACCGTCACGCTCGAGCCCTGCCCGATGTGCGCCGGGGCCATCTCGCTCGCCAGGATCGCCCGCCTCTGGTACGGCGCGCCCGACCCCAAGGGCGGCGGCGTCGAGCATGGCGCCCGCGTCTTCGCCCACCCGACCTGCCACCACCGGCCCGAGATCTATGGCGGCATCGCCGAGCGCGCCTGCGCCGCGCTGCTGACCGACTTCTTCCGCAGCCTCCGCTGACCGGCCTTCGCTCCGAGACAGCGGTGATCCGCTGCGTCCACGGGCGTCCTTTCGGCACACGGCCCGCGCGGTGGACGGCCACGGGGCGTCGCCCTACTCTCGGCAGATGGAGAACACGGACATCCTCGTCGCCGGCGGCGGCATCGCCGGGCTTTCGGCCGCGGCCCGGCTCGGCGCCGAGGGGCGCAGCGTCACGCTGGTCGACCCTGCTCCGGCCGAGGCCGGCGCGGGCCAGGACCTGCGCACCACCGCCTTCCTGCAGCCTGCCATCGCCACGCTGACCCGCGCCGGCGCCTGGGCGCCGATGCAGGCGGCCGGCGCCGAGCTGCGCACCATGCGGATCGTCGACGCCGGCGGCCGCGTCCGCCGGCCGCGCGTCACCGCCGACTTCACCGGGGCCGAGACGGGCCACGGCCTTTTCGGCTGGAACGTGCCGAACCGCGCCGCCCGCCGGGCGCTGTTGGACCGGCTGGCGCAGATGCCGAATGTCCGGCTGCGCCAAGGCGCGGCGGTCGAGCGCTACCTTCCCCGCCTCGACGCGGCGCTGGTCCGCCTCTCGGATGGCGAGACGCTGGCGGCCAAGCTCGTCGTCGCCGCCGACGGCCGCGACTCGACGCTCCGCCGCCTCGCCGGCATCCGCCACCGGCGCTGGAGCTATGGCCAGAAGGCGCTGGTCTTCGCCGTCACGCATCCCGACCCGCACGCGGGCGTCTCGACCGAGATCCACCGCACCGGCGGGCCTCTGACGCTGGTGCCGATGCCCGACCACGCCAGAGACGGGGCCAACCGGCCCTGCTCCTCGGTGGTCTGGATGGTGCCGGGCGCGCGCGCCGACGCGCTCGCCGCGCTCGACGATGCGGCCCTCGGCGCCGAGCTCACCGCCGAGACGATGGGCCTCTTCGGGCCGCTCGAGATCGCCTCGCCGCGCGCCGCCTGGCCGATCGTCAGCCAGGTGGCGCTCCGCCTCGCCGCGCCCCGCCTCGCGCTCGTCGCCGAGGCGGCGCATGTCGTGCCGCCGATCGGCGCCCAGGGCCTGAACATGAGCCTCGCCGACATCGAGCAGCTCGCCCGCACGGTCGAGGACGCCGAGGACCCCGGGGCGCGCGAGCCTCTGGCCCGGTACGAGCGGCAACAGATGCCGGCGATCCTCGCCCGCGTCGCAGGAGTCGACATGCTCAACCGCGCCGCGCGCGCCGAGGCTCAAGCCTTGCGCGACCTGCGCGTTCTGGGGCTCGGCGCCATCGACCGCATCGGCCCGCTCCGCCGCCTCGCCATCCGCGCCGGCATGGGCGGGTGATTCGCCCGGGCGCGCCGGCGCCCGGCCCGGATATCCACAAGCCGGCTGTCGACAACCTGCGCCTGTGCTGTGGACTTCCTCGGTTGATCACAGGCCGGCTGTCGACAAGCCGTGGAAATGCTGTGGGAGAGACCGCCGCCCATTGATCGCCGCGCCCGTTCGGCGTCCTCATGGTCCTCGACAGTTTCGAGCGGAGTGCGGCTTACCCGCGGAAGGTGGGAGGTGCCGCGGGCCCAAGGAGCCAGGGGAAGGCAGCCCCTGGCTTCCTTGCTTTCGGACGACATTCCATCCGGGCGGGATGGCGCGAGGATCGCCACCAACGGCATCGGCGAGGGGCGGGTGGGCACGCGTGCACACCGCGTGCACGCGTGCACACTCGGCCAAGCCATTGAAATGAAAACGACAATGCGCTTGCGAATTAACTGGATTTTCATGTGCACGGCCGCGACGCCAGCCCGGCACGCGCCGGCATTTGCCGAGCGCAATGAAGAAGGGGAGAGCCGCTGCCGGCTCCCCCCTTGAGGTCCTTGGTTCAGGCTTCTCGTTCGGACCGTTTTTGCTGCTCGATGGTCTCGCCTGCGGCCTGATCTCTTTGCGGGCGCACCGGCTTCCCCGTCCGGTGCCGCCCTCCCCCTACTGGTCGCCTCGCGGGTAGCACCCGTTGCGGTTCCGCTGGGGCAGCGGGATGCCCCGCGCCGCCAGATGCGTCTCCAGGCGCTCGTCCCATTCCGGCGACCAGCCATTCCAGTTGTCGATCCAGCAGGCCCGGCAGACCATCAGCTGATAGCGCTTGATCATCCGTCCCTCGAAGATGTGCGGCCCGAACCGAAAGCTGCAGCCGCAGATCTGGCATTTTTGCTGGAACTTCGCGTCATACATGTCTCGAACGCCCCTAAAACACGCTATGCGTCCTTGAGAGGCATTTTCCGTGCCATCAGCTGCAGCCGCTCGTGGCGCCGCAGCTGTCGCACTTCATGCAGGTGCCGTTGCGCACGAGCGTGAAGTTGCCGCACTCGCCGCAGGCGTCGCCCTCGTAGCCCTTCATGCGCGCCTCGGCCCGGCGGTCGATGGCGACCGCGCCGGCCGCGCCGATGGCGGCGGTCGCGGCGATGATCGCCCCGGAAGACGCGCCGCGCGACGGCCGCGCTCATCACCGCCGGCTGGCCCTGGCCGCCGCTCAGCACCAGGAACTCCTTGGGCAGCCGCTTGCGGTGGAAGCCCGAGGACGCCATGCGCTTGACCAGCTCGATCGCCCCCTGCCCGCCGGACTGGCCGCCCGACGCGTGCTCAGCCGACGCCGGCGTGCCCTCGGCGATGCCGCCGCCGATCGCGTCGAAGCGCTGCCCCTCGGGCTCGACATGGGCGAGGTCGGAGCGGTCGAGATAGCTGACCGCCAGCTCGCGGAAGATGTAGTCGAGGATCGAGGTCGCGTTCTTGATGTTGTCGTTGCCGCTGACCACGCCCGCCGGCTCGAAGCGGGTGAAGGTGAAGGCCTCGACGAACTCCTCGAGCGGCACGCCGTATTGCAGGCCCATGCTGACGGCGATGGCGAAGTTGTTCATCATCGCCCGGAAGGCCGCGCCCTCCTTGTGCATGTCGATGAAGATCTCGCCGAGGCGGCCGTCCTCGAACTCGCCGGTGTGCAGATAGACCTTGTGCCCGCCGACGATGGCCTTCTGGATATAGCCCTTGCGCCGGTGCGGCAGGCGCTCGCGGGCGCCCTTGGTCTCGCGGACGATCACCTTCTCGATGATCTTCTCGGCGAAGACGACGGTCTTCTCGACGCCCTCCGCCTCGGCGATGTCCTCGATCTCTTCGATCAGCGCGGACGACAGCGGCTGGCTGAGCTTGGAGCCGTCGCGGTAGAGCGCGTTGGCCTTCAGCCCCAGCCGCCAGGACATCCGGTAGGCGTCGAGGCAGTCGCCGATCGTCGCCGTGTTCGGCATGTTGATGGTCTTGGAGATCGCCCCCGAGATGAAGGGCTGGGCGGCCGCCATCATCCGGATGTGGCTCTCGACGCTGAGATAGCGCTTGCCCGTCCGCCCGCAGGGATTGGCGCAGTCGAAGACGGCCAGGTGCTCGGGCTTCAGGCCCGGCGCGCCCTCGAGCGTCATGGTCCCGCAGATGTGGATGTTGGCCGCGTCGATCTCGGCCGCCGTGAAGCCGATGGCGCGCAGCAGGTCGAAGCCCGGCGCCGCCATCGCCGCGCGGTCCAGGCCCAGGGTCTGCTCGCAGAACTCGGCGCCCAGCGTCCACGGGTTGAAGACGAAGCGGATGTCGAAGGCCGATTCCAGCGCCGCCTCGACGCGCGCGAACTCGTCGGGCCCGAAGCCCAGCAGCTTCAGCCGCTCGGGCGTGACGCCCGGCGCGTCCTCGAGCCGGCCGCGGCCGACGGCATAGGCGACGATGGCGTCGATCTCGTCATCGGCATAGCCGAGCGTTGCCAGCGCGCTTGGGACCGCGCGGTTGATGATCTTGAAGTAGCCGCCGCCCGCCAGCTTCTTGAACTTCACCAGCGCGAAGTCCGGCTCGATCCCGGTCGTGTCGCAGTCCATGACGAGGCCGATCGTGCCCGTCGGCGCGATGACGCTCGCCTGCGCGTTGCGGTAGCCGTGCTTGTTCCCCAGCTCGACCGCCTGGTCCCAAAGGGCCCGGGCGCGGGCCACGAGGCCTGCGTCCGGGCAGGTGGCCGCATCAAGCGGCACCGGGAGAGTCGTGGTTCCTTCATAGCCAGCGGTCTCGGACCAGGCCGCCCGCCGGTGGTTGCGCATCACGCGCAGCATGTGCTCGGCATTCGCCGCATAGCCCGGGAAGGCGCCCAGCTCGCCCGCCATCTCGGCCGAGGTGGCATAGGAGGCGCCCGTCAGCATCGCCGTCAGCGCGCCGCAGAGCGCCCGCCCCTCGCCCGAAATCGTAGGACAGGCCCAGCGTCATCAGCAGGCCGCCGAGATTGGCATAGCCGAGGCCGAGCGTCCGGTACTCGTAGGAGAGCTGCGCGATCTCCTTCGAGGGGAACTGCGCCATCAGCACGCTGATCTCGAGCGTCACCGTCCACAGCCTGACGGCGTGCTCGTAGGCCTCGGCGTTGAAGCCGTCCTCGCCCAGGAACTCGAGCAGGTTCAGCGAGGCCAGGTTGCAGGCCGTGTCGTCGAGGAACATGTATTCCGAGCACGGGTTGGACGCCCGGATCGGCCCCGAGGCCGGGCATGTGTGCCAGTCGTTGATCGTGTCGTGGAACTGCACGCCGGGGTCGGCGCAGGCCCAGGCGGCGTGGCCGATCTGCTCCCACAGCTCGCGCGCCTTCAGCGTCTTGGCCACCTTGCCGTCGGTGCGCCGGGTCAGCTGCCAGTCGGCATCGGCCTCGACGGCGCGCAGGAAGGCGTCGGTGATCCGCACCGAATTGTTCGAGTTCTGGCCCGAGACGGTGAGGTAGGCCTCCGAATCCCAGTCCGTGTCGAAGACAGGAAACTCGATCTGCGCCACGCCCTGCGTCGCGTATTGCAAGACACGCTTGACCATCGCCTCGGGGATCGCCGCCTTGCGCGCCGCGCGGATCGCCGCCTTCAGGCCGGGGTTCTTCGCCGGGTCGACCGCGTCAGCCTCGGCGCCGTCCCAGGCGGTGACCGCCGCCAGCACCTCGTTCAGCCGCTCCTGGTGCAGCCGGGAGCCGGCGACCAGCGCCGCGACCTTCTGCTCCTCGCGCACCTTCCAGTTGACGAATTCCTCGATGTCGGGGTGGTCGAGGTCGCAGATCACCATCTTGGCGGCCCGCCGCGTGGTGCCGCCCGACTTGATGGCGCCCGCCGCCCGGTCGCCGATCTTCAGGAACGACATGAGGCCCGAGGACTTGCCGCCGCCGCCCAGCTTCTCGTTGGCGGCGCGCAAGGAGGAGAAGTTCGTGCCAGTGCCCGAGCCGTATTTGAACAGCCGCGCCTCGCGGTTCCACAGATCCATGATGCCGCCCTCGTTGACGAGGTCGTCCTGCACGGACTGGATGAAGCAGGCATGCGGCTGCGGATGCTCGTAGGCGCTGGCCGAGCGCACCAGCTCGCCGGTCTGGAAGTCGACGTAGAAATGCCCCTGGCTCGGGCCGTCGATGCCATAGGCCCAGTGCAGGCCGGTGTTGAACCACTGGGGCGAGTTCGGCGCCGCCATTTGCGCCGCCAGCATGTAGCGCATCTCGTCATGGTAGGCGGCGGCGTCCGCCTCGGTGGAGAAATAGCCGCCCTTCCAGCCCCAATAGGCCCAGGTGCCGGCCATCCGGTCGAAGACCTGGGCGGCCGAGGTCTCGCCGCCGAAGCGCTCGCCCTCGGGCAGCCTGGCCAGCGCCGCCTCGTCGGGCACCGAGCGCCACAGGAAGGAGGGCACGCCCTTCTCGCGCACCCGCTTGGTCGCCGCCGGCACGCCCGCCTTGCGGAAGTACTTCTGCGCCAGAACGTCGGCAGCGACCTGGCTCCACGCCGCAGGCACCTCGAAGCCTTCCAGCCGGAAGACGACGGACCCGTCCGGGTTGCGGATCTCGGAGGTCGCCTGCCGGAAGGGGAGCGCCGCGTAAGGCGACTGGCCGGCTTCGGTGAACTTGCGGTCGATCTTCATCTGTCCCTCGTTCCTCGCGCCGCCGCTCGTTATGGCGCCGGCAACTCGTTCTCCGTTCCGGCGGTCGCCCGCCGGCCCGGCCGGTTGCCCGGCCGGCGCGTTGAACGTCTGCTGTCCTGATCCCGCCCGAAGGCGGCGCCCTCTAGATCCCGACCGGCTCACCAGATGTTGTGGTCACCGCTTCGGTGAGTTCAACCTGAGGGGAATCAGTGATCCCGGTCAACTGTAATCTTCGCTTCGAGCACCACATTTTGCGCCCGCCGACGAACTACTTACCAGAGATAGTAGAACATTCGGGGAACATGGTAATCTCTGGGTAACGACTGCGGCCGTTTTCGGCCGAGACGACGCTCGATGCGCGAGGCTTTCGACGTCAGCATCGAGGACGCCGACTAGGGCCGTTTTGAAGCCGATCGGCTCATCCGGGCGCAATTCTCATTCCCGCGGAAGCGGGAAACTGCCAGCTGAGCCGACCTCGGTGCCGCGGATCGCGTCAGCCGGAGTCCTGCCCCGGAACCTGCTTCTGCGGGGCCGGCTCGGGCGAGGACGCGGCGTCGCCCTGTCCCCGCTCGACCGCCTGCGCCGCGCGCTCGAGATCACTCGGCCGCAGCGGCGGCGCGGACTGCCGCGCGGCGACGCTCGGATCGAGGCACAGCGCCGCCATGATCGGCCGGTGATCCGACCGGAAATCGTGCAGCGCGCCAAAGGCGGCCAGGCTGAACTCGTCGCCAGCCAGCACATGGTCGAGCGGCCAGGTCAGGACCAGCGAGCCGGCGCTGAAGGTCGGCACCCAGCCGCGACCGACCCGTGGTTCGAGCAACTCGCCGACGCGCGCGGCACGCCGCATCACGCTCGACCAGGGCGTCGCGTTCATGTCGCCCGCCAGCACCGAAGGCGCCCCGTCCTCGCGGATCACAAGGGCGGCGGCCAGGATCTGAGCGTCCCGCTCGGCGCTCGACTGGCCTTTTTCGGGCGGTCGCGGATGGACGCCGTAGAACCGCACGACGTCGCCCGAGGGCAGGCGCACGCCGGTGAAGATCGAAGGGTCGCGCGACCCGGTCAGGAAATGCACCTGGGGGTCGACCAGCGGATAGCGCGAGAGAAGATGAATCCCGAAATAGTTTTGCGTCACGTGCTGCGCCGCATAGGGGTATTCGTCAGAAAGCACCTTCAGGTGTTCGTCCCACCATTCGTCCGTCTCCTGAAACAGGATGACGTCGGGGTCGGCTTCCTGAAGGATCGCGAACAACTTTTCGGCGTGCTCATTGGTCATCAGCACGTTGACCGCGACAACGCGCAACTGACGCTCGGCCGGGCAGTCGCCGCCCGATACGATCCGACGATCGTGAAGCCCGGTGTACGGCCAGAGTTCCCAGCACTGGACGGCGATGCCGACGAGGGCGAGCGCCGAGGCGGCGAGAGAAACGCCCCGGAACCGGCCCGGCAGGAGCAGCAACAAGACCAGCAGCAGCGCCAGCGCGGCCAGTAGCTGGACGCGCGGATAGGTGGCCATCCGCACCCACCAGGCATTCGTGCCGAAATAGGGCAGCACGCTCAGCACGAACCCGACGAGCACGAGCAGCGCCAATCCGCGGATGACCCATCTCACGCGGGCCACCCCCTGCAGCGCATCCTGGCCGCTCGCGTTCCCCGGTCGCCGGACCGGCCGGTCGTCCAGGCTCGGATGATCTCGTTTCCGCCCAACTGCCATTGGCATGTTAATCCGACGGGCCGCCTTAGGTTCCCCTGCCCTGCCGGCCCCGGCTCATTCTCGTCAATGCGGAGCCCCGGATCGATCGTCCTCAAGCCGCTGGGGCGCACGGGCGGCAACTCCTTCGCCATCCATGCAGATGCCCGATGGGGGGAGTCGTGGCCGAGACGCTTTTTCTGGAAGCGTAGATCCGCCACCCCCTCCAGCCCTGTCCGAAGGGACGTCAGCCCGCCTCGTCGCGCGCGCGGGTCAGCACGCGCGTCAGCCGCTCGCGCCGAACCGGCACGAAGCCCAGCTTCTGGTAGAGCCCGAGCGCCCGCGGGTGGTCCAGCGTGTTGGTGTTGACCGTCATCCGCTGCGTGCCGGGCCGGTCCCACCCCGCCTGGATGGCCGTCGCCAGCAGCCAGTGGCCGAGCCCGCGCCCGATCGCCTGGGGCACCAGCCCGAAATAGGCCAGGTCCACCACCCCCGGCCGCCGCCCGTCCAGGCGCCCGTCCAGCACGAAGAACCCGCCCGGCCAGCCGTCGAGCAGCATGGTGTAGAGGCTGACGGCCGGGTCCTGGACAAACGCCTGCGCGTCGGCCAGCGGCCGGGCCAGCCAGTCGGTCCACTCGTACTCGGCGCCGACCGCCTGATAGAGATAGAGGAAATAGCCGGCCGGCGGCGCCTTGGCCGCCAGCAGCGCCGCCTGCTGGCCGACCGGCAGCGGCGGCACCGGCTTGCGCGGCCGCTCGGTCATCTCGAGCCAGGTGACGACGTAGTCGACCTCGTCGCCGGGGCGGAGCCGCCGCATCGCCTAGCGAGCCTGCCGATCCGGCCGCCCAGCCCGAAGAAGCCGGTCATCCCCACCTGAGGCGGACAAGCAAATTGCCGCGCGACGCAGATCCCTGCTTTCGCAGGGATGACGGATGGAGGGCGGACAGGTCGGATCGTTCTCGCCATGCGTCAACCCGTCTCGACGGCGAGATCGGAGTAGGCGCCCCATTCGACCCAGCTGCCGTCATAGACGGCATTGCGCGTGTGCCCCAGCCGCGCCAGCGCCAGGCTGACGATCGCCGCGGTCACGCCAGAGCCGCAGGTGGTCACGACGGGCTTGGCCAGATCGACACCCGCCGCGTCGAAGATGGCGCGCAGCTCGTCGGGCGACTTCATCGTCTGGTCGTCGTTCAGCAGCTCGCGGAAATGGACGTTGATGGCGCCCGGCATATGGCCCGAGCGCAGCCCCTTGCGCGGCTCGGCCTCGGCGCCGCTGAAGCGGCCTGGGCTGCGCGCATCGACGATCTGCTCGTCGCGCAGCTTCACCGCGCGCGCCACCTGGGTCACGTCGCGCACCAGCGCGGCGTTGCGCCGGCCCGTGAAGTGCCGCTCGCGCGGGTCCGGCACCTCGCTCGTCACCGGCCGCCCCTCGGCCAGCCATTTCGGCAGGCCGCCGTCCAGCACGGCGACGTCCGAGTGGCCGAAGACGCGGAACATCCACCAGACGCGCGCCGCCGAATAGATGCCCTGCTGGTCGTAGACCACCACCCGGTGGCCATCGCCGATGCCCATGCGGCGGACCCGCGCGACGAACTTCTCCATCGACGGCAGCATGTGCGGCAGGGGCGACAGCTCGTCGGCGATCTCGTTGATGTCGAAGAAGCGCGCGCCGGGCAGGTGCCGCTCGAGATAGAGCGCATGGCCGTCGCGCCCGTCCGTCGGCAGGTACATCGATCCGTCGAGGATGCGCACATCCGGCGCCTCGAGCCGCTCGGCCAGCCACTCCGTCGACACCAGCAGCGTCGGATCGCTTTCGGCCATTGTCACCCCCCGCTCGGTCCAGACTTGCGTAAGGCCAAGGAAAGCGGGAATCAACGCCCGCGCGCCAAGCGCCCCGGAGTCGCGCAGCGTGACCCCAACGGGGCTCGCTTGGCCGGCAATGACCGACAGATGTGAGGTGACGATGCGACCGTTCTCCACCCTGGTGCTGGTCGGGGGCCTGCTGCTGCCGCTGGCATCGCTCGCGCAGCAGAGCCAGCCGCCCGCGCCCGCCGGGACGCACCAGACGCACGCCGGCGCCGCGACGCAAGCGGCCGGCGCCGCCACCCTGGGCGAGCTCACCATATCGGGCGCGGTGGCGCGCGCCTCGATCGGCAACGCGCCGACCTCGGCCGTCTACATGACCATCACGACGAGCGGCGCGCCGGACCAGCTGGTCGGGGTGCAGAGCCCGGCCGCGCAGGCGGTGGAGCTGCACGCCTCGCTGCAGGAGGGGGGCGTCAGCAAGATGCAGCCCGTCGAGGGCATCCCCGTCAGCGCCGACACGCCGGCGAAGCTCGAGCCCGGCGGCTATCACGTCATGCTGATCGGCCTCGAGAAGCCGCTCGAGGACGGCGGCGCCGTGCCTCTGACGCTGACCTTCGAGCGGGCCGGCGAGGTGACGCTCGACGTGCCTGTGTCGAAGGACATCGCCGCCCACATGCACTGAGCCCTGGCCGCCCGTCAGGGCGGCCAGCCGAGGGCGCTTTCACGCACGCGGAGCCGCCCGCGACGGGCGCTGCGCGAGCGCGATGCCGCCGATCACCGCGACCAGCGCCACCGCATGATAGGCGGCGAAGGCCTGGCCCAGGAGGCCGACGGCCAGCGCGGCGGCGAAGACCGGCACGAGGTTGGTGTAGATCCCGGCCCGGCCGGGCCCGATCAGGTCGACTCCGCGCAGGAAGAAGAGCTGCGCCACGCAGGACGGGAAGATCGCCACATAGGCGACGATCAGCCAGCCCTCTGCGCTTGGCCAGCGATACTCCTCGGTGATCAGGGCCTCGGCGAGCGCCGGCGGCAGAGCCGTCAGCGCCGAGACGGTGGCGAGAAGCGTGAAGAACGCCGTGTCGGGGATGCGCGGCCGGCCGACCAGCAGCACCGTGTAGCCCGAATAGAGCACGCAGGCGAGCAGCATCAGCAGATCGCCCATGTTGGGCTGGGTCGCGAAGAGCGCCAGCGGCGCCCCGCGCGTCGCCACCAGGACGACGCCGACCAGCGTGATGCCGACGCCGACCGCCTGCAAGAGCCCGACCCTCGTGCCGTGATAGAGGAAGGCGCCGAGCATGACGAAGACAGGCACGGCGCCTTGCAGGATGCCGATGTTGACGGCGCTGGTCTTCAGCGACGCCCAGTAGAACAGGATGTTGAACGAGGTGAAGCCGATGGTGCCCATCAGCACCACGCGCCAGATGCGCGGCCGCACGAGCGGCCAGCTCTGAGCCACCTGCCGGCCATAGAGCGGCCAGAGGATCAAGAGCACGCCGAGCCAGCGGAACAGAACGAGCTGCAGCGGCGTGATCTCGCCGCGCGCCAGCTGCCCGGCAATGGCATTGCCGGCCCAGAACAGCGTGACGAGCACCAAGAGCAGCGCCGGCCGCCGGTAGAGCTCGTCGATCGCGGTGCGGGCTGCAGCGGGCATGCGATCTCGCTGTGGTTGGCGCGCCGGAGTAGCAGACGGCGCGGGGACGCGCGAGCGAGGATGTGATGCCTCCCCGCCGTCGGAAAGGCCGTCCCTTCGCTCTCAGGCCGGACGCGCTGCCAAGGCCTCGATGATGACCAGGGCGCCCTCCGGCCCGAGCCCAGCGAGGCCAAGGCCCGTCGAAGCCGGTGCCGGTTGTCCATGATAGCGGTGACGCGCTGCGAGGCTGGCGTGCAGCGCCTCGGCCCCACCGCCGATGTGGTGCGCCGTGACCTTGATCAGCGCCTCCGGGCCGAGACCGCGCGCCGCCAGCGCCCCCGTGATCGCCGCCATCGCGGCATCGGCTTGCGCGCCGAGCGCCGGCCCGATCCTTCGCCCGGCCACGTGCTTCTCCATCGGCCCGTTCGTCGACCACGCGGTCAACCGAAGCAGGTGGCGGGCGTCAGCGACCTCGAGCCTCACGTCTCCGGCGGGCGCGCCGGTCGTCGTGACCGGCCCGTCGGCGAGCAGCAGCAGCGCCGCGGCGGCAGCGCCGGGCAGAGCCGTTCTGACCGAGGCGGCAGACCAGCCGTCAGGGACCGGCCAGTCCTGCGGCAAGGCGAGCATCGACGAGACCACCTCGCCCTCGCTGCGCCCGGCAAGCCGGGCGATCTCGGCCAGGGCGGGCAGCCCGCCGGCGCGCGCCGGCGCGCCCCGCCATGCAATTGCCGTCAGCCAGGAGGCCGAGGCGGCGACGAAGTCCGCGCCCTCGCTCCGCCTCGCGGGCAGCTCGGAGGCGATCACGTCCACCTCGAGCGTCATCCCCTGATAGTAGAGCGGCGGCACGCCGACCGGCACGATCGGCAGACCCGAGAGGCCGGGCGGCAGGCAGGCGCCGAGGATCGCGGCCGAACGCTCCGGCTCGACCCCGTAGACGATCAGGGCCAGCAAGCCCTCGGCGGGCAGGCCGGCCCGCGACAGCCCCTCGATGATCCGGCCGGCGACCAGCCGCGCCTGCGCCTCGACGTCGCCCGGCGCCGTCACGCGGCCATGTGCGTCGAGCGGGCACTGGCCGCAGCTCCACCCGATGCCGCGGTCGACGACCCATTCACTGACGCGCACCTCGACCGGCATCGACCAGCCTGCGCCGAAGGGGACGTGCCTGCGCATCGGAGCCCGGGGTGCGCCGGGGATGCCCGTCACTCGATCAGGATCGAGACGCGGCGGTTCTGCCGGCCCTTTTTCTCGATCTTGCCCAGGCTCAGGCGGCCGATCTCGGCCGTCGAGCGGACATGCGTGCCGCCGCAGGGCTGGAGGTCGACGGCGGGCTCGCCTGCGCCGATGCGGACCAGCCGGACGCGGCCCTGGCCCATCGGCGGCTTGACGGCCATCGTCTTGACCATCTCGGGCCGGGCGGCCAGTTCCTCGTCGGTGATCCACTCCGTCGTCACGGCGTGGTCGGCCGCGACCAGCGCGTTCAGTGCGGCCTCGAGCGCGTCGCGGTCCTCGGGCGGCTCGGCCATGTCAAAATCGAGCCGGCCCTTGTCGGCCGCGATCTGCCCACCCGTCACCGGCAGCGGGATGACGACCGAGAGCAGGTGCAGCCCGGTGTGCACCCGCATGTGGCGGTGCCGCCGCTCCCAGTCGAGGCGCGCCGTCACCTCTGCGCCCACGGGCGGCAGCGCCGCGCCCTCGCCCGCGACGTGGATGATGGCCGCGCCCTCGCCCTTGACGGCGTTCGCCACGGGCATCTCGCCGCCCTGCCAGAGCAGGCGCCCGCTATCGCCCGGCTGGCCGCCGCCGGTCGCGTAGAAGACCGTGCGGTCGAGCACGACGCCGCCCTCGGTCACCTCGACGACGCGGGCCGCGCACTCGCGGGCGTAAGGGTCGTCGCGGAACAGCGGTTCTGTCATGGTCTGGTCCTCCCTGGGCCCTCCTGCCACCGGCCGCCGGCCCGAGGCAAGCGCGCGCATGGAGCGTGCAGCTTCACGGCCCCGCCCGAGGTTTCGGCCCGGCCCGACCGGGTGCGCTCTGCCGAGGTCATCGCCGGTCGACGGGCGGCATCGCCTCGGGCGGCAGCGGGCAGCGATAGGGCGCCGCCGCCATGCGCTGCGCGTGCTCGGCCCGCGCCGCGTCGCGCAGCGCGCCGTCGGCAATCGCGGCCGCGGCCACGTCCGCCATGACCTTGGCCGCGTGCACCATGCCCTTGTGCGCCGCCGGCACCTTGCCCTGCGCCGTCGTCTGCCAGGTGTGGAAGGGCGTGCCGATGGCGCAGGTCGCGACGCGGGCCTGCACGGTCGGCACCGCCCAGCTGACATCGCCGAGATCGGTCGATCCCTCGCCGCCCATGCGCGGCCGGTCGAGCGGTGCGACAAAGTCGCAGAGCGGCCAGGTCCGCGTCCGTCGGCCGCCCGATCCGGCGGAAGGTCGCCTCGATGTCGGCGGGCGTCAGCGTCGCGCGGATGGCGCGCGCGAAATCGCGGTCGGCCTCGTCGAAGGCGACCGGACCCAGCCGCTCGAGCGCCCCCTGCATGGCATGCTCGAGCGGGCGGTTGCCGACCAGGTTCGAGACCGCGCTGAAGGTGCGCGCCTCGACCTTTGTCTCGGTCATCAGCGCAGCACCCTCGGCGATCTTGCGCACCCGCTCGACGAGCTGCGCCAGCCCGGCATTGTCGCGCGCCCGGATCAGGTGGCGCACGGTCGCCCGCGCCTGCACGACGTTCGGCGCCGGCCCGCCGGCGTCGAGATAGGCATAGTGCACCCGCGCATCGTCCGGCATGTGCTCGCGCATGTAGTTGACGCCGACGCTCATCAGCTCGCAGGCGTCGAGCGCGCTGCGGCCGAGCTCGGGCGCGCCCGCGGCATGCGCGGCGCGGCCGGCGAAGGTGAAGTCGATCCGCGTGTTGGCGAGGCTGCGGGCGTCGTCGACCCCCGTCCAGCTCGCCGGGTGCCAGCTGATGGCGATGTCGACGTCGTCGAAGCACCCGTCGCGCACCATGTAGGTCTTGGCGGCGCCGCCCTCCTCGGCCGGGCAGCCGTAATAGCGCACCCGCCCCGGCAGCCCCGCCTCGGCCAGCCAGTCCTTGACGGCGGTGGCCGCCAGCAGCGCCGCGGCGCCCAGCAGGTTGTGGCCGCAGCCATGCCCCGCGCCGCCCGCCTCGACGGGCCGGTGCTCGGCCACGCCGGGCTGCTGGCTCAGCCCCGGCAGCGCGTCGTATTCGCCCAGGATCGCGATCACGGGACCGCCCTCGCCCGCCTCGCCCGTGACGGCGGTCGGGATGCCGGCGACGTCGCGCGTGACGCGGAAGCCCTGCGCCTCGAGCGCCGCGGCGTGCTCGGCCACCGCCCGGTGCTCGGCATAGAGCAGCTCCGGCGCGTCGAAGACCCGGTCGGCCAGCGCGATGAACTCGGCCTTCCTGTCCTCGACCTTCTCCCAGACCGGCGCGCTGTTCCGCATCTTGATCTCCTCTGCTCCGATGGTGGCGCAATGCCACGGAGCGGCAGCGAATGCCATCAGCAGGACGATGAAGGATCGGCCGATCCCTCAGGCAGCTTTGGCCGATGAGCGATGGGAGGGCACGGTCGGCGACCGGCCGCGGGGCGCAGAAAGCGCCAGCCCGAGGGGGCCGAGCGCTCGGACCGAGCAGGCGGGAGAAGATCAGGCGAGCACCAGTTCCGCCGCTTTCTCTCCGATCATCAGCGTCGGCGCGTTGGTGTTGGCCGAGGTGACCTTGGGCATCACCGACGCGTCGGCGACGTAGAGCCCCTCGACGCCGTGCACCGCCAGCCCGGGGCTGACGACCGCAAGCGCGTCCGTGCCCATCCGGCAGGTGCCGACCGGATGATAGACGGTCGAGCCCGTGCGACAGATGCCGTCGAGGATCTGCTCGTCCGTGCGGACCTCGGGCCCGAGCAGCACCTCGGCCTCGGCAAGCTCGCGGAAGGGCGCCTGCGCATGGATGTCGCGCGCGATCTTCACGCCCTCGACCATCACCTTCCGGTCGTGCTCGTGGCTGAGATAGTTCGGCCGGATGCACGCCTGCTCGGCCGGATCGGCCGAGCGGATCTCGAGCGTGCCGCGCGAGTCCGGGTGGCACTGCCAGATCACCGTCGTGAAGCCCGACCAGGCGTGCAGCGGCGAGCCCGGCGCATCGAGCGACAGCGGCATGGCCAGGAGCTGGATGTCCGGCCGGCCCCCGGTCGAATGGCTCGTCGCCACCGCCCCGCCGATCTGCCCCGCGCCGACCGTCAGCGGTCCCCTGGACGAGAGCAGCCACTCCAGCGTCATGCGCGCGAGCTTCAGCGGGTGGCGGACCTCGTCGTTCAGCGAGATCCGGCGGTTCAGCCGGGTGACGATGCGCGCCTGGTAATGGTCCTGCAGGTTCTGCCCGACGCCGGGCGCCTCGTGCACCACCGGGATGCCGTGCCGACGCAGCAGCTCGGCCGGGCCGACGCCCGAGAGCTGCAACAGCTGCGGCGACTGCAGCGACCCGGCGCTCAGCACGACGCGGGCCGCATGCGCGACTTTCTCGCCCTCCCTGTCGCGCCACGAGATGCCCACCGCACGGGCTGCCTGGAAGACGACCTTCTCGACCAGGGCGCCCGTCACGACGGTCAGGTTCGGCCGCGACCGCGCGGGCCGGAGAAAGGCGCGCGCAGCACTCGACCGCCAGCGGCCGTCGAGCGTCAGATTGTATTTGCCGACCCCCTCCGTCGTCTCGGCGTTGAAGTCGGGGTTGGCCGGCAGCCCCATGTTCTGCGCGGCCTGCAGCCAGGCCTCGCAGGCCGTGTTCTGCACCCGCAGCGTATCGACCTGGATGGGGCCGAGCCCGCCCCGCCACTGGTTTTCGCCGCCGCGCCATGTCTCGAGCCGGCGGAAATAGGGCAAGACCTCGGGATAGGACCAGCCGGTCGCGCCCATCGCCGCCCAGTCGTCGAAATCGGCGTGCTGGCCGCGGATGAAGACCAGGCCGTTGATCGAGCTCGAGCCGCCCAGCATCCGCCCGCGCGGCCAGCGGACCCGCCGGCCGGCCGTGCCCTCGCAGGGTTCCGTCTCGAAGACGCGCGAATAGCCCGCATCGTACATCAGCCGGTAGTAGCCGATGGGCAGCCGGCTCCAGAACCGGGCATCGGTGCCGCCGGCCTCGAGCAGCAGGACCTTGCGGCCGGGGTCTGCCGACAGCCGGTTGGCCAGCACGCAGCCAGCCGAGCCGGCGCCGACGATGATGAAGTCGTATGTCTGCGGCACCCGTCCCTCCCCGCGTTTCGGGGCACCTTCCGGGGTGGCTGCCGGACGGTCAAGCGGCCCCATCGATCCGAGGTCGATCCGGTGTGCGCGGCGTTGGCGCATGGCCGCGGGCGGCCTATCTCCTGCCGCATGACCTTCGTGCCCCCGCATATCCGGCCGCACACGGCGCCCCTGACTCGGCTGCAGTCGATGCAGGCGGCGCGGCGCAACGTCCTCGAGATCATCCCGGCCATCTGCTACGTCCAGCCGATGATCTCCGGGCGCATGGGCACGCGCTGGCACATGGTGCAGGACCCGGCGGCGCTGAAGCGCATCTTTCTCGACAACGTCGCCGCCTATCCGAAGTCCGAGGTGATGAACCGGATGCTGCGGCCCGCCGTCGGCAACTCGCTCTTCACGTCGGAGGGCGCGCACTGGCGCTGGCAGCGCCGCGCCGTGGCGCCCGTCTTCGCCCAGCGCAACGTCGTCGCGCTGGCGCCGATGATGACGGGCACGGCCGAGCGCGCCGCCGAGCGGCTGGGTGCCGGCGCCGGCCCGCACGAGATGACCTCCGAGATGCTGTCGGCGACCTTCGACGTGATCTGCGAGGTGGCGCTGTCGGGCCGCGAGCACTTCGACGCCGAGGTCTATGGCGCCGCCATCACCGGCTATTTCGAGACGGCCGGCAAGGCTTCGCTGCTCGACTTCCTCCAGGTGCCCGATTGGGTGCCGCGGCCAGGCCTGGTGCTCGGCGCGCGCCATGCGCGGACCATGCACCGGATGGTCGCCGAGGCGATCGAGGCGCGCCGGGCCCAGGCGACCGGCAAGGCCGACGATCTGCTCGACCACATGCTGAAGGCCGAGGACGCCGAGACCGGGCGCCGCATGACGCCGGAAGAGCTGCTGCACAACATGCAGTTCTTCATCGTCGCCGGGCACGAGACCACCGCGCTGTCGATCTCCTGGGCGCTCTACCTGCTGGCCGGCGAGCCGCAATTCCAGGACCGGGCGCGCGAGCAGGCGCGCGACGTGCTCGGGTCCCGCGCCGCCGGCGCCGCCGACCTCGACGCCATGCCCTATGTGCGCCAGGTGCTCGAGGAGGCGATGCGGCTCTACCCGCCCGTCGGCTTTCTCGCCCGCAATGTCGCGGAGCGCGACATCCTCGGCGGCCGCGAGATGCTGCCGAACGACATCGTCTTCCTGGCCATCTACGCGCTGCACCGGCACGAGATGTGGTGGGACCGGCCGAACGACTTCGACCCGGACAATTTCTCGCCCGAGGCCGTGCAGGGACGGCATCGCTATCTTTATCTGCCCTTCGGGGCGGGGCCGCGCGTCTGCGTCGGCGCCAACTTCGCCATGATGCAGGCGCAGATCATCCTTTCGACCCTTCTCGCGCGCTTCCGCTTCGAGCTCGCCGGCAAGCCGCCGCCGGTGCCGACCATGAGCATGACCGTGCGCCCCGAGGGCGGCGTCTGGCTGACGGCGACCCCGCTCTGAGCCCCGGCTGACATCGGACCCCGGAGCGGTTCGGGCAATGGACGCACGCACCCGCTCCGGCTGACGCGATCCGAGACGGGATTTCTCCCCCGGCGCCCCTGCTTGCGGCTGTCGGCGGGGCACGTTTTGCTGTAGCCAGCCCGGCCATGTCCGACGCCACCCTTCGCGCCCGCTCCGAGGTCGAGGCCCAGCACGACGACGCCCGCGCCAAGCGCGCGGTGGCGATCCTGGTCTGGGCGCAGTCCGTGCTGGGCTCGCAGATGGGCGTCCACTTCATCCTCGGCGGGCTGACGGGCGCGCTTCTGGCCGAGGACAAGTCGCTCGCCACCCTGCCGATCTCGATGACGGTGCTCGGCTCGATGTTCGCGGCGCCCGCGCTCTCGGCGCTGATGGGCCGCTTCGGCCGCCGGCCGGGCTTCGTGCTGGCGGCGCTGACGGCGGCCTGCGGCGCCGGGCTCGCCGCCTGGGCGATCGTGCACCGCGACTTCGCGCTGTTCTGCGCCGCCTCGATGATGCTCGGCGTCTATATGGCGGCGCAGGCGCTCTACCGCTTCGCCGCGGCCGATGCCGCCTCGCCGGCCTTCCGACCGAAGGCGATCTCGTGGGTCATGGCGGGCGGGCTCGTCTCGGCCGTGCTGGGCCCCGAGATCGTCGTGCGCTTCCAGGACCTGCTCGCGCCCGTGCCCTATGCCGGGGGCTATCTCGCCATCGTCGCGCTGAACCTCGTCGGCGTCGTGCCCGATCCTCTTCCTCGACCTGCCGCCGCCGCCGAGGCCGCCCCGCGGCCAGCGGCAGGGCCGTCCCTGGCGCCAGATCATGGCCGACCGCCGCGTCCCCGTCGCCATGCTCTGCGCCATGGTCAGCTATGCGCTGATGAACCTGGTGATGACCTCGACGCCGCTCGCCATGATCGGCTGCGGCTTCGTCACCGACGATGCCGCCCATGTGGTGCGCATCCACATCATCGCCATGTTCGCACCCAGCTTTTCACCGGGACGCTCATCGCCCGCTTCGGCGCGCCGAAGGTGATCGTCACCGGGCTCGCGCTGCTGACCGGCTGCGCCGTCGTGGCGCTGACCGGCGTGACGCTGCCGCATTTCGGGGTGGCGCTGGCATTGCTCGGCGTGGGGTGGAATTTCGGCTTCATCGGCGCCACCGCGATGCTGGCCATGCGCCCATCGGCCGGAGGAGCGCGCCCGCGATGCAGGGCCTGAACGACTTCCTCGTCTTCGGCCTGGTGACGGTCGGCTCGTTCAGCTCGGGCGCGTTGATGTCGGGCTTCGGCTGGTCGGCCGTGAACCTCTCGATGGTGCCGGGGCTGGCGCTCGCGGCGGCCGCGCTCGCCTGGCTGGCTTTCGGGCGCGCCTCACGCCCGGCGTGAGGCGGCTCAGAATTCGTCGATCGAAGTCCTGCGTGATGACCCCGATATTGCCGAAGGCCTGCTCGAGGATCGTCAGCTGCCGGCCATAGGTGGGCGTCGTCTTCGGTCTCGAGATCGATGACGCGCCCGTCATCGATCCCGTACTCCGTCACCGAGGCGAGCACGTCGCTGGGATCGAAGATCAGCTCCAGCACGCGCCGGTCGACGACCTCTGGCGCATGATAGGTCAGGTGCTCGACCCGGTTGCTGACATAGTACCAGCCATTGTCCGTGAAGATCCCTGTGCTTCCGGGCCGGCCGATCTTGCTCTGCACCGAGGCGCGGGTGTCGAGCCCGACCTGCAGCTCGGCGATCTCTTCCGGCAGCGGCGTGTAACCATGATTGCTGATGGTGGGCGAGCAGCCTGCGGACAGCGCCGCCAGCGCGACGCAACCGACGAGACTTGCGGCTGCAGTGGACCTGCGCGAACGCATCCCCGAGCTCCGGTAAGGTTGGCAACGATTTCTTTGCCGTAACGCGGCGATGCTTTCATTTCAAGGCAGTCGCGCCTAGCTCTGAGGGGGAAACATGCCCCCGCACCCGCCCGCGAGGTAGCCGATGTCCAGACGATCCCCCGTGCCGGGCCCGCGCGCCGCGGCCGAGCCGCCCTTCCGTCGGCCGATCGCCGTGCGCAAGCTGTCGCGCAAGCAGCCCTTCGCCTTCGACATCGCGCCCGAACGCGACGAGGCGGCGGCCATCGCCCGCTTCCTGGGCCTGGTCGTCCCTGCCCCGCCTGCGCTTCCGCGGCGAGCTGATGCCGGCGCGCGACGATGGCTGGCGCATCGAGGGCCGGCTCGATGCCGAGCTGGTGCAGGCCTGCGTCGTGACGCTCGAGCCGGTGTCGCAGGTCGTCGACGAGCCCGTGGCGCGCGACTACGTGCCCGAGGATGAGTACAGCCCGCCCGCCGAGCTCGACCTCGACCCCGAGGCGGAGGACGACCCGGACCCGTTCGACGCGGTCATCGACCCGGGCCAGCTGGCGCTCGAATCGCTGGCGCTGACGCTGGACCCCTATCCGCGCGCGCCGGGAGTGCCGCCGGCCGAGTACCAGGCGGCCCCGCCGGGGGCGGCGCCGCTGGCCGAAAGCGACCTCAAACCCTTTGCCAAGCTCTCGGTTCTGAAGGAGAAGCTGGGCCAGGGCGGAGGCTGACCTCTTGCGCGCGAATCCCGTTAGAAAACAGTTGCCCTGCAAACGAAACCGAGTATGTTCCGCCCCTCGTTTTCGATCAGGTCCGATGGACTGGCAGCGCTCCGGCCGGATCGCTGGTCCGGCGCCTTCGGCGGCGCGGCCGGGTGCGCTCGGACGAAGAGAGGTGACCGATGGCTGTCCAGCAGAACCGCAAGACGCGCTCCAAGCGCGACATGCGGCGTTCGCATGATGCGCTCGTGGCCCCGAGCGGCATCGAGTGCCCCAATTGCGGCGAGCTCAAGCGCCCGCACCACGTCTGCGGCGCCTGCGGCTATTACCGCGAGCGCGAAGTGGTCGCCAAACCCGAGATCGAGCTCGACGACGACGCCGCCTGATCGCTCCGCCGCTGGCGGAGCCGTGGGTGCCTGTACCTGCGCGTCGCCGCGTTCTTCCGGATCCTGGTCGCCCCGTTGGTTCCAGTGCTGGTCTCCGAGTTGGCCCCGATGTTGAAGGCCCCCGACATGAGCGGCGAGACCGTTATTTCGGTCGATGCGATGGGCGGGGACCGGGGGCCGACGCCGATCCTCGCCGGCCTGCTTCGTGCGATGAAGCAGGATTCGTCGCTGCGCTTCATCCTGCATGGTGACGAGCGAAAGCTCGGGCGGCTGCTGCGCAGGCACCGCAAGCTCCAGGAGCGCGCCGAGATCCGGCACGCCGACGATGTCGTGCCAATGGACGAGAAGCCCTCGCGCGCGTTGCGCACCGGCCGCAAGAGCTCGCTCTGGCGGTCGCTCGAGTCGGTGGCGGCGGGCGAGGCGACGGTGGCATTGACCGCCGGCAACACTGGGGCGATCGTCGCCATGGCCACGCTGGTGCTGCGCAAGGCGCCGGGCGTCGACCGCCCGGCGATCGCGGTGCACTGGCCAGCCGACAACGCCCGCGGCTTCAACGTCGCGCTCGACATGGGCGCCGACGTGCGTGCCGACGCGCGCACGCTCGTCCAGTACGCGATCATGGGCGCCGAGTACTGCCGGCTGGCCGCCGGCATCGAGGCGCCGCGCGTCGGCCTGCTGAACGTCGGCGCCGAGGACACCAAGGGCCGCCCCGAGCTGCACGAGGCCAAGAGCCGGCTGACCGAGCTCGTCGACCGCTTCAGCGAGGGCGCCCGGCCGCCATTCCAGTTCCTCGGCTTCGTCGAGGGCAACGACATCGTCGGCCAGCGGCTCGACGTGGTGGTGACCGACGGCTTCACCGGCAACATCGCGATGAAGGCGGCCGAGGGCACGGCAGGCTTCATCCGCGCCTCGCTGAAGGAGGCGTTCAGCCATTCGATCCTGTCGCGGCTGGGCTCGCTGTTCGCGCTGACGTCGCTGCGGCGCCTGCGCATGCGCATCGATCCGCGCCGTGCAAACGGCGGCGTCTTTCTGGGTCTGAACGGGGCGGTGGTGAAGAGCCATGGCGGCGCCGACGCGGTCGGCCACTCGTCGGCGATCGAGCTCGCCGCGCGGCTTGCGCGGGACGACTTTTCGGCCAAGGTCGCGCGGCAGCTCGCGACACTGAACAAAGAGAGACTATCTGAGGCAGCAGCGGGCGAGGACGGGGTGGCCACCGATGAGCGCGGTACGAGCTAGGGCGCGGGGCTGCGGCCATTACCTGCCCGAGCGGATCGTCACCAACGAGGAGCTGTCGCGGCGCCTCGACACCTCGGATGAATGGATCCGCGCCCGCACCGGCATCGGCCAGCGCCACATCGCGGCCGAGGGCCAGATGACCTCGGACCTGGCGGCGCGCGCCGCCGATCGGGCCCTCTCGGCCGCGGGCCTGAGGGCGCGCGACATCGACGCGATGATCGTCGCGACCGCGACCCCCGACCAGACCTTCCCCTCGACCGCCACCCGCGTCCAGAACATGATCGGCATGGGCAGCGGCTTTGCCTTCGACCTGCAGGCCGTCTGCGCGGGCTTCATCTACGCGCTGGCCAATGCCGACGGGCTGATCAAGGGGGGCATGGCCGACCGCGTCATGGTGATCGGTGCCGAGACGTTCTCGCGCATCCTCGACTGGGAGGACCGCTCGACCTGCGTGCTCTTCGGCGACGGTGCGGGAGCCATCGTGCTCGAGCGCTCGGAGGGCGCGGGCACGTCCGCCGACCGCGGGATCCTGGGCGTCTGCCTGCATTCGGACGGCGCGCACAACCGCATCCTGCACGTCTCGGGCGGCACTGGCTCCGAGAGCCGCAGCGTCGGCGTGCTGAAGATGGAGGGGCGCGAGGTCTTCCGTCACGCGGTCATCAAGCTCGCCGAGGTTGCCGACGAGGTGATGCACAAGGTGGGCGTCACCGGCGACGAGGTCGACTGGATCGTGCCGCACCAGGCCAATCTCAGGATCATCGAGAGCACGGCCCGCAAGGCGGGCGTGCCGATGGAGAAGGTGATCGTCACCGTCGAGCAGCACGGCAACACCTCGGCGGCCTCCATCCCGCTGGCGCTCGGCAGCGGTATCGACGACGGCCGCATCCGCCCCGGCCATCTCCTGCTGATGGAGGCGATCGGCGGCGGCCTCGCCTGGGGCTCGGCGCTGCTGCGCTGGTAGGGCGGCCCGCGGCTTGGCGCGCCGGGCCACAAGTCATTGACGTTGACTCGATTTCATCTCGTCCCTTACCGTAAGCGCCGAGCGTGCAACCCGTTTCTGACGAAAATGGGAGGGGACGGTGCTATGGCGGGAAATACTTTAACGCGTTCGGATCTCAGTGAAGCAGTTCATCGTGAAATCGGACTGTCGCGGAACGAGTTGTCGCAGATGGTCGAGACGATCCTCGACCGCATCTCGGACGCGCTGATCTCGGGCGAGGCGGTGAAGATCTCGTCCTTCGGCACCTTCGCCGTGCGCGACAAGGGCGCGCGCATGGGGCGCAACCCGAAGACCGGCGAGGAGGTGCCGATCGACCCGCGCCGGGTCCTGGTCTTTCGCCCCTCGCACATCCTCAAAGAGCGCGTGAACGGAGGCGATGGGACATGAGCGTCACGACCGGCCGGGCCGCCGAGAAGTCGCCCGAGGCGTTCCGCACGATCAGCGAGGTGTCCGAGGAGCTGGGGCTGCCGCAGCACGTGCTGCGCTTCTGGGAGACGCGCTTCGCCCAGGTCAAGCCGATGAAGCGCAGCGGCGGGCGCCGGCTCTACCGGCCGGACCACATCGCGCTGCTGCGCGGCATCAAGGCGCTGCTCTACGATGACGGGCTGACGATCAAGGGCGTGCAGAAGATGCTGCGCGAATTGGGTGCCCGCACGGTCATCGCCCGCGGCAAGGCGGATGCAGCGCTCTCGCTCGAGATCACCGAGGGCGCGGGCGATGCCCATGGCATGCTGCCGCTCGACCTGCCCGAGGATGCCGGCGAGCGGCTGGCCGCGCTCAGGGACCGCGTCGCCGCAGCGCGCCCGCGCGAGGGCGACGGCGTCGTCGACCCTGCCCTGGTGCGCCGCTCGATCGCAACGCTCGAGGGCCTGCTGCGCGAGCTCGACGCCCGCGCTGACGCCCGCGCTGACGGCGCCTGAGCGACGCGGCGCGCGCCCGGTCAACCCGGCCGGATAAGCCGTTGCGCCGGCGCTGCCCGACGGTATATGAGGTGCCTCGCGCGGGCCGTAGCGCAGCCTGGTAGCGCGCTTGCATGGGGCGCAAGAGGTCGTGAGTTCGAATCTCGCCGGCCCGACCAATCGACGCCAGCGGCCCCGGCCGCTGGCGTTCTTCGTTTCGGGGACTGCATGACGTTGCGATTGCCTCATGAACCGGGAACGTCGTTGCCCGGCGCGACCAAGCGAGCCCGTTCACCCAGATGCGCCGGCCGGGCCGGGGCATGACGCGGCTCTGACCTCCAGGGGCGTCGGGATGACCGGCAACACCAGCGCGACGGCGGCTCCCTCCCCCCTTGTTGGGGAGGGCCGGGGAGGGGGTCCAGGCGTGCTTCCCTCGCAGGCGCTCCGGTCCATGGTCGCGCAGGGCGCGATCATTGCCGACCCGCCCGTCCTTGCCGAGCAGGTGCAGCCCGCCAGCCTCGATCTGCGCCTCGGCCGACGCGCCTGGCGCGTCCGGGCAAGCTTTCTGGCGGGCCGCGACCGGGCCGTCGCCGACCGGCTGCGCGACTTCGCCATGCACGAAATCGATCTCGGCCCCGGCGCCGTCCTCGAGACGGGCTGCGTCTATGTCGTCGAGCTCGTCGAGGCGCTGCGCCTTCCGCAAGGCATCTCGGCGGCCGCCAACGCCAAGAGCTCGACCGGACGGCTCGACCTCTTCACCCGGCTGATCGCCGACCACAGCCCCGAATTCGACCGGATCGAGCCCGGCTATGCGGGGCCGCTCTATGCCGAGATCAGCCCGCGCACCTTTTCCGTGCTGGTCCGCCCGGGCGAGCGGCTGAACCAGATCCGCTTCCGCCGCGGCGAGGCCATCCTCGACGACCAGGCGCTGAGCCGGCTGCATGCGAGCGACCCGCTGGTGAACGGCGAGGCGCTGATCGATGGCGGCCTGGGCTTTTCCGTCGACCTGACGCCGCAGGGAGCCGAGCGGGGCGACGGCACCGTCGGCTGGCGGGCGCGACGGCATGCCGGGCTGATCGACCTCGCCCGCATCGACCACTACGACGCCGACGAGTTCTGGGAGCGGGTGACGCCCGCGCGCTTCGGCGGCGTGATCCTCGACCCTGGCGCCTTCTACATCCTCGTCAGCCGCGAGGAGGTCAGCGTGCCGCCGACGACCGCCGCCGAGATGGTGCCCTATATGGCGGTCGCGGGCGAGTTCCGGGTGCATTACGCCGGCTTCTTCGACCCTGGCTTCGGGCACCGGGCCACGGGCGGCGCCGGCTCGCGCGGCGTGCTCGAGGTGCGGTGCCACGAGGCGCCCTTCGCGCTCGAGCACGGCCAGATGGTCGGTCGGCTCGTCTACGAGCGCATGGCCGAGGCGCCTGACGTTCTCTACGGCACCGGCATCGGCTCGACCTATCAGGGCCAGGCGCTGAGGCTCTCCAAGCACTTCCGCGCGCGCTGATGTGTGCCGCTGACATCGGTCGCCGCCCGCTTGCCGGCATGGTGAGCCGGCGCTGACCGGTAGCCTTCCCGTCATCGCGGCGCCTCAAACGGCTTTCGGGAGAGCCGGCGCCTGGTCGCGCGACGGTCAGCGGCCAACGGTTTCGTTTTGATGAATGGCCTGGGCGGAGTCGTTCCTTTTCAGATGCTTACGTCATCGCGCCCGGAAGGTGTCAGCGGCTGAGGATGACGTAGATCGCGTGCACCACGCCGGGGATGTAGCCGAGCAGGGTCAGCAGCACGTTCAGCCAGAACTGGCCGCCGAGACCGACCTGCAGGAAGACACCGAGCGGCGGTATCAGGACGGACAGGATGATGCGCAGGATGTCCAGCATGCAATCTCCGAAACTTTAGGTCGCGCTCGGGACGAGCGCATTCGGCTTCGGAACGTGAGAACTGCGGAACCGGTTCCGCGCGAAGCGCCTATGCCGCAAGCCAGGCCTTGGCCTGGGCGAGATCGGCCGGCTCGAAGACCCGCATCGGATAGGGCAGCAGCATCGCCGGGAAGTGGCGCGCGCACCAGCTGACGAGACCGGGGCCGGACACGACCGCGAGCTTTTCGAAGCGCCGTCTCCAGGGCCCGAAGGCCATCGCGATGTCATCGAGCGCCGCCTTGGGCGTCCAGCCGCGGAATCCCTCGTCCATGATGACCAGCAGGCGGAGGGTTCCGCCGCTGCCGAGGCGCCGGTCGAGCTCGGCCCGGAGCTCGCCATAGTCGGCGTCGCGCAGCCGTCCGGTGACGCGGATGGCGACAGTGCCGCCGGCCGTCTCGGGAAGAACGGTGATGGCGGCCGGCTCGGGCTCCGACGCCAGCAACCAGTCGCGCGCCGCCGCATCCTCGCCGTTGCCGAAGATGCGGATCGGCGTGCCGAAGAAGGGCTCCATCGCCGGGGCGGCCGCCAGCCACCAATGGTCGCCGACGACCGCGATGCGCGCGACCTTCGGCTGATGCTCGCCGGCGAAGCGGAGGTGCGAGACCAGCGCGCCGGCGTCGTCCCAGCCGGCAAAGGCGCGGGCATCGACGAGCAGCCCCTCGAGCCGGCCCTTGCGCGCGATCACCGGGTCGATAAGGGCGCCGATCTTCGCGAAATCGTCCTTGCGGATCTCGCCCGCCGGGCGGATCGCCAACACCGCGTCCTCGCGCAGCCATTCTGTCTCGATCATCGAGCGTCCTCCTTACCTGTCCGGTCAGGAGTCGGGCAGATCCTCGTCCTGCCGGTCCTCGCCGAACATGTCGGGAGCGTCCGCGTCCGTGTCCAGCCCCGCGCCGTTCTGCGGCATGCCGTCGAGCAGGCCGGCTGCGCGCAGTTCCTTGATTCCCGGCAGGTCCTTGGCGCTTTCCAGCCCGAAATGGTCGAGGAAGGCAGGCGTCGTCACGAAGGTCACCGGCCGGCCAGGCGTCTCGCGCCGCCGCCCGAGCTTGATCCAGTCGAGCTCGAGCAGCAGGTCGAGCGTGCCGCGCGAGACCGAGACGCCGCGGATCTCCTCGACCTCGGCGCGCGTCACCGGCTGGTGGTAGGCGATGATGGCGAGCGTCTCGGTCGCCGCCCGCGAAAGGCGCCGCGTCTCCTCGGATTCGCGGCGCATCAGGTAGCCGAGGTCGGGCGCCGTCCGGAACGCCCAGGCCTGGCCGATGCGGACGAGGTTGACCCCCCTGCCCTCATAGCGCCGGCGCAGCGCCTCGAGCGCCGCCGCAGCGTCCGCGCCGTGCGGCAGGCGCTCGGCCATTTGCGCAATCGTCATCGGCTTGGCGCTGGCGAAGAGCAGCGCCTCGACCATGCGCTCGACCTCGGGCAGGATCGGCGCGTCGAACAGCGCATGGACGGTGGCGCCGCCGCCCTCGGGCGGCCCGGAGGGCTCGCTCACCCGGGCGTCCCGCCGTCGGCGAGGCTGGCGCGGCGGCGCAGGAAGATCGGCGCGAAGACCGTCTCCTGCCGGATCTCGATCTCGCCGAGCTTGGCGAGCTCGAGCATGGCGGAGAAGGTGCTGGCGACGGCCGACCGGCGCCGCTCGACCTCGCCCCCCCAGCCCTCCGGCAGGAAGGCGGCGAGCTTGGCCCAGTCGGCGCTGGTGCCGATGATGGCGCGCAGGCGCTCCAGCGCCGTCTCGACCGCATAGACCTCGCGCTGCTCGAAGGCGAGCGGGCGGTACTCGGCCCGGGTCGTCACGCGGGCATAGGCCTTCAGCAGATCGGCCAGCGTCACCGACCACGAGGTCTGTCGCTCGATCGCCACCGTTTCCGGCATGCCGCGGGCGAAGAAGTCGCGGCCGAGCTGGTCGCGCCCCATCAGCTCCGCCGCCGCCCGGCGCATCGCCGCCAGCCGCTCGAGCCGGAAGGCCAGGGCTGCGGCCAGCTCCTCGCCCGAGGGCTCGTCATCGGCCGCGGGCTTGGGCAGCAGCAGCCGCGACTTGAGGAAGGCGAGCCAGGCCGCCATCACCAGATAGTCTGCCGCCAGCTCGATGCGCAGCGCGCGGGCCTGCTCGACGAAGTCGAGATACTGCTCGGCGAGCTTCAGCACCGAGATGCGGGCGAGGTCGACCTTCTGCGTCCGCGCCAGCGTCAGCAGCAGGTCGAGCGGCCCCTCGAAGCCGTCCACGTTGACCAGCAGCGTCTCGGCCTCGATCGCCGTCGCGTCGCGCGGCGCGATGTCGAACGCCGTATCGTCGATATAGGCAGCTTCAGCCATACAGCGCCTCGCCCGTCAGCTCGCGGTACCGCGCGACCGCCGCCATGATGTCGGCGGGCTCGGGCGCCCCCCGCGCCGCCTCGGCCCGCGCCGCGCGGCGCGCGGCATCGCCGGACAGCCTGGGCGCGGCCGAGGCGATGGCGGTCATCTCGGCCATGTCGCCATTGCAGTGCAGGACCACGTCGCAGCCCGCCGCCAGCGCCTCCTGCGCCCGCGCGGCCATCGGCCCGTCCAGCGCCCGCATCGAGAGGTCGTCGGTCATCAGCAGCCCGTCAAAGCCGATTTGCCGGCGGATCGCGCCGACCACGGCGGGCGACAGCGTGGCGCAGCGCTCCGCGTCGATCGCCTCGAAGATGATATGCGCCGTCATGCCCAGCGCCTGGTCGGCGAGCGCGCGGAAGGGCGCGAAGTCGATCCGCTCGAGCTCGGGCCGCGGCGCCGTCACGCGCGGCAGGTCGAAATGGCTGTCGACGGTCGCGCGGCCATGCCCGGGGATGTGCTTGATGACCGGCAGCACGCCGCCGGCCAGCAGCCCCTCGCAGACCGCGCGGCCGCGCCGCGCCACCTCGTCCGCCGCCTGCCCGAGCGCGCGGGTGCCGATGATCTCGTGCCCCTCCGGGGCGCGCACGTCGAGCAGCGGCGCGCAGTTCACGTCGATGCCGACGCGCGCCAGCTCGTCGGCGATGATGCGGTAGCGCAGCCGCGCCGCCTCGAGCGCGGAGGCCTCATCGGCGCCGTCGAAGAGGCTGGCCACCGGACGCCAGCTGCGCCAGTGCGGCGGCCCGAGCCGCTGCACGCGCCCGCCCTCCTGATCGACCAGGATCGGCGCGTTGCGCCCGACGGTCGCGCGCAAGGCCGCGGTCAGCCGTGTCAGCTGGTCGGGATCGACGATGTTGCGCGAGAACAGGATGAATCCCCAAGGGTCGGCGTCTCGGAAGAACGCCGCCTCGTTCGCCGTCAGCTCGGGACCGGCCAGGCCATAGATCGCCGCGCGCGCCATCAGCCGTTCCGCGCGACGATGCAGTCCTGCCCGCGCGCCTCCAGCGCCTGGCAGACCGCGTGCGCTTCGGAGGTGCCGCCGAAGGGGCCGACCCGCAGCCGATAATACGTCCTGCCGCCCGAGGTGGTGGTCTGCACCGCCAGCTCGCGGTCATGCAGGATGTCCTGGTTCGCCTGGGCGATGCGGCGCCACATGCTGCGGATGACCGCCTCGTCGGGATCGGCGGCAAGCTGGATCTGCACGGGCGAGTCCGCCGCGCGGCGCGCGAGCTGGCTCGCCCGCTCCTCGGCCGAGCGCACCGAGGCGGCCATGCGCTCGCGCAGGTCGGCCGGCCGTGCCGGCGGCAGGGGAGGCAGATCCGCCCCGCCGGGCTGCAGCTCGAGCGCCCCGGTCGCAACGGCGGGCTCGGGGGTCGGCGCGGTCGCGTCGTCGAGCGTCGCCTGCCGGACCAGCGCGGCGATCTCGTCGGCCTCCGAGGGCAGCGTCATCACGCTGCCGGGCGCCTCGATCGGGCTGGCCTCGTCCTCGACGACGATGGCGTCGATGCCGCCTTCCGGAGCTTCCTCGTCGATCTCTTCCTCCGCCCGGATCTCGTCGGCGTCCGGTGCGGTGCCGGCGGGCCGCGGCCCCGGCGCCGCGGTCTCGTGCCCCGCATCAGGGCGCGTGGCCGGCGCCTCGGCTTGCCGACCGCTGCGCGCAGGCCGGTCAGCCGGTCGCGGAGCGGGCTCGGGCGCCAACCTGCCCATGGCGACGTCCTCGGGGCGCGGCTCGGGCGGCGGCGGCGCCAGCACGGTCGCGGCGGGCGGCTCGGCCTTGCTTTCGGCGACGCGATAGCTGGTGATGTCCTGGTAGGGCGTGACGACGCCGCCAGGTTCCTCGGGCCGTGTCTTGGTCGGCTCGGCCGAGGCGCGGATGATCGGCACGCTGTCGGGCTCGCGCGCGCCCAGGCGGTAGAACCAGACGCCGAGCGCCAGCAGCACGGCCACGGCGACGGCCGCGCCGATGGCGGTCGAGACCGCGCGCCGCAGCCGCGTCAGCCGGGATGGGCCGTCCAGGACGGCATCATAGTCGTCGGGCGGGTAGTCCCGTATCGGTCGCATGCCTGGTGACGCCCCACTGCTCAAGGGGAGTGCTTTTGCCTCGCGCCGACGCGGGACCCGTTCCGGGCCGCTTCGTTACATTTCCTGCATCGGAGCGACGCCCAGAATAGCAAGACCGGCCGAAATAACAACTCTGACGGCCATCACCAGGGCCAGTCTGGACCGTGTCAATTCGGGACTGTCGGCGCGGACGAACCGCAACTCCGGATTGTCCTGCCCCCGGTTCCAGTGCGCATTGAAGACCGAGGCCAGGTCGTAGAGGTAGAAGGTCACCCGATGCGGCTCGTGCTGGGCGGCCGCCGTTTCGACCAGCCGGGGCCATTCGCCGATGCGGCGGATGATGTCGAGCTCGCTCGGATCGGTCAGCACCGACAGGTCGGCATCGGCCAGCGTCGCCGCGTCCGGCGCCACCCCCTCCTCGGCCGCCTTGCGGAAGGCGGAATGCGTGCGCGCATTGGCGTATTGCACGTACCAGACAGGGTTTTCCTTGGCCTGGGCCAGCACGCTGGTGAAGTCGAAATCGAGCTGCGCGTCGTTGCGGCGCGTCAGCATGGTGAAGCGGGTCACGTCCGGGCCCACCTCGTCCAGCACGTCACGAAGCGTCACGAAGGTGCCGGCCCGCTTGGACATTTTGTATTCGGCGCCGTCCTTGAACAGCCGCACGAGCTGGCACAGCTTGACGTCGAGCTGCACGCGCCCATCAGACAGCGCCGCAACGGCCGCCTTCATCCGCTTGACATAGCCGCCATGATCGGCGCCGAGCACGTCGACCAGAAGGTCGAAGCCGCGATCGAGCTTGTCCTTGTGATAGGCGATGTCGGGCGCGAAATAGGTCCACGAGCCGTCGGCCTTGCGGATCGGCCGGTCGACGTCGTCGCCATGCGCGGTCGAGCGGAACAGCGTCTGCGGCCGCGGCTCCCAATCCTCGGGCGCCTTGCCCTTGGGCGGCTCGAGCGTGCCGACATAGATCAGCTCCCGCCGCTTGAGCTCCTTCAGCGTCGCCTCGATCCGGCCCGTGCCGTAGAGCGACCGCTCCGAGAAATAGTGATCCATTCTGACACCGAGCGCGGCCAGGTCGTCGCGAATCAGCGCCATCATCGCCTCGATGGCAAAGTCGCGGACCTGCGGCAGCCAGACCTTCTCCGGCACGTGCATCAGCCGGTCGCCGAATTTCTCCCGCAGGCCATGCCCGACCGGGATCAGATAGTCGCCGGGATACAGGCCGCCGACGATCTCGACGGTCTCGCCGTTCGCCTCGCGATAGCGCAGATAGGCCGAGCGGGCGAGCACGTCGACCTGCGCGCCGCCGTCGTTGACGTAGTACTCGCGGGTCACCTCCCAGCCGGTGAAGGCCATGAGGCTGGCCAGCGCGTCGCCGAAGACCGCGCCGCGGGTGTGCCCGACATGCAGCGGGCCGGTCGGGTTGGCCGAGACGAACTCGACATTGACCTTCTGCCCCTGCCCCGCGGTCGAGCGGCCATAGTCGAGCCCGGCGCGCAGCGCAGCGCCGACGACCTCGTGCCAGGCCGAGGGTGCAAGCCGCAGGTTGATGAAGCCCGGCCCGGCGACGGTCACCTCGTCCAGCCGCGGGCTCTGGCGCAGCTCGGCAGCGATCCGCTCGGCCAGGTCGCGTGGCTTGGCTCCCGCCGCCTTGGCCAGCACCATGGCGGCGTTCGTCGCCATGTCGCCATGCGCCGGGTCGCGCGGCGGCTCGACGGTCACCGCGCCCATTTCGAGCCCCTCCGGCAGCTCGCCCCGCGCCGTCATGGCGGACAGCGCGGCGTCGACCTGGGTCTTGACCTCGGCGAACAGGTTCACGGGGCGGAGTCCTTTCAAGGGCGGGTCAAGGGCGGGTCGGCTCAGGCGCGGGCGAAGGGGTCGGTCAGCACCCGATGTTCCTCGAGCGCGAAACGGTCCGTCATGCCGGCGATATAGTCGGCGACGACACGGGCGCGCAACGTCTCGGTCTCGGCCGCCTCGGCGACGTGCCGCCATTCGCCCGGCAGAAGGCCAGGGTCGGCCAGAAAGGCGTCGAAGAGCTCGCGCACGACGCGCACGGCTTTGACGCGCATCCGCTTGACGCGATAGTGGCGGTACATCCGCGCGAACAGGAAGCCCTTGATCTCGGCGATGTCGCGCGCGAGCCCGTCGGAGAAGCCGACGACCGGCGCGGGCTGCGCCTGCACCTCGGCCATGGAGCGGGGCGCGAGCCGCGCCAGCTTCGCCGCCGATTGTGCGACCGCATCCTCGACCATGGCGCCGAAGACCCGGCGCAGCCCCTCGTGGCGCCGCCGCGTCTGGTCGAGACCGGGCCACTTCCGGTCAACGCAGTCAAAGCTGTCGCGGACCAGCGGCAGTTCCCGGATCTCGTCGAGTTCGAAGAGGCCCGCCTGCAGCCCGTCGTGCAGGTCATGGTTCACATAGGCGATGTCGTCCGAGAGCGCCGCCACCTGCGCCTCGGCCCCGGCGTGCATGTGCAGCTCGAGATCGTGCCGCGCGACATAGTCGGTGATGGCGAGCGGCAGCGCGTCGCGGGTCGCCTCCGGCGAGGGCAGCAGCGGCCCGTTGTGCTTGGCCAGGCCCTCCAGCGTCTCCCAGGTCAGGTTCAGCCCGTCGAACTCGGCATAGTGCCGCTCGAGCTCGGTGACGATCTTCAGCGCCTGGGCGTTGTGGTCGAAGCCGCCATGCGGCGCCATGCAGAGCGCCAGCTCGTCCTCGCCGGTATGGCCGAAGGGCGTGTGCCCCAGATCGTGCGCGAGCGCCACCGCCTCGGCCAGGTCCTCGTTCAGGCGCAGTGTCCGGGCGATGGTGCGGGCGATCTGCGCCACCTCGATCGAATGCGTCAGCCGCGTGCGGTAGTAGTCGCCCTCGTGCTCGACGAAGACCTGCGTCTTGTGCTTCAGCCGCCGGAACGCCGAGGAATGGATGATCCGGTCGCGGTCGCGCTGGAAGGGCGAGCGGTGCTCGCTGTCGGGCTCGGGATACAATCGGCCGCGGCTGCGCGCCGGATGCGCCGCGTAGTCGGCGAGGTCAGGTCCGTGCATCGCCCCTCCGGGCCCCTTGTGCAGCCGCGCTCGGTAGATACATTTCACGGCAGCTATAGCGCAGCGGAGGGCCCGAATGCGAGCCGATGTCCCCGACCTGACGGCGCCAGCCACCGCGCCGGCCAATGCGCCGGCCGCGCTGAGGGTGACCGAGCGCGCCTTTGCGCGTCTGGCCGAGATCGCCGAAGGCAGCGGCGAGGCCAAGGCGCTGCGCGTCGCCGTGCTCGGCGGCGGCTGCTCGGGCTTCAGCTACGAGTTCGCGCTCGAGGACGCGCCGGCCGATGGCGACACGGTCATCGAGCATGACGGCCAGCGCGTGCTGGTCGACGCCGAGAGCCTGCCTTTCCTCGCCGGCGCGGTCGTCGACTTCAAGGACGAGCTCATCGGCGCGCGCTTCGCCGTCGAGAACCCCAACGCCACCTCGACCTGCGGCTGCGGCACCAGCTTTTCGATCTGACGTCCGGCACCACGAGGCCGGGATGGCGCCGGAGGGGCGGCCGCGGCGGATCTTTCCGCGTTCGGGTGCGATGTGCGACACGAGCCGCGCGGAGGCGAGGCCGGGCGGCGGCCGGCACGCGCCGGCATGCGTCGTGCAGGGCTCTGAGCCGTCGGCGGGGGAGGCAGGGGAGAGTAAGTGGGCGCGCCGCTCGATGTCCTGAAGTCGGTCTTCGGCTATGACAGCTTTCGCGCCGGCCAGGCCGAGATCGTCGAGGCGATCGAAGCCGGCCGCGACGTGCTCGCCATCATGCCGACGGGCGGCGGCAAGTCGCTCTGCTACCAGCTGCCGGCGCTGCTGCGGCCCGGGCTGACCGTCGTCATCTCGCCCCTGATCGCGCTGATGCGCGACCAGGTCGCGGCGCTGCGCCAGGCGGGCGTCGAGGCGGGCGCGCTGACCTCGGCCAACGACCCGCGCGAGACGGCCCGCGTGCTCGACGCGCTGGGGGCCGGGCGGCTGAAGCTGCTCTACATGGCGCCCGAGCGGCTGGCGAACGAGGCCGCGACCGCCATGCTGCAGCGCGCCGGCACCCGACTGCTGGCGGTCGACGAGGCGCATTGCGTCAGCCAGTGGGGCCACGACTTCCGCCCCGACTATCTGCGCATCGGCGATCTGCGCTCGGCGCTCGGCGGCATCCAGATCGCGGCTTTCACCGCGACGGCCGATGCCGCCACCCGGGCCGAGATCGTCGCCCGGCTCTTCGATCGCGAGCCCGCAATCTTCCTGCGCGGCTTCGACCGGCCGAACCTCCGGCTCGCCTTCGAGCCCAAGCACCAGCCGCAGGCGCGGCTGCTCGAATTCGTCGGCGCGCGCCCTGGGCAGAGCGGCATCGTCTACACCGCCTCGCGCCGCAAGGCCGAGGCGCTGGCCGTGGCGCTGCAGGGCGCCGGCGTCAAGGCGATGGCCTACCATGCCGGGCTCGACGACCGCCTGCGGGCCGAGCGCCAGGACCGCTTCGCGCAGGAGGACGGGGCGGTGATGGCCGCGACCGTCGCCTTCGGCATGGGCATCGACAAGCCGGACGTGCGCTTCGTCGTGCACGCCGACCTGCCGAAGACGATCGAGGCCTATTACCAGGAGATCGGCCGCGCCGGCCGCGACGGGCTGCCGGCCGACACGCTGACGCTCTACGGGCTCGACGACATCCGGCTGCGCCGCCGCCAGATCGACGAGACCGACGCACCCGCCGAGGTCAAGCGCGCCGAGCATGCGCGGCTGAACGCGCTCCTGGCCTTGGCCGAGACGCCGGGCTGCCGGCGCCGAGTGCTGCTGCGCTATTTCGGCGAGGAAGGCGCCGAGCGGTGCGGCAACTGCGACATCTGCATCGAGCCGCCCGAGGGCTTCGACGGCACCGTCCTCGTCCAGAAGGCGCTCTCGGCCATGCTGCGCACCGGCGAGCGCTTCGGCGTCGAGCACCTGGTCGCCATTCTGCGCGGCGAGGCGACCGACCGCGTGCGCCAGCTCGGCCACGACCGGATCAAGACCTTCGGCGTCGGCGCCGAGCTCGAGCCAGGGCCCTGGCGCGGCGTCTTCCGCCAGCTCTATGCGCTGGGGCACGCCAGCGTCGACGATCGCGGCGGCTGGAGCGTCACCGAGGCGGGGCGCGCCGTGCTGCGCGGCGAGGCCCCGGTGCTGCTCCGGAAAGATGCGACGCCCAGACGCAAGGAGAAGTCGCGGGTGCGCACCGCGCCCGGGCTGGTCCCTGACGACCAGGAGCTCTTCGAGGCGCTGCGGGCGCTGCGCTCTGATCTGGCCCGTGCGCGCAACGTTCCGGCCTATGTCATTTTTCCCGACGCGACGCTGATCGAGATGGCGGCGCGCAAGCCCGACGACCTCGACGCGCTGGCGGGCTGCCACGGCGTCGGCGCCAAGAAGCTGACGGAATTCGGCGACGCCTTTCTCCGCGTCATCCGCGCCGGAGCGACCGAGCGGGTCCATCCCGCCCGCATGCGCCTTGCCGGCAGCCCGGAGGGCGCGCTCTTCGACCGCTTGCAGGAGGCCCAGCTCGAGCTGGCGCGGGGCGCCTCCGGCACGGACCGGTTCCTCTCCTGCACGACGACGACGCTCGCCCGGATCGCGGCCGAGAGGCCGCGCAGCCTGGCCGAGCTCGAGCGCATCTCCGGCATGGGCGCGCAGAAGATCGAGCGGTTCGGCGAGGCCTTCCTTGCCCTCATCCACTCTGTCGGGCAGGAGATGGGCGGGACGGAGATGGGCGGGCGGCAAGTCGGGCCATGAAGATCGCGACCTTCAACATCAACGGCGTCAAGGCGCGGCTGCCCGCGCTGCTCGACTGGCTGGCCGAGGCGGCGCCGGACATCGTCGCGCTGCAGGAAATCAAGTCGCTCGACGACGCCTTCCCGCGGCTCGAGCTCGACGGGCTCGGCTATAATGTCGAGACCTGCGGCCAGAAGGGCTTCAACGGTGTCGCCATCCTCTCGAAACGCCCGATCGAGAGCTGCGGGCGCGGCCTGACGGGCGACGACGACGACGCCGAGGCGCGCTGGATCGAGGCGACCGTGCCCGGCGACAAGGGCGTGGTGCGCGTCTGCTGCCTCTATCTGCCGAACGGGAACCCGGCGCCGGGGCCGCGCTATGACTACAAGCTCGCTTGGATGGAGCGGCTGCGCGCGCGCGCCGCCGAGCTGATCGAGAGCGAGGAGACCGCCCTGCTCGCCGGCGACTTCAACGTCATCCCCGAGGCCCGCGACGCGGCCCGGCCGGAGAACTGGCGCGAAGACGCGCTGTTCCTGCCGCAGACCAGGGCCGCCTGGCGCAACATCGTGAACCTCGGCTGGTCGGACGCGATCCGCGAGGTCACGCAGGACGACCGGGTCTACAGTTTCTGGGACTATCAGGCCGGCGCCTGGCAAAAGAACAACGGCATCCGGATCGACCACCTGCTGCTCTCGCCACAGGCCGCCGACCGGCTGTCGGCCGCCGGCATCGACGCCGCCGTGCGCGGCCGCGAGAAGCCGTCGGACCACGTTCCGGTCTGGGTCGAGCTGGACATCTGACCGGCCTGTGCGCCGCCCGGCCTCGGGTCGCACATGTCCGGCTGCGGCGATTGCCAATTCCTTGGGCGACGCCCGGATGATTACGGGCTGATTACGGGCGCGCGCGCGCCACGGGCGCGGAGACGGGCGCCGCCGCCCCCGACTCGCCGGCGCCAGAAGCGCCCGCTCCGGACGCCGTCGGACGCCGCGGCGGCGCGCCGGGCAAAAGCTCCGAGGCGGTGCCGCGGGCGCCAGCCGGCACGCGACGGCGGGCCGGCGTCGGCCAAAAGCCTTCGCCGCCGCTCGCCGTGGCGACGATGACCGAGGTCGGCTGGATGTCGGCGATCGCGAGGTCTTGGTCCTCGGCCTCCTCCTCGATCGCCTCCGCCTCGGTGCGCGGCACCAGCGTCGGCCAGGCGGGCGCGCGCGGCTCCCAAGCCTCGGCGAGCTGAACCGGCTGCTCGTCGATCGGCTCGCTGTTGGCGACCTGCAGTTGCCGCACCTGGTCGCCGAGATGGCGCAGCATCTCCTCCTCCGGCAGCGGCCGGTCGCGGAAGCCGCTGATGGTGACGACGGCCAGCCGCTGGTTCAGCTCGACAAAGGCGCGCCAGAAGCGCGGCGCCAGCACCGGCACGCTGCCGTCGCCGTCCTCGACCAGCACGTAGAGGCAGTTGCCGATGGCCCGGGTTTCGACCACCGATACCTGGGCACCGTCGCCGCCGCGGCCGAGCAGAGCGCGGCCCTCGGCGCTTTCGACGAAGCGCTGCAGTTCCGACAGATCGCCGGCGCCGCCCGCCTGCGTGAAACCCGGATCGCCCGAGATCGACACGGTGATGATCCCCGGCACGCCGCGCGGCAGGTCCAGAAGCGCGTCGGCCCCCTGGCCGCGGGCTGCCGGCTCCTCGAGCGCGCAGTCGCCGAGCAGCAGGAAGGCAGAGCGGTCGGAGGTCTCGATCGCCTCCCTGGCAAGGCAGAAGCCGTCCGCCGGCTCGATGGCTACCTGGTGGCCGAGCGCCGAGACGACGGCGCGTCCCGGGGTGGCCGAGACCACCGAGAACTCGCCTGGGCCGCGCGTGCGCGCCCATTCGGCATCGCGGCCGCTCAATCCGCGCTCGAGCCCCGGCGGCGCCACGCAGCCCGCCAGCGCCACCAGCAGCGCCACCGCGACCAGATCCGGCCGCAGCCCGCGCGAGCGTTGCCTCGAGGGGTGCATGGCCGGCTCAGAGATCGGCGTAGCAGTGCCGCTCGCCCTTGCCTCCCGGATGCGTGACCGCCCCCTGCTGGGCACCCCCAACCGTCTGAGCGTACTTCCAGAGCGCGCCCGAGCCGTAGATCGTCTCGCGCGGGCCCTGCCACGCCTTGCGCCGGTCCTTGAGATCCTTGGCCGTCAGCTTGACCTTGATCGTGCCCCGGCCCGCGTCAATCGAGATGATGTCGCCGTCGCGCAGCAGCGCGATCGGGCCGCCGACCGCGGCTTCCGGCCCGACATGGCCGACGCAGAAGCCGCGCGTCGCGCCGGAAAAGCGGCCGTCGGTGATCAGCGCGACCTTGGAGCCCATGCCCTGCCCGGAGATCGCCGCGGTCGTCGCCAGCATTTCGCGCATGCCGGGGCCGCCCCTCGGCCCCTCGTTGCGGATGACGATGACCTCGCCCTCCTTGTACTCACGGCGCTGGACGGCGGCGAACGCATCCTCCTCGCACTCGAAGACCCGGGCCGGGCCCTCGAACTTCAGCTTCTTCATGCCGGCGACCTTCACGATGGCGCCCTCGGGCGCCAGGTTGCCGGTCAGGCCGACGACGCCGCCGGTCTTGGTCAGCGGCTTGTCGATCGAGTAGATGACCCGTCCGTCCGGCTCGCCCTCGATCGCGGCCAGGTTCTCGGCCATGGTCTTGCCGGTCGCCGTCACGCAGTCGCCGTGCAGCAGGCCGGCGCGCAGCAGCTCCTTCATCACGATCGGGATGCCGCCGGCCTCGAAGAGGTCCTTGGCGACGTATTTGCCGCCCGGTTTCAGGTCGACGAAATAGGGCGTCTCCTTGAAGATGTCGCAAACGTCCTGCAGGTTGAAGTCGATCCCCGCCTCATGCGCGATGGCCGGCAGGTGCAGCCCGGCATTGGTCGAGCCGCCGGTGCAGGCGACGACGCGCGCCGCATTCTCCAGCGACTGGCGGGTCACCACGTCGCGGGCGCGGATGCCGCGGGCCAGCAGGTTCATCACGGCGCGGCCGCTGGCCTCGGCGAAGGCGTCGCGGCTCTCATAGGGTGCCGGCGCACCGGAGGAGAGCGGCAGCGCAAGCCCGATCGCCTCGGAGACGCAGGCCATGGTGTTGGCGGTGAACTGCCCGCCACAGGCGCCGGCCGACGGGCAGGCGACGCGCTCGAGCAAGGCCAGCGCGGCGTCGGAGAGCGTGCCGCCCTGGTGCCGGCCGACCGCCTCGAACATGTCCTGCACCGTCAGGTCGCGGTGGGCGAAGTCCTCGGGAATCTCCGGGTTGTTCGGCGCCCGGCCGGGCAGGATCGAGCCGCCATAGATGAAGACCGAGGGCACGTTCAGGCGCACCATGGCCATCATCATGCCGGGCAGCGACTTGTCGCAGCCGGCAAGGCCGACGAGCGCGTCATAGGCGTGGCCGCGCATGGTCAGCTCGACCGTGTCGGCGATGGCCTCGCGGCTGGCGAGCGACGAGCGCATGCCCTCGTGGCCCATGGCGATGCCGTCCGTGACCGTGATGGTCGTGAACTCGCGCGGGGTGCCCAGCGCCTCCTTGACGCCAAGCTTCACGGCCTGCGCCTGCCGGCTCAGCGCAATGTTGCAGGGCGCAGCCTCGTTCCAGCAGGTCGCGACGCCGACGAACGGGCGGTGGATCTCCTCGTCGGTCAGGCCCATGGCGTAGTAGTAGGACCGGTGCGGGGCGCGGGCCGGACCTTCGGTCACATGCCGGCTGACGAGCCTGGCCTTGTCGAACGTTCTCGCATCCATGGCGCCCCGTGACCTCCCCCGTCCTTTTTGAATCGTGGCTGGCGCGAAACTAGCGGGGGGCGTTGCACGTTTCCAGCACGGATCGCTGGGCAGTACCCGGCCCTGGGCTCGGCCCTGGCTCGGCGCTGGGCTCGGCCCTGAACTCGGCCCAGGTCGTGGCCGGAACGCGGCGCAGAAGCGGCCCAGAAGTCGGCCCGAATAGCCAAAACAGGACTGGAAATCGCACCAGGATGCGGCCACCTTGAGTAGAGAAAGCCGGGAAGGAGACAACCATGTCGAAACATGCCGTCGATCAGCCCCGCGACAGAAGCGAGGGCACGCGCATCCGGGAATACACCCGCATCGAGCGCGAGCAGGGCGCGACCGGATCGCATCCAAGGACCGAGGAGCTGAAGCGCCGTGCGGCCGAGACGCCCGCGAGCGGCCGGCGCACCGAGGAGTTCCTCCGCCGCGAGCGCGCTCAGGGGGGCTGAGCGGCGTTCTGCCGGAACGGCGCGCGGGCTGATGACCGCGTTCGAGCGCTACATAGCTTCCGGCAGGCAACGCCCGGGCCTGTGGAGGGTGATTGCCGGACTTGCGGTGATCGTGACCGCTTGGTTCGCCGGGACGGCGGGTGTCCTGTTTCTGTGGACGACGTGGAACGCGGTCGCGACCGGCGATCCCGAATTCGCGCGCGAGCGGCTGGCCAGCGCGCTGGGCGGCGGCGACGCCGAGGTCGTGGCAGTGCTGCTCGGCACCTTTGCCGGCATCTGGCTCGGCGTCTTCGTTGTGACGACAGTGCTGCATGGGCAGCGCTTCAGGACGTTGTTCGCACCGGATGGTCGCCTGCGGCCGGGCGATCTGGGCAAGGGCGTGCTCGTGGCGCTGGCCTTCGCGCTAGGCTCGACCTTGATCGGACTGATCCTCTCGGAGCCCGTCGCGACACCTTTGCCGATCACGCTGTGGCTGGCGCTTCTCGTGCCGCTGATCGTGCTCGTCTTCGTGCAGGCGACGGCCGAAGAACTGATCTTCCGCGGCTATCTGCTGCAGCAGCTCGCTCTGCGCAGGCGCAATCCGCTGCTCTGGGCCGTGTTGCCCTCGGCCGCCTTCGGAATGCTGCATTGGGCCGGCGACCTGCCGCAAGAGGCCGCTGTCTCCTACGTGCTGACCACCTTCCTGATGGGGCTGACGCTGGCCGCCCTGGTCTGGCGCACCGGCGCGCTCTGGGCCTCGATCGGCCTGCATGTCGGGTTCAACGTGTTCGGGCTCACCATGGTCGGCGCCGAGGGCGTGCTTTCCGGGGCGCAGCTGTTCCTGTTCCGGAGCGAGGACGTCCTGCCGCTGCTGCGCGTCGACCTCCTGACATCGGCGGCGCTCCTGCTGTTCGTTCTGAGTCGACTGTCGCCTTTCGGCCCGCTGCGCAGCCCGCCGGCGGAGGTGTGACGAAGGCCTGACCTCGGCCAGAACTGGAACCCTCGCCGGAACCCTCGGGCGGGACCGACGTTGATCCCCGGTGTGCGATTTTTCGCCCCGGGGCTTCGGCACATCCCGGCATCCGCAGATCCTATCTCCATCGAGGAAACCACATGGCCTCCCGCACGGACGCAGAGACAACCCGCGGCAATGCGGGCGAGCTTCACCAGCACGCGATCGGTGACGCCCGCCTGACCAATCAGCAGGGAGTAGCCGTTCCGGACGACCAGAACTCGCTGCGGCTTGGGCCGCGCGGGCCGCTGCTGATGGAGGACCAGTTCTTCCGCGAGAAGATCTTTCATTTCGACCATGAGCGAATCCCGGAGCGCGTCGTGCACGCCCGCGGCTTCGGCGCGCATGGCTATTTCGAGACGACCGATCCGATCCCCGAGCTCAGCCGCGCCGACATCTTTCAGCGCAAGGGCGAGAAGACCGAGGCCTTCGTGCGGTTCTCGACGGTGGCGGGCTCGAAGGGCTCGATGGACCTCGCGCGCGACGTGCGCGGCTTTGCCGTCAAGCTCTACACCAAGGAAGGGAACTGGGACATCGTCGGCAACAACATCCCGGTCTTCTTCATCCAGGATGCCATCAAGTTTCCCGACCTGATCCACTCGGTGAAGCCCGCGCCCGATCGCGGATTCCCGCAGGCGCAGAGCGCGCACGACAATTTCTGGGACTTTGTCGGGCTGATGCCCGAATCGCTCAACATGATCATGTGGGTCATGTCGGACCGCGCCATTCCGCGCAGCTTCCGCTTCATGGAGGGCTTCGGCGTCCACACCTTCCGGCTGATCAACGCCGAGGGCAGGTCGCATTTCGTCAAGTTCCACTGGAAGCCGAAGCAGGGCCTGCAATCGGTGGTCTGGAACGAGGCGCTGAAGATCAACGGCGCCGATCCGGACTTTCACCGCCGCGACCTCTGGGACGCGATCGGGGCCGGCGACTATCCGGAATGGGAGCTCGGCCTGCAGGTCTTCGACGACGATTTCGCCGACCGCTTCGAGTTCGACGTGCTCGACGCGACCAAGATCATCCCCGAGGAGCAGGTGCCGGTGCGCCGCGTCGGCCGGCTGGTGCTGGACCGCGTGGTTGATAACTTCTTCGCCGAGACCGAGCAGGTGGCGTTCCACACCGGCAATGTCGTGCCGGGCGTCGACTTCACCAACGACCCGCTGCTGCAGGGGCGGAACTTCAGCTATCTCGACACGCAGCTGAAGCGGCTGGGCAGCCCGAACTTCACGCACCTGCCCGTCAACGCGCCGCGCTGCCCGTTCCGGCACTTCCAGCAGGACGGCCACATGGCGTTCTACAACCCCGCGGGCCGGGCGAACTACGAGCCGAACAGCTGGGGCGAGGCCGGCGGCCCGCGCGAGGACCCGAAGGCCGGCTTCCCGACCTATCCGGCGGCCGAGTCCGGCGAGAAGCGGCGCATCCGCCCGGAAAGCTTTGCCGACCACTACAGCCAGGCGCGGCAGTTCTACATCAGCCAGACGCCGGTCGAGCAGGCGCATATCGGCGACGCCATCGTCTTTGAGCTGTCGAAATGCGACCGCGGCGATATCCGCGAGCGCATCGTCTCGCACCTGATGAACATCCATGACGACCTGGCGGGCCACGTGGCGCAGGGCCTCGGCCTGGCCGAGATGCCGAAGGCGGCGCTCCCGGCGGCGCCCGTGAACACCGCGCTGCCGCCCTCGGACCCGCTCAGCATCCTGAAGAACGGACCGAAGAGCTTTGCCGGGCGCAAGGTCGGCGCTCTGGTCACCGACGGCGTCGAGATGAAGGTGCTGGAGGGGCTGAAAAAGGCGCTGGAGGCCGAGGGCGCCATGCTGAAGATCGTCGCGCCCAAGATCTTCGGCGTGACGGCAGACGACGGCTCGACGGTCGAGGCCGACGAGAAGGTCGACGGCGGCCCGTCGGTCGTCTTCGACGCGGTCGCCGTGCTGCCCTCGGCCGAGGGCGCGGCCATGCTGGCCAAGATGCCGGCGGCGAAGGACTTCGTCACTGATGCCTTCGCGCACTACAAGTTCGTGGCGCACAACCAGCACGCCGCGACGCTGTTCCAGGCGGCCTGTGTCAGCCCGGATGGCGGGTTCGTCGCCCTCGACGGCGGCAACGCCGAAGGCTTCGTCGAGATGTGCCGCAAGCTGCGCTTCTGGACCCGCCAGGGCGCGTGACCCGACATGAAGAGGTTGTCGCCGCGCCGGCGACAGCCTCACACCCGCCAGAAGACGAAGGCGATCCAGACGCAGGCGAGCGCCAGCGGCCACAGAAGGGTCAGGCCGACAAGGCCGATCCAGGCGAGGAAGATGTAGGCCGAGCCGAGCAGGCCGATGAACAGCCGGTCGCCCCGGGTCGTGTCGATGCCGAGGATGCCGTGGCGCGGCGCGCCGCCGGGCCGGCGCCATTCGAGCAGCCCCATCAGGCCGATGGCGGCGAAGACGAAGGCGAAGAAGGCGAGCGTCGCCGGTGTCCACGCCATCCAGAAGCCGCCGAAGAGCGGCTGGGTCCAGGAGAAGCCGGCCTCCTCCTTCTTGCCCATGTCGCCCCAGCCTTGAGTCTGAGCGGCTGCCGCGACCGGCAGCAGGGCGGCGAGGGCGAGGGTCGCGGCTCGCATCAGACCCGCCCCAGGGCGAAGCCCTTGGCGATGTAGTTGCGCACGAAATAGATGACGAAGGCGCCGGGGATGATCGTCAGCACGCCCGCCGCGGCCAGCAGGCCGAGCTCGTAGCCGCTGGTCGAGGCCGTGCGAGTCATCACCGCGGCGATGGGCTTGGCGTCGACCGAGGTCAGCGTCTTGGCGAGCAGGAGCTCGACCCAGCTGAACATGAAGCAGAAGAAGGCGGCGACGCCGATCCCGGCGCTGATCGTCGGCAGGAAGATGCGCACGAAGAAGCGCGGGAAGGAATAGCCGTCGACATAGGCCGTCTCGTCGAGCTCCTTCGGCACGCCGGACATGAACCCTTCGAGGATCCAGACGGCGAGCGGCACGTTGAAGAGCGTGTGCGCCAGCGCCACCGCCCAGGGCGTGTCGAAGAGCCCGACGGCGGAATAGAGCTGGAAGAAGGGCAGCGCGAAGACCGCCGGCGGCGCCATGCGGTTGGTCAGCAGCCAGAAGAACAGGTGCTTGTCGCCGAGGAAGCGGTAGCGCGAGAAGGCATAAGCCGCCGGCAGCGCCACCCCCACCGAGAGCACGGTGTTGATGAGCACGTAGGTCAGCGAGTTCACATAGCCCATGTACCAGGTCGGATCGTTGAAGATGACCGCGTAGTTCTCAAGCGTGAACTCGGCCGGGTAGAGGCTGAAGCCGCCGAGGATCTCGTTCGTCGTCTTGAACGACATGTTGACGAGCCAATAGATCGGCAGCATCAGGAAGATGATGTAGAACGCCGGTACTAGGAAGCTGGCCCTGCGCATGCTCAGGTCCCCTCGTCCCTGGTCATCAGCACGTAGAAGACGTAAGAGACCAGCAGCGTGATCAGGAAATAGATCAGGCTCATGGCGCCGGCATTGCCGAGGTCGAACTGGCCGAGCGCGATCTTCACCAGGTCGATCGACAGGAAGGTGGTGGCGTTGCCGGGGCCGCCGCCGGTCAGCACGAAGGGCTCGGTGTAGATCATGAAGCTGTCGATGAAGCGGAGCAGGACGGCGATGGTCAGAACGCGCTTCATCTTGGGCAGCTGGATGTACCAGAAGACCGCCCAGGGCCGCGCGCCGTCGATCTTGGCCGCCTGGTAATAGGCATCGGGGATCGAGATCAGCCCGGCATAGGCCAGCAGCACGACCAGCGACGTCCAGTGCCAGACGTCCATCAGGACGACGGTGAACCAGGCGCTGAGCGGCTGCTGCGTGTAGTCGTAGTCGAAGCCGATCGCGTTGAGCGTGTAGCCGAGCAGGCCGATGTCGGGCAGCGCGAAGATGTTCCACATCGCGCCCACCACGTTCCACGGGATGAGCAGCGGCAGCGCCATCAGCACGAGGCAGACCGAGACCCAGGGGCCCGAGCGCGGCATGGTCAGCGCGATGGCGACGCCGAGCGGGATCTCGATAGCCAAGATCAGCAAGGTGAACAGGAACTGGCGGCCGAGCGCCGCATGGAAGCGCGGCGAGGTGAGGATGTCCTGGTACCAGCCGAGGCCGTGCCAGAGGAAGACGTTGCTGCCGAACGTCTCCTGCACCGAGTAGTTGACGACCGTCATCAGCGGCACGAGCGCATTGAAGGCGACGAGCACGAGGACGGGCAGGACGAAGAGCCAGCCGCGTTGGTTCTCGGTCTTCATGGCGCGCGTCCTTGAGGCCTGGTTGCGGGGCGGCGCGCCCCCTCGCCGGCCCTCCCCCACAAGGGGGAAGGGGACGCCAGCGGTGCGCAAGGCGCTTCAACGCCACGGCGCTCTCGCAAGGGCGGGCGCTTGGGCGCGAAGGAGGCCACCGGTCGCCTCCCGTCCCCCTTGTGGGCGAGGGATGGGATGGGGCGAGGCGCAAGCCCGACGACCGCCCCGGTCATGACGCCCCCTTCCGCGCGCCCGCGAGCCAGCCATCGGCGTAGAGCCGCGTCATGGCGGGGTCGAAGGCGAGGTGCGCCCGGCCTTCCGGCACCTCGTCCCGGTCGGCGGCGAAGAAATAGATGCGGTGCTCGCCAGCCCAGCCCTCGACGACGCGGTAGCGGCCGGCATCGGAGACCTTGCCGATCTCGACGGGCACGCCTTCCGGCGCGAGACTGACGAATTCGGGGCGGACGCCGATCTCGAGCCGGCCGGCCCCGGCGACCGGGCCCTCCACCTCGACGGGCGTGTCGCGGAACCAGACGGCGCCGTCGCGCACCGTCGCGGGCAGCACGTTCATGCCGGGCGAGCCGATGAAATGACCGACGAAAGTGTGCTGTGGGCGCTCGAACAGCTCGACGGGCGTGCCGATCTGCACGACCTCGCCATCCTGCATGACGACCACCCTGTCGGCGAAGGTCAGCGCCTCGGTCTGGTCGTGCGTGACGTAGATCATGGTCAGGCGCACCCGCTGGTGCAGCTCCTTGAGCTTGGAGCGGAGCTTCCACTTCAGGTGCGGGTCGATCACAGTCAGCGGCTCGTCGAACATGACGACGTTGACCTCGTCGCGGACGAGCCCGCGGCCCATCGAGATCTTCTGCTTGTCGTCGGGCGTCAGCCCGGCGGCCCGGCGGTCGAGCATGCCCTCGACCTCGAGCATCGCCGCGATCTCGCGCACGCGGGCATCGACGCGGGCGGCGTCGACCCCGCGGTTGCGCAGCGGAAAGGCCAGGTTCTGGTAGACGGTCATCGTGTCGTAGATGACGGGGAACTGGAACACCTGCGCGATGTTGCGCCGGTCGGGCGGCAGCCGCGTCACGTCCGCTCCATCGAACAGCACCTGCCCCTCGGTCGGGATCACCAGCCCCGAGATGATGTTCAGAAGCGTGGTCTTGCCGCAGCCGGAGGGGCCGAGCAGCGCATAGGCACCACCGTCAGACCATTCGAGGTCGATCTCCTTCAGCGCCCAGTCGGCTGGCTCTCGCGGCCGGGCGAGATAGCTGTGGCGCAGGCCGCGGAGCTCGATCCTGGCCATTCCGTCAGGCCGCCACGAGGTTGCCGTCGCGGTCGAAATAAAGATGGCCCGCCGGGTCGAGATAGAAGGTGTGCGGCTCGCCGATCCGGTAGGGATGGACGCCGTGGCTCTGCGACACCCAGGTCTCGTCGCCAAAGCTGAAATGCGCGACGCTCTCGGACCCGGAGAGCTCGGTCAGCCTGACGGTGCCCTCGAGCGGCACGGCCCCCGCGGACTCGGCCGCCGGCGTCACATGGTGCGGGCGAACGGCCAGCGTGTAGGCGCCGTCCGGCATGGCGGCCGCGCTGCCCGACGCGCGCCAGCTCGCATGGCCGTCGAGCCTGACCGTGTCGCCGGCCTTCACGACCGCACCGACATTGATCGGCGGGTTCGAGAAGACCCGCGCCGTCCCCAGCGTGCCCGGCCGGCGGTAGGTCGCCGCGGTGGGGCCGAACTCGGTCACGCGGCCCTCGTGCATGGTGGCGATGTGACCGCCGAGCAGCAGCGCCTCGTGCGGCTCGGAGGTGGCGTAGACGACGACCGTGCCGCGCCCCTCGAACAGCTTGGGCAGTTCCTCGCGCATCTCTTCGCGCAGCTTGTAGTCGAGGTTGGCGAGCGGCTCGTCGAGGAGAACGAGGCGGGCGTCCTTGACGATGGCGCGGGCGAGCGCCGTGCGCTGCTGCTGGCCGCCCGACAGCTCTGACGGCCGGCGTTCGAGCATGGGCGAAAGCCTGAGCAGCGCCGCCGTTTCCTCGACCCGCCGCTCGATCTCGCCACGGGCGAGCCCCCGGATGCGCAACGGCGAGGCGATGTTCTCGCGGACGGTCATGTTGGGGTAGTTGACAAAGAACTGGTGCACGAAGCTGACATTCCGGCGCTGCGGGCTGACGCCCGTCACATCCTCGCCGTCCATCAGGATGCGGCCGCCGGTCGGCTGGTCGAGCCCCGCCATCAGCTTCATCAGCGTCGTCTTTCCGGCGCCCGTCGCCCCGAGAAGCACGTTGAACCCCGACTGCGCGAGCCTCAGCGAGGTGCGGTGGATGTGCGTCTCGCCGCCCACCTGCTTGGCGATGTCGTGCAGCTCGAGCGTCATCGACCTTTCCCACTCGGGTGCGGGCCGGAACCAGGGGCCCGAACCAGGGTCAGTATCCGGGCCAGAAGTTCGGGCCGGGCGGAACATGCCGCGGCGGACGGCCGCTGCCGGACCTGCCGCGGCAAAGGCCGGACCGACAGAGCCGGTCCGGCAAGGGAGTCAGCGTGCCGGGATCACTGGTGCGATGCCTCGGACCAGCGCTTGACCAGCTCGTCATAGGCGATGGTCTCGCCCTGCGGCTTTTCGTTCTCGAGCTTGGCCTTGGGGCCGTCGGGCTTGCCGAGCCACTCGGAGGGGTCCTTCTCCTCGTTCAGCCGCGGGCCGCAGCCGCCATAGACGTTGGCTGCCTTGTCGGCCTCCTCCATGCGGGCCATCGTCGTGTCCATCTCGGTGGCCAGCCGGTCCATCGCTTCCTGCGGCGTGAATGTGCCGGCGTTCACGTCGCCGATCTGCTGCCACCAGATCTGGGCGAGTTTCGGATAATCCGGCACGTTGATCCCGGTCGGCGACCAGCGCACCCGGTCGGGCGAGCGGTAGAACTCGACCAGGCCGCCGAGCTTGGGCGCGCGCTCGGTGAAGCTCTCGTCGTTGATCGTGGAGTTGCGGATGAAGGTCAGGCCGACATGGCTCTTCTTGGTGTCGACGGTCTTCGAGGTCACGAACTGGGCATAGAGCCAGGCGGCCTTGGCGCGGTCCATCGGCGTGGACTTCAGGAAAGTCCACGACCCGGCGTCCTGGTAGCCGACCTTCTGGCCCTCTTGCCAATAAGGACCGTGCGGGCTCGGCGCCATCCGCCAGAGGGGCATGCCCTGGTCGTCGACCGTGTTGTTGCCCTCGGACTTCGGCTTGACCATGTCGGAGACGAAGGCAGTGTACCAGAAGATCTGCTGGGCGACATTGCCCTGGCTCAGCGCCGGCAGCGACTGATAGAAGTCGTAGCTGGCCGCTCCCGGGGGGGCGTATTTGCGCAGCCACTCGTCCCATTTGCGGATGGCATAGACCGCCGCCGGGCCGTTCGCCTCGCCGCCACGGCTGACCTTGGAGCCGACGGGGTTGCAGCTGCCGGCGGGCATGCGGATGCCCCACTCGTCGATCGGGATGCCGTTCGGCTCGCCCTGGCTGCCGACGCCGGCCATCGAGAGCCAGGCATCCGTCATGCGCCAGCCGAGGTCCGGCGCCCGCTTGCCATAGTCCATGTGGCCATAGATCCGGACGCCGTCGATCTCCTTGACGTCCTCGGAGAAGAACTCGGCGATGTCCTCATAAGCCGACCAGTTGATCGGCACGCCGAGCTCGTAGCCGTACTTCTCCTTGAATTTAGCTTTCAGATCAGGGTCATCAAACCAGTCCTTGCGGAACCAGTAGAGGTTGGCAAACTGCTGGTCGGGCAGCTGATAGACCTTGCCGTCGGGCCCGGTCGTGAAGCTGATGCCGATGAAGTCGTCGAGATCGAGCGTCGGCGACGTCACGTCCGCCCAGTCGCCCGCCATCATGTCCGAGAGGTTGAAGGCCTGCTGCAGCCGCGCATGCGTGCCGATCAGGTCGCTGTCGTTGACGTACCCGTCATAGAGGTTGCGGTTCGTCTGCATCTGCGTCTGGACCGCCTGCACCACCTCGCCCTCGCCGAGCAGCTGGTGGTTCACCTTGATCCCGGTAATGTCCTCGAACGCCTTGGTCAGCGTCTGGGATTCGTAGCTGTGCGTCGGGATCGTCTCCGACAGCACGTTGATCTCCATGCCCTGGAAGGGCTCGGCCGCCTTGATGAACCACTCCATCTCGGCAAGCTGCTCGTCGCGGCTGAGCGACGATGGCTGGAATTCCTGATCGATCCACCGCTCGGCGGCGGCCATGTCGGCCAGCGCGGGCCAGCCCGCGATCGCCACTGCCGAGGCGGCGACGGCCGACATCAGATGCCTGCGCATCCTTCTCCTCCCTCCTTGGGTCCCCGGTTTCTCTGGGGTGAACTGATGTTCGTATGAAAATCGCTTGAGCGTCAAGAGAAAGCTCGCCAGATTGACGGCATTCCCGTTCGGGCCGGAGCCGAAGCTTGATCGACCTCAGCGAGCGACAGCGCGAGATCCTGCAGACGGCGCGCGTCAGCGGTCGCGTCGGCGTCGACGAGCTGGCCGTGCAGCACGAGGTGACGCCGCAGACGATCCGCCGCGACCTGAACGACCTCTGCACCCGCGGGCTGCTCTCGCGGGTGCATGGCGGCGCCGTGCCGTCGACCTCGGTCTCGAACGTCGCCTACGAGGACCGGCGCGGGCTGTCGGCGGAGGGGAAGCGGCGGATCGGCGCCGCCGCGGCCGCGCTGATCGCGGAGAATTCCTCGGTCATCATCAATATCGGGACGACGACCGAGCAGGTGGCGCGCGCGCTTTACGACCGGCACGACCTGATGGTCGTCACGAACAACATCAACGTGGTGAACATCCTGTCGGGCTCGGCACGCAAGGAGCTGATCCTGGCCGGCGGCATCGTTCGACAGACGGACGGCGGCATCGTCGGCGAAGCCGCGGTGGCGTTCATCCGCCAGTTCAAGGTCGACTGCGCCGTCATCGGCGCCTCGGCGCTGGACGAGGACGGGGCGATCCTCGACTACGACCTGCGCGAGGTCTCGGTCGCCCGCGCCATCATCGAGAACGCACGCCGCACCATCCTGGTCGCCGACCGCATGAAGTTCGAGCGGACCGCGCCGATCCGCATCTGCCCGCTCTCGGCCGTCGACCATTTCGTCACCGACGGCGAGCCGCCGCCGCGGTTCCGCAGGGCCTGCGCGGCCTCGGGCACCGAGGTCGTGATCGCGCTCGAGACCACCGCCACCGAAGAGCAAGAGCAAGAGCATGGCATCGCCGTTTGATCTCGCGATCATCGGCGGAGGCGTCAACGGCGCCGGGATCGCGCGCGACGCTGCCGGGCGCGGGCTCTCGGTCCTGCTGGTCGAGCAGGGAGATCTGGCGCAGGCGACCTCGTCCGCCTCGACAAAGCTGTTCCACGGCGGGCTGCGCTATCTCGAATACTACGAGTTCCGCCTGGTCCGCGAGGCGCTGCGCGAGCGCGAGGTCCTGCTCCGAGCCATGCCGCACATCGCGTGGCCGCTCCGCTTCGTGCTGCCGCACCACCGGGGCCTGCGGCCGGCCTGGCTGCTGCGGCTCGGGCTGTTCATCTACGATCATCTCGGCGGCCGCAGGTTGCTGCCGCCGACCCGCACGCTCGACCTGCGCAGCGACCCGGCGGGGGCGCCGCTGAAGGATGAGTTCGTCCGCGCCTTCGAGTACTCGGACTGCTGGGTCGAGGATTCGCGCCTCGTCGTGCTCAACGCGCGGGATGCCGCCGACCGCGGCGCCGACATCCGGACCCGGACGCGATTGGAAAGCGCGACGCGCGAAGACCGGGGGTGGCGCCTCGTCCTGCGCGACGTCGAGACGGGCGATGAGCGTGTCGAGACCGCCCGCGCGCTGGTCAATGCCGGCGGACCCTGGGCCGGACGCATCGTGCGCGAGCAGATCGGCCAGACGCCGCGCGAGAGGATCCGGCTGGTCCGCGGCAGCCACATCGTCACGCGGCGGCTGTTCGACCACGACCGGCCCTACATCTTTCAGCAGGCGGACGGCCGCATCGTCTTCGCGATCCCGTACGAGGCCGATTTCACGCTGATCGGCACGACCGACCGTGACCACGAGGGTGATCCGAGCCAAGCCCGCTGCACGGACGAGGAGGCCGATTACCTCTGCGCCGCCGTGTCGGGCTATTTCCGCAGGCCAGTCGGGCGGGACGACATCGTCTGGCGTTTCTCGGGGGTTCGGCCGCTCTTCGATGACGGGCTGAAATCGGCGACGGCGGCGACGCGCGACTATGTCCTGCGGCTCGACGCGCCGGACGGCGGCGCCCCGCTGCTCAACGTCTATGGGGGGAAGATCACCACCTATCGCCGGCTGGCCGAGGCCGCGATGGCAGCCCTCGCGCCCTTCTTCGCCGATGCGGCGGGCCCCTGGACGGCCGGCGTGCCGCTGCCGGGCGGCGATTTCGCGCCGGACGCCTTCGCTGCGGAGGTCAGCTCGCTGGGCGAACGGTTTCCGTTTCTCGCCCCGGCGCAGGCGCGGCGGATGGTGCGGGCGTACGGAACCCTCGCCGCGGAGATGCTGGCCGGCGTCCGACAGGCGGCGCAGCTCGGCCGCGACTTTGGGGCGGGCCTGACCGAGCGCGAGGTTGCCTGGCTGATCGACCGTGAATGGGCGCGTACCGCGGAAGACGTGCTTTGGCGACGCAGCAAGCTCGGTCTGCGTCTGAATTCGAGTGACGCCGGGATCCTCGAGGGTTGGATGGCCGCGCGGCGGGGCGGCGCCGGCGACATCCAGCTGACGAATCCGCCGCGCTGATCGCGACCGAACGGCCTCTTGACCGGACGGTGGTACCGACCGCCTCGCGCATCGGCTTCCGTCGGCAAGAGCCGCCACTGTCCGCGCCGGCGCGGACAGACCGGCGTCAGCCCCTTTCCCCAAAAGACATCGAAGATATAGTGCGCTCTTAACGCAACATTAACTCCATGTTGCCACCCAAAGGAAGCAGCCTAGTCGACGCGAGCGTCAAGCAGGCAATCGCTCGACGTGCATCGATTGAACATCGGTTCCTATAATCAGGAACTTCGCGAGGAGCAGGCCAGATGACCGACGCAATGTTGGCGTTTGCGATCGCCGTTGCTGTGCCGGCGCTGGCTTTGCCCATCACCTTTTCTGTCACAGCCACTGCCGAACGGTCAAGTCCCCGTTTCGCTTGCGCGCTCGGTCCGGCGCTATTTGCTGCGCCATTCGCCTCCGCCAAACACGTCGCGGCGAAATTTGAAGGTTCGCTGTCATCAAGATCTACTTTAAGTTCTTTAATTCAGAAATTCTTTAGTGATGTAAATCTCAAGTCGACAGATAGTATTGTGTACGCTGTGTTGTTTGGTTCCAGCGTGGCAAGTGTAGCGCTGCGTGAGGACATTGAGCTGGGGGTTGTTGCTGCGCCCCCTGTATTCAGCGCGGGCTTGCCGGAAGGGGCGTCGCCACCGTCCTGGCCCGGAAGACCGTGCGTACCCTTCGCTAGGCCGGACCTGGAAGATCCGACCTGCGAAGCTGGGATGAGGGAAAAGCTTTGACCTGGCTTGCAAAAGTGGAATTTCGCACGAGCTCTGTTCACGGCATGGGCGCCTTCGCGCTCGAACCTATTCAAAAGGGAACCAAGGTTTGGAGCGTCGATCCGACGATGAAATTTGCCGGTCCGGCCGACCTCCGCAAACTGCCGCCGGAAGAGATCCGGTTCGCGCTGCATGGCGGCTATCTTCACCAGCCCTCGCAGACATTCGTCTATTATGCCGACGGCATGGAATACGTGAACCATGCTTCTGGCTACTCGGCGAACATCGGCATTCTCGAATGGACCCCGCTGATGGAGGACAACTGCACGGCGCTGCGCGATATTGAGACCGGCGAAGAACTGCTGGAAGATTATTCTTTCTGGTCGATAATGCAGATCCGCAGGCGGCATTGGCTGATCGACCTGTATCGGGACTTTTGCCCGGAGCACTATTCCTTCCTGCTTGGAATTGAACAGGATCGGCTGCGCAAGGTCGCCTGACGCCGCCGAGCCGTCAGAAACGGACCGGGGATGTCGAACGATGATGCTTGTAAGTTGCTATCTCGGCAAATCCGAGATCGAAGGTCTGGGCGTTTTCACAAACGAACGCATCAAAGCCGGGTCGTGCGTATGGCGCTTCGACCGGCAGTTCGACATCCTCGTCTCCAATGCGGAGCTCGCCGCCGCACCGCCGGCGACGCGGGCGCTCTTCGAGCGGTATGCCTACGCCATCCCCGGTTACCCCGAACATATGGCGCTCGACGGCGACGACGGGCGGTTCATGAACCACTCCGACACGCCGAATCTCGAACTTTTCGGTTCCAGGGCTGGCGACGGCGGCACGCGACATCGAGGCAGGCGAAGAACTCACATGCAACTACGACTGCCTGGCCGACAGACCCTACCAGCTGCAGCCTTCGCTCCACAGCCTCTGACCCGAGCTCGCAAACCGTGACCGGCATCCTCGTTGACGAAACGTTGAGGTCTTTCCAAAACCATTCTAGAGTCGCTGACCGCCTAAGGTCCCGGCGAGAGAGAAGCGGACCTTGTCGACCGTAAGGCAGGGCGTGTCCGTGATCTTCGGCGGTGATCCAACCGTACCGGAGCGCAGAAATGTCGATCATCGCTGCCTCGACGGAACTCAACACACCGGATGACGCCGTGGGCCAAGAGATTCGCCTCTCCTCTCGGCTGTCGATGATGCATCTGGGCGTGAGCGCCCTGCTCATCGCATCGATCGTATTCGGGACCCTCTGGCTGGCCAAGGAGCATGATCGACAGGCGGCGATCTACATGCAGCAAATGATCGACGCAAAAACCAGATCGTTCGAGAAGCGCATGCGCGCGACCAACCGGGATTATTCGGTTTGGACCGAGGCCTACGAGGCCATTCTCAACGGCGATCTTGGCTGGCTCTACAGCAATATAGGGACGGGAGCCGCCGAGATCGGGGCGCTGGACCTGATTGTCCTGGTCCCGCCCTCTGGCGCCGAACCTTATGGCTGGCGTTCGGAATCGCCCGAAAGCGGCGAGACTGATCTTTTGCCGCACGCGCTCGTCGAGAAGATGCTCGGTCTGCTGGCAGGAACGCCGGCATCCGAGCGGGTCGTCAAATCGGCTTACGCGCTGATCGACGGCGAAGTTTGGCTTCTGACCGTCACCCGCGTCGTCCCGGTCGACGGCGTGCCCGAAGCGGTCAACGATGCCGATCTTCCGCGGCAGATCCAGGGCGTGCGCCTCGAGCAGAACCTGATCAAGGACATCAAAACCTCATTCATCCTGCACGAGGTGGAGCTCACGCGCGCTGTGGAGTCCGATCAGCAGAGCCTCGCGCTGCACCCGATAAATTCCGATGAGACCATCGACATCGTATGGACCGCGCCGCGGCCTGGCACGCAGATCATCATGCGCGCGGCGCTGCCCCTGACGTTCATCATCCTCGCCTTCGGCACCGTCGCGGTGCTGATCAGTCGTTACTCGACCCGGGCGGCGCGCCGGCTCGAGATCGCGCTCGTCGAGGCCAAGGCCGCCGATCGGGCGAAAAGCCAGTTCCTGGGGATCGTCAGCCACGAGCTGCGCACGCCCATGAACGGGATCATCGGTCTCGGTCAGCTCCTGCAGGCCGAGGAGCTCGGCGAGCGCCACCGCACCCTGCTCTCGACGATGATGAGCTGCGCCAAGTCACAGATGCGGCTGATCGAGGCGCTGCTCGACGTCGCCCAGATCGAAAGCGGAAAGCGGTCGCTGGCCGTGGGCGCCTTCAGCCCGTCGAGCGTGCTTTCCGACGTCGCGGAAGTTGCCCGGGTGGCCTGCGAGCAGAAGGGCCTGTCCCTGGAGCTGCAGGACGAAACCGACAGCTCGACCATCGTGCTCGGTGATCAAGAGGCGCTTCGGCAGATCGTCACGAACCTGGTTGAGAACGCGATCAAGTTCACGCACAGCGGCGGCATCACGATCAGGGCGACGGCCGCCCCGCGGGGCTCGACGGCGTTCGACTACCGGATCAGCGTCGAGGATACCGGCATCGGCGTCGATCCGTCGAACCATGCGCGGATCTTCCAGCATCTGACGCAGGTCGACAGCTCGACCACCCGCGTCGCGGGCGGGCTCGGGCTCGGCCTCTCCATCTGTCGCTGGCTCTCCGAGATGATGGGAGGAGAGATCCTCGTCGACAGCGCCCTCGGCGCAGGCTCGATCTTCACCTTCGTGGTGACATTGCCCGTCGCCGAAGGCGCGAAGACCCTGAAAGCCGCCTGAGCGCGATCTGCGATCGCGAGCCCAGCGCAGCACTCAGTGCGCGGGCGCGCTGGTCTCTTCTTTGATCGTTTCGACGCGGTCGCCGGGCGGGACGGTCGGACTCATCAGGGATTTGTAGGGCACGTAGTCGAATTGCTCGACGAGGATCTCCTGCACCAGATCCGGCTGCAGGCGTCCGTTGACGTTGGCCGTGATCTGCGTGGTCAGCTGGGTCAGATCGACCCGTTCGAGGTGATCGAAATCCAGCCTGTCCTCGTCGTAGATGGCGCGGAACGCCTCGTCGACGACGAAGATCTCGGGCGGGACCGCGAGCTCGCGCGACGTCCGCGCGTCGATGGTGAAGACGAACCGCGCGATCACATAGCCCTGGATCGTGCCGCCCGAGATCCTCGGCACCGTTATCTGTCGCGTCTTCACGTAGTCGATGCCCTGTAGGTAATCCTCCTCGGAAGCGATCGACGCGACGCCGGCGTTCCACGACACCAGGTACACGGATGCGCTGGTGACGGCGCAGACCCAGATCCCGCCGAGCAGCAGTTTCTTCACGCGACCCCCGGATGGCCGGCATAGGTGCCGTCGGAGTCGGCGTCGCGGATCGCCGCCGCCAGGATCTCGGCGACCTCCTGGACCGCGCGGAGGTGGAGCGTCAGCACGGACCGGTTCTCGTCGAGCTTTTCGCGGAGTTCGGCCAGCATCGGGCGGAGCTCGGCGTCGATCGCGTCTCGGTCGAACCTCTGTCCAATTCTGCTCAGTTCGAGCAGGGCCTGGTTCTTGCGATTGCACAGCTCGTCCATGTCGACCGGTTCGCGCCGCTTCAGTGCCGTCGTCTCGCGGTCGAGCACCTGGATGAGCCTGGCGACGGCGCTCTTCAGCGCGATCCGGGCCGAGGTGGGCGCGGCGCTTGGCCGAAGATCGCAGCGCCCGGCCGGGACGTGGGATGATCCGTCATCTGTTTCCTGCCTGTCATCCTCACGAGCGGGTCGGCGATGCGCTGCCGGTGTCAGGCTCGGCCCGATCGACCTGAGGCTCTTGCTCGGCGAGCATGCGCGCGATGCCGATGCCGCCTGCGCTTGCGAGCTGATGCCCCAACCCTTCGGCCAGCATGGCTTTCCAGATCTCGCCCGCGGTTCCGGCGCCGAACAACGCTTCGCTCTCCTTCGGCAGCATCGATTCGATGAAGGTCTGCAGGACAAAGGCCTCGAACGCTTCATAGGGCCGGGCGGAGTCAGGGCGCAGGGCGTCGTTGCTTCGCATCTGGACCAGCGCGAGCGCCGGGTCGAAGGGCGTGCGCAGGGATGCGGGACGCCGCGTCGCGCCGAGCGCGTCCTCGAACGTCCCCATCGGATCGGCCGGTGCGCCGGCGAGATTGCCGAGCCCTGCCGCCGCCGCCCGGTACTTCGCCGGGTCGGCCGCTCGGGCGACATCGAGCACGATGTCCGAGATGGGACTGATCGCCATGATGGATCCTCACGCCTTCCGCGGGCCGCCGGGACGGTGCCGGAGAATGCTTACCGAAGCCTTGCGTGCGGCCTGCCGACGACCGCGTCGATGACGTCCGAGAGCGCGGTCCGTTCCTGCGCTCTCTCGCGCTCGGTCCCGAGCGTGCGCTCGAGGCGCTCGGCCTGCTTGAGGCGGCCGGTCTGCTCGAGAACGACATTGGTCTGCTGCTCTCCGGCGGCTGCGACGCCCTGTTCCTCGACGGAAAGCCGGTCGAGCTGGCGCGTCAGAGCGGGCGCCAGCCAAATGTTCAGCGGGTCGTCGCGGTTCAGCGCTTCGACGATGTCCTGTTGCGCCTGCTGCAGCCGCAGCCGTTCCTGGCGCAGGTCGTGCAGCGTCCATTCTGCCGATTTCTGAATTTGTCTTTGAACGTCAACCACGCGACGAAGCTTTGCCACACGCATCTCTTTATCCCGTCGTTGCCCAGCGGCCGAACTCCGCCGTGAACAGGCGGAGCAGCTCGTCGATGTTGAGGTACAAAATGAACAGGCCGCCGGCGAGGATCAGCGGCAGCGAGACGAAGTAGACCGAGATCTGCGGCACGAGCTTGTTCGCGATGCCGATCGCGAGGTTCGCCACGACCGCATAGACGATGAACGGGCTGCTGATGCGCAGCGCGATCAGGAACGTCTCGGAGAGCTGGTCGGCGATCTCGGCGAGACCGAAGCGGCTGTCGAAGCCCGAGCCGGGCGGCAGGACGGTGTAGGACGAGGCGAGCCCGCGCAGCAGCTCCCAGTGCAGATCGGTCTGGAACATGAGGACGACGGCGGCGATGGTGATGAGAGAGACGAGGGCCGGCATAGGCTCGGTCTCATCGATCGTCGATCCAGGTATGCCGCTGTAGCCGATCGCCGTCGCGAGCACCGCTGCGAGCGCCTGCAGCGCGACGAGAAAGGTGCGGGCGAGCAGGCCGATCAGCACGCCCACGACAAGCTCGCCGGCGATGATCCAGAGCAGCCCGAGCGGCTCGGCTTCCGCCACGGCGCGCCGCACCAGGGGCAGCAGCAGCGGCGCCAACGCCAGCGTCAGGGCGACGGCCAGGAACAGCCGCACCTGGGCCGGGATCTGGGCGCTGGAAAGGCCCGGCATCAGCATCAATGTGGCGCCCACGCGGCAGAACATCACGAAGACGCTCAGCACCGACTCCGGCCCGAAGGGCGTCACGAGATGGTGCCCAGCGCCTTCACCTCGACGCCCCGCGCGATCTCGACATGCGAGAGCACGGGCAGCGTCGGGAACAGGCGCTCGACGATCATCCGGACGTAAGGCCGCGCATCGGGGGCGGCGACCAGCACGAAGTCGTGGCCCTGGCCCATGCGCTCGCGGACGGCGGTGGTCACCTCCGCGCCGAACTGCTCGATCAGACGGGGATCGACGTCGAACTCGATGACCTCGCCCTTGGCGTCGCGCTTGAGGCTCTGATGGAAAACCAGATCCCAGCGGTTGCCGAGGCGCAGCACCTTGAGCTCGCCACCCTTGGTGATGTCGCCGCAGATCTGCTGCGCGATGCGCATGCGCACGTGCTCGGAGACCTGCTCCGAACGGCGCGCATGCGGCGCGATCTCGGCCACCGCCTCGAGAATCAGCGGCAGGTTGCGGATCGAGACGCGCTCGGCCAGCAGGAGCTTCAGCACGGTCTGCAGGCCGGAATACGAGATGTGCGCGGGGCAGATCTCGTCGATCAGCCGCTTGTATTCGGGGTCGAGGCCGTCGAGCAGGATGCGGACGTCCTTGTAGGACAGGAGCTGCGAGAGGTTGTTGCGGATGACCTCGCTCAGATGCGTCAGCACGATCGAGATCGTGTCGACCGAGTTGAAGCCCGCCCGCTTGACCTCGTCCTCGAAGGCCTTGGGCACCCAGATCGCGGGCATGCCGTAGGCCGGCTCGCGCGTCTGGTCGCCTGGCACGTCGGGCAGGCCGCCCTGCCCGGCCAGCACCAGCACCTCTCCGATCCGGACCTCGTGGCTAGCCGCCACCGTGCCGTGGATCTTCACCTGATAGCTCTTGGGCGGGATCGACAGGCTGTCCGAGAGCTTGATCTCCGGAATGACGAAACCGTACTGCGTGGCGAACTTGCGGCGCATCTTGCCGACGCGGTGCGCCATCTCGCTGTGCGCGCTGACCAGCGTCGCCGCGAGCTGCTTTCCGAGCACCAGCTCGATCTCGGCGATCTTCAGCGACTCCTTGACCGAGAGGCGCGCCTCTTCCTCTTCCTCGCGCTCGAGCGCCAGCGTCTTCGCCTCCGCCTCCGCCTTGCGCTCGGCGATCCGCCTCGGGATGATGTAACCGACGAAGGCCATCAGGGCGCCGAGCAGCGCGAAAGGCACCAGCGGCAGGCCGGGCAGCAGCGCCAGCAGCGCCATCAGAAATGCTGCGACGAAGAGCGCTCTCGGATAGTGGCTGAGCTGGCCGAGCACCGCCTGCTCGGCGGGTCCGCGCGTGCCGCCCTTCGAGACCAGCAGGCCGGCGGCGAGAGAGACGACAAGCGCCGGGATCTGCGTGACGAGGCCATCGCCAACCGACAGCCGGGTGAAGACGTCGGCGGCCTGCCCGAGATCCATGTCATGGCGGGTCACGCCGATGACGATGCCGCCGAAGATGTTGACGGCGGTGATGATCAGCCCGGCGATGGCGTCGCCGCGCACGAATTTCGAGGCGCCGTCCATCGAGCCGAAGAAGGCGCTCTCCTCCTCGAGCTCGCGCCGGCGGGCCTGCGCCGTCTTGTCGTCGATCAGCCCGGCCGAAAGATCGGCGTCGATCGCCATCTGCTTGCCGGGGATGGCGTCGAGCGTGAAGCGCGCCCCGACCTCGGCGATGCGGGTGGCTCCCTTGGTGATGACGAGGAAGTTGACGGTGATCAGGATGATGAAGACGATCACGCCGATCACGAAGTCGCCGCTCATCACGAAGGTCGAGAAGCCGGCGATGACATGGCCCGCGGCGGTCACGCCCTCGTGCCCCTCGGACAGGATCGTCCGCGTCGTCGCGATGTTCAGCGACAGCCGCAGCATGGTCGCGATCAGCAGGACGATGGGAAAGGACGAGAACTCGAGCGGCCGGTCGATCCAGAGGGCGACCATCAGGATGAGCACGGAGACGGCGATCGAGAGCGCGAGGCCGATGTCGATCAGCGCCGGCGGGATCGGCAGGAAGAGGACGGTGAGGATGAAGACGATGGCCAGCGCGAAGCCGACGTCCCGCCCGTCCCTGCGCTGAATTGCGCCCACGCTCGCCGTTCTGGACATGAGGTTCTTCCGCTTTCCGCCGCGCTGCTCATGCCCGAGAATGGTTGTGCGGAGGTGAATTCGGCGGCGGCTTGGCGAGCATCGCCAAATGACCTGCCGGCCCCAAGGCACACTAAGCTTTGGGTAACCTCCCTCGGCTACCACGCCCCGCAACGACGCAGTAAGCGGAGCGTGACGTGGGACCCGTCTACTTGTTCGACCTCGCATCCCGCCAGGCGCAATGGCTGTCGGTGCGGCAGGCCGCGGTCGCGGGCAACATCGCCAACGCGGACACGCCGGGCTTCAAGCCGCAGGACGTGGAACCGTTCGTTGACGTGCTCGACGATGCCCGGCTGGCGATGGCGACGACCTCGGCAGGGCATCTCGGCGCCGGCGCCACAGCCACCGATGCGGCACCGCTGACCGAGGGCGAAAGCTGGGCGGTCAAGGTGTCCGGCAACGCCGTCACGCTCGAGGCGGAGCTGCTCAAGGCCGGCGAGGTCACCCGTGCCTATTCGCTCAACACGGCGATCGTGAAGGCCTTCCACCGCATGCTGATGACCACGGTCAAGAGCTGAAAATGATCGATCCACTTATCAGCGCGCTGAAGGTCGCGGCCTCCGGGCTCGAGGCGCAGTCCTCGCGCATGCGCGTCGTTTCGGAAAACCTGGCCAATGCTCAATCCACGGGCGAGGCACCCGGCTCGGACCCTTACCGGCGCAAGACGATCACCTTCGCGAACGAGCTCGACCGCGCCACCGAGGCAACGCTGGTCAGCATCGCCGATGTCGGCGTCGACCGGAGCGCCTTCCGTGTCGAATACGATCCCGGCCACCCGGCCGCCGATGCGGCCGGCTTCGTCAAGCTGCCGAACGTCAACATGCTGGTCGAGATGGCCGACATGCGCGAAGCGAACCGGTCCTACGAGGCCAATCTGCAAGTCATCAAGCAGGCGCGGGAGATGGTCGCGATGACCATCGACCTGTTGAGGAGCTGACCATGATCGATGCCGTTTCCTGGTTGAGCGCGCGCGTGGCGCCGACGGGCGCCGACCGCGCAGAGGGAATCGCGCCCCTGTCCGGGTCGGCCGCTGCGGACGCCGTCGCAGCCGCTGAGGGACCAAGCTTCGGACAGGTCCTGGAGCAGGTTTCGCGCGAGGCGGTCGACTCGGTGCGCGGCGCCGAGGCCATGTCGATCTCGGCCCTGCGCGGCGACGCGACGACGCTCGAGGTGGTCGAGGCGATCAAGTCGGCCGAGCTCGCGCTGCAGACCGCGACGGCCATGCGCGACAAGGTCGTGCAGGCCTATCAGGAAGTCAGCCGGATGGCGATCTGAGGAGCAGGGCAATGAGAGCACTCGCCATCGCCGCCACCGGCATGAACGCCCAGCAGCTGAACGTCGAGGTCATCGCGAACAACATCGCGAACATCAACACGACGGCCTTCAAGCGGGCGCGGGCCGAGTTCACCGACCTGCTCTATCAGGCCGAGCGCATCCAGGGCGTGCCGAACCGGGGCGGCGAGGAGCCGATCCCCGAAGGCGCGCTCCTCGGCCTCGGCGTCCGCACGGCGGCGATCCGCAACCTGCACATGCAAGGCGCGCTGGCCGGCACGTCGAACCGGCTCGACCTGGCGCTGAACGGGCGCGGCTGGTTCCAGGTGATCGGCGCCGGCGGCGAGACGCTCTACACCCGCTCTGGGTCTTTCAACACCAATGCCGATGGCCAGCTGGTGACGATCGACGGCTACACCGTCGACCCGGCGATCGTCTTTCCCGCCGACACCGTCGAGGTCATGATCAACGAGAGCGGCCAGGTGCTGGCGCGCGTCGGGGCGGATCCCGACCCGCAGGAACTCGGTCAGCTGACGCTGGCCAATTTCGTCAACGAGGCCGGGCTCGAGCCGATCGGCAACAACCTCTACCGCGAGACCCCTGCCTCGGGCGCGCCGGTCATCGGCGTGCCGGGGGATCCGAGCTTCGGCTCGGTCCACCAGGGCTATCTGGAATCGTCGAACGTCGATCCGGTCAAGGAGATCACCGAGCTGATCTCGGCGCAGCGCGCCTACGAGATGAACTCGAAGGTCCTGCAGGCCGCGGACGAGATGGCCGGCACCGTCTCCAAGGGCATCCGCTGAGGGCGCTTGCCAAGAGAGGTCTCCTGAGAATGTGGTCGGGACGAAGAATTCGCACCCTGTTTGCAGCGGCATCGCTGGCTGGCGGTATGGCGGTGCCCGCCATCGCGGCGGGCCTGACGCTGCCCGTGCCGACGACGACCATCTATCCGGGCGAGATCATCGACGAAAGCATGGTCTCCGAGCTGTCGGTGCAGCCATCCCAGATCGGCCGGGCGATGGTGGTGCCCGATCGGGCAAAGCTGATCGGCAAGGTGGCGCGCCGGACGCTTCTGCCGGGGCGCCCAGTGCCGGTGATCGCCGTTGCCGATCCCGACCTGGTCGCGCGCGGCGCCACGGTCGAGATCGTCTTCCAAGAGGGCGGAATGACGATCCTCGCCCAGGCGATGTCGCTCGAGGCCGGATCGGCCGGCGACTCGATCCGCGTGCGCAACCTCGACAGCGGGCTGATCGTGACGGCGAAGGTCCAGCCCGACGGAACCGTGCGCGTCGGGGTGCCATGATGCGCCGCCTGCTGCTCGCCGCGATCCTCGCGCTGACCGCGGCCGAGGCGCTCGCCGCCGCGCGGATCAAGGACATCACCTCGATCCGGGGCGTCCGCGAGAACCAGCTGATCGGCTATGGCCTGGTCATCGGGCTGGCCGGCTCGGGCGACACGCTGCGCAATTCGCCCTTCACCGAGCAGTCGCTCCAGTCGATGCTCAACCACCTCGGCGTCAACGTGCGCGACGCGAACCTGCGGACGCGGAACGTCGCGGCGGTCATGGTGACGACCGAGCTGCCGCCGTTCATCGGGCGGGGCTCGCGCATCGACGTGACCGTCTCGTCGCTCGGCGACGCCAAGTCGTTGCTGGGCGGCACCCTGCTGATGACCCAGCTGCAGGGCGCCGACGGCCAGATCTATGCGGTCGCGCAGGGCGCGATCTCGGTCTCGGGCTTCGAGGCGTCGGGCGAGGCGGGAAGCGTCGAGCAGGGCGTGCCGACCACCGGCCGCATCCCGAACGGCGCGCTGGTCGAGCAGATCGTGCCCGGCTTCTTCGACGCGGCAGGGCCGATCGTGCTCGAGCTGCGCAACCCCGATTTCGGCACCGCGCTGGCCATCGTTCGGGCGATCAACGCGCACACCAAGCGGCATTATGGCGTGCAGTCGGCGCGCGAGGACAATTCGCGCCAGCTGACCCTCTACAAGCCGGCCGATATCAGCGCCGCCCGCTTCGTCGCCGAGATCGGCGAGCTGCGCGTGACGCCCGACACCCCCGCCAAGGTGGTGATCGACGAGCGCACGGGCACCGTCGTGATCGGCGCGAACGTCCAGATCTCGCCCGTCGCTGTCACCCATGGCACGCTCACCGTGCGCATCACCGAGACGCCGGTCGTCTCGCAGCCGAACGCGTTCGGCGACGGCGACACGGTCGTCGTGCCGCGGACCGATGTCGAGGCCGATCAGACGGGCGGATCGCTCGCCATCGTCGGCGGCGCCGACCTGCAGATGCTGGTGCGCGGCCTGAACCAGATCGGGCTGAAGCCAACCGGCATCATGGCGATCCTGCAGGCCATCAAGACCGCCGGCGCGCTGCAGGCCGATCTGATCCTGCAATGATGCCGGCCAGGCACGAGGCGTAGAAGCAATCCTCGGGACCCGGAGATGAAGCTCCTCTCAGCAGCGCTGATCACCGGCCTCGCCGCGGGCCTGCTTGCCGCCGGGTCCGCGTCGTCGCGGCCGGCCGACCGTGGCGCCGCGCCGGAGAAAGCCCCGACCGAGCCGGAGGCGCCGGCGGAATCGGCGGCCGCGGCCACGGAGCCGCCGAGCATCGTGGAGAAGTACTGCACGAACATCCGCGACGCGGCGGCCGACGCCCGGATCGCCTGGCAGATGGAGGAGCTGCACAAGCTGGAGAAGGAGGTCGAGCAGAAGATCGCCGACCTCGACGCGCGGCAGGCCGAGTTCGAGGAGTGGCTGCGCCGGCGCGAGGAGTTCGTCGCGCGGGCAAAGCAGAACCTCGTCGCCGTCTATGCCAACATGCGGCCGGACGCGGCGGCGCAGCAGCTGGCGATCCTCGAGGACGAGGAGGCCGCATCCGTTCTCGCCAACCTCGTGCCGCGCACGGCCAGTGCCATCCTCAACGAGATGAACCCCGAGCGGGCGGCGCAGCTGGCGATGGCCATGGCGGGCCCGCCACAGGACCCCAAGGAGAAGTCCTCGAAATGACAAGGGTTCCCCTCCTCGCCCTGCCCCTCGCGGTCGCGCTCGGCGCCTGCGCGGCGGACCCGCGCCTGATCAATCGCGAGCCGCCGATGACCCCTGTCGGGGCCGGCGTCACGACGCCGACCCTGCAGCCGCCGCTTGCCGCCTTTCCGGCCTCGGCGCCGAGCTCTCCCGACTCGCTCTGGAGCTCGACCAGCAGGAGCCTCTACGGCGATCAGCGGGCGCTGCAGGTCGGCGACACGCTGACCGTCCTGATCTCGCTCGACGACAGCGCCAAGCTCGACAACCGCTCGAACCGCATGCGCGATTCCAACATCGGGCTGGATGCGGGGATCGCCGTGCCCTCGACCGGCTTCTCCTGGGATCTGGGCGCGAGCGTTGGCTCGGATTCGGGCTCGGTGGGCCGAGGAGCCATCGAGAGGTCGGAAGCGCTGGAGCTGACGGTTGCGGCGGTGGTCACCAATGTGCTGCCGAACGGCAACCTGTTGATCAGCGGATCGCAGGAGGTGCGGGTCAATTTCGAGATGCGCGTGCTGAGCATCGCCGGCATCGTGCGCCCGTTCGACATCTCCAAGAACAACACCGTCGAATACGAGAAGATCGCAGAAGCGCGTCTGGCCTATGGCGGGCGCGGGCGGCTGACCGAAGTGCAGCAGCCCGCCTACGGACAGCAGCTCTACGACCTGATCGTCCCGTTCTGACGGCGGCCCCGGCATGGCCGCGACATCGGAAGACGCATCCACTGACGGTCCGACGAAGGCCGGAAAGCCGCGCGAGTCGATCGTGCAGGCGATCGTCGCCTTCGCCGTGCTGACGCTCGTCGCGGCCGGCTCGGGCACGCTTCTCGGCTTCCACCTCGTCGGCAGCCTCGAGAACGCGCTGAAGAGCAAGGCGGCCGAGAGCCCGCCGCCCATTGCCGAACCGCGATATGCGACCGGCACGAGCGTTCACGCGATCTCGCCCGTGGTCGCCAATCTCGCATCGCCGGAGGATGTCTGGGTGCGGCTCGAGTCCTCGATCATCGTCGCCGACGAGGAAGTCCCCAACCCGGACGTGCTCGCCGGCGAGATCGCCGAGGACATCCTCGCCTATCTGCGGACGCTGTCGCTGGAACAGATCGAAGGGCCGAGCGGCCTCCTCCACCTGCACGAGGACCTCAACGACCGGGTTGCGATCCGTTCGGACGGCCGGGTTCGCGAGCTGGTGATCGAGACGCTGGTGGTGCAGTGACGCGCGCGCTCGTCGTCCTGCTGCTGCTGGCGCTGCCCTCGGCCGCCTTCGCTCAGCAGGTCGATCTCGGCGCCTTGCTGCCGGATGGCGAGGGGGCGGCGACAGGGCGGATCATCCAGCTCGTCGCGCTCCTGACCGTGCTGTCGGTCGCGCCCGGGCTCCTGATCATGGTGACGAGCTTCACGCGCTTCATCGTCGCGCTCTCGTTCCTGCGCTCGGGGCTTGGCGTGCCGAGCACGCCGGCCAACCTGATCCTGATCAGCCTGGCGCTGTTCATGACCTTCTACGTCATGGCCCCGGCGTTCACCCAAGCCTGGGACCACGGGGTCAAGCCGCTGATGGAGAACGAGATCGATGAGGAGGAAGCGTTCGGACGCATCGTCGAGCCGTTCCGCGAGTTCATGCTGCGCAATGTCCGCGAGAAGGACCTGGCGATGTTCGACGATCTGCGCCGCGGAACGGCGCCTCTGCCCGAGGAGGGCCCGGCCGAGGCAGCCGTCGAGCTGCGCGTCCTGATCCCGGCCTTCATGATCTCCGAGCTGCGCCGCGGCTTCGAGATCGGCTTTCTGATCATCCTGCCCTTCCTGGTCATCGACCTGATCGTCGCGACGCTGGTGATGTCGATGGGCATGATGATGCTGCCGCCGACGGTCATCTCGCTGCCCTTCAAGATCCTGTTCTTCATCCTGATCGACGGCTGGAACCTGCTGGTCGGCAGCCTGGTCAGGTCATTTTTCTGAAGGCGCGGGGCGAGTTAAGCTGTCGGCAAGATTCGCGCGCTAAAGATCGGCGCATGGCAGGTCGACGCGAGCGCTTGTAGCCGGTCGATGGGCATGATGCCGCTCTGCCATACCGGTTTCAGCCCGGCATGCTCCCCCCAAAAGTCAGTTTCATGAGAAGGGACAACTCATGTCGAGCATGATGACGAACACCGCGGCGATGACCGCGCTGCAGACGCTCCGCAACATCAACAGCAGCATGGAGACGACGCAGAGCCGCATCTCCACCGGCTACCGCGTCGCCGAGGCCTCGGACAACGCGGCCTACTGGTCGATCGCCACGACGATGCGCTCGGACAACGCGGCGCTTTCGGCCGTCAGCGACGCGCTCGGGCTCGGCGCCGCCACCGTCGACGTCGCCTACACCGGCATGAAAAGCGCCATCGACGTCATGGACGAGATCAAGGCCAAGCTCGTCGCCGCCACGACGCCGGGCATCGACCGCGGCAAGATCCAGGACGAGATCACCGAGCTGCAGAACCAGCTGCTGAACGTCTCGCAGTCGGCCACGTTCAACGGGCAGAACTGGCTGGACGTCGGCGATTCGACGGCGCGTCGGCTTCAACGCCACCCGCAGCATCGTGGCCTCGTTCACCCGCGACAGCACCGGCGCCGTCTCGATCAAGACGGTCGACGTCGACGTCAGCAACACCAAGCTCTATGACACGGGCGGCGGCACGGCGGCCGGCATCCTCGACAAGGACCGCACCGACGGCGGCACCACCGTGGCCGATCGCCGACATCGACATCTCGGCGCTGACCGACGCGGCGGCCGACGTGACCACGCTCGAGGAGTCGATCAACATCGTCGACGCCGCCATCCTGGACATGACGGATGCCGCAACGAACCTCGGCTCGGTCAAGAGCCGCGTCGACCTGCAGAAGGAGTTCGTGACCAACCTCATGGACGCGATCGACCGCGGCATTGGCCAGCTGGTCGATGCGGACATGAACGAGGAATCGACCCGTCTCCAGGCGCTGCAAGTCCAGCAGCAGCTCGGCATCCAGGCGCTGAGCATCGCCAACGCCAACAGCCAGAACATCCTGTCGCTGTTCCGCTGATCTAAATCGATACAACTTGTGCCAGAAGGCCGCATCCCTGTACAGGGTGCGGCCTTTTCATTAAGTATACTGCAAGCATTCCTCGGCAGAAGGAGACCCTGACAGGGTTTTCGGTGCCGGGGAGAGATGCGCATGGCGGCTCGCGATTGGGCTCGACAGCTGCTCTCCAACGTGCTCGCCCTCGGCGCGAAGCGCCTCGCCGCCCTGGCTGTCATCGGTGCGATCGTGTTCGGCGGGGTCACGCTGGGCGCGCTCTATCTCAGCCGTGCCGAGCAGGAAATCCTCTATTCCGGGCTCGATGGCCCGGATATCGGCCGGATCGGCGCCGCGCTGAACGAGGCGGGCATCGCCTTTGACGTGAACGCCAAGGGCGACACGGTGCTCGTCAAGTATGGCGAGACCGGGCGGGCCCGCATGCTGCTGGCCGAGAAGGGGCTGCCGAACAGCGCCAGCGCCGGCTACGAGCTCTTCAACGACCTCGGCTCACTGGGGCTGACCTCGTTCATGCAGGAGGTGACGCGCGTGCGCGCGCTCGAGGGCGAGCTCGCCCGCACCATCCAGCTGATGCGGGGCGTCAAGGCGGCGCGCGTGCACCTGGTCCTGCCCGACGACGGATCGTTCCGGCGCGACCGCCAGCCGCCCTCGGCCTCGGTCGTCCTGCGGATCGACTCGGCCGACGAGATGGGGTCGGCGCGCGCCATCCAGCACCTCGTCGCGGCCGCTGTGCCCGGCGCTGAGGCCGGCGCAGGTCACGGTCCTGAACACCGACGGCGTGCTGATGGCGGGCGGCGAGGGCGACACGGCGGCCCCGGCCAACATGGTGGGGCTCGAGCAGACGATCGCGCGCGAGATCCGCGAAAACGTCCGGCAGACGCTGACGCCCTATCTGGGGCTCGAGAACTTCCAGGTCAGCGTGGCGGCGCGGCTGAACGCCGACAAGCAGCAGGTCAGCGAGACGATCTTCGACCCGAACTCCCGCGTCGAGCGATCGACCCGCGTCATCAAGCAGAACGAGCTGGAGCAGAACCGCACCAGCGAGACCGCCGCCACGGTCGAGCAGAACCTGCCCGAGGGCGACACGCAGCCGACCACGGGCGAGCAGTCGAGCAACCAGAACGAGCGCCGCGAGGAGCTGACGAATTACGAGCTCTCGTCGAAGACGGTCACGACGGTCAGCGACGGCTATGGCATCGAGAAGCTGTCGATCGCGGTCCTGATCCACCGCGGGCAGCTGGCCGCGACGCTGGGCGAGAACCCGAGCGACGCCGACATCGACGCCCGGCTGGGCGAGATCAAGCGCCTCGTCGCCTCGGCGGCGGGGCTGGACGAGATGCGCGGCGACACGCTCGAGGTGTCGGCCGTCGAGTTCCACGCCGATGCGCGGAGCCTCGAGCCGGTGCCGCCGCCCTCGCTGCTGGAAGTGGTGGCGCGGCAGTCCGGCACCTTCATCAACGCCGGGACGATCCTGCTCGTCTCGCTCCTGGTCATCTGGTTCGGGCTGCGCCCCGCGACCAAGGCGCTGCTGGCGCGCACGGAGCAGGCATCGGCCGCCCCGGGTCTCGCCGCGCCGGCGGGGACGCAGGGCGAGGGCCCGGCGCAGGCCCGCGTCGCGACCGCCGCGCCCGACCTGATCGGCGATCTGACCAGCAAGATGCAGCGTTCGCCGCAGAAGCGCCTGGCGCAGATCGTCGACTTCGACGAGCAGCGCGCCGCGACCATCCTGCGGCAGTGGGTCTATCAGGACGAGAAGACGTCGTGAACATCCCGCTCTCGCATGTGCTGGTCGATTTCGGTCGCCCTGCCCCGACCGCCGCGCCGGACGAGCCCGGCCGCAATGTGCCCGAATCGCCGCCGGGCTTCATTTCCGAGGAACAGGCCGCGATCACGGCCAACGAGGCCTTCGCGCGCGGCGAACAGGCCGGTCGGAAGGCCGCCGCGGCCGAACTCGAGACCCGGCTGGCCGAGGCCCGGGCGGACGCCGAAGGGCGGCTGGCGGCCGAGCACCAGAAATGGCGCAGCGAGCATGCCGACGAGCTTGCCGCCCGGCTCGCCTCGGGGCTCGACGAGCTGGAGAGCCGATTGGCCTCGGCGGTGGCGCGCGTGCTGACGCCGTTCGTCTCGGCCGAGCTGCGGGCCGGAATGACCGACGCCCTCGTCGAGAGCATCCGCACGCTGCTCTCGGGCGGCAGCAAGGCGCCGCTGCGCATCCAGGGGCCAGAAGATCTGCTGGACGAGCTGCGCGCGAAGCTCGGCACCGTTCCGGTGGCGATCGACTGGGAGCAGAGCGGCGATGCCGACATCCGGGTGATCGCCGACCAGACGACGATCGAGACCGAGATCCAAAAGTGGGTCGGCCGCTTTGCGGAGACGGGCCGATGAGCGACGCCAACACGCGCGAGACGGAGTTCTTGATCATCCGGCGCAGCGGCGGGGCCGAGGCCGAGGCGCACAAGGGTGGCGTCTGGAAGATCGCCTATGCCGACTTCATGACCGCCATGATGGCGTTCTTCCTGGTCATGTGGCTGATCAACGCCACCAGCGAGACCACGAAGACCGGCGTCGCGAACTATTTCAACCCGATCAAGCTGTCGGACGGCATGCAGCTGCCCAAGAAGGGCCTGAACGACCCCGAGCAGATCGAGGCGGTTGCCGATGACGCGACGGACGCGGCAGAGGCGGAAAATACGGCAGAGCCGGCCGATCACGCCGAGACGCCGGACGCCATAGCTGCACCGGAAGAAACCGGCGGAGCGCCAGAGCCCTCGACGCCGGAGGCCGACCACGCTGATGCCGGCGGCGGCGCCGGGCGCGCGGCGGAGAGGCGAGCGCGGTTCACCGAGGACGCGCTCTTCCGCGATCCCTATGCCGTGCTGGCCGCGATCGTCGCCGAGGCCGACGGCGCCTCGTCGCTGACCGGCTCGGGCACCGGCGCAGCTGCGACCGAGCTCGAGCGCTATGGCGACCCGTTCGATCCGCCCGCATGGGACGCGGGCGATGGCATCGCCGCGGCGCAACGGCCGGAGCGCGCGTCATCGGACCCAGACACCGATGCGTCCGGGGCAAACCCGCCGCAGCCCGATGCGGCATCGCAGCTGGCAGAGTTCACCGGCGAGGTACGGCCCGATCAAGGCCTGGATAGCGGGGCCGGGGCGGCCAGCGATGCGGCCGCCGAGGCCGAGGCGCAGCAGCTGCAGGACGAGCTGGTTCAGTCGCTGAAGCAGGCCATGGCCTCTCGCGCTTTGCCGAACGTCACCGTCCACCATGCCGAAGGCGGCGTGCTGATCAGCCTCGCCGATCAGGTCGACTTCGGAATGTTCGCCATCGGCTCGGCCGAGCCGTTACCCGAGACGATCGCGATCATGGCAAAGATCGCGGCGCTGCTGGAGGACATGCCGGGGCGGGTGATCATCCGCGGTCACACCGATGGGCGCGCCTTCCGCTCGGCGACCTACGACAATTGGCGGCTGTCGGCCGACCGCGCCTACATCGCCTATCACATGCTGGTGCGCGGCGGCCTCGACGAGCACCGCGTCGAGCGGATCGAGGGATATGCCGACCGGGACCTGAAACTGCCGGAAAAGCCCGATGCGGCCGAGAACCGTCGCATCGACATCCTCATCCAGCAGGAGGAGGTCCCGTCATGACCCCGCTGCTGAGACTGCGCAGTCTGCGCGCTTTTGATCGGCGGCGTCTCCAAGGCGGCGGTCTGTGCAGAAAGCGCGCTCACGGGGCCTCGGCCGCCCTACGAGCTGACGCGCTCGCTGCAGGCGCTGCAGGACCAGATGGTGCTCGGCAGCCATGCCGCGGGCGCCGCCCAGCAAGCGCTGCTCATCCGTATCGGCAACGAGTTCTCCAAGGCGCCGCACACCGTCTGGCGCGAGCCGGCGAATGCGCGGGCGGCGATCGTCTACGTGCTGAGCGGTGGCTGGCCGCATTTCCTGCGCCGGCTGATCGACAGCGGGGCGCTGCCCGAGGACCAGACCGAGCTCGCACGCGGCGCGCTCGCCTACGCCACCGGTCGGCGCGACGAGGCGTGGGCCATCTTGCGTGCGGTGAACGCGCGCGCTCTGCCGCCGTCGCTCGGGGCGCATGTGGCGCTGGTCCAGGCGAGCCTGACCATGGAGAAGGATCCGGCCCAGGCCGCCGGATACCTCGAGACGGCGCGCCTGCTGGCGCCGGGCACGCTGATCGAGGACGCCGCGTTGCGGCGCGAGGTAACGGTCGCGAGCGACAGGGCCGAAGCCGAGCGCTTCATGTTCCTGGCGCGGCAGTACATCCGGCGCTTTCAGTCCTCGGTCTACGCGGCGAATTTCGTTCGCGCCTTCCCGCAGCTCTGGGTTGGCCTCGGCCTGCCTGCAGACGAGGAAAGCCTGGAGAAACTCAAGGCGACCGTTGCGGGCCTGGACGCCGCGAGCCGTCGGGAGCTCTACCTGGCGCTGGCCCGCCATCGGCTCGTCGCGGGCGACGCGAAGCTCGCCGCCTTTGCGGCAGAGCAGGCGACGGAGCTGTCCCCGGCGGGCAGTCCCGAAGCGGTGCGCGGTGCTCTCTACCGTGCAGCCGCAGAGGTCGCCGGCGGCAACTCGGCCGGTGCGGTGGAGAAGCTGCGCGGCATCGATCCGGCTCGGCTTGTCCGAACCCGACGCCGAGCTGCGATCGGCGGCCCTCGCCATCGCCGATCAGGTTTGGCGCGAGCGCGTTCGGTCGGACCCGCCGCGAGAGACGGTCGAGATCGAAACCTCCGCCGTCTTGCAGCGGGGCTCCGACGCGATCGCTGCTGCCGATGCCCTATTGAGGAGGACCCGATGAAGGGCGGACCCGAGATCCGGTTGACCTCGGCGCTCGCCGCCGGCCCACAGTCCGGCAGGTCGACCGAAGGCGGAAGCGCGAAGGGATCGACGGGCGCCTCGACGCCGTTCGAGACGCTGTTCGCCCGACTGAACGAAGAACCTGCCGGAAAGGCAGCAAAGGCCGGCAACGACAGGCCCGGCCGGCCGGCCGAAGGGCCGATCGCCCTCGATGGCCGCAAGGCGAAGCTCCGAGCCGCGCCCGAAGGCAAGGCAGACCGCGAGGTCGATGCCGCCGACGAGCGGCCCCTGCCCGCCGAGCCCGTCCGCCTCGATCCGCCTGCGCCCGGGCAGAGCCTCGCCACCGCCGTCGCCCAGCGGATCGCCGCTGTCCTCGACGGGCCGTCCGTCGAGGCCGCCCCCGCCGGCGCCGCGCCGGGAGCGCGCCCCGAGGCCCGCCAGGCCGGGCGCGGCGTGCCGATCGCAGCGGACCTGGCGCTGGCGATTGCGACCGCGCGCGGCGGCGGCCTGACCGGCAAGGCCGGCGTGGCGAACGCCACCGACTTCTCCGTCACGCGCCGCGAGACGCATTTTGCCCCGGCGCTCGACCAATCCGGCGCGACCGGAGACGCTGCCGAGCCGGCCGCGACATCGGCCGCGGATCACGGGAGCGGACCCCTCGTCTCGGTAAGGGGTCGGGCCGAGCAGGTGATGATGGCGGCGCGCGCCGGGCTGGGCGATGCGCGTGCGGCACGGGGCGGTGTCGGCAGCGTGGCGACAGGCACGGCGGCCGGGCCTGCCGCAGGCGCCACCAGGGCCGGCGACACGGACGGCATCGGCGCCGATGCGCCCGAGGGCCCGCTGGTGCAAAGCGCCACGACGGGCGGGATCGGTCAGGGCCGGGGCGCCGTCCCTGCCCCGCTCGGCACGAGCCCCGTCGCCCAGCCGGCTGCGCCGACGGTCGTGACCGGCACGGCCGGGCCCCTGAGAGTGCTGCACATCCACTTGCAGCCCGCCGAGCTGGGCGCGCTCGAGGTCCGCATGCGCATGACGGATGCCGGGCTCGAGGTGCACATCGAGGCAACCCGGCACGAGACGCTCGTCCTGCTCAAGAACGACCGCGAGGCGCTCGCCCAGGTGCTGCGCGGCACGGGCCATTCGGTCGACACGGTCTCGGTGACCCTGGCCGACAAAAGCGCCGCGCCGGGTCAGCCGGCGCAGGACAACTCGGCCTCGTTCGGCGCGCGCGGCGACACGCAGGCCGGCGGTCAATCGGGGGCCCAGTCGGGCGCTCAGTCGGGGGGCCAGTCAGGGGCCCAGTCAGGCGCGCCACGCCAGCAGGATGGCCGGGCCGGGCATTCTGAGTCCTCCGCCTTCGAAGGTGTGCATGATGAGCAGGATCAGCTGGTTCTGGCTGTTCGCCGCCATGGCGATCTCTATCTCTAGCGCCGCCGATACGGCCCGCGCCGCCGGGCGGCAGAGCGCCTGCGAACGCGAGATGACGCGTGCGTCCGCGCGCTATCAGGTGCCGCTCGGGGTTCTCTATGCGGTCGGCATGACCGAGACCGGGCGCAAGGGATCGCTGCAGCCCTATGCGATGAACATCGAGGGGCAGCCGCATTTCGCGGCCAGCGCCGGCGAGGCGGTCCGCCTGTTCGACGCGGCGCGCCGGCGCGGCGCGCGGCTCATCGACCTCGGCTGCATGCAGATCAACCACCACTATCACGGCGATCACTTCGCCTCGGTCGAGGCGATGCTCGATCCGGGCCGCAACGTCGACTACGCCGCCCGCTTCCTGCGCGAGCTGCGCGAGCGCGAGGGCAGCTGGACGATGGCGGTCGCCCGCTACCACGCCGGGCCGCACAACGACCCGGCGCAGAAGCGCTATGTCTGCGCCGTCATCGCCAACATGGTCGCCAGCGGCTTCGGCGCCTGGACGCCGAACGCAAAATCTTTCTGCAACCCTTAGCCAACACTCTGCCGTGCGGTCCGCGAGTGCGCCGGAGCGACAGGCCGATTTTCATGATGGAGCCCTGAGATGAGCCTTTACGGAGTCCTGCGCACCGGCGTGTCGGGCCTGCTGGCCCAGGCGAGCAAGCTCGGCACCGTCGCCGACAACATCGCGAACGCCAACACGACGGGCTACAAGCGCGCCGGGGTCGAGTTCTCGTCGCTGGTCATCGGCGACACGACCGACACCTACAATTCGGGCGGCGTGACCACCAGCGTGCGCTTCTCGGTCGCCGAGCAGGGCAGCCTGCTGCAGACGACCTCGACGACCGACCTCGCGGTCGACGGCCGGGGCTTTTTCGTCGTGACCGACACCGCCGGGACGCCGTTCCTGACGCGGGCGGGCGCGTTCGTGCCGAACGGCGAGGGCGCGCTGGTCAACGCAGCGGGCTACACGCTGATGGGCTATCCCGTGAACGGCGCGAACCCCGCCGGGGTGGCGAACGGACTTGCCGGCCTGCAGGAGGTCAACGTCACGCTGGCGCAGCTCGACGCCATGCCGTCGACCACGGGCCAGTTCTTCGCCAACCTGCCCTCGAACGCCGCAGCCGTCACGGTCGCCGCCGACCTGCCGTCGGCCAACGGCGCGACAGCGACGCCGACCGCCAAGAGCTCGCTCGTCGCCTACGACAACCTCGGCAACGAGGTTCTGCTCGACATGTACTATACCAAGACCGCGGCCGAGACCTGGGAGGTCGCGGTCTACAACCAGGCCGATGCGCCGGCGGCGGGCGGCTTCCCCTACGCCGCCGGGCCGCTGGTGACGCAGACGCTGCAGTTCGACGCGACGACGGGAGAGCTGACCGGGGCGAGCGCGGATGCGATCTCGCTTGCCGTGCCGAACGGCGCGACGCTCGACATCGACCTCTCGCAGATGACGCAGCTCGCCGCCGACTACACGGTCATGGCGGCCGAGGTCGACGGCAGCGCGCCGAGCGCGGTCGACGACATCGAGATCACCGAGGAAGGCACGCTAATCGCGCTGCTCGAGAACGGCTCGCGCCAGCCGCTCTACCGGATTGCGCTCGCCGATGTGACCAGCCCCGACAAGCTGCGGCCAGTGACCGGCAACGTCTACGTGCCGACGAACGAATTGGGCGATGTCCGCGTCGGCGCACCTGGCGAGGGCAGCTTCGGGACCGTGATCAGCGGCGCGCTCGAGGCGTCGAACGTCGACCTCGGCTCCGAGCTCGTCTCGATGATCGAGGCCCAGCGCGGCTACACGGCCAACTCCAAGGTCTTCCAGACGGGTGCCGAGCTGCTCGACGTCCTGATCAATCTCAAGCGCTGACCGCGGCAGAGCGGTGCCAACAGAACAAGAACGCTGAGGGGCATATCCGATGAGCCTGTCCGCCGCGCTGAATGCCGCACGGTCATCACTCTCGACCGGCGCGAGCCAGACCTCGATCATATCGCGCAACATCTCCGGCGCGCAGGAGCCGATGTTCACGCGCAAATCGGCGCTGATCACCACGTACGAAGGCGGCGTGCGGGTGGAATCGATCGGACGGGCCGCCAATGCGCGGCTGCTCCACACCGTCCTGGGCGCAAGCTCGCAGGCCGCCGGGCAGCAGGCCGTGGTCGACGGGCTGGAAAAGCTCGAGCAGACCGCCGGGGACCCCGAGGACGCCCGGTCCCCCGCGGCGCTGATCGGCGCCCTGCGCGACGCCATCCAGCTGCACGCCTCGGCGCCCGAGGATACGAGCGCCGCGCGCGCGGTGCTGACGGGCGCCCACGACGTGGCCGATGCGCTGCAGGCGGCCAGCGCGACGGCGCAAACCGCGCGCCAGCAGGCCGACGCCGACATGGTGCAGTCCGTCGGCCAGATCAACACGCTCCTCGGCCGCTTCGAGACGCTGAATAGCGAGATCGTGCGCGGCACGCAGACGGGCGCCGACGTCACCGAAAAGCTGGACGCGCGCGACCGGGTGATGGCCGACCTGGCGCAGGAGATCGGCATCCGCGTCATCAGCCGCGCGAACAACGACCTGGCGCTCTACACCGACGGCGGCGTCACGCTCTTCGAGACCAGAGCCCGCGCCGTCACCATGGAGCCGACCCAGGCCTTCGGCGCTTCGACGGTTGGCAAGGCGGTCTTCGTCGACGGCGTTCCCGTGGTCGGCGGCACGTCGGCCATGCCGCAGAAATCCGGCCGGCTGGCGGGGCTCGCCGCCGTCCGCGACACGGTCGCGGTCACCTATCAGAGCCAGCTCGACGAGATCGCGCGCGGCCTGGTCGAGGCCTTCGCCGAGTCCGATCAGAGCGCCACGCCGACGCTGCCGACCATCCCGGGGCTCTTCACCTATTCGGGCGCCCCGGCAATGCCGCCGGCGGGCAGCGTTCTTCCGGGGCTGGCGGCCGAGATCACGGTCAATCCGAACGCCGACCCGGCTCTGGGCGGCGTGATCGAGCGGCTGCGCGACGGCGGCATCGGCGACCCGCTGCAGCCCGCCTATGTCTCCAACACCTCTGGCGGCAGCGCCTTTTCCGGGCGGCTGCAGGAGATGATCGACGCGCTCGACCAGGCGCGCGCCTTCGATCCCGCGGCCGGCGTCGACACGGACGCCGATCTGGTCGGGTTCGCCGCCTCGTCGCTCGGCTGGCTCGAGGCATCTCGGCAGAGCGCCGATGCCGAGATCGACTATCGCCAGGCGCTGTTCGACCGCTCGATGGAAGCGCTGTCGAATGCGACCGGCGTCAACATCGAGGAGGAGATGACGATCATGCTCGAGCTCGAGCGCTCCTACCAGGCATCCGCCAAGCTGATCTCGACGGTCGACAGCATGCTCGCCGCCCTCCTCGCCGCAGTGAGATAATCCCATGAAGACCACGTTTGTCTCGACGGTCGCCGTCGCCACTTCGCTGAGACAGTCCATCCTGAAGACGCAGGGCGACCTCGTCGGCGCGCAGAAGGAGGCCACGACCGGCCGCTTCGCCGATATCGGTCTCAGCCTCGGCGGACACACCGGCCGGACGGTCTCGTTCCGCCAGGAGCATGCGCGGCTGAACGCCGTCGTCGACAGCAACGCACTGACCAGCGGACGGCTCGATTCGACGCAGGCGGCACTGGGCGACATCCAGACCGTTGCCAAGGATTTTCTCGGCGCGCTGATCGCGCTGCCCGAAGGCGCGATCGGGGCGACCGTCCTGCAGGAGCAGGCGGAGGCCGGGCTGACGGCGCTGATCCAAGGCCTGAACGCCTCGATGGGGGGCAAGCACCTCTTCGGCGGCATCAATTCCGACCCAGCGCCGATCACCGACTATTTCGCGACGCCTGCGCCCGCCAACAAGCAGGCGGTCGACAGCGCCTTCGCGACGGCCTTCGGCATCGGCCAGGACGATCCGGGCGTGGCGGCGATCAGCGCGACGGACATGCAGACCTTCCTCGACGGCCCCTTCCAGGCGCTCTTCGACGATCCGCAATGGGCGGATTGGTCGGCGGCCTCGTCCCAGAACATGCAGAGCCGGATCACGCCGACCGAGGTCGTCGAGACCTCGGTCAACGCCAACGAACAGGCCATGCGCAAGCTCGCCATGGCGTACACGATGGTCGCCGATCTCGGGACCGCGGGCCTGAACGAAGGGACGCTCCGCGTCCTGACCGAAAAGGCGACGCAGCTGATGGCCGAAGGCATCAACGAGGTCACCGCGCTGCAGGCACGGCTCGGCGGCGTCCAGGGACGCATTGCCCAGGTCAACGACCGCATGTCGATGCAGCTCGACATCCTCTCGCGCCAGGTCACCGATCTCGAGGCCGTCGACCCCTACGAGGCGGCGAGCCGCGTCAACACGCTGATGACGCAGCTCGAGACCGGCTACGCGCTGACCGCGCGGATGCAGCGCCTCAGCATCCTCGATTACCTCTGACGGGCGCTGGCCCCTCTTCGAAGAACGAACGACAGGAGCGCATGATGTACCAAGCCGGCTATGCCGAGGTCCTGGACGACGCCAGCGACGCGGCGCGGTCGCACGAGCGGCGGGCCTTTGACCGGGCGATCGAGCTGCTTGCCGCCGCCCAAGCCCACGGGCGGCAGTCGCGCGACGCGATCGAGGCGGTGCTTTTCGTCACCCGGCTCTGGAACATGATGCTCGAGGACCTGGCATCGCCCGAGAACGGCCTGCCGGCCGAGCTCAAGGCCAGCCTCATCTCGATCGGCATCTGGGTGGTGAAGGAGGCCGAGAAGATCCGGCGGGAGGAATCCGACAACTTCGCCGGCCTGATCGATGTCTGCGACAGCATCCGGAGCGGGCTCACATGACCATTCGCGTCTCACTGCGCGCCGGCGAGAAGATCTACATCAACGGCGCCGTGCTGCGGGTCGACCGCAAGACCTCGGTCGAGATCCTGAACGACGCGACCTTCCTGCTCGGGCAGCACGTGCTGCAGGCCGAGGAGGCGACGACGCCGCTCAGGCAGCTCTACTTCATCGCCCAGACGATCCTGATGGACCCGGCCGAGGCCCGGGGCTGCCGGCTGGTCTTCGACGAGAGCCATCGTCTGTTGCTGACGACCTTCCAGACCCCCGAGGTGCTGGACGGCATGGAGACCGTCCGGCGCCTGATGGATGCCGGCCGGACGCTCGACGCGATGAAGACGATCCGCGCGCTGCTGCCCGTCGAGGAGCGGATCCTCGCCGGCAAAGACTCGGTAACCAAGGCCGCATAGGAGACGAGCCATGGACGTGCAGGCCACATCCCAGAAGCCCCCCGCCGCGCAGGCGACCGGGACGGCGTCGCGCAGCTCGCTCGACTACGACGCCTTCCTGCAGCTTTTGATCGCCCAGATGAAGAACCAGGATCCGACGAATCCGATGGATCCGACGGACCAGATGGCGCAGCTCGCCACGTTCAGCCAGGTCGAGCAGTCGATCAAGGCCAACGCCAAGCTCGACGCGCTCCTGACCTCGTCGGCGCTGTCACAGGCGGACGGCATCATCGGCCGGATCGTCACCTCGGCCGATGGCGCCGTTTCGGGCGAGGCGGTCGCCTTCACGGTCGGCACCGACGGCGCGGTCGCGGTGCTGGAGAACGGCACCGAGGTCCCGCTCGGCGCGGGCGTGCAGATCAGCTGAGATGAACGGCTGAGATGAACGAGGCCGACGCGCTCGACCTGGTCAAGGAGGCGATCTGGACGGTGATCATCGCCTCCGGCCCGGCCGTCGGCGCCGCCATGGCCGTCGGCCTCGCCATCTCGCTCCTGCAGGCGCTGACCCAGGTGCAGGAAGTGACGCTGACCTTCATCCCGAAGATCGTCGTCGTCTTCATCGCCCTGACCTTCATGGGCTATTTCATCGGCGGCCAGATCTACGCTTTCACCGAGAACTGCTATTCCCGCATCGAGCACGGCTTCTGAAGCGCGCGGTCAGCGCGCCGGCGCGCTCTGGCGGGCCGCGGGCTGGCCCTGCTGCAGCAACTCGGCGAGCTCGCGGAACGGGTCCTCGCTCGGCGGCGCGGCGAGATCCTGCTCCAGCGCGTGGTAGATCTTCGGCACCAGCACGACGGCGCGGTCGAGATCGGGATCTGCGCCCGGCTTGTAGCCGCCCATCAGCCGCAGATCGCGGGTGTCCTCGAAGCGCGCGATCAGCCCGCGCACCTTGCCGAGCAACGTGCGCTGCTCGGGCGTCCAGACGTTCCGCGCCAGCCGCGAGATCGACGAGAGCACGTTGATGGCGGGATAGCGCCCCTGGTCGGCGATCGCCCGGTCGAGCACGATGTGGCCGTCGAGCGTGCCCCGGATGGCGTCGGCGACGGGGTCGTTGTGGTCGTCGCCATCGACCAGGACGGCGAAGATGCCGGTGATCGAGCCGCTCCCCTCCTCGCCCGGCCCGGCGCGCTCGAGCAGCTTGGGAAGCTCGCTGAAGACGCTCGGCGTATAGCCGCGCGCCACGGGCGGCTCGCCGGCGGCCAGCGCGACGTCGCGCGCGGCATGCGCATAGCGCGTCACCGAATCGACGATCAGCAGGACGTTGTCGCCCCGGTCGCGGAAGTATTCGGCCACCGTCATGGCCGTCTTCGGCGCCTGGCGCCGCATCATCGGGCTCTCGTCGCTGGTGGAGACGACGACGACCGCCGTGCCGAGGCTGGCCTTCAGGCTGTCCTCGACGAACTCGCGCACCTCGCGGCCGCGCTCGCCGACCAGTGCGAGCACCACCGTGTCGAACCCGCGCGAGCGGGCGAACATGGACAGGAGGCTCGACTTGCCGACGCCCGAGCCCGCGAAGACGCCGATGCGCTGGCCGAGGCAGAGCGGCGTGAAGAGGTCGATCGCGCGCACCCCGAAGCGGACCGGCGAAAGAACCCGCGCGCGGCGCAGCGCTGCCGGCGGAGCCTGCTCGGTCGAAAGCACGCGGTCGCCCGCCAGCAGCGGCCCCGCCCCGTCGAGCGACCGGCCGAGCGCGTCGATCACCCGCCCGCGCCAGCTCGCATCGGGCCGCAATTGCCGCGGGCCGTCGCGATAGACGCGCGTGCCGAGCGCGGCGCTGGTGTGGACCTCGAACGGCTTGACCGTGACCCGAGCCTCGTCGATGCGGATGACCTCGGCGATCTGCTCATGGGCGCCGATGGCCAGCCTGACGCAGTCACCGAGGGCGACGAAGCGCGACAGGCCGCTGACCGCATAGGCGCCGGCGGTGGCCTCGGCGACCGTGCCGCTGATGCGCAGCCGCGGCGCCCCGCCGGTCCGGACCGCGCGGTCGAGACGCTCGAGCTGGTTCATGTGCCCGCGCCGCCGCAGGCGGCGGGCTGCGGCGGCAAGGTCATACGGCTCCGAGCGTCTTGATGGCCTCTTCAAGCGTCTGGTCGGACTGCTCGATCGCGGCCGAAGCGCTCTCGAAGCTGCGCGAGACCATGATGAGCTTCGTCAGCTCCAGCACAGGATTGACGTTCGCGCCTTCGACAAAGCCCTGGACGACGCCGTTGACGTCGAAATCGAGCACCGCCACGGCAGGCTGGTCGGGCACCACGCCGGAGTTCTCGTGGCGCGACAGTTGCGCCGCCGGGTCGATCGCGAACAGGCCGATCGCGCCGATCTCGATGCCGCCTTGGGTGATCATGCCGTCGCGCGCGATCTGCGGCGGCCCGCCGACCGGATCGAGCAACAGCGGCGCGCCGCCGACATCGAGCACGGGGTGATCGTTCAGCGAGACGAGCTCGCCCGTCTCGAGCATCTTCATGCGGCCGTCGCGCGTGTAGACGGTGCCGTCGGGCGTCTGGATGGCCAGCCAGGCTTCGCCCTGGACCGCGACGTCGAGCGGATCGCCGGTCTGGCTGAGCGGTCCCGCCTGGCGCGAGATGTAGGTCTCGTCCGCCGCGGCGTAGGCGACGGACTCCTCGCCGATGGTGCTGGACAGGATCGAGTTCGAACTTGATGCCCTCGGCCCGGTAGCCGGCGGTCCCGAGGTTCGCGACGTTGCGCGCGATGGCCTCCATGCGGCGATCGAGCGCGATCTGTGCGGAAAGCCCGACATAGTCGATAACGGACACCGGTCAGATTCCCCCCAGCTTCAGGTTCTGCAGCGAGGCGAGCAGGTTGGCGCTCAGCCCGAAGCTCAGCGGCTGGCCCAGCAGGATGGCCGGCGACGCGGCGGACGCCTGCCCGTTCTCGAGTTCCCAGAGGCTGGTGAAGCGCGCCAGGAACTGTTCAAGCTTTTCCGGATCCTTGAGGTCGGCCACGTCCAGCCGCGCCGAGATCATCGCCGCCTGCTTGTCGATGTCAGCGGCTGCGGTGAGCGGCGAGATGCCGAGCGCCGTCTGGACCACCTTGAGCAGCGCCGGATCTGCCAGGATCTGCATCGGGCTGTCGATCTCGGCCGCCTTGCGCTGGAAATAGAGGGCGAGCCTCACACCCTCGTTCTGGGCGCCGGCGTCCTCCTCCAGGGTCTGGCGGACATAGCGGTCGACGGTGCCCTGCTGCGTGCGGCCGAAGGTTGTCGTGGCTTGTCCATAGCGCGCGAAGTTGAACGCCTCGGCGAGCTCGCGATAGCGCGGGTCCGCCAGCCTGTTGGCGAGGGTCGAGGACTTGTCGACGCCCTCCTCCAACACCTTGCGGATGAACGCCTTGGCGTACGCCATGTCGTCCAGCCCGAACGCCTTAAGGGCATAGCGGTAGACCCGATCGTTGGCGAAGAAATCGTCGATGGATTTCACGCTTCCGATCTTCTCGAGATAATTGGCCGACTCGCGCTCCACATTCGGCGTCTCCGCCGTGCGGAGCAGCGACCGATCGATATCGGTCGAGATCAGGCGGAACGCCGCTGTCGTCGTGAGCATGAATGTCCCGGCCGCGCTGTCTGCGAGCCCGGGTCATACCCGGCAAAACCTTGCCACAAACTGAATTCTGCCAGCCGCTCCCGCAGGTTCCATCGGCTTTCTGCGCGATCCGCACACGCTCCGTTAACCGACCGTCGACTAACTCGGCCCCTGTCGAAGAGCGGAGTCGAGAACCTTGGGCTTCATAGTCGGCCTGATCGTCGTCCTCGGTTCGATGCTCGGCGGGTTCGCTGCCATGGGCGGGCACCTCGAGGTGCTGTGGCAGCCCTTCGAATATGTGATCATCTGCGGCACATCGATCGGCACGTTCATCATCGCCAATCCGATCTCGGTTCTGAAGGACACGGGCGCCTCCGTGAAGGATGCGATCCTGGGCAAGGCACCCAAGCAGAAGGACTACCTCAACCTTCTCGGCGTGCTCTACGGCCTGATGCGCGAGCATCGGACCAAGTCGCGCGCGCAGGTCGAGGCGCATGTCGACAATCCGCAGGACTTCAGAGATCTTCAAGGCGTTCCCCGATGTCCTGAAGGACAAGGAGCTGACGACCTTCATCTGCGACTATTTCCGGCTGATCATCATCGGCAATGCGCGGCCGCACGAGATCGAGAGCCTTATGGACGAGGAGATCAACACCCTCGTCCGCGACAAGCTGAAGCCCTACTATGCACTCACGAGCATGGCGGACGGCCTGCCAGCGATCGGCATCGTCGCCGCCGTGCTGGGCGTCATCAAGGCGATGGGCGCGCTCGACCAGTCGCCCGAGATCCTCGGCCACTTCATCGGCGCGGCGCTGGTCGGGACCTTCGCCGGCATCTTCTTCTCCTACGGCTTCGTCGGACCGCTGGCGACCATGGTGAAGTCGAACCGCGAAAAGCGCTGCCGCGTGAACATCATCGTCAAGCAGACGCTTCTCGCATTCCTCAACGGTGCCATGCCGCAGATCGCGCTGGAACACGGCCGCAAGGCGATCTCGACCGGCTACCGGCCCACGATCGACGCCGTCGAGAACCAGACGCTTGGCGGCGGCGCGCCCGCCGCCGCGGCGGCCGATGCGCAGCAGGCCGCGTAAGTCATGCCCGACCCCGGTTCATCGGCATCGAAGCAACGCCGCCCCGACCCGCTGCTGGAAGGGGCGGGGCTTGCGGCCGATCGCCTCCCCGGCCTGCGCGGAAGCTTCGAGCGGCTGGCGGCCCGGTGCGCCGAGAACGTCCGCCAGCTGTCGCCGTCCGAGATCGAGCTCGAGCTGCGTGACCTGGTGCCCGGCGGCAAGGACGATCCGCTGCTGCCATATGGCGAGGCCGCGCCGGTCGCCGTCTATCATGCGCCTGACCGGGTCTCGCGGATCGTGATCGGCGCCGATCTTGCCTGCATGGATGCAATGCTGGACGCGGTTTTCGGCGCCGACGGCTCGGAGCCTGTGAGCGAGCGGAGATACGCCGGAAGCAATGTCGAACTGCGCCTCGCCGGCGCGCTCTTCGACCTGATCGCCGAGGCGCTGCGCGGCGCGTTCGCCGGGACCGTCGCCGCTCCCATGGAGCGCGAGCGGCTCGAGCCCGTGGTGAAGCTGCCGCCCGCAGCGCGCAAGGGCGAAGGCGGGGTGATCGCCAGGCTGGGACTGAAGACGCTCGAGCGGCTGGGCGAGGTGTTCATCGTGCTGCCGCAAGCCGCGATGCAGGGCCTGCAGCAGAGCGCGGCCAAGGCGGGTCCTGCGCCATCGAGCGCCGGCGATCCGCGCTGGAGCAGGCGCATCGAGCACGAGGTGCAGCGCACGCAGGTCAAGCTGCAGGCCGTGCTCGACGAGCAGAAGCTGACGCTCGGCGACGTCGCCGAGCTTCATGTCGGCCAGATGCTGACGCTGCGTGCCGGCCCGCGCAGCCCGGTCAAGATGATCTGCAAGGACCAGACGCTGTTCTGGTGCGAGCTCGGCCAGACTGACGGCGCCTATACGCTGAGGGTGAAGGATTTTCCCGATGAGGAGCAGGAGCTGATCAATGCGATCATCGCAAAATAGGCAAGCTGGGCTGGCAGCGGCGCAGCCGAGCTGCCGCGGCCTTTACCGCGCGGAACGGGTCTGACCATGGCGCGGGGGAATTCGACGGCCGCCGAGGCGGCGGATGTCCAGGTCGTGGATGCAGAGGACGCGACGCCAGCGGGGGCAAGGAACCTCGATGCGATCCTGCGCATCCCGGTCACCGTTCAGGTCGTTCTCGGCTCGGCGGTCCTGCCGGTGGCGAACCTGATGAAGCTGGGGCGCGGGACCGTGATCGCGCTCGACCACCACGTCGGCGAGCCGGTCGACATCGTCGTCAACGGCCGCATCGTGGCGCGGGGCGAGGTGGTCGTGGCCGACGAGGAGACCTCGCGCTTCGGCGTGTCGCTGACCGAGATCGTCGGCTCCGCGGCCGCCGAGCCAAAGGACTAGCGGGCACGCCATGGCAGCGAAAGCCGGCGAGCTCCGCGAACGTCCCAGACGGCTGCAGGGCCCCGAGCGGGTCGCGGCGTTGCTGCTTGCCATGGGCAAGCCGGTGGCCGAGCGCCTGCTGCCGCATTTCGAGCAATCCGAGCTGCGCGAGATCTCGCGCAGCGCCGTGGCACTCGGCCCGGTCCCTGCGGCCGAGCTCGAGGCGTTGATCGAGGAGTTCGCGAACCAGTTCGCCGCCGGTCTGAACCTGCTCGTCTCGGCCCGGGAGATCGACGATCTGCTGACCGGCGTCATGCCGCCCGAGCCGGCTGCTCCGGCTGCGGCCGAGCCGGCCGGCGCGCCCGATGCAGTCGTGTGGGACAAGGTCTCGCAGCTCTCGGAGGCGGCGCTGACGAAGTATCTCGGCAACGAGCACCCGCAGACGGCGGCACTGGTTCTGTCCAAGCTCGAGCCCACGAAGTCCGCCAAGGTCATCACGGCACTGCCCGCCCCGCTGCGCGACGAGGTCATGCGGCGGATGATCGCCTCGCGCCAGCCGACGGACGCCGCCCTCCGAATCGTGGCGGGCGCGCTGCAGGAGGACCTGCTCGCGGCCGCCACGAAGGGCAGCGGCAACGATCCGCACGAACGGCTGGCCAAGATCATCAACAACATGGACCGCAACGACATGGAGGGCGCGCTGCAGAGCCTGGGCGATGCGCGGCCGAAATCGGCCGAGATCCTCAAGAGCCTGCTCTTCACCTTCGAGGACGTCGTGGATCTGACGCCCAAGGCCCGCACGACGCTGCTCGACCGCGTGCCCAGCGACCGGCTGGTGCTTGCCCTGAAGGGGACGGACGCCGCGTTCCGCGAGACCGTTCTGTCGGGGCTGGCGGCGCGCGCCCGGCGCGTCGTCGAGAGCGAGCTCGGCCGCAACGAGCCGGCGGCGCAGCGTGACGTCGCGAGTGCCCGGCGCGAGATCGCCAACATGGCGCTCGACCTGGCGGGCCGCGGCGAGATCCAGTTGAAGGCCGAAGCCGAGGAGCAGGGCGAGATGATCGCCTGAAGGCATGTCCGAAGCGGCCGAAAGGGACAGCAAGACCGAACCGGCTACCGAGAAGAAGAAGCGCGACGCCATCGAGAAGGGTCGCGTTCCCTCTTCGAAGGAAGCCCTGCTGTTCGCGTCGCTGCTCGGCATCCTGGTCGGCGCGACCTTGACGATCACCGCAGGCACCAAGCGCCTGGCGCTGGCGCTGCGCCAGCTCTTCGAGAACTCGGGCGACTGGAGCTTGGACACGCCGGCCGACGCCAGCATGGTCTTCACGACGCTGGCGCTGGAAGCGGGCCGCTTTCTCCTGCCGCTCATCCTGGTGTGCACGCTGGCCACGATCAGCGCGTCGGTGCTGCAGAACACGCCCCGGCTGGCGCTTGAGCGGATCAAGCCGACCATGTCAAGACTTTCGCTCTCTGAAGGCGCCCGGCGCATCTTCGGCCGGCAGGGTCGGATCGACGTCGCCAAGGCCCTGCTGAAGTTCGCCGCGGTGGTGATCGTCGTGGCCGTCCTGCTCGGCTCGGACTTTCGCGCGATGACGAATGCGATGTTCGGCGATCCGAGCGCCCTTCCCGAGCTGATCAGGAGGATGTCCGTGCGCCTCCTGGCCGGGGTCAGCGTCGCCACCGTCGTGCTCGTCGCGGCCGACCTCCTGTGGTCGCGCATGCATTGGGAGCACGAGCTGCGCATGACGCGCCAGGAGATCAAGGACGAGCTGAAGCAGGCCGAGGGCGATCCGATGCAAAAGGCGCGGCGCCTCTCGATCGCGCGCGCCCGGTCGCGCCGGCGCATGATGGCGGCGGTGCCGACGGCCACGGTGGTGGTGATGAACCCGACGCACTTCGCGGTGGCGATGCGCTACAGGCGCAACGAGGATGCAGCCCCCATCGTGGTCGCCAAAGGCCAGGATCTCGTCGCGCTCAGGATCCGCGCCATCGCCGAGGCGCATGACGTGCCCGTGGTCGAGGACAAGTCGCTCGCCCGCGCGCTCTACGATGCCGTCTCGATCGACAGCATGATCCCGGCCGAATTCTACAGGGCGGTGGCGGAGCTCCTGCACTACCTGCAGTCGAAAGGCGGGCAGACCGCGCGCCGCTGATCGCGAGGCGGCCGGTTGGGTCCTGCGTGGGTGCTTCAGGGCCGCCAAGGGGGCGGGCCGCTTGCCTCCGAATCTCCCTCAGAACGGGATAGCCGCGCCGTCATAGGCGAAGAAGCCGCCCGACTCCTCGGGGCCGAGGCCGTGTAGGACGCCGAGCAGATGCGCCGCGGCCTCGTCGGGGCTGAAGCGCTCGCGCTCGCCCGCGAACTTGTCGCTCAGCGGCGTCGCCACCGTTCCGGGGTGGAGGGCGACGATCACCGCCTCCGGGCGCTTTCGGGCGATTTCGATCGCCGCCGTGCGCACGATCTGGTTCAGCGCCGCCTTCGAGGCGCGGTACGAGATCCAGCCGCCGAGACGGTTGTCACCGATCGAGCCGACCCTGGCCGAAAGCGTGGCGAAGACCGCGCGGCCTTCCCGCACCAGCAGCGAGTCGTGCCGCTTCAGGATCAACGCCGGGCCGATCGCATTGACCGCGAAGTGCGCCGCCATCCCGGAGGCTTCGATCGCGGAGAGCTTCTTCTCGGGCGGATAGCCGCCAGGCTCGAGCGCGCCCGTCGCGTCGATGACGAGGTCGAAGGGGCCGGTCGCCGCCATTTCTTCCAGCACCGCCTCGGCCCGCGCGGGCTCCATCCAGTCGAGCCCGTCGCGCCGCGAGAGCCCGCTCACCCGGCCGGCGCGCCGCAGGAGACGAACGAACGCCGCGCCGAGGCCGCCGGTGTCGCCGAGGACGAGCGCGTGCTGAAAGACGATCCTTGGCATCTGCCCCCGTTTCATGCTCCGCCGGCAGCCCCGCGCGCAGGTAGCGCGCTTCGCCAAAAGTGAAATGGGCCGCCCGGGAGGGCGACCCATTGCCTCGTTGGCAAATCGAAGCGCGCGTCAGGCGAGCGTGCGCTCGACCTGCTCGCGCTCGAAGATCTCGATGACGTCGCCCTCGCGGATGTCCTCGTAGTTCTCGAAGGCCATGCCGCATTCCTGGCCGACCTGCACCTCGCGGACCTCGTCCTTGAAGCGCTTCAGCGTCTTCAGCGTGCCCTCGTGGATCACGACGTTGTCGCGCAGCAGGCGCACGCCGGCCGAGCGGCGCGCGACGCCCTCGGTCACCTGGCAGCCCGCCACCTTGCCGGCCCCGGTGATCTTGAAGACCTGCAGGATCTTGGCATAGCCGATGAAGCGCTCCTTCACCTCCGGCGACAGCATGCCCGAGGCCGCCTTCTTCACGTCGTCGACCAGGTCGTAGATGATCGAGTAGTAGCGCAGCTCGACGCCCTTCTGGTTCGCCGCCTGGCGCGCCGCCGCGTTGGCGCGGACGTTGAAGCCGATGATCGGCGCCTTGGAGGCGTCGGCCAGCGTCACGTCCGATTCGGTGATGGCGCCGACGCCCGAGTGCAGCACGCGGACGCGCACCTCCTCGTTGCCGACCTTTTCCAGCGCCTGGACGATCGCCTCGGCCGAGCCTTGCACGTCGGCCTTGACGACGAGCGGCAGCTCGACCGTGGCGGTCCCGGACTTGGCCTGCGCCAGCAGCTGGTCGAGCGTGGTGCGCGCGCCCGAGGCCGCCAGCTTGTCGCGGGCGACGCCAGCGCGGTAGTCGGCGATCTCGCGGGCCTTGGCCTCGCCCTCGACGACGTTCAGCACGTCGCCGGCCTCGGGCGTGCCGTTCAGGCCCAGCACCTCGACCGGCTCGGACGGGCCGGCCTGGGTCACGCGCTCGCCCTGGTCGTTGACCAGCGCGCGGACGCGGCCCCACTGCTCGCCGACGACGAAGACGTCGCCGGTGTGGAGCGTGCCGCGCTGGATCAGCACGGTCGCGACCGGGCCGCGGCCGGTGTCGAGCTTGGCCTCGATGACGGCGCCCTCGGCCTGGCGATTCGGGTTCGCCTTCAGCTCGAGCAGCTCGGACTGCAGGACGATCGCCTCGACCAGCCTGTCGAGCCCCTGCCCCGTCACCGCCGAGACCTCGACGTCGAGCACGTCGCCCGACATCTCCTCGACGAGGACCTCGTGCTGCAGCAGCTGGGTGCGGACGCGTTGCGGGTCGGCGCCCTCGCGGTCGATCTTGTTGATCGCGACGATCATCGGCACGCCCGCCGCCTTGGCGTGGTTGATGGCCTCGATCGTCTGCGGCATGACGCTGTCGTCGGCCGCGACCACCAGCACGACGATGTCCGTCACCTGCGCGCCGCGGGCGCGCATCGAGGTGAAGGCAGCGTGGCCCGGCGTGTCGAGGAAGGTGATCTTCTGGCCGCCCTCGGTCTCGATCTGGTAGGCGCCGATGTGCTGCGTGATGCCGCCGGCCTCGCCGGCGACGACATTGGTCTTGCGCAGCGCGTCGAGCAGCGACGTCTTGCCGTGGTCGACATGGCCCATGATGGTCACGACCGGCGCGCGCGGCAGCACGTCGGCCTCGGCATCCGCCGCCGTCTCGATGACGTTCTCGACATCGGCCGCCGAGACGCGCCGTGCCTTGTGCCCGAATTCCTCGATGATCAGCTCCGCTGTGTCCTGGTCGATAGACTGGTTCTGCGTCGCCATGATGCCGCTCTTCATCAGCGACTTGATGACGTCGGCGACGCGCTCGGCCATGCGGTTGGCAAGCTCCTGCACGGTGATCGCCTCGGGGATCTGCACCTCGCGCACGACCTTCTCGCGCTCGACGGGCCCCATATGGCGGCGCTTCTCGCGCTCCTGCCGGCGTCGCATGGCGGCGAGCGAGCGCTGCCGCCCGCCATCGCCGTCGGTCAGCGCCTGGCTGATCGTCAGCTTGCCCGAACGGCGCTTGGCATCGTCCCGGGCGCGCGTGGGCGCGGGCTTCTTCGGCGCGGCCGCCGGGCCGCGACCGCGCCGCTCGTCCTCCTCGGGCTCGGCCGCGCGTGCGGCGACACGCTCGGTCGGTTCGGTCGGTTGCGCCGTGGGGGCGGCCTTCGCCGCGGGCGCGGCCTTTGCCGCTTCGACCGCGGCCTCGGCCTCCTCGGCCTGCCGGCGCGCCTCGACTTCGGCCTCCTCGCGCAGACGCGCCTCCTCGACGGCACGCTCCTCGGCCGTCCGGCGCGCGGCTTCCTCGGCGCGGCGGCGCGATTCCTCCTCGCGGCGCCGCTCGTCCTCGGCCTCGCGGCGCTTGCGGACCTCCTCGTCCTTCTGGTGCTGGCGAATCGCCTCGAGGCGGCGCGCCGCCTCGTCGTCGGTCAGCACGTTGAGCATGCGCGGCCGCTGTCCGCCGCGCGGCCGGGCGGCCGCACCGGGCTTTTCGGCGCGCGGCGGTGCGGCACGCTCTGCGCCGGCCGGCTGCGGCGCGCGCGGCCTCTCCTCCGTGCTGGACTTGGCTGCGCTCGGCCGGGCGATCGCCGGCTTCGCCGCGGGCGCCTTGGGCGGTGCGGAGGCCGCCGACGCAACCCCGGCATGCGCGGCCGGACCACCGGTGCCCGGCGTCAGTACGCGCTTGCGCTTTTTCTCGACGACGACAGCCTTCGAGCGCCCATGGCTGAAGCTCTGGCGCACGGAACTGCGCCCAGGCAAACCGCGCCCGCGCCCGCCGCCCTTGTTGTCGCCGCTGTCATGCTCGCTCATCAGTCGTCCTGTACTCCGGGGCCGGTCTGCCCCTCGCTGTCGTTCAAGTGCTCTGCCTCCGGGCGTGGCCCGGCCTCTCCTGCGCTCGGGCCACGCGCGAAATCGCCGTGCCCGGTCCCTGCCTCGGCAGTTGCATCGCCCGGCGGAGCGTCCCGGAAGCCGGAAAGCCGCTGCGCCTCTCCCAGAAGGCGCGCCGCGAAACCACCAGTGTCGAGCGCGGCATGTATGGCAAAGTCGCGCCCAAAAGCCAAACCCAATTCGGCAGCGTCGAGCAGCTCGATCTGCGCGATCCTGCCATCGCCCGCCTTGCGCGCCAAAGCGGCGAGTTTTCGCCGTCCGCCCGCCGCGCCGTCGCGGGCCTGCAGCAGAACGGCGGCCTGGCCCGAAACGATCCGCGCCCGCACCTTCTCGGCGCCCGTGATCGCCTGGCCCGCCTTGCGCGCCAACCCGATCAGCGCGACCGTGCGCGCGACCAACAGGGCCTCGAGCCGGTCGGCCAGATCATCGGCGACCTTGGCCTGCGCCCGGAAGCCGCGCGCGAACAGGCGCTTCTTGACGGCGCGCTCGGCCAACGCCCGGTCGGCGGTCAGCCAGACGCCCCGCCCCGGCAGCTTGGCCGCGAGATCGGGGACGACCTCGCCCTCGGGCGACAGCACGAAGCGGATCAGGCAGTCCGTCGGGCCGCTCTCGCCGGTGGCGATGCAGCGCCGCTCGGGCCCCTCCCGATCCTTGTGCCGGCCCCCGCGGGTCATCTCGTGCATGGTCGCCGATTGAATCACGCGGTCTCTTCTTCCTCCGCCTCTTGGCCTTCCCCGGGGCCTTCCTCGCCCTCGCCTTCGCCCTGCGCCGGCAGGTCCTCCGGATTGACGAGCCCAAGCTCGATGCGCGCCTTCATGACCAGGTACTGGGCTTCTTCCAGGCTGACATCGAAGGGCTCGAGCACGCCCTCGTCCTTGACGCGCTTGCCGTCGACAACCGTGTAACCGCCGGCAAGCTCCCAATCGGCACATGTCGCGAAGGTCTGGAGGTCGAACACGCCATCCTTGGCGAGCGCAAGAACCATCTGGGGCGTCAGGCCCTCGAATTCAATCAGGTCCTCCTGCGTTCCGAGGGCGCGCGCCTCGTCGAGCGTCTTGGCGTTCATCTCCTCCAGGCTCTCGCGGGCGCGGGCCTGCAGCTCCTCGGCCGTGCCCTCGTCGAAGCCGTCGATGGCGGTCAGCTCGTCGATGTCGACATAGGCGACTTCCTCGAGCGAGGTGAAGCCTTCCGAGACCAGCAGCTGCGCCACCATCTCGTCGACGTTCATCGTCTCCATGAACATCTGGCTGCGCTCGCGGAACTCCTGCTGGCGGCGCTCGGATTCCTCGGCCTCGGTCATGATGTCGATGTCCCAGCCGGTCAGCTGGCTGGCGAGGCGCACGTTCTGGCCGCGCCGGCCGATCGCCTGGCTCAGCTGCTCGTCGGGGACGACCACCTCGATGCGCTGCGCGTCCTCGTCCATGACGACCTTGGTCACCTCGGCCGGCTGCAGCGCGTTGACGATGAAGGTCGCGGCGTCGTCGTTCCAGGGGATGATGTCGATCTTCTCGCCCTGCAGCTCGGAGACCACCGCCTGCACGCGGCTGCCGCGCATGCCGACGCAGGCGCCGACCGGGTCGATCGAGCTGTCATAGGAGATGACGCCGATCTTCGCGCGGCTGCCGGGATCGCGCGCCACCGCCTTCACCTCGATGATGCCGTCGTAGATCTCCGGCACCTCCTGGGCGAAGAGCTTGGCCATGAACTCGGGCGCCGTGCGGCTGAGGAAGATCTGCGGCCCGCGCGTCTCGGAGCGCACGTCGCGGATATAGGCGCGGATGCGGTCGCCGACGCGGTAGGCCTCGCGCGGGATCAGCTGGTCGCGGCGCACGATCGCCTCGGCGCGGCCGAGGTCGACGATGACGTTGCCGTATTCGACGCGCTTGACGATGCCGTTGATGATCTCGCCGACGCGGTCCTTGAACTCCTCGTACTGGCGCTCGCGCTCGGCGTCGCGGATCTGCTGGACGATGACCTGCTTGGCGGTCTGCGCGGCGATCCGGCCGAAATCCATCGGCGGCAGCGGGTCGGTGATGAAGTCGCCGACCTGCGCCTCGGGGTTCTTGTGGCGTGCCTCCGAGATCGGGATCTGCGTGAAGTGGTTGATCTCCTCGGCGTCGTCCTCGACGACCTCCATGGCCCGGCTCATGTTGATCTCGCCCGACTTGCGGTCGATGAAGGCGCGGATGTCGTACTCGGCGCCATAGCGCGAGCGCGCCGCCTTGCCCAAGCTGTCCTCCATCGCCTCGAGCACCAGCTCGCGCTCGATCAGCTTCTCGCGCGCGACGGCATCGGCGATCTGCAGCAGCTCCAGTCTGTTGGCGCTAACCATCTCAGGCATCCTCTCGCAAAGGCCCGTCGGGCCGGTCGTCTTCGTTTCCGTCGCCCGTCTCGTCGCCGTCAGCGTCGGGGCCGACCTCGTTCACTTCGTCGTAATCCTCGGCCCGGAAGGGGCGCTTGGACCGCCGCAGGCTTTCGGTGATCAGCTCGTCCGTCAGCACCAGCTTGGCGTCGGACAGCCAGTCGAATTTCAGCCCGATCGTGCCCTCGTCGAACATCGATCAGCACCTCGTCGCCCTCGGTGCCGGCCAGCACGCCCTTGAAGCGCTTGCGGCCGTCGACCGGCTCGGCCGTCTCGAGCTTGGCCTCGTAGCCCTCCCAGCGGTCGAAATCCTGGAGGCGGGTCAGCGGCCGGTCGATCCCGGGCGAGCTGACCTCGAGCGTGTACTCGCTCTCGATCGGGTCCTCGACGTCCAGAACGACCGAGAGCTGGCGCGAGATCTGGGCGCAGTCCTCGACCTCCATCGTGCCATCCGGCCGCTCGGCCATGATCTGCAGGGTCGGCCGCCTGCCGCCCATCAGCCGAAGGCGCACGAGCTCGTAGCCCATGCCCCTGACGGTCGGCTCGACGATCTCGGCGAGACGCTGATCGATGGGAGCTTTGGCGACCATATTGGTCACGGGATCCGATGCCTCCGGGCTGCGAATCAAAAACGGGCCTCGCGGCCCGCTCGCTGCCCGGTGGGGGTCCCGCTGGGTGCCAGCGAGGCCGCCGCGATGTGACCGCGGCATATACGCCGGGCGATCCGCTTTGACAACCCCGCTGCGGCGAGACCTGGCGAGGCCTGACTGCGCTGCCGCTCAGTCCCGCAACCGGGTGCCAAAGCTCTCGGCGATGCGCTGACGCCAGCGCGCGGGCCGCGCCCGAGGGCGTCTCGGCGAGCCTCAGCGCGATCCGGCAGGCCCGAGCGGCGGAAAGCCCTCGCGGGGCCCGAGCTCGACCAGGCCGGGCCCGAGATAGCTGCGCGGCAGCGGCGCGACGGCAAGGTCAGCCTGCACCGCCGCGAGCTGGCCCGTGTCGAAGTCCGAGACATAGGCGATGCGGGCGTCGAGGCGAGCGTCGCGGATGCCCGCGGTCGCCAGCTTGCGCCAGGCGCAGCCTTCATTGGCGACAGCGAGCGGAATCGGCCGGCAGCGTAACGGCCCGCCCGCCTTCGCGGGCGATCCAGGCGAGCGGCTCCTCGCGCAGGACGATATCGGTCCTCGCGCAATGGCGCTGGAATCGCCGGGCGTCAGCATGATCAGGTCGCGGCGGCCGGCATCAAGCTCGGCCACGTGCTCGGACGAGTGCGCCAGCGAGGTCTCGACGGTGATCTTGGGGTAGTGACCGCGCGAAGGCGGCCAGGATCTCGGCCAACCGAAGGCTGCCGAAGCTGTCGACCAGGCCGAAGGACACGCGCCCCTCGAGCTCCGGCATGGCAAAGGCTTGCAGGGCCGAGCGGTTCAGCTCGATCATGCGTCGCGCGTAATCGAGCAGGCGCTCGCCCTCCGCAGTCGGACGCATGCCCTGGCGCGAGCGCTCGAACAGCGCGCGCCCCAGCATGTCCTCGAGCTTCTTCACCTGCATGGACACGGCGGCCGGCGTGCGCCCGACCCGGCCCGAGGCGGCCGCGATCGATCCGCCCTCGGCGATCGCGACGACCGAGCGAAGCACATCGACGTCGAGCGTCGCGGACGGGGCGGGCGGGCGGAGCATCTGGTTCATGCGCCATCATTAAGCAAACGCTGATGCTTTACGTCAAGTCTTTTAGTTTTTCTTATGTCGGCCGCGTCGCCATCTTCGGTCTGCAGAGGCGGCATTCCGCCGCCGGATGGAGATGATCATGCTGGATTTCCTGATCGACACCGCACGCGCGGCTGGCCAAGGAGCTCCGCAATCGCCGCGAGCTGCGCGATCTCCTGGACAAGGACGACCGCATCCTGCGCGACGTCGGGCTGACCCGCGCCGACGTGGAGTCGGCACTCGGTAAGCCGATGGGCATCAACGCCCGGCACGAGGCGCTCCGGCTGTCGCGCATCGCCTTCTACCTCGACGGCGAGCGCCTCGGCGCCCGACACTAAGCGGTGGGCTGACAGGTGCGCTGACAGGGGCTTGCGCGCCCGCCTGCCGCCCTGCCATCTGGCGCCCGGAGCGGCCGGTGCCGGTCCGGGTTGAAGGAGACCAGAATGGCCGAGGTGGAATGGGCGCGCCTGAAGGCGCATGAGTTGCGGGCGCTGGCCGGGCTGGACGCCTGCGTCATCCTGCCGATCGCCTCGATCGAACAGCACGGGCCGCATCTGCCGGTGATGACCGACACGCGGCTCGGCCACGAGGTGGCGGTGCGCGCCGCGCGGCGCGCCTATCCGACGCGTCCGACGGTGGTGACGCCCGTCGTCTGGTCGGGGCTCTCCGAACACCACATGGCGTTCGGCGGCACGCTGATCCTCAGCCACGCCACCTTCCGCGCCGTGCTGCACGATCTGATCCATGCGCTGACCCGGCACGGCTTCCGCGATGTGCTGATCTCGAACAGCCATGGCGGCAACATCGTCGCCATGCAGCAGATCGCCGACGAGCTTGCGACCGTGCTGCCGGCGACCATCGTCGCGACGACCTATGTCTCGGAGGCGGCGCTCGAGTTCGCGCGGCTCCTCGAGGACCAGGCGGGCGTCCAGCACGCCTGCGAGGCCGAGACCTCGATGATGCTGGCCGTCGAGCCGGATCTGGTCGACACCTCGGACCTCGCCGGGCTCGCCGCCGAGCGCGGCGCCGGGTTCCTCTCTGCCGGAAAGGCGTCCTATCGCTGGCGGCCCTTCCAGCACATGACGGCGAACGGCATCTCGGGCGTGCCGACCAAGGCGACGGCCGAGAAGGGCGAGCGCCTTCTCGACGCTGCGGCCGAGGCGATCGCGGCATTGATCGTCGATCCGGAGACCTGGGCGCCCGCGCGCGACCTGCGCGGCAACGGCACCGGCGGCGTTCCCTTCCGGAGGGATGCGTGAGGTCCGCCGAAGCCTATTCGGCGCTGCTCGCGCACCTGAAGGAAGACGCGGCCCTCGACCAGATCGCGCGGCTGCTGCACTGGGATCAGGAGGCGATGATGCCGCCGAAGGGCGGGGCCCAGCGCGCCGAGCAGGCGGCGGCGCTCGAGGCCGTGCGCCACGCCCGCTCGACCGACCCACGCGTCGCCGAGTGGCTCGCCGCGATCGATCCGAGCGAGCTCGACACGGCGGGGCGGGCCAACATCCGCCTGGCGCGCCGGCGGCACGACCGCGCCCTCCGCGTGCCGGCGGGGCTGGCGGCCGAGCTCGCCCGCGAGACGATGCTGGCGCGCAGCGTCTGGGCCGAGGCGCGGCGCAACGCCCGGTTCGCCGACTTCGCGCCCACGCTGGCGCGCATCCTCGCGCTGGTGCGGCGGCGGGCCGAATGCCTGCAGCGCGATGGCGAGACGCTCTACGACGCGCTGCTGGAGGACTATGAGCCAGGCATGGCCGAGGCGGACCTGGCGGCGATGTTCGGCCGGCTCCGCCCGCGCCTGACGCGCTTGCGGGAGCGGATCGCCGACTGCGGCGCGTCGCCGCCGCGCCTCGCCGGGCGCTTTCCCGTCGAGCGACAATTGCGCCTTGCCAGGCAGATCGCGACGACGCTGGGCTATGACTGGGAGGCCGGGCGCCTTGATCTCGTCGTCCATCCCTTCGTCTCCGGCACGCTCGGCGATGTGCGGATCACCGCGCGGATCGACGAGGCGGACCCGTTCTATTGCCTCTCGGCCGTCGCGCACGAGGCCGGTCATGCCATGTACGAGCAGGGGCTCGACCCTGCGCTCGCCTGGCAGCCGGCCGGGGCCTCGGTTTCGATGGGCGTCCACGAATCGCAATCGCGGCTGGCCGAGAACCAGATCGGGCGCTCTGCCGCATTCTCCGAATGGCTCTACCCGCGCATGATGGCCGCCTTCGGCGATATCGGCCTTGGCTCGGCCGACGCCCTTCACCGCGCCGCCAATCGCGTCGAGCCCGGCTTCATCCGGACCGAGGCCGACGAGGTTCATTACAACCTGCACATCATGCTCCGCTTCGACCTGGAGCGGGCGCTGCTGAGCGGCGATCTGGCCGTCCCCGAGCTAGAGGAGGCGTGGAACGAGCGCTTCGCCGCGGATTTCGGCAGGTCGGTGCCTGACGCTGCCAGGGGCGTGCTGCAGGACGTGCACTGGTCCGCCGGATCGATCGGCTATTTTCCGACCTACACCCTCGGCAACGTCTATGCGGGCGAGCTCTGGGCCGCGCTCCGCCGCGACGTCGGCGACACCGACGCGCTCGATCCGGGCGGGCGATCTCGGCCCCGATGCTCGACTGGCTCCGCGCGCACGTCCACCGACAGGGATCGCTGTGGCAGCCGGCCGAGATCATCGCCCGCGCCTGCGGCCATCGCGCCGACCGAGGCGCCGCTGCTGGACTATCTGGAGAGCAAGTTCGCCCGCCTCTACGCCACCTGATCGCCGCCAGCTCCGCCGGAGCGGTTTCGAGGCGCGGCAGCCGCCGCCGCGAGACAAGCGGCGCGCTGGCGTGCTCAGATCCCGCTGTTCGCAGCGGATGACGGGCGATGGCCTGCCGGCGGCCGTCGATTCCGGCACTGCGCGCAGCGAAGGAGCCGATCGGCTGCGGCGCTCGATGCGGTCGGCCTGCCGGTCGGACTGCTCGGCCTGCCGGCAGAGTTGCCATGCGGTCCGTCAGCATGTCGGCGCGCCGTTCGAAACTGTCGGCGAGGCGCTCGACGCGCTCGCCACCGGTCGCCCGTTCGTGGAGCAGGTCGCCCGGCGTCGGTCTCGCCCGTCGTCCGTCATGCCGGTCGCCTCGACGGCCGCATCGTAGCCGGTGCTCGTCCTGCGCCGGTCGTGTCGCCAGTCCCGTCGATCGGCTGCAGTCGCCGTCGGTCGTGCCGCCAGTCGCCGCGCGTCCGTCCGATCGATCCGAGCGATCGACGCTCCGGTGGTGTCGCCAGATATTCCCGTCGGCCATCCGATGCTCGACCCGCCGATCCGAGCGATCGCGCCCGCGATCCCCGCGGTCATCGGCGACGGCCGGCCCGGACGTCCCCAGCAGCAACGCTCCGAGCGGTGCGATCAGCGCCATCTTCCATTTCTGCATGATCGGTCCTCCTCGCTGCCGGTCGAACGCTGGCCGGGGCTCGCTCCGTCGCCGCGCTCAACTCACCGCATGACGAAGGGGTTGCCGGGCGCGGCATCCGAGGTGTTGATCCAGACCGACTTGGTCGAGAGGTATTCGCGGATCGCCTCGATGCCCGACTCCCGCCCGATGCCCGAGCGCTTCACGCCGCCGAACGGCATCATGTAGCTGATGGCCCGGTAGGTGTTCACCCAGACGGTACCAGCCTTCAGCCGCTTGGACATGCGTATCGCCCGGCCGATGTTCTGCGTCCAGACGCCGGCGGCGAGCCCGAAGGCGATGTCGTTGCCGATCTCGACCGCCTCCTCCTCGTCGTCGAAGCCGATGATGGAGAGGACCGGGCCGAAGATCTCCTCCTGCGCGATGCGCATGTCGTTGCGCACATTGGCGAAGATGGTCGGCTCGACGAACTGGGTGCCGAGGATCTCGGGGCCGGAGGGCGTGCCGCCGCCAAACAGCACCTCGGCGCCCTCTTGCCGGCCGATCTCGATGTATTCGCGGATCTTGTTGAACTGCGGCGCGGTCGTGACCGGGCCGATGTTCGTCTCGGGCTTCATCGGGTCGCCGATCCGCGCCGTGCGGGCGATCTCGACCAGGCGGCGCGAGACCTCGTCGCGGACCGAGTTCTGCACCAGGAGGCGCGAGCCCGCGATGCAGGTCTGCCCGGTGGCCGCAAAGATGCCCGAGACGGCGCCGGCGCAGGCGGCGTCGAGATTGGCGTCGTCGAAGATGATGTTCGGCGACTTGCCGCCGAGCTCGAGCGAGACGCGCTTGATCGTCTTGGCCGCCTGCGCGTAGATCGCCGCCCCCGTCTTGTCCGAGCCCGTGAACGTGATCTTCGAGACATCGGGGTGGTCGACCAGCGCCGCGCCCGCTTCCTGGCCAAGACCGGCGACCACATTGAAGACGCCGTCGGGGAAGCCCGCCTCTTTCGTCAGCGCGGCATACTCCAGGGTGGAGGCCGAGGTGAACTCCGAGGGCTTCACCACCACGGTGCAGCCCGCGGCGAGCGCCGGCGCGCATTTCCACGCAATGAACAGCAGCGGCGAGTTCCACGCCGTGATGGCGCCCACGACGCCGACCGGCTCGTGCGTCGTGAAGGCGAAGTGGTCGGGCTTGTCGATGGGGATCGTCGCACCCTCGACCTTGTCCGCGAGCCCGGCGAAATAGTACCACCACTCTGGGTGGTAGCGGAGCTGGCCGAGCATCTCGGAGAGCAGCTTGCCGTTGTCGCGGACTTCCGTCTCGGCCAGCCGCTCCGCGTTGTCGGCCACGAGATCGCCCAGCCGCCGCATCAGCTTGCCGCGCTGGGTTGCCGTCATCCTGGGCCACGGACCGGAGGTCAGGGCCGTCTTCGCCGCGGCGACGGCGCGGTCGACGTCGGCGGCGGTGCCGCGCGGCATGCGGGCCCAGACCTCCCCGCGATAGGGGTCGACCGAGTCGAACCACTCGCCCTTGGCCGGGTCGACATAGGCGCCGCCGATGTAGTGCTGATATGTTTTCATGGCGTCCTCCCGTTTCGGATTTCGGCCATCATACCGCGCGGCGGCCGCCGGTAAATCGTTCCGACCAAAGGTGACGGCGCAATTCTGTCGTCGCTGTCATCTTGTCCGCCCTGCCGACAGGCCCTACCTCCACGCCTGTCCCCGCGGCGCCGGGCCCCTCTGGCGAGAGCTGCCCGCTCTCTCGCGATGTCGGAGCCGCCACGGTCGACAATTGCGGGCCAAGGTTTCTCCGATGGAACTTTTCCTGACCGACGTCCTCGGCAAGCCCGTCTGGATGTGGGCGGCCTTTCTCGCCCTCGTGCTCGCTCTTCTCGTCCTCGATCTTGGCGTCTTCCATCGCAAGACGCATGCCATCGGCATGCGCGAGAGCCTGGGGCTGACCGCTTTCTTCGTCAGCATGGCCGTCGGCTATGCCGGCGTCGTCTGGTACCTGATGGGTTCCGAGGCGGCGACGCTGTACCTGACGGGCTATGTCGTCGAATACAGCCTGGCGATGGACAATATTTTCGTCATCGCCACGATCTTTGCATATTTCGGCGTGCCGGCCGAATACCGCCACCGCGTGCTGGTCTACGGCATTCTCGGCGTGATCGTGCTGCGCGCGATCATGATCGGCGCGGGCGCCGCGATCGTGCAGGAATTCGAGTGGGTGCTCTATATCTTCGCCGCCTTTTTGCTGTTCACTGGCGTGAAGATGCTGATCGACGCCGACAAGGAATACGATGTCGGCGGGAATCCGCTCCTGAAATTCGCGCGCCGTAACCTGCGCGTCACCGAGGGGCTGCATGGCGAGCGCTTCTTCGTGCGCCGGCACGACCCCGCCGCCGGCCGCGCCGTTCTGTATGCGACGCCGCTGTTTCTCGCCCTCGTCATGGTCGAGATCGCCGACGTCATCTTCGCCGTCGACTCGATCCCGGCGATCTTCGCCATCACGACGGACCCCTACCTGGTCTACACCTCGAACATCTTCGCGATCCTGGGGCTGCGCTCGCTCTACTTCGCGCTCTCGGCCATGCTGCACCGCTTCGTCTACCTCAAGCATGCGCTCGCGGTCGTGCTGATCTTCATCGGCGGCAAGATCTTCGCCGCCGACCTGCTTGGCGTCGAGAAGGTGCCTGCCGGAGCTGTCGCTTGGTGCGACCTTGGCAATTCTCGCGGGCGGCATGCTGGCCTCGCTCTGGCGCACGCGCGGCAAGGCCGAGACGGGACGGCCGGCCCTCGCCGCGGGCAGCGACACGGAGCGTCTCCGGTGATCGGGAACGACGCCGAACATTCTGACTGGCGGCCCGGGCGCTGCCCCGACGTCCGGGAGCATTGCTCAAGGGCGTGAAGCGCACCGTCGAGCACGCGTCGGTCGCTCAGCCGACCCGGACGAGCAATATCAAGATGTCCGGACGCGGCTGATCGCGTCCGCGGCAGAGGGTTCCGCGTCACTCGCGCCGGCTGGGTCGAGATCCCGGCCGATGTCCCAGCGCGCGACGGCCATGGATTTGATGACCGCCCAGCAGGCGGCGCCGGGCGCGATCCCGAGCGCCTCGGCCGAGCGGCGCGTGATGCGCGCCAGGATCAGGTCGCGCCCGCAGCGCAGCTGCACCACGACGCCGGGCCCTTCGCCGCGGCGGAGCGCCGCCACCGTCCCCGGCAGCACGTTCAGCGCCGAGATCGCCTCGGGCCGCTGGCGCGCCAGGATCACGTCCTGCGCCTCGATGCGCACGCGCACGGCGGCGCCGGGCACGGCGGTCATGCGCGGCAGCAGCAGGCGACCTGCCGAGATCGCGATCTCGGTCAGGCCGTCGGGGTGGTGGCACAGCACGCGGCCGGTGAGCAGCGCTCCCGCCTCGCGGACGCCGAGCATCGGCACCGCCTCGGGATCGGACAGCACCTCATCGGCGGGCCCGGCGCGCACGACGCGGCCGGCTTCCAGCACGGCGACGGTCGTCGCGAGGCGCGCCACCTCGGCAACCGAGTGGCTGACGTAGACGATCGGCACGCGCGTCTCATCGCGTATGCGCTCGAGATAGGGCAGCACCTCGGCCTTGCGCGCCTCGTCGAGGGCGGCGAGCGGCTCGTCCATGAGCAGGAAGCGCGGCGCCGACAGGAGCGCCCGCCCGAGTGCGACACGACTCTTCTCGCCGCCCGAAAGCGCGCCCGGCCGGCGGCCCAGCAGATGCCCGACGCCGAGCATCTCGACGACGTCGTCGAGCGTGCGGCGCCCGCGGACGCCGGCGAACCAGCGGCCATAGAGCAGGTTCTGCCGAACTGAGAGGTGGGGAAAGAGCCGACCTTCCTGGAACACATAGGCGGCACGCCTGCGGTGCGGCGGCACCCAGATCCCGGCGGCCGTGTCGCAGAGGACCGCCCCGTCCACCGCGACGCGGCCGCGATCGGGCCGCAACAGCCCCGCCACCGCGTTGATGACCGTCGTCTTACCCGATCCCGATCGGCCGAAGAGCGCCGTCACCCCCGCCGGCGCCTCGAAGGCGACGTCCAGCGTGAACGCCGGGAAGGCGTGCGCGAGCCGCACCTCGAGGCTCATGCGCCGCGCACCCGCTTCGCGACGCGTGTCGCCACCACTTCGGAGAGCAGCAGCGCGAGCATGGCAATGCCCACCGAAACCAGCAGCAGCCGCATCGCTGCCGGCTCGCCCCCCGGCACCTGCAGGAAGGCGTAGATCGCCGAGGGCACCGTCTGCGTCTCGCCGGGAATGTTCGAGACGAAGGTGATCGTCGCGCCGAACTCGCCCATCGCCTTGGCGAAGGCGAGGATCGCGCCCGCCACGATCCCGGGCGCGATCAGCGGCAGCGTCACGGTCAGGAAGACCCACGCCCGCGATGCGCCGAGCGTCGCGCCGGCCTGCTCGAGCTTTGGATCGACCGCGTCGACCGAAAGCCGGATCGCGCGCACCATCAGCGGAAAGGCCATCACGGCGGCCGCCAGAGCCGCCCCCGTCCAGCGAAAGGCCAGGACGATGCCGAACCAGTCCTCGAGCACGCCCCCGATCGGTCCGCGCCGGCCGAACCCCAGAAGCAGCAGATAGCCCGTCACCACGGGCGGCAGGACGAGGGGCAGGTGCACCAGCCCGTTCAGCAGCTGCCGCCCCGGGAACCGCCCGCGCGCCAGCACGACCGCCACGCCGATCCCCAATGGCAGGCTGAGCAACGTCGCCCAGAACGAGACGCGCAGCGAAAGCGCCAGCGCCTGCCATCCGTCCGGGCCCAGCCACTCTGTCATTCGGGCCTGCGCGGCGCGCCGCTCATGGCCGTCGGTCCGCTTGCTCGCACCATCTCGGGCCTCGCGACGAACCTTCGGACACAGCGGCGCGCGGCCTCGGTGCAGCCTCTCGGTGGCACCGGCTCATTCGACGAGGACGCGGAACCCCTGGGCCTCGAAGACGGCCCGCGCCGCGTCGCCCTGCAGGTAGTCGAGGAAGGCGCGGGCGGCGTCGGGGTGCGGGCTCTCGGCGGTGACCGCGGCCGGATAGACGATCGGCGAGTGCGTGTCGGGCGGAAAGGTGCCGATGACGGTCACGTGGTCGTCGGCGTTGGCGTCCGTGCGGTAGACGATGCCCAGCGGCGCCTCGCCCGTCGCGACGAGCGCCAGCGCGGCGCGCACGTTGTCGGCCTGCGCGACTTTCGGCGCGACCTCGTCCCAGATGCCCAGCGACGTCAGCGACGCCTTGCCGTAGACGCCCGCCGGCACGCTGTCGACCAGCGCCATGGCCAGCCTGCCCGTCGCCCAGCATGGCCGCCAGATCAAAGCCAGGCATGATCTCGACCGGCACCGCCGCGCCGTGCGCGATCAGCACCAGCGAGTTGCCGAGCAGGTCCCGCCGCGTTTCCGCCCGGATGTGCCCGCCCGACTCCAGCGTGTCCATCCACTCCGTGCTCGCCGAGATGAAGAGGTCGGCCGGCGCCCCCTGCTCGATCTGCTTGGCCAGGACAGAGCTGCCGGCATAGGAGATGGCGGGCGCGTCGCCGGTCTGCGCCGCCCACTCGGCCGCAACGCCGTCAAGCGCGGTCTTCAGCGATGCCGCGGCGAAGACCGTGATGTCGTCGGCCTCGGCAGGCGTAAGCCCGAGCGCGAGCAGAATGGCTGCGGCAAGCGCCGCGGGCCGGCATTTGACGTTCAGCGACATTCTCCGGCCCCCGTTCGGTTCCGCCGGAAATATCGCAACGGGACGGAGCGGCTGGCAAGCGTTATTTCTGGTCGGCAATATCCGTCAGCAGCTCGCGGATCGCGGCGATCTCGCCAGCGCCCGCCTCGGCCACCCGACCTTCGAGCCGGCGAAAAGTCGACAGTACCGATTCCCCGGTCGCCGTCAGCCTGGCGCCCCCGCCCTGGGCGCCGCCCCGGACGCTCTCGACCAGCGGCTCGCGAAAGGCACCGTTCATGGTCTCGACCAGCATCCAGGCGCGCTTGTAGCTCATCTTCATGCGCCTGCCGGCGGCGGCGATCGAGCCCGTGTCGCGGATGCCCTCGAGCAGATCGGCCTTGCCGGGCCCGAGCATGAACTGCTCGCCGAAGACGATGCGCAGCCTGATCCTCGGGTCCGTCGCCATCCGCCTATCGCCCCTCCGGCCTGCGACACGGCCGGTGTCCCCGCGGAATGACCTCTCGCCTGGCCCGGCAGCGCGGCCGCCTGCAGCCTAGACGTGAAAGCCAAAGATGGCTACACAACATCTATGACGATGCCGATCGATGACGACGACATGCAGGTCGTGGCCGAGCCGCTCGCCCGCGCCCTCGGCGAGCGCTACCTGACCTATGCGCTGTCCACCATCATGCACCGGGCGCTGCCGGATGCGCGCGACGGGCTGAAGCCCGTGCACCGGCGGATCATCTTCGCCATGCGCCAGCTCGGGCTTGGGCCGACCTCGAAGTTCCTCAAGTCCGCCAAGATCTCCGGCGACACGATGGGCGACTACCACCCGCACGGCGACCAGGCGATCTACGATGCCATGGTTCGTCTCGCCCAGGATTTCTCCCAGCGCTATCCGCTGGTCGAGGGCCAGGGGAACTTCGGCAACATCGACGGCGACAATCCCGCCGCCGGCCGGTACACCGAAGCGCGCCTGACCGCCGTCGCCGAGGCCATGCTCGACGGCCTCGACGAGGACGCCGTCGACTTCCGCCCGAACTATGACGGCCGCAAGGAGGAGCCGGAGGTCCTGCCGGCGGCCTTCCCCAACCTGCTGGCCAACGGCGCCTCGGGCATTGCCGTCGGCATGGCGACCTCGATCCCGCCGCACAATGTCGGCGAGCTCTGCGAGGCGCTGCTGCACCTGATCAAGACGCCCAACGCCCGCACCGAGACGCTGGTCGGCATGATCCCAGGCCCGGACTTCCCGACGGGCGGCGTTCTGGTCGAGGGCCGCGACGCCATCCTCGAGGCCTATGCCACCGGCCGCGGCAGCTTTCGCCTGCGCGCCCGCTGGGAGGTGGAGGACCAGGGCCGCGGCCAGTACCTGATCGTCGTCACCGAGATTCCCTACGGCGTGCAGAAGGGGAAGCTCGTCGAGCGGATCGCCGACCTTCTGAACGCGAAGAAGATCCCGATGCTTGCCGACGTCCGCGACGAGAGCGCCGAGGACATCCGCCTGGTGCTGGAGCCGCGCGCCCGCACGGTCGACGCCGCCGTCCTGATGGAGACGCTGTTCAGGCATTCGGACCTCGAGATCCGCGTGCCGCTCAACATGAACGTGCTGATCGACGGGCGCACGCCGAAGGTCTGCTCGCTGCCCGAGGTGCTGCGCGCCTTTCTCGACCACCGCCGCGAGGTGCTGCTGCGCCGCACCGCGCATCGGCTGGAGAAGATCGCCCACCGGCTCGAGGTGCTCGAGGGCTACATCGTCGCCTATCTCAACCTCGACCGGGTCATCGAGATCATCCGCGGCGTAGACGAGCCAAAGCCCGCCCTGATGGCCGAGGACTGGGCCAAGGACGGCGGCCATGGCGTCCACCTGACGGACGTGCAGGCCGAGGCCATCCTCAACATGCGCCTTCGCTCGCTGCGCCGCCTTGAGGAGATGGAGCTGCGGGCCGAGCGCGACCGCCTGCTCGCCGAGCGCGGCGAGCTGCGCGCACGCCAGGCCGACGAGGCCCTGCAATGGGACCATATCGCCGGCGAGATCCGCGAGATCCGCGACCGCTTCGGCCCGCCCAAGGGCTTGCGCGGCCTCTGCCTCGCCGAGCAGATCGAGGACGCCAAGCGTCGCCACCTGCCCTATCCGCTGGGCGCGCGCCGAACCGGCCTCGCCGACGCGCCGCAGGTGGCGGACATGCCCGTCCAGGCCGCGGTCGAGCGCGAGCCCGTCACCGTCGTCTGCTCGGCGCAGGGCTGGATCCGGGCGCTGCGCGGGCACCAGCCGCTCGATGCCGAGCTCAAGTACAAGGACGGCGACGCGCCCCGCTTCGTCTTTCACGCCGAGACGACCGATCGCCTGCTCGCCTTCGCCACGAACGGCCGCTTCTACACGCTGTCGCCCGACAAGCTGCCGGGTGGGCGCGGCATGGGCGAGCCGGTGCGCCTGATGGTCGACCTGCCGAACGAGGCGGATCTCGTCGCGCTCGTCGTCCATCGTCCGGGCGCCCGGCTGCTGGTCGCCTCGACCAGCGGCCATGGCTTTCTGGTCCCCGAGGACGAGGTCGTCGCCCAGACCCGCGCGGGCAAGCAGGTGCTGAACGTCGGCGACGGCGTGGCGCGGGTCTGCCGCCCCGCCGATGGCGACCATGTCGCTGCGATCGGCCAGAACAAGAAGCTGCTGGTGTTCCCGCTGGAAGAGCTGCCCGAGATGGCGCGCGGCAAGGGCGTCCGGCTCCAGACCTTCAAGGACGGCGGCCTGTCGGACGCGACCGTCTTCGAGCTGGCCCGCGGCCTCAGCTGGACCATGGGCGGCAGCGGCGGGCGGACGCGGACCATGTCAGAGGCGGAGCTCCGGCAGGGTTACCTGCTTCGCCGCGCGACTGCGGGGCGGATGGCGCCGAGCGGATTTCCCAGGGACCTGCGGTTCGACTGATCCGGCGCGCGGAGGGCTGCGGCAATGCCAGCTCGGGCGGTCTTGCGCCGCGGGCGGATGAGCGGCAAGGTGCCGGCATGCTGCTCGTCGCCGTCACCTTCCAGATCGTGCCAGAGCGTGCCGAGGCCTTTCGTGACCGGGTGCGGCAGCAGGCGGCCGACAGCCTGGGCGAGCCTGGCTGCCGGCGCTTTGACGTCTGGTGCGACACGGGCGATTGCTGCCGCGTGTTCCTGTTCGAGATCTATGACGACCGGGACGCCTTCGACGCGCACCTCGGCAGTGGGCACTTCCGCGCCTTCGACGCCGAGGTCGCGCCTTGGGTCGAGGACAAGAAGGTCGAGATCTGGTCCCTCGCCCGAGCCTGATCACCCCCGCTTCAGGCGCCGGCCGCGACAAGCGCCGGAGGGCTACTCGGCTGCGAGGCGCCAGACCCCGTCATCTCCTTTGCACCGCCGCGACGTCACCCTGTTCGTGTTCGTCGTCCGGCCGCTGCGGAACACATGCTCGAGCGTGACGCAGCGCCCGTCATAGGCGATGATCTCGACCTTCCCGAAGGAACCGGTCTCGGGGTTTTGCCAGATCGTGTCCGCACCCACCTCGATCGGCCCCGAACTCGTAGAGCTTGGCCGCTTCGGCCGAGGCGATGCGGAAATCGTCGTTGTTGAGCCCGAGATTCCTGATGGTGGTGAGAAAGCCCTGCGCATCGGCGCCGGAGGCGGCGGCTGTCGCCCCGAGGAGCATCAGCATGGCAAGCGAACGTCGCATGAAAGCCCTTTCTTATTGTCCAGACCGACAGCCAGCCACCACCTGAGGGCGTGCCAGCCGATCGCTGCCGCGCCGTCCGATCGCGTCTCGCCTCCGCGCCTATCCTAGCGATCGCGCGCTTGCAATCCCAGCGCTTCCGCCCCATGGTCCGCGCGCGAACGAAACACTAACGGACCCCGCATGGCCAAGGAAGAGACACTCGAATTCCCCGGGGCCGTCATTGAGCTTTTGCCGAACGCGACATTCCGGGTGAAGCTCGAGAACGGCCATGAGATCATCGCCCACACCGCCGGCAAGATGCGCAAGAACCGCATCCGCGTGCTGGCCGGCGACAAGGTGCAGGTCGAGATGACCCCTTACGACCTGACGAAGGGCCGGATCATCTATCGATTCAAATAGCGCTATGCCTGGCCCCGTGGCCGGACTCGCCAGAGGTGTCCTGCCTCCGCTGCCGAATGGCAGCCAGGCGGGAGCCTTGATCCTCGGCTCGGCCTCGCCGCGCCGACGCGCGCTGCTGTCGCAGATCGGGGTCGTTGCCGATGCCGTTCTCCCGGCCGAGATCGACGAGACGCCGCGCAAGGGCGAGCTGCCGCGCGCCTATGCCCGCCGGATCGCGGGCGAGAAGTGCGCCGCCGTCGCTGCCGCCCTGGCCGAGCGCGCTCGCTCCGGCCTGCGAGGCAGCGACGAGGGGGAACGGTCGGAGCCGCGAGAGCCCTTCATCCTGACGGCCGACACGGTCGTGGGCGTCGGCCGGCGCATCCTGGGCAAGCCCGACGACGCCGCGCAGGCCGCGCAGTTCCTGCTGCTCCTTTCAGGCCGCCGGCACCGGGTCACGACCTGCGTCTGCCTCCGGCACGCCGGCCGGGTCGTCAGCCGCACGGTCGAGACGCGCGTCAGCGTCAAGCGGCTCTCCGACGAGGAGCTGTCCGCCTATCTCCGCTCGGAGGAATGGCGCGGCAAGGCCGGCGGCTATGCCATCCAGGGCCTGTTCGGCGCCTTCGTGCCGGAGATCATCGGCTCCTACACCAATGTCGTGGGGCTGCCGCTGGCCGAGACGGCGGCGCTCTTGGCCGGCATGGGGTACCGCGTGCCCTACGAGCCTGCCCAGGGATGAGCGGCACCCTGGTGCTGGCCGCGCTCGGCCGGGGCGCCGAGATGGCGGCGCTGATCGACGAGCGCCGCGTCGTTGACTGGCTGTTCGGCCCCTGCCCCGGGCCGATGCCCGAGACGCTCTACAAGGCCAAGGTCGAGCGGCCCGTGCCCGGCGCCGGCGCGGTCTTCGTCAGCCTCGGACAGGGCCGACCGGCGACCCAGGCTCGGCAACCCAGGGCTATGTCCGCGAGCCGCGCGGGCTGAAGCCCGGCGCCGTGCTGCTGGTCGAGGCGACATCGATCCCGGAGCCCGAAAAGGCTGTGCCGGTCAGCCACCGCGTGCTCTACCGGCAGCGCTATACCATCCACACGCCGGGCGCGCCCGGCATCAACGTGGCACGCGGCATCGCCGACCCGGACGAGCGCGCCCGGTTGCAGGCCGTGGTCGATGCACACATTGCTGCTATGGCCGACTGGCTGGCGCGCCGCGGCGCCGAGCGGCCGGAGGAGGCCGCGCGCATCCGACGCGTGCTCGATGCGCATGCGACGGGCGGCACGATCCTGCGCAGCGCCGCCGGTGGCGAGCCCGCCGAGCGAATCGCGCGCGATCTCGATCTGGCCGTGGCGGCGCGCCTCGCGGCCGAGCAGGGGCTGACCGATCCCGGCGTTCCCCTCGGCCCGGTGGCGCCGCCGCCGCCGCCGCGCGAGCTCGCGCTGCGGGAATGGGGCGAGCGGATCGGCCGCATCGCGCTCGGCCCGGGGCTCGACGGGGTGCCGGCCGAAGAGGAGGCCCGGCTCTCGCCCTTTGCCGGGCGGATCGACCGGATGGCCGATCCGCTCGACCAGTTCGGCGTCTGGGACGAGATCGAGCGCATGCGCCAGCCGCGCGCCGAGCTGCCCTCGGGCGGCTGGATGGCGGTCGAATCGACGCGGGCCATGGTGACGGTCGACATCAACACCGGCGCCGAGTTCTCGACCGGCGCGGCCGTCACCGCCAATGTCGAGGCCGTCCGCGAGCTGCCGCGCCAGCTGCGTCTGCGCGGGCTCGGCGGGCAGGTCGCCGTCGACTTCGCGCCGCTGAAGAAGACCGAGCGTCGGCGCGTCGAGGACGCGCTCAAATCGGCTTTCCGGCGCGACCCGGTCGAGACGACGCTCGCCGGCTGGACGCCGCTCGGCCATTTCGAGCTTCAGCGCAAGCGCGAGCGGCGGCCGGTCGCCGAGCTCTTCGCCCTCCTCGATCGGCAAGGCTGAAGGCGGCGCCTCGGTCGCCCCGCCGATCTCGCTCCCCAGCGCACACCGCAATGGGTTGAACTCCGTCCAGGAGACCTCCAGATCGCCCCGATGTCCCAGGACAGGCCAAGCGCCGCGAAATGCCCGATCTGTGGCCGCCCCAGCGAGCCGCGCTGGCGCCCGTTCTGCTCCAGGCGATGCGCCGACATCGATCTCGGCCGCTGGCTCAAGGGCCAGTACGCCGTCCCTGCGGAGGAGGCGCCCGACCCCGACACCGACGAGCCCCGCTGAGCGGCCCTGCGGCGCGACGCGGCGCCGGCTGCACGATCGCCGATCGCCTCGGAGCGATCACCGGGGGACCGACACATTCCGATTGCCCCCGCCGGCCTCGATGGGCAAGAATCGCCGGCATGCGCATCCTGATTGCCGCCCTGTTGATTGCCGCCCCCGCCCTGGCCGAGGAGCCGGTCAGCCCGGACGAGTTCCGCGAGTTCGCCGAAGGATGGACGCTGCATTTCGAGCGCGACGGCGAGCCGTTCGGCTCCGAGGCGTTCGAGGGTGGCGGCAAGGTCCGCTGGCGCTACAGCGACGGCAGCTGCGTCAACGGGGCCTGGCGGCCGCATGACGGCGAGCTCTGCTTCCTCTACGACAGCGAGGACGAGGGCAGGGTGATCAATTGCTGGGAGATGCTGCGCGACGAGGCGGGATTGTTCGCGCGGCTGGTCAGCGGCCGCAACGCCGGGCTCGAGCTGCGCGTCAGCCGCCGGGACAGGGCGCCGCTGCTGTGCGGCGAGCCTGGCGTCGGTACGTGACGGGGGCGCCGGCCCGGCCCGCCGGGCGCGTTCCGACATTGTGTCGCATCAGCAGGCCTCGCCGGTACCGGGCATGAAGATCGGCGTCGCGGGGTGCGGCCGCATGGGCTTGCCCATGGCCCGCGCCATGCTCCGCGCCGGCCTCGAGGTGACCGGCTTCGACATCCGCCCCATAAGCGAGTTCGGCGAGTTCGCGGGCCATATGGTCGCCGACCCGGCCGCCTTCGCCGCCGATCGCGAGATGATCTTCACGGTCGTGCGCGACATCGGCGAGACGGAGGACCTGCTCTTCCGCCGCCAGGCGATCCTTTGCCGAGCGCCGCGCCTGCGCTGGCTGGTCGTCTCCTCGACCCTGTCGCCCCGCTACATCCTCGAGCTCGCGCCGCGCCTGCCGGCCGGCGTCGCGCTGGTCGACGCGCCGATGTCGGGCGCGCAGGTCGCCGCCGAGGAGGCGCGGCTCTCCTTCATGCTGGGCGGCGCCGATGGCGATCTCGACGCGCTCGAGCCCGTGCTGCGGACGATGGGCACGCGGCTGCACCGCATGGGGCAGACGGGCGCCGGGATGACCGCCAAGGTGCTGAACAACTTCGTCGCGGCCTGCTCCACGGCCGGCACGCGCTGGGTGCTCGACCGGGCGCCCGAGCTCGGCGTCGACCGGGCGCGGCTGCTTGCGCTCATGCATGACAGCTCGGGGCAGACCTGGTTCGGCTCCAACTTCGACCGGATCGAATTCGCCCGCGACGGCTATGATCCCGAGAACACGATCGGCATCCTGAAGAAGGACGTCGAGAGCTGCCTCGACGCGGTCGGCCCCGAGCTCCGGGCCGGCTTGCCCGAGGCGCTCGTCGAGGCGATCTCGACGCTGCGCCCGCTCGACTGAGTCAGAACAGCGTCCCCTGCTTCTCGTCGTGCCGCGGCTTTTTCGACCGGCGCTTCGGCTGCTCGGCCGGGGCCGCCATCGCCGCGCCGGCCGTCGTCGCCGCGACGCGGCCGTCGGCGAACTGCAGGTCGAGCGCCGCGCCGGGCCTGACCGCCTCCGCCCGCGGCAGCACCCGGCCCTCGGCGTCGCGCACGACCGCAAAGCCGCGCGCCAGCGTCGCCCTGTAGCCCAGCGTCTTCAGCATGCGTCCGGCGGCGAGCAGCCGGTCGCCCCGGGCGCGCAGCAGCCGCGCGGCGGCCGGGCGCAGCCGCTCGCCACGCGCGGCCAGCCGCTCCGAGCACCGCTCGATGCGGTCGCGCAGCCGCCCGGCCGCGAGGCCCGCGCCCGCCCGGCCGAGCCGAACTGCGGCCCGCGCCACGCGCTCGCGCAGCGCCGGCGCGAGCCGCCCGGCGCAGCGCTCGAGCGCGTGCCGCCGCTCGGCCAGCAGCCGGTCGGGCCGCGCCAGCCGGGCGGCCGCGAGGTCCAGCCGCTGGCGCCGCTCGGCCAGCAGCGCGTCCGCGCGCGGCAGGGCGCGGCAGAGATCCGTCAGCCGCTGCCGCGACCGCTCGAGCGCACGGTCGAGCGCCCGCAGCCGCCGCGCCTCGAGCCCGGCCACCACGGCGGCCAGCTCGGCCCTGACCGGCACCGCCATCTCGGCCGCGGCGCGTCGGCGTCGGCGCCCGCCGGTCGGCGGCGTGGTCGATCAGCGTCACGTCCGTCTCGTGCCCGACCGCCGAGATCAGCGGGATCGGGCAGCCCGCCACGGCGCGGACGACGACCTCCTCGTTGAAGCCCCAGAGGTCCTCGACCGAGCCGCCGCCCCGCGCGACGATGATGACGTCGGGCTGCGGCGCGACATGGCTCGGCATGCGGCAGAAGCCGCGAATCGCCGCCGCCACCTGCGGCGCGCACTCCTTGCCCTGCACGGCCACGGGCCAGACCAGCACATGCACCGGGAACCGCTCGGACAGCCGGTGCAGGATGTCGCGGATCACCGCGCCCGTGGGCGAGGTCACGACGCCGATGACGCGCGGCAGATAGGGCAGCGGCTTCTTGCGGTCCGCGTCGAACAGCCCCTCGGCCGCCAGCGCCTGGCGCCGCTTCTCCAGCATCGCCATCAGCGCGCCGACGCCCGCCGGCGCCAGATCGTCGATCACCATCTGGTACTTCGACTGGCCGGGAAAGGTCGTCAGCCGCCCGGATGCGACGACCTCCATGCCTTCCTCGGGCTGCGTCGCCAGCCCGGCGGCCGTCGTCCGCCAGACGACGCCCGACAGCACCGCCCGGTCGTCCTTGAGGTCGAGATAGACATGGCCCGAGCGCGTGCCGCGTCACCCGGCCGACCTCGCCGCGCACGCGGACATGGCCGAACTCGCCCTCGATATGGCGCTTGACCGCCCCGGAAATCTCCGAGACCGAGTATTCGGGCACATTGGCGCCGGGCGCGCCGGGCTCTTCGATCAGGCTGGACACGGACGCTCCTCGCGGGGCATGGGGACCGTCGCACCGCGCCAAAATGGCAGAGCGGCGCGTGGGCCCGCAACCCCCTCGGGACCCGCAATTCCTTCGGGAGAGGCGATGCACGTCCTGATCCTCGGCGGCGGTGGGCGCGAGCACGCGCTGGCCTGGAAGATCGCCCAGAGCCCGCTGGTCCGCCGCCTGACCGTGGCGCCCGGCAATGCCGGGATCGCCGCGCTGGCCGACTGCGTCGCCCTGCCGATCGAGGACGGCGCCGCCGTCGCCGCCTGGGCCCGCCGGAACGCCGTCGACCTCGTCGTCATCGGCCCCGAGGCGCCGCTGGCCGCCGGAGTCGCCGACGCGCTCGCCGCCGCCGGCGTCGCCGCCTTCGGCCCCTCCGCCGCCGCCGCGCGGCTCGAGGCCTCGAAGGCCTTCACCAAGGAGGTGTGCGACGCCTGCGGCGCGCCGACCGCCCGCTGGGCGCGCTTCAGCGACCGCGAGGCGGCGCTGCGTCATCTGCAGGCCGTCGGCGCCCCCGTCGTCGTCAAGGCCGACGGGCTGGCCGCCGGCAAGGGCGTGGTCGTGGCGGAGACGCTGGCCGAGGCCGAGGCCGCCGTCGACGCCATGCTCGGCGGCGCCTTCGGGGCGGCTGGCGCCGAGGTCGTCATCGAGGAGCGCCTCGAAGGCGAGGAGGCGTCGTTCTTCGTGCTGACCGACGGCTGCAACGTGCTGCCGCTCGGCGACGGCGCAGGATCACAAGCGCGCCTTCGACGGCGACCTGGGCCCGAACACCGGCGGGATGGGCGCCTACTCGCCCGCCCCCGTCATGACGCCGCAGATCGAGGCGCGGGCGCTCGACGAGATCGTCCGCCCGACCATCGCCGAGATGGCGCGCCGGGGCACGCCTTATCGCGGGGTGCTCTTTGCCGGGCTGATGATCGGCGCCGCAGGGGCCGAAGCTCATCGAGTACAATGTCCGCTTCGGCGATCCGGAGTGCCAGGCGCTGATGCTGCGCCTCCGCTCGGACCTCGTGCCGGCGCTGATCGCGGCGGCGACGGGCAGCCTCTCCGGCATCTCGCTCGACTGGACGCCCGAGCCTGCCCTGACCGTCGTCATGGCGACGCGCGGCTATCCCGGCGACTATGCCAAGGGAGAGCCGATCGGCGGCCTCGACGCCGCCGCATCGGTCGAGGGCGTGACGATCTTCCACGCCGGCACCCGGGAAGGCCGCGCCGGGCTCGAGGCCGCCGGCGGCCGCGTGCTCAACGTCTCCGCCACCGGCGCGACGCTCGCCGAGGCGCGCGCCCGCGCCTATGCGGCCATCGACCGGATCGATTGGCCGGGCGGCTTCTGCCGCCGCGATATCGGCTGGCGCGCCCTCGGATAGCCGGCCTCTTGCCGTGCGCGAGGACGCTTCTGGCGAGAGGTGAGCAGCTGCCCCAACCCAATAGCCCGGCCAAGGAACCGCGGCGTTGGCGCCCGCCTCTCCGCATCGGAGACGGGCCGGGCGAGAGGCTGTGCCCGGCCGATTATCACGTGACTGGCGTGACGCGATCCGAGGCTGCCGTAAGATGGCGCCCGCCGACCCCCGGCCGAAGACGAGATGCCCAGACCATGATCATCCGGACAGCGGGCCGCGACCGCACCCTCGAGGGCGTCGGCTGGATGGCTGCTGAGCGGCCTCTTCTTCGTCTGCGTCACCGGCATCGTCCGCCATCTCGGCTCTGACCTGCCGGCGGTCGAGGCCGCCTTCATCCGCTATGCCGTCGGCACGGTCCTGATGCTGCCGGCGCTGCATGACCGTGATCCGGCGTCCGCCGGGCGGCCGGCAGATGCGCCTCTACGCGTGCGCGCGGCTTCGTGCACGGCTTCGGCGTCATGCTCTGGTTCTACGCCATGCAGCGCATCCCGATCGCCGAGGTGACGGCCATCGGCTACACCTCGCCGATCTTCGTCACCATCGGCGCGGCGCTGTTCCTGGGCGAGCCGCTGGCCTTTCGCCGCATCGCCGCGGTGCTGGTCGCGTTCGCCGGCGCCGTCATCATCCTGCGGCCCGGGCTGCAGGAGATCTCCGCGGGCCAGCTGGCCCAGCTCGGCGCGGCGCCGCTCTTCGCCGCCTCCTACCTCATGGCCAAGAGCTTCACCTCGAACGAGGACTCCGAGCGTCATCGTCGCCATGCTCTCGCTCTTCTGCACGCTGACGCTGCTGCCGATGGCGCTCTGGCACTGGCGGGCACCGACCGGCGACGAGCTCGGCTGGCTGTCGCTGACCGCGCTGGTGCGCGACGGCCGGGCACTACGCGCTGACGCGCGCCTTCGAGGCCGCGCCGATCACCGTGACGCAGCCTGTCCAGTTCCTGCAGCTCGTCTGGGCGACGCTGCTCGGCATGGCGGTCTTCGGCGAGCCGCTCGATGCCTTCGTGCTGGTCGGCGGCGGCATCATCGTGGCGTCCGCCACCTACATCTCGCACCGCGAGGCCGTGCTGGCACGCCGCGTCAGCGCACGCCCCCCGCGCCTGCCACAAAGCTGTAGCGCACGAGCGCAGCCCGTCGCGGAGCCCTGCTCGCGCTCGCCCTTCTCGTGGGCTCAGCCCTTCTCGTGGAAGGTGTTCGGCTTCTGGAAGAACCCCAGAACGACGCAGCCCTCGGGCGCGCTCGCCATATGCCGGCTGCCGGCCGGCCGCCAGACGAAGTTGCCGGCCGTGCAAGTCCCCTGCTCGTCGACCAGCGCTCCCTCGAGCACATAGCTCTGCTCGATGCCGACATGCGTGTGGTCGGGCAGGACGGCGCCGGGCGCGAGGCGCGTCAGCGAGGTCATCATCCCCGTTTCCTTGTCCTGCATCAGGACCTTGATCTCGACGCCCGGGAACCGGGTCTTTTCCCAGGGCAGCGCGTCGACGTCGACATAGCGCGACGCCATCGGCCCCAGCCCTTCATGCTTCGCATGCGGCGTTTCCAGTGCCATCCTCATCTCCCTCGCCATTCGACAAGGTGCGTTGCACCCACCCTACGAGCGCCGTTTTGTAGGGTGGGTGCCAACCCACCGCCTCGCCATCACGACCAGCGTCGCCAGCAGCCCTGCCATCAGGCGCCCGCGCTCGGCCAGGCTGTCGATGAAGATGTGCTCGCCGAGCGTGTGCAGCCCAGCCCCGCGCGCGCCGAGCGAATCGAGCGTCGGGATGCCCATGGCGCCCGTGAAATTGCCGTCCGAGCCGCCGCCCGAGCTCGCCTGGCTCAGCTCCAGCCCCAGCGAGCGACCGATCCGGCGGGCATGCTCGAAGAGCGCCTGCGTCGCCTCGTCCGGCTCCCAGACCGGGCGGGTGACGCCGCGCCAGACGCTGAAGCTGACCTCGCCCGAGGTGTCGTTCAGCGCCAGCATCCTCTCGACGCCGGCGTCCAGGTCGGCCTGCCGCTTGGCCATGCTCAGCGCCTGCGCCGTGCAGCCCGAGGGCACGCAGTTGACATGCGCCTGCGCCGCGTGGACGCAGCCGACCGAAAAGGTGCAGTCGTCCGTCGTCATCTCCTCGATCTGGATGATGCGCCGCGCCATCTCCTTGACCGCCGAGCGGCCGAGCCGCGGGTCGACCCCCGCATGGCTGGGCTTGCCGGTGGCCGCGAGGTCGAAGCGCGCGATCGCATAGCGCCCGGTCGTCAGCCCGCCATCGGCGCGCGCGGGCTCGGGCACCAGCACGAATTTCTCGCGCGCCGCCGTCGCTTCGATCAGCTCTCGGGTCGCCGGCGTGCCGATCTCCTCGTCCGGCGTGAACAGCACCGTGACGGGCAGCGGCGTCGCGATCCCGGCGCGCGTCAGCTGCCGGATCGCCTCGAGCGCCAGGTAATTGCCGGACTTCATGTCCTGAATGCCAGGGCCATAGCACCTGTCGCCCTCGCGGCGGAACGGCAGCACCTCGAGCGTGCCGAGTGGATGCACCGTGTCCATGTGGCCGAGGATCAGGATCCCCGGCTCGCCGGCGCGCGGATGCGGGAACCGCGCCCGCACGCAGCCCCCGAGGCCGCGCCGCCCGGGGATCCGCTCGATGGCGGCGCCGGACGCCGCCAGGTCGTAGCTGGCGAGGTCGACCATCCGGTCGACCGCGGCCGCGTCATGCGTCGGGCTCTCGCATTCGATCCAGGGGCGAAGGCCCGACAGCATCGCGTCAGCGTCGAAAGGCAGGGCAGTGACGTCAAAGGTCGGGGCGCTGAAGTCCATCGGTTCCTCGTCGTCTACGGGTCAGGTGCTACTGCGCCGCCGTCCGCCGCTCGACCAGCCGGGCGTAGATCGACGCGCCGACGGGCAGGATCTCGTCGTCGAGCACGAAGAAGTCCGAATGCAGCGGCGCGCTGCCGGCATGGCCGAGCGTGCAATAGGCGCCCGGCACGACGCGCAGCATGTCGGCGAAGTCCTCCGAGCCGGTGCGCACCTTCGGCGTCACCGAGACGTTCTCGGGCCCGACGACCTCGCGCGCCACGTCCAGCATGGCGTGGCTCAGCCGCTCGTCGTTGACGAGCACGTCGAAGATCTCGCGGATGTCGACCTCGATCTCGACCTCGTAGGCGACGGCCAGGCCGGCGGCGAGCGCGCGCATGCGGTCGCGCACGCGCGCCGCCAGCTCGCTGTCGAAGAAGCGCATGGTGCCCGAGACGGTCGCCTCGGCCGGGATCACGTTGTAGGCGGCGCCGGCATGGATCTGCGTCACCGACAGCACGATCGGGTCCACCGCCGGCACGTTGCGGCTGACGATGGTCTGCAGCTGCTGCACCAGCGCCGCGGCGATGACGATCGGGTCCTTGGATTGGTGCGGCATGGCCCCGTGCGAGCCGGCACCGCGGATGCGGAAGATCGAAGAAATCCGCCCCCGCCATCGCCTCGCCGGGCTTGACGCCCACGGCAAGCGGCGCGGCGTTCGGGTTGTTGTGCATCCCGTAGAGCTCGTCGCAGGGGAAGCGCTCGAGCAATTTGTCGGACAGCATCGCGCGGGCGCCGCCCAGCCCTTCCTCGGCCGGCTGGAAGATGAACACCGCCGTGCCGTCGAAATCGCGCGTCTCGGCCAGGTAGCGTGCGGCGCCGAGCAGCATCACCGTGTGCGCGTCGTGCCCGCAGGCATGCATCACGCCGGGGCTCTTCGAGGCCCAGGGCAGGTTGGTGCGTTCGTCGATCGGCAGCGCGTCCATGTCGGCGCGCAGGCCGATCGTGCGGCCGCCGCCGTTCCCGCCGCCGTTCCCGCCACCCCTGCCCTTCAGCACGCCGACGACGCCTGTCTTGCCGATGCCGGTATGCGTCTCGACGCCCCATTTGGTCAGCAGGTTGGCGACGATGCCCGACGTCCGGACCTCGTGGAACCCCAGCTCGGGGTGGGCATGAAGGTCGCGGCGGAGCTCGGTCAGCTCGGGCGCGAAGGCGGCGATGCGATCGATGACGGCCATTCGGTCTCCTTTCCGGGCGGCGCAGCCCCCCTGCCTGTCCCTGCCTCCGGCGGCGAAGAGCACGCCTGCGACGCCGGACAGGTCGGGCGCAGCGAGCGTTCTGGCACAGTGGCGGCCGGCGCGTCGAGCATAGCTCGCCAAGCGATGGGAAAGACAGCACCCCGCTGATTGACAGGCGATGCGGTTTGCATCGCTTCTCCTGCCCGGGTAGTGTTCACGAGATCGTGACCGGAGAGCTCGCATGTTCCAGCTGACCGAGGCGCAGTCGGACCTGCTGCGCCGCGCCGCCGCCCTCGCCGACACGTTCCGCGAGCGCGCGGCCGAGATCGACCGGACCGAGCAGTACCCCTGGGGCAATGTCGCCGCGCTGCGCGAGGCGGGCTTCCTCGGCATGACGCTGCCGCGCGCGCTCGGCGGCCAGGGGCTCGGCTGGCTCGAGGCGGCGCTGGTGGTCGAGGAGATCGCCAAGGCGTGCGGCGTCTCGGCCCGGATCGTCGTCGAGACGAACATGGGCGGGGTCTCGGCCATCATGGCCTATGGCAGCGAGGCGCAGAAGCGGCTCGCGGCCGAGCTGGTGCTGGCCGGCGACAAGCCGGCCATCTGCATCACCGAGCCGCAGGCCGGCTCGGCCGCGACCGAGATGGCGACGACGGCGCGCCGGATCGAGGGCGGTTGGGTGCTCGACGGAAAGAAGCACTGGATCACCGGTGCCGGCGTCTCGCGCCTGCATCTGATCTTCGCCCGGCTGGTCGACGGCGAGCGCGAGCTCGGCATCGGCGGGTTCCTCGCCATCCGCGGCGAGACGAAGGGTCTCGAGATCGGGCGGCGCGAGCCCACCATGGGCCTGCGCGGCATCCCCGAGGCCGAGGTGATCTGCGAGGCGATGTTCGTGCCCGACGACATGGCGCTGATCCCGAAGGACGAGCCGCGGCGCAGCTTTGGCCGGCTGATGACGGCCTATAACTCGCAGCGCGTCGGGGCGGCCGCGGTCGCCTTGGGCATCGCCACGGGCGCCTACGATCTGGCCCGATCCTATGTTCAGGAGCGCGAGCAGTTCGGCCGGCCGATCGCCGACTTCCAGGGGCTGCAATGGATGCTGGCCGACATGTCGATCGCGCTGGCCGCGTCGCAGGCGCTGATCTGGAAGGCCGCGGCAAGCGACGCGAACGGCTTTCCCGACATGGCGATGGCGGCGCAGGCGAAGATCATGGCCGCCGAGACGGCGCTCAAGGTGACGAACGACGCCATGCAGCTGCACGGCGCAGCCGGCTATTCGCGGGCGCTGCCGCTCGAGCGGATGGTGCGCGATGCGCGGATGTTCACCATCGGCGGCGGCACGGCGCAGGTCCTGCGGACACAGGTCGCCAGCGCGATCCTGGGCCGCAAGCTGCCGCAGACGCGCGAGGGCAGCACGCGGGCGGCGGCGCTTGCCGCGGAATAGCGGCGCCTGAAGCCTGCTTCATAGCTTGCGGAGCAACGGTCGGTCGCCGATCACGCGGGCGTGGCCGGCCGTTGACGGCGCCGCGTGTCGGCGCATCCTCGGCGCATGGACGGTGCGACCGGAACCGAGCGATTCTACGCTGAGTTGCGGGCCTTCGACGAGTTCGAAGGCTTCGCCGATTTCGACGCCTACGCGCCCGTGCCGTCCGATTGGACGGTGCTGGCAGGCGACGTCCGCGGCTCGACCGCAGCAATTGCTGCCGGGCAGTACAGGGCCGTGAACATGGTTGGCGCGGCCGTGATCACCGCCGTGCTGAACGCCTGCCGCGGGCTCGACCTGCCTTACGTTTTCGGCGGCGACGGCGGCTTCGTCCTCGTTCCCCGCAGCCGGGCGCAGGCGGGCGCCGCGGCGCTCCGCCAGCTCCAGGCCCATGCCGAGAGGGTCTTCGGGCTGTCGCTGCGCGCGGCCGCGGTGCCGGTGTCGCGGCTGCGCGAGGAAGGGCACGACCTCCGCCTCCGGCGCTTTCGGCTGAACGGCTCGAACCACCTCGCGATGTTCGCTGGCAGCGGGCTCGAGCGTGCCGACGCGATCCTGAAGGGCCGAACGACGGCGCGGGGGGCGACCCGGCGATCCTGGCCCCGGACGACGGCGCACCGCCGCCCGATCTCGAGGGCCTCTCCTGCCGCTGGCATCCGCTCGATGCAAGCCGCGGCCGGATGATCGCCCTGATGGTCCGGCCGCTGCGCGACGAGCCGGAGGCATGGCGCGAGCTGATGGGCGGCCTGACCGCCATCCTGCGCAGCATCCCGGAGCATTCGCCGCTGTCGGACCGTGCTTTGCGCTTTCGCTGGCCGCCCGGCGGGCTGCTGGCCGAGGCGCGGGCGACGGCGCGGGGCGGCTCGATGCTGCGTCCTCTCGGCTGGGCGCTCGTCACCTCGGCCATCCAGTTCTGGTGCCATCTGCGCGGCGCTCGCGTCTCCGACTATGATGCGCCCCGCTATCTCGACGAGGTCAAGGCGCAGACGGATTTCCGCAAGTTCGACGGCTGCCTGCGGGTGGTGCTCGACTGCACCGTCTCTCAGGTGACCCTGCTCGAGACCTGGCTCGAGGCCGAGTATCGCGCCGGCCGGCTGGTCTGGGGCATGCACAAGGACAGCGCCGCGCTGATGACCTGCCTGGTCTTCAGCCTGCAGCGCTCGGAGCACGTGCACTTCATCGACGCGGCGGGCGGCGGCTTCGCCAAGGCTGCCGAGGGCTTCAAGCGGCGCCTGCAGGCGCTCGACGCCGCGGCGCCGGGGTTTCCGCCGGAATCGGCGCCGGGCGCGGGGCTTGCCAGCGAGCGCGGCGTCGCGCTCTAGTGTCGGGGGCGCAAGGGCGCTCCGGGGAGGCGGCCCATGCAGAACACCTTCCAGATCGCCGTCTTGCCGGGCGACGGCATCGGGCCGGAGATGACGCCGCCCTGCCTCGACCTGCTCGACGCCGCGGCAGCGCGCGCCGGCGGCCCCGGCCTGCGCTTCGAGACGCTGGCCGGGGGCGCCGGGCACTATCGCGCGACGGGGCAGTCGATGCCGCGCGAGACGCGCGAGACCTGCGCCCGCGCCGATGCGATCCTGCTTTGCGCCATGGGCCTGCCCGAGGTGCGCTATCCTGACGGACGCGAGATCGCCCCGCAGCTCGAGCTCCGCTTCGACTTCGGGCTCTATGCCGGCGTGCGCCCGGTCCGGCCGATCCCCGGCGTGCGCCCGATCCTCGCCGACCCGCGGGCGCACGAGATCGACTACGTCATCGTGCGCGAATCGACCGAGGGCCTCTTCGCCCCGCAGGCGCCGGGCGAGATCATCGACGACCGCGAGGCGCGCGAGACGCTCGTGCTGACGCGGCCCACCTGCGAGAAGCTCTACGACTTCTGCTTCCGCCTGGCGGAGCAGCGCGGGCGGCCGGGCGCCCCCGCGCCCAAGGTCACCCATGTCGACAAGGCCAATGTCTTCCCCGCCTTCCACTGGGCGCGCGGCATCTTCCTCGACCGCGCCCGCGCCTTTCCGGACGATCCGCGCGGACGCCGTCTATGTCGATGCCTTCGCCATGCACATGGTGCAGAAGCCCTGGACGATCGACGTCGCCGTCACCGAGAACATGTTCGGCGACATCCTGTCCGATCTCGGCGCCGCGCTGATGGGCGGCCTCGGCTATGCGCCCTCGGCCGATATCGGCGACGAGCATGCGGTCTTCCAGCCCTGCCACGGCACGGCGCCCGACATCGCGGGCCAAGGGCTGGCGAACCCGACCGCGATGATCCTGTCCGCGGCGATGATGCTGGAGTGGCTGGGCATGCGGCACGCCTCGGCCGAGGCAACGCGAACGGGCGCGCTGCTGCGCCGCGCCGTCGACGCCGCCTTCGCCGACGGCCGGCTCGTGACCTGCGAGCTCGGCGGCGCTGCCGGCACGGCCGACGTCTATGCCGCGGTGGGCGCGGCCATGCAGCGGCTCGACCCTTGAGCGACGCCACCCGGGTCGCCGTGGTCGGCGCCGGCTATTTCGGCCGGTTCCATTACGATGCCTGGCACCGGATCGAAGGCTGCGAGCTCGTCGGGCTCTGCACCCGCACCGGGCGCGGCGCGGCGCGGCTGGCAGCCGAGTTCGGCGTTGCCGCGACCTTCACCGATCTGGAGCGGATGCTCGAGGCGACGCGGCCCGACCTGCTCGACATCACCGCGCCGCCCGAGACGCATCTCGCGACCATCGCCAAGGCCGCGCCGGCGGTTCGCTGGATCGTCTGCCAGAAACCCTTCTGCCGTGACCTGGACGAAGCGCGCGAGGCCGTTCGGCTGGCGCGCGAGCACGGCGCGCGCCTCGTCGTGCACGAGAACGTGCGCTTCCAGCCCTGGTATCGCGAGATCAGGCGGCTGCTCGATCACCACGCGACAGGCCAGCCCTATGGCATCACCTTCCGGCTGCGGCCGGGCGACGGCCAGGGGCCGGACGCCTATCTCGAGCGGCAGCCCTATTTCCGCGAGATGCCGCGCTTCCTGATGCACGAGACCGGCATCCACTGGATCGACACCTTCCGCTATCTGCTGGGCGAGATCACCGCCGTCTCGGCCGATCTGCGCCAGCTCAATCCGGCGATCCGGGGCGAGGATGCCGGCATCGTGCAGTTCGCCTTCGCCTCCGGCGCGCGCGGGCTCTTCGACGGCAACCGGCTGGCCGACCACGCGGCGGCGAACCGGCGACTGACGCTCGGCGAGATGGAGATCGAGGGATCGGCTGCGACGATCCGGCTGGACGGCGAGGCCCGCATCTGGCTTCGGCCGCATGGGTCGGACGAGTGGCGCCAGCACGCCTATGAGTGGCTCGACCACCTGTTCGGCGGCGACTGCGTCCATCTGACGAACCGCGCCGCGCTGGCCGCCTTCCGCGAGGGCAGGCCCGCCGAGACCGAGGCTGACGCCTATCTGCGCAACCTCGAGATCGAGGGCGCGGTCTATCGAAGCCACGAGGAGCGGCGCTGGATCGATGTCTGACGCAACCGCCTTGCACCCGCTCCTCGGCGCCGTCGCCGACGATTTCACCGGCGCGACGGACCTGGCCAACATGCTGGCGCGCGCCGGGATGCGCACCGTGCTGGCACTCGGGCGGCCCGAACCCGGCGAGACGGTGCCCGAGGCCGAGGCCGTCGTGGTGGCGCTGAAGTCGCGCACCGCACCCGTCGCCGAGGCGGTGGGCGACAGCCTCGCCGCCTGGGCCTGGCTGGCCGGGGCCGGCGCCGAGCAGTGCTATTTCAAGTACTGCTCGACCTTCGATTCAACGCCGCAGGGCAATATCGGCCCGGTCGCGCTGGCGCTGATGCAGGCGACGGGCGCCGACTTCACCATCTACTGCCCGGCCTTCCCCGAGGCCGGGCGGACGATCTATCAGGGCCACCTCTTCGTCTTCGGCACGCCGCTGAACGAGAGCCCGCTCAAGGACCACCCGCTGACACCGATGACGGATGCCAACCTCGTCCGCTGGCTCAGGCCGCAGCTGGGCGGCGAGGCGGTGGGGCTGATCCCCTTCGCCGCCGTCGAGGCCGGCGTGAAGGGGGTCGAGCTCGCCATCCATCACCTGCGGGCCGACGGCATCCGCCACGCCGTCGTCGACGCGCTGACCGACCGGCACCTCGAGGTGCTGGGCCATGCCGTGGCGGATCTCAAGCTGGTGACGGCGGGCTCCGGGCTTGGCCTGGGCCTGCCCGACAACTTCGCGCGGGCGGGCAAGCTGGTCGGCGGGCCGGCGGACCTGCTGCCGGAGGTCGGCGGACCTTGCCTGATGCTGTCGGGCTCGTGCTCGGCCGCGACCAATGCGCAGGTCGCGCGGTGGGAAGCCTCCGACGGGGCGCTGCTGCGCCTCGATCCGCTCGAACTGGCCGAGGGCCGGATCGACGCCGCGGCCGCCTGGGCGTGGGCCGAGGCACGGCTCGACGAGCTGCCCGTGCTGGTCGCGGCGACCCAGCCGCCCGAGCAGGTGCGCGCCGCGCAGGCGCGGCTGGGCGCCGCCCGCGCGGCCGCCCTGGTCGAAGAGACGCTGGCCGGCATCGCGACGCGCGCGCTTGCCCACGGCGTTCGCCGCTACATCGTCGCCGGCGGCGAGACCTCGGGCGCCGTCGCGGCGGCGCTGGGCGTCAGGCGCCTCGCGGTCGGGCCGCAGATCGCGCCGGGCGTGCCCTGGTGCGCCACCATCGGCGAGGCGCCGGTCGCGCTGGCGCTCAAATCCGGCAATTTCGGCCGCGAGACGTTCTTCGCCGACGCGCTGGGGCTGGCGCCGTAATTCCAGAGTGCTGGTAGCGCACCGCCATCGTCCGACGCGCCTTCGCATCGGAGGCGCGGCTGACGGCGCCGCACACCCGGCCCGGTTGCCTTTTAAATTTCTTTACGTTGCGTTAACATTCGAACAGAGGTTGAGTTGAGGAAATGACAATGAAAGTGCAGATCGTCATCGTTGCCATCCTGCTGATCACCACCTCTGTGATCACGAGCAGAGGCTACGTTCCCGCCGGCGGCACGGTCATCGAGCAGGCCAATCCCTGCAACCCAACGCGCGAACGGTGTGGTTGATCCAAGGGTGTGGTGATGTTCGGCGTCTCGGGTTTCATCAGCGAATACCAGTCCTCATTCATTCTGGGCTTTGTCTTCATTGCGATATTCGCCTGGGATCGGCTGAACCAGGCCGATCCCGCCGGGCCAGGGACGGCCGACTCGCGCAGCCGGTTCTTTCAGTTCCTCGCGCCCTCTAAGTTGCTCCGCACCGCCGTTCTGCTGCGCGGCTGGTCGGTCTATGTGCTGCTGCTCGGGGTCCTCTACACGCTGCTCTGCTTCGTCGGGCAGCCGGTGATCGAGGTCATCATTGCACCTTACGTCAAGGAAACCGGCTTCGGCGACATCGTCGCGACCAGCCCCTCTTTTCCCCTCATCGTCAGCCTCATCACGATCGGGCTGCTGCCGCGCTTTCCCTTGCTCGCGAGCTTCGAGGAGGTTTCGAGGCGTGCGGCCTATCGGGTGATCGGCATTCCCGACGCGTTCATGGAGCTCGCAGACGCCCTCTACGTGACCGAGCTCGATCCGGCTGAACTGGATCCTGCAACGCGCGAGAAGATCGATTTGCAGGTCGAGACGGCCGTCGCTGCCCTGCAGGGGAGCAATGAGAAGGCGATCCTGCGCTCACTCTGCACAAAACTGTATTTCTGGAAAGCCGAACTGGCGAATGGTCAGCCCTGGCCGGGGTCGGCCGTCGTGCAACGCTTTGAAAGTCCCTGGCGCAGGAGATAACGACGCGCGCGGACGTCACCGCCGCCGAACTCGAGGAAGTGGTCGAGCACTCGCGCGAGCTGACCTCGTCGGCGCAGCCGCTCAGCAAGCGGCAGGCCAGCGAACTGGATGCCCGCTGGCGTGGCGTTCTCAACAGGCTCGAAGACACGGTGCAGGACATATGCGCTCTGATGGCGATCTATGTCGAAAACTGCCGGCAGCTTCCCGTCTCCACGGCTCGCCCCGGCCGCAGGGCGCTGGCGCATGGCCGGCAGGCCGTTCTCAGGGACTTCGTCATCGAGGCCCGCCGTCAGCAGGACAAATCGCAAACGGAATTCGGGGTCGCCGTCATCAGTCTTTTGACTGTCTGCCTGACGTTGTTCATCGCAGGCCTTGTCGGCAACATCATCGGCGTCATCGCCTATGACGTGAAAACAGAGATTCCCTATCTCACACCGGCGATGCAGGCGGCGCTGACCTGGAGCATCGGCTGCGCCTTCACCTATGGCCCCGCCGCCTTCTTCTCATGGCACCTGAGAAGCAAGAGGGTCAGCCGCGGAACGTGGCAGTTCTACTCCGACACGCACGCGCTTTTCCCCGCGCAGCAGTACGTCATCCTGTTCATTCTGATGTACATTGTCACCGCCCTCAGCCTGACCCTGTTCAACTTCCTCAACGTGTATTTCCAGTCCTTCGACGAGTCCCTGGTTCTTCCACGCTTCCTCGATCAAGGCTACATCGGCAAGGCGTTGCTCTATGCGGTTCTCGGCGCGATCTACGCCTGCGGGACCGCGATGATCTTCGACGCGGCCGAAGTCGGCGGCGCCCACTCCCGGGCGGCCAGGAACGTCGCCATCGGCACGGCAGCGGCGCTGGGCGGCTGGTGCTTCTTCGCCGCCTTCAACCAGGTGCAGCCGCATCTCGCTCCGGACAACTGGGCGTGGATCATCGTGCTCTACTTCACCGGTGCTGCGGCGGTCTTCGGCGCAGTGGCAACCGCCTCGATGATCGGCGCGCTGCGCAAGCTCAACCGCATCCAGCTCGCCCGGGCGAGCAGGCGTCGCGACGCGCGCAGGTTCGGCATCACCTTTCAGGCGGCAGAATGAAGTCAGTCCTGAGGCTTGCCGTCGCCCTGGCCTTCTGCGCGGGGGCTACGAGCGGCGAAACCATCTCTGTCGGATTTCGCGAGGACGCGGCGCCGTTCATCTTTCAGGAGGGAAGCGACCCGCCGAGGTTCGCCGGTTTTCTCGCCGATCTGTGCACGTCGGCCCTCGAGAGGGCGCAGATATCCTTCACGGCAGTGCCCGTCGATTCCCGGACGAGGTTCGAAAAGCTGGCCGCGGGCGAGATAGACCTGCTGTGCGACACGACGTCGGTGACGATGGAGCGCGCGCGCGACATGCTGTTTTCCCCGATGGTCTACGTGTCGGGTGTCTCGTACCTGTATTCGGCGAACGCCGAGAAGAAGCTCATCGAAGCATATCAGAACCAGCCGGCCGACCAGAAGCAGCCCTTCAGCGGACGCGGACCGAATTGCGACAACCTGCCGGCCGGGGTTTCGCCCGTGCTGAAGGTCGCCGTTCTTCCGGACACCACGGCGCGCTTGGCGCTGAGCCGCGAGGACGAGGAGCGGCTGTTTCGCCTTCGCCGCGGCATGGACGAGACGGTCTGCTATTCGGAAGACGCGACGAGCTATCGCGAGGGTGTGGCCGCGCTCTGCGCCGGGGAGGTCGCCTTCTTCCTCGGCGACCGCGACATGCTGTCGTATTATCTGGATGCCTATCTGAAGACCGGCGAGTGCGACGCGCTTCTGTCAGGCAGGTTCCTGTCCTACGAGCCATACGCCTTCGTCGTGCGCGACGGCCGCGTCGACCTGGCGAAGATGCTTCAGGAACAGATCTTCGGCCTGTTCCGAAGCGGCAAGGCGGAAGAGCTGTTCCGGGTCTATTTCAGCAAGACGCGGAAGAGCGATCTTCTGGAGGCGCTGTTCCGCCTGAACTCGGTCGGCGCGCTGTCGCCCGAGGAGGAGTAGCAGCCCCGGTCGATGCGCCGCATCCCTGCGTCGTCCTGCGTGCCGCTGGTTCAGCGCTGGCCCGCTGTTCGGGCTCAGTCCTTGCGCACCGGTTTGCCGCCCAGGCTCTCGTAGAAGCGCACGGCCTGGCTGTCGTCGGCGCGGCCGAAGCCGGCGCCGGACGCGCCGAGAAAGACCTGCAGGGCCGCGGCGCTGACCGGCACCGGGAAGCGGTGCTCCCGCGCGGCGTCGAGCACGATCCCGAGGTCCTTGACGAAGATGTCGACGGCCGAGCTCGCGCCGTCGGGTGGCGCCAGCATGCGCGGGCCGCGGTTTCCCAGCATCCAGGACTGGCCCGCCGAGACGTTGAGGATCTCGAGCACCTGCGCGGGGGCGAGGCCGAGATGCGCGCCAAAGCTCATGACCTCGGCGGCGACGGCCAGGTTGGCCCCGGCGGCGAGCTGGTGCACCATCTTCATGGTCGAGCCCGCGCCCGGCCGGTCGCCGAGCCGGTAGACGTTCCTGCCCATCGCCTGCAGCAGCGGCTGCGCCGCGTCCCAGGCCTCGTCCGGGCCCGATGCCATCATGGTCAGCGTGCCGCCCTCGGCGCCGACCGCGCCGCCGGAGACCGGGCAGTCGAGATAGCGCCAGCCCAGCGTCTCGGCATGCGTCCCGATTCGGGCGGCGGCTTCCGGCGGCACGGTGACGCCCGAGAGGACGAGCGCGCCCCTGGGCAGCGCGCCGTCCGCGGACTGCTCGCCGAAGAGGACCTGCTCGAGCTGCGCCGCGTTCACGACCATGACGACCAGCGCCTCGGCCCCGGCGCAGGCCTCGGCCACGGTCGCCGCGGCGCGCGCGCCTTGCCCGGCCAGCCAGTCGGCCGCGGCAGGCGCCGGGTCATAGCCCGACAGCGCGTGCCCGGCGCCGATCAGGCGCGCCGCCATGCCGCGGCCCATGGCGCCGAGACCCGCGAATGCCACCTTCATGCCGTCCTCCCTCGCATCTGGGCGCCGAGCGTAGAGCGGCGCTCGATCAGATGGAAGCGCCTGCACAAACTGCTCACCTGCGTGAGTAAATGCGCAGCTGTCTGGTTCATTTGAAAAACCGCAATCCGAGGAACCAGCCATCGAGAGATTGGCTGTTCTTCAGCGGATAAGATCTGCAAATGTGCAAGCCGTCGCGCGGCCTGGCGGCCAGCCCGGCGCGAGATGCGCGTTGCTCAGGCGAAAGCGACCGCAGCAGGGTCTGGAGCACTTGTTGATCGAACGGACTCGCCCCAGAGCACCTCTCGTCAGTCCGGCGAACTCGGGACTCTCGAGCGGCACTTGCGAAATCCCAGCCTGCGCGGGGATGACGGGTTCAGCGTCCGAAGAGGTGACCGATGACGGCCGCCGCTCGTTCAAGTCGCTCCGGTCCGGAACCGCTCTAGAATCCGAGCTGCCGCGGCATCCTGAAGGGCAGCATCAGCCGACACCACCAGCGGTCCAGCCGGTCGCAGTCCAGGATCTCGTGCACACCCTCGGCCGTCTCGCCCCAGAGCTGGGCCCGCAGCGCCGAGCGGGCGTAGAAGGGCGCGTCCTCCATCCGGCGCAGCACCTCGGCGCGCGTGCCGGCGTCACCCCGCGCCGCGCGCCCGATGCGCCAGAGCGTCCGTGGCAGCGCGGCCCGCGGCAGCGGCTCGACCTCGTCGGCGCTGCCATCCGGCCGGAAGCGGAGCGCCAGCGCGCCCGAGCCGCCGTCCCGCGTCTGCGTGTCGAAGAAGACCGCGGCGCCGTCGCGCAGGCTCGCCCGCTGCCAGGTCCACGACCGGAAATCCGCCTCGAGCGGCCGCGGTCCGAAATTGCCGTCGAAATAGCCGCGCCCCGACCAGCGCAGCGCCGGGCGCTCGAACACGGCCTCGACCCGCGCCGCCGGCGCGAACGGCCGCCACAGATGGCAGCCCTGTGCTGCGCCGCCGGTGCGCGCACCCCGCGTCGCCCCCGGCCCGCTCCGGGCACCGTCCAGCCGATAGGACGCCTCCGTCCACAGCTGCGGCACCACGCGCACCCGGCCGCGCAGCCCCGAAAGCCGCGGCACCGCCAGCTCGTTGATGTCGATCGTCAGGCCCGAGCCATCCCATGAGAAGGCGCTCGGCCCGATCGCCAGGTGGTCAGCGCCGCGCGCCACCCTGCCCCGCCCGCGCTCGGTCATCGCCCAGCGCGACGGCCGGCCATAGAGCGCGACGTTCACCGTCGCATGGTTCAGCGGGTCGCGCCCGCCCCGCCCAATGGTAATAGGACGAGAAGACCGAGCCGAGAAAGCCGATGATCGTCAGCCCGTGCCGGCCGTCGTCCGAGAGCGCGTCGACGTACCACCAGGCATAGCCGCCGGCCGGAACCGCGCGGTCGAAGCCCGGAGTCTGGTCAGATCCCGCAGAATCGCCGCCGCCGCGAACCGGCCCGACAGCGTCGCCATCGGGATGCCCGGCCCCGGATGCACCCCGCCCCCCGCCAGGTACAGCCCCGGCAGCGGGCTGGTCGCCACCGGCCGGGCGAAGGTGCCGAGCGCCCCGTGCGGCGCCCTCCCGTAGATCGCCCCGCCCGAGCCCGGGAACGCCCGGTCGAAGTCCGCCGGCGTCGTCAGCGCCGCCCGGTCGTCCGGCGGCGTCAGCTCCAGCCCCGCGGCCTTCAGCCGGCGGAAGGCGCGCATCGTGCATATCTCGATCTCCTTTTGGCTGGGCTCGCCGCGGTCGCCATCGGCCGGCGCATTGGTCAGCACCAGGAGCCGCTCCGGCACGGGCCTGAGCGCCGCATCGCGCCCCGGCCGGTCCTGCGCGCAGACATAGACGGTCGGGTCCTCGGGCGCGCGGCGGTCGCCGAAGATGGCACCGAACTCGTCCCGGCTCGGGCCGCCGAAGAACACCGTGTGCCGCACCAGCGGAAAACCCGCAGCGGGCGCGGCAAAGGTCCAGACATTTGCCGAAAGCGAGCGCCTTCTCCGGTTGACCGCCCGGACCGCTCCGCTCGCCGGCTTGCCCAGCAGGCCGCCCGCCAGCGCCGCCGGATCGCCGTTGTAGAGAACGGCCTCGGCCGCCAGCCGCTCGCCGCCGGCCAACCGCACGCCGGCGGCGCGCCCGCCCTCGACCAGGATCTCGGCCGCCCGCTCGCCGAAGTGGAACCGCGCGCCGCGCGCCTCGGCCAAACCCTGCAGCACGCGCGCCAGCCGGTTCATGCCCCCCGCCACTGTCCAGACGCCCGACGCCTCGGCATGCCAGACCAGCAGGAGCGTCGCCGGCGTGAGGAACGGCGAGCCGCCGACATAGGTCGCATAGCGCCCGAACAACTGGCGCAGCCGCGGGTCGCGGAACTGCCGACCGAGCGCGCCCCAGAGCGTCGAGGCCGGCGCCATGGCGCGCAGCATGGCCCGGCGCTGCCCCGCGGTCGCGGCGACGAGGCCCGAGAGGCGCGGCCGCTCGGCCCGCATGAAGGGCGTCTCGAAGGCGTCGTAGAGCAGCCGCGCCCGTTCGCAGAACGCCTCGAAGGCGCGCGCATCATCGGGCCCCGCGAAGGCGGCGATCGCCGCCGCCGAGCGCGCCCGCTCGGCATGGAGGTCCAGCCGCGACCCGTCGGGCCACTGGTGCCTGGCGAGGATCTCGACCGGCTCGAGATCGAGATGCGCGCCCAGGCTCTCGCCCGTCTCGGCGAACAGCTCCTCGAAGATCGGCCGCATGGTGAAGACGGTCGGCCCCATGTCGATCGGCCCGGCCGCCGAGGGCCGCGTGCGCATCTTGCCCCCCGGCCCCGCCGCCGCCTCGACGACGGTCACGTCGAGCCCGCGATGCGCCAGCAGCAGCGCGCCAGCGAGCCCGCCCATGCCCGCGCCGACGACGATCACCCGGTCGCGCATCCAGCCTCTCCGCACTTCCCGCCACTTGGACATTGACAGGAAGCTAGCATCTGTCCAGTTTGATTTACACCCGGAAATGACAACCGGGGTGGACATTCGGGAGGTACCACCGATGGACGCATCCACCCGGATCGACCGCGCCCTCAGGGGCACGCTCGCCCGCGCCACCGGCCCCGACGCGCCGCCGAGGCTCGCCGCGGCGCTCGAGCACGTGCTCTTCCCGGGCGGCGCCCGCGTGCGGCCGCAGCTCACGCCTCGCGGTGGCATCGGCCTGCGGCGACGACGCGCCGGCGCTGTCCGAGGCGGCCGCCGCGGCGCTCGAGCTCATGCACTGCGCCTCGCTCGTGCATGACGACCTGCCCTGCTTCGACGATGCCGGTCTCCGCCGCGGCAAGGCCACGCTGCACGTCCTCTACGGCGAGCCCCTCGCCGTGCTGGCCGGCGACGCCCTGATCGTGCTGGCCTTCGAGACGCTCGCCAGGGCCGGCGCGGGCCAGCCCCAGCGGCTGGTCGCGCTGATCCGCGCGCTCGCCGCCGCGACGGGAATGCCGTCGGGCATCTGCGCGGGCCAGGGCTGGGAGAGCGAACCCGCCGTGCCGCTCGACCGCTATCACCGCGCCAAGACCGGCGCGCTCTTCGTCGCGGCCACCACCATGGGCGCCATGGCGGCGGGCGGTGACCCGGGGCCCTGGCGGACGCTCGGCGAGCGGCTCGGCGACGCCTACCAGGTCGCCGACGACCTGCGCGACCTGCTGCTGACGCCGGCCGAGCTCGGCAAGCCGGCCGGCCAGGACGCCGCGCACGCCCGGCCGAACGCCGCCGCGGCGCTGGGCGTCGCCGGCGCCATGGCGCGGCTCGATTCGCTGCTGGCCGAGGCGGCGGCGTCGATCCCCTCATGCCCCGGCGAAGGCGCCCTGCGCGAACTGGTGGCGCTTCAGGCGCGCCGGCTGACGCCGCAGCGGCCGGCCGCCGAGGTCGCCTGACGCCCGTGCCGGCCCTCCTCGAGCGCTGGCGCACGCTGCGCGACCGGCTGCTGGGCGACCAGCGCTTCCACCGCTTCGCCGCGGCCTTTCCGCTGACGCGGCCGGTGGCGCGGCGCAATTCGCAACGCCTCTTCGACCTCTGCGCCGGCTTCGTCTATTCGCAGACGCTCGCCGCCTGCATCCGGCTCGACCTCTTCGACATGCTGGCGACGCCGCAGCCGCTCGACGCTCTCGCCGCGCGCACGGACCTCGCGCCGGAACGGCTCGAGCGGCTGCTGCTCGCCGCCGCCGCGATCGGCCTCGTCGAGCGGCGGCGCGAGGGCTGGGGCCTCGGATCGCTGGGCGCGGCGCTGCGCGGCGTGCCGGGGCTGCCCGAGATGATCCGCCACCACGATCTGCTCTATGCCGACCTCGCGGACCCCGTGGCCTTGCTGCAGGGCCGGCACGACACCCGGCTCGGCCGGTTCTGGGGCTATGCCGGCGGCGCCCGCACGCACGAGCTCGGCACGGACGAGGCGGCCCCCTACTCGGCGCTCATGGCGGCCAGCCAGGCGCTGGTCGCCGAGGAGACGCTCGCCGCCTATCCGCTCGGCAGCCACCGCTGCCTGATGGATGTGGGCGGCGGCGAGGGCGCCTTCGTCGCCGCGGCCGCCCGGCACGCGCCGGACCTCGCGCTGCGGCTCTTCGACCTGCCCGCCGTCGCGACCCGGGCGCGCGAGCGATTCGCGACGCTCGGCCTCGGCGACCGGGCGCAGGCGTTCGGCGGCGATTTCCTGCGCGACCCGCTTCCGCAAGGCGCCGACATCATCTCGCTGGTGCGCGTGCTGCACGACCATGACGATGCCGCGGCCGGCGCCATCCTGACCCGCATCCGCGCCGCCCTGCGCCCGGGCGCGACGCTGCTCCTGTCCGAGCCGATGGCGGGCGGCCGCCGGCCGAACCGCGCCGGCGACGCCTATTTCGGCCTTTATTTGCTGGCCATGGGCGCCGGGCGCGCCCGGCCTGGCGCCGAGATCGCCGCGATGCTGCGCCATGCTGGCTTTCGTGCCGTGCGCCAGCGGCCGACGCGGCGGCCAATCCTGACCAGCGTCTTGACCGCCGAGGCGGCATGACAATCAATGTGTCCAGACATATTGACACTGGCAAATGTCAATGTAACCTGACGATCAGAAGGTGACGCCCTCCGCTCCGCGGAGAGAGCGGTCCACCCAAGGGGAGGGCGAGATGGAAGCGGTGGCCCTGGTGCTGCAGCAGCCTGGAACGCTGGCGATCGAGACGCTGTCGCTCGCCGAGCCGACGCCGTCCGACCTCGTCGTCGAGATCCGCTGGAGCGGCATCTCGACCGGCACGGAAAAGCTGCTCTGGTCCGGCCGCATGCCGCCCTTCCCGGGCATGGGATACCCGCTCGTCCCGGGCTACGAATTGGTGGGCGAGGTGGTCGAGGCCGGCGCCGCCTCCGGCCGCCGCGTCGGCGAGCAGGTCTTCGTCCCCGGCGCGAACTGCTTCGGCCCGGTGCGCGGCCTCCCGGTGCGCGGCCTCTTCGGCGGCTCGGCCTCGCGGCTGGTGGTGCCGGGCGCCCGCGTCTGCCCCGTCGAGGACGCCGGCCCCGAATCGGCGCTGCTGGCGCTCGCCGCCACGGCGCGGCACGCCATCGCCGGCCCCGTCGCCAACCCGGACCTCATCGTCGGCCATGGCGTGCTCGGCCGCCTGCTTGCCCGCATGACGGCGACCATCGCCGCACCGCCCACCGTCTGGGAGGTGAACCCCGCCCGCAGCTCGGGCGCCCGCGGCTACCAGGTCATCCACCCCGACGAGGACCCCCGCCGCGACTATCGCGCGATCTACGACGTCTCGGGCGACCCGTCGCTCCTCGACCGTCTGGTCGAGCGCCTGGCCCCCGGCGGCGAGATCGTGCTCGCCGGCTTTTACCCGGAGCGCGTCGGCTTCGCCTTCCCGCCAGCCTTCATGAAGGAGGCGCGGCTGCGCATCAGCGCCGAGTGGAAGCCCGCCGACCTCGTCGCCGTGCGGGCGCTGGTGGGCGAGGGCCTGCTCGACCTCGGCGGCCTGATCACGCACCGCGCGCCGGCCGCCCAGGCGGCGACCGCTTACCCCACGGCCTTCGACGACCCGACCTGCCTGAAAATGATCCTCGATTGGAGAGCCTCATGACCCCTGACGGCGGCGACGCCCCGATTCTCACGGACAAGGGGTACGCGATGCTCCGCGCCGAAGCGGCCATCGAGCCCGACCCGGTGCCGACCGAGGCAACGAAGGAAACCCAGATCATCGCGATCTACGGCAAGGGCGGCATCGGCAAGTCGTTCACGCTGGCCAATCTCAGCCATATGATGGCCGAGCAAGGGCTGCGCGTCCTGCTGATCGGCTGCGACCCGAAATCCGACACGACCTCGCTGCTTTTCGGCGGCAAGGCCTGCCCGACGATCATCGAGACCAGCACGAAGAAAAAGCTCGCCGGCGAGGAGGTCGCCATCGGCGACGTCTGCTTCAAGCGCGGCGGCGTCTTCGCCATGGAGCTCGGCGGGCCCGAGGTCGGCCGCGGCTGCGGCGGGCGCGGCATCATCCACGGCTTCGAGCTGCTGGAAAAGCTCGGCTTCCACGACTGGGACTTCGACTACGTGCTGCTCGACTTCCTGGGCGATGTCGTCTGCGGCGGCTTCGGCCTGCCGATCGCGCGCGACATGTGCCAGAAGGTGATCGTCGTGGGCTCGAACGACCTGCAGTCGCTCTACGTCGCCAACAACGTCTGCTCGGCCGTCCAGTATTTCCGCAAGCTCGGCGGCAATGTCGGCGTCGCCGGCATGGTCATCAACAAGGACGACGGCACGGGCGAAGCCGCGGCCTTCGCCGAGGCGGTCGGCATCCCCGTCCTCGCCGCCATCCCCGCCGATGACGACATCAGGCGCAAATCGGCGAACTACCAGATCGTCGGCACGGCCGAGAGCCGCTGGGGCGCGCTCTTCGCCGGGCTCGCCCAGAACGTCGCCGGCGCGGCGCCGCAGCATCCGACGCCGCTCAGCCAGGACGGCCTGCTCGGCCTCTTCTCGGCCGATGTGACGGGCGCGAACTTCCGCCTCGAGCCTGCCACCGACGCCGACATGCGCGGCAAGAACTGGGTCCCCGCGGCGTCGCTGGAAGTGGTGTACGACGATGTTTGATCTCGCCGCGCTCGCCCGCCTCGACGACGGCCTCGCCCGGCTGAACGGCGCCCCGCCGCCGCCCTGCGAGGCGATGCCGGCCGATCGTGATCGCCCGGCGATCCGCCCTGACCGCGCTCCCGTCCGCGACGCCGGCCGGTCCCCGTCCGCGGACGCCGAGCCACGCTGCCCCTTCCTGCACGGGGCCGCTGCATGACCGACGACGCCCGCGAAGTCCGCTACGACGCGGCCGACGAGGCCGAGGTGATCACCGCCGCGCCCGCGGCCTCTGACCGCCGGCGCGCCCACGGATGCCCCGCCTGCCGATGGCCTCGGCTGCCATTCGGGGGCCGAGCTGAAGAAGGCGGCGCAGGCCGCATCGGCCGACCTCATGGCGCGCTACGCCGCCGACTACCCGCAGGGGCCGCACGACAAGCCGCAGTCGATGTGCCCGGCCTTCGGCAGCTTGCGCGTCGGCCTGCGCATGCGGCGCGTCGCGACGATCCTGTCGGGCTCGGCCTGCTGCGTCTACGGGCTGACCTTCGTCAGCCATTTCTACGGCGCCCGCCGCTCGGTCGGCTATGTGCCGTTCAGCTCCGAGACGCTGGTCACCGGCAAGCTCTTCGAGGACATCCGCGAGGCGGTCCACGCCGTCGCCGACCCGGCAAAGCTCGACGCCATCGTCGTGACGAACCTCTGCGTGCCCACCGCCTCGGGCGTGCCGCTCCGCCTGCTGCCGAAAGAGATCGACGGCGTGCGCGTCATCGGCATCGACGTGCCGGGCTTCGGCGTGCCGACCCATGCCGAGGCCAAGGACGTGCTGGCCGGCGCCATGCTCGCCTATGCGCGCAAGGAGGCCGAGGCAGGCCCCGTCCAGGCGCCGCAGGGCGGGCGCGGCGACCGGCCGACGGTGACGCTGCTGGGCGAGATGTTCCCGGCCGACCCCGTCACCATCGGCCGGCTGCTGGCGCCCATGGACCTGGCGGCCGGCCCGGTCGTGCCCTGCCGCGAATGGCGCGAGCTCTACGGCGCGCTCGACGGCGCCGCGGTGGCCGCCATTCACCCCTTCTACACGGCCTCGATCCGCGAGTTCGAAAAGGCGGGTCGCCCCGTCATCGGCTCGGCGCCGGTCGGCCGGGACGGAACCGTCGCCTGGTTGCGGGCGATCGCCGACGCGCTGGCCGTGCCCAGGGCGAAATCGGATGCGGCCGAGAACGCGTTTCTCCCTGCCATCGACGGCGCCATGGCGGCGGTACCCATCAAGGGGCGGATCACCGTCTCGGGCTATGAGGGCTCCGAGCTCCTCGTCGCCCGCCTGCTGGTCGAGAGCGGCGCCACCGTTCCTTACGTCGGCACCGCCTGCCCGCGCACCCGCTGGTCCGAGCCCGACCGCGACTGGCTCGAGGCGAAGGGGACGGCGGTGAAGTACCGCGCCTCGCTCGAGGACGACCTCGCGGCCATGCAGGCCGAGCGCCCTGACCTCGCCATCGGCACCACCCCCGTCGTGCAGAAGGCCAAGGAGCTCGGCATCCCCGCGCTCTACTTCACCAACCTGATCTCGGCCCGCCCGCTGATGGGGCCCGCCGGCGCCGGCTCGCTCGCCGAGGTGGTCAATGCCGCCATCGCCAACCGCGACCGCATGGACCGGATGCGCGCCTTCTTCGAGGGAACGGGCACGGGCGACACCGCCGGCATCTGGCAGGACACGCCCGCCGACCATTCCGCCTTCCGCGCCCGCTTCGAGAAGAAGCTGGAGAAGCAGCGCAAGGCCGCCAAGGCGGCGGAGATGATCTGATGCTGATCCAGGACCACGACCGGGCCGGCGGCTATTGGGGGGCGGTCTACGCCTTCACCGCCATCAAGGGCCTGCAGGTGGTGATCGATGGCCCGGTCGGCTGCGAGAACCTGCCCGTCACCAGCGTGCTGCACTACACCGACGCGCTGCCGCCGCACGAGCTGCCGATCGTCGTCACCGGGCTCGGCGAGGAGGAGCTGGGGCGCGAGGGCACCGAGGGCTCGATGAAGCGCGCCTGGGGCACGCTCGACCCGGCCCTGCCGGCCGTCGTCGTGACCGGCTCGATCGCCGAGATGATCGGCGGCGGCGTCACGCCAGAGGGCACCTCGATCCAGCGCTTCCTGCCGCGCACCATCGACGAGGACCAGTGGCAGGCCGCCGACCGGGCGCTGCTGTGGCTGTTCACCGAGTTCGGCATGACCAAGGGCCGGATGCCCAAGGAGAGCCCGCGGCCGGAAGGCGCCCGCCCGCGCGTCAACATCATCGGCCCGGCCTATGGCACCTTCAACATGCCCTCCGACCTCGCCGAGATCCGGCGGCTGGTCGAGGGCATCGGCGCCGAGGTCAACCTGACCTTCCCGCTCGGCGCGCATATCGAGGATGCCCGCCGCCTCGTCGACGCCGACGTCAACATCTGCCTCTACCGCGAGTTCGGCCGCGCCCTCTGCGAGGCGCTGGCCAAGCCGTACCTGCAGGCGCCGATCGGCCTCGACTCGACGACCAAGTTTCTGCGCACGCTTGGGCATATGCTCGGCCTCGACCCCGAGCCGTTCATCGCGCGCGAGAAGCACACGACGATCAAGCCGCTCTGGGACCTGTGGCGCTCGGTGACGCAGGACTTCTTCGCCACCGCGTCCTTCGCCGTCGTCGCCAACGAGACCTATGCCCGGGGCCTGCGGCACTTCCTCGAGGCGGATATGGGCCTGCCCTGCGCCTTCGCCGTCGCCCGCCGCGCCGGCGCCAAGACCGACAATGACGAGGTCCGCCGGCTGATCGCGAGCAAGCGCCCGCTCGTCGTCTTCGGCTCGATCAACGAGAAGATGTACCTGGCCGAGACCGCCGCAGGCCATGGCCCTCGGCCGTCCTTCATCGCCGCGAGCTTCCCCGGCGCCGCCATCCGGCGCGCCACCGGCACGCCCTTCATGGGCTATGCCGGCGCGACCTGGGTGGTGCAGGAGGTCTGCAACGCCCTGTTCGACGCGCTCTTCCACATCCTGCCGCTCGGCACCGAGCTCGACCGCGCCGCCGCGACGCCGTCCCGGCTGCGCCGCGACCTGCCCTGGGACGCCGACGCCGAGGCCGGGCTCGACCGGCTGATCGCCAACCACCCCGTGCTGACCCGGATCTCGGCCGCCAAGCGGCTGCGCGACGCCGCCGAGACGGCCGCGCTCGCCCGCGGCGAGGCGCGCGTCAGCCTGCGCACGCTGGAGGAGGCGGGCGCATGACCAGCATAACCAAGGAGGCAGCCATGACCGCTCACGTCGAGACGCAGGGACACCGCAAGGTCCGCACCTTCGAGTACCGCGCCTATTACGCGATCATCTTCCTCGCCGCCCTGCCGGTCGCCTGCCTGAAATGGCTGAGCGAATTGCCAGAAGGCAAGGCAGCGCCCCACCGCACGCCGATCGGCGCGGCGCGCGCGCTGACCGCAACCGTGCTGCCCTACATCTTCATGGCCTGAGGCCATGCGGCGGCACGCACCCGTTTCCGTCCGGAGCGATCCGGCCGGGAAGGCCCGAGCGGGAAACCGCGAAGGCAACCCCGCCGCGGGGGTCATCGCGGCTAAGGCCAAGCTATCCGGAGGATTTGGATATGGCTGATACCCACGGCACCCATACGGGTGCCACCGGGTCCCTCACGGGGCTGACGGACGCGCAAGCTCAAGAGTTCCATGCGATCTTCACCAAGAGCTTCATGATCTTCGTCGCCGTCGCCGTGGTGGCCCACATCCTGGTGTGGTTCTGGCGTCCCTGGCTGCCCAGCATCAACGGCTATGACGATGCCGTGTCGCTGGCCGACCAGGCCACCAAACTCGCCCAATACGCTTCCAACCTGATCGTCTAGGGAGGGCAGACCATGTGGAAAGTCTGGCATCTGTTCGACCCGCGGCGCACGCTGGTGGCGCTCTTCACCTTCCTGTTCATCCTGGCGCTGCTGATTCACTTCATCCTGCTCAGCACCAACAGGTTCAACTGGCTGGAAGGGCCGCGGGCCATGCCCGCCGTCTCGAGCATCGAGGCGACCGTCGACGTCGCCTGACGCGACGACACGGTCCGGCGGCGCCCGGCACGGCGCCGCCGGACAAGCAAATCCAAGACCGGACCCGCATGCCGGGCGACCTCGGAGTCATGCACCATGGCTATGCTCAGTTTCGAGAAGAAGTACCGGGTACGGGGCGGCACGCTGATCGGCGGCGACCTGTTCGACTTTTGGGTCGGCCCGTTCTTCGTCGGCTTCTTCGGCGTCACCAGCCTGTTCTTCGCCATCCTCGGCACGCTCCTGATCCTCTGGGGCGCGCACCTCGGCGGCACCTGGAACATCTGGAAGATCAACATCGCGCCGCCGGCGATCGAATACGGCCTGAACTTCGCGCCCCTGGCGGCGGGCGGGCTGTGGCAGCTCATCACCATCTGCGCCATCGGCGCCTTCGTCTCGTGGGCGCTGCGCGAGGTCGAGATCTGCCGTAAGCTCGGCATCGGCTACCACGTGCCGATCGCCTTCGGCTTCGCCATCCTGGCCTATGTCACGCTGGTGGTGATCCGGCCGCTGCTGCTCGGCGCCTGGGGGCACGGCTTTCCCTACGGCATCTTCAGTCACCTCGATTGGGTGTCGAACGTCGGCTACCAGTACCTGCACTTCCACTACAATCCGGCGCACATGCTGGCGGTCAGCTTCTTCTTCGCCTGCACCTTCGCGCTGGCGCTGCATGCCGGCATGGTGCTCTCGGCGGCGAACCCGCGCGATGGCGGCCCGATCCGCCAGCCGGACGACGAGGACACCTTCTTCCGCGACTTCATCGGCTATTCGATCGGCACCGTCGGCATCCACCGGCTGGGCCTGCTGCTGGCGCTGAACGCCGGCTTCTGGAGCGCGGTCTGCATCGTCATCTCGGGTCCCTTCTGGACGAAGGGCTGGCCCGAATGGTGGACGTGGTGGCTCGACCTGCCGATGTGGGCCAACTGAGCCGGAGGACAGACACATGGCGGAATACGCAAACATCTTCACACAGATCCAGGTCCGTGGCCCGATCGAGTACGGCGCGCCCGAACTCGCGGACAGCGGGCGACGGGTCGGCACGCCGGGCTTCTCGTACCTGCTCGGCAAGATCGGCAACGCCCAGGTCGGGCCGATCCATCTCGGCTATTCGGGCGTGCTCTCGATCGTCTTCTTCTTCATCGCCTTCGAGATCGTCGGCCTGAACATGTGGGCCTCGGTCGACTGGCAGCTCGACCAGTTCGTGCGCCAGCTCTTCTGGCTGGCGCTCGAGCCGCCGGCGCCGAAATACGGGCTGACGATCATGGCGCCGCTCAGCGAGGGCGGCTGGTGGCAGATCGCCGGCTTCTTCCTGACCTCGTCGGTGCTGCTCTGGTGGTACCGCACCTACATGCTGGCGGTGCGCCGCGGCATGGGAACCCACATCGCCTGGGCCTTCGCCGCGGCGATCTTCCTGTTCCTCTCGATCGGCTTCATCCGGCCGATCCTGATGGGGTCGTGGTCGGAGTCGGTGCCCTTCGGCATCTTCCCGCACCTCGACTGGACGGCGGCGATCTCGCTGCGCTACGGCAACTTCTTCTACAACCCGTTCCACTGCCTCTCGATCGTCTTCCTCTACGGCTCGACGCTGCTCTTCGCGATGCACGGGGCGACGATCCTGGCGGTGACGCGCCTCGGCGGCGACCGCGAGCTCGAGCAGATCACCGACCGCGGCACGGCCTCCGAGCGGGCGGCGCTGTTCTGGCGCTGGACCATGGGCTTCAACGCGACGATGGAGGGCGTGCACCGCTGGGCGCTGTGGTTCGCGATGCTGACGACGCTGACGGGCGGGATCGGCATCCTGCTGACCGGCACGGTCGTCGACAACTGGTTCCTCTGGGCCGTCGAGCACAACTACGCGCCGGAGTATCCCAACATCTACGGCGTCGAGACGGTCGATCCGATCCAGGGACCGATGCAGGGGAATTGAGATGAGGAACGTCAGTACCTTCTTCTACATCGGTGCCGCTGCGCTCGTGGGTGTCGGCTGGGTCGTCGTGACCGGCACCCCGTCGGCGGTGGAGACGGTGCCGACCGGCTACCGCGGCCTCGGCATGGCGGTGGTCGCCGATGTCGACGACCTGGCGCTGCGCGAACGGGCGAACACCATCCCCGAGCCGCAGACCTACGACATCGAGCCGCTGCCGCCCGAGCCGGGCGAGCCGACGGTCAGCCAGATCGACACCTACCAGAACGTCGCCGTGCTCGGCGACCTGACCGAGGCCAACTTCCTGCGCTTCATGGCGGCGATCACCGAATGGGTCTCGCCCGAGCAGGGCTGCGTCTACTGCCACAACGAGGAGGGCAACTTCGCCGCCGAGGACAACTACGCCAAGCGCGTCGCGCGCCGGATGATCCAGATGACGCGCGACCTCAACGTCAACTGGCAGAACCACCTCGCCCAGACCGGCGTCACCTGCTACACCTGCCATCGCGGCAACCCGGTGCCCCGCTACATCTGGTTCAAGGATCCGCGCCCGCGCGAAGGCATGATGGCCGGCGCCGACCGCAGCTTCCAGAACCGGCCGACCTTCCTGAACGGCTTCAGCTCGTTGCCGACGACCGCCGTCGAGGACTTCCTCTCGGCGATCCCGGTCGCCAACCCCGATGAGCCGAACATCACCGCGCGCGACGCCATCCGCGTCCAGGCCCGCGTCCCGCGCGAGCCGGGGGGCGTCGGCACCAAGGCGGCCGAGCACACCTATGGGCTGATGATGTACATCTCCCAGTCGCTCGGCACGAACTGCACCTACTGCCACAACACCCGCGGCTTCCAGTCCTGGGATCAGGGCCCGCCGCGGCGCACGACGGCGTACTGGGGCATCGACATGACCCGCTACATCAATGCCGAGTACCTGGTGCCTCTGGGCGGCGTCTACCCGCCGAAGCGCTTCGGCCCGATGGGCGATCCGCCCAAGGCCGCCTGCCAGACCTGCCACCAGGGCGCGCCGCTGCCGCTCGGGGGCATGACGATGCTGACCCACTGGCCCGAGCTGCGCACCCAGGGCGCACCGGTCTACGAGTGAGCTGCAGCGGGCGCCGGTCGGATCCGGCGCCCGCTTTGCCAGGACAGGGGGGACATCATGGTTGACGGCAGGATCACCTTTCCGCTCCCCAGCGGTATCTGCGCCATCGTCGGGTTCGGCCTGGCGGCGCTCGGCTCGTTCGTGCTCGCAATCGCGCTCGGCACCGGCTGGAGCTTCGGCCTCGTCCTGCATCTGCTCCTGGTCGCGCTGGTCGGCTACATGCTGGCGATGCGCTGCACCGAGAACGGCAACGAACTCTTCGGCCTCGTCGCCCTCCTCTACGTGCCGCAAAAGCGCGAGGAACTCGTCGAAGCGATCGGCAGGCTGCCCGAGAAGGCGGCCGAGGCGACGCGCAGCGTGGCCGAGCGGGTTGAGCAGGCGATCGGCGGGCAAGACTCAACCCCGGCGCCGACGCCCGCCAAGGGCGAGCCAGCCGCCGAGGGCACGCGTCCGCCGCTGCTCGACTCAGCGCCGCCGAGCGGCGGCGACGACCTCACGCTGATCAACGGCATCGGTCCAAAGCTCGCCGGCGTCCTCAACGGCCTCGGCATCCATCACTTCTCGCAGATCGCGAACTGGAGTTCGGCCGAGATCGACTGGGTCGACGGCCATCTCGGCACGTTCCGCGGCCGCGCCCGCCGCGACGACTGGACCGGTCAGGCGGCGGCGCTGATGCGCGGCGCGCCGGCCTCGGGAGCGAGCCAGAGCGACGCCCCCGCCGAGCGGGAGTGAGGCCGTCGCCCATTGCGCCATGGCCGCGTCCGCTCGCGGGCTGAGCGTCCCCCTCGGGGCACGAGGCACCGGAGCTTAACCCTTCTGGCCTATGAGGCGACCCAGGAGGGCCGGGTGAGAGGCGGCCCTTCCGGTTTGCAAACTGCCTGGCGCCGGATGGTTGGCACCCATCGGCGGCGCCACCAAGGCCCCGCATAGGGGCAGTCGCGGCCGGCCGGCCGTGCTCTTGGGTCTCCCGCTCCCCACACGGGCCTGGGGCGCGTACCGGGGACGTGAAGACCGGAGTGGATCAGCGGGGCGCAGACGCGCCTTGGGCTCCCTCCCCCGCACGAGATCCCTCGCTTCGTTGGCCACCTGAAAGGCAGCCGCGCCCATTGGCGCGGACGCTCCCCCCTTGCGCCGCCGCTTGGGGATCAGGCGGCTGGCTGCACTGCCGGGATCAGGCGCGCGAGGTGCAGCACGTTCTTGGCGAAGATGCGCAGATGCGCCAGCGGCCGGGCATGCACCAGCTTCTTGTTCATGTACGCCTCGAAGGTCAGCCGCTGCACGTCCATGTCGCGGCAGATCGAGACAAAGCGCTCGCGCCGGTCGTCGGAGGCATACCAGGTGCGCTGCATCATGCCGAGCACGCGGAAGACCTGACCGTGCTCGCGCAGGAAGCGCTTGCGTGCCCGGGCGAGCTCGCGGGCCCGGCCGGTCGCCAGCGCCTTCTCGGCAGCCTCGGCGGCATACTGGCCGCCGATCATGGCGTAGTAGATCCCCTCGCCCGAGGCCGGGGCGACGACGCCCGCCGCATCGCCGGCCAGCACGACGTCCCGGCCATTGTCCCAGCGCGCCAGCGGCTTCAGCGGGATCGGCGCGCCCTCGCGCCGGATCGTGCGGCAGCCCTCGAGGCCCGATGCTCGGCGCAGCGCCGCCGTCGCGCCCTTGAGGTCAAAGCCGTCGAGCCCCGTCCCCATCCCGACCGACGCCTGTGCGCCGTGCGGAAAGACCCAGCCATAGAAATCGGGCGAGATCCGGCCGTCATAGACGACGTCGCAGCGGGTCGGGTCGTAGGTGCTGGCGCCGTCAGGCGACTGGGCCGCCTCGGGCGCCTCGATGATCTCATGGTAGGCGATGACGTAAGGGATCGTGTCGCCGCCATCGACCTCGGCCCGTGCGACCTTGGAGCGCGCACCATCGGCCCCGATCACCAGGCGGGTGTCGAGCGTGCGCAATTGACCCTCGGGCGTCCGGTAGCGGATGGCCGGCCGGCCGTCGCCGTCGCGCTCGATGCCGACGAAGGTGCCGGTGCGCCGCTCGGCGCCCGCTTCGGCGGCCCTCTCGCGCAGGAACTCGTCGAAATGCTCGCGGTCGACCATGCCGACGAAGCCGCCCTCGATGCGGATGTCGACGCGGTTGTCGCTGGGCGAGACCATGCGCGCCGTGCCGATCCGGGCGACGAGCTGGCCGTCGGGGATGGCAAAGTCGCGGATCAGCCGCGGCGGGATCGCGCCGCCGCAGGGTTTGATCCGCCCCGCCCGGTCGAGCAAGGCGACCCGCCGCCCGGCCTTCGCCAGCATCTCGGCGGCGGTCGCCCCGGCCGGCCCGCCGCCCACGACCACGACGTCATAGCGCATCGTCATTCTCCCGGAACCAAGAGGGCCGCCGGCTCGGGCCGCGCCCCGATGGCGCGGACCGCCAGCACGGCGGCGAGCAGGAACAGGACGCCCTCGGCGGCAAAGACCGTGGCGTAGGATTCGGCCAAGAGGCCCAGCGTGCCGCGCAGCACGTCGAGCGCCGCGGCCCCCGCCGAGGCGCCGAGCGCGAAGCCGATCGATTGCGCGGCGCCGAAGACGCCCATCCGGGTGCCCTCGCGGGCGCGCGTGCCCTCGCTCGCCAGGCCCATCATCGCGCCGATGGCGGCCACCGCGAAGACGCCGTTGCAAAAGCCGAGCGCCAGGACATTGGCCCTGAGCGGCCAATCACCCGCCAGGCCGCCCACGGCCAGGGCGACGAGGCAGAGCCCCGAGCCGGCGCAGCCGCCGACGACGAAGGCGCGCGTCAGCCACTCGGCCCGGCCGCGCGCGATCCCGGCCGCGAAGACCATCAGCATGCCGGCAAGCGCTCCGGCGTGCAGCGTGCCGCCAAGGGCGGTCGACTGGCCCGGCGTCATGCCGAAGACGTGCCCGCCATAGGGCTCCAGGATCAGGTCCTGGGTGTTGTAGGCCAGCATGGCGACGAAGACGAAGATCGCGAAGGCCCGCGCCCGCCGGTCGTGCCAGACCTCGAGCGCCGCCTCGCGGAAGCTGGCCGGGCTCCGCGCCGCGACGGCCCTGCCGGCCGGCTCGACGCCCCAGAGCGCCAGCACGGTCACGGTGAAGGAGACGGCGGCGACGACGCAGCTGATCTGCACCAGGCGGGCGCCGGAATAGGGGTCGAGGAACTGGCCGATGGTGATGCCGCTGGCGGCGAGCCCGGCGATCATCAGGATCCAGACGAGGCTGCCTGCCGCGGCCTTGCGCTCGGGCGCGACGTGGGCCGCCAGCATCGCCAGCAGGTTGGTCGCCGAGGCACCGAGGCCGAGGCCGAGCGCGGCAAAGGCGACGAAGGCGAGCGCCAGGCCGGGCAGGCGCGCCGTCTCCATCCAGGCGGTGGCCGCGGCGGCGCCGACCGTGCCGACCGCCAGGAGCGCCATGCCGCCGATGACCCAGGGCGTGCGCCGCTGGCCCTGGTCGGCGCCGTGCCCCCATTTCGGGCGGAGGAGCTGGAAGCCGTGATACATGCCGACGAGCGCGGCAGGGACCACCGCCATCAGCGCCAGCTCGACGATCATCACCCGGTTGATCGTCGCCGTGCTCAACACGACGGCGGCGCCGAGCGCGGTCTGCACGAGACCGATGCGGACGATCGAGAGCCAGCCGAATGTCATGCCATGCCGGCCGTTATGCCCGACAGCGCCAGCGCCGCCGCCATCATGCCGGCGACGTAGAGGCTGACGCCGGTGGCCGCGTACCAGGGCGCGAGCCGGCGCGGGTCGGTCAGGAGCCGGCGCATCAGCACGAGCTGGACCAGCAGGACCAGCGCCACGACGCCGGCGTGCCAGGGCCGCTCCCAGCCGAGCAGCAGCGCCACGACGGCGAGCTGCGGCAGGGCCATGGTCCAGCAGGCGAGCCGGGCCGCGCGTTCGGGCCCCAGCCGGGCCGGCAGCGAGCCGAGGCCCATGGCCCGATCGCCCTCGAGCGACTTGAAGTCGTTGAGCGTCATGATGCCGTGGCAGCCGGCGCTGTAGAGCAGCGCGACGACGATGATCCGCGCGTCGGGAAGCGCCGCCGCGGTGACGGCCGCCCCGGTGAACCAGGGGACGCCTTCGTAGCAGAGGCCGCAGACCGTGTTGCTCCACCAGCCGTTCCGCTTGAGCCGAAAGGGCTCGGCCGAATAGGCCCAGGCGCAGAGCACGGCGAAGACGGTCGCGCCGAAGCCCCACGGCCCGAGCATCGCGCCGACGGCGAGCGACAGCGCCGTCCAGATCAGCGCGATCCAGAGGCCCCAGCGGCCGGGCAGCCGGCCCGAGGGGATCGGCCGGCCGGGCTCGTTCAGCGCGTCGACATGCCGGTCGCACCAGTCGTTCGCCGCCTGGCTCATGCCGCAGACGAGCGGCCCGGCGAGGACGATGCCGAGGGCGACCAGCCCCCAGTCGGCGCCGGCCGGACCCGCCGACACGACGCCGCAGAGATAGGCCCACATGGGCGCGAACCAGGTGACGGGCTTCAGCAGCTCCAGCACCGTCGCGGGGCCGAAGCGCGGGGCCGCCGGTAATGGGGACATCTCTGACATGGCTGTCAGTCAACCATGACACTCAGGCGAATCCAACTGTAAACTTGCTTCGACACTCCGCGTCTGCGGCTTGGGACAGTCGGATTGGCGCACGCGCCGCGTACCTGATAAGCGGAGCGTGGCTTCTCATTTCTGGTGCTCTTCACCGCGGCGCCGGCTACGGAGCCGGAGAGGTCCGATCGGGATCGTCGTCAGCATTCGGGCATGGGCGCGGATTGCGCCACCGGTCTTCGGCAGAGCCAGGTGCCGCAGAGACCTCCCCGCACGGGAGGGTCTCTCGCTGCAGGAGTTCCAGGCCCAGGCAGGAGACCAAGAGGCGACCCGCCGCGCCGGCGTTTCTTAATCTTTTGTTAACTGTTCTTGGCCGGCAGCGGGCCGGCATGAAAATATCGCCTTAAGGTTGCATTTATTATTGGCGACTCTCTCCTGGGATGGTATGTCGAATTCTCAGGGGAGCGGCGCGGAGGTCTTCAACCGATCCCAGGGCGTCGAACGGGTCGACGCCGCCCTACTCTGGACGCGGGTTCAGAGCATTCCAAGCAGAAAGGCTGGAGGACTCGATGATGGTAACAAAGTTTCTGCGCAACGATTCGGGCGCGGTGACTATCGATTGGGTCTCTTTGACCGCAGGCATCCTGTTGCTGGGCATCGCGGTCGTGTACGGTGTCTATCAGGGCGGCGTGCTGCCGCTGACCGGAAGCGTCAATACCAATCTGGCGGGCGCCGGCAACAACGTCCCGGCCTCGGTGACGGCAGGGCCGCCGGACAGCTTCGCCGGAGACGGGCAACTGATCCCTCGCGCTTGAGGACGGGCTAGAAACCAAGAAATTCAGAGCGGGGCGGCGGGCCGATCCGGTCCTGCGGACGCTCCTTCGGCCGGCCGGTGCGACCAGGCAGGGGTCCACCGACCGGCTTTTCTCGTGCGCGAGGCATCGCGCTGCAGGCGCTCAGGCCGCGCTGCGCGGCGTCGCGAGCTGCTCTTCGACCAGCGCCGCGAGATCCCTCAGCAGGTCGACCTGATCGGCATCGATCTCCCTCGGCTGCGAATCGAAGACGCAGAGCGTCCCGACCGGCAGGCCGCGCCGCGACCGGATCGGGCAGCCGGCATAGAAGCGGATGCGAGGACCGCCGAGAACGACCGGGTTGTGAGCGAATCGGTCGTCCTCGAGGGCGTCGGGGATGATCATCGGCTTGAGCTCGAGAATCGCGTGGGCGCAGAACGCCTCCTCGCGCGTGGTCTCGCTGGTCTCGACGCCGACGCAGGACTTGAACCACTGGCGATCATCGTCGATCAGCGTGATCAGCGCCGCGGGCGCGGCGAACGCCCGAGCGGCGATGCGCGCGATCCGGTCGAAGCGCTCTTCGCGCTCGCTGTCGAGGATGCCGAGCCCGCGCAGATCGGCGAGTCGCTCGGCCTCGTTGGCGGGCCGCGGCGCGCTTTGCCAGCGGCATTCGGTCCTCAGGACGGCAGCGCGAATGCGCACCCGCACGTACTGCTCGCTGAACGGCCAGACGAGCCGCTCGGCGCCGAACTCGGCGGCAAGCTCGGCGCCGGCAGTGCGGGCCGGGTCGCCATCGCTGACCGCGACGAGCCGCGCCGGACCCGCCGACGTCGCGGCGTGCCGCTGGACGTGGGCGATCTCGTCGGCATGCTCGGCGGCGAGGCCGGCATCGATCAGCACGGTCGACCGGCCATCGGCCATCGCCTCGCGCACCAACTCGCCGAACGCGCTGCGGACCCGCAGGGGCAGCTTCTCGGCGCGCGCCGCGGCCTTCACGGCCTTGAGCGCGGACGGCATGAGCCCGCAGGCGACCAGAGGATGGTTGGCGAGCGCCGGCGCGACGGGGCGCGTGGCCGACCGCTCGGGCTGCACCTCGGTGCAGGTCGAGGCGCGCGCGCCGAGCTCGATCGCCTGGCCGTCGGCCGCGGCGAAGACCTCCAGCGAGGCGCCGGCCGGCAGGCGCGCCCGCGCCGCGGTCACCAGCGCGTCGACCTCGTCGTCGCTGCGCGACGGATCGTGGTGCGTCAGCGCCAGCCGGCGCGCCCCGGCCTCGCGGCAGACCGCGACGGCGTAGTCGGGCGTGCCGTGACCCCAGCCGATCTTCGACGGGTATTCAGCGGCGGTGAACTGGGCGTCGTGGATGACCAGATCGGCGCCGCGCAGGAAGGCCACGTGGTTGCGCTCGGGCCCCTGGAGCTCGGCGCGGCGGGGCACGCCCTTGCGCGCGATCGGCTCGTGATCGCAGGCATAGACGACGGTCGCGCCATCCGACTCCAGCCGGTAGCCGAGCGTCAGCGCCGGATGGTCGAGATAATGCGTCGAGAGCCTGACGTCCTGGTGGGCGAATTCGCCCTCGACGAGCTCGTGATAGCGGATCGTCGCGGCGAAGGCGTCGAGCGTGATCGGGAAGTAAGCGTGCTGCATCTGCCCGGCCAGCGTCTCGCGGATCGAGCGGTCGAGCCCGCGCGGCGCATAGATGTCCCACTCGGCGCCGGGCACGAAGAGCGGCGCGAAGAACGGAAAGCCCTGGATGTGGTCCCAATGGGTGTGGCTGATCAGCAGGGCGCCGCGCCGGGCGCGACCGTCACGGCAGAGCGCCGCGCCCAGATCGACGGCGCCCGTCCCGCAGTCGATCACGATGGTCGTCCCGCCGGCCGACACGACCTCGACGCAGGCGGTGTTGCCGCCGTAACGCAGCACGGCCTCTCCCGACCTCGGGATCGAGCCGCGCGTTCCCCAGAAGCGGACCTTCATCTCGCCGCCGCACTCCACCTTATACAATGATAATCCCGGGGGCGCCGGTCGCGAAAGCAGATCCTGCGTCCTCTGCCGCCCGGGCGCAGCCAGTCTGGGATCAGTCTGGGCATCGACGATCGGAGAATCGCACGAAGGGTGATAGATACGGCCTCCGCGGAAGAAAGGGAAAGCCATGAGCAACGAGAGCGGAGTCCGCACGACCAGCGGGCGCGGGCGCCTGTTCGACAGCGTGATCGAGACGGTCGGCGACACGCCCTGCATCCGCGTCAACAACCTCGGGCCCGACGGCGTGACGATCTACGTCAAGGCCGAGGCGTTCAACCCGGCCTCGTCGGTCAAGGACCGGCTGGCCGTCGGCATCATCGAGGCGGCCGAGCGCAGCGGCACGCTGAAGCCGGGCCAGACGGTCGTCGAGGCGACCAGCGGCAACACCGGGATCGGGCTCGCCATGGTCTGCGCCCAGAAGGGCTATCCGCTGGTCGTCACCATGGCCGACAGCTTTTCCATCGAGCGGCGCAAGCTGATGCGGATGCTGGGCGCCAAGGTCGTGCTGACGCCGCGCGCCGCCAAGGGCTTCGGCATGTACCGCAAGGCCGTGGAGCTGGCCGAGGCGAACGGCTGGTTCCTGGCGCGCCAGTTCGAGACCGAGGCCAATGCCGACATCCACGAGGCGACGACGGCGCGCGAGATCATGAGCGATTTCGACGGCCAGCGGCTGGACTACTTCGTCACCGGCTATGGCACCGGCGGCACCGTCACGGGCGTCGGGCGCGTGCTGCGCCGCGAACGGCCCGAGACGAAGATCATCCTGTCAGAGCCCGCGAACGCCCAGCTGGTCGCCAGCGGCACGCCGACCGAGCGCGGGCCTGACGGCTCGCCAAACGCCAGCCACCCGGCCTTCGAGCCGCACCCGATCCAGGGCTGGACGCCCGACTTCATCCCGCTGGTGCTGCAGGAGGCGATCGACAAATCGCTCTATGACGAGCTGATCCCGGTCGCCGGCGCCGACGGCATCAAATGGGCCAAGGCCCTGGCGCAGAAGGAGGGCATCTTCACCGGCATCTCGGGCGGCTCGACCTTTGCCGTGGCGGTGCAGGTCGCCGAGCGCGCGGCGCCGGGCTCGGTGATCCTGTGCATGCTGCCCGACACCGGCGAGCGCTATCTGACGACGCCGCTCTTCGAGGGGATCGGCGACGACATGGACGAGGAGGAGCGCGCGCTGTCGCTGTCGACGCCGGGCTATCAGATGGGCTGAGGCAGCCGCCGTGCTAGGATGACGTATCGCAAATCGAGTCAGGGGAGGATTGCTGCCGATGGCCAGCGACAAAACGGCGAAGAAGACGCCGGAGAAGACTGCAAAAGGCACTGCGGCGAAGGTTGGCAAACCCGCCCGCAACGGCGGCGCGGCCGAGCGGCCGCCGGAGAGCGCCGAGGATTTCGGCCACGTGCTGCGTCGGCTGATCAGCGCCAGAGACGCCCAGCCGCGCGCGTAAGCAGCCGCGCCGGCGGCTCTGCCAGCACCGCTGGCGTAACCGGCTGATGTTGAGCTTGGCGCCAGGTCGCGGGCGCGCGAGCGGCCCCGCGGCTGAGTGCAAGCGTGAATGGAGGCGCGGAACATGGCCTATACCCTCGCCCAGATGGCGGACGAGCTTCGCGCCGAGCTGTCGCGCGGCGCACCGGCGCGGCGCACCGGGCGACAGGGCGACGGCGCTTTGCGGCATCGTCAGCCGTGCGCTGAACGACCGGGCGTTCGTCGAGGCGCATCTGCCAGACCGCTCGCCCGGCGAGGCGGTCCGCGAGGTGCTCTACGAGGACCCGGAGCTGGGGTTCTGCATCTGCGGGCACGTGAACCAGGGCGCGGCCTCGACCGGGCCGCACGACCACGGCTCGAGCTGGGCCATCTATGGCCAGGCCGAGGGGGTCACCGAGATGACGGATTGGAAGATCGTCAGCGCCGGCCTCGGGCGCCGAGCCGGCGCTGGTCGAGCCCGTCAGGACTTACAGGCTCGCGCCGGGCGAAGCGCACTTCTACGATGTGGGCGATGTCCACTCGCCCAAGCGCGAGGGCGCGACGCGGCTGATCCGCGTCGAGGGCGCCAATCTCGACCGGGTGCAGCGCTCGAACATCAAGGCCGCCTGAGCCCGGGACCAGGCCGGGGTCCGCCGCACCCGTCAGATCCGGAAGACGGCGCGCTCCTGCGCATCGAGCTGGCCGACGAGGCCGATCTCCCAGGCGAGGTATTGCCGCGAGGCGGCGGCGTCGCCGTCGTGCCGGCCATGCGTGAACGCGATGAAATCGATCCGCTCGCTGTCGGGCGGCAGCTCGGGCGTCGTCTCGAGGGCCAGGCCGGCGGCCTGCCAGGCCGAGACGCCACCGTCGAGCAGCAGGATCTCCCCTGCCCCTGGCCCAGCCTCGGCGAGGTCGATCGCAGCGAGGGCGGCGACGCTCGGATCGTCAGCGACGAGAACGCAGGGGCCCGACGCGGCCGAGCGGGCGATCCGGGGGCGGACGGTCCAGACCGCGCCGGGGATGTGGCCGGCGCGGTAGTCGGCGGACGACCGCAGGTCGAGGATGGCCACGCCCTCCCGGTTCTTCTGCAGATCGGCGGGCGTGATGCGGGCGAGGGCCGGCAATGCCGGTGGGGCCAGGCGCGGGCCGGGGGCCAGCTGGGCAAGCGCGTCCAGGCCGCCGGCCAGCACCGAGGCGTCGTGCCCCATGCGGCGGAGCCAGGAGGCGACGACGGGGGCGCGCACCTCCTCGGTGTCGAGCACGACCGCCCTGGCGCGCCGCACGCCCATCCAGGCATCGGTCGCCTGGATCAGCTGGCCGCCCGGCGCGTGCACGACGCCGTGGCGGTCCAGCATCCCGCTCCGCTCTGCGGGATCCTGCGCCCGCTCGTCAGCGGTGCGGATGTCGAGCAGATAGAGGGTTCGCTCGCTGTCCTCGAGCCAGCCCTGCAGCGTCTCGGCGGACAGGCTGCGGACGCCGTGGCGGCCCGCCAGGGCCGCTGCGGCCGCTCGCCGGGCGACGAGGTCTCGACCGGCGGCCGGCAGCACGGGCTCGGCGCCGTGCTCGAGCGCCAGACCGGCGAGGGTCCAGCCCTGGGTGCCGTTCTCGAGCGCGAGGACCCGGTTCGGCAGGCCGAGATCGATCAGCGTCTGCGCCCCGATGATCGAGCGCGTCCGGCCGGCGCAGTTCACGACGATCGTCGTCTCCGCGTCGGGGACGATCTCGCCGATCCGCAGCGCCAGCTCTCCGTTCGGGCACCACTGGCCGCCCGGGATCTTCATCCGGCCGAACTCGGCGCCTGTGCGGCCATCGACGATGACCATCTCGCTCTGCCCGGAGCGCAGCCGCGCCAGCTCCTGCGGGGCGATATGCGGCGTCCCGCAGGCGTGCTCGACGAGCTCGCCGAAGGCTTTGCTCGGCACGTTGACGCCCTGATAGAGCGTGTGGCCGGCGCGCGCCCAAGCGGCGACGCCGCCGGCCAGGCAAGAGACGCGGCCGTAGCCGAGCGCCCTGGCGCGCATGGCGGCGCGCACCGCCACGCCGTCGCCGGCATCGCAGAGCACGATTCGCACGCCCGGGTTCGGCACGAGGTGCGGCATGTCGAGCTCGAACCGGCTGTAGGGAAGGGGCGCCGAGAACAGGATGTGCCCGTCGGCGATCTGCCCCGGCTCGCGCACGTCGAGCAGCGCGAGCTCGGCGTCGTCATAGAGCCAGTCGCGCAGCTGGCCGGCGGAAATCTCGTCGATCAAGCGCCCCTCTCCCTTGTGCGTGTGCGTGTTCTTGTCGCGCCCGCGCCCCGAGCGCAGGGGCTCAGCCGGGTGTCACGCCACAGCCGCGGATGTCGGCGGCGAACGCGTCGTCGAGCACGGTCATGCGCAGCGCCGAGCGATCGATCCAGGCGCCCTTCTTGATCACCGAGATGCCGGCCGTGACGCGCAGCTCGTCGCCCTCGCGCCGGCTCTCGGCTTCGGTGATCCACACCGTCTCCGGTCCCTCGACCAGGACGATGGGCGCGGTCAGCGGCCGCGAGAAGGTCAGCGTCGCCTCGAGCCGCCGCTCCTGCCCGTTGCCGGTGATGCGGCACCGGGCGGCGCTGAGGCCGCTCGCCTTGGCATCGGCCGGCACCGCGGCCAGCGCCGCCGCGATCCGGGCTTCGCCCGAGGCGGCCGCGCCCGGGGCGATGGTCTGCGCGAGATCGATGTTCTCGAGCACGCAGAGTTCCTTGCAGACGCCGAGATTGGCGGTGAGGCGGACCTCGATCGGACGGGTCGGATCCTCCGGCACCAGGCGGACGGGCAGGACGACCTCGCCGGCATAGCCGATCGCGCGCAGCCCGAACGTCTCGAAGAGCTGCGGGCGCGGCCAGAGGATTTCGGCCGCGCGCAGATTGCGCGAGCCCGACCAGTCGAAGACGGGCGGGACGCCCGCCTCGCCGGGGCTGCGCCAATAGGTCTTCCAGCCATCGACGAGCGTCAGGTCGAGCCCGGCCATGCGCGCGCCGTCCGGCTCGGCGGTGCCGGGCATGAGCCGAGCGGTCAGGAACAATTCGCCCGTCGAGACGATCGTCTGCGCGCCAGCGCCGGGAGCGGCGGCGGCGAGGCAGGCGGCCAAGAGAGCGGGCAGGCAGAGCGCGACGGCGCCGAGGCAATGTCGGATCAGCATGCCGGCAGATAGCCCGGGCCGGCCGCAACGCTCAAGCCCCGTCGCGCATTCTTGATCCGGCGCCCTTTGGGCGGCACTATCCGGAGATGCCGAAGATGCACGCGACGGGCGGCGCGAATTTTCTCGACGGTCAGGTGCTGATCGCGATGCCGGGCATGCAGGACCCGCGTTTCGCCCGTTCGATCGTCTATCTCTGTGCCCATTCGGCCGAAGGCGCGATGGGGCTGATCGTCAACAAGCGCGCCGAAGACCTGGTCTGGCGCGACCTCTTCAAGCGGCTGGGGATCCCGATCGGCAGCGTCAACGGCCCCCGTCCGGTGCATTACGGCGGCCCCGTCGAGACCGGGCGCGGCTTTGTCCTGCACTCGTCGGACTACCACTCCGAGGACGCGACGATGAAGGTCGATGGGGCGATCTCGATGACGGCGACGCTCGACGTGCTGCAGGCGATGGCGCTGGGCAAGGGGCCGGACCGGGCGATCGTCGCGCTCGGCTATGCGGGCTGGGCGGCCGGCCAGCTCGAATCCGAGCTGCAGATGAACGGCTGGCTGCTCTGCGACCCGGACGAGGACCTGGTCTTCGGCGAGGACGACGACCGCAAATGGGACCGGGCGCTGAAGAAGCTGGGCGTCGATCCGAGCCTGCTGGGGGCCGGCGGGCACGCCTGAGCGGCGGCGCGGGGCGCGCTCTCCCTCCGGTCCCTCTCCGAAACGGAGAGGGCGGCGAATGACGGCCGCCGGTCGTTCAAGTCGCTCCGGTCCGGAACCGCGCTAATACTGCAGCGCTGCATCCTCTTCGACCCGTCCGCGGCGGTCGGCGCGCAGCGCGGCGTAGAGGACGTGGTTGCGCCAGCGGCCGTTGATCTGCAGGTAGGCCTGCGCGACGCCCTCATACTTGAAGTTGCAGCGTTCGAGCAGGCGGCGCGAAGGGACGTTTTCAGGCAGGCAGGCGGCCTCGAGGCGCGAGAGGTCGAGCTGCGCGAAGGCGTGCTCGCGCACCGCGTCGAGCGCCTCGGACATGTAGCCCCGGCGCGCGAAGGGCTCGCCGACCCAATAGCCGAGCGAGGCGGCCTGGGCGGGCTGGCGGCGGATGTTCGAGAGCGTCAGGCCGCCGACGATCTCGCCCCCGCGGCGCTCGACCAGGAAGAGCGGCAGCGCGTCGCCCGAGCGGATGACCCGCTCGGCCCAGGCGACGCGGTTGCGGAAGGCGCGCGCGGTCAGGTGGTCGCGCGACCAGCTCGGCTCCCAGGGCGCGAGGAAGGCGCGGCTGTCGCGCCGGAGCCGGGCCCAGGCCTCGAAGTCGCGCTGCAGCGGCGGGCGCAGGACCAGGCGCCCCGTCTCGAGCTCGACCTTGCTGCGGCCATAGCGGGCGAACATCGACGGGTCAGGCGGCGAGCCGCGCCGCCAGGTCGTCGAGGGGCCGGGCGCGGGCAACGGGGCCGTAGAGCGCGACGGCCGGACGGCTCGCCAGCATGCGGGCGAGCGCGGCGCGCGCCCGCGCGGCATCGACGGCCTCGATGCGCTCGACCGTCTCTTCCAGCGGGACCACCCTGCCCCAGATCGACAGCAGCGCCGCCATGCGCTCGGCGCGCGCCGAGGGGCTTTCGAGCCCCATGACCAGCCCGGCCTTGGTCTGGGCGCGGGCCCGCGCGATCTCGACCTCGCCGAAGTCGCGCGCGGCCTTGGCGAGCTCGTCGGCGGTGAGATCGACCAGTGCGCCGATCTCGTCGCCGCCGGTGCCGGCGTAGATCGTCATCATGCCGGTCTCGGACCAGGCCGAGCCCTGCGCGAAGATGGTGTAGCAGAGCCCGCGTTTCTCGCGCGCCTCCTGGAACAGCCGGGACGACATGCCGCCGCCGAGCGCCACGGCCGCGATCTGGGCCGCGTGGTAATCGTCGTCGCGATAGCCCGGCGCCTGCAGCGCCATGGCGAAGTGCGCCTGCTCAAGCGATTTCTCGACCCGGCGCTCGCCGCCGGCATAGCGCGCCGGCTCTTCCGCCTGCGGGGCGCCGGAGGCCATGTCGCCGAACGACCGCTCGGCCAGCCGCATGATCGCGTCATGGTCGACCGCGCCCGCGGCCGAGAGGATCATGCGGTCCGGCCGGTAATGCGCGCCGATGAAGCCCGCGAAATCGGGCCGGCCATAGCCGCGGATGCGCTCGGGCGGGCCCAGGATCGCCCGGCCCATCGGCTGGTCCGGGAAGGCGGTCTCCTGCAGCCAGTCGAAGATAATGTCGTCGGGCGTGTCGTGCGACTGGCCGATCTCCTGCAGGATGACGCCGCGCTCGACCTCGATCTCGGCGGCATCCAGGGAGGAGTTGCGCAGGATGTCGGCGATGATGTCGAGCGCCAGCGGCACGTCGGCCTCGAGCACACGGGCATAGTAGGCGGTGCGCTCGCGGGAGGTGTAGGCGTTCAGGTGGCCGCCGACGTCCTCGATCTGCTCGGCGATCTGCAGCGCGTTGCGGCGGGCGGTGCCCTTGAAGGCCATGTGCTCGAGGAAATGGGCGATGCCGTTCTGCTCGGCGCGCTCGTGCCGGGCGCCGGCCTCGACCCAGACGCCGATAGCGGCCGAGGCGAGGCCCGGCATCCGCTCGGTGGCGATGCGAAAGCCATTTGGGAGCGTGTCCACCTGGACGGTCATGTGCGGGCCTTTCGGATATGCGCCTTCAACGCCTCGACGTCGTTCGGCAATGTGGTCATGCGCTCGGGCCGTTCGAAGAGGTCAGCCATGCGCGGCGGCAAGGCGGGGCGGATGCCGCAGGCCTCCTCGACCGCATCGGGGAACTTGGCGGCGTGGGCGGTGCCGAGGACGACCATCGGCGTGGCGGGATCGCCGCGCCGGGCCTGGGCGGCGGCGACCCCGATCGCGGTGTGGGGGTCGATGATCATGCCTTGCCGCGCGACGCGGGCGATGGTCGCGAGCGTCAGCGCCCGGTCGGCGCAGGCCGAGTCGAAGCCCTCGCGCAGGCGCTCGAGCGCGCCCTGGCTGAGGGCGAAGCCTCTGTCAGTCTTGAGCTCTTCCATGAGCTGGGCGACCGCCCCGGCATCGCCGTCGTAGAGCTCCCACAGCAGCCGCTCGAAATTCGAGCTGACCTGGATGTCCATGGACGGGGCGACGGTCGCGTGCACCGCCTGGCGCTCGTAGCGGCCGGATTGCACCGTCCGGTGCAGGATGTCGTTCTCGTTGGTGGCGATCACCAGGCGCTCGATCGGCAGCCCCATGTGGCGGGCCACATGGCCGGCATAGATGTCGCCGAAATTTCCCGTCGGCACGGAGAAGCTGACCCGCCGGCCCGGCGCGCCGAGGGCCACGGCGGCCGTGAAGAAGTAGACGATCTGGGCCAGCACGCGCGCCCAGTTGATCGAGTTCGCGGCGCCGAGCGCGACCTCGTCGCGGAAGACCGGATCGGCGAAGAGGTCCTTCACGCGCGCCTGGCAGTCGTCGAAATCGCCGTCGAGCGCGATGGCGTGGACGTTCGGCTCCGCCGGCGTCGTCATCTGCCGGCGCTGCACCTCGGAGATGCGGCCGGCGGGGTGGAGAAAGAAGACGTCGACGCGCTCCGAGCCGCGGAAGGCCTCGATGGCGGCCGAGCCGGTGTCGCCCGAGGTGGCGCCGACGATGGTGACGCGCGCGCCGCGGCGTGCCAGCACGGCGTCGAACATACGGCCGAGCAGCTGCAGGGCCACGTCCTTGAAGGCGAGCGTCGGCCCGTGGTGGAGCTCGAGGACCCAGTCGTTCGGACCGAGCTGCATCAGCGGGCAGCGCGCCGGATGGTCGAACGAGCCGTAGGCCGCCGCGATGTGGCCGCGGAGCTCGCTGTCGGTGAAGCAGTCGCCGATGAAGGGCCGCATGATGCGGAAGGCGGCCTCCTCATAGCTCTGCCCTGCGAGTGCGGCGATGTCGTGCTGCCCGAGCCGCGGCCAGCTCTCGGGCAGGTACAGTCCGCCGTCGCGGGCGAGCCCGGCCAGCATGACCTCCTCGAACGAGAGCGCGGGCGCCTGGCCGCGGGTGGAAACGTAGCGCATCGGGGCTCCTGCTGACATCCTCCCTTAGCGCAGGCCCGGAGCGCCCGAAAGCCCGTTTCGGGCGCGGGAAGCCCGCCCTTTTCGGTGAGCGCTGGGCGGACGGGCCGGTAGCCATCCGCTGCCGGCGCTGCCGCGGCCCATGTCGATCTGCACAACTAACGATCGCGCCAAGCAGATCTGCGGGTGACCTGAACGGGGTACGCGCAACCATTGATGGCTAAATATGCGTCAAAATAAGATCTCTATGTTAAGGATGAGCGAGGACTGCTATGAGTTTTCAAGGCGTATCTATGTGGTGCGCAGTTGACTTCGGGAGTGATTGATGCGCACAGTGATTGCGACAGCTATGGTGTGCGTTCTGGCGTTGCCAGCAGCTCAGGCGCTGGCCGCGCCGAACATCAGCGGCAACATCATCGACTTCACGAACAACACCTATTTCAGCGGGACCGTCGCTGGAGCGAACCCGAAGATCACGGGAACGGTCGCCGGCAAGACCTTCAACGTCTCCTCGCAGGGGACGCTGAACTTCAGCGAGACGACCATCTCCGGCAGCGACTGCCCCGGCGAGCTCGCGTGCGAGCAGGATGGTCTCGGCATCAATGATGACGAGGTCTCGGCAGGGGCCGAGTACGTCACGGTGGACTTCGGCGGCGCGAAGGTGCCGATCGGCACGGTCTACCTCTTCGACTTCTTCCGGGCGAACAATTCCAATTTCGAGGTGTCGGGCATCAGCATCGACGGGATCATGCCGCCGAACATCTACACCGCCACGGCCGTCAAAGGCACGACGGGGCTGTTCACCATCGACTTCGCCGGCCTGCCCGTGATGTCGCTGACCTTCACCGCGCCGACGACCGATGGCAACGGCGTTCCGATCGGCGGCACCTTCGACGACGGCTCGAATGACTATGCCGTCGCCGCGATCTCGGTCGTCCCGCTGCCGCTCCCGCTGCTCATGCTGCTCGGCGCGCTCGGCAGCCTCGGCGCGCTGGGCGGCCGGCGCAGGACCATGTGCCCGGCCTGACCGCCTCGCCCTTCGCGACTGCGTCCGGCTCGAAGGCGCCGCGAGAGCATATCTGGATCGAACGGACCGGCCAGCGGACGTTTCGTCGGGAATCGCAGCGGCTTTAACGAGATCCCCGCCTGCGCGGGGATGACGGCCGCCGGTCGTTAAAGTCGCTCCGGTCCGGAACCGCTCTGAAAGCGGGATGAGTCGGATTTCCGGAGGAATGCCAACCGGCGCAACCCCTATGCTTCTCGAAACGGGACACAGAAATGGGAGCACAGGCGGACGCCGTCGAGGCTGGTGAGACTGCCCGCCTTGGTTAGCGCCGATCGACGCCCCGGGGGCGGCCCTTGCGCTCGGTGCGGATCAGAAAGACCGTCATGCCCGCCCAAACGGCGGCAAGGGCGAACCAGGTGATGGCGTATTCGAGGTGCCGGTTCGGCAGGTCGGTGCCCGGCGGCACCGGACGCGGCCATTCGTCCAGGCTGTGGGATTGGGCGACGACCAGGACGGGCTCGGTGCCGAGCTCGGCCGCCATGGCGGCGACGTCGCGGGCGAACCAGATGTTCCGGCCGCGGTCGGGCTCGGGGGTGAAGCTGTCGATCTCGCGCGGCCAGAGCAGCAGGCCCGTCACCTGGTCGGGCGGGTGGTCGGGCTCGCCATGGACGGGCGCCGGCCGGGCCGCGGGATCCTTCATGTCCTGCGGCACATAGCCGAGGTCGACGAGGATGCGGCGCTCGTCCGCCAGCGTCATCGGCACGATCACCCGATAGCCGGCGCCCCAGGGTTCGAGCGAGGACAGCACGTCGATCTCGCGCTGGTCCAGCCGGCCGGTAACCGCCACGCGCAAGAGCCGGTCGCGCACAGGGTCGGGCTCGGCCGGCAAGGGCGCGGGCTCGGCGGCGATCCGCGCCTCGATCTCGGCGATGAGCCCCTGCTTCCAGGCCAGCCGCTGCACCTGCCAGACGCCGAGGGCGATGAGGATGGCGGTGCCGACGAGGCCGAAGATCGCGGCGACGAGAATGCGGCGGGTCATGCGAAGGCCTCCCGGGAGGCTTGCTCAGCCAGCCCCCCTCCCCGACCCTCCCCCCGCAAGGGGAAGGGAGGGCGCGCGGGGAGGGCTGCGTCCGGCACCCTGCCCTCGGGCATGGCGGCCGGCGAGGGCGGGCCGGCGAGAGCGGGCCCCGTCAGTGCCCCCAGACGGCGTAGGCCCAGATGTAGACGCAGGCGAAGAGGAAGAGCCAGACGACGTCGACGAAGTGCCAGTACCAGGCCGCCGCCTCGAAGCCGACATGCTGGCGCGGCGTGAAGTCGCCGGCCCGCGCCCGCAGCAGGCAGACGGCCAGGAAGATGGTGCCGATGATGACGTGGAAGCCGTGAAAGCCCGTCGCCATGAAGAACGTGCTGCCGAAGACATCCGTGCCGAACGGGAAGCTGGCATGGCTGTACTCGTAGGCCTGGAAGATGGTGAAGGCGGCGCCGAGGAACACGGTGGCCAGCAGGCCCCAGATCAGGCCCGAGCGCTTGCCCTCGACCAGATCGTGGTGCGCCCAGGTCACCGCGCAGCCCGAGAGAAGCAGGATGACGGTGTTGATCAGCGGCAGGTCCCAAGGGTTGAACATATAGCCCTCGGTCGGGCCGAAAGTGCCGATCGGGCCGCCCGAGGTCGGGACCGACTGCATGTCGATCTCGGGCATCGGGAAGATCGAGAACTTGAAGAACGCCCAGAACCATGCCGCGAAGAACATCACCTCGGACATGATGAACATGATGAAGCCCATGCGCAGCCCGATGCGCACGACGGGCGTGTGGTCGCCCGCCCGGCTCTCGTGGACGACGTCGCGCCACCAGACGAACATGGTGTAGAGCACGATCAAGAGCCCGAGGATCATCACGACGGGCGTGATGTCGTGCATGAAGAGCACCGTCCCGGCGAGCAGCGTGATGGCGCCGACGGCGCCGAGGAACGGCCAGGGGCTCGGGTCGATGATGTGGTACGGGTGGTTCTTTTCGTGCGCCATGGGTTCCCCTGTCAGCCGCCGGCGGGCGTCGTCGTTGCGGGACCGTCACCCGCATCCGCCTGGGGCGCGGGCTCGGTCTCGAAGAAGGTGTAGGACAGCGTGATCGTGCGGATATCTCGGGTCTCGACGTCGTCGGCGATCGCCGGGTCGACGAAGAAGGTTACTGGCATGCGAACCGTCTGCCCGGGCGCCAGCGTCTGCTCGGTGAAGCAGAAGCAGTCGATCTTGACGAAGTAGCCGCCGACGATCGGCGGCGCCACGTTGAAGCTCGCGGTGCCGGTGATCGTGCGGTCAGTCGGGTTCGTCGCCTCGAAGAAGGCCAGGTTCGTCTCGCCGGGATGCACCTTCAGCGTGTTCTGCGCCGGGCGGAAGGCCCATGGCATGCCGCCGGCGGTCGAGCCGTCGAAGCGCACCGAGACGATCTCGTCGAGCACCCGGTCGGACCCCGCGGTGGCCACCAGCGGCGTGCCGCCATAGCCGGTAACGCGGCAGAAGAGGCTGTACAGCGGCACCGCGGCCCAGGCCATTGCAGCCATGCCGCCGACAACGCCGACGAGCACGACGAGGGTGCGCCCATGCCGCCCCATCAGCCGCGGATCCATTCGACGAAGGCCTCGCCCCAGCTGGTCTCGCCGGTCGGGTTGCGCGCCTCGGGGCCGAGCTTGACGATGGTCACGGCGAAAAGCAGCAGGACGAGCGCCATCAGTGCGCCGAAGACGCCCCAATTGCGGCCGCGCCGGCGGAGATGGAGCTCGTGCTCCCTCCGCATGAGATCTTCTGACATGGACACCTCAGAACAGGACCGGCCAGTCGAACGGGCCGAACAGCCGCCCGGCCCAGGCCTCGGCCATGAAGGCGGCGAAGACGACGAAGAGGTAGAGGATCGAGAGGCCGAACAGCCGCTTCTCGGCGCCGTACCGGTCGGCGCGCGCGTCGCCCGGCGTTCGCCGCGCGACCGTCCAGGCGGCGCGGAAGAAGACGGCCCCGGCAACAAGAGCCGTGGCGAGGTAGACCGGGCCGCCGGCGACGGTGAAGGCCGGCAGGAGCGCCACCGCCGAGAGGGCGAGCGTATAGAGCAGCACCTCGCGCCGGGTCCGTGCCTCGCCGGCGACGACGGGCATCATCGGCACGCCGGCGCGGGCATAGTCGCCGTTGCGGTAGAGCGCCAGCGCCCAGAAATGCGGCGGCGTCCAGAAGAAGATGACGGCGAACATCAGGAGCGGCGCGGCACCGAGCTCGCCCGTGGCGGCGGCCCAGGCGATCATCGGCGGAAAGGCGCCGGCCGCGCCGCCGATGACGATGTTCTGCGGCGTCGAGCGCTTGAGCAGCATCGTGTAGACGACGGCGTAGAAGAAGATGGTGAAGGCCAGCAGCGCCGCCGCCAGCAGGTTGGCGATTACGGCGAGCATCAGCACCGAGAGGACGGCGAGGCCGAGGCCGAAACCGAGCGCCTCGCCCTGCTCGACGCGGCCGGCTGGGATCGGCCGGCGCGCCGTGCGCGCCATGCGCCGGTCGATGTCGGCATCCCACCACATGTTCAGCGAACCCGCCGCACCCGCCCCCGCGGCGATGCAGACAAGGCAGGCGAAGATCAGGACGGGGTGCAGATCGCCCGGTGCGGCGACGAGCGCGGCGAGCGCCGTGAAGACCACGAGTGACATCACGCGCGGCTTCAGAAGGCGCACGAAGTCGCCAAGCCCGGCCTCGGGCCCCGCACGGCGCGGGCCAATCTCCGCGGTGACGTCGGTCACGGAGGCAAACTCCCGGCGATGCCTGACCGCGATCACTCTGCCGCCGCGACGCGCGTCTTGGCGCCGGTGCCGTTCTGGGCCTGCTGCTCGAGCACCCAAGTGTCGTAGTCCTGCTGTTCCACGACCTGCACGACGATCGGCATGTAGGCGTGATTGACGCCGCAGAGCTCGGAGCACTGGCCGAAGTAGACGCCGGGCTCGGTCGCCTTGAACCAGGTCTCGTTGATGCGGCCGGGCATCGCGTCGATCTTCGAGCCGAAGGACGGGATGGCCCAGGCATGGATCACGTCCGTGGCCGTCACGAGGACGTGGACGATGGCGTTGACCGGCACGACGACGCGGGTGTCGGTGGCCAGCAGGTACTCGTCAGGCTCGTAACCGTACTGCTCGAGCTCGTCGCGCTCCAGCATGACGCTGGCGAAGTCGATGCCCTCGTCGGGGTACTCGTAGGTCCAGTACCACTGGTTGCCCGTGGCCTTGATCGTCACGTCCGGCTCGGGCGGCACGTTCAGCTCGAAGAACAGGAGCTTGAGCGAGGGGATGGCGATCACGATCAGGATCACGACCGGCAGCGCCGTCCATACGACCTCGAGCAGCGGGTGGTGCGTGAAGGTCGCAGGCGTCGGGTTGCTGCGCCGGTTGTAGCGGATGACGATGATGGCAAGCAGCACCAGCACCAGCGCGCAGACCCCGGCCAGGATCGAGTGCATGAAGGTGTCGAGCCAGACGAGGTCGTGCATCACGGGCGTGACCGGCGCCTGGAAGTTCATGCCGCCGGGGACAGGCTTGCCAGCGATGTCGGAGGCCAGGCCGCTCGGCTCGACCACCTGCGCGAAGGCGGTCGCCCCGATCGTCCCTGCGGCCAATCCTGTGGCCAGTCCGGTGATGGCCCCAGCTATGGCTCTCGGGGCCGGGCGGTGCGGTCGGTTCATTCTCGTGCCTCGTCTCGTCTCTCGCCGGGGTCGCCTGCCGATACGGGTCTGGTGCCATGGCCGGGCGGGCCGGCCGGTTCCGCCGGCCCGGCGCTTGCCTTTCTCTGACCATACCGCCATGTGGCGTGCAAGGAAGGGCTTTGCGGCAGTTCGCCGCGACAGCGCTGAAGATGGGTCGATCGGCCGGCGGGTCAAAGCTCCGGAGCGACCGGGAAAGGAGTGACACGATGTCCGCGTTCCGCCCCTTCGAGACGCGCCTCGACGAAGCCCGGGCGCTCGCCATCCTGCGCGACGCGGTGGCCGGGGCCGAGGATGGCGAGCTGTTCCTCGAGCGCCGCCGATCCGAGGTGCTGAGCTTCGACGACGGCCGGCTGCGCACCGCCTCGCTCGAACTCGGCCGAGGGATTCGGCCTGCGCACCGTGCTCGGCGGCACCGCTGGCTATGCGCATTCGACGGACATCTCCGAGGCGGCGCTGAAGCGCGCGGCCGAGACGGCGCGGATGGCGGCGCGGGCCGGCGGCGGCGTGCTGGCCGAGCCGCCACAGGGCACGAACCGGCGGCTCTACGAGGCCGCGGACCCGGTCGGCGACGCGGCCGTCGGCGCCAAGGTGGCAATGCTGGCCGAGATCGACGCCTATCTGCGGGGCCGCGACCCGCGCGTCGTGCAGGTGACCGCGACGCTCGCCGGCAGCGTGCAGGAGGTGGAGATCCTGCGGCCCGAGGGCGGGCGCGTGACCGACCACAGGCCGCTCGCCCGGCTGAACGTCTCGGTGATCGTCGCCGACAATCGGGGGGCGGCCGGCGGGAGAGCGGGTCGAGCGGCGGCGGCGGCCGCCACGGCATCGCGGCGCTGATGGATCCGGGCTACTGGCGCGCACAGGCGGACGAGGCGCTGCGCATCGCGCTGGTCAATCTCGAGGCCGAGGACGCGCCGGCGGGCGTCATGGAGGTGGCGCTGGGGCCCGGCTGGCCCGGCATCCTGCTGCACGAGGCGATCGGCCACGGGCTCGAGGGCGATTTCCACCGCAAGAAGACCAGCGCCTTCACCGAGCTGATGGGCGAGATGATCGCGGCGCCGGGCGTGACGGTGGTGGACGACGGCACGATCCCCGACCGGCGCGGCAGCCTGACGGTCGACGACGAGGGCACGCCGACGAACCGCACGGTTCTGATCGAGGACGGTCGGCTGGTCGGGCTGATGCAGGATCGGCAGAACGCCCGGCTGATGGGGGTGCGGCCGACCGGCAACGGGCGGCGCCAGAGCTATGCGCACATCCCCATGCCGCGGATGACGAACACGATCATGCTGGCGGGCGAGACCGATCCGCAGGGCATCGTCGCCGGGGTCAAGGACGGGACTCTACGCGACGAATTTCGGCGGCGGTCAGGTCGACATCACGAACGGCAAGTTCGTGTTCAGCTGCACCGAGGCCTATCGGGTGAAGAACGGCAGGATCCTGCACCCGGTGAAGGGGGCGACGCTGATCGGCGACGGGCCGAGCGCGCTGCGCAAGATCCGCGCGGTCGGCAACGATGTGGCGATGGATCCCGGGATCGGCACCTGCGGCAAGAGCGGCCAGGGCGTGCCGGTGGGCGTCGGGCAGCCGACCTTGCTGATCGAAGGCCTGACAGTGGGTGGCGCGGGGGCCGCGTCGGTCGGCTGAGCCGGAGTTGGAGCCGGAGCCGGGGCGCCGTCGCAACCGGCTTCGGCGGCGAGTGCGGAAGCCGCCGGCAGCGCCGGCGGCTGGCCGATATCAGGCGGCGTGGCCGCGCCGCGAGCGGGCGAAGAGGCCGAGCCCGGCGAGGGCGCCGAACAGAAGCGGCAAGGTCGCAGGGATCGGTACGGCCGCCACCGAGAGGCGGACGACCATGTCGTCGTGGTCGTCGTCGTTGTTGGCTCCGTTGTCGTCGAAGAACAGGATGACGGAGCGGCCGCTGCGTGCCGTCGGCGCACCCTCGACGCTCGCGAAGAAGTTGACGCCCGTCGGCCCGTTGCCGACATCGTCGGGGTTGGCGCCGTTCGCCACCGATTTGGGAGTGCCGCCGCCGCTGGTCGAAAACACGAAGGCGAGGAGGCCGGACAGGCTGCCGGTCGTGTAGGACGGCGGCGTCGCGAACGTCTCGCGGTTGTTGCCGGGCGTGGGGTCGTCCGTCTCGGTGTAGAAACCGCCCCCGGCGAAGGAGAAGCGGTTCTTGTAGCTGGCCTCGTAGCCGAGGAACTCGACCAGCACCGGGGACGATCCGACCAGGGCAAGCGTCGCGCCGAAGAAGCCGGCAATAGAAGTGCCGAGGCCGAGCCCGACGAGAACGTCGTTGGTGGTGCCCGCATCCGGGATCATGCCGGCCGTACCGCCGACGAGGTTGATCGTGGAAGCCTGGGCCGGCGCCCCGACAACGGCGAAAAGGCCTGAAATGGCGGCTGCGGCCGCAAATACCCTCAACGTCTTCACCGAACCACTCCTTTGAAACTGAACACTGCGCCGCAACCACTGCGCTTGAACTCCGCACGTTATAGGAGAATTTTTCGCGCATAGCGACGCTCATTTCGGGACGAACGCATGCCAAGGTTGTTTCGACTGTGTCTTTCCGGAACATTCCCGCCCCGGGCATGTGCTCGGCGCAGCGGTGCTCGGCGGCGCCGTGCCGACTGCACACGTGGCCCTCGGGACTCTATATTGGGGCGATGGACGTGCGTGCCCCGGACCTAGACCACAAGGCGCTGCTGGCGTCGCTGACGCCCGAGCAGCGCCGCGCGCTCTGCGCGCAGGCGGACGGACCGGCGGCGCTGCGGCTGGCCGTGCATCTCGGCGCGATTGCGGCGATGGGCGCCTGGATCGCCGCGGGATGGCCGCTCTGGTGGGCGGTTCTGCTGCCGCAGGGCATCGCGCTCGTCTTCCTGTTCACGGCGCTGCACGAGATGATCCACCGGACCGCGTTCCGCACCGGCTGGGCGAACGACCGGGCGGCGGAGCTGCTCGGCTTCCTGGTGCTGCTCGGGCCGCGGCATTTCCGCTATTTCCACCTGGCGCACCACCGGTTCACGCACGACCCGGAGCACGATCCGGAACTGGCGGGCGGCGCCAAGCCGGGGACGCTGCGCGCATACCTCGTCTACCTCTCGGGCGTCCCTGACTGGCGCTGGCGTATCGGCACGCTGTTGGCGAACGCCGCGCGACCGAACCGGGACGGCTTCGTGCCGGATCGGGCGAGGGGCGCGGTGCGGCGGGAGGCGTGCCTCATGCTGGGCGGCTATGCGGCGCTCGGCGCCTGGAGCTTCATGGCTGGGACCGCCGTGCTCGTCTGGGCGTGGCTCCTGCCGCTGGCGCTCGGCACGCCCTTTCTGCGCGGCTATCTGCTGGCCGAGCACGGGCGCTGTCCGCACGTCGCCGACATGCTGCGCAACAGCCGCACGACGCTGACGAACAGGCTGGTCCGCTGGCTCGCCTGGAACATGCCCTATCATGCCGAGCATCACGCCTATCCGGCGGTGCCCTTCCACAAGCTGCCGCTGATGCACGACATCGCGCGCGGCCATCTTCGGGGCGCGCCCGGCTATGCGCACTTCAACCTCGGCTATGCGCAGGCCGCCGCCGCGGGTGCCCTGCCCGAGACGGCCGGGCGCGGCTGAGCCGCGGGTCGCGCCCGGCGATTGCCGCTGGCCGGGCGCTGCGCTAAAGGGCAGCCATGCACCCGAATTCCGCCTTTCGCAGCCGCCGCAAAAGACCGGCGAGAGGCAGCCGGTCCACGGAGGACAGGCGGGCGGCGTCGCTCGCTCAACTGTCCTTCAGGTTGAACTCCTCGCGCATCTTCTGATAGCCGCCGAGCGCGCCGAACTCGCTCTGGTAACGCAGGAGCTCGGCGTCGCGGCGGCGGAATTCCTCGATGACCTCGTCGGCCGCCTTGCCGTCGCCGAGCTGTTCGAGCGCCTCGCGCGCCATGGCGATGCTCGATTCGAACGTCTCGCGGATGGCGACGTCGGCACCCGCCTTGAGGAGCTCGAGCTCGGCGACCCGGTCGGAGGCGCGCGCGAAGATCAGGATGTGCGGAAAGCGCCAGCGCAGCGCCTTGACCGCGTGGCGCATGGCGTCGACGTCGTCGGCGCAGAGGAAGATGGCCTTTGCCCGGTCGGCGCCGGCGACGCGCAGGATGTCGCCGCGCCGGACGTCGCCGAAGAAGACCTTGTCGCCGAAGGTGCGGGCGATGCGGATGCGCTCGGGGCTCGAATCGACCAGCGTGACCTGGTAGCCGCGCAGCTTCAGCACGCGGGCGACGATCTGGCCGAAGCGGCCGAAGCCGACGATGATGACGCTCGTGATGTCGGCGTTCTCGACATGGTCGACGCCGGTGAGGTCGGGCGCCGCGCGCCGCCCGATCAGACGATCGGCGAGCAGCATGGCGAACGGGGTGATCGCCATGCTGAGCGTGACGATGGCCGTCAGGATGAAGGCGTCGCGCTGCACGATCAGGCCGGCGCCGGTCGCAACCGTGAAGAGGACGAAGCCGAACTCGCCGCCCTGCCCGAGCGCGGCGCCGATGCGCACCGCATCGCGCTGGGACGAGCCGAAGGCGGTGCAGAGACCCCAGATCAGCACGGCCTTCAGCGCGAAGAGGCAGAGCGCGCCGAACACGACCGTCGCCCAGTGCTCGGCCACCAGCGGCCAGGCGACGCTCATGCCGACGGCGATGAAGAGCAGGCCGAGCAGCAGGCCGCGAAAGGGCTCGATGTCGGTCTCGAGCTGGTGGCGGAACTCGCTCTCGGCCAGCAGCACGCCGGCGAGGAACGCGCCGAGCGCCATCGACAGGCCGGCCATCTGCATGGCGATCGCTGCGCCGATGACGACGAGGAGCGCCGCGGCGGTGAAGATCTCGTCGGCCTTCGAGGCCGCGATGATGCGGAAGAGCGGGCGCAGCATATAGTGCCCGACGGCGATGAGGGCGGCGATCGCGGCCAGCGCGATCCCCGTCTTCAGCAGGGGATCGTCGCCCTGCGTCGCGTTCGCCCAGGGCGAGAGGATCGAGACGAGCGCCAGCAGCGGCACGATCGCGAGGTCCTGGAAGAGCAGGATCGAGAACGCCCTGTCGCCATAGGGCTTGGTCAGGTCGCCGCGCTCGCGCAGGATCTGCACGGCGAAAGCGGTGGACGACAGCGCCAGCGCACCGCCGATGGCGATGGCGGGCTTGGCCGGCAGCCAGCCGAACCAGGCGAGGATGCCGGCGAGCGCCGCGCCGGTGACGACGACCTGGAGAAGGCCGAGGCCGAAGATCTCGGTCCGCAGTCGCCAGAGGCGGGTAGGCTGCAGCTCGAGGCCGATGACGAAGAGCAGCAGCACGACGCCGAACTCGGCGAAGTGCAGCACGGTCTCGGCATCATCGATCAGGCCGATGCCCCACGGGCCGATGACCGCGCCGGCGACCAGGTAGCCGACGACCGAGCCGAGCCCGAGCCGCTTCGACAGCGGCACGGCGACGACAGCCGCGCCGAGATAGATCGCCGCATCGAGAAGAAAGGGATCGGCCGCCATGCTGTTCTCTGCTCGCCTCGGGGCCATGTGTGCAGTGCCGCGCGGCCGGGCACAAGCGCTGCGGCCGATCTCGAGCCGCTCTCCGGCGTGCGGGAGGGATGACGCGGCCGCGCCGCGGCGCTATGAGGTCCCGGCCAGACAAAGAGGCATGAATGGCCCGCATCCTGATCACTTCGGCGTTGCCTTACATCAACGGGGTCAAGCATCTCGGCAACCTGATCGGCAGCCAGCTGCCGGCGGACGCCTATGCCCGCTACATGCGCGCCCGCGGCCACGAGGTGCTGCTGATCTGCGCCACCGACGAGCACGGCACGCCGGCCGAGCTGGCGGCCGCCAAGGCGGCCAAGCCGGTGGCCGAGTACTGCGCCGAGATGTGGCGGGTGCAGAAGGACCTGGCGGACGGGTTCCGGCTGGGCTTTGACTTCTTCGGGCGCTCGTCGAGCCAGCGCAACCACCGGTTGACGCAGCACATGGCGGGACGGCTGGCCGATGCGGGGCTGATCGAGGAGCGGCAGGAGAGCCAGGTCTATTCGGTCGCCGACGGCCGCTTCCTGCCCGACCGCTACATCGAGGGCACCTGCCCGAATTGCGGCTATCCGCGCGCGCGCGGCGATCAGTGCGAGAACTGCACCAAGCAGCTCGACCCGACGGACCTGATCAATCCGCGCTCGGCAATTTCCGGCTCGACGGAGCTGGAGGTGCGGCAGACGAAGCACCTCTATCTGCGCCAGAGCCTGATGCGCGACCGGCTGCGGGCGTGGATCGACTCCAAGACCGACTGGCCGCTCCTGTCGTCGTCGATCGCGCGCAAATGGCTGGACGAGGGCGAAGGCCTGCGCGACCGCGGCATCACGCGCGACCTCGACTGGGGCATCCCGGTCAGGCGCGGCGCCGAGCCGTGGCCCGGCATGGATGGCAAGGTCTTCTATGTCTGGTTCGACGCGCCCATCGAATACATCGGCGCGACGGCGGAATGGGCCGACGCGACGGGGCAGGACGACGCCGCCTGGGAGCGCTGGTGGCGCGAGGACAAGGGCGCGGCGGACGTCCGCTATGTGCAGTTCATGGGCAAGGACAACGTGCCCTTCCACACGCTGAGCTTCCCCGTGACGCTGATGGGCGCGAACTTCGACGGCGCGGAGCCCTGGAAGCTCGTCGACTTCATCAAGTCGACGAACTGGCTGACCTATGAGGGGGGCAAGTTCTCGACCAGCGCGGGGCGCGGCGTCTTCATGGACCAGGCGCTGGACATCCTGCCTTCGGACTATTGGCGCTGGTGGCTGCTGGCGAACATCCCCGAGACGGCCGACAGCGATTTCACCTGGGCGGCGTTCCAGAACGGCGTGAACAAGGACCTGGCGGACGTGCTGGGCAACTTCGTCAGCCGGGTGACCAAGTTCTGCCGCTCGCGCTTTGGCGAGGCCGTGCCCGCAGGCGACTATGGCGCGGCGGAGGCGGCGCTGATCGAGGCGCTGGCCGCCAGGGTCGCGGCCTATACGCGCCACTGGGAGGCGATCGAGATCAGGCGCGCGGCCGCCGAGCTGCGCGCCATCTGGGTCGAGGGGAACGAGTATCTGCAGCGCGCCGCCCCCTGGGCGGTCGTGAAGGAGGATCCGGCGCGGGCCGGCGGCATCATCCGCTGCGCGATGAACCTGGTGCGGCTCTACGCTATCCTGTCGCGCCCCTTCGTTCCCGACGCGTCTGACGCCATGCTGCGTGCGCTCGGGTGCGAGGACCAGGCGCTCGATTGGCCGGCAGAGCTTGTCGCGGCCATGCAGGCGCTGCCGCCCGGCCATTCCTTCACCGTACCCGAAAACCTCTTCGCCAAGATCGAGGACGCGGCGCGGGACCGCATGGCCGAGCGCTTTGCCGGCGGGGCATAGTTGCCGCGGCACGGCAAAGGGCGCGCTTGCAATATCCGAGTGATTCACTCATCTGATGAGTGGGCGGTCCCTGCCCGCCGAGTGGTCGACGCGGAGTTCCTGCCGAATGATCGTCTGTTCCTGTGCGGTGATCACCTCGGACGAGATCCATCGCACGATCGCCTGGATGCGTGCGGCCTCGCCCGACACGATCATCACGCCCGGCAAGGTTTACCGCGCGCTGGGCAAGACGCCCGATTGCGGCGGCTGCATCGCGCTCTTCGTCGCCACGATGCGGCAAAGCCGGCGGATGGCAGTGCACTCGGACGTGCCGCCCGAACTGCTGGGCCTGCGCGAGTCGCCACCCGGAACGGTCTCCTCGGTCTCGACATGAGGTGGCCGGCGGCTTAGATCAGCCGCCATGCCGAGGGGCAGCCGGCACGGCTCGTCAATGCCGGTCAACGAAAAGAGGAGACGCGACGTGAAAGGCGAACCCAAGGTCATCGAGTACCTGAACCGGGGGCTGCGCAGCGAACTGACCGCGGTCAGCCAGTATTGGCTGCACTACCGGCTGCAGGAGGACTGGGGCTACGGCAAGCTCGCCAAGAAGTCGCGCGAGGAGAGCGTCGAGGAGATGCACCACGCCGACAAGTTCATCGAGCGGATCATCTTCCTCGACGGGCACCCGAACCTGCAGACGCTCGACCCGCTGCGCATCGGCCAGACGGTGAAGGAGACGCTGGAGTGCGACCTCGCCGCCGAGCACGACGCGCGCAACCTCTACAAGGAGGCCCGCGAGCACTGCGAGAAGGTCGGCGACTACGTCTCGAAGATGCTGTTCGAAGAGCTGCTCGAGGACGAGGAAGGGCACATCGACTATCTCGAGACGCAGCTCGAGCTGCTCGCCACGATCGGCGAGGAGCGCTATGGCCTGCTCAACGCCTCGCCTGCCGACGAGGCCGACTGACCCTGGGGGGCGCCCGCCGCCCCGCCGTTCAGCTCACGAGCGGAGGGGCTTGCGCGGCGGCATTGGCACCTGTGCGACCGCCGGAAGCGGGCCCAGGCCGTCGACCCGGCTCATGGTGATCTCGAAAGTGCCGAGCGTGCCGCGACGCTCGCCCACCAGAAAGCCGTCGACGATCCTGTATTCGACCGGCGAGCCGCCCTGGCTGGTGAACTTCAGCACGCCGTCCTCGACCTTGCCCTTGCGCTTGAAGACGGTCGCCTCGATCCTGGCCGGCGTGTAAGGGCCGTAGGCGTCGAGCAACTCCACGCTGCCGTCGGCGAATGCCTTCGTGATGTAGAGATCGTGGCACCAGACGCCGCCCCAGGCGCCGTTCTTCCAGACGCCGAGAAATGCCGTGGCGTCGGCCGGGACGCTCGGTGCGGGCGTTTCGATCTTGTAGGGGTCGAACAGGTCGACCGTATAGCAGCCCGGGCTGAGCCGTTTCGAGATGTCGACCTCGACCCGCGCCTGCTTCTCCTCGGCGCAGCCCGCGATGGCGAGCAAGCCGACAACTGCCACAAGCCTCTTCATGCGGATGTCCCTCGTTGACGTTTCTTGACCGATGTTTATCGCATCGGCCGCTTGAATGCGAGCCGGCTCGCAGCGCCGGCCGCAGTGAACTTGCGCCAGCATGGCGGAGGCGGGCGCATCAAGCGGCACCCGCTTCGTGCTTCTTCACCCAGCGGCCGCCCTCTTGTGCCCAGTAGACGGCGGCGAGCCCTGCCCCGGTGACCGCGCGCCACTGCGAGCGGGCGGCGTCGACGGCGACCGGGTCCTCGCCGTCGAAGAGGATCGCGGTCACCTGCATCGCCGCCATCTCGTCCGGCGCCGCCGCAGCACCGTCCACCAGGAAGAGCGCCGCGGCGCCGTTCGGCACCGCGACCGAGGTCGTCAGCCAGACGGGCTGGCGCCCCGGGTCAGGGTCGCCCTCCACCCCGTGCGGCAGGAAGCTCTCCTCGGGCCACATCCAGAGCTCGCGGTCGAGCCAGCCAAGCCGCTCGGCGCTGGTCCCGCGCACGACGGCGCGTTGGCCGCGCTCCAGCGTCCGCGAGAGCATCTGCGGAAGCACGCGTTCGAGCGGCAGCTCGGTCAGATGATAGAAGCGCACCTCGCCCATGCTCAACCGTCCGCGCAAGATCGCCCAGCCTCGGCGAGCGCTTATCCCTCGCGGCCGCGGACCAGCTCGTCGAGCGCCGCGACGCCCCAGCCGGTGGCGCCCTTCGGCGCCGAGGTCCGTGGCGCTGGAGCTCGACGGTCACGCCGGCGATGTCGATGTGGATCCAGGGCATGTCCTCCTCGATGAACCTCTCGAGGAAGGCCGCCGCCGATGCAGGACCCGCCATCGCGCCCGCCGGTGTTCTTCATGTCGGCGAAGGTCGACTTGATCAGGTCGTGGTACTCCTTGCCGAGCGGCATCCGCCAGGTCTTGTCGCCCGTGGCGGCGCAGGCCGCCTCGTAGGCGGCGTTGAACTCGTCGTCATTGGCGAAGTGGCCGGCCGTCGTCTTGGCCAGCGCCACGATGATCGCGCCCGTCAGCGTGGCGAGGTCGATCGACGGCCGAGGGCTTGAACTCCCGCTGCGTGTACCAGAGCACGTCGGCGAGCACGAGCCGGCCCTCGGCGTCGGTGTTGATCACCTCGATCGTGTCGCCCTTCATCGAGGTGACGATGTCGCCGGGGCGCTGCGCGCGGGCGTCGGGCATGTTCTCGACGAGCCCGACGACGCCGACGACGTTGGCGCTGCGCCTTGCGCAGCGCCAGCGTCCGCATGACGCCGGCGACCACGCCGGCGCCGCCCATGTCCATGGTCATGTCCTCCATGCCGCCGGCGGGCTTCAGCGAGATGCCGCCGGTGTCGAAGATCACGCCCTTGCCGACGAGCGCCAGCGGCGCCTCGTCGCCGCCGCCCGAGCCATTTCATCACGACGATCTTGGTCTCGTTCTCCGAGCCCTGACCGACGCCGAGCAGCGCGTGCGCGCCCATCTCGCGCAGGCGGTCCTCGCCGATGATCTCGACCTCGAGGCCGAGCTCGCCCATCGCCGCGAGGCGGGCGGCGAACTCGTCGGTGGTCAGGCGGTTGGCCGGCTCGTTGACCAGGTCGCGGGTGAAATAGATGCCCTCGGCCAGCGCCGCGAAGGGCGCCGAGGCCGCGGCCAGCGCCTCCGGCTCGTCGCTCGCCACGGCGATTGCGCGGCGCGTCGGCGCGTCGTCGTCGTCCTCGTCCGGCGCCTTCTTGTAGTCGCGGAAATCGTAGAGCCGCAGCACCATCGCGCAGACCAGCTCGGCCAGCAGCGCCCGGTCCGCCACCCCGCCCGTGCAGACCGTCACCGCTCCCTTGGCGAGCGCGGCCGCGATCGCGCCGCCGGCGCGGCGCGCCGCCTCGCGGTCCGGCTCGTCGCCGAGCGTCGCCAGCACGACGCCGCTCGGCCGCCATGCCGGAGGGATAGGCGAACGTCACCGGCTTGCGCGGGCGCGGCTTGTAGTCCGCCGCACCGGTCGCGCGGCGGATCGCGCCGCCGGTCAGCCCGTCGACATGCTCGGCCGGCCGGCGAGAGCGCCTTGGCGCCGTCGACGAAGACGACCACCGTGCCGGCGGCCCGGGCCAGCGCCTCGTGGTCCTCCTCGACGAAATCGACTGGATATCGGCGTGGTCATGGGCTGTCTCCTGCGAGCTGGCGGTGCGGGTCTGAGTCCGCGTTAGCCTATGCGGCGGCCGGGGTCCATGTCGGTGCGACCTGTCGGCGCTCTCGAATGCGGTGACGCGTTCCCGCGGCACTGGCGGCGAGCCGCCTTGCGCCTCTAGATGGGGCGAGCAAACCCGGAGGACCCGTGCGCCGGCTGGACAGCTACATCTTCCGCCAGATCCTCGGCCCGTTCTTGTTTTTCGTGCTGGTCTTCACCGGCGTGATCTGGCTGACGCAGTCGCTGCGCGTCATCGACACGGTCGTCAACAACGGCCAGTCGGCGCGGGTCTTCCTGACGTTCACCGCTGCTGCTGCTGCCGATGGTGCTGTCGATCGTGCTGACGATCTCGGTGTTCGCGGCGGTGCTTTACGCGGTCAACCGGCTCTTCGGCGACTCCGAGATCGTCGTGATGCTGGCGGCGGGCCTGAGCGGCACGTCGATCCTGCGCGCCGTCACCGCCTTCGCGCTGATCGTCATGGCGGTCGTCTATCTGCTGACGCTTTTGCTGATGCCGCTCGCGCAGCGCGAGATGCGCGAGCGCATCAGCCAGATCCGCGGCGACGTCGCCGTCGCCTTCCTGCGCGAGGGCGCCTTTCTCAATCCGACGCCGGGCGTGACGGTCTATCTGCGCGAGACCGGCGCGGATGGCGAACTCGCTCGGCGTCTTCGTCCACGACGAGCGCGATCCCGACCGCGAGGTGACCTACACCGCCGAGCGCGCGCTGCTGGTGCGCGACGTCAAGGGAACGCGGCTGGTGATGTTCGACGGCATCGCCCAGAGCGCCGGGCCGGGGCCGGGCGAGCTTTCGGTGCTGCGCTTCGACCAGCTTGTCCTACGACCTGGCCGAACTCGGCGAGCCGGGCCTCGACCGCACCAGAAAGCCCTCCGAGCTCTACCTTCCCGAGCTGCTGACGATCACGGCGGCAGAGGCGGCCCCGCGCCCGGTCGGCGAATTCCGCGCCGAGGCGCACGAGGCGCTGAGCGCGCCGCTCTACGTCATCGCCCTGCCCCTGCTCGCCGTCGCCTTCGTCGTCAGCGCCGGCTTCCGCCGCCAGGGCTTTGCCGGCCGGATCGTGCTGGCGGCCAGCGCCGGGCCTTGGCCTGCGGCTGACCGGCCTGGCCATCAAGAGCGCCGTCACCGGCGCCGCCTGGCTCTGGCCGCTGTTCTACGTGCCGCCCCTGCTCGGCATCGCGATTGCGCTGCTGATGCTGTCCGGCTACCGACTGCTGCCGCGCCGCGCGGCAGGGGATCGCCTGATGACGGCACGCTCTCGCTCTACATCGCGCGCCGCTTCATGGTGACGGTGCTCTGGATGCTTCGCGGCCGTCTTCGTGCTGGTCGTCGTCGTCGACCTCGTCGAGCTGATGCGCTCCAACGACCGCGGCGCGGCGAGTTTCGGCGATCTGCTCGGGATGGCGCTGCTGCACGCGCCCTCGGTCACGATCACCGCGGCGCCTTTCACGCTGCTGCTCGCCTCGATGACGGCCTTCGCCATGCTGGCGCGCTCGTCCGAGCTGGTCGTCACGCGCGCCGCCGGCGTCTCGGCCTGGCGGCTGATCGCGCCGGCCTCGTCTGCGCCGCGCTGCTCGGCGTCTTCTCGTTCGCGATCTACAATCCGATCGCCTCGGCCTTCGCCAACCGTTTCGAGATCCTGCGAGCAGCGCTTCTTCGACCGCTCCGCGTCGCGGCTCGCGCTCTCCGACCAGGGGCTGTGGCTGCGCCAGGGCGGCGCGAGCGGGCAGACCGTGATCCGCGCCAAGCGGGCCAGCAGCACGGTCGAGCGGCTGTGGGATGTCTCGATCTTCGAGTTCGACCGATCGGACCGCCTCTACCAGCGCATCAACGCCCGCACGGCGATGCTGGGCGAACAGAGCTGGACGCTCGCCGATGTCCGGCGCTGGGATCTCAGCGACGCCGGCCGCCTCGCGACCGCGAAGTAGCGTTGCGGCGAGACCCGCGCCGCTGTCGCTCGACGCAGATGCGAATCCCGACCGACCTGACGGTCGAGCACATCCAGGAGAGCTTTGCTCCGCCCGAGACGATCAGCTTCTGGAAGCTGCCGGGGTTCATCGCGCTGCTGGAGGAATCGGGCTTTTCGTCCAGCCGGCACCGGCATGCACTGGTACCGGCTGCTCTCGGCGCCGGTCGTCTTCGTCGCCATGGTGCTGATCGGCGCCGCGTTCTCGATGCGCCATTTCCGCTTTGGCGGGCTCGGCGTCGCGGCGCTCGGCTGCCTCGATCGCCGGGTTCGGCTATTTCTTCCTCTCGGATATCGCAAATGCGCTCGGCGCGTCGGGTGCGGTGCCGGTGGCGATTGCCGCCTGGGCGCCGCCGCTTTCGGCCGTGCTGCTTCGCTCTGGGCTTGCTGCTGCATCTCGAGGACGGCTAGAAGGTCGGCGGGGAACCGCCACCGGGAAAGCCGCATGAGAAGACCGGCGCTGCGCCACCTGCTTGGGGCGATGGCTCGTCGTGCTCTGGCAGTTGCCGTCTGCGTCAGCCTGCCGGCGCGCGCAGATGGAGGTGCAGACGGACCTGCCGGTCGCGCTGGTCGCCGACGAGATCATCTACGACACCGAGGCCGAGCGCGTCACGGCCACCGGCAATGTCGAGGTCTTCTATGGCGACCGCACGCTGACCGCCGACAAGATCGTCTACGACGACAAGACCGGGCGGATATCGGCCGAGGGAGACCTGGTGCTGCGCGACCCTTCGGGCGCGACGGTGTTCGCCGACGCCGCCGATCTCGACGCCGAATTACGCGACGGGCTGGTGCGTCGGCGCGCGCTCGGTCATGGCAGAGCATGTCCGGCTGTCGGCGGTCGAGGCCCGCCGCGTGGAAGATCGCTACAACACGCTCGTCAAAGGCCGTCTACAGCCCCTGCGAGGTCTGCCCGGAGAACCCGACGCCGCTCTGGAGCATCCGTGCCCGCCGCGTGATCCACGACGAGCAGGAGCACATCATCCACTACGAGAACGCGACCTTCGAGGTGTTCGGCGTCCCGGTCGCCTGGCTGCCCTATTTCCGAGCACTCCGGACCCGACGGTCGACCGCGCCAGCGGCTTTCTGATGCCGAACTTCCTCAGCTCGTCGATCTTCGGCTATGGCATCAAGGTTCCATACTACTGGGTTCTCGACCCATATTCCGACCTGACCGTCGCGGCCCTTCGTCATGACGAACGAGAATCCGATGCTGGAGGTCGAGTATCGGCGCTTGTTCTCGAACGGGGCGACTGAACTTCGCAGGCGGCGCGCTCTGGAGCAACTATGAGGATGACGACGTATAAGCTCCACGGCTTTGTCGACACCGACGGGCTGTTCGACATCGGCGCCGGGCATCAATGCGGGCTGGGACATCACCTTCACATCGGACGATGATTTCCTGCGCCGCTTCGATTACGACTACACGGACCGGCTGACGAGCGAGATCTTCGTCTGAGCGATATCGGATTGAACGACTTCTTCGACGTCTCCGGCGTCTACTTTCAGAGCCTGCGCCAGTTCGAGCCGACGGGGCAGATTCCGCTGGCGGTGCCGCTGCTCGACGCGCGCAAGGAGTTCGACGATCCGCTGCTGCGGCGGCGAGATCGGCCTGTTCGCGTCGGGCTACTATCTGACGCGCAACAACGGGCCGGACACACAGCCGGTTCACCCTGGGCGCCGATTGGGAGCGCGAGGAGGTCCTGCCGTTCGGCCTGGCGGTGACGGGGTTCGCCCAAGGCCGGACCGACATCTTCACTGCGGTCGGACGATCCCTTCGTGACCGACTCGCCGGAGGCGCGCGTGACGGGGCTGGCCGGCGTCGAGTTGCGCTATCCGCTGATCTGGGATCCCGAAGGCGGCGCCGATCACATCATCGAGCCCGTCGTCCAGGGGATCCTCGCACCCTATGGGCTGAACGACGGCTTTCCCGACGAGGACAGCCTGGTCAACGAGTTCGACGAGCTGAGCGTGCTCGATCGCGATCACTTCACCGGCCTCGACCGGTTCGAGGGCAGCCCGCGCGTCAACCTGCTGCTGCGCTATGACCGGATCAGCGGACAACGGACTGCGCTTCGATGCGGTGGCCGGGCGGACATACCGCATGGAGGAGATCGAGGCCTTCTCGCCCGGCTCGGGACTTGCGCGACTCGGAGTCTCGATTTCGTCACCGCCTAGCAGATGAGCTATGACCCCTATTTCGTCGTGCGCCACCGCCTGCGCTTCGACGACGAAGCCGCCCTGTCGCGCAACGAGGTCTTCGGCCAGGTCGTGATCGATCCGGCGTACGTCTCCGGATCATACGCCTACTATCTGCAGGATCCCGAGAGCGACATCCCGCTCGACCGCGAGGAGGTCAGCGCCAGCGCCGGGCTGCAGGTCAATCGAAACTGGTCGGTCGGCGGCTATCTGCAGCGGAACCTCCAGACGAACGAGTTCGTCCAGGTCGGCGGGCAGGTGACCTGGCAGACCGAGTGCGCGGCCATCGACTTCTTCGTCCGCCGGGTCTTCACGGAGACGGTGAACTGCCCCTGCCTCGACATCGTTCGGCCTGAACATCAGGCTTGCTGACGCTCGGGACGACCGAAACCGCGCCGGCGGCGCGGGACAGGGGACTATTTTCCGGAGGGTTCGGATGCGGTTGAAGATCCTGATCGCCTGGGTCGGATTGGCTCTGGCACTCGTCGGCCCGGCGCCTGCCCAGACGCCCTTCAGGCCGGTCGCGATCGTCAACGACGCGGTCATCACCGGCTTTGACCTCGCGCAGCGCACGCAGATCCTGGCCGCGCTCGGCTATCCGACGGCCAATCCCGGGCAACTGCAGTCCGAGGCGCTCGACCAGCTGATCGAGGACAAGCTCAAGCTGCAGGCAGGCAAGGCGATCGGCATCACGCCGACGCCCGAGATGATCGCGTCGGGCATCGAGCAGTATGCCAGCCAGACGAGGACGACACCCGAACAGTTCCGGGCGTCGCTGACCACGCGGGGCGTGACCGAACAGGCGCTCGACGACATGGTGGGCGCGCAGATGGTGTGGCTGCAACGTCGTGCGCACCCGCTTCAGCGGACGCGTCGAGCCCGCCGAGGCCGAGATCGATGCCGAGCTGGCGCAGCATTCGGCCCGGGCGGCGGCGGAATACCGGATCTCCGAGATCGGGCTGCCTCTGCAGGGCGACGGGCGGACCGAGGCAGAGACGCGCGCCCTGGCGCAGCGTCTCGCGCAGTCGCTGAACCAGGGCGGCGACTTCAAGGAGGCGGTCGCCCGCTATTCCGGGGCACCGAGCGCCGCGCGCGGCGGCGAGGTCGGCTGGGTGACGTCGGCCAGCATGCCGCCCGAGCTGCGGCAGGCGCTCGCCTCGCTGCAGGTCGGCCAGGTTTCGCGCCCCATCCAGGTTTCCGGCGGCATTTCCATCCTCAAGCTGGAAGACAAGCGACAGACAACCGCGCCGGCCGCCGTCGAGGCCGAGACGCGCGAGGCCGTCCGCAACTCAGCTGATCAACCAGCGCAGCGAGCGGCTCGCCGAGGGCCTGCTGCAGGAAATGCGGCGCGACGCGCTGATCCAGGTGCGGTGACGCACCCGCTCGCCCTGACGATGGGCGACCCTGCGGGCATCGGCGGCGAAATCGCCGTCGCTGCGTGGCAGCAGCGCGCCGGATTGCCGCCCTTCTTCCTCATCGACGACCCGGACCGGCTGCGCGGCATCGCCGCGCTCGGCGGCGGTCGCCGAGATCGACGAGCCCGGCGAGGCGCCCGCCGTCTTCGCCCGCGCGCTGCCGGTCTTGCGACTGGCCCTGCCCGCGCCGTCCCGCCCTGGCGTGGCCGAGCCGGCGAACGCAGGCGCAACCCTCGAGGCGATCGATCGGGCCGTGCGTCTGGCGCTCGACGGGCGGGTCGTCCGGAGTGGTCACCAATCCCGTCACCAAGCGCCTGCTGCAGGAGGGCGCCGGCTTCGCCTTTCCCGGCCACACCGAATATCTCGCGCATCTTGGCGGCGTGCCGCGCACCGTGATGATGCTGGTCGCGCCCGGGCTGCGCGTCGTGCCGGTGACCATCCACATCCCGCTGGTCGAGGTCGCGCGCCAGCTGTCGTCCGCGCTGATCGTCGAGACGGCGCGGATCGTGCACGCATCGCTGATCCGCGATTTCGGCATCGCCGCGCCCGCGGCTCGCCGTCTCAGGGCTCAACCCGCATGCCGGCGAAGGCGGCGCGATCGGCCGCGAGGAGATCGAGGTCATCGGGCCGGCGCTCGAGACCGCTGCGCGGCGAGGGTATGGAGATCGCCGGTCCGCTGCCGGCCGACACCATGTTCCACCCCGCCGCGCGGGCGCGCTACGACGCGGCGCTGACGATGTTTCACGACCAGGGGCTGGTCGCGATCAAGACGCTCGACTTCGCGCGCGGCGTCAACGTCACGCTGGGCCTGCCATTCGTCCGCACCTCGCCCGACCACGGCACGGCCTACGACATCGCCGGCACGGGGCAAGCCGATCCGACCAGCCTGATCGAGGCCATCCGCCTGGCCGGCGAAATGGCCCGCGCGCGTGGGCGAGGGTGAGCGCCGGCGGACGGGCTGCCGCCGCTGCGCGAGGTGATCGCCCGGCACGGCTGAGCGCGCGCAAGTCGCTCGGCCAGAACTTTCTGCTCGACCTGAACCTGACGGCGCGGATCGCCCGGGCCTCTGGGCCGCTGGAGGGCGCGGAGGTCGTCGAGATCGGCCCGGGCCCCGGCGGCCTGACCCGCGCGCTGCTGGCCGGCGGCGCCCGCGTGCTGGCGATCGAGCGTGACCGCCGCTGCCTGCCGGCGCTGGCCGAGATCGCCGAGCGCTGGCCGGGCCGGCTGACGGTCATCGAGGGCGACGCGATGACGATCGATCCCGCGGCCGCACCTGACGGGGCCCGCGCGCATCGTCGCCAACCTGCCCTACAATGTCGGCACGGCGCTGCTCGTCGGCTGGCTCGGTGCGGCCGACTGGCCGCCCTGGTGGGAGTCGCTGACGCTGATGTTCCAGCTCGAGGTGGCCGAGCGCATCGTCGCGCCGCCCGGGTCGAAGGCCTATGGCCGCCTCTCGGTGCTGGCGCAGTGGCGATCAGAGGCGCGCATCGCCTTCGAGGTCTCTCCGCAGGCCTTCACGCCGCCGCCGAAGGTCACCTCGGCCGTCGTCCGGATCCTGCCGAGCGGAGCAGCCGCCAGGGATTCTGCCAGCGCGGCTCGAAGCGGTAACGGCCGCCGCCTTTGCCCAGCGGCGAAAGATGCTGCGTCAGTCGCTGAAGGCGGTCGTCGCCGATCCGGCGGCCCCTGCTCGACGCCATAGGGATCGATCCGACCCGGCGGGCCGAAACCCTGTCGATGACCGAATTCCTGGCGCTCGCGCGCGCGCGGTCTGACCGCGCGGGCGTCTCAGCCCTCCGAATGCGGCTGCGGCTCGGGTGAGAACTGCTGCTCGGTCTCGGCCGGCCTCGGTCGCGGGCTGCTTCGCGCGGCGGCGACGCCCGTCGCCATTGCGCCGCGGCTGGCTCTGCGTGATCTCCTCCGGGACGACGAGCAGGTCATCGCTGCCGTCGCCCGAGTCGATCATCGTCATGCCGCCGATCTCTTCGGTCACCGAGCTTTCCCCCGTCGCGGGCTGAGGCTGCGGCTGGTGCTGCGGCGTTTGCTGCGGCTGGTGTTGGACGCGCCGGTCGGACGGCATCGGGGCGGCATCGCCCTCGTCGCCGTCGAAATCGGTCGCCGAGTCCGCGGATTCGCGGCGCGAGTTGCTCCTGCATCGCGGCGGCCTGGATCAGGATGCGCTGATAGTGCTCGGCGTGCTGCAGGAAGTTCTCGGACATGACGCGGTCGCCGCTGGTCTGCGCATCGCGTGCCAAGGAGAGGTATTTGTCGATGATCTGCTGTGGTGTCCCGCGAACCTTGCCCTCGGGTCCGGCGCTGTCATAGACGCGGTTGACGACGTTGCCGCCGCCCCCCGCTCTTGCGGTTGCCGCGCCCGCGCGACCTGTTGTTCTTCTGTGCTGATCTCATGCTGTTCGATCTCTGCTGATCTTGCCGACGCATCCCTGCGCACCGCGAACATCTCAGGGCCGTGACCCAGACAGTTCGGGGATGCTTCGCAGCGCTGTTGATGCGTAGTCCCGGCGCGTCCCAGCGATAATCCGTACAGTCAACGCTGACGGCCGCGACAAGCGAGATATAGCGGTTTTTCGCCGTCACTCAACAGGAAAGCCATCAAGAACCGGATTTTCAGTCGGCGCGTGCCAAAATGACCCGCGGGCGCTGATCGAGGTCGGGGATGACCCGCAGAACCGAAAGTCCAGCGCCGGCAAAGATCGCCGCGACAGCATCGGACTGCGTCGGACCGATCTCGACCATCAGCCACGCGCCCGGAGCCATCAGGTGACGCACGCCGGCGGCGATCCGGCGATAGGCGCCGAGGCCATCGCCGCCGGCGGTCAGCGCGATGCGCGGCTCGTGATCGCGCACTTCCGGCTCGAGCCCGGCGATTTCCGAGGCCGCGAGATAGGGCGGGTTCGAGACGACGAGGTCGAATGGGCCCTGCACGCCCTCGGTCCAGTCAGCCTCGGCGAAGATCGCCCGCTCGGCCACGCCCAGCATGGCCGCATTCCTGCGCGCCACCGCCAGTGCAGCAGCCGAGATGTCGGTACCGAGCCCAGTCGCAGCCGGCCATTCGGCCAGTAAGGTGACGAGCAGGCAACCCGATCCCGTGCCAAGGTCGAGGATGCGTCCGAACGGCCCCCGCTGCAGCGCCTCGGCGACAAGCGTCTCGGTCTCTGGGCGCGGGTCGAGGACCTGCGGACCGACGGCGAAGGCGCGGCCCCAGAACTCGCGCGAGCCGGTGATGTGGCTGAGCGGCTCGCGGCCGGCGCGCCGGCCGATCGCCTCTTCGAAGCGGCGCGCCTCGTCCGCGGCGGCGGGCGCCTCCAGCGCCGCGGCAAGCGCGGCGCCCGACAGGCCCGCCGCCCAGCGGAGCGCCAGGCGGGCGTCGCGGCCGGGGTCCGGTACGCCGGCCCGCGCCAGCCTCTCCGTCGCGGCGCGCAGCAGCTCGGCGCGGGTCACGCCATCTCGGCGAGGCGGGCCGCCTGGTCGGCGGCGACCAGCGCGTCGACGATCTCCTCGAGATCGCCTTCCATCACCTGGTCGAGCTTGTAGAGCGTCAGGCCGATGCGGTGGTCCGTCACGCTGCCTTGCGGGAAATTATAGGTGCGGATGCGCTCGGACCGGTCGCCCGTGCCGACCTGCCCCTTGCGCGTGGCCGCCCGCGCCGCCTCGGCCTCGCGCCGCCGCATGTCGAACAGGCGCGCCCGCAGCACGGCCATCGCCGCGGCGCGGTTCTGGTGCTGCGACTTCTCCGAGCTCGTCACGACGATGCCGGTCGGCAGATGCGTGATCCGCACGGCGGAATCGGTCGTGTTGACGTGCTGCCCGCCGGCGCCAGAGGCCCGCATCGTGTCGATGCGAACGTCCGAGGCCGGGATCTCGACGTCGATCTCCTCGGCCTCGGGCAGCACCGCGACCGTCGCGGCCGATGTGTGGATGCGCCCCTGGCTCTCGGTCTCGGGCACGCGCTGCACGCGGTGCACGCCGCTCTCGAACTTGAGCTTGGCGAAGACGCCCTGGCCCCGGATCGCGGCCACGATTTCGCGATAGCCGCCGAGCTCGGCCGGGGTCTCGTGCAGGATCTCGACGCGCCAGCCCTGGCCCTCGGCGAAGCGCTGGTACATGCGGAAGAGGTCGCCGGCGAACAGCGCCGCCTCGTCGCCGCCGGTGCCCAGGCCGGATCTCGAGGATCGCCGGCCGGTCATCGGCGGCGTCGCGCGGCAGAAGCGCGAGACGCACCGCTTCCTCCAGCTCCGGCAGGCGTCGCCGCAGCGCCGCCGATCTCCTCCTCGGCAAGCGTCGGCCATTTCCGGGTCGGCCAGCATCTCTTCGGCAGCGTGCAGATCGGCCTCGGTCCGCTGCCAGGCGCGGATCGTCTCGACGACGTCGCGCAGCTCGGCATATTCGCGGCCCAGCCGGGCGATCTCGCCCGCATCGGTCGCGACGTTCATCTTCGCCTCGACGAACGCAAATCGGTCGAGGATGTCCTGCAGCCGGCCGGTTGGGATCATCCGCCCCATCTGCGCCCGCGCCCCGGAGCCGTCAAGGCAGATTGAGATTCGACCGGGGCGGGTGTAGGGTTCCTGCTATGAAGTCTTTCGTCTGCATCATCTTGGCGCTGGCATTCGCCGTGCCTGCGTTGGCGGGCGAGATACCGAAGCCGGTCGAGCGGCCGGGCGGCGGCTACAATCCCGTGCCGCCTGCCAAGGGTTTCCGATATCCGGACTGCTTCTGCACCGACAGCGATGGAAAGCGCGTCGAGATGGGGCGGTCCGCCTGCCTGCACATCGGCGCGCAAATCGTCATGGCCAAGTGCGACATGTCGCTGAACAGCCCGATCTGGCGCCTCAGCGACGAAGCGTGCCCGATCAGCTGATCCGGGGTCAGCCGGACGCGTCCGATCTGCCGGAGCCAGTCCTCGACGCGCGCCCGGTTCACGCCGAAATCGCCAAAGCCAAATCGTGCCCGCGACCAGACGATCAGGGCCGCGCCACCAGGCACCTCGACCGCGCGCACCGAGATGTAGTCGGGAAAGCCGAAGACGCGCGAGCGCTGGACATAGGTCACCAGGCCCTCCTCGGGCGATCCGGCGATCCGACGCGTGCGCGGCGCGTTCTCGGCAACCGCGTCGAAGCGCTGCAGGAGGTCGCGCGGCGAGAGGGTGTGGACTTGCGCGAGCCGGTCGGGCGCGGCGGCCGTCGCGCCCTGCGGCGCCACCAGATAGTCGTTGGGATAGCCGGTGCGCTGCGCGGTCGCGGGATCGACGTGCCAGACCGCCGGGTCGTCGGCGACGATGCGCATGAAGACACCCACTGCCAGTGCGGCGACGAGCAGCGCCCCGAGCAGCGCCGCGGCAGGCTTCACTCTGCGGCCTGGACCGCCGACGCCTCTGCCGTCCGCTGCGCCTCGAGCTCGGCCGCCTTCTTCTCGACCTGCTCGACGATGTGCTCGATCATCTGGTCGTTCGTCATCGCGTGCGACTTCTTGCCGGCGAGATAGACCATGCCGCGCCCGGCGCCGCCGCCGGTGAAGCCGACATCGGTCATCAGCGCCTCGCCCGGCCCGTTGACGACGCAGCCGATGATCGAAAGGCTCATCGGCGTCCTTGACGTGCTCGAGCCGCTCTTCGAGGATGGCCACCGTCTTGATGACGTCGAAGCCCTGCCGCGCGCAGGAGGGGCAAGAGATGATGTTGACGCCGCGATGGCGCAGCCCCAGCGCCTTCAGGATCTCGAAGCCGACCTTGACCTCCTCGACCGGATCGGCCGAAAGCGAGACGCGCAACGTGTCGCCGATGCCCATCCAGAGCAGCTGGCCGAGCCCGATCGCCGATTTGATCGTGCCGGTCGTCCTGCCGCCCGCCTCGGTGATGCCGAGGTGGATCGGCGCATCCGTCGCCTCGGCGAGCTGCTGGTAGGCGGCCGCGGCGAGGAAGACGTCCGAGGCCTTCACGCTGATCTTGAACTCGTGGAAGTCGTTGTCCTGCAGGATGCGGATGTGCTCGAGGCCCGGACTCGACCATCGCCTCCGGGCAGGGCTCGCCGTACTTCTCCAGCAGGTGCCGCTCGAGGCTGCCGGCGTTGACGCCGATGCGGATCGAGCAGCCATGGTCGCGGGCCGCCTTGATCACGTCGCGGACGCGATCAGGGCTGCCGATATTGCCGGGGTTGATCCGCAGGCAGGCGGCGCCCGCCTCGGCCGCCTCGATGGCGCGCTTGTGGTGGAAGTGGATGTCGGCGACGATCGGCACGTCGACATTGCGCACGATCTCCTTCAGCGCGATCGTGCTTTCCTGGTCCGGCACCGAGACGCGGACGATGTCGGCGCCGGCCGCCGACGCAGCGGTTGACCTGCTCGATCGTCGCCTTGGCGTCCGTCGTCAGCGTGTTCGTCATGGTCTGGACGCTGATCGGCGCGTCGCCGCCGACCGCGACCGGGCCGACATGTATCTGCCGGCACTTGCGGCGGTCGATGTTGCGCCAGGGGCGAACATGATTCATTGCGGCCTCGCCTCGCGGGATGCGCTCGGGCGTGACTTAAGGCCGGGCCGCGAAGCTGTCGAGGGGTAAGGCCGCCGGCCTCGCGAGTTCCCTCAGGGCCGCGGCACGACGATCGGTGCCTCGGCGCGCTGGTGCACGACCGTGGCGAGCACGGATTCCAGGCTGTCGGCGGCCGCCTGCGGCATGCTCTTGCGGACGTCGTCGGCCAGCAGCGAGATATCGCGCACGATCTGGCCGCGCTGGCCGAGGGGCCCGTAAGCGACGCCATCGACAAAGACGAAGACGCCGCCGGCATTGCCGGCCTTCAGAACCGGGGCCTCGACGCGGGCGGGCAACTCGTAATGCTGGCCCGCCGCCAGGATGCCCTCGAAGATGACGCTGTCGCGCCCGCGCACGCGGATCCAGGCGTCCTCGGCGGCATGCAACATGATGCCATTGATCTTCGACGTCGCGTCTGACGTGACGATGGCGGTCTCGGGCGCTGGCTGCTCGGCCGGCGCCGCGGACTCGGCGCTTTGGGCGAACTCGGCCAGCCGGATGGCATCGTCGGCCGAGTCGATGATCGGCGACGCGCCGGGTGCGGCCGGCGGGCCATGCCGGTCGGACACGAACACCCCCACTGTCTGCGGGTCGATCGCCGAGATCGGACCGTCGCGCCGCAACTCGTCCAGCGACTGGAGCGGGACAGGCATCGCGACGGCCGCGAAGATGCCACCGCCCTGGTAGTCGCTGGCCTCGGGCAGCGCGATCGTCTCGTCCGTCACCGGCGTGGTGATCAGCGGCGCCTCGGCCATGACGGTCGGCGCCTCGGGGATCGGGGCAAATCCCACTCGCTGGATGTCCTGCAGCAACGCGTAGCCGCCATAGCCGAGCCCGGCGATTAGCATGAAGAGCGCCGCGGTCGAGGTCAGCGCGCCGAGCGAGACGCGCGCCTGGAAGCGGTTGCGCATCGGCGGCGCGGCAAAGCGCGACCGGGCGATCTCGGTCCCAAACCCCCTGGCGGTCGACGGCGCCGAGCGGCCGCGGCGCATCGCCCAGTATGAGCGCGGCCGGCGACTGAAAGCCCGGACTCCTGGCAGAATCGCTGGTAGCAATCCTCCGGGTCCATCCCGAGATAGCGCGCGTAGGAGCGCACATAGCCGGGGACCACGCCCTTGTTCGGAAACCCCTCGAGATCGCAGGTCTCGATCGCGATGATCAGCCTTGCCTTGATGCGCAGATCACGCTCCGCATCCTCGAGCGACTTGCCCAGCGAGGCCCGCTCGCCGCGCATCTCGTCGCCCAGGGTGATCGGGTACGAGTCGAAACCCCGAAGCTCCATTCGGGTTGCTCCTGCTCTAACCTAGCCTGCCAGCCCCAACGGATCGTGCTTCACCGCGATCCTTTTCGCGACTATCGCGCACTCCCAAGTGTTTTTCAATGCAATTACCGCTCGGGAGCCAGGTTTTCGCTTGCGACAACGCGCTTTATCTGGAGCCCGACCGAACTCGCCAGGATTGCCCACGACCGCGCGGCCGCCGGGCAGCCCCGCCGATTTTGTCGTGCGCCAGAGCGCGCTCAATAGATATAGCGGATCTCCTCGGTCCAGTAGCGCTCCACCGCGCGCAGATCGTTGTTCATGCCTTGGATGCCGCGGGTCCGCAGCCGGTCCGAGGCCGCCAAGCTTTCGGCGTGCCGGCGGAACAAATCGCCGACCATGCGATGGATCTCGAGCCCCTTCTGGGTAAGACGAACACGAACAGATCGCCGGTCGATATCGCAGCGCTGATGGTCGATATAGCCGAGTTCCACCAGCTTCTTGAGGTTATAAGAGACGTTCGAGCCCTGATAATAACCGCGATTGCGCAATTCGCCGGCGGTCATGACCTTGGCGCCGATGTTGAACAGCAGCAGCGCCTGGACCGAGTTGATATCGAACCTGCCGACGCGCTCGAATTCATCCTTGATAACGTCGAGCAGCAGGCGGTGCAGGCGTTCGATCAGGGCCAGCGTCTCGAGATAGCCGGACAGCAGGTCGTGATCGCTTTCCTCCTCGATGTCGGAGGCAACCCTCGCAGGCATGCTCATCGTGTACTCCGGGAACTTTACTGGGTGGCGCGACGCTGCCGGAGAATCAAAAACGTCGGGTTAATCGCGCCAAATTCAGCCGAAATATCCGCGCGTCAGCGCGCGCCGTTGATGAAGCGGATCACTCCGGAGAAATCGAGCCCCGCCTGTCCGGCGAGGTCCATCATCGTATAGATCTGCGTCGCGTGCGCGCCGAGCGGCGTCGCGGCGCCGGATGCCCTGGCGGCCTCCATGGCGATGCGCAGATCCTTGAGCATCAGCGAGGCGGCAAAACCGGGCTTGTAGTCCCGGTTCGACGGCGCGGTCGGCACAGGGCCCGGCGCCGGGCAGTAGTCGTTCAGCGACCAGCAGCGCGCCGTCGCGGTCGACGAGATGTCGTAGAGGCTCTGCGCATCGAGGCCGAGCTTCTCGGCCAGGCTGAAGCCCTCGGCGACCGCGATCATCTGGATCGCCAGCATCATGTTGTTGCAGATCTTGGCGGCAGACCCGGCGCCCGGGCCGCCGGCATGGCGAATGTTCTTGCCCATCGCCTCGAGCGCGGGGCGAACCGCCGCCAACGCCGCGTCGCTGCCGCCGACCATGAAGGTCAGCGTGCCCGCCTCGGCCCCGCCGACGCCGCCCGACATCGGGCTGTCGACCATCTTCATTCCCGCGGCCTCGGCCGCCGCGATCACCTCGCGGGCGGTGGCGACGTCGATGGTCGAGCAATCGACGAAGGCCGTGCCGGGCCGCGCCGCGGCGAGGATCCCGTCCTGCCCCAAATAGATCGTCCTGACATGCTGCGCGGCCGGCAGCGCGGTGACGACGATCTCGGCATCCGCGACCGCGGCGCCGGGCGAGTCGGCCCCCTGCCCGCCCGCTTCCGCCAGGGCGGCGACAGTCTCGTCCATCAGGTCAAAGCCCGTGACGGCGTGGCCCTTGCCCAGAAGGTTGCGAGCCATCGGCAGGCCCATATTGCCGAGTCCGATGAATCCGATGTTCGCCATTGCCGCCTCCACGAGCTTCGCTGCGGGCACCTTAGGGCGGCGGCGGGCGCCTGTCAGCCGATGCCGTGGAAGCGGCGGAGGCGTTCGATCGTCGGCCGCAGCGCCTCGGCGGGCGCGGCAACGCCCGAGACCCAGGCGTACAGGTCCGGATCGGGCTGCTCGAGCAGCACCTCGTAGGCGTCGAGCTCGGGCGCTTCCAGCGCCGCGAGCGGGCCGTCGGCATAAGGCCCGAGGATCAGATCCATCTCGCGCGTGCCGCGCCGCCAGCTGCGGATCCGCAGCCGCCTGATCCGCACGTCGCGGGCTTCCTCGTGGCGGGCTTCCTCGTGGCGGCTTTGCTCTGCGCCGGGAACCATGGGTCCGCGCCTCCGCTCAGAGCGTCGGCGTGAGCCCGCGCAAGCGCTTCTCCAGCAGCCCGGTGCGCTCGGCCAGCCTTCCCTGCAAGCGGCGGATCTCGCGCAGCTCGGTCAAGAGCTCGCGCAGGTCCGGGCTGCCCGATTCGCCGATCCCGTCGCCCGGTGTCGGCGCTCCGGCGCCGCTGCCGGTCATGATCCAGATCATCGAGACGTTCAGCAGCCCGGCGAGCATCTGCAGCTTGTTCGCGCGCGGCTCGGCGCGATCTGCCTCCCAGTTCTGCACGGTGACGAGCTTGACCCCCAACCGCCGAGCGAGCTGCGCCTGATCCATGCCGGCGTGCTCGCGCGCCAGCGCCAGGCGATCGCCAAAGGTGGCGGCGGCGTCACCCCACTCGTAATCGTCATCAGAGACTTCGACTTCTATCTTGCCATCCATTGGAAATACCCTTCTTTTCTGACCCCACCTGCCCCCGCGCTGCAACCTAGGTCATGCGTGGCGAAAATGTAACCTGAAACATGGCCGCATCTTCCGGGTGGCACGGGGATGGGCGGACTCCTAGAGCGGGCGGCCCGCAGCATCCGGTGACCGCCATGCCTGGAACCGCCATGAGCCCCCGCGCCTGGGCCGAGCTTCTCCTGCTCGCCGGCATCTGGGGCGCGTCGTTCTTCTCCATCGCCATCGCCCAGCGCGAGCTCGGCCCCGTGACGGTCGTTCTGCACCGGGTCGGCTGGGCGGCGCTGCTGCTGTGGCTCGTGGTTCTCGCGCTGCGGCTGCCGCCGCCGCGCGGCTGGCGGCTCTGGGGCGCGTTCCTGGTGATGGGCTGCCTCAACAACGTGATCCCCTTCACGCTGATGAGCTGGGGGCAGACGCAGATCGAATCGGGGCTCGTCTCGATCTTCAACGCCATGACGGCGCCGCTCGGCGTGCTCGTCGCGGCGCTGCTGCTGTCCGACGAGCGGCTGACGCGGCGCCGGGCTGCGGGCGTGCTGATCGCCTTCGCCGGCGCGCTCGTCATCATCGGGCCGGAGCGGCTCGGCGCGCTCGACCTCCGCGCGCTCGGCCAATGGGCCGTGCTCGGCGGCGCGCTCTCCTATGCGCTGGCCAGCGTCTGGGCGAAGCTGCACCTGCGCGGCGTGCCGCCGCTCGTCGCGGCGGCCGGCATGCTGACGGGCTCGACGGTCGTGATGCTGCCGCTGGCGGTGGCGACCGAGGGGCTGCCCAGCCTCGCCCTCGCCGCGCCGACGTGGGTCGCCATCGGCTACTATGCCGTCCTCGGCACGGCCGGCGCCTACCTCCTCTACTACCGCGTGCTGGCGATGGCGGGCGCCGGCAACCTGATGCTCGTCACGCTGCTGATCCCGCCGATGGCCATTTCCCTCGGCTGGGCCTTTCTCGGCGAGGCGCTGCCGCCGCGCGCCTATGCGGGCTTCGCCGTCATCGCGCTCGGGCTCGCCGTCCTCGACGGGCGCCTGTTTCGCCGGCGAGCACCCGTCACAGCAGCAGAATGAGGCCCGCCGCGACCAGCGCGGCGATCCAGACGAAGTCGAGGTTCAGCCAGCCGCGGCGCAGGAAGGCGACCCCGACCCACTCATAGACCGCGCCGGCGACCGCCGCGGTCACGGCCAGCATCGAGAGCGTGTGAACGGCCAGCGCGGCGAAGGCGACGGGCAGCGCTCCCGAGGCGGTGAGTTCCGCCCCGGGCGAGGCGGCGATGCAGAGCGGCAGCACCACGGGCACCAGCATCAGCCCGGCACCGTGCCCGGTCGCCATCAGGAAGGACCAGAGCATCAGCCCGGCCATCCCAGTCGTCATGCCGACGCGCACCCGCCCGTGATGGCCGCGGCGCCAGAGATAGGCCGCCCAGCCGAGCAGGAGCAGGCCGCCGGCCGTCTCGATCCAGCGCGGCGGCACCACCGTCCCGAACGCGACGACCAGCAGCACGACCGCCGCCACCGAGAGCATGTGGCCGGCCGCGATCGGCAGGAGCGAGAGCCAGACGACGCGGCGGCTGCCTCGGTGCAGCCCCAGGGCGACCGCGAACAGCCAGCCCATCGCCGGGTTGATGCCGTGGAAGGCGCCGAGCCCGGCGAGCGCCAGCCAGGGCGCGAGATCGTCCGGCAAAGCGCGGTCAGGGCCCGGCCGGGCCGGGGCGCCTTCCGAGGAACGACGCCGCCCGGCGGAGCCGGGCGACGCCGCAGGGGACTCGCCCCGCGCCTCTCACGGGTAGCAATAGCTGTCCGACGAGCAGTCCCCGCCCTCGAGCCTGATCTGGTGGGGCCGGTGCGGCTTTGGCCAGTCGACGAAGAACTTCTCGTCGAACTTGAGCCCGCCGCCGTCTTGGACGTCGAGCTTCACCATCCAGCCGTCGAGCCCGTTGTGGTAGAATTGCGGGTCGATGGCACCGTAGAGCGAGTTGGTGAAGTAGACGCGCTTGCCGTCGCGGCTGATCTCGACCATCTGCGGGCCGCCCTGCAGCCGCTTGCCCGGCTGCGCGGGGTGGTCGGCCCGGCTGGCGATCCCGCCGATTCGGATCCGGCCCGTCTCGACCGGCGCCATCGGGTCGCTGACGTCGTACTGGATCATGTCGCCCGTGCCCCAGCACGACACGTAGAGGTAACGGTCGTCCATCGACAGGTCGATGTCGGTGACCAAGGGCGGCACGGCCTTGAAGCCCTGCAGCACGGGCGGCAGCTCGGCGGGGTCGGCCGGCTCGGCCGGGATTTCGATCACCTTCTTGACCGCCCATTTGTCGCCGTCGCGGTACCAGGTCCAGATGGAGGCCGAGAGATCCTTGAGGCTGATGACGCAGCCGACGAAGCCATAGGCCTTGGTTGGATCGTGCGCAGGGCGCAGCTCGAAGACCAGCTGGTGCTCCTCGCCGAAGTCGATCTCCTGCTGGTGCTTGCGGGTGTGAAGGTCCCAGAAGTGCAGCTTGCGCCCGTATTTCGAGCCGAGCAGCACCTCGGGGATCAGGCCGTCCTCGAACGTGTCGGGCGTGCCCCATTCGGAGGTGATCATCGTGTCGTGGCCGAGGTGCCACCAGAAATCGTAGGCGAGGTATTGCGGCCCGCGCTCAATCTCCCACTGGCCGCGCACCTCGAAGGTCTCGGGGTCGAGCAGGAAGATGCCGCCGGGCCCCTTGCCGTCGCCCTTCCCGTTGCCCAGCGCGTTGCAGTAGATGCCCTCGGGCCCGCAATGGGTCGTGTGGATGCGGCTGTAGCCGGCCTTCTCGGCGATCTCCTCGGGCTCGATCACCTTGATCAGCTTGGGGTTCTTCGGGTCCGGCTTGGTGTCGAGGATGTGCAGCCGCGACGAGCGCAGGCCCGGCACGACGAGGTAGCGCCGCTCGACATGCGGGTGCGGCGCGTTCGGGCAGAGGCAGGACGAGCAGGCGTTCCAGCCGAAATGGTGCAGCTCGTCGCCGGTGTTCGGCATCGCGGTCTGGCCGACGATCCGGCTGTAGGAGGCCGAGGACGGGTCGACGTCGACGACGGCGATCGCGTCCGCCACCTTCCGGTCGGGGTCGAAGGTCGCGACATAGGCAAGCTTTTCGGGCGGCGCCTTCGCCGCCATGCGCGGCGATGGATAGAATGATGGATCCGGTTGCCAGGCCACTCTTTTCCCTCCCAGCTCTGAACTCTCGCTTCTGAGGGGGAGCACTCTAACCGAACGGCTGCGAATTGTCGCCGCCGCCCGTGGGGGTCGGCTTGCCGCAAGCCCGCGCGGCGCGTAAGAACGCGCCATTTCCATTGCAGGAGCGAACGATGGCCTTCCTTGCCGATGCCCTTTCCCGCGTGCAGCCCTCGCAGACGATCGCGGTGACGAACAAGGCGGCCGAGCTGAAGGCGGCGGGCAAGGACGTGATCGGGCTCGGCGCCGGCGAGCCCGATTTCGACACGCCCGAGCACATCAAGCAAGCCGCCATCAAGGCAATGCGCGACGGCAAGACCAAGTACACGGCCGTCGACGGCATCCCCGAGCTGAAGCGCGCCATCTCGGCCAAGTTCGAGCGCGAGAACGGCCTCGCCTACAAGCCCGGCCAGATCAGCGTCGGCACGGGCGGCAAGCAGGTGCTCTACAACGCGCTCGTGGCGACGCTGAACCCCGGCGACGAGGTGGTGATCCCGGCACCCTACTGGGTCAGCTATCCCGACATGGTGCTGATGTGCGGCGGCACGCCGGTGCCCGTCGCCGCCTCGCTCGAAACCAGCTTCAAGATCACGCCCGAGCAGCTCGAGGCGGCGATCACGCCAAGGACCAAGTGGCTGATCTTCAACTCGCCTTCCAACCCGACCGGAGCGGGCTACACGCCGGCGGAGCTGAAGGCGCTGACCGAGGTCCTGATGCGCCACGAGCATGTCTGGGTGATGACCGATGACATGTACGAGCACATCGCCTATCCGCCCTTCGAGTTCACCACGCCGGCGCAGGTCGAGCCCGGGCTGATCGGGCGGACGCTGACGGTGAACGGCGTCTCCAAGGCCTATGCGATGACCGGCTGGCGGATCGGCTATGCCGGCGGCCCGGAGCAGCTGATCAAGGCGATGGCCAAGGTGCAGTCGCAGTCGACCTCGAACCCCTGCACGATCAGCCAGTGGGCGGCGGTCGCGGCGCTGGAGGGGCCGCAGGACTACGTCGCCGAGGCGTGCGCCGCGTTCCAGCGCCGGCGCGACCTGGTCTGCTCGATGCTGAACCAGGCGAGGGGCATCACCTGCCCCGTGCCGGAGGGGGCGTTCTACGTCTATCCTTCGATCGCCGGCTGCCTCGGGCGGAAGGCGCCTTCGGGCAAGCGGATCGAGAACGACGAGGACTTCGTCACCGAGCTGCTGGAGGCCGAGGGCGTGGCCGTCGTGCACGGCGCGGCCTTCGGGCTGAGCCCGAACTTCCGCGCCTCCTACGCCACCTCGGACGAGGCGCTGGAGGAGGCCTGCACGCGCATCCAGCGCTTTTGCGGCAATCTGAGCTGACAGGGGCTGCGCCGCCCAGCCGAGCGCGTGCACGCATGTGCACGCGTGCACGCTCGGTTAAGCCATTGAAATCAAAAGAAACCGCCTGCCACATTAACCGAGACCTGTGCGCAGTGCCCTGTGGTCGTGGCGAACTGCGAAGAAGGCGCGTTGCCTCGGGGCGTTGGGCGGCTTTACCGGGCTGGGGCGACCGGTTTCCGGCCCGGGAGCCGCAGCCGGGTGGCTGCGGGCGCGTCAGGCGGCGGCGAGGCGCGCCAGGCTGACCGCCCGGCGCAGATTATAGGCGAGGAAGGTTAGGTGGATCTGCAGCGACACCCGTCGTCGGCCGAGATAGCGCGCCCTGGCGAGCCCGTAGCTGCGCTTGGCGGTGCCGAAGACCTTCTCGATCCGGCAGCGCACCGGATGGATCGCCGCGTTCCAGGCGCGCTTCGCCGCCGCCAGCGCCGGCCGCTCGGCACGGTGGCGCCGGCGCACGATCCGCGCCTCGCCCCGGCGCCGCCGGATGCGCCCGACGAAGGCGCCCTGGTCGTAGGCGGCGTCAGCCCAGACCCGGCCCGGATGGCGGTCGAGCAGCCCGGCCGCGCCGCTCGCATCGGGGACGTTCGCCGCGCTAACGGCGATCTTGCGGACGATGCCGCCGGTCTCGTCGGTCGCCACATGCGCCTTGTAGCCCTTGACCGGCGCGTCCCGCCCATAGGCCTTCCAGCCCGCCTGGGCGTCGCCGTCCGAGGCCGCCCGCACCATCGTCGCGTCGACCAGCGTGCCGGTCCTGACCGTCAGGCCGCGCGCGTCGAGCTGGCGCACGACCTCGTTGAACAGCACACGGTCCAGACGGCGGCGCACCAGCTCGCGGCGGAAGCGCACGAAGGCGGTGCGCTCCGGCGTCGCCTCGCTCGCCGAGAAGCCGCAGAAGCGCCGGAAGGACGCGCGGTCGTCCAGCGCCTCGGCCAACCTGACATCCGAAAGGTCGTGCCAGAAGCCCAGCAACAGCGCCTTGAACAGAGCCAGCGGTGGCCAGCCCGGCTCCCCGGGCCCCGGCGGCGAGATCGCTCCCAGCCGTTGCTCAAGAGGCGCCCAGTCAATCGCCCTCGCCCCGGTGGCAATACGGTCCGAGGGCGCCTCTCGCCGGAATGCCGTGCTCAGCCGGCGGCGACCAGCCAGACCGCCGAGGCCGCGAGCAGCGCCGCCATCACGAGGTTGAAGGCGCGCAGGCGCCAGCCGGTGCCGAGCAGCCGGCCGACGCCGTGCCGAAGATCGTCCAGGCCTGGCTCGAGCCGAGGCCGGACAGGAGGAACACCAGCGCCGCGAGCAGCGCCGCCTCGACCGCGGCGGGGCCGGTGACATAGGAGGCGGTGACCAGCACGGCAAAGGTCCAGGCCTTTGGATTGATCCACTGGAAGGCGCCCGCCTCGAGAAAGCTGAGCGGCCGCGAGCGTCCCTCGGCCCGGCCCGGATCGGCGGTGGCGATGCGCCAGGCGAACCAGAACATCGCGGCGAGCCCGATCCAGGCCAGCGCGTCGGCGATCCGCGGCTCGGCGACGAAGAGCTGGCCGAGGCCCATCGCGACCACGAAGAGCATGACAGGGAAGCCGAAGCTCACGCCCATGGCGTGCGGCACCGTTCGGCGCCAGCCGAAATTCGCGCCCGAGGCAGCGAGCATCATGTTGTTCGGCCCGGGCGTCCAGGTCATCGCCACCGCAAGACCCGCCAGCGCGGCAAGCGTATCACCGTTCATGATGGCATCCATAAAGGTCAGTTATGCTGACCTAACTCCAGACCCTGCGCGAGCAGCGCGTCCTTGTCCAGCGCTGAAATCGCTGTCGATCCATGCCGCCTCGGCGCGGGCGAGCGCTTGGCCCAGCGCCGGCCCGGGCGCCATCCCCGCCGCGATCAGATCGGCGGCGGCGACAGGCAGCCGGGCCCCTGCCCCGCGGGCGAGCGCGGCCTCGAGATCGGCCGGCAGCGGCAAGTCCGACGCGGCGCGGATCAGCAGAGCCGAGCGCGCGGCATCGGCGCCGTGGCGGTAGGCGAGCGCGGCCGGCGACGCGTCATCCGCCAGCGCCGCCGCGATCCTGGCCTGCGCCGCCTCCTCGGCGCGCGAAAGCCGCAGGTGCCGCCCGGTCCCAACGGCGCCGAGCGCGGCGAGGCGGGTCTGCCAATCGGGCGCGGCACCGGCCAGCCGCTCGGCGCGAACGAGCGGGGCGAGCGCCGCGGCGTCGGCGCCGGGCAGGCAGCGCGCCAGAACGCCGGCGGCCGCCATGGCCGCGCTCGCCGGCGCGGGATCGGGCGCGGCGAGGAGCTTGCGGAACTCCCAGCCGATGCGCTCGCGCGCGAGCCGGTCAAGGCCGTCGGCCAGCGCCGCGCAGGCGGCGAGGCCGTCGGCGTCGATGCCGCTCTCGGGCGCGCCATACCAGGCGTGGAAGCGGAAGAAGCGCAGGATGCGCAGATAATCCTCGCGGATGCGGTCCTCGGCCCGGCCGATGAAGCGGACGCGGCGCGCGCGCAGGTCCGGCAGCCCGCCGAGCGGGTCGATGACCGTGCCCGCGGCATCGGCGTAAAGCGCGTTCATGGTGAAGTCGCGCCGCCCGGCATCGGTCGCCATGTCGGTCGTGAAGGCGACCTCGGCATGGCGGCCGAAGGTGGTCACGTCGGCGCGGAAGGTCGTCACCTCGATCGGCTGGTGGTCGACGACGGCGGTCACGGTCCCGTGCGCGAGGCCGGTGGGCACGGCGCGCAGCCCTCCCGCCTCCAGCCGCTCGATCACCACCGTCGGCGGCAGCGGCGTCGCGATATCGATGTCGGTGACCGGCTGCCCGAGCAGCGCGTTGCGTACGCAGCCGCCGACGAAATAGGCCTGCCCCAGCGCGTCCATCACGGCCCGGCTGGCCGGCGCCGCCACCCAAGGCGCGTCGATGCGGGTCGGTGCCGTCATTGGCCCCGCGGCCCGTCCGCGGCAGTGAATCGGCGCGACGGGCCCGGGAACGCGAGCGGTGCCGCCTTGGCGCCACAGTGCGGAGGCTGAGCCGCCCTCCCCGGCCCTCGCCCCTGCGCGGGGAGGGGGAGCGCGGCGGCGAGGGGCGGGGATCGGCTCGGCGGCAGCGCTGCTGGGGCATGTCGATGCGGAGCGCCTCAGCCCCTCCCCTCAGGGGACGGGAGCGATGCGGGCCCGGCGCGCCGGACGGCTCTGCGCCATGACCCAGCACGGCGAGCCTGTCGCTGAGGCCCTTCAGCATGCCCGCGGTGGCGCCCCAGATGTAATGGCCCTGCCACGGCATGGCGTAGTAATAGCGGCGATAGCCGTTGCGGTCATGGTGGTGGCGCTGGCGGTTGACCGGATCCATGAGGAAGTCGAGCGGCGGCTCGAAGACGTGCGCGACCTCGGCCGGGTCGGGGCGCGGCTCGAAGCCCGAGGGGACGATGCCGACGATGGGTGTCACGCGGTAGCCGGTCGAGGTCAGGTACTCGTCGAGGTGGCCGAGCACGCGCACCTCGGCAGGCGCGAGGCCGATCTCCTCCTCCGCCTCGCGCAGCGCGGCGTGGCGGGGCGAGGCGTCGGTCGGGTCGATCCGGCCGCCCGGGAAGGCGACCTGGCTGGCGTGGCGCTTGAGGTGCGCCGAGCGGTGGGTGAGGATCACGTGCAGCCGACCGTCGCGCTCGCGCAGGCCGCAGAGCACGGCGGCCCGGCGCTGCTCGTGCAGCTTGAGCTGGGCGGCCTTGACGTCCGGGTTGAGGTCGAAATCCGAGCGCTCGCCAAGCGGCGCCAGCCGCACCGCCGCCTCGATGTCGTCGATCGTCAGAGGCATCCGGGTTAGATGCCGGTTCCGGTCGGCCGGCGCAAGCCCGGACGCCTGCCTGGTCCAGCATGCCCCCCGCGTGTCTCCGTATGACCCATTGTGACACGCATCACAGAATCGGCGAGAAGACCCGTCTAGATTGATCTCCATCGGGCGATGCCCGGAGTGAGCGTAAGGTCGAGTACCAGGAGGCAGGCGGGAACGGCGCCTACGGGGGCAATAAGGCCCGAGCCGGGTCGGACCGCCGGATTGGATACAGGCATATTGCAAGTATTGGTGTGCCATCGCACGGCCTCGCGAATGCGGGGCCGTGCTTTTCATCTGCACTCCGGCGCCGGGTCAATCCAGGCGGGTGACGCGCCAGCCCCGCGCGCGCAGGAGCTCGATCAGCCCCGCCTGCCCGGGCAGGTGCAGCGCTCCGACCGCCGTGAAGGCGCCGCCGAGCGCGAGCTGGTCCTCGAGGGGCCCGAGCCAGGCGCGGTTGCGGGCGGCGATCAGCTCGTCCATGACCTCGTCATAGAGCGCGGCGGCACCCGGCTCCGAGCCCGGCCCCGTCGACAGCCAGCGGCCGAACGCATCGATCTCGGCGATCCGCCCGGCCTCGTAGAGGTCCAGATTGGTGCGGAAGATGTCCTCCTCCTCATCGAGCTGCGCGCTGGTGTCGACCAGCATGGACAGCAGTCGCTCCGGCCGGATCTGGCGGAACGCAGCCAGCGCCTGCTCATAGGTCTCGAGCCCGGCCTGGGGAATCCCGGCAGCGGTCGCCGAATCGGCCAGGACCCCGTCCAGCGCAGATGCGCCGCCCGCCATCGCCTGCAGATGGCAGGCCGGCAGCGCCAGGAGCGAGAAGAGCATCCAGGGCTGCATCCGCTCGGCCTGCTCGAGCGGGATGCCGCGCGCCGCCAGCGCCCGCGTCAGGACGGCGAGGCGGTCGGGGGCGAGCCGGCGGCTGAGCGGCGGCGCGGCGTCGTCGAAGGCGAAGCTGCGGTCGCCGGCGAGGCGGGCCTGCATCGCCTCCTGTTCCGCGGCGCTCAGCTCGAAAACGGCGATGCGCGCGCGGCCGAGCGCCTGCCAGACCGCCGGCGAGACCGTCCCGACCGCCTGGTCGGTGTGGAAGGTGCCGAAGAGGACCGAGGCCGGCGTGCCGGGGCGCTCGACCTTCCAGAATCGCCCCTCGCCGTTCGGCGTCGCCGCTGCCTGCGCGCGGATCGCGTCGAGCGCCGCTGGATCGCTCGTCGCGAGTTCCTCGAGCATGTTGGTGCCGACGCAGGCGGCACGTGCCGGCGGGGTGAGAGCGACCGCCAGCAGGGCGACGCAGGCGACAAGCAGGCGCATGGGCCTCACCGCAGAAGGGCCGGCGCGATCAGGCGTCGATGCGATCGCCGTCGCGCGCGCCAACGCCGGTCGGCTCGGCCAGCCGCGAATATTGGCCGTTGCGGCGATAGGCGTAGAGATAGCTGTCGAGGATCGCCTCCATCGCGGTCGGCGCGATGCCAAGCTCGCGGAACCCCTTGGCGCCCGGCGTGACGACATTGTCCCGCTCGAGCAACCTTACCTGGTCGACCGTCAACATCGGCTTGACGCCGGCCCAGGCAGTCAGCTGCAGGAGGCGGCCCTGCAGGCGCGCCAGCGGGAAGGGGATGTTCGCGATCGCGCGGCGGCGCCGGATCACCTTGAGCATCAGCTCGATCAGCTCGCGGAAGGTGGCGACGCGGGGGCCGCCGAGCTCGTAGAGGCCCGGCTCGACCTCGCCCGCGCAGGCGCGGGCGGCCGCTTCGGCGACGTCCTCGACCCAGACCGGCTGGAAGCGCGTGCCGGCGCCGACGAGCGGCAGCACGGGCGTGAAGCGCGCCATGCCGGCGAACTGGTTGAAGAACTCGTCCTCGGGCCCGAAGATGATCGAAGGACGCAGGATGGTGGCCTGCGGGAAGGCGTCCATTACGGCTTTCTCGCCGGCCGCCTTGGTGCGGCCATAGGCCGAAGGGCTGTCGGCGTCGGCGCCGATCGCCGAGATCTGCACGAAGCGGGAGACGCCCTCCTCGGCTGCCAGCCGGGCGGCGCGGCCGGCGCCTTCGGCTTGGACGGCGTCGAAGCGGTTCTTGCCGTTCTCCCACAGCACGCCGACGCAGTTCACGACGGCGTCGGCGCCCATGATGACGCGCCTGGTCGACGTCTCGTCGCGGAGGTTGCACTGGACGGGCAGCACCTGGCCGACGACGCCATAGGTCTGCACGAAAAGCGCCTCGTTCGGCCGGCGGCAGGCGACGCGGACGCGCCAGCCGCGATGCGCCATGCGCTGGGCGATATAGCGCCCGACAAAGCCCGAGCCGCCGATGACGGTGACGAGGCCGTTCGAGAAGGTCGGTGCCCAAACCATGTCCCGCCGTTTATGCTGCCCCGCGCGGCACGGCAAGCCCGCAAGGCCGGCATGCGACCGCAGCTCGGGCATGTCGCGGCGCGAGATCCGCGTTCGCGGGCGGCGACCGGCCGCCGTTGACAGCCCCCGGCACCGCCGTTACATGCCGCTCTCACGCAGCCTGCCCAGGTGGCGGAATTGGTAGACGCGCTAGCTTCAGGTGCTAGTGCCCGTACGGGCGTGGAGGTTCGAGTCCTCTCCTGGGCACCATCCTGAGAGCGCAAGTGCCTGATCCGAAACGGAAATCCGGTTCGGGGGGCACTGCAAGTGTCATACAATCTGCCACACACCATCACCAGAAGCGGCTCTTACGTGTTCACACGAAGGGTGCCGAAATCAATCCAGCCGGCATTCGGGGCGGAACTCGTCAGGGTCCGACTCGGCCGCGACATGGAGCACGCCAAGCTGCTCGCGGAAGGGCTGACTCGGAAGCTTGACGAGATATGGGCTTCGCCAACTGTGCAGCCCGTGAACGTCGCTCACCTGCTGTACGCCCGACTGGCCCCGGCTATACGGATCGGCAATGATCCGGCCGGAGCGGAAACGTGGCCGTCAGGTACCCTGCTGCCCATCGCCGGGCCATGTCGCGCCGGGGCATGTCGAAGATTGGGAATTCGTAATCGGCTGGGCAGGACGCGGCGATCCGTGGCCGCCAACTCCATGCGTGTTCGGCGCTCGGCGCGCCGGCAGCAAAGAGACCAAGGAGACGATCATGACATCCACAAAGATACTCTGCGCCGCGACGGCGTGCCTGGCGATGATCGGTGTCGGCGGCGCCGCGCTGGCCGAAAGCGACAGCGGCGAGCAGGCGAGCGAAGCCAAGCTGGCGGTATCGGCCCCGCATTCGTTGCTCGATGCGGTGAGGACGGCGGAGCAGGCCGCCTCGGGGCGCGCCGTCGAGGCGTCGATCGAAGGCGACAACGGCCGGACGCTCTACGTCGTCAGCACGCTGTCCTCGGGCAAGGTCACGAACGTCGCAGTGGATCCGCAGTCGGGCACAGTGGCCGCGCAGGAGCAGCCGAGCTTTCTCGCGCAGCTGATGGACGACCAGGAGGGTGGCGGCGATCAGGCGAAGATCGCGCTGGCCGACGCGATCACCGCAGCCGAGAAGGCCGCCAACGGCAAGGCCATGGAGGCCGATTTCGAGGACGACGCGGATGAGGGCGTCCAGGGCGCATCCGGGCCTGTCTGGGCGGTGCTGGTGGCCGGTCAGGACGGCGGCCGCACGATGGTCGCGGTGGATGCGCAGTCCGGCAAGGTGCTTGCCAGCGGCCATCCGACTGACGAGGATGACGACTGACCGAGACGGGGCTCGGCGGGCGACCGCCGGGCCACCGCCAGGGGACAGTGCCCGTGAAGCTGCTGCTGATCGAGGATGACGACCGCACCGCTGACTACATCGTGACGGGTCTCACCGAGACCGGCCACCTGGTCGACCGGCTGTCGAACGGCCGCGACGGGCTGATCCAGGCGACCGTCGGCGGCTACGACATCTTGATCGTCGACCGAATGCTGCCGGGTCTCGACGGGCTGTCGCTGGTGCGCACCCTGCGGGGCGCGAAGCTGCGGACGCCTATCCTGTTTCTGACGGCGCTTGGCGGCGTCGACGACCGGGTCGAGGGCCTGAACGCGGGCGCCGACGACTATCTGGTGAAGCCCTTTTCCTTCGCCGAGCTCGCGGCCCGCCTCGCGGCGCTGGCGCGCCGCCCGCATATGCAGGACGAGCCGACCGTGCTGCGGGTCGCCGACCTCGAGATGGACCTGATCCGCCGGCGGGTCACGCGCGGCGGCCAGATTCTCGACCTGCAGCCGCGCGAGTTCCGCCTGCTCGAGCACCTGATGCGCACCTCCGGGCGGGTGCAGACGCGGACGATGCTGCTCGAGGCGGTGTGGGACATCCATTTCGACCCGCAGACCAATGTCGTCGAGAGCCATGTCAGCCGGCTCCGCGCCAAGGTCGACAAGCCCTTCGGCCGGGAGCTGATCCGGACGGTTCGCGGTGCCGGCTACACCCTGCGGGCGGGCGAGTGACGGCCCTCGGCCGGCGTCGGCTGGCCGCGCTTGCAGGCTCGGGCGTCGTGCGGCTCGGCGGCCTCATGGCGCTGGTGTTCCTGGCGGCGAACGTCGCCGCCTTCCTGGCCGCTTACGTGCTGTCCGAGCAGGAGATGGAGCATCACCTCCGCGCCGGGCTTCTGGAAGAGCTGGCGGAGCTGAGGACGATCGCCGCGGCGGGCGGCGCACCGGCGCTGGAGGCAGAGATCCGCGCGCGAGCGGCGGCGGCCCGCGCCGAGGGTCCGGTTTACGTGCTCTGGCCGGCAGTCGGGACCGGACCGGCCATCGGGAACGCCCGGCTGGCCGGCCCATTCGTCGGCTGGCGCGCCCTTGACGAGGCGGCGGTCGAACCCCTCGCCCCGCTGGACGCCGCCGACAGCTACCTGGCGATCGGCGCGGAAGTGGCAGGGCGGCCGCTCGTGCTGGCGCGCAGCACCGAGGCGCGCGACGAAGTCATCGAGATCTTCGCGCAGGCTCTGCTGGCCGGTCTCGCCGCCTCGACGCTGCTGGCGGTCGCGGGAATGCTGTGGGTTCTCCGCCGGACCGAGGCGCGGATCACCGCGATCGGCGCGACGCTCGACGCGGTCGCCGGCGGCGATCTCGAACGCCGGGTGCCTGTCGGCGCGGATCACGACGACATCGGCCGGATCGCGCTGGCGATCAACGCCATGCTCGACAGGCTCTCCGAGAACGTGGACAGCCTCCGCCAGGTCTCGGCGGACATCGCGCACGATCTGCGGACTCCGCTGACCAGGTTGCGGGCCACGCTGGACCGGCTGCAGGACGGGCCCGATGTCGAGGTCCTCGACGACGCACGCGCGCAAATCGACGCGATCAACGCTTGTTTCCAGGCGCTGCTGCGCATCGCGCAGATCGAGGGCGGCTCGCCACGCGCCCGGTTTCGTTCGGTCGATCTGGCCGAGCTGTGCATGACGGTCGCGGACCTGTTCCAGCCCGCGGCCGAGGACGAGGGCCGCGACTTCCGGGTCGACGTTCCCGCGGACGGGCCACTGCTGGTCGAGGGCGACCGGGACCTGCTCGCGCAGATGCTGTCGAACCTGCTCGAGAACGCGCTGCGCCATGCGCCGCCGCCGGCGGGCATCAGGCTGATGCTCGCTGAACGCGAGCGATCGGTAGAGATCACGGTGGCCGACGAGGGTCCGGGGATTCCGGTGGAGGAGCGAGACAAGGTGTTCCGCCGCCTCTATCGATTGGAGGCGAGCCGAACCACCGAGGGCAGCGGCCTCGGTCTCAGCCTGGTCGCCGCCGTGGTCAAGCTGCATCGCGGCGCCATCCGGCTCGAGGACGGCGGCCGGGGCCTGCGCGCGATCGTCCGCCTGCCGTCCATCGACGCCCCCGAAGTGGGGCGCGATCAGAGGGCTGCCCTGCGATCGTCCCATCGCGCGCAGAGAGCCGCTCCGACCAGCAGCCAGAGCGCGCCCACAACATAGCCGTTCAGCACGTCCGTCACCCAATGCTCCCCAAGGTAGACGCGGCTGAAGCCCATCGCGACGGCCACGATGAAGCCGGCCGCAAAGGCCACAGGGCCGGGGAGAAGGCGCAACCACCAGGCCAGCCAGAACATCAGGCCGTAGAAGGCGACCGACGTCGCCGCGTGGTTGCTGGGAAACGAGGCGGTGACGAGCGACGCGCCGTGGGGACGGAGCCTGTCAAAGGCGTCCTTTAGGACCGCGACGGTCGCCTGCTTGCCGGCGAAGGTCAGCCAGAGGCCGAGGATAAGGCCAAATCGCCGCAGCGCCGCGAGCGCGATCGTCGCGAGCACGAACAAGGTCGCCACGACCTGCCAGACCCCGCATGCGCTGATCGCGATGAACAGCCTGTCGAGCGTCGGCGTGTGGAGTGACCGAACCGCATCGGAAAATGTGGCATCCCACCGGGTAAGCGGACCACCAAGCACCAGATCCGCGACTGAAATGCCATAGAGCACAAGAAGCAAGGCTGAGAGGCGTAAGAATGGTGTCGCGCTCATGCCCTGCCGGAACGTTGTGTATGATGGCGAGTCATCCCCATCGCCATCCTCTCGACGTCACGCCGACCGTCGAGACCGTCGCCCGAAGGTCGCGACCCGCCAGAGATACCAGATCACGATCACGCCGACGACGACATCCGTCACGGGGTTCATCCAGGTCGAGACCTGATCGTAGCTCGCGCCGAGAACGTAGCCGAGCGCGGTCAGGAAGGCCGTCCAGATCGCCGTCCCTATGGCGGTGTAGAGTAGGAAGACGATGAACGACATGTCCGACACCCCCGCCGGGATGGAGATGAAGGTCCGGACCGCCGGGACGAGCCTCCCGAAGAACACGGCCTTGCCGCCGTGCCGGTGGAACCAGTCGCTGGCCTGGACGACTTCCTCGTGCGTCATCGTCAGCCACCGGCCGTGCCTGGCCGCGAAGCGCTTGATCCGCTCGAGTCCGACCCAGTAGCCGACGCCGTACCAGAAGAGCGCGCCCAGCATGGACCCGGCCCACCCCGCCGCCAGCACGCCGAAGAGGCTAAGGTCGCCTTGGCTCGCGGTGTAGCCGCTCAGCGGCATCACGAGTTCGGACGGGATCGGCGGAAAGAGGTTCTCAGCGAACATCAGCACCGCGACGGCGATGTAGCCGAGGTGCTCGATCCAGCCGGTGATCCAGTCGAACATCGGAGTTCCTTCCCGCGTTGGCCTGCTTCAGCGCCGTTAGTTTCGCAACAGGCGCTCCGGGCGAGAAACCGCAGGTGGATCAACTCGGTTCCGACATTACGGTTTCGTATAGAACCTATTGCGGCGATGAGGAGCGGCCCTGGCCAGGAACTCAGTTCGCGCACCCGAATGTCCGGCGCGCGTGCCACCAGTACTCCTCTGTGGTGTCGGTTAATCGCGCAAGCACGGCGTCGGTGAAGGCTCAGACGAGCAGCCGATGCACTGCTGAAACCTGCCATATGCGGACAGGCGTGCGTGACGGAGTCATCGGTGGCGGGAAACGCCTTCCCGTCCTTATGGACGCTCAGCCCGAGCCTCTGGCCGACCCACGAACGTGAGAACGAGAGCCAACAGCGCCATGCCGGCCGCGACCAGGAATGTCGCCATGAACGCATCACCGACAGTCTGCGCCGAGGCTTCGGTGATATCCTCGATTCCGACCGAAACGGCGAAGAACGTCGTCATCATCGAAGCGCCGGTCATGAAGCCCAGATTGCGTGACAGGCCAAGCAGTCCGGACACCATTCCCCGCTGCTTCTCCCCTGCGCTTGCCATCACGGCGGTGTTGTTCGCGGCCAAGAACAACTGAAAGCCCGGCGTGAGGACGATCAATGCCGCGACGTATCCCGCGACGCCCAGAAACCTCGGCAGAAAGGCCAGGCAGATCAGGCCAACCATCATTTCGGTCAGCCCGGCCGCCAGCACGCGCGGCGCTCCGAACCGGTCGGTTGCACGCCCGGCCGGGATCCCGGCGAGCGCCGCCGTCACCGGCCCGACCGCCATGACGAGGCCGACCAAAGCCGCGTCCAGGCCCAGGCCGAAAGACAGAAAGAACGGTCCGACGACCAGCGTCGCCATCATGACCGCACTCACCAGCAGGTTCGTCGCGAGCGACGCGCCGGTCGCGCGGTCGCGCAGGAGCGACAGCGGCACCAGCGGCGATGCCGACCGGGCCTCGACAGCGATGAAGAGCACGAGCGCCAGGATCGCGACGGCCAGGAGCCATCCGGCGTCCCAGGTCACATCGGCCTTTCCGCCGCCGGTCGCGAGCGCGAAGCGCTGTCAGGGTGATGGCCAGCAGAGCGGCGCCGGGCCAGTCGATCCGCCGGTCCATGGCGCGCGTCCCCGCCGGCGCGGTCGGGGAGAAGGCCCGCAGGGCAAGGCAGAGTGCCACGACGCCCAGACCCGCCAGCAGCACGAAGGCAGCCCGCCAGCCGAAGCCCGCGATCAAGATTCCGCCCAAGGATGGACCGAGCGCGGTCCCGACTGCCGACATTGTGCCGAGAAGCCCCATTGCCGATCCGATCCTCCCTTGGTCGACCGTGCTCCGCACGATCGAGATCGGCAGGGCCATGAGGATCGCGCCGCCGACACCCTGGACCGCACGGGCCGCGATCAGCGTGCCGAGCGAAGGGGCGGCAGCACAGAGGGCGGAAGCGAAGGCAAAGATCGCAAGGCCGGCGATCAGGACGCGGCCGTGACCGAACAGATCGCCGAACCGGCCCGCCAGAACGATCGCGACCGTCACCGACATCAGATAGGCGACGATGACCCACTGGACGCCGGAGACCGGCGCCGAGAAGGCCTGAGCCAGTGTCGGAAGCGCCACCGTGGCGATGCCGGCACCGAGCGATGCGAGCAGCATGGCCCCTGCGAGCGCGTCGAGCGGCGGTCGTTCAGTTTCCATACTGGTCGTGGCCGACATGGCGGATCCCTTGTCACCGTTGCAAGTCGCGGCTACGCTGCCACTTCGAGTCAACTTGAGGTCAAGATGGATCTTGTGGACATCGGCCTGCTGTCCGAACGGAGCGGCGTGCCGGCCTCGACGTTGCGCTACTACGATGAGATCGAACTCATAGAGTCGCTCGGGCGGCGCGGGTTGCGTCGCCAGTTCGGCCCCGAGGCGCTGACCCAGCTTGCGTTGATATCGCTGGGCAAGACCGCTGGTTTCTCGCTCGAAGAGATCAAGGGGATGTTCGGGAAAGACGGATCGCCCGATCTGCCGCGTGCGGCCCTGCACGCGCGTGCGGACAAACTCGACCTGCAGATCCGAAAGCTGACGATGCTCAGGGACGCGCTGCGGCACGTCGCCGCGTGCCCGGCCGAAACTCACATGGAGTGCCCGAAATTCCGTCGGCTGCTGCGCGCGGCCCTCCGGCCGTCGCACCACCGGGACCATGCACAGGACGCGAGACTGTAGCGGCGAGACGCACACCATGGCCAGCTCCCGGCTTCGGCGTTTGTCTTTTGGATGCCCGATTTCCTGCCGCTATGCCGCTGCTCACGCAGCGCGAGGAGCCGGCATGGACATCACCGCTGAAAATCGCGCGCACCATCGCCGCCGAGATCGGGGCGCGACCGGTCGGGGGTGAGCGCAGCGGCCGAGCCTCTGGATGGGCGCCACCGCGCCCGCGATGCGCACAGTCTCGAACTTCCATTCATGGCGCAACTCGCCAGTTGCCCGAGTGAACCGGCTACGGCGGCAATGCCCACAGAACTGCTCGTAGCCGGGCCGGCCGGCTGTGACCCACAGTGGACGTTCGCGCTCACTTGAGACGCAGGTGGCCGCCTGAGGGATGGTATGCTTTGTCACGATGAGAAAGTTGGCATCCGGTCAGATCGCCTTTTGGGAGGGCGGCAGTCTGTGGGTCTTCGATGTCCCCGCTGCGGCCGGAGCAGCGCGTCGCACTGACGTTCACGCGCACCATGCGTTTCAGATCACCTTGTCGCTCAGCGGTACATTCACCCTGCATCTCCAGAGCTGCGCCCTTCCGGGGCCGGCGGCTATTGTGGCGCCGGACGCGCCGCACGCGTTCGAGGCATGCGGCGTCGTGGCGCTTCTCTTCGTTGACCTGGAAAGCCGCGCTGGGCGGGCGCTTGCGCGAAAGATGGATGGTCGGGCCTCCATACCGCTCGGGCTTGGGGAGTCGCGCGATGCGCAAGCTCAGATCAGTCAGGCTCTCGCGCACCCGACCGATCGCAGGGGCGCGATTATCGAGGCCGGGACACAGATTTGCCAACGCATTGCCGGCCACAACCGGACCACCGAGATCGACCGGCGCGTGCGCCTGATGATCAGGTGGGCGCACGAGAACATCGGAGGGACGCTCGGCCTCCGTGAAATCGCCAGTGGGGTCGGGCTGTCGCCGAGCCGTGCGAGCCATCTCTTTGTCGAGGAGACGGGCCTGCCGTTCCGGACCTATGTGCTCTGGATGCGGCTGATCCGTGCCGTGGATGCCCACTGGGGCGGCCTCAGCCTCACCGAGGCGGCGCACGAGGCGGGTTTCGCAAACTCGGCGCATCTCAGCCGCACCTTCCGGCGCATGTTCGGTCTCCCGGCGACGGCGCTCGAGATGTCGTAGCCGTTTCGTTCAAGCGCCGAGTGCGCCGCGGGTGTACTCGCGCCCCGGTCCTCGCTGAGGACTCTCAAGCTCAACCCATGGAGACAGATGATGACAGATGTACTGGACGCCTCTCCTGCGCGGCCGAACCCCGCCGGCTGCGGGCCGACCTGCCGCTGCGGCGATGCCTGCGGCTGCAAGGCCGGTCGGCCCTGCGGCGCGGGCTGCACCGTCAGCGCGGGGCTCTCGGCTCCGGCGCGAAACGAGGCACCGGCACTTGCGCCGCCGAGCTTCGCGCCGGCAACAGCTATCGATTCGACTGCGAGCGCGAGTTCGTGCTGATGAACGGCAGGACGGTCGTTGGGAAGCTGGCACGTTTCCGGCTCGGCCACACACGACTTGTCTGACGCCGTTCCACACGAGCCACGGGAAACCTGCTCAGGAGAGCTTCGGCGGAAAGACCAAAAAAGAAATGTCGCGCAGCTTCTCCCCGAAAGCTGCCGCCTCTACCGCGCCGGCCAGGCTGGGTGGTGATCGTCGATGACGAAGCGGTGGGCGTGCCGGATCGTCCGGTGTCGGTGGCGGCCCGAGCGTGGATCGCGCCAGGCGAGTGCCGCGGGTCCATGGTGTGCGTCCTCTGCCGGCCCGTGCATGTGCTCGATCTCTTCATGTATGTGCGGGATCTCCTCGGGATCGCGTCTTGGCCACAGGCTGGCGGCGGCAACGGTGCCGGCCGCCGCCGCCGCAGCCATGATCGCGAAAGTGGCGGCGAGGCCGATCTCGGCGCCCAGCCATCCGGCCGCCGGGTAGGCGACAAGCCAGCCGGCATGCGAGAGCGCAAACTGCGCCGCGAAGAGCGCCGGCCGGTCCTCGGCGTGCGATGACCGGCGCAGCAGGAGGCCCGCGGGGGTCTGGACGAGCGAAGCGCCCGCGCCGATCGCCGCCCAGAGCGCCAGAGCCGGACCATAGGCGGGGGCAAGGGTGCCGAGCACGAGCGCGAGCGCGAGGAGTGCGCCTCCGGACAGCACGACGGATCGCGGCTCAAGTCTGTCCAGCAGCCTTGGAAGCGAGAGGGCCACTGCCATCGACCCGGCGCCGTAGGCTGCGAAGAACAGCGCGACGTCGCCGTCGCTGCCGCCGAGGCCGGCGCGGACAATGACGACCGTGTTCACGATCACCATGGCGCCCGCCGCCGCGACAGCGACGTTGAGGGCGAGAAGTCCTCTCAGTCTCGGCGTCGAGAGATAGATCCAGGAGCCGCGGGTCAGCCGATGAACGAAGGGCCGCTGCTCGCCGGGTCGCAACGCCGGCAGCAGGACCGACGCCACTAGCGCGGCCGAGCCAAGGAAGCCGATGGAGTTTCCGACGAACAGCCAGTCGAAGGTGATGAAGGTCAGCAGCGCGCCCGCGAGCAGCGGGCTGAGAACGGCTTCGAGATCATAGGCGAGGCGCGAGAGCGCGAGTGCCCGGGTGTAGTCTCCTTCCTCCGGCAGCACGTCGGGGATCGTCGCCTGGAAGGTCGGCGTGAACGCGGCCGAACAGGCCTGGAACAGGAAGACGAGCAGATAGACCTGCCAGATCTCGGTCACGAACGGCAGGAAGAGCACCAACCCCGCCCGGACCAGATCGAGCGCGATCAGGAACGGCCGACGCGGGAAGACTTCGGCCAGCGCGCCGGCGACCGGCGCCAGCCCGACATAGGCCAGCATCTTAAGCGCCAGGGCAATTCCGAGCACCGCCCCGGCATCGGCGCCGGCCAGCTCGTAGGCAAGCAGCCCCAGCGCCACCGTCGTCAAGCCGGTGCCGATCAGAGAAAGGACCTGTGCCGCGAATAGGTGACGGTAGACCCGATGGCCGAGCACAGCGATCATGAGCGACCCTCGACGAATGCCCTTCGCGACGCCAACCGCGGGTGCCGCCGGGCCGTTTCACTGTACGCCCGTTCGGCCTTTGCGTCAGCGCGGATAGACGGGACCGTCGGCATCCCCAGCACACCGACGGGCGCCGGAGTCAAACCTCCGCCCACTTGCGTGGCCTGCAGCCTTCAGTGCTGGGCGAAGACGGTCGCCTGACCGTCAGTTCCGATCAGCAGCGTGTCGTAGGGGTCGCGCATATCGCCCATCTCCATGCCCGGTGAGCCCACCGGCATGCCGGGCACAGCCAACCCGCGCGCGGCGGGGCGTTCTGCCAGGAGCTGCTTGACGTCCTCGGCCGGCACATGGCCCTCGACGAAATAGCCCTCGACCTCGGCCGTGTGGCAGGACGTCTGCTCCGGAGCGAGGCCGGCGCGCCGTTTGATCGCGGCAAGCGCCTCGTCCGTGACGTCCTGCACCTCGACCTCGAAGCCGGCAGCGCGCATGTGCTCGACCCAGGCGCCGCAGCAGCCGCAGCTCGGCGACTTCGCCACCGCCACCCTCGGCAGGTCGGCCGCTAACGCAGCCGTTCCGAAAATCGGCGCCGCGAGCGCGGCGGCGATGAAGGTTCGTCTCTGCATGATTGGCTCCTTGAGTTTGGTGCACCCGGCGCCGCCGGGTGAGGATCAGAACAGCATCTTCGCGCCGGCGACGAAGAAGACGCCGTCGGGATCGTCCCCGTCGATGCGGATCAGGTCGGCGGATTCGCCGAAGGCGCGCTGGTAGTGGACGCCGATATATGGCGAGAGCGCGCGGTCCACGAGGTCGTAGCTGAGCCGTCGCGCCGACCTCGATCGTCGGGGCGAAGGCGCCGCTGTTGACCTCGGGGTCATCGGTGAGCGGCAGGTCGAGCTCGAGGCTCGGCGTCAGGATCAGCCGGTTGGTGATCAGCCCCTCGTATTCGAGGTCAACGCCGAGCCGCGGGTCCTCGGAGATGTAGAGGTCGGCGTCGACCTCGATCCATTGCTGCGCCAGGCCGTGCAGGCCAACGACGCCGTAGACCCGGTCGGGTCCGTCGGGCGTATCCACCCGCACGCCGGCGACGACGTCCCAGAAGTCGGAGATTGGCGTCTGCAGGCGCAGCTGGTTCTCGAGCTTCTCGAAGGCGTCCACCTCGAGGAGGTACTCGCCCTTCGAGATCCAGCGCAGCTTGAGCTCGTCCGTGCCGGCATAGGCGTCCGTGTCCCAGGCCAGCACGTCGTTGCCGGCCTCGCCGAGCCGGTACTCGGACTGCTCGGCCTGGAAGGCCCAGAGGATCGGCTCCGGCCGTGGCGGGAGCCCCGGCGAACACCGCCGGGGCGAGAACCGCGAGCGTGCGCCGATCACGAGCCGCGCCCCATCAGATGCGCGGCATGGGCCGGCGCCTTGCTGGCGTCGAAGCCGGTCGGCCCGCCCTCGACCAGCAGGGTCCGCATCATGCCCGCCTCCATGTGGTAGGCGAGGTGGCAATGCAGCGGCCAGAGGCCCTCGGCGTCGAACTCGGTCTCGACCTCGACCGTCGTGCCCGGGGCGACGCTGACCACGTGCTTGACCGGGTTGCGGGCGCCGTTGCCGTTGTCGAGCATGAACCACATGCCGTGGATGTGCATGGGGTGCGTCATCATCGTCTCGTTGATGAAGCGGAAGCGGACCCGCTCGCCGTGCCGGAAGACCATCGGCGGCGCGTCCTCGTGCTTCACGTCGTCGAAGGACCAGATGTAGCGCTCCATGTTGCCGGTGAGGCGGACGTCAATGACGCGATCGGGCGGGCGCTGGTCGTAGACGGGCCGGAGCGCGACGAGGTCGGCATAGGAGAGGAACTTGCCGCCGTTATAGGCGACTGGCGTCAGACCGCTGCCGGGCGCGTAAAAGGTCTCGCCCGGGGCCGCGTGCGCCGAGTGGTCCATCCCGGCCATGACACTTCCATCGGGCATCGTGTGAGTGGCGCCGGCGCCGTGATCGATCCAGCATGCGACGCGCCGGGCATGACGGTCCCGTCGGGCATCGGTGCGTTGCCGCGCTGCCGTGGCTCTCGTGCGATGCGCCCTCCATGCACCGCCATCCGGCATCACGTGCGTGCCGCCGCCGTGATCCATCGCGTGCCCGCCATGGTCGCCATGCGCCATGCCCATGTCGGCCATGGTCAGGAGCGGCGGCTCGCGCAGCGGCGGCAGCTCCTCTTCCATGCCCTCGCGCGGCGCCAGCGTGCCGCGCGCCATCGCCGTGCGCCCGACCGACTCGGCGATGATCGAGTAGGCCCGGTCCTCCTTCGGCCGGACGATCACGTCATAGGTCTCGGCGACCGCGATGCGGAGCTCGTCGACCGTGACCGGCTGGACGTTGTTGCCGTCGGCCTGCACGACCGTCATCTCGAGGCCCGGGATGCGGACGTCGTAGTAGGTCATCGCCGACGAGTTGATCAGCCGCAGCCGCACCCGCTCGCCCGGCTCGAAGAGGCCCGTCCAGTTCCCCTCGGGCCCCTTGCCGTTGATCAGCGGCGTGAAGCCCTGCAGGTCCTCGATGTCGGTCGGCATCATGCGCATGTCGCCCCAGTCGGCGCGATCACGGAGCGCGGCGCCGAGGCCGTCCTCGCGCGCGTCGCGGACCAGGTCGACGAGCGTGCGCTGCTGCCGGTTGTAGTAGTCCGGCATGGACTTGAGGTTGCGCAGCACGCGGTCGGCCGAGTGCGGGTGCGCATCCGTCAGCTGCACGACATAGTCGCGGTCGTAGCGGAACGGCTCGCGCGCGGTCGGCTCGATGATGATGGCGCCATACGCGCCGTCCGGCTCCTGGCCGGAATGGCTGTGGAACCAGTAGGTGCCGGCCTGCACGAGCGGGAAGCGGTAGGTGAAGGTCTCGCCGGGCGCGATCCCTTCATAGCCGAGGCCCGGCACGCCGTCCTGCGTGTAGGGCAGCACGAGGCCGTGCCAGTGCACCGAGGTCGTCTCAGAGAGGTTGTTGGTCACGCTGATCGTGACGTCTTCGCCCTCCTCGAACCGGAGAACCGGCCCGGGCGAGGCGCCGTTGTAGCCGACGCCCGTCTTGCGGAAGTCGCCGGTGTCGATCGCCACGCGATCGACGGTGAGGGAGTACTCGCCGGCCAGCGCGGCGCCCGAGAGGGCGGCCGCGAAGGCGGCGCCGAGCGATGCCGCCCGGAGCATGCCAGTGATGGTCATAAGCTCTGTCCTGATGCCGAGGTGAGGAGCGGCGCCCGTAAAGCAAATGGACGCCGCCGCGCGCTCAGTTCGTGACGTCGATCTCGCCCTGCATGCCGGCCTCGTAGTGGCCGGGCACGTTGCAGGCGAACTCGAGCTCGGCGCCCTTGGGGAAGGTCCAGGCGATCTCGCCCGTCTTCCCCGGCTCGAGCAGCAGGCTGTTCGGCTCGTTGTGCATGCCGTGGCCCATGGTCGCCTGCATGTGCTGGGCGGCCTGATGGTCGATGTGGTCGTGCTTCAGCACGCCGTGGTCGACCATCATCTGCATCTCGTCCTGGTGCGCCGCGTGCATCGCCGCCGTGCCGATGTTGAACTCGTGCACGAGCTGGCCCTCGTTCCGGACGACGAACCGGATCGTCTCGCCCGGCTTCACGGTCACGGATTCAGGCTCGTAGTAGTTGTCGTGCATCGTCACTTCGATCGTGCGCGATGCCGCGGATGCCTTGGCGGGCTGGCCGATGGCGGCGTCGTGCCCGTGACCTCCGGCATGCGTGCCGGCGGCGAACGCCGCAGGGGCGGCAAGAAGGGTTGCGACGGCGAGCGCGCGCGCCGCGACGGTGAGGCGGTTCATGAGAGATCCTCTTGAGCTGAACGGTGTCCACAGCCGCCACGGGCGACGCCGCGGCCGGCTTCGTCACGCGGTCAGGCTCGCGGAGGCGGCGGCTCGGATTCGAGGGATGTGGAGAGCAGCGCGGCGCGGTCTTGCGGGGACAGCGAAATCACGGCGGTGGTGCGGCCGACAGGGCTCCACACTTCCTGGCAGAGCACGGCGCCGGTGCCGCAGAGGTTCGAAAGCGACGGACAGCACGTCATCGGGTCATGATCGCTGACGGGCTCGTGCGCAGGGGCGCCGTTGTGTGCATGCCCGGCATGCGCCGCATGTCCGTCAGCCTGCTCGCTCGCCTGCGCGTGCTGCGCCGTCGAGACCGTGACGACGGTCAGCGCAACCATCAGCAGAATTCGGAGCAGCCGCGTCATATTGACGAGATAGAGCTTCCTCCTCCCGGAAGGTCAAGATGCCTCTTGCCGCAGAACTCCAGACAGCGGTCACTCGGCAGCGACCGGGTCGCCGGCGAGATCTTCCAGGATCGGGCAGTCCGGGCGGTGATCGCCGCGGCAGGAGGCGACGAGCGCGCCGAGCGTGCGCTTCATCGCCTGGAGTTCGACGATCTTCTCCTCGATGCGTTGCAGGTGGTTCTCGGCGATCTGCTTCACCTCGGCGCTCGCCCGCCCGCGGTCCTCGTAGAGCGAGAGGAGCGTTCGGCAGTCCTCGACCGTGAAGCCGAGGCTGCGGGCGCGGCCGATGAAGGCCAGCTTGTGCAGGTCGTGCTCGGAAAAGCGTCGGTACCCGTTCGGCGCACGGCCGGGGCGGACGAGGCCGATCTCTTCGTAGAACCGGATCGTCTTCGCCGGCAGGCGGCTGATCTCCGCCACTTCCTTGATGTTCATCAGAGCGATCTCGCGGCTCGCGTCGTTTCAGTCGGATATGGAGCTTGCCGCTGCTGGAAGGTCAAGCGTGTCCGTGCGGGAATCGCGAGCGTCGCGCGGGGCCATCAGGATCTCACGACAGGCCCTTGACCTTCCGGTAGGTGGAAGCCCCATCTGTGGCCAATCGCCAGAGTCGCGCGGGCACCTGCCCGCGCACCGCCTGCCGAGAGGACAAGCCGATGAGCGCGCACCAACATCATGCCGAGACGGCGACGGCACCGGACAGCGCCGCCCGCGACCCGGTCTGCGGCATGACCGTCGATCCGGGCGCGGCCAAGCCCAGCCATCTGCACGAGGGCCGGACATTCCACTTCTGCAGCGAGCGCTGCCGCGACAGGTTTGTCGTCGAGCCGGAGGCCTATCTGACTGCGAAGGACCCCGTCTGCGGCATGAACGTCGACCGGGCGAGCGCCGAGCACATGGCCAAGCATGCGGGCCAACGCTTCTACTTCTGCTCGGCCCGCTGCGAGGAGCGGTTCGAGATCGGACCCAGAGATGTATCTCGAAGGCGTGTCCGCGCCCGAGCCGATGCCCGAGGGTACGATCTACACCTGCCCGATGCACCCGGAGATCGAGCAGGTCGGCCCGGGCGACTGCCCGATCTGCGGTATGGCGCTCGAGCCAAAGGGCATCCCCGCCGCCGACGAGGGGCCGAACCCGGAACTCGTCGACTTCACGCGGCGGTTCTGGGTTGGCGCCGTGCTGACGGTGCCGGTGGTGATCATTGCCATGGGCGAGTATGTCGGGTTGGCCGTGCGCGGCTGGATCGGCGAGTACCCCGCCATGTGGGCCGAGTTCCTGCTCGCAACCCCGGTGATCCTCTGGTCCGGCTGGCCGTTCCTGGTGCGCGGCGTGCGGTCGTTCCGGACGATGAACCTCAACATGTTCAGCCTGATCGCCATGGGCGTAGTGGCGGCCTGGGCGTTCAGCGTCGTCGCCGTCTTGGCGCCCGGCATCTTCCCCGAGGGCTTCCGTACCGAGGACGGAACGGTCGGCGTCTATTTCGAGGCGGGCGCGGTGATCGTTGTCCTCGTGCTGCTCGGCCAGATGCTCGAGCTGCGCGCGCGCGAGCGGACGGGCGCCGCCATCCGCGCGCTGCTGGACCTCGCGGCGAAGACGGCGCGGGTGATCCGCGAGGACGGACGCGAGGAGGAGGTGCCGGTCGACGAGGTGCACCTCGGCGACCGCATCCGCATCCGCCCGGGCGAGAAGATCCCGGTCGATGGCGAGGTCGTCGACGGCCGCTCCTCGGTCGACGAGTCGATGATCTCGGGCGAGCCGATCCCGGTTGAGAAGGTCGCAGGCGACAAGGTGACGGGCGCCACGATCAACGGCACCGGCAGCCTGGTGATGGAGGCCAGGCGCATCGGCAAGGACACGATGCTGGCGCAGATCGTCGAGATGGTGGCGAACGCGCAGCGCTCGCGCGCGCCGATCCAGAAGTTCGCCGATCTGGTGGCCGGCTATTTTGTGCCGGCGGTCATCGGCGTCGCGGCTCTCGCGTTCATCGTATGGGCCATCTGGGGACCCGAGCCGGCGCTCGCCTATGCGCTGGTCAGTGCTGTTTCGGTGCTGATCATCGCCTGCCCCTGCGCGCTCGGCCTCGCCACGCCCATGTCGATCATGACGGCGACCGGGCGCGGCGCGCAGGCCGGCGTGCTGATCAAGAACGCCGAGGCGCTGGAGCGCTTCGCCAAGGTCGACACCCTGATCGTCGACAAAACCGGCACGCTGACCGAGGGCAAGCCCCGGCTGGTGGCGGTGCTGCCCGAGGAAGGCCACGAGGAGGCCGAGGTGCTGCGGCTGGCCGCCAGCCTCGAGCGCGGCTCGGAGCACCCGCTGGCCGAGGCGATCGTCCGCGGCGCCGAGGAGCGCGGCGTCGCACTGGCCGATGCGGCGGACTTCGAGGCGGTCACCGGTATGGGCGTGCGCGGCACGGTCGACGGCCGTGCCGTGGCGCTCGGCAACGCCAAACTCGTCGCGGAGCTCGGCATCGATGCTGGCCGACTGGGCGACACCGCGAATGAGCGGCGCGACCGGGGCGAGACTGTGATGTTCGTCGTGCTCGACAGTGCCGTCGCCGGCCTCGTGAGCGTCGCCGACCCGGTCAAGGAGACGACGCCCGCGGCGCTGAAGGAGCTGCACGCGCTCGGCTTCCGCGTCATGATGGCGACCGGCGACAACGAGCGCACGGCCCGCGCGGTCGCCGGCCGTCTCGGTATCGACGAGATCCGCGCCGACGTGCTGCCCGAGGACAAGGCGCGGATCATCCGCGAGTTGCAGGAGGCGGGTGCGAAGGTTGCCATGGCCGGCGACGGCGTCAACGACGCGCCCGCGCTCGCGCAGGCGGATGTCGGCATCGCCATGGGCACGGGCGCCGACGTCGCCATCGAGAGCGCCGGTTTCACGCTGGTGAAGGGCGATTTGAAAGGCATCGCGCGGGCCCGGCGGCTGTCGCTCGCGACGATGCGCAACATCCGCCAGAACCTCTTCTTCGCGCTGGTCTACAACGCGGCCGGCGTGCCGATCGCGGCTGGGGTTCTGTTCCCGTTCTTCGGGATCCTGCTCTCGCCGATGTTCGCGGCCGCCGCGATGAGCCTGTCGTCCGTCTCAGTTGTCGGCAACGCGCTCCGGCTGCGCACGGTCAGAGTGTGACGGCAGGCGCGGCAGGTTCGAGTGGAAGGCGCGGGATCCGCGCCTTCGTCCGTTCGTGGAGTTGACGGCGATCAAGGCCCACTTCCCGCGGGGGCTCCAGTCTCGGCTGACTGCAGTTCGGGCACCGCACGGGAAGAACTGACGGAGAAGACGGAGATCCTGCTATGAAACGGCTCATGACGACGCTTGCGACCGCCTCTGCGGCAAGCCTGTCCTCGAACGCAGCCGCATGGGCGCAGGCCGGAGAGCCCTACTACCACGTTCACGGCTATATGATGGACGGGGCTTGGGGCTGGTTCGGCGGTCTGATGATGATGCTGCTGATGATCGCCCTGGTCGCCGTCGCCGCCGCGCTGGTGCTTCGGTTCCTCGGTCACGGAGTAGCTCCGCGATCCGGCCGGGCGATGGACATCCTGAAGGAGCGCTTCGCGCGGGGCGAGCTCGACAAGGTCGAGTTCGAGGAGAGGCGAAGGGCGCTGCAGAACGGCGAGGCCCGCTGAAACCGGCTTCCTGTCCGGCCAGAGGGACTTTATCGTGGAACGCCTGTCGTTTGATTGGCATTTCGTTGTTATTGTGCAGGCGCCGCTACTTGGAGAGGCGCGGCTTGGGCGCGACGCGCCGGCGTCTCGGCGTCACCGCCTGAGGCCTCGCCCAGGGCGCGGCCCAAGAGGAGAGCCCGGCGGGAGTCCGAAGCATTCCCGCCCTGACGTGACAGCCCATCTCCACCGTGCGGCGCGCGCCGTAGATGAGCGCGGCCCCAGGGCCTCGCGCGGCGCCTTGCCAGGCTGGCAACGGAGGATCGCATGCAAGATCCGACCATGGCAGGAGCCACCGGCCGTTCCCTGCCGCTGACGCAGTTCGACGCGGCGATCTTCGACCTCGACGGCGTCGTGACCCGCACGGCCCGCGTGCATGCTGCGACGTGGAAGCGTTTGTTCGACGACTATCTGCGCGACCGGTCAGCGCGGACGGGCGAGCCGTTCCGCGAGTTCACGGAAGCGGACTACCGCGCCCAGGTCGACGGGCTGCCCCGCTATGACGGCGTCGCGGCCTTTCTGGCCTCGCGTGGGATCGACCTGCCTCGCGGCGATCCCTCCGATCCGCCTGGGAGCGAGACGGTGTGCGGCCTCGGCAATCGCAAGAACGCGCTCTTCCGGCAGGTTCTCGAGGCGGACGGCGTCGAGGTGTTCGCGAGCAGCGTCGACCTGATCCGCCGGCTAAGGGGCGCGGGGCTGAAGACCGGGCTGGTCTCGTCGAGCCGCAACGCCCGCGCGGTTCTGGACGCAGCGAAGCTGACGGAGCTGTTCGACGTGATCGTGGACGGCAACGATGCCGCGCGGATCGGCCTGAAAGGCAAGCCCGACCCCGACGCCTTTCTCCTTGCCGCGGAGCATCTGGGCGTCGCGCCGGCCCGCTCGGCGATGTTCGAGGATGCGCTCAGCGGCGTTGCCGCGGGCCGCGCGGGTGGCTTCGGATTAGTGGTCGGGGTCGACCGTGCCGGGCATGGCGAGGAACTGCACCGGGCGGGCGCGGACATCGTCGTTGCCGATATCGGAGAGCTACGCGCCTCCGCCGAATTTCGGCCGGAGATGCGCGCGGAGCGTGGCGCGCGGATCTTGCTACCAGGGCACATCGCCCCGCTACTCCGTGGACGCCGGCCGGCCGTCTTTCTCGACTATGACGGCACGCTGACGCCGATCGTCGCGCGGCCGGAGCTGGCGGTGCTGTCGGACGACATGCGCGCCGCCGTCCGCCGGCTGGCCCGGTCTTGCCCGGTGGCCATCGTCTCGGGACGAGACCGGGCCGATGTGGAGCGGCTGGTCGGCATCGGCGAGCTCGTCTATGCCGGCAGCCACGGCTTCGACATCGCGGGGCCAGGCGGGCTGAGGATCGAGCACGAAACAGGGCGCCGCGTTCACTGCTGCGGTCGAGCGTGCATCGGCGTTGCTGCGCGACGCGCTCGCGCCGGTGGCAGGTGCGCTGGTCGAGCCAAAGCGCTTCGCGGTCGCCGTGCACTATCGGCAGGTCGACGACGCCGACCTCCCGGCCGTCGAGGCCGCCGTCGACCGGGTGCTGGAAGCCGTGCCGGAGCTCCGCAAGACGCACGGCAAGAAGGTGTTCGAGCTGCGCCCGCGCTTCGAGTGGGACAAGGGGAAGGCCGTGCTCTGGCTCATCGAGGCGCTCGGGCCTCGACCGACCGGAGGTGCTCCCGTTCTACTTCGGCGACGACACGACCGACGAGGACGCCTTCCGGGCGCTGTCCGGGCGCGGGATAGGCGTCTTCGTGGGGCAACCCGGGGCGGAGACGGCGGCGGCCTACCGGCTCGACGGTCCGGACGATGTCGGCCGCCTGCTCGACTGCCTTTCCGACACCTGGAGTGAAGCGATGGCTGAGACCGGCTGGATTCTCTCCTATGACGGGTTCGATCCGGCGGTGGAGGGAATGCGCGAGGCGCTCTGCACGCTCGGCAACGGCTATTTCGCGACACGCGGCGCCGCCGAGGAGGCCGAGGCCGACGAGGTCCACTATCCGGGCACCTATCTGGCCGGCGGCTACAACCGTAGGGTCACCGAATTGGCCGGCCGCGAGATCGAGAACGAGGACCTCGTCAACCTGCCGAACTGGCTGCCGCTGACCTTCCGGCCCGAGGGGGGAGATTGGCTGAACCTCCGGCGCATGGAGATCCTCGCCTACGCGCAGGAGCTGGATCTGCGGCAGGGCGTGCTGACCCGCCGGATGCGCGTGCGCGACGGCGAGGGGCGGGTGACGGCCGTGACCAGCCGTCGGATCGTCCACATGCGCCACCAGAACCTGGCCGCAATCGAGATGCGGCTGACGGCCGAGAACTGGTCGGGGGCGCTGGAAATCCGCTCGGCGCTCGACGGGCGGGTCATCAATGCCGGCGTCGAGCGCTACCGGCAGCTCAACAGCAAGCACCTGGCGCCGCTCGAGACGCGCGAGCTGGGCGAGGACGCCATGCTGCTGGTCTGCGAGACGAACCAGTCGCGCATCCGCATTGCCGAGGCCGCCCGCACCCGGCGTCCACCGCGATGGCGAGCCGGTCGAGATCACGCGAGAGACCGAGCACGAGGAAGGCTGCGCCACGCAGCGCCTCGTCTGCACGGTCGCCAAGGGCGAGACCCTGACCGTCGAGAAGACGGTCGCGCTCTATACCGGGCGCGACCGCGCCGTCTCCGAGCCCGCCTCGGCCGCTTCGGAGGCGATCGCCGGTGCGCCGGGCTTCGCCGATCTGCTCGCCTCGCACGCGCTCGCTTGGAGCACATTGTGGGACCGGGGCGACATCGTGCTGGACGAGCATCCGCGCCGGCAGATGGTCCTGCGCCTGCACATCTTCCATCTGCTGCAGACCGTCTCGCCGAACACGGTCGACATGGATGCCGGCGTGCCGGCGCGCGGCCTGCACGGCGAGGCCTATCGCGGGCACATCTTCTGGGACGAGCTCTTCATCCTGCCCTACCTGAACTTCCACTTCCCCGAGATCAGCCGCGAACTGCTGCTCTACCGCTACCGTCGGCTCGATGCCGCACGCCGCCTCGCGCGCGACGCCGGTTTCCGCGGCGCGATGTACCCGTGGCAGAGCGGCTCGGACGGGCGGGAGGAGAGCCAGGTCCTGCACCTCAACCCGCGCTCTGGGCGTTGGACGCCGGACAACACGCACCTGCAGCGCCATGTGAGCCTCGCGATCGCCTACAATGTCTGGCGCTACTGGCAGACGACAGAGGACCGCGGCATCATGGCCGCGCACTGCACCGAGATGCTGGTCGAGATCGCCCGGTTCTGGGCCAGCGTCGCCACCTGGGACGAGGCAGAGGAGCGCTATCGCATCCTCGGCGTGATGGGCCCGGACGAGTTCCACGACCGCTATCCCTGGCGCGACGAGCCCGGGCTCGACGACAACGCCTACACCAACGTCATGGCCGCCTGGGTGCTCGGCCGCGCCGCGGACGCGCTGGAGGAGCTGGCGCCGGCCAGGCGGGCGGAGCTTCGACTGGTCCTCGGCCTGACTGACGAGGAACTCAAGACCTGGAAGGGGATCGCAACCCGGATGCGCGTGCCGTTCCTCGAGGGCGGCATCATCGCCCAATTCGACGGCTACGACCGGCTGGAGGAGCTTGACTGGGACGCGTACCGCGCCCGCTATGGTGACATCCAGCGGCTTGACCGCATCCTCGAGGCCGAGGGCGACACGATCAACCGCTACAAGGCCTCGAAGCAGGCCGACGTGCTGATGCTCTTTTATCTGTTTTCGTCGCGGGAGCTCGCCGACCTGCTCGCCTCGATGGGCTACAAATTCGACCCGACGTCCATCCCGGACACCATCGACCACTACATGCGCCGGACCTCGCACGGCTCGACCCTCAGCCGCGTCGTCCACTCCTGGGTGCTGGCGCGCAGCGACCGGGCACGATCCTGGGAGCTGCTGACCGAGGCCCTCGAAAGCGATCTGCTCGACATCCAGGGCGGCACGACCGCCGAGGGCATCCATCTCGGCGCCATGGCCGGCAGCGTCGACCTGATCCAGCGCGGCCAGACGGCGCTCGAGTTCACCGATCACACTCTGTCCATCAGTCCCTGCCTGCCGGAGGAGATGCGGGGGCTGCACCTCAAATTCCTCTACCGGGGTTACTGGCTGCACCTCGACGTGAGCTGCGACGAGGTCACCGTCTCCGCTCCGCACGGTTGGGCCGGCCCGCGGCAGATCCAGGTGCGCGACCGGATCCACGCGTTCGAGCCCGGCGAGCGGCTCACCTTCACCTGCCGGCTGGAGGAGGGCTGGCGACCCCGATCCGAGCCGCCGAAGCGCGCGAAGTCCGACTTGGCCCCCGCCGCGTCCGGCGCGGGCGCCAAGAGGGGAGCAGGGACATGAAGATTGTCCTCTTCGAGGTGGAACCGCGCGAAGATCCGGTGTTCGAGCCGCTGGGGAAGCAGCACGAACTGCAGACGGTTGAAGCGCCTTTGCGGCACGAGAACGCGGACCGGTACGGCAATGCCGAGATCGTCTCGACGTTCATCTACTCGAAGCTCGACCAGCAGGTGCTCGAGAAGCTGCCGTCGCTCAGGCTGATCGCTACCCGCTCGACCGGCTACGACCACCTCGACACGGAATACTGCACCGAGCATGGCATCGCGGTCGCCAACGTCCCGAGCTATGGCGAGAACACGGTGGCCGAGCACGTCTTCACGCTCCTGCTCGCCATCAGCCATCGCCTGCCCGAGGCAATGGAGCGCGCGCAGCGCGGTCCGTTCTCGCCCGAGGGCCTCCAGGGCTTCGACCTCGCCGGCAAGACCCTCGGCGTGATCGGCACGGGCCAGATCGGCCAGCACGTCATCCGGATCGCCAGGGGCTTCAAGATGGATGTGCTGGCGCACGACGTGGCGCCAGACCCGGATCTCGCCAGCCAACTGGGGTTCCGCTATGTCGGACTGGACGCGCTCTATGCCGCCGCCGACATCCTCAGCCTGCACGTGCCCTCTTCGCCCGAGACGCGGGGCATGCTCGGCTCGGACGCGTTCCGGCGAATGAAGGACGGCGTGGTCGTCATCAACACTGCGCGCGGGGACCTGATCGACACCCGCGCCCTGCTCCGCGCGCTGACCAGCGGCAAGGTCTCCGCGGCGGGCCTCGATCTCCTGCCGGATGAGCCGCTGATCCGCGAGGAGGCGGAACTTCTCTGCTCGACTTGGTGCGACCGGGAGGATCTGAGGAACCTGGTCGCCGGCCACGTGCTGATGCGCATGCACAACGTGATCGTGACCCCGCACAGCGCCTTCAACACGCGCGAGGCGGTGGATCGAATCGCCGAGACGACCGTCGAGAACATCCAGGCCTTCACCGAGAGCCGGCCGCGAAACATCGTGGCGAGGCCGCGCTCCCGCGGCTAAACGCTGCCCGCTCGGATTGATCCGCAAAAACGGACCTATAGGGGACATAGCGGCTCAGAGCACCACGACGCGTGTGGCGGCTACGGCGTGATCGGGAAGCACGTTGCCGACGTTGTTGCGGCCCAGGATATGGAGTTTGTCGGCGTCCCTGATATCAGCGCGAACTCGCGCGTCCGGATGGCGGTGCGGCGGGGGTTACCGCCTCTTCGCGGCGGTCGCGGATCGCGCCGTCGCGATGCGGAAGCCGGAACACGAGACCGCCGGAACACTGGACGACCTTATCGGCCAGGTCGACGACATTGACGACTGCCAGGACGGCGAGACGAACGAGCCGACCGGTCACTCTTTCGTGGCCGCGCTGAAAATGGCTCGGCAATAGAACGCGTCGCGACCTGCAATACGACCTTGTCAGCCAGCGTCAGCATCGAGCGTCATGTGCGGGCGCATCCCGCCTCCGCTCGGACCGTGGCCCATAATCCGAGACTCTCTCATCCTGCCATGCATTGGACCGCGGCCCATCATGGGACCGAGCCCCTGTCCCTCCGCCACGCAGAAATTGGGGCAGAAGGATCACGTCTGCGCGCAAGAAAGCGCCTCGTCGATCAGCCGAACGAGTGCCTCGTTCACGCAACGGGCAACGTCGGCATGGGGGACCATCATGCGTAGGCAGACGGTTCTCCCAAGCTGCGTTGCCGAAGACGTCTGCCTTCGCCGATCAGCCAACGCAGCCGAAGGTGCGAGCTCTGAGGTATGTCGAACCGGGTCCGTCACGTAACGGGAAGGAGCCCGATGTCGCCGGCCGCGACGAAGACCGCCTGCGCGACCAGCCCGACAGCCAAAACGGCCAGGCCGGCTATCGCGGTGACCGTCGCGGTCGAACGGCCGAGGGTCGCGACCGGGCCGGCCGGCTCCCCGGTGTAGATCGGGCCGATCACGCGGAGGTAGTAGAAGAGCGACGCGACGGTGTTGGCGATCGCGGCGAGCGACAACCACCAATAGCCGCCGTCGATCGTCGCGGCGAAGAGCGTGAGCTTGCCGACGAAACCGGCGAGCGGCGGGATGCCGACCAGCGACAGAAAGGCGAGCACGATCGCCGCGGCGGCCAAGGCCGCGACCACGAGAGGCCGGCATAGTCGGCCGAGCGCGGTGCGGCCGCGCAGATGCGTGACCGCGGCGAGCGCGGCGAGGTTCGCCGCCGCGTAGCCGAGCAGGAAGACGAGCAGCGCCGGCACCGCGGTCGGGCTGAGGCCGACAACGGCGACCGCCATCAGCGCATATCCCGCCTGAGAGACGGAAGACCAGCCGATCAGCCGGCGCACGTCCTCCTGCCAGAAGGCGACGAGGTTGCCGAGCGTCATGGTCGCGACCGCCAGCGCCGCGACCAGCGGGCGGACGGCGAACGTCTCGGCCGGGAAGAGCGAGACGAAGCGCGCGAGCGCGATCGCGGCGCCGATCTTCGGCACCACCGTCAGGAAGGCGGCGGAGGGGACCGGCGCGCCCTCGGTCACGTCGGGCAGCCAGGCATGCGCCGGGAAGGCGCCGAGCTTGAAGACGAGCCCGGTGACCGTCAGCGCGACGCCGAGGACGAGAAGCGGCGAGGGGTCGGCGGCCGCGAGCGAGAGCGCCAGCTCCTCGAACCCGCTGGCGCCGCCGAGGCCGAAGACCAGCATGACACCGATGACCAGCACCGCGTTCGCCAGCGCGCCGACCAGGAAATACTTCATCCCGGCCTCGAGCGAGATCGGCCAGTCCCGGTGCCAGGCGGCGAGCGTGTAGCCGGTGACCGAGGAGAGCAGCACGCCCATCACAACCTGCAGGAGATCCGCCGCGGTCGCCAGCACCATCGCGCCCGCGGCCGAGAACAGCAAGATCGTGTAGTATTCGCCATGCCGCCGGTCGGTGGCGAGCCAGAGCGGGGCGAGCGGCGCGACCAGGGCCGTCGCGGCGAGGATCAGCAGCCGCCCCCAGGTGCTGGCGCCGTCGATCGCCATCACGCCCGAGAAGGTCAGGCGGGCCTCGCCGATCTGTGTCGCGCAGAAGCCCATGGCGACCGCGATGCCGCCGAGCGCGACGGGGGCGCCCAGCCATTGCAGCCGGTGCGGGACGAACATGGCGAGGACCAGCGCGCCGACCGCGGCCAGCACGATCGCGATCTCGGCCGCGGCGTCGCCGACCGGCATCAGCGCGGCCCGAGGACGGCCGCCGCTCCGCTGCCGATGACGTCGAGCAGCCAGGCGGGCCAGACGCCGATCAGGACGACGAAGAAGAGGAGCCCGGCGAGGGCCGCCAGCTCGGCGCGGCCGAGATCGGGGAAGCCGGCCCGGCGCTCGGGCAGGGGGCCGAAGAAGAGGTCCTGCACCATGCGCAGGAACAGCGCCGCGGTGATCACCACCCCGAAGACCGCGACGCCGACCAGCCACGGCTAGACGACGAAGGTGCCGGCGAAGATTTGGAACTCGGCGACGAACCCGGCCAGCGCCGGCAGGCCGAGGCTGGCGAAGGCAGCGAGAACGGTTGCGGCGGTCAGCGCCGGCGCGACGCGGGCGAGGCCGCCATACGCCCCGAGATCGTAGTCTTCCGCCCGCTGCCAGAAGGCGCCGGCAATGAGGAACAGCGCGCCCGTGATCAGGCCGTGCGCCACCATCTCCGTCACCGCGCCCGTCAGCGCCAGCTGCCGGGCGGCCGCCGCCTCGCCGCCGACAAGCGAGCCCGGCCGCGGCGATCCCGAGCACGGTGTAGCCCATGTGGTTGACCGAGGTGTAGGCGATGCGCCGTTTCAGGTTCCTCTGCGCATAGCGCGACCAGCGCGCCCCAGAGCACCGAGACGACGCCGACGATGCCGATGGCGAGCGCGAAGCGGGCGAAGGTCTCGGCCATCATCGAGAGCGGGATCCGTACCATTCCGTAGGTGCCCATCTTCAGCAGCACGCCGGCCAGGATGGCCGAGGCCGGCCCCGGCGCGTCGACATGCGCGGGCGGCAGCCAGGTGTGGACAGGGAAGACGCGGCGTCTTGATGCCGAAGCCGAGCATGAAGCCGGCCAGCACCAGCAGCGCGGGCACGCCGGCCCCGGCCAGCGGCTGGCGCTCGATCAGCGTGCGCATGTCGAAGGTCGGCGCCTCCGCCGACAGCGCGAGGCCGAGGATCGCCAGCAGGATCGCCAGCGAGCCGGCCAGCGTGTAGATGAAGAACTTGAGCGCCGCGGCCATGGCGTCGCCGTGCCCCCAGCGGCCGATCAGGAAGTACATGCCGACGAGGCTGAGGTCGAAGAAGACGTAGAAGACCAGCAGGTCGAGCGTCAGGAAGAGCCCGAGCGACGCCGCCTCGAGGAACAGGAACCAGGCGTAGTAGTGGCCCGCCCGACCCTTGGTCTCGGCCGGCCAGGCGATGGCGGCGAGGAACAGGAGCGCGCTCATCGCGGCGATCGGCAGCGAGATGCCGTCGACGCCGACCCGCCATGCGACGTCGATGCGCGGGGATCCAGGGCACCTCGGACGACCCATTGGAAGGCCGGCGCCGCCGGGCCGGTCTCGAACCCGCGCCCAGACGATCGCCAGCAGGAGCAGCGGCACGGCCGCCGTCGCGACGGCCGCCCGGCGCGCCGCCGCCTCGGTCATCGGCAGGAGCGCGATGGCGACGGCGGCGAGAAGGGGCACGAGGATGGCCAGCGTCAGCATCAGGATCCCAGGAACAGCATCAGGAGGACGGAGCGCGGCGGCGCCGACGGCCAGCAGGGCATAGTAGTGGTGCGAAAGGCCGCTCTGCAGCATGCGCAGGTCGTGCCCGCCGTTTCCGGCGAGCCAGCCGGCGCCGCGACGGGATGCCTTCGGCGGCAAGCTCGCCGAGGCGATCGCCGAGCGCGCGCGAATCCTTCCGTCGAGGGCCGCGACGAGCGCCACGCCGCGGTCGACCGCCCGGTCGTCGCCGGCCGGAGACCGCGCGCGAGACGATCCGCGCCGCCGCGACGACGCCGCGCGGCAGCGCGTCAAGGACGCGGTCGTCGATCGCGGCGGCAAGGCAGGCGGCACGATCGAACGGCCGGACGACGGCGCTTTGGATCAGGCTCGGGAGCCCGAGCCATTCGGAGGCCGCGGTAGTCGAGCCCGCCGCGCCCGAGGCCGCGGCTTGCGCCGGGCGAGCTGGACGCCGGCGGCGAGCGCCGATCAGCACGAGCACGACGGAGGTGACCTTCTCGGCCGTCCCGGACGGCGGAAGACGCGCTCCGACGAGGCGGGCGGCGGCGTCTCCGCACCGGCGCAAACCAGAGCGCCGAGGCGGCGAGGGTGAGGGCGGCGAGGCACGCCAGCGCCGGCCATCGCACCGGCGCCGGGCGCGGCGCCGCTCCGGCGGCTCGGCTGCCGGGAGCCAGGCGAGCGTCTGGAAGCGCGCGGCGTAGGCGGCGCTCAGCGCGCCGGCGAGCATGACGAGCGCCGCCCGCCACGAAGCTGGCGTCGAGCACGCCCGCGACGATCTCCTCCTTGGTCCAGGCGGCGCCGAGCGGCGGCAGGCCGGCGAGCGCCAGCGCGCCGGCGCAGGGCGAGCGCCGCGGTCCAGGGCAGTGCGCGGCCAAGCGCCATGCGGTCGAGCGAGAAGGTCCCCGCGCGCTCTCCGGCGATGCCGGCCGAGAGGAACAGCAGCGCCTTGAAACCGGCATGGGCGACCAGGTGGAGCACGGCCACGCCCGGCCAGCCCGCGCCGACCGCCGCGAACATCAGCCCGTATTGCGCCGAGGTCGAGGCGGCGAGGAGCTTCTTGGCATGGAGCTGCAGCACGGCCACGACGCCGCCCGCCAGCGCCGTGGCAAGACCAGTGACGATCGCGGTGGTTGCGAAGCCATCGGCTTGGCTCAGCGCGGGCCCGAGACGCGCCAGGAGATAAGCGCCCGCCGCCACCATGGTCGCCGCGTGCAGCAGCGCCGAAACGGAGGTCGGCCCCGCCATCGCGCGGAAGAGCCATGGCGAGAACGGAATCTGGCCTGACTTGGCCGCGGCCGAGACCAGCACACCGAAGGCGACGACCTGCAGCGCGGCGGGCGAGAGAGCCGGCAGCCCGTCGAAGGCGAAGGATCCGGCGCCCGCATAGGCCGCGAACGCGGCGATGAAAAGGCCGAGATCGCCGAGCCTGGTGGTGACAAAGGCGTAGACCCCGGCCTGCGGCGGCTCGATTTCGTCATAGCGGTGACCGATCAGCGCCCAGGAGCAGGCGCCGACGATCTCCCAGCCAATCAAGAGGGTCAGGAAGTCGCCGGCGATGACCAGCAGCTCCATGCCGCCGACGAAGAGCAGCATCAGGGCGAGAAGTCGCGGCAGTCCTTGGCCGGCCTCGTGCGAGGCGGCATAAAGCGCGATTGGCAGCGCGATCACAGGGACCAGCACGGCGACGGCCGCCGAGACGGGGGACAGGTCGGCGGTCAGCACCAGCGCGTCGCTCCAGACGTAGGCGCCCGACCAACCCGCCCATGGCGCCAGGCCAGCGAGGGCCAGCGTGACCGCGAGCGCCGCGCCCGCGGCCGCCGACAGCGCCGCGCGCCGCGCCGGTACGAACAGCAGGGCCGGCGCAGCCAGGGCGGGGACGAGGGCGAGCGACCAGAGCATCAATGCCTCAGGGTCGTCAGGCTCTCGGTGACGTCGGCCTGCCGCCTGCGGAAGACGGCGACGACAAGCGCGAAGCCGACGGCCATCTCGACGGCCATCACCGCCATGACGATGATAGCGAAGAGCTGCATCGTCGGCTCACCGCCGAGCGCGAAGGACCAGAGGCCGACCGTGCCCAGCAGCACGCCGTTCAGCATCAGCTCCAAGCCCATCATCAGCATCACGAAGGATTGCTGCGACAGCGCCCCGTAAAGGCCGATGCCGATCAGCCCGGCGGCGACGATAAGCACGGCGGCGAGCGTCATCCGTGGCCCCCGTGGCCGTGCCCGCCATGGCCGCCGCCGCCTTCCTCGGGCTGGCGCCCGGCCGGGAGGCCGCCGGGCTCCAGCCCAAGGGGTCTCGAGCCCTCGTCGGAATGGCCGAACCGGCCGCTGCGCGCCGATAGGACGACGGTTGCGACCATCGTCGCCAGCAGCGTCACGCCAGCGGTCTCGAAAATCAGCATCGAGTCGCCCAGGAGCTCGGTGCCGAGATCGCGGACCACGGGTTTTTCGGGCGGGACCGGGTCGACTGGCAGATCGCTCAACAGAATCGCGGCTGCCATGCCGGCAAAGGCGACGACCCCGGCCGCGATCGCGAAGCGCGTGCTGGTGAACCATCCGCATCGGGTTCAGCCCGGCCGGGTTCATCATGAACATGACCATGAAGAGGGCCATGACCATCATCTCGACGGCCATCATAAAGATCGTCGCCGTGCCGATGTAAGGGGCCGCCAGGAGCAGCATGATGAACGCCACCGCGACGAATGAGAGCAGCAAGAGGAACGAGGCCCGGACCATCGGAGTCGGTGCGGAACACGCGCCAGCCGCTCCAGAGCGCCAGCCCGGACAGGAGGACGAAGGCGGCGTTGGTCACCATATCAGCAGCACTCCCCCGACGATTGCGAGGTCGACGAAGGCGACCGGCAGCAGCACCGTCCAGACGAGCGCCAGCATCCGCGGCGCCGGCGCCCGCGCGACCAGCCGCCCGAGGGCAACCAGTACCGCGACCACCAGCGCGGTCTTCAGAACCAGCCAGACGGGGTCGGGCAGCAGAGGCCCGTGGTAGCCGCCAAGGAAGGCGGCGCTTGCCATCGCGGCGACCGAGACCGTCATCGCCAGCCGCCCGGCCTGCCAGGCGGCGAGCGCGGGGCCGGAGCTCTCGGCCGACGTGCCGCCGGCCAGGTCCATTGGGTCGGCGTAGTCGAACGGGCCGTTCAGCGTCAGAACCAGCCCGAGCAGCAGGAACAGCACCAGCCCCGCCGGCTGCAGCACCACGTTCCAGAGGCCGGCCTGGGCTCGGACGATCTCCGCCACCGAAAGCGATTCCGCCGGGAGCGCGGCAGCGATCAGCACGAACATGCTCAGCAGCATCGCCGGCAGCGCGATCGCGACATAGCGGTAGGCGCCGATCAGCGGCAGCGGCGCGTTGGCCGACCAGCCGTGCAGGAAGATGGCGACGATCGTCAGCGCCTCACAGGCGCCCCAGAGCACGATGCCCGTCTCGATCTCCGCCGCCACGATCCCAGGCGCCAACGGAACGACGCTCAGCCCGACCGCTGCGAGCGCGATGTAGAGCACCGGCGCGAGCGCGGCGTTGACGGCGTCGGGCCGTTCTGTCGCGACGCTCTGCTTGCCGAGGTGCGCCAGCCAAAGCGCGTGCGCTGCGCCTGTCGCGGGACCAATGTGGCTGCCGGCGATCCATGCCGCGAGGGCGCTGTCCAAAGCGGCGGCGAACCACATGCCGGACAGCAGGAGGACGAGCACGCCCACGATGACGAGGGCGGCGCTCATCGCGCGCCGTCTTGGCCGTCATGGCCATTTCCGTCACCGTGGCCGCCGTAGTCACTGTGTCCGCCGCCGCGGCCCTCGTCTGCGTCGCCGTCCTCCTCGTCCTCCTCGCCCTCGGCTTCGACCGGGCACATCGCGGCGAGCACCGGCGGCTCGAAGCTGTTGAGGACCAGCATCGCCTCGCTCCACTCGAGCCCCGGCAGCAGGTCGACGAGCCGGACGCCGGAATCGCTCGGCGCCGAACCGCCGGCGGCCTCTCCGTCCAGCCAGCGGCGGAGCCGGGCGCGCACGTCGATGCCGCCCGAGGCGTCGCGCACCGGCCCCTCCGGCAGCGCGCCAAGCCCCGGCGGGATCGCCCGGATCGCCGCGGAAAGCCGGATCAGGCGGGCGAGCTTCCCGCCGGAAAGATCGGGACCTCCGCGCGCCACGCGGCGCAGCCCCGCGGCATGGGCCGCAAGCCCGAGCAGGTCGAGGAGCCGGGCCGCAAGTCGGAATGCGTCCGCTTGCCCGGAGACCGCGCCGTCATATGGCGGCCGCCGAACCGCGGCCTTCTGGATCACGTCGCCCTGAAGGGTGAGCTCGAGCGCCAACCCGGGCGGCAGCACAGGCAGGAACGGCCCGAAGCGGGCGGTGTAGGCATCGAGCATCAGCCCGTCGCGGAGCTCCTCGCCCATCATCGGCATCGCCCGGCCATACGGCGTGCCGCCCATCATGCCCTCCCCGCCCTGGCCGTGCGGGCCAACGCCGCGCCACGCGTTCGGCGGCTCGTCGGGTAGGATGTCAGGCTCGCTGTCGCGCTCTCCGGCCAGCAGCGCCCGGTGTGCCGCGACGATGACGGCCTCGGGGTCGTCGGCAGCGACCATTCCCCGGCCGCAGAAGGCGGGATCCGGCTCCGCGCGCCACCAGATGGTGGCGCGCGGGTGCGGCATCTGGTCGTGCAGCCGGCGCAAGGCCGGCACGTCGGCGGGCCGCGGCGTTCCGGCGACGAGAAGGAGCGAAGCACCGCGAATGCTCGGCCGGAACTCGAGCCCCGGCGCGGTGGACAGGTCGTCGGACGCGGACGCCATCCCGGGCCCGACCGCGGCGAAGACCGGCGCCGGGGCCCCGGCGACGAGCCGGGAGAGCGCCGTCACTGCCATCGGAAAACGCCCTCGCGCCAGCCGTACAGGATCCCGACGGCGAGGATGGCGAGGAACATTCCCATCTCGGCCATCGCCTTGACGCCCTCGGCGACGTAGACGACCGCCCACGGGTACATGAACATCATCTCCATCTCGAAGGCGATGAAGAGAAGCGTCATCGGGTAGTAGCGGACGTGATAGCGCTGCCAGGCATGCGTCTCGGGGCTCGAGCCGCCGAGAAAAGGCACCTGTTGCGGCTGCGTGCCACCCGGCGCCGCGAAGAACGGGATCGCCCCCGCCATCGCGGCGGCGCACGCCCCTGCGGCGACGGATCCCCAGATACCAGTCACTGCTGCTCCGCAAGCTTCCGAAGTGCAACGGCGGGGTGGCGCATTGGTTTCGCTCGGTCGCCTGAGAGAATTGGTTTCGTCCGTCGCCCGAGCGCGGGTCCGTCCTGCGCCGGGCCCGCGGTGTCCTGCCGGAACGCCGCCCAGCTGCCGGATCACGGGTGGTCGCTGAATCGCACGGGTGGTCGCTGAATCGCAAGCCTCGCCGATCTCCTGGTCAACCTCGGGGCTTTGCATGTCCTCGAGGAGCCGGTCCGCGTCGATCCCGGCCTCCTCCGATAGGCTCTGCAGATAGGCCGGCGTCGGAACAAAAGAGGTGCGCATAAGCCGCTGGTGAAACGCCGCGTAGGCATCCTGTCGCTTCGCGGCAAGCGCTGCCCGGGCGGCCAGTTCGGAGGCTCCCCCGAATACGCGGCCATTCGTGCCAGGCGATGCGTACGTCTTCGAGCCGCTCGTCCTTCAGCTCTGCAAGGTGCTCCGACAGCACGCGGCAATACGGGCAGCGGTAGTCGGAGAAGTAGGCGATCGGAACCACGCCCGTGGTCGGCTCCGCTCCGAAGAGCCCCAGGCAAAGCTCGCGAGCATCCAGCTCGATCGCCTGACTGTCGTTCGGATACCCGCCGTTGCCACCGGCAAAGGATCCAGTGCACTGGAGACATCGCCGGTCCTGACGTGTCGAAAGCCGGCAGGTTATTCGAGATCAGCGAAGTCGAAGTCACCGACGAGCAGCGTTCGTTCAACCCACGGCGCCGCGAACCAGAATGTCAGCCCGCAGAGCGCAAGCACACCGACCTCTGCCGCCACGATCGGGCCACCGGCTTTCACTCTTGGCGGCAGGGGGTGTGGCGCAGTGTTGGTTCAGGTTGATAAGGCCGCTGCCAGCATTCCCGCTTTGAGGAGGTCTTCGCCGGCAGGGTCGACGCCATCTGCCGCTTCAGGCTTTCTCAAGCGGCAGATCTGGCCTTCAGTCAGCCCGTTCGACCACAGCGTCTCGATTACGGCGGCGGGAGCCGCTCGATCCGCTCCGACGCCCTTAGCGAGGCTCTCGATCGGCGAAACGCGCGCGCCTCAATGCATGCGTCGAGGCCGGCGACGTCTCGGCCGCAGATGAGGACGTGGGAGACATCGATCACTCCGCGCGCGCGGCAACAGGGTCGGGCGCAATATCTCATAAAGTCGCCATGATCCCCGAGCCACATCCAGGAATGGGTCGTGCACGAGTGTTCCGGCGTCGAGCTCGTGGTCTGGAGGCTGCCTGTCGGTCACGGGCAGAAGGCGTCAGCGACGCGCGCGCTTGCCATTGCTTGAAGTCTGCCCCTACCCTGCGGCGCCGGTCCGGCCGGGAGATGAGGCCCTAGACGCGGCCGGAACGAAAACGATCCGCGTCAGCCACGATAAGCCGGCTGCCGGTCAGAGGGAGGAGAACAGCGATGCGTCTTTTGGGGATACTCGGCGGAGCCGCCATCGGCGCGCTCACCGGGTTGGGAATGGCCACCGTGGCGAGCGCGCAGGAAACGCTGGCGGTCGGCGTACAGGTGCCGACGACCGGGTCGGAGGCGACCTATGGCAAGGACATGGCCAACGCCGTCGAGATCGCCCAGGAGGAGATCAACCAGGCCGGCGGCGTGCTCGGCAAGAAGCTGACGATGATCGTCGGCGACAGCGCCTGCGACCCGCAGCAGGCGGTGAACGCGGCCAGCAAGCTGGTCTCGCAGGGCGTCGTCGGCGCGGTCGGCGGCTATTGCTCGGGCGCGACGCTGCCGACGCTGCAGATCTATGGCGACGCCAACGTCCCCTTCGTGATCACGGCGTCGAACTCGACCAAGCTGATCCCGGCGAACCCCGGCAACGCCTTCATGATCAACTCGACGGGCGACAAGCAGGCCGACAAGGCGGTGGAGTTCCTTGGCAAGAAGGGCGTCGACGCGCTCGCCATCGTCAACCAGGGCGACGCCTACAGCCAGGATCTGGCCGACCTGACGCGCAAGGCGTGGGAGGCGGCCGGCCACAAGGTGGCAGCCTACGAGACGGTGAACAAGGGCGAGCAGGACTATTCGGCCGTGATCACCTCGATCAAGTCGGCCAGCCCCGACGTGGTGTTCTGGACCGCCTATTACGCCGATGGCGGCACCTTCATCCGCCAGCTGCGCCAGCAGGGCTATCAGGGCATGATCATCGTCGGCGACGGCTCGACCTCGGCGCAGCTCTTCGACATCGCGGGGCGCGCGGCCGAGGGCGTCTTCGCGCTGTCGAGCCCGGTCGCCGAGTTCCTGCCGGGCGCCAAGGACTTTATCGAGACCTACCGGTCCAAGTTCGGCACCGAGCCCGGGCCGTACGCTCCGTTGACCTATGACGGCATGCGGCTTCTTGCCTGGGCGATCGACAAGGCCGGCAGCGCCGAGCCGGACAAGGTCATCGCGGCGCTGAAGTCGGCCGACGGCAAGGAATGGCTGGCGGGGCCGATCTCGTTTACCGACGAGAACACGCTGGCGCGGTCGAACTTCATCGTCCTCGAGGGCAAGGACGGCGCCTGGGCCCGGGCCGACGAAGGGTAATTCCCTCGCATAACAGTCTCGGCCGGCGCCTGGCGCCGGCCCCAACTCCGCTGCGCCCGGTGCGGGGTGCGGCACGGGACGGGCCGCCGATCCGCTGCGCCCGCGCCTTCGCCAGGAGCCGAGATGAGCGTCCTCGAAATCGTCTCGCATCAGCTGGTGAACGGGATCGTCCTCGGCTCGTTCTATGCGCTCGTGGCGCTCGGCTACACGATGATCTTCGGCGTCATCAAGCTGCTGAACTTCGCCCATGGCGACCTCTACATGGTGGGCGGTTTCGTCGGCTTCCTGTGCCTGTCGGCCATCGCCAGCGTGGTGGGCGCGGACTGGCCCGGCATCTTCGTCGCTATGCTGCTGTCGATGATCGCGGTCGGCTGCCTTGGGGTCGTGATCGAGCGGATCGCCTACCAGCCGATGCTGGCGGCGCCGCGGCTCTCGATCCTGATCACGGCGCTGGCGGTCTCGCTGGTGCTGCAGAACAGCGTGCTCTCGCTGACGGGCGGGCAGTACACCGCATTCCGGTCTGATCTCGGCTTCGGCGGAGTCGACATCGGCGGGGTCTTCATCACCTACAACCAGATGGTCCTGGTCGCGGCGGCGGCGGCGCTGATGATCGCGCTCGAGATCTTCGTCAACCGGACGCAGTACGGGCGGGCGATGCGCGCGGTGGCAATCGACAAGGACGTCTGCCAGCTGATGGGGATCAACGTCACCGCCGTGATCGGCGTGACCTTCTTCATCGGCTCGGCGCTGGCGGCGGCGGCGGGGACGATGGCCGGCGCCTATTACGGCTCGATCTGGTACTTCATGGGCTTCCTGATCGGGCTCAAGGCCTTCACGGCGGCGGTGATCGGCGGCATAGGCTCGATCGGCGGCGCGATGCTGGGCGGGCTGATCCTCGGCCTGCTGGAGTCGTTCGGCACGCAGATCCCCGGCATCGGCAGCGAGTGGAAGGACGTCTTCTCGTTCTCGGTGCTGATCCTCGTGCTGGTGCTGAAGCCGACCGGCCTGCTCGGCCGCTCCGAGCAGGAGCGCATGTGATGAGCGAGGAGCGCGTCGTCAGCGAGCGTGTCTTCGGCCCGCTCGCGGCCGTCCTGGCTTCGCGCCGATCGCGACTGATGTTCGGCGCCGCGCTGGTGCTGTTCCTCGCCGGCGTGCCCTTCGTGTTCGGGCAGTACGCGACCGTCATCATGACGAACGCGCTGCTCTATGTGATCCTGGCGCTGGGGCTTAACATCGTCGTCGGCTATGCGGGGCTGCTCGACCTCGGCTACGCGGCCTTCTTCGCGGTCGGCGCCTACACGGTCGGCATCCTGACGCTGCAGTTCGGCTGGAACTTCTGGGCAACGCTGCCGGTCGCGGTCGGCATGGCCGTGATCGCCGGCGTGGTGATCGGCGGGCCGACGCTGCGGCTGCGCTCGGACTATCTGGCGATCGTCACGCTCGGCTTCGGCGAGATCGTCCGCCTCTCGGCGCGGAACCTGCCCATCACCGGTCGGGCGAGCGGCCTCTCGGGCATTGAGCAGCCCTGGCTGTTCGGCTGGCACATCTCGACGCCGACCGATTTCTACTACACGTTCTGCGTGCTTGCGGCACTTGCCGTCTTCGTCTCGGTCCGGCTGGCGAACTCGCGCCTCGGCCGCGCTTGGCTCTATGTGCGGCACGACGAGGACGTGGCCGAGGCGATGGGCATCAATCGCGTGCGGGTCAAGCTCGCCGCCTATGTCATCGGGGCGATCTTCGGCGCGATCGCCGGCGCGTTCTTCGCGGTCAATCTCGGCGCGATCTCGCCCGAGAGCTTTTCCTTCACGCAGTCGGTCCTGATCCTGATGGCGGTCATCCTGGGGGGCATGGGCAAGATCCCGGGCGTGATCCTCGGCGCCTTCATCGTCATCCTGGGGCCCGAGCTCCTGCGCGACCTGGGCGAGCTGCGGCTGCTGGTCTTCGCCGTCGGTCTGCTGCTCATCATGCTGTTCCGGCCGAGCGGCATCTGGCCGAGCCGCGGGGCGCAGCGGTGAACGCGCTCCTCGAGCTCGGCGGCGTGCGGCTCGCCTTCGCCGGCAACACGGTGCTGGACGACGTCGACTTCCACGTGACGGAGGGGGCGATCGTCAGCCTGATCGGGCCGAACGGCGCGGGCAAGACCTCGCTCTTCAACTGCATCACCGGCTTCTACAAGCCGCAGGCGGGCTCGATCCGCTTTGCCGGTGACGAGCTGCTGCGGCTGAAGCCGCACCATGTGACGCAGGCCGGCATCGCGCGGACGTTTCAGAACCTCCGCCTCTTCCGCGAGATGACGGTGCTCGAGAACGTGATGTCGGGCATGCACTGCCGGACGCGCGCCGGGGCGCTCGGGGCCATCCTGACGCCGCGCTGGCAACGCGCCGAGGAGGCCGAGATCCGCGAGACGGCCGAGGGCTGCCTGCGCTTTGTCGGCGTGCCCGAGGACAGCTGGGACCGCGAGGCGACGACGCTGGCCTATGGCCACCAGCGGCGGATCGAGATCGCCCGGGCGCTGGCCACCCGGCCGCGGCTCGTCCTGCTCGACGAGCCCGCGGCCGGGCTCACCGGCGGCGAGAAGGGCGAGCTCGTCGCGCTCATCCGGCGGATCCGCGACGAGCGCGGCGTCTCGGTGCTGCTGATCGAGCACGACACCGGGCTGGTGATGAAGGTCTCCGAGCGGATCAGCGTGCTCGACCATGGCGTGATGATCGCCGAAGGGAGCGCGCGCGAGGTGCAGACCGATCCCAAGGTCATCGAGGCGTATCTGGGCCAGGAAGACGCGGAGGCGGCGCTTGGCTTCTGAGGCGGCGAGCGCCGATGTCGTGCTGCGCCTGTCGGGCGTGGAGGCGGGCTATGGGCGGATCCGCGCGCTCGGCGGCATCGACCTCGAGGTCAGGCGCGGGCAGATCGTGACGCTGCTCGGCGCCAACGGCGCGGGCAAGACGACGACGCTGAGGACGATCTCGGGCCTCGTCCGCGCGAGCGCCGGCTCGATCACCCTTGAAGGGCGCGAGATCACGGATCTGCGCGCCAGCGACATCGCCCGCTTGGGCATCGTCCACGTCCCCGAAGGCCGGCGCATCCTCAAGGGCCTCAGCGTGCGCGAAAACCTCGAGCTCGGCGCCTTCACGGTGCGCGATCCGGGCGTGCGGCGCTCGCGGATGCAGGAAGTCTTCGGCCGCTTCCCGATCCTCGAGCGCCGCCAGCACCAGGACGGCTCCCTTCTCTCGGGCGGCGAGCAGCAGATGCTGGCGATCGGCCGCGCGCTGATGCAGGGCCCGAAGGTGCTGCTTCTCGACGAGCCTTCGATGGGTCTCGCGCCCCGGCTGGTGATCGATACGATGAAGATCGTGAAGGGATTGAACGAGCAGGGCGCAACCATCCTGCTGGTCGAGCAGAACGCCCGCCTCGCGCTCAGGCTGGCCAGCTACGGCTATGTCCTCGAGAGCGGACAGATCAGGATGCAGGGCCAGGCCGCCCATCTGCGCGCCGACGCCTCGATCGTGCAGGCCTATCTCGGCGATTGAGCGCAACCGATCACGGCGGAGGTGGAACTGCCCCAGAAGATCAGGTCCGTACCGTCGGCCGCCCTGACGCCGCGGACACCCTCCGCCACGGTCCGCACCGACGCCCTGCACGGGACCCGACGCAAGACTCTCCGGCCGGCGCGTCGCGACATACCTTTGCGCCGCGTTCAGCCTGAGCGCGCTGTCGTCGACAACATCCGCGGCATGAAGAGCAGGCGGTTCCCGTCAGGCTTCGTTCAGTCGAACGTCGCCTACTCGGCCCTCACGGGAACGGGCCAGTTCGAGGGCAAGGATGCGGATCGAAACCCACGAGCCACCACGGCACTTTACCCGGAGCATATTCCACTGATTGCCCCGACCGACGCCTTGCTTGACGCTCGCGTTGCGGCGGGCAACAATGAAAGAAATGCAACGACGCCCCTGAAAGCTCTGCGGTCTGCGGGCAACCAACAGGCTCTCTGAACCTATCCGGGTTGGCAGAGTAAAAGCAGAACCATAAAACGTTTGGGCTGCTCGCAATCTTCTGGCTGCAAGTCGTCGGATTGCGGAGATGGACAAGGGCAGTTTTGGGGAGAGGCCAGATGCAACCACCTTCGCCGAGCAGCAACCGCTCCACTGGGATGCGCGCTGGCGGCCAGGATGTCGGAGGCATGTTCCACAATGCGCGGCGTCTCGCCGTTGCATTGGCGACGCTCCCGGTCCTGCTTGCGCCTGCCGGCGCCTCGGCGCAGGAGGCGGGCGCTCTCGTCGTCAACCCGCCGGAATACGTGCTGAAGCCCGGTTCCTCGGCTGCCGCCACGATGATGGCGGTCGCGCCCCAGCCCGTTGGCGAGGAACGCGAGGTCAGGCTCGACATGAACGTCACCTATCTCGAGCGTCGGATCAGGAATCCGGCAGACGGTGCGGACGCTTATGACGCCGTCAATCTGCGCGGCTACGAGGATGCCAACGCGACCGAAAGGGCCTCGCCCGATGCGCCGCTGGTCGGGCCGACGATCTCGATCAGGCCTGGTCAGACCGTCCGCGTGACGCTGCATAATAAGCTCGACCCTGACTCGACCTGCGGCATCGGCGGCGGCGGCAGCGTCAACACCCCGCACTGCTTCAACGGAACAAACCTGCACACGCACGGGCTGTGGGTGAACCCGTCAGGCAACGGCGACAACGTGTTGATCTCGATCCGCCCCGGCGTGACGTTCCAGTACGAATACAACATCCCGCCGGACCATCCCGCGGGGACGTTCTGGTACCATCCGCACCTGCATGGCTCGACGGCGCTGCAGGTCTCGAGCGGCATGTCCGGCGCGCTGATCATCCGCGGCGACCGACTGCCCCAAGCCGACCGGAACGGCGACATCGATGCGCTGCTGAAGGGGCCTGACGGGCAGCCCGTGCCTGAGCGGATCCTCGTTCTGCAGCAGGTCCAATACGCCTGCCGCGACGCGAGGGGCAGCATCAAGACCAATGGCGACGGTGCGTATGTCTGCGACCCGGGCGACGTAGGCACGATCGAGGGCTATGACCAGTTCGGTTTCAACACGTGGGGGCCATCCGGCCGCTACACGAGCATCAACGGACAGGTGCTGGGGCAATTCGCGCCAGCGGTGGCGGGAACGGTCGAGCGGTGGCGGCTGGTCCATGCTGGCGTTCGCGATACGATCAACTTTCAGTTGCGCCCCGCTGACGGGTGGCGGACGGCTCGCGGATGTTGCGGAACTATCGGCCGAGGCGACGGACGACTGGGTCGAGGCGAACTGCGGCGAGGCTCTGCCATATCACGTCGTAGCGCAGGACGGGCTGACCATGGCCAAGGCGCAGCGGCGCACCGAGGCCGTGCTGCAGCCGGGTTATCGCGTCGACGCGCTCGTCGTCTTCCCCAAGGCCGGCGATTACTGCGTGGTCGATGGGGCGGCGCCTGCCGGCGGCAATGTCGACGCGACGCCATCGAGCCGGCGCCTGCTCGGGATCGTGACGGCCGAAGGCGAAGCGGCCGTCGATAGCGACGCCGATACGTTCTTGCGCGACTGGCTGATCGCGGCGGCGGGGCGGACGATGCCTGAGCCGGTCCGAGACGACGTCATCGCCGGACTGCGCGGCGGTCTGGCGCTGACCCGTTTTGTCCCTCATGCCGATATCTGCGAATGCGACGTGACAGGGAACCAGCAACTGGTCTTCAACATCGACGGCTCGCAGCCCGGCCCGGCGTTCTTCGAGATCAACGGCAAGCCGTACGATCCCAATCGGATTGACCGCGTGCTGCCCGTCGGCGGCGTCGAGGAGTGGACGCTTGAGTCCGACTTCGCCAGCCATCCCTTCCACATCCACGTCAACCCGTTCCAGGTCGTCAAGATCCTCGACGCTCAAGGGCGCGACGTCAGCCTCGAAGGTGCGACGGACCTGACGGGAGACGAGCCGGATATGCAGTATCCGGGCCTGAAGGGCGTCTGGAAGGATACGCTCTGGGTGAAGAACGACGACGGCAAGAAGTACACCGTCATCGTCCGGACTCGCTACGAGCGCTATATCGGAGACTTCGTGCTTCACTGCCACATCCTCGACCACGAAGATCAGGGCATGATGCAGAACATCCGCATCGCACTCCCGGACGGCCATGGGGGCGCGACGTATGGCCACCACTGACGCCGCGGTCCCGAGCTATGCCGACCTGCACAGGTCCTGCGTCTGATTGCCGGTGAAAGGACCTCGGACCGCGGCGTAGCGCTCGGAAACATGGCGGAAATTCAGCACTCGATCGTGGTGCAGGTCGGTGGCCATTGAAGGCATCGTCGCGATCTGCGGCCGCACACGCTTCGATGGCGGCCTCGCGCAGCCCCAAAATTCCCTCGGCCCATCAACGCCCCTGCCACCGCAGAAACGTCCGCTCGCTCTTCCCTGGGTTCTCCGCAGCCCCGGTGCGTCAGATGCCCTCGCCCAGCCTGTCCAGCAACTCCTCGAGCAGCATGACGCGGATCTCCTCCGGTACCCGCGCCCGGCCCATCTACAAGCCATCATGACCTCGCGGAGGGGATCAGGAACCGGACAGTTCGCGCGCTGCCTCACCGGACATCGCACGCTACCTCCACAGCTCTGCAGGTCAGTTGCGAAACGCGGCAAGAGCGGCCATCATCCGACGAGCAGCTTGGAACCGGCTTCGCACCATCGGCCATGATCTTTGGACAGGAAGTTCGGGTGCGGAGGGGTCATCATGAGACGTGCGGGATGGTCGACGCGGGTGCAGTCCGGCCGCCGGGCCATCGCACCGACCGAATGCGGATACGAGGTACGGTACGGTGCCGACGAAAGCTGCCTTTGAGGAGGCGCGTGTACGTTCGGGCAAAAGGCGGCGGCGCGGCGCCCGCCATCGCGTCCACCGGATGCCGGGGTGAGCCTGCCGCCACCGCCGATCGCATTCCGCAGCGAATGCGGGACTGATGCAGCATAGCCGTTTCTTGCCAGACGGTGCTCCCCGAACAAGTGTCGAGCGCGTGGCAGGCGAAGTGCATGTAGGCTTTGCCGGCGACTGGTCGCTCCACGCTCATCTGCCGTCCTACGAGTTCGATTGCGGCGCTACTCTCCGATGGGTCCATCAACCTCGTCGTGCTGAAGGACGCCGGCGTCGGGCAATGGGACGCGTCCCTCGTCGCCTTCGCGTTCTCGATCGCCCGTGCTGCGCGCGCGCAGTCGGTCGACCTCGATGCCTCGGCCCTGCCGCAAGGCGCGCGGGATCTGCTGTCGCTCGCCACGAGCTCGATCCAAGGCGGTGACCGCGAGGCGGGCCGCGGGCGTCACGAGACGGTGCTCGCGCGGATGCGGTCGGAGGCAATCGCGACCCTGTCCTTTCTGGGAGAGCTGACCCTCTGTTTCGGGCGGCTCGCCGTCGGGCGTGCGCGCTTCCGACGGTCCGACCTGGCGGACCTCCTGCGCGATGCTGGCTTCGACGCGCTGCCGGTAGTGGCGCTGATCAGCTTCCTCGTCGGCTCGATCCTCGCCTTCGTCGGCGCCGTGCAGCTGCAAAGCTTCGGCGCGCAGATCTTCGTCGCGGACCTCGTCGGGATCGCGATGGTTCGGGACATGGGCGGCATCATGGCGGCGATCATCATCGCCGGCCGCACCGGTGCCTCCTTCGCGGCGCGGATTGGCACGATGCAGGGCAACGAGGAGATCGACGCCTTGCGCACGATGGCGCTCGAGCCGATGGATTTCCTCGTCCTGCCGAGGGTGCTGGCGCTGATCATGATGGCGCCCTTCCTGGTGATGTACGCGGACATCATGGGTATCCTGGGCGGAGCCGTCGTCGGAGCTAACCTTCCGGGCGTGACATTCACGCAGTATGTGAACCGCACGTCGGAGGCGCTGACGCTGGGCGGCTTCGCGGGCGGCATCTTCAAGGGCACGGTCTACGCCGCACTGGTCGCGATTGCGGGCTGCATGCGCGGCATGCAGTGCGGCCGAAGCGCCGCCGCCGTCGGCGCCGCCACGACCTCCGCCGTCGTGACCGGCATCGTTTATGTGATCGCGGCCGCCGCGCTGCTGACAATGGTGTTCCATGTCCTCGGCATCTGAACCCATTCTCGAGGTGCGAGAGCTGACAATGGCCTTCGGCGATTTCGTCCTGCAGCGCGAGATCGATTTCGAGGTCCATCGCGGCGAGATTTTCTTCATCATCGGCGACAGCGGCAGCGGGAAGAGCACGCTCCTGCGGCACCTGCTCGGTCTGATCCGCCCCGCCGCTGGTGAGATCCGGGTGGGTGGGAAACGCGTCGATCCCGAGGACGACGCGACCATGCGGGCGTATCTCGACCGGATCGGCGTGCTCTATCAGGCGGGGGCGTTGTTCAGCTCGATGACGCTGTCGGAGAACGTCGAGCTCGTCCTCGAGCAGCGAACCGCCCTGTCGGCGAGCGAACGTCGAGAGGTCGCCGCCCTGAAGCTTGCTTTGGTCGGTCTTGCAGGCTTCGAGGATTACCTGCCGTCACAGATCTCGGGCGGCATGCGAAAGCGCGCCGGGCTCGCCCGCGCCATCGCCATGGATCCGGAGCTCCTCTATCTCGACGAGCCGTCGGCTGGTCTCGATCCGCTCAGCTCGCGTCGCCTCGACGAGCTCATCCAGCAGCTCCGCGACGTGCTGGGCATGACGGTGGTGATCGTCAGCCACGAGCTCGCCAGTATCTTCGCGATCGGCACCGATTGTATCTTCCTCGACTTCGAAACTCGCCGCCCGATTGGCCGTGGTCCCCCGGCATTGCTGCGCGACAGTGCCGGGAGCGAGAAGGTCCGGCGCTTCCTGGCGCGAAAGGGCGAGCCGGCACGGGACGAGTTGGCACATGGCGAGTTGGCACAGGGCGGGCCGGCACAGGGCGAGTTCGGGGCCGGTCGCGACGACGCTGGCGCGTCCGGAATAGGAGCTGCCATGGCCAAGCGGACATCTGCTGCCAAGATCGGCGCTTTCGTGCTCGGAGGCCTGGCGATTGCGATCGGCGTGCTTCTGGCGGTCGGCTCGGGCCGATGGTTCTCGCAATCGGTCGAGCGTGCGGTCCTGTTCGACGAGAACCTGCAAGGGCTCCAGGTCGGCGCACCGGTCAGCTATAACGGCATACCCGTTGGCCAGGTCGACCGGATCACCGGCACGCTCGCCCTCAAGGACAACGACATCAGGACATCCGTCGTGATCTCGCTCCAAGGGGGCTCGATCATCGCCGATGGGACGGATGCCGGAATCGGCGAGATCGTCGATCGTCTCGTCGGATCCGGCCTGCGCGCCCAGCTGGCGACGGCGAGCTTCGTCACGGGCACCCTCTACGTCAGCCTCGTGTTCGCGCCCGATGCCGACGTCTATCCGGCGCCCGAGACCTTCCTGGGGCTCGAGACCCTTCCGGCCGTGCCCTCGGACAGGGCTCGCATCGGCCGGCTGGCGACCAGCCTTGGCGAACAACTGCCGCAGGCTATCGATCAGCTGAGCAAGCTGGTCGAGAATCTCTCGGCCACCTTCGACGAGCAGAACCGAGCCAACCTGTCCAGTGCGCTGGCGGGGTTCGCGGCGTTCGGCACCAGCCTTGGCGATGCCGGACCGCAGATCGATCAACTTGTCGGCGAGGCGTCGAGCGCGGTCGGGCAGCTCGAAAATCTGATCGGGCGCCTCGACACGCTGGTGGCGAACCTCGACAGCACGGTCGACGCCGAGACGCAGGAGATCAACGCCACCCTCGGCGAGCTGCGGAAGGCCACGGAGAGCTTCACCGGCGTGATGGGGCGCCTCGACTCCGTGCTGGCCGCAACCCGCGGGCCCTTGTCCGAGTTCGCCTCCGAAGGATTGCCTCGGATCACAGGGCTCGCCACGGAGGCCGGAGCCACCGTTCGGCAGCTGGGCCAGCTTCTCGACCGGGTCGAGGCCGAGGGGGCAGGCTTTCTCATTCAGGGAGCACCGCTTCCGGAATACGTACCGCGCAGTCGATGAAAATCTTGCGGAGGCAATTTCATGCGCTCTACTTTCTCAAGGATCACGGCCGGAGCAGCCGTGGCGCTGCCCATTTTGCTCGCTGGCTGCGTCTCGTCATTGCTCGATACCGAGCCTGCCACAACCTTTTCGCTCCGTGCCTCCGGCCTCCCGCCCGACCCGGGACCGTCGCGCGGCACCGGCAGGGTCGTGGCGGTCGCGGTGGAACGTCCGATTGCATCGGGTGCGGTCGCCGGCGACCGGATCGTCGTCGAGGTCGGCGACCAGTTGCAGTTCGTGTCGGGCGCGCGCTGGGAGGACGATCTGCCCACGCTTCTTACGGCAGAGATCGCTCGCACTCTGCAGGACGCGAATGGCGTCGATGTCGTCGATGCGGCGCAGCGGGCGGGCCGGGCAGATTTCGGCCTCGTGACCGTGATCGAGCGGATGCAGGTCCAGCTGCAGAACGATTACACCGGAACAGCCGTCACTGAGATCGCCGCGCGGCTTGTCAAGTTTCCCGATCGCGAGATCATCGCCACGTCCACCTTCCGCGGAGAAGAAGCCGCGGCGAACGACGCACCAGAGACCTTGGCCCAAGCAATCAGCGCAGCCACGCAACAGGCGCTGAGAGAGCTTGTCACATGGGTCTCGGCACAAACCCGCTGAGACTTCGCGGCGCGCCGGCGGGAGGAGCCCTACCCGTACCTCGTGCTCGCTTCGCGCGCACATCGCGTCAGCGCCTCGGGTCCGGCTGCCCCGACGCCGCAGATCCTTCGAGGCGGAAGCCGTTGGGACTGCGGCGCGCCTTCGGGCGGGACACGGTCGAGCCGGCGACGCTGACCACCGCCGAGCGCATCCAGTAGCGGCGCGGCGCCGCAGATGAGGAGACGATCCGCGCTGTTGATTTCCGCTAAGAACTGACCCGGGCTGCCGGGAGATTTCCGCTGAGAACTGACCCGGGTTGAAGATTATCGTTCTTTGTTCATGTCTGGGTCAATGCCGGTGATGCCTCCTTCCTGCTGCGTGCCGCCTCGGAGCTGGCCCTGAAGCGGAAGCTGTCGTTTCCGGTCTCGAGGATGTGGCAGCGGTGGGTCAGGCGGTCGAGGAGCGCGGTGGTCATCTTGGCGTCGCCGAAGATCGTGGCCCATTCGCTGAAGCTGAGGTGGGTGGTGATGGCGACGCTGGTGCGCTCGTAGAGCTTGCTGAGAAGGTGGAAGAGCAAGGCCGCGCCCGTGGCGCTGAACGGCAGGTAGCCCAGCTCGTCCAGGATCACGAGGTCGGCGCGCGTGAGGCTCTCGGCGATCTGCCCGGCCTTGCCTTTGGCCTTCTCCTGCTCGAGCGTGTTGACGAGCTCGATGGTCGAGAAGAAGCGGACCTTCTTCCGGTGATGCTCGACGGCCTGGACGCCGAGCGCCGTCGCGACATGCGACTTGCCGCCGCCGGGTGAACCCGTCGCATACTGCCCGATATCAGGCCGAAGCGACGATCCACTATCCGTTTCACCCGCGCAGCGGCGAACGCGCCGAGGTGGTTCGGCGTCATCGTTTCCGCAGCATCGGGATGTTCGTGGTGCGCCAGCCGGACGGCACATTGGCGCAGATCCCGATCTGGATGTGCGCGCCGGCGGCGGCGGCGATGGCGGTTCGGGAATCTCCGCGTCTGTCCGTTGACGGATTGCGCGACCTTCGTCTCGCGCTCGACGCGATCCTATCGTCGCTCTCCGAGATCGATGGAGGAGGGCGGGATGGCGCGAGTGCGACTGCTGCGACAAGGAGAGCTTCTGGCGCTGTTAGAGCCGGGGCCGGCGTTGCCGATGGCGGCGCGGGCGGCGGCGGTGCCGCTGCTGGCGACGCTCCTGCTCGAGGCCGTGGAGACGGAGACCAGGGCGCCGGCCGATGGCGCCGCGACGACGGGAGGGCGCAATGATCAAGATCGCGCCTGACCACCTCGGCCGGCAGGCCTTCGTCTACGTGCGGCAGTCGACGCAGGACCAGCTGCTGCACAATCACGAGAGCCGGCGGCGGCAATACGGTCTCGCCGACCGTGCGCGTCAGCTCGGCTGGGCCGAGCCGGTGGTGATCGACGACGATCTCGGCCGGTCGGGCGGCGGCGTCGCGCGCCCGGGCTTCGAGCGGCTTCTGCGGGCGATCTGCGAGGGGCGCGTCGGAATCGTGCTCGCGGTCGAGGCGTCCCGGCTGGCGCGCAACGGGCGCGACTGGCACACGCTGCTCGAGTTCTGCGGGCTCGCCGCCATCGGCGCGGACTTGCCGTCCCTCTCCGCGGGGAGCGGGAGCGGCTGCTGGCGCTCGGCGCGGACCTCGAGGCGGCGTGGTACCATCCCGGCGCGAGCGCCGAGACCCGGAAGCGCATCCTGCGCTCCGTTCTCGAGGAGATCGTCGTCACCTTGGCGGAGGAACGGATCGAGCTGCTGCTGCACTGGCGCGGGGGAGACCACACCCGGCTCAGCGTGCCGCGCAACCGCACGGGCGAGCACCGCTACAGCAGCGACGCCGAGGTCCAGGATCTGATCCGCGCGCTGGCGCGCCAGCAGCAGGATGGGGCCATCGCGGCGACGCTGAACCGGCTCGGCAAGCGCACCGGCCGCGGCAATCCATGGACCGAGGCGCGGGTCCGGAGCTTCCGGAGCCACCATCGTGTGCCTGCATATCGGCCCGGAGAGATGGCTGATCGGGGCGAGCTGTCGCTGGAGGAGGCTTCCCGACGGCTCGGCGTCAGCAAGATGAGCGTGCTCCGCCTGATCGGCGATGGCGCGATCACCGCCAAGCAGGTCTGCAAGGGCGCCCCTTGGGCCATCCCCGAAGCGCAGATCGCGGCTCTCAACCCGGTCATGCTGCCGTCCGGCCGCCCCGCGAACAGCCGATCCCGCACAAAACGTGCTGGATCTTCAATGACGTAGACAGGTGTGCATCATGAGACCCGATCAGGCGGGCCCTGCAGCAGGACGTTGTGGGCGCCGTCGATGAACTCGCAGCGGTGCAACTGGCGGACCAGGGCCTCGTTGATCTCGCTGGCGGCGAAGTCGAACCCCGCCAGGTCCTTGTAGGCGGGGAAGCGCGCGGCCTTGAGGTGATAGGCGATGGACCGGACCTCGCGTTCCGCGACCTCGGCCTTCAGCAGCTGCGACAGGATCGGCACGGCCGCCTCGAAGGCGGGCGAGCCCTGCTCCATGAGATCGGCCACGGCGTCACGCCGGAGGCGTGCCTACGGCACGACGGCCATGCCGTACATCTTCAGGCCGCGCAGCATGATGACGATGGCGGCGCTGGCGGGATCATGACGCATGACGCACTCCCTGGCCGCGCAGGCCGTCATAGCGCTCGACATTCGCCTTGGGCTCCTCGGTCAGCGCCAGACCCGTTGGCGGGGCGACCTCGGGCGCGCCGGCAGGGGTCACGTCCGTCAAGGTGGTGGAGAATCCGGGATGACCGACTGAGGACATCGTTCAGGCGGCCTGCGTTGTAATGCTGAGAAGCGGGTCGCGCTCGGTGGCATCGATCTGCGCGAAAGCCTCGATCTGCATGTAGCGGTGCTGTCCGAGCCACTCGTCATTCTGCTCGAACAGGACGGCGCCGATGAGCCGGATGATGGCTTCCTCGTTCGGGAAGATCCCGACGACGTCGGCGCGGCGCTTGACCTCCTTGTTGAGCCGCTCGAGCGGGTTCGTGCTGTGCAGCTTGGTCCGATGCTGGCTGGGGAAGCTCATGTAGGCGAGCACGTCGGCCTCGCTTTCGTCCATGAGCGCCGCAAGCTTAGGCCAGCGGGCGCGGACCTGGTCGGCGACGTGGCGCCAGGTCTGGCCGGCGCTGTCGCGATCGGGCTGGGTGAACGCCTGGCGGATCGCGGCGGCCACCACCGTGTGCTGGCCCTTCGGCACATGGGCCAGCGCGTTCCTCATCCAGTGCACGCGGCACCTTTGCCAGGTGGCCTCGAAGACCCGCGCGATCGCGGCCTTCAGCCCGGTATGAGCGTCGGAGATGACCAGCTTCACCCCATCCAGGCCGCGCCCCTTGAGGCCGCGCAGGAACTCCGTCCAGAACGTCTCCGCCTCCGAGGGGCCGATGCCGAGGCCGATGATCTCACGGCGTCCGTCCGTGTTGACCGCGACAGCGATTATCGCCGCCACCGAGACGATCCTGCCGCCCTGCCGGACCTTGAGGTAGGTGGCGTCGAGCCAGAGGTAGGGCCACTCTCCTGTCAGCGGGCGCTGCAGGAACTCCGCCACCCGCTCATCGATCTCCTTGCAGAGCTTGGAGACCGTGCTCTTGGAGATCCCGGTCAGCCCCATCGCCTGCACCAGTTCGTCCACCCGCCGGGTCGAGACGCCGCCGATCCACGCCTCCTGGATCACCGCAACCAACGCCTTCTCCGAGGTCCGCCGCGGCTCGAGGAAGCCGGGGAAGTAGGAGCCCTGCCGAAGCTTCGGCACCCGCAGGTTCAGCACCCCGAGCCGGGTCTTCAGCTCCCGGTCGCGATAGCCGTTGCGCCACGTCAGGCGGCCGTCGCCGCGTTCGTAGCGCCCGGCCCCAACCAGGCCTTCGACATCGTACTCCATCAGCAGCTGCAGCACGGACTCGGCCACCGCTCGAAGAAAGTCCCCGTCATCCTGCTTCTGCAGGAGCTCGATCAGGGGCATGCTGGGCTCGGTCATCGGGGTCTCCATCGGCCCGTGGTTGAAGTCGGCAAACTCCACCATAGCCGATGCCCTCGATGGCCACCCCGGCTACACCGCGATCGCGTGCTGAATCTCCACCACGTCCTCGGACGCTAACTGGAAATCTCCCGGCCGCCCGGGTCAGTTCTCAGCGGAAATCAACAGGCAAGGGTCAGCGCGCGCTCGAGCCAAGCTCTCCGCTCACGTCTGCACCGCACGATCGGCGGCCACGGCCTCGGCGCAGAATATCTGGTATAGGGCGACCATGAGGGCGCGTGTGTCGGCGTCGGCGAGGCGATAGTAGATCGTCTGCGCCTCGCGCCGGGTCGCGACCATGCCCGCGCCGCGGAGCCGCGCGAGATGCTGGCTGAGCGCCGACTGGCTCAACCGACGAATCTCTGCAGGTCTCCGACGGAGGCCTCGCCCTCGGCAAGCCGGCAGAGGATCATCAAGCGCCGCGGGTTCGCCGTCATCTCCAGCCTGAACGCCACGTGCTCGGCCCGGCACCCCGCCGTTCAAAGGAACGGAGAGAACGTCATGAGCGCCATGAAGGACCGCGTCGTCCGGCACTCGCCCTCGCGCGGAGCGGGCAGCCCGAACGTCTGGGGCATCTACGAGCCCGACACCGGCTCGATCCAGTACATCTCGGCCGGCCCGACGACGAGGGAGGCGGCGCTGATCGACGTCGTCTGGAACTTCGATCCGAAGCATTCCCGCGCCGATCTCGGCAGCATGGAGCAGGTGCTCGGCATCGTCGCCGAGCAGGGGCTGACGGTCGAGTTGGGGCTCGACACCCACCCGCATGCCGACCATTGGATGGCTTCGGCGCAGCTGAAGGAACGGACCGGCGCGCCGAACGCGATCGGCGAGAAGGTGCGCGACATCGCCGGGCTCTGGCGCGAGATTTACCACATGCCGGACGCCTTTGATCCCGACCGCGGACTTCGACCGGCTGTTCGCCGAGGGCGAGACTCCGGATCGGCAAGTCGAGGCGCGGGTGATGCTCTCGCCCGGGCACACGCTGGGCTCGATCACCTACGTGGTCGGGAACGCGGCCTTCGTGCACGACACTCTCATGCGTCCTGACGCCGGTACCTCGCGCAGCGACTTCCCCGGCGGCGACGCCGCCAGCTCTGGGACTCGATCCAGGCGATCCTGGCCCTGCGACCCGAGACGAGGCTCTTCGTCGGCCACGACTATGGCGCCGAGGGCGGGACGAGCCGATGTGGGAGGCGACGTCACCGAGCACAAGGCAAAGAACAAGCACGTGCACGACGGTGCCGACCGCGACGAGTGGATCCGCATCCGGCAGGAGCGCGACAGGACCCTCTCCCTGCCCGATCGCATCCTGGCGGCGCTGCAGGTCAATCCGCGCGGTGGCCGCCTGCCACCGGCCGAAAACGATGGTCGCCACTATCTGAAGCTGCCCGTGAACCGGTTTTGAGGAGGATGCACATGGCACTCGGAATGAAGCAGCTGGTCGCCGAGGCCCGCGCGCAGGTGCAGGCCGTCGCCCCGCAGCAGGCGCGCAACTCGGGCGAGCTGATCCTGGACGTCCGCGAGCCGTTGGAGCTCGAGTCGAGCGGCCGCGTCGCCGGGGCGGTGAACATCCCCCGTGGCGTGCTCGAGTCGCGTGCGGACCCGGACACGCAGACCGCCGAGGAGCGGCTGACGCACCTCCGGGGCGCCGGGCGCATCCATGTCCTGTGCGGGTCCGGCGCGCGCGCCGCCCTCGCGGCGCACACGCTGTCGCGCATGGGCTATGAAGCCACCGTCATCGAGGGTGGCATGACCGGCTGGGAAACAGGCGGACACCCCGGTGGAGGAATGATAACTCGAATGCCGTTCTGCATGCTTTGGGGAAGTCGATTATCGCATCAGCGAGATGCCGCGTTCGCCGCCAGCGCGGCGGTGCGCGGCGCGGATACCGAGCCCCATTCGAGCGATCCGGCCGCCTCCGCCCAGCTGTCGCTTGCGCCGGCATTCGTAAGACGGGAGTTGGCGCATCGGTTTCAATCCCGGACGCAACCAGACAGCAGAACCCGGACCGGCCGGAAGCGGATCGTTGGTCGGCGCAACTTCGCCTTCGTCGTGGGCTAATCGCGATTGATGGGTTCCGACAAGACGCCGACCTTGGCGGCGCTGCTGGGCCACCGATCCGAGCTGATCGGTCCGCTGATCTCGGAGAATGGCGGGCAAATTCGGGTTCGCCGGAAGGCGCGTGCGCCATCACGCGAGTTCGTCGATCCAGACCCTGAACTCGGTCAGAGTGTGGCGGCCAAAGCTGTGCGTCAGCGGCACGTCGGCCGCGTCACGGCCTTGCGCGATCAGCACGCGGCCGAAGCGCTGGTCGTTGTTGCGCGGATCGAAGGTCCACCAGCGGCCGCCGAGATAGACCTCCATCCACGCGGCGAAATCCATCGGCGCAAAGGGCGGCGGCTGGCCGATATCGCTGACATAGCCTGTGCAGTAGCGGGCTGGGATATTCATGCACCGGCAGAAGGCGATCGCGAGATGGGCGAAGTCACGGCAGACGCCCCGGCGCTCGGCATGGGTCTCGGCCGCGGTCCGCGTGGCACGCGAGTGTTCGTAGCCGAAGACGACGTGGGCGTGGACGTGGTCGCAGATCGCCTGCACGCGCGCCCAACCCGGCGAGGTCTGGCCGAACAGGCCCCAGGCCACGTCCGACAGGCAGTCGGTCTCGCAGTAGCGGCTGGGCAGAAGATAGACGAGCGTGTCGGGCGGCAGAAGCTCGACCGGATGCTGCATCGCCTGCGGGTCGGCTGATCGGACAAGCCGAGGTCGCGCAGGATGCCGTCCGTGCCGATCGCGAAACGGCCCTGCGGGCCGACCAGCCGCGTGCACCAGTTGCCGAACCCGTCGCGATAGCTCTCGATCGGCACCGATGGCGCGGTGACCAGGAAGTCGGGCCGCTCGAAATCGCCGGCGCGCGAGAAATGCACGTTGAGCAGCAGGATCATCGGCGTCGGCTGCGGCAGATCGTAGGCGAGATGACAGCCGAGCTGAAGGCGCATCGAACTGTTCGCCCTAATCATGTTTGTGGCGCGACTGTCCGTCGCCGGCCCAATGCCGCGCCGGAACGCGGGCGTCCTCACCGGCGTCGCCCGGCCGGCTTGCCGCCCGTGTGCGGCAGGCCGTTGCGCCAGCTCGTCGTGCTCTTGCAGGGCCGGCAGATCCGCTCGCCGGACCATTCGCTCTCGAACGTGGTGCTGCAGCGCAGGCAGAGCCGCGCGCGGGGCACGTCGCTGGCGCGGCGAACGCGCTTCGCTTGACGTCGCTTCTGGTTCGGTCATGCGGCTCTCCTGCGGCCGGCTGCATGGGCAGCCTCCGACGGATTGCAGCGCCTCGGCGACGGCCAGCGCCCGCGTCGCGGCAAAAGTCCGGCGGCGCGCGGCGATGCCGCGCGCCCCGGTGGTCGGCGTCAGCCTCTCGTCGAGAGGTTCTCGGCCGAGAGCCGACCGTCGCGACCGTTCTGGACGTCGTAGGCGACCTTCTGGCCGTCATCGAGCGACGCGATGCCCGCGCGCTCGAGCGCCGAGGCGTGAACGAACACGTCCTTGCCGCCGTCGTCGGGCTGGATGAAGCCGAAGCCCTTGGTAGGAGTTGAACCATTTCACGGTGCCATTGGCCATCGTGATGTCTCCTGAAGAAAGCGCTGCCCGCAGGATGCGGCAGCCTGGCGCAGTCAGAGCATGACCGAGTGGCTGCGCCTGTGAAGGAAACAGTGGCTCGATAGCGATAACTAAGCCAGCCGAGATGGCGTGCGGCAAGACAAGAGAGTATTGCAAGGAAAAACAGCTGATTCCAGCGCTCGCTCGAAAATTTACGCTATCACTCGATCCAGAGTGCTAACGATCAGCTGCGGTATTTCGCTGCTGTCGTTTTTTCTCTGGCACTCGAGGGCTCGATGAGTGCTACACATCACTGCAAGACCGCGGCTGTTCGCTTCGTGAAAGCGAAGACCGCTCGGCCGTCTCATTCCCGATGCGCCAGGAAAAACCCCAGGAGGGCAAGTCATCGCCGTCGGCAGGCGCCCGTTCGAAATGCGGCGACCTGTCGAATCGACGCCGAGAACGAATCCTCTACGGCAAATGGTCCGGCTCGGAAATCGCGCTGGGCAAGAACTGATCGTCATGCACGAGAGCGACATCTCGGCGTGATGGCCTGACGCTTCCAGCTCTCACCTTCAGACAGGAACACTCACATGACCGCCAAAGACGTCAGGTTCGGCGCCGATGCCCGGGACCGCATGATGCGGGGCGTCTTCGGCCTCGCCAACGCCGTGAAGGTAACGCTCGGCCCCAAGGGCCGGACGGTGCTGATCGACAAGAGCTATGGCGCGCCGCGCATCACCAAGGACGGCGTGACCGTCGCAAAGGAAATCGAGTTCTCCGACAAGTTCGAGAACATGGGCGCGCAGATGGTCCGCGAGGTTGCCCAGCGGACCAATGACGAGGCGGGCGACGGCACGACCACCGCGACGGTGCTGGCCCAGGCAATCGCGCACGAGGGCATGAAGGCGGTCGCCGCCGGCATGAACCCGATGGACCTGAAGCGCGGCATCGAGCTGGCCGTCGCCAAGGTCGTCGCAGAGATCAGGGCGATGTCCCGCGAGTGAAGGACAGCGCCGAGATCGCGCAGGTCGGCACCATCGCCGCGAACGGCGACGCCGAGATCGGCCGCCAGATCGCCGAGGCGATGCAGAAGGTCGGCAACGAGGGCGTCATCACGGTCGAGGAGAACAAGGGCATCGAGACCGAGACCGAGGTGGTCGAAGGCATGCAGTTCGACCGCGGCTATCTCTCGCCCTACTTCGTCACGAACGTCCAGAAGATGGCGGTCGAGCTCGAGGACTGCCTCGTGCTCCTCCATGAGAAGAGGTTCTCATCGCTGCAGCCGATGATCCCGCTGCTCGAGGCGGTGATCCAGTCCGGCAAGCCGCTCCTGGTCATCGCCGAGGACGTCGAGGGCGAGGCGCTGGCGACGCTGGTCGTGAACAAGCTGCGCGGCGGGCTGAAGGTCGCCGCCGTCAAGGCGCCGGGCTTCGGCGACCGCCGCAAGGCGATGCTCGAGGACATCGCCATCCTGACCGGCGGCCAGGTGATCTCCGAGGACCTGGGCATGAAGCTGGAGAACGTCGGCATCGAGATGCTCGGCAAGGCCCGGCGGATCTCGATCACCAAGGACGATACGACGATCATCGACGGCGCCGGCGACAAGGCGGCGATCGCCTCCCGCGTCGCGCAGCTCCGCAACCAGGTCGAGGAGACGACTTCGGACTACGACAAGGAAAAGCTGCAGGAACGGCTGGCAAAGCTTGCCGGCGGCGTCGCGGTGATCCGCGTCGGCGGCGGCAGCGAGGTCGAGGTGAAGGAGCGCAAGGACCTGGTCGACGACGCGCTCAACGCCACCCGCGCCGCGGTGCAAGAGGGCGTGGTGCCGGGCGGCGGCGTTGCCCTCGTCCACGCCGGCAAGGCGCTCGCCGGGCTGACCGGCGCCAACCCTGACCAGACGGCGGGCGTCAGGATCGTCGCCCGCGCGATCCAGGCCCCGCTGCGCCAGATCGCCGAGAATGCCGGCATCGACGGCGCGGT
>CAVXNU010000008.1:0-149337 GCA_963763245.1 uncultured Bacillaceae bacterium
TGGCGGGCATTACGAAAGATCCCGCAGAACTACGCTGTGAGTACGCGCGCGTATTCCTGCGCAAACGTGCGCATCATTTTCTTGGACGGGGCGGCCCGGAGCGACGATCTGCTGTGCCGGGCCGGCTGCCGGTGCCGACGTCCGAGCCTCCGTCTCCCGGAGACCGTCGGCCTCGTAAGCCTCGACGTCCTCGAGCCGGTACAGGACCCGCCCGCCGACCTTCACGTAGCGGGGGCCGCGGCCGGCCCATCGCCACCGCTCGAGCGTGCGGTGGCTGATCTTCCAGCGTCTGGAAAGATCGATCTGGTTGAGGTGCGTGACTGCCATCTGGCGCTCCATCTTCCGCCTTTTCCCGTGGCCCACAGCGGGGCCTGAAATTCGGGATCAGTGTCGGCGGAGGGGGCGTGTCCGGATATGCTCAGCGGGAAATTCTGCCTGTGACATGGCGAAACGAAAAGAGCCCCGGAATCCGGGGCTCTCTCAGGCGCGCTGTGACATCAGCCGCTCAGCCGTGTGACATGGCCCTCGGCGGAGCCTCGATGTCACCGAGGGGACCTCACGGAGGACCAGGGTTGAGTCGGTATCCTTCGCTCGGCTGAATTCTCGATGAAGCCGTCCGTGCCGAGAACGATGCCCTGATCGATCGCCAGCCGCTCGGAGACCGCTCGTCTCCGCCGGCGCGATCTGCTGGCGCATCGACTGCGGATCGATCTCCAGACTGTCGGCCAGCCTGTCCTGTCGGATGAACGCGATCTCGGAGCCGGTCGCTTTGCCCGGCTCGGAAGTTCCCGATCAGGGCATGGACCAGGTTGTAGTTCGCGCCCGTCAGCGCGAAGCCGCCACGGAACACGATCCGTTGCGACGCCTCATCGACCGCGAACTCGCAGGTCGGCTCAGAAAGCGCGTCCATGAACTCCTTCATCTGACGGTCATAGCCGGAGGGAGGGGCGACCTCGACCCGGGCGTTCGGCGAGCACAGGGAGAGGATCGAGCCGGCGGGGATCTGCCCCGTCACCAGCTCGCCACGAATGCTGCCTCAATGCCTTCCGCGAGCACGCGCAGCACGTCATCTGCATGGCGTCGGTAGAGCGCGTAGATCCTGGCGAGCGCCTCGATGGACGGCATGCCCCGGATGAACGCAGCGCCGAGGCGACAGCCGGGTGCTCCGTCAGGAACATCCGCTCGTCAAGGGCGGCAAAGCTCTGGAAGAACTTGACGTAGGAGACTGCCATCCGGAGCTCGAGCTCCTCGGTCCGCGGCCCGAGCAACAGATCCACGCCATAGTTTGCTGCCGGATCGGAGTCCGCCAGCCCCGCGGCAAGGATCGAGAACCGCCTGTCGATGCACTGCGAGCAGACGCCGCAATGGCTCATGTCGCGCGTCCATGACCTCGGGTTGGCGCAGCTGTTGGTTTGCCCGATCAGATCGGCGAAGCCGTGTTCGCTGATGAGCTGGATGACCTCCTTCTTCGTCATCCACTGGAACGGCGTCTCGACGCTGATGGGCGTGTCGAGCACGGTGGAGAACAGCTCCTCGAAGCCGCGGATCGCCCTCGGATGCGTGGTTCTGGTGGCGCGGGCGCCGAGCACATCCCGATCGAGCGGCAGGTTCAGGCTGACGACGCCGTTCTCATAGAAGGTGAAGCTGTCCTTCCCGAACATCCGGGCGATCACCAGCGCCAGGCAGGCGAACAGGAAGGACCGCGTCCGCTGCGTGCCCTCCCGTGCCTTGTTGTTCGCGTTCGTGATGTTCACCGGCACATAGAGAAGCGGCGCGCACTTGCCTGACCGCCTCAGCGCTGCCACAAGCTCCCGCTGGATGTGGAAGACCTGCGGGGCCGAGTGGTGGCCGACCAGCGCCAGCTTCCTGCGCTTGCCCGCCGCATCGGCGACGACACCGGCAAACGAATCCAGCCCGCCCGAAAAGAGCGCGATGTCGTCAGGCTCGAACGAGCCATCCACCAAGCCGTCGAAGTACTGCTCGCGCGGCGGCAGCGCACCGACAGCCGGGACGAACGTGAAGGAGTAGAAGTCCTCGGAGAGGAACTCGAGGACGGCGCAGAGCGCATTTTTGACCTCGGAGCGCGACCAGAGCTCCGGATCCCGCACAGGGATCGTGAAGTTCATTTGCCGTCGCCAGTCCCGCCCCATCCCCGGCAGGCTCTCCGACCCGCGCGGGCATTGCTGATCGGCGCAGTAGACATAGGCGGCGATCTCGAGCAGATCGACGAGCACCTCCGGCACCGCGGCGAGCATCGCCCGACTGATGTCGGATATGCGCAGGTTGACGTTCTGCCCGGGGCCGGCGACGTTCAGCCGGAGCGCCGTCCGGTCGGCGGCGTGCTGCCGTGGGCGAGCGTCGCCGCATGCGATATCGAAAGCGGTCATGCTGGCGATCTCCTGACCACGAGTTCCTTCCTGAGCTTCTCGAAGGCGACGAAGCCGAAGCGGGCAACCTCGCTTCGCGAGATCTTCTTGCCGAGATGGTAGGCGTGGTTGCCGAGCCAGTCCCTGGCGAACGGGCGCGTGATCACCGATGTCTCGTCGCAATGCCGGCGCATGGCCTGATCGAAGGTGGTGAGGTCGGAGAGCGACCGCGCCCGTTTGCCCGGGCCGACATGCCTCGGCGTCTCCCGCGTCAGGAAGTACTGGATGTTGTGATCGATCAGCCTGCTGAAGAAGCGCTGCGCCATGTCCGCGAACCGCTCGGGACTCGACAGCGACGCAAGCGTGGTTCTGACGTCCTCGGTCGATGCCTGCCAGAGGCCGGGGAGCCTCTCCTGGAGGACCGAGTGCAGCGCCGCGACCGCGGCATGCTTAGCCATGACGCCGAAATCCGTCGCCTCGGCGGGGCTCCGCCTCTGCGCCTTCTCCACGGCCGCCTCGAGCCCCGCCACCACGTCGGTGATGGACGCATCGGGCGGGACGAGGACTCCGATCTCCCGCAGAGCGCTTGCGAAATCGTGCTCTCTCGCAGCCTGCGGTATCATGATCAGCAGCCAGAACGCCTCGACGAAACCGGGATCCTTGGCCGCTCCTGCAAGGGAATCCTCGGCAGCCGCCGAAACCGCCTCGGCGAGACGGCTGAGATCGACTTCAGGATCCGCGAGGTACTGCACGACCTGCTGCCACTTTTTCGAGGCAGGCAGCCTGCCCAAACGAACATGCCCCAAACGCGACTCCACGCGAACATCACCGATCCTCGGCGCCAGTCACCAGGCAAAATTGTCCACCGTGCGGCCGCATCTTGGCGTGACGCACATGTGCATAGCTGAGCTGCTGGTGGTCCGGTCCCCGTGCCGCCCTGGGCGGCGGCGGCAAGAAACTGTTAACGCCCTAACAGCTGGTTAACGCCGGGAGCGCAGGGCGGATTGCGACGGACTGCTTTCTTCTACGCTCCCTTTCTCTAAGCTGCTGATTAGCGCTTTAGTTGTTGACGCTCAGGTATGATGTTGCGGCGACCAGCAGAGGTCGCCCATGAAGATCCCGAACCCGATCCACCCCGACCACCTCTCGCCGAAGGAGCGGCTGGCCGAAGTCTGCCGGCTGCTCGCCCTCGGCCTCGTCCGGTTGCGGCTGCGCAACTCCGGCCAGACCTCTGCGCCGGCGGAGAGTTTCGCCTACACTAACCGCCCGACCGGAGCGGTCATGCGAACCCCGAGTCACGAGGAGGACGCATGACGACGCACGACCCGATCCCGGCGCGCCTGGCGGCGCTGAAGACCACGCCGACGCCCGAGCTGAAGGAGCAGTGGCGCGAGCTCTTCGGCACCGAGCCGCCGCCCTACAACCGGCGCTTCCTGGAGAGCCGGCTGGCCTACCGGATCCAGGAACTCGCCTATGGCGGGCTGAAGCCCGAGACGGTGCGGCGGCTGGAGCCGCTCGGCGAGGAACTGGACGGCGGCGACGTCGCGATGCGCCGCGCCGCGGCACGACCGAAGCCGATCACCGGCACCCGGCTCGTCCGCGAATGGCAGGGCATCGAGCACACCGTCACCGTGCTGGCCGACGGCTTCGAATGGCAGGGCCGGCCCTACCAGTCGCTCTCCGCCATCGCCCGCGCCATCACCGGCACGCGCTGGAACGGCTGGCTGTTCTTCGGCCTGGCCAACCACCGGAGGCGCGGCATGACGAAGGTGGTCCGCAAGCTCCGCTGCGCCGTCTACACCCGCAAGAGCAGCGAGGAGGGGCTGGAGCAGGAGTTCAACTAGCTGCACGCCCAGCGCGAGGCCTGCGAGGCCTACATCGCCAGCCAGAAGCCCGAGGGCTGGGTGCTGGTGCGCGACGCTACGACGACGGCGGCATCTCCGGCGGCACGCTGGAGCGGCCCGGGCTGAAGCGGCTGCTCGCCGACATCGAGGAGGGGCTGGTCGACGTGGTCGTGGTCTACAAGATCGACCGCCTGTCCCGCTCGCTCGCGGACTTCGCCAAGCTGGTCGAGATGTTCGACCGGCACGAGGTGACCTTCGTCTCGGTCACGCAGTCGTTCAACACCACGACCTCCATGGGCCGGCTGACGCTGAACATCCTGCTCTCCTTCGCCCAGTTCGAGCGGGAGGTCACGGCCGAGCGCATCCGCGACAAGATCGCCGCCAGCCGCCGGAAGGGCATGTGGATGGGCGGCTGGGTGCCCTCGGCTACGAGGTGCGGGACCGCAAGCTGGTGGTGAACGAGGCCGAGGCGGCGATGGTGCGCAGGATCTTCGAGCGCTTCGTCGAGACGGGCTCGGCGCACGGTGCTGGCGCGGGAGCTGCGGCACGAGGGCGTCCGCACGCAAGCGCGGCAGGCCGATCGACAAGGGCTGCTCTACCGGCTGCTCACCAACCGGGTCTACCTCGGCGAGGCGGTGCACAAGGGCGACGGCTATCCCGGCGAGCACGCGGCGATCATCGACCGCGAGCTGTGGGACCGGGTGCACGCCATCCTGCAGGAGAGCCCGCGCAAGCGCGCCAGCAACACCCGCGCGCAGACGCCGGCGCTGCTGAAGGGGCTGCTCTTCGGCCCCGGCGGCGCGGCGTTCTCGCCGACGCACACGCGGAAGCGCGACCGGCTCTACCGCTACTACGTCAGCCAGGCGGTGCTGAAGCATGGGCGCGATGCCTGCCCGATCGGCCGCGTGCCGGCCGGCGAGATCGAGAGCGCCGTGATCGACCAGCTCCGCGCCGTGTTCCGCCAGCCGGAGATCGTGGTCGGCACCTGGCGCGCGGCGCGCGAGCAGGACGACGGCATCACCGAGGCCGAGGTCCGGGACGCGCTCCTGCAGCTCGACCCGCTCTGGGACGAGCTCTTCCCGGCCGAGCAGGCGCGCATCGTCCAGCTGCTGGTCGAGCGGGTGGAGATCGCCGAGGACGGGCTCGACATCCGGCTCCGCACCGACGGGCTCGCCGGGCTCGTGCGCGAGTTCGGCGTCGACGCGAGGGCGGCGGCATGAACCGGCCGGTCCCTCGACCCTCTCGGTCCGCGTGCCGTTCGCCGTCCGGAAGCGCGGCGGGCGGAAGCTGGTCATCACGCCCGACGGTGCGACCGAGCGCCCGCGGCCGCGCGATCGACAGCGCGCTCGTCAAGGCGATCGCCCGGGCGCACCGCTGGCAGCGGATGCTGGAGAGCGGCGAGTACGGCAGCATCACGGAGCTGGCCGCGGCCGAGAAGATCAACCCGTCCTACCTCTGCCGCGTGCTGCGGCTGACGCTGCTCGCGCCGGAGTGGGAGAAGCAGCGGGTCTGAAGGGCCAGCTGAGTTGACGGCGAAACGTCGGCTTCATCCTCATTCGCTGCGGTCCTGGGCGACCCGGTCAAGCCCCGTCCGAGCATCAAGGAAGCCACAGATGCAATGATTTAAATGCAGTTGTCATGAATACTCACAAGTGCTATCCTGTCAGCATGTTCAAATACTCAGTCGAGTTTGAGGCGTTCGGCCTCGACGAAGGCGCGTTGCGCGATGCCCTCGAGCGTCTAAATGTCTTTGACGCTACGGTAAGCCGCGTCCGCCTAGGGAGGGATCGGCAGGAACGCTCGGTTACTCCAATTCCGCCGAGCAAATCCCGCAGCAATGACCGGCGCACACGAAATCCTGTCTTTCTTCCAAGGTTCTGGAGAATCGTTGCTCGGTCGCGGATCGTGAGCGGTATGTCTAAGCCGGATCAGCGCCTTGTGCAGCGGGAGCTCACGATTATGGTGGAGGCGGGGACACTACATCGTGTCGGGCATGGCCTCTACGCTTCCGCCGCCTGCCCCCGACCGTCGAAGAAGGGAGATCAGACGAGCTCAAGGGGAAAAAGCGCGTGCAACCGTCGGGCAAAGAAGATGAAGCGACGCTCGAGTTCCTCCGCGAGCCACGAAACTCAAATGTCTTCGTCAACGGCTTAATGTGACGAGGCAGAGGGTCGATCAAATTTGCCAAAAGCTCCTCGACCCGAGGACTGATATTTCGGGGCGATGTTCCTCGCGGGCGCGGGCGCGCGAGGCAGCTGTTTTGCACCGATGCGGATGTTCTGCGTCGGCGCATTGAGGAGCTTGAGAACAGCCTCTCAGACGCTGCCATGAGGCTCTTGGCAGCCATGCCCAACCAGAGGTGGGTCAAGCCCAGGGACACCACAGAAATGGCGGAGTTGGCCGTTAGCGCAGGCCACAGAGATATCAGAGGAGTTGGAACGGTCCGGCCTCGCAGAGGTCTTCAACTCGGCGGGATCCCCCTGGCTCGACTGACCGAGGACGGTCGCGGTCACCATGCGAGGCTGGGATCAGCGAAGCGCGCCGACGGGGTCGATCCCGTCAGAGATATTCGGCACGACGCGTGGCAATGCTCTCGAGGTTCTCGCGGTGCTGGGCCAGGCCCAGACCCGGGACATGACGTTCGCCGTCCGAGCACGCTTTCCTGATGATGTGGGCTGCACGACGATGGGTCAGGTTGTTCAGCGGTTGAAGGGGGACAATCTGATCCAATCAGTGGACGTCGAAAAACCGCAGCCTGCTCACGAGCTATCCGAGTATGGTCGTCAGGTCTGGGATATTATCCGACCCTACCGGTCGCCAATATCGCGTGAGAGGCTCGTCGAGATGGTTCGTGTCGAGGCGGAGAAGGTTGCGCGGGGTGGAGGGGGTGGTGTCCGATCATCGCGCGGCCGTCGAAGCGGGCAATCGCAATGATGACCGTTCTTGAGGCGATGGGTCCGACGGTGCTGAGCGAAGTCGTCGAATTGATGAATGATCCATTTGAAAATCCGCGGTCGGCCGATCTCGCGATGAAGAGGCTGCGGGAAGCGGGCTACGTCGATAGGGAGGGTGAAGGGAGGGCAAACGCTCCCTCTAGGTATCAACTCTCGGAGGGTGGTGCGGTGGCACTCAGGGACATGCCTGCTCAGGCGGCGTTCCTATGACCCGTTGTATTGCCCAATGAAATGGCCGCAGGAGGCGCAACCGAAAGCGGTCGTGGACGAGGGTATGGTTCGCCCTCATCCATGCCCTTGATGGCGTAGCCGTCTGCCCGCTTTCACTCGGCTTCCGCCGTTCGGGCAGCGGGGTTACGGAAGCCGGTGATTGCGCCCGATGCACCACAGCGTCTGCTTGAGAGCGGCGGGTGCAGCAGCATCACCGATGCTTGCGGCAGCTGACGAAATTGACCGGCCCTGCCATTGCCGCTCTGGGGCATCCTTCGCCTGACCCTGCTCGCGTCGGCGATGGTCGAGGCGATCGTGGAGGCCACGAGGCTGAGCACTTACGGCGTTGCCCCGGGGCGGTGGCTGGTCAGGGGGCTTCGCCGTTGGCGTGTCCCTTAGCTGACCGGATTTTCAACTCCCAGCGACGCCCAGAATTGTGCGATGATTTACGTGAGGTCAGCAGCGCCCGACATCCGTCCGCCGAGGCTCAACCTCATCATAGTCCGCCACGCGGCACGCGCCGCCTTGCAGGAGATGAATAATGACGACCCGTTCGATGCGGGTGGCCAATATGGCGTTGCCTACTCGACCGCTTGGCCGCCAATACCCCTCCCAATCAGCAGATCCGCGAGCTCACTCAGAACGCCCTTGAAGCCATTCGTCGCCGTCAGCGCGACGATCATGCACTCCAAGGGCGAATACGATGGGATGTCGATTGGGACCACCTCGCAGGAACCGGTGGAGTCCCCAAGCTCTGCATCGTTGACAACGGGGACGGCATGTCACCCGAGGAGATCGGTCGAGTACCTCAATTCTTTAGCCGTGGAGGGCGCCAACGGAAATCAAAGTATCACTGCGAACTTCGGCGTAGGGGCAAAGATTACTGCTTTATTCAGGAATCGCGCCGGCCTGGTATACAGATCCTGGCAGAATGGCCGGGGTGCGATGGTGAAGCTTCATCGAGACGATAAAAAGGGGGAGTGCGGGCCTTGCTTCCTTCGATTTAGCTGACGGACCGCACTACGCTCCACAGCTTAAGGACGCTGCGAAGCCGAGTACAATCGAAGAGTTCAGCACAAAGGTTACGCTGCTAGGAGGCGGCTCGTCTTCATAACACCTGCCTCCCACCTCAAGACGCTGGCGAGACTAGCATGAACTGGCTCTTGCGATCTGTTCGACGCGCGATGCTCCCGAGTGCCCAAAATGTAAAAATTCAAGTCCGAGTCCTTACAAAAGACGCAGGAGTGTGGCCGACTGCCGAGCCCGTCTCGAGCGAGAAGACATACAATCTTGAGACGGTACGAGGTGCAAAGGCGGTTTTTGACAACCACTCCAATGCAAGGGGCACGGTGCACCTGTCGAATGCAGACGTTCAATGGTTGGCTCTTTGAAGACCCTGCAGCAGCATCGAAGAACATGAGTTCGCGTGGGCTTCGGACAAGCATGGCGGATCGTATTTCAAAACGAGCTGTACATTCTGAGGCGGCCACCCGCCGCTCGGAAGATTTCCCCAGCTCGGGGTGCTCTTTGGAAGCGAGCACGTTGTGATCTGTGTTGAGCCTCGTGAATCGCTCGACGTGCGGGCGGACACAGCCCGGAGTCGACTGATAGTCAACGGCGAGGATGTAGGAGAAGAGGCAGACTGGTCGACAACGTGGGGCCTCGGATTCCGAGAGCGGATGCCTGATGAGCTTCGGGAACTCATGGACCGAATAATGGCGAAGGCGGACAGCGATCCGGAAGGTAAGGTCAGGGAGCGTCTTCTCGAGCGTTTGAAGCAGATCCGGGAGCTGTTGAGGCCAACTGGGTTCAGGAGGATCTTCTGGCCGGCCCGCTGCAGTGCGACCGGCGAAGCAGCGGGTGGAATTTCATCATCAGTCGACCGCGACGAGCCCGAGGAGCATCGGGTCGCTCCGCAAGTGGTCGTGGTGGTCGCGCCAGTGACATGTATCTGGCCGAGCTCGTCGAGGAAGGTGGGGAACCAGCGGAGGTGACAAAGCCCTCGCCGAAAGAGCCGGAACTGATCTGGGTCTCGAAGGCAAGAGGGACTCGGGAGGAAGATCGGGTGCGAAGATCGCGCCGCATGGTTTCCTTCTGGACCCGGTGAGCGACGCGGCGATCAAGGTCAACGAGGATTTCAGAGGGTACCGCGACCTCGTCGCCTTCTTCTCAGTGAAATCGGCGCGGAGGGCGACCCAGCGCTCGAGCGTAAGGTGGTTGAATTGGTTCAGGAGTGGATGGCTGGTCAGTTGATCGAGGCTGTCATGGCGACCCGCGCTCTACAAAACGGCGGAACATGGGCTTCCAGTGACATGGGGAGCGCTTTTCCCGGAAGGGCTGACAACGCTTCTCATGGCCAGGTTCTTTATTGTTGAGAAGGTGCGACGGGCGCTCGGAAATGAGGTGATGAAGCCGCGAAACGCTGCGTAGAAGATCGTTCGCCTTGTCTGCAGCCCGGCGTTTCCTGGGATCGGGCTGCGGCTCTGCGCCATGTGCATGCGTGATAGCACTGGATCCCTTTGGATCCCGGTTCTTCTCGGATGCCGTGAAACCGATGCAAAGGTCCCCGGCTTCATCAAAGGTTAAGCCCAGCATTATCAGTGCGTTACAAAGCTGGGGACCGAAATGCCCAAGTCACAAGGTCCGGAGAATATCGGCCCGGAGAACGCCGTTCCGCGCTCCTGAGCCGTCGAGGCAGTCACCAGCTCGACGGCTATAACCTTTGGAAACAACGGGAATTTCCCGCCGTCGCCGGTCGCGGAGAAACAGTTCGGGAGTGCGAGTGGCGGAGAGGGTGGGATTCGAACCCACGGTACCCTCGCGGGTACAACGGTTTTCGAGACCGCCCCGTTCGACCACTCCGGCACCTCTCCGCGTCCCGTGGTCGGGAGCGGCGGAACCTAGTCGCTCGCGGCGGCATGGGCAAGGACCATTTGGAGGAGCGGCCGAGTGGACACTTGCGGGCAGTCAGGGCGCCCGTGTAACGCGACGGCGACGGCGGCCTTCCACATTGCTAGGCGAGGGCCCGTCGGTGGCCTCGTGGGCGACGGGTTGACAGCGTGCGGGCGCGTCGCCATAAGGCGCGTCTCGTTGCGCCCGGGCGGGCGCAACGCTGCAGAAATCACGCCATCAAGGCGCGCAGTCCGAGGCAGGTCGTCGGCCACGCAGAGGCCGTCCACCGCAAGCGTCCCGTCAGGGATCGCCACAGGGCGCGGACAAAAGGAAGAGCGGATGTTCGCTGTCATGAAGACGGGCGGCAAGCAGTACAAGGTCGCGCCCGACGACGTCCTCGTCGTCGAGAAGCTCGCGGCCGAGATCGGCGAGACCGTCCAGTTCAACGAAGTCCTGATGCTCGGCGGGGACGACGTGTCGATCGGCGACCCGCTGATCGGCGGCGCCGCCGTCCAGGCCGAAGTGGTGGAGCAAAAGCGCGGGCCGAAGACGCTGAACCTCAAGCGGCGGCGGCGCAAGCACGGCTCGCGGCGCCTCAAGGGCCATCGGCAGTACCTGACGACCGTGCGGATCACCGAGATCCTCGCCTCGGGCGCCGAGGCGACGGGCGTCAAGGCGGCGACCGGCCGGGCGCCGAAGGAGGCGCAGGGCACACAGACGACGCAGGCGGCCGAGCCCGTCGGCGCCGAGGCATAAGGAGGACGCGATGGCGCACAAGAAGGCAGGCGGCTCGTCGCGCAACGGCCGCGACAGCGCCGGGCGGCGGCTCGGCATCAAGAAGTTCGGCGGCGAGGCGGTCGTCTCGGGCAACATCATCTGCCGCCAGCGCGGCACAAAATGGTGGCCGGGCGAGAATGTCGGCCTCGGCCGCGACCACACGATCTTCGCCACCACCGATGGCGAGGTCTCGTTCCGCAAGGGGCTGAAGGGCCGGACCGTTCATCTCCGTGGTGCCGTCGCCGGGACCCGCCGAATAGAGCGTTAGCCGGCGCGCGAGACGTGACGGATCCAAGGGGGATCGGCGGGCGCGCCGGTCCCCCGTTTCGTTGGAGGGCCCGAGAATGGGCGCCGAGATCGCCATTCGATTTCCCGGCGAGATCTACACCGAGAGGCTGCACCTGCGCCCGGTTTCGCCGGGGGACGCGCCGCGCATCCGCCGGCTCGCCGGCGACCTGGCGGTCGCGCGCTGGCTATCCCGCGTGCCGCACCCCTACCCCGAGGGCGAGGCCGAGCGGTTCATCGAGGCCTGCATCGACGAGGCAGCGCGCGCCTGGGCGGTCGAGCGCCGGTCCGAGCCCGGGCTGATCGGCATCATCGGGATCGACGGCCCCGCCGGGCGGGAGAATCTCGGCTATTGGCTCGGCGCGCCTTTGGGGCCAGGGATATGCCTGCGAGGCAGCGCGCGCCGTCATGGGATGGGCATTCGAGAACGCCGGCGTGAAGCGCCTGGTATCGGGCGCATTCGAGGGCAACGCCGCCTCGCTCCGCATCCAGGAGAAGCTCGGCTTTTGCGTGACCGGGCGACGCATGGCGCCATGCCTCTCCCTGCAGATTGACCGGCCGCACATCGACACCGCGCTCTCCCGCGCCGACTGGGAGGTGGGCCATGAAATTCCTCGATCTCGCCAAGGTCTACATCCGCTCGGGCAGCGGCGGCCCCGGCTAGCGTCAGCTTCCGGCGCGAGAAGTTCATCGAGTTCGGCGGCCCTGACGGCGGCGATGGCGGGCGCGGCGGCGACGTCTGGGCCGAAGCCGTCGACGGGCTGAACACGCTGATCGACTTCCGCTACCAGCAGCACTTCCGCGCCCGCAACGGCGAGCACGGCATGGGCGCGCAGCGCACCGGCAAGGGCGGCGAGGACGTCGTGCTTGCGCGTGCCCGTCGGCACCGAGATCCTCGACGAGGACGGCGAGACGCTGATCGCCGACCTCGCCCGCCTCGGCGACCGCGTGCTGCTGGCGCGGGGCGGCAATGGCGGCTGGGGCAACCTGCACTTCAAGTCCTCGACCAACCAGGCGCCGCGCCGCGCCAATCCGGGCCAGCCGGGGGTCGAGCGCACGATCTGGCTGCGCCTGAAGCTGATCGCCGATGCCGGGCCTCGTCGGGCTGCCGAATGCCGGCAAGTCGACCTTCCTCGCCGCGACCTCGAACGCCCGGCCGAAGATCGCCGACTATCCCGTTCACGACGCTGCACCCGAACCTCGGCGTCGTCGGCATCGACGGGGCCGAGTTCGTGCTGGCCGACATCCCCGGCCTGATCGAGGGCGCGCATGAAGGGCGCGGCGTCGGCGACCGCTTCCTGGGCCACATCGAGCGCTGCGCCGTGCTGCTGCACCTGATCGACGCCACCCGCGACGACGTGCTCGGCGACTACCGCACGGTCGAGGCCGAGCTCGCCGCCTATGGCCACGGGCTGGCCGAAAAGCCGCGCATCGTCGCGCTGAGCAAATGCGACGCGCATCGGGCGAGCAGGCGGCGCAGCGACCTGCAGGCGCTGCTGCGCGAGGAAGGCGTGCCGGTCGAGCACCGCATCTCTGCCGTCACCGGCCAGGGCGTGCCCGAGGTGCTGCGCGCCCTGCGCGAGCGCATCCTGGCCGCCCGCGACGCGCCGGCCACGCACGCCTCCGCGGCATGGACACCCTGACCGCTACGCGCGGCGCGGCTCGGCGGCGGCGCGGCGCCTCGTCGTCAAGGTCGGCTCGGCGCTGCTGTGTCGAGTCGAGACCGGGCATTTCCGCGTCGACTGGCTCGGCGGGGCTTGCCGCCGACCTCGCCCGCCTGCGCGCCGCGCGGCAAGGAGGTGCTGCTCGTCTCGTCGGGCGCGATCGCGCTCGGGCGCCAGGTGCTGCGACTGGCCGGGGCGCGCTCTCGCTCGAGGCGGCGCAGGCCGCGGCCGCCGTCGGCCAGACCCGGCTCGTCCGCGCCTGGAAGACGGCGCTCGCGCCGCATGGGCATCGACGACGGCGCAGGTGCTGCTGACGCTCGAGGACACGCAGAAGCGGCGGCGCTATCTGAACGGCCGGGCGACGCTCGGCACGCTGCTGGCCTTCGGCGCGTGCCGGTCATCAACGAGAACGACACGGTGGCGACCGACGAGATCCGCTATGGCGACAACGACCGGCTGGCCGCGCAGCGTCGCGCTGATGGCCGGCGCCGACGTGCTGGTGCTGCTCTCGGATGTCGACGGGCTCTACACCGCCGATCCGCGGAGCGACCCGGCCGCGCCGGCTCGACGTAGGTGGCCGAGATCACGCCCGAGATCGAGGCGATGGCCGGCGGCGCCGGCACGGCGCTGTCGCGCGGCGGCATGCGGACCAAGCTGATCGCCGCCAAGACCGCGATGCAGGGCGGCTGCGCCATGGCGATCACGCGCGGCGACGGTCGACCGGCCGCTGCACGGCGCTGGCGGCGGGCGCCCCCGCGACCTGGTTCGAGCCGCACGGCGACCCGCACGCCGCGCGCAAGCAGTGGATCGCGGGCATGAAGCCGCTGGGCCAGCCTCATCGTCGATGCCGGCGCAGTCGGCCGCGCTGGCGCGCGGCAAGTCGCTGCTGCCGGCCGGCGTGCGCGGCGTCGAGGGCGGTTTCCAGCGCGGCGACCCGGTCGAGGTCGCTGGGGCCCGACGGCGCGCTGGTCGCGCGGCGCTCGCCGGCTACGGCGCCGACGAGGCGCGCGATCATCACGGGCCACCGTTCGGGCCGGATCGCCGAGGTGCTGGGCTATCCGGGCCGCGCCGCGATGGCTCACCGCGACGACATGGTGATCTGAGCGGGTCTGAGCGCCGCTGACAGCGGGCGTCGGCCCCTGTAACGTCCCGGCTGGGCGACCGGGGAGGAATCGGGTTGAGCTACACACGTCAGGGCCTCGAGGCGATGCGCGCCTGGTCCGAATTCGGCATGGCCTATTCGCGCATGCTCATGTCGGCGAACGAGGTAATCCTGCGCCGGACGCATCGCATGGCCACCGGCATGATGACCGCGCCGGAGGCGACAGCGATGGTCGTGGAAAAGATGACGGCCATGGCGAGCGCGTCCGAGAAGGCGGCTCTGGCGGCGGCCAGGGGCGGCACCCCGCTGACGATCGCGACCGCCGCGCTGCGTCCCTACGGGACCAAGACAAAGTCGAACGTGCGTCGATTGCGCAGATAGGCTCGGCTGGAGAGACGACGTGCAGAAGATGGCGGCACCCACCCCCGAGCGCGACAACGGCATGGACGCGCCCATCGGCGTCAGTGAACTGATGCGCGCCATGGGCATGGCCGCCCGGTCGGCCGCGGCCGAGCTCGCCTGCGCGCCCTCGACCGTCAAGGATGCCGCGCTGGCGGCCGCCGCCGACGCCATCACGGACCGCGGACGCGAGATCGCGCACGCGAACGCGCAGGACATGGAGGCCGCCCGCGCCCGCGGCCTCTCGCCCGCCATGCTCGACCGGCTGCTGCTGACCGATGCGCGGATCGCCGCCATGGCCGAGGGCCTGCGCGCCATCGCGGCCCAGCCGGACCCCGTCGGCGCCGTCATCGCCGAATGGACGGTGCCTTCGGGCCTGCGCATCCGCCGCGTCCGCACGCCGCTCGGCGTCGTCGGCGTGATCTACGAAAGCCGGCCGAACGTCACGGCCGATGCCGGCGGGCTCTGCCTCAAGGCCGGCAACGCGGCCATCCTGCGCGGCGGCTCGGAATCCTTCCACTCCTCGCGCGCCATCCATGCCTGCCTGGCCGACGGCCTCGCGGCCGCCGCCCTGCCCCGCGACGCGATCCAGCTCGTGCCGACGCGCGACCGCGCCGCGGTCGCCGAGATGCTGCGCATGACGGAGTTCATCGACGTCATCGTCCCCCGCGGCGGCAAGGGCCTGGTCGGCCTCGTCCAGAGCCGAAGCGCGCGTGCCGGTCTTCGCCCATCTCGAGGGCATCTGCCACGTCTATGTCGACGCCTCGGCCGACCCGGCCAAGGCGCGCCGCGTCGTGCTGAACGCCAAGACGCGCCGCACCGGCATCTGCGGCGCCGCCGAATGCCTGCTGATCGACCGGCCGGTCGCCGCCACGCTCGGCCGCGCCATCGTCGCGCGACCTGCTGGACGCCGGCGTCCGCGTGCACGGCGACGCAGAGGTCCAGGCGCTCGACGCCCGCGTCACCCCGGCAACGCGATGCGGACTGGGGCCGCGAATATCTCGACATGGACATCGCCGCGCGCGTCGTCGACGGCGTCGACGACGGCCATCGCGCACATCCGCCGCTATGGCTCGAGCCACACCGAGAGCGTCATCGCCGAGGACGACGCGGTCGCCGCGCGCTTCTTCGCCCGGCTCGACAGCGCCATCCTGATGCGCAACGCCTCGACCCAGTTCGCCGATGGCGGCGAGTTCGGCATGGGCGCCGAGATCGGCATCGCGACGGGCAAGATGCACGCGCGCGGCCCGGTCGGGGCCGAGCAGCTGACGAGCTTCAAGTACCTGGTCGAGGGCGACGGAACCGTTCGCCCCTGATGCCGGATGTGTTAGCGCTGCGGCGGGCCCGGAAGCGCGCCGCCGCGAAGCTCGGCCGATCAGCTTAGCCTTGCGGCACGCCCTGCTCAGCTGCCCCACTGGCGGACGGGGCCGCTGTCCACATGGACGAAGTCCGACCGGTGTAGCGCCCGACGCCGCCCGCCGCCCAGCGATCGCGCCGCCGAGGCGACCTGGTCGACCGAGCGCGACGCGGCTGGTGATGTCGATCGCCATGCCCTTGAGGTGATACGAGTTCTTGGCCACGCCCCGGCTGCGCTCGCGCAGCATGGCGTTCGTCTTCGGCGCTGCGATAGCCGGAGACGATGTGGAAGGGCTCGCCGCAGCCCAGCAGGCCGTGCGTCGCCGCGATGATGTCGAGCGTCTTGGGGTCGATCGGCTTGATCAGATCTTCGCGCCAGTCGCGCAGGATGTAGTTGAACGCCTCCAGCGCCTCGGGGACGTATTTGCCGTCGATCCAGTAGACGCAGTTCAGCCGCTCGGCGGTGTGCCCGTTGACCAGGTTCAGCGCCCGGAAGTTCCCCGCGTTCTTCAGGATGGCCGGTGCCGCCGCGAAGGCCGGCGATGCAGCGGTTAGGCCGATCGCCATGCCGCCGAGGAACGCGCGGCGCGACACGACCGGCCTGGTCGATTCGATCCTGCTCATGAGACTGCCCTCGTTTTTTTGCTGTGACTTTCGTCACTTTGCCTGTTTTCTCCTCCCCGCTTTGCGTTCTGCCACATGCATTTTTTCCTGCCAAGTTGTAGTCTTGCAACGGAGGTGGCCGGGTGCTGTGGACCGATTTCCCTCACAAGGCGTTAAACCGCCGTGTGGCACGAACTCCATGCAGGCGTGAAATCGTCGAGGGTTCGCCAGTGCGGGAGAACCGCGCCGCAGGATCGTGCTAGGTTCGGCAAGACACGGGTTCCACAGACGCATTTGAGCAACAACGGTGGCAGGATGATCACGCGAGCGACTTTCGGCACGGGGCGCGGCGGCGGTGCTGATCGGCCTCTGGCGAAGCTCGGCGCCGCGGCCGCGCAGGACCAAGCCGCGCCGCTGCCTGGCGCGCCGGCGCCGGGCGCGCCGCGCTGGTCGAGCAGGCGTCCGCTCGGGCCGCAGGAGGCAGCGCTGCGCGACGCGCTGGCGGCCAAGCTCTCTGGCCGGCAGAACCGGGCGCCCTCTCGGCCTATGCGGCGCGCGGCTTCCAGCCGATCTGGCTGACGCCGGACGGCAGGGCGACGCGACGCCGCGCTGATCCTCGTCGACTTCCTCGCGCCGCGCCGACGAGCATGCCCTGCCGCTCGCCAAGTACCATGCCGACGACGCTCGGCCGCCGCCTGCTGGGCCAGGCCGGCGACCCGACTGGCGCTCGAGGCCGACCTGACGGCCGCGTTCCTCGCCTATGCGCGCGACATCGCCTCGGGCGTGCTCGAGCCCGAAGAGGTCGACGCGAACCTGACATCGAGGTGCCGCAGCGCCCCGATCCGGCGATCGCTGCTGACCGGCGCGGCGACGGCCGCCAACCTCGCGGCCTATCTGGACGGGCTCGCGCCCGCCGATCCGCTCTACCGGCGGCTGGTCGAGCGCTACCGCGCCTTCCGCTCCGTCGCCGGCGCCGACATCTGGGGGCCGCCGGTCGCGCCGCGGGCGCACGCTGCGGCCCGGCGATCGCGGGCCGCGCGTCGGCCAGGCGCGGGCGCGGCTGACCGCGATGGGCGACCTCGACCCGAACGTCTACGATCGCCCGGCCGCGGCCGAGGCTCGACGGCGCGCGCGTCGCCACCGCCGAGGTCGACGACCGACGCGCCCGTCCGCGAGCTTCGACCCCGACCATTTCGACCAGCCGATGGAGGAGGCGCTCAAGCGCTTCCAGGCGCGGCACGGGCTGAACCAGGACGGGCTGATCGGCCCGGCGACGCTCGCCCAGCTCAACGTCTCGCCGCGCGAGCGCGCCGAGCAGATCGCCGTCAACCTCGAGCGCCTGCGCTGGCTGAACGGCCAGCTCGGCGAGCGCTACATCCTGGTGAACCAGGCCGGCTTCGAGATGCAGGTGATCGAGCACGGCCGCCCGGTCTTCGCCTCGCGCGTCATCGTCGGCGAGTCGGGCGAGCACGAGACGCCCGAGTTCTCCGAGATGATGACGCACATGATCGTCAACCCCAGCTGGCACGTGCCGATGTCGATCGCGCGCAACGAGATCCTGCCCAAGCTGAAGCAGGACCCGACCTATCTGGCCAAGCAGGGCATGCGCCTCGTCGGCGCCGGCGCCGATGCCGAGCAGATCGACTGGGCCAACATCACGCCGGCCAGCTTCCCCGGCCGCATCACCCAGTCGCCGGGCGACGAGAACGCGCTCGGCAGCGTCAAGTTCATGTTTCCGAACCGCTATTCGGTCTATCTGCACGACACGCCCACCAAGCGCCTGTTCGAGCGCGACATCCGCGACTTCAGCCATGGCTGCGTCCGCGTCGAGCGGCCGCACGAGTTCGCCGAGTATCTGCTGACCGGCCAGGTCTCTGACCCGGGCAGCTATTTCGACACGGTGCTGGCGCAGGGCCGCGAGCGGCGCATCGACCTCGAGCGGCCGCTGCCGGTGCACCTGACCTACCGCTCGGCCTGGATCGACGAGAACGGCGTCGAGCAGTTCCGCGGCGACATCTACGATCGCGACGCCAAGATCGCCGCCGCGCTCGAGGCGGCCGGCGTGCGCATCCTGGCCGACTCGCGAGTCCTGACAGCCGCCTGCGCTGCCCGACTGGACCCACCGGCGCTTGCGCCGCGGGCCGCGCCCGCATATAGAAGGGCGCGGCCAATCCATGTGCGGGCGTCCCCCATGAGCTACACCGTCGATGCGATCGCGCGCGCGACCGGGCTTGACCCTGCTCGGCGACGGCTCGCTCGCGGTGCGCGGCGCCTGCCGAGCCCGCCGCCGCCGGCGAGGACGATCTGGCGATCGCCATGAGCCCGTCCTACGAGGCCGCGCTGCGCGCCTCGCGCGCCCGCGCCGCGGTCGTCTGGCAGGGTGCGGACTGGCAGGCGCTCGGCCTTCAGGCCGCGCTCGTCGCGCCGCAGCCGCGGCTCGCGCTCGTCGGGCATCACGGCGCATTTCCAGGACCCGCCCGACGTCGCGCCCGGCATCCACCCGACCGCCGTCGTCGAGCCCGGCGCCGAGATCGGCGAGGACGCCAGCATCGGCGCCTTCGTCCGGATCGGCGCCGGCGCCCGGCATCGGCCCCGGCGCCGTCATCGCCTCTCACGTCAGCATCGGCAGCGAGCGCCATGCTGGGCGCCGAGGCCATGCTGCATGCCGGCGTCCGCATCGGCGCGCGCTGCGTGATCGGCGACCGCTTCGATCGCCCAGCCGAACGCCGTGATCGGCGCCGACGGCTTCTCCTTCGAGCCGCCGCGCCAGGGCGCGCTCGCCAGCGCCCGCGCGACGCGGCCGGGTCGACGCCGCCGGCCGACGACCGATGCGCGCTGGCTGCGCATCCACTCGCTCGCCGCCGTCGAGATCGGCGACGATGTCGAGATCGGCGCCGGCACGACGATCGACCGCGGCACCATCGCGCCGACGCGCATCGGCGCCGGCACCAAGATCGACAACCAGGTGCAGATCGGCCACAACGTCCAGGTCGGCCGCGACTGCCTGCTCTGCGGCCAGGCCGGCATCGCCGGCTCGACCGTGCTCGGCGACCGCGTGATCCTCGGCGGCAAGGTCGGCGTGCCGGACCACGTCACCATCGGCTCGGACGTGGTCGTCGCCGCCGGCTCGCTGATCGCCGGCAACGTGCCGGACCGGTCGGTCTATCATGGGCATCCCGGCCGTTGCCCGCAACGAAGCGCTGCGCCAGATGGCCGCGGTGCGCCGCCTGCCCCGCCTGGCCGAGCAGCTGGCCGAGCTCCGCCGCAAGCTGGGACTGTGAGGCCACGCCCATTATGCTAGAGATGACTGGCCAGTGCAGCGAATGCCCAAGCCAGTGCCGACGGAGGCGAGCATGACGGATGCGGTCAGCGAGAAGGTGGTCGAGATCATCGCCGAGCAGGCGATGGTCGATCCCGCCGACATCACGGCCCGGACCACGCCCGAGGAGCTCGGGCTCGACTCGCTGGCGCTGGTCGAGGTCGTCTTCGGCATCGAGGAGGCGTTCGACATCTCGGTGCCCTACAACGCCAACGACCCGGCGGACTCGCAGTTCGACCTCTCGAACGTCGGCGCCATCGTCGACGCCGTGAAGCAGCTCATCGCCGAAAAGGCGCAGGCGTGACGGCACACGCGCCGCGTCGCCGTCACCGGTCTCGGCATCGTCTCGGCCCTCGGCACGGGCTACGCGGCGCATACCGAGGGGCTGCGCGAGGGCCGCTGCGGCATCGGCCCGATCAGCCGCTTCGACCCCGAGCGGCTGATGATCAAGATCGGCGCCGAGGCCCGCCAGTTCGAGGGCGAGGACTACTTCTCCAAGAACGAGATCTCGCCTTCCTCGACCGCATCAGCCAGATGGCGCTGATCGCCGCGCGCGAGGCGGTCGGCCAGTCCGGCATCGACTTCGCCGGCGCGCTCGGGCCGCGCACGGCGACGATCCTCGGCACCGCCATGGGCGGGCTGCACACCCAGGACGAGAACTATTACGTCGTCTATCACGAGATGAAGAACCGGGTGCACCCGTTCATCATCCCGCGGCTGATGTCGAACGCGCCGGTCAGCCAGATCTCGATGGCGCACGGGCTGCAGGGCCCCGCCTTCTCGGTCTCGACCGCCTGCTCGTCGTCGAACCACGCCATCGGCCAGGCCTTCCACCTGATCCGCGGCGGCACCTGCGACGCCGCCGTCACCGGCGGCACCGAGTCCGTGCTCTGCTTCGGCGGCATGAAGGCGTGGGAAGGCCTGCGCGTCATGTCCAAGGACGCCTGCCGCCCGTTCTCGAAGACGCGCAACGGCATGGTGCTGGGCGAAGGCGCGGCCATCCTGGTGCTGGAGGAGCTTTCGCACGCCCGCGGCCGCGGCGCCGCGATCCTCGGGCGAGATCGTCGGCTTCGGCATGACGGCGGATGCCGGCGACATCGTCCAGCCGGCGCTCGAGGGCGCCGCCGGCGCGATCCGCATGGCGCTGCAGGACGGCGGCGTCGCGCCCGAGGAGATCGGCTACATCAACGCGCACGGCACGGCGACCGCGATGAACGACCGCGTCGAGGCGGCGGCGATCCGCTCGGTGCTCGGCGCGCATGCCGACGAGGTGATGGTCTCGTCGACGAAGTCGATGCACGGCCACGCCATCGGCGCCGCCGGCGCGCATCGAGGCGGTGGCGACGCTGATGGCGCTGCGCGAAGGCGTGATCCCGCCGACCATCGGCTTCGAGGAGCCCGACCCCGAGATCGCGCTCGACGTCGTGCCGAACGAGGCGCGCGAGGCCCGCATCGGCGCCGCGCTGTCGAACTCCTTCGCCTTTGGCGGCCTGAACGCCGTCCTCGCCTTCCGCCGCTGGGACGGCTGACGCCCTCGGCGGCAGCCCCATCCTCTGACAGGCCTTGCACGGGGCCTTGATCTCCGCACGAACTGCGTGGGATGCCGTCCGGGGGGACATCTCAGGCGCGGGCGGGGACCTTGAAACCTCAATTCAGCTATATGCGGTTCGCGGTCAGCGTGGCCGCGACGCTCTGGTTCCTCATCGCGGCCCGCGCGGTCATCCAGCCGCTGCTGATCGCCCTCTTCGTCTGGTTCCTGCTCGGCGCCATCACGCGGCGCCTGACCGGCGTCCTGCGGCCGCTCGGGATACACTCGCCCTGGGTCGGCAAGCTGCTCAGCGCGATCTGCGTCTTCGGGCTCCTGCTGACCGTCGGCGCGATGCTCACCGCCAGCGTCGGGCAGTTCGCCGTCGAGCTGCCGTCCTACGAAGCGCGGCTCGATGCGATGCTCGCCTCGTTCGCCGACCGCCTCGGCATGGAGCCGTCGATCGGCCTCAGCGACAGGCTCAGCGATATCGAGATCGCCCCGGCCGCGCTGAATGCGCTCGGCTCCGCCGCCAGCTTCGTGACCGCGCTGATCATCGTCATCGTCTACGTCATCTTTATCAACAAGGAGGTCGGCGTCGCCGAGCAAAAGCTCGCCCGTCTTCTCAGCGAGCCGGCGCAGCGCGCGCGGGTCATGGTCATCGGCGCGAGGATCGTCGAGGACATCGAGACCTATATCGCCGTGAAGGTGCTGATCGGGATCATCCAGGCCGTGCCGACCTATGTCGTGCTGACGCTGGTCGGGGTGAACGCGGCGATCTTCTGGGCCGTCATCATCTTCTTCTTCAGCTTCATCCCGACGATCGGAACCATGATCGGGGTCGTCTTCCCGACCTTGATGGCGCTCATCCAGTTCGAGACGCTGACGCCCTTCTTCATCGTCCTGACCACCCTCGTTCCAATTCAGCTCTTCGCCAGCAACTATCTCGAGCCGAAGCTGATGGGCGACCGGCTGAACCTCAGCACCCTGGCCGTCTTCATCGGGATCTTCGCGGCGGGCGCGCTCTGGGGCGTGGTCGGCGCCCTGGTCATCGTGCCGCTGCTGGCCATCGCGGTGATCGTCTTCTCGCGGATTCCCGCAATGCGGCCCGTCGCCATAATGCTCTCCGGCGACGGCGAGGTCGTCCGCTGACCACCCTTCCCGGCGCCGAGCGGCGCCGGGAGCGCTGGGCTGCCGCCCCGGCTCAGCAGGCGATGGCAGGGCGGCCTGCCCGGCGCCGGCGCGCCAGGCCGAACAACGTCAGCGCGCCCAGCATCATCGGCAGCGTCGCCGGCACGGGAACGGCCGAAGGTCCGCCCACCGCCGGAAACTGCGACGGATCCGTGGGCGGCATCACCTGCGCCGCCGCCCCGTAGAGCTGTCGTACGCCAGCGATGTCGTCGGGCTGCAAGGCGTCCCAGCCCGCCGAATAGAACCCGTACATGGTCGAGCCTGCCGCGGCGTGGTCGAGCCCGAGCGCATGGCCGATCTCGTGCAGCATGACGCGCCCGAGGCTGAACCCCGCACCACCGCCCAGCGTCCAGCTCTCGTCCGAGTCGAGGAAGATGTCGCCCGCCCCCGCGCCGTTGCTCGAGAGCGGAAAGTACGCATAGCCCAGATTGCCCCATGGTCCGTCGGACGGCCGGAAGCCCAATCCGGATGTCGACGACCGAGGCGCCCGGAGCGAGCCAGCCGACACCCGGGTCGAGCGCCTGCGAAAAGGTCAGATCCGCGACCGCCGCCCACGCGTCGAACGCTGTCTCAATGGCGCCGAGATAGCCGGCGGGCAAAAGGCTGTCGGGGTCGACGGTCAGCCCGAGATCGGTGTCGAGCCCCGCCCCCATCAGGCTCCAGGTGATCGACGCACCTGTGCCGAGCACCGGCGATCCCCATTTTCCGGGACTGCCGCCGCGCAGCACATAGGCCTCGGCCGACATGGGAATCACGCAAAGGCCGCCCGCCACAATGCAGGCGGCAAACGCCGCTTGTCTGAACATCATCGCCCGTCACCACGAACACGAACACACACACGCGCGCTGTCCGTGCTGGTTCTACACTGGGGCGCACCGAAACAATGACGTTCGGACTTCTTCGACGGCCTGATCTTCTCACAATTCGCCCAAACAGAGAAGATAATTTCTCATGACACGCCGCGGCGGCCCGCCATGATTAAGAATAACCCACAGGTTGTTCGGAAGCGCAACAAAGGCGTTGCCGGGGCAGTCTGGCAACCGGCCCGGCTGGCAACTCGATCGGCTCAGATGGCATCGGCCGGACCGGGCCACAGCACGCCAGGCGGGCGCAGGCGATTCCCCGCGCCACGACGCGACATCTTGAGCCGTCCACCAGAGGTGCGTGGGGATGGCGCGGGCAGGCGCCCCGGGCAGCGCCGGTGCGGCCCCGAAGGGCCGCCCGCGGTCAGTTCTGGGACTGCGCCTGGACGGGCTTCAGGTCGTTGTAGGCGGCGGTGAAGCCGTTCAGCGAGAGGTCGACCAGGACCTCGTTCTGCAGGAAGAAGCCGACGGTCGCCTTGCTGCCCTTCTTGAACATGTCGACCGCCTGCTCGGCGAGCGGCGCCCGCGCGGCGCAGCTCTCGGGCACGCAGCGCAGCATCGGCACCGGGGCGACGTTGCCCTCGTCGATCCTCACCCGCACGCCGTAGGGAATCAGCACGCCGAGCGGCGTGTTGACCGTGATCGCCGCCGGCACGTTCTGGCCCTCGGCTGTGACCCCGGCCAACCGCTGGATCGTGACGAGCAGCGCCCGCTGCCCGTCCGAGGTCTTGCCGACCTGCTGCATGGCGCAGGTGTCGGTTCCCTTGATGCAGTGGATTTCCCAGGAGCCGTGCGTCGCCCGCAGCTCCTGCTCGGGCGCCTGCTGCTGCTGGGCGGACGCCGCGCCGACGCTGCAGAGGGCGCCGAGGCAGGCGATGGCGGCGGCCCGCGTCACGGCACGTGTCGCGGCAAGGGTCACGGTACGTCTCACGGGGGATACATCCTGATCTGCTGGGACGGGCGTGTCGGAGGGCCAGCCTATGCCAACTGCCGCAGGCGAACGCAAGCGCCCCGATGCCAGGCCGAGTATCGGGGCCAGTATCGGGCGGGCTGCCGGGCGGCGGCGCCCGCAGTCTGGCCCGGAACGCAACAGGGGCGCCGCTTGGCACCCCTGAAGAAGCATGCGCTCGCCTTCTCCCTGTCGAACCGGCGCCGCCAGTTCGTGGCGGCATCCTAGCCAGCGCGCCTCGGCGGTCAACGGGATTCTACCGTCCTGGCGCGGGAAAAGCGCCAGCGGAGAGTTGAAAAAAAGAGGCCGCGCGAAGGCGCGGCCAGTTCGACAGGGAGGAGGTAAACACGATGTCCGACATCGCCGTCCACCGCAGACTCACTCTGCGCTTCAATGGTTAACCAAATGTATTAGAACGACGCAGATCGTGCGATTGGCGCGGCGGCCGGCGGGGGATGAGCGATGACGGAAGGACCGGGGGTTTTCGTCGGCGGCGGCGGCGCCGATCAGTCGCAGCCGCAGCGCCTTCTGCTGGGCCGCGCCAACCGGCACGGGCTCGTCGCCGGCGCCACCGGCACGGGCAAGACGGTGACGCTGCAGATCCTCGCCGAAGGCTTTTCCCAAGCCGGCGTCCCGGTCTTCCTCGCTGACGTCAAGGGCGACCTCTCGGGGCTGGCCGAGCCCGGCTCGCCCGCCCATCCCGCTCACGAAAAGCTGATCGCGCGCGCCAAGGCGATCGGCCTTGCCGACTATGGCTACAAGGCTTGTCCCGTCGTCTTCTGGGACGTCTTCGGCGAGCAGGGGCACCCCGTCCGCACCACCGTCACCGAGATGGGCCCCCTGCTGCTCTCGCGCCTGCTCGAGCTCAACGAAACGCAGGAGGGCGTGCTCAACATCGTCTTCCGGGTCGCCGCCGACGAGGGGCTGGCGCTGCTCGACCTCGCCGACCTGCGGGCCATGCTGGCCCATGTCGCGGAGCGCGCGGGCGAGCTCTCGCGGCAATACGGCAATGTCGCCGCGGCCTCGGTCGGCGCCATCCAGCGGCGCCTGCTGGTGCTCGAGAACCAGGGCGGCGCCGGGCTCTTCGGCGAGCCGGCGCTCGACCTCGCCGACATGATGCGCAGCACGCGGCGGGCGCGGCCAGGTCAACATCCTCGCCGCCGACCGGCTGATGCAGTCGCCGCGGCTCTACGCCACGCTGCTGCTCTGGCTGCTCTCCGAGCTTTTCGAGCGGCTGCCCGAGGTCGGCGATCCGGAAAAGCCCGTGCTCGTCTTCTTCTTCGACGAGGCGCACCTGCTCTTCGACGATGCGCCCAAGGCGCTGGTCGACAAGGTCGAGCAGGTGGCGCGGCTGATCCGCTCCAAGGGCGTCGGCGTCTACTTCATCAGCCAGAACCCGGACGACGTGCGCGCAGGACGTGCTCGGCCAGCTCGGCAATCGGGTCCAGCACGCGCTGCGCGCCTACACGCCGCGCGACCAGAAGGCGCTGAAGGCCGCCGCCGAGACCTTCCGCGCGAACCCCGCCTTCGACACCCAGGCGGCGATCACCGAGCTCGGCACCGGCGAGGCGCTGGTCTCGCTGCTCGACGCCAAGGGCGTGCCGACGGTGGTCGAGCGCACGCTGATCCGCCCGCCCTCCTCGCGCCTCGGCCCCTGCGATCCGCAGACCCGCGCCCGGGCGATCGCCCAGTCGCCGGTCGCCGGGCCTCTACGACCAGGCCGTCGACCGCGAGAGCGCCTACGAGATGCTGGCCGCCCGCGCCGCCGCCAAGGTCGAGGGCGATCCGGAGGTCGACGCGGGCGAGCTCGGCGCCGCCCGCCGCTATGGCGGCCGCTACAGCCGCGAGCGGCGGAGCCGAGCGCGCCCGAGCGCCCCCGCACCCGCCGGGGCGGCGACAGCCCGTGGGAGGCGGCGGCCAAGTCCGCCATGCGCTCGGCCGGCTCGCAGCTCGGCCGCACGGTCGTCCGCTCGCTGCTCAAGGGCCTGTTCCGGTAGAGCGGTTTTCATCGGACGGAGGCGCCTGCATGGCCCGTGCACGCGTGTGCACGCGTGCACAGTCGAGCAACCCTTTGAATTCATTGATGATGCGGAATTTTATTAACCAGATTGAAAGGCTTGGCGGCTGCCTGTTGCAAGCCTTCATGAGCATTCTTCGATCAGACGAACTCGCCCGGAGCGCCCCTCGTCACGCCCATGGAACTCCCCAGGGCAGCGGGGAGATCTTGCCTGCGAAATGACGCGGTGGCTCGAGCCGTTCCGGGTCGGGAACCGCTCCAGGCGCGACGACGGCGCCTCAGCCTCACTCGGCGGGTGTCGCGGCCGGTGTGGCGCCCGCAGGCTGGCGCAGCGGCGCGAGCCGGCGCACGACGACGTAGAAGATCGGCACGAAGACCACGCCCAGGATCGTCGCCGACAGCGTGCCGCCGAGCACGCCCGAGCCGATCGCGTTGCGCCCGGCCGAGCCGGCGCCGGCGCTGAGCACCAGCGGCAGCACGCCCAAGCAGAACGCCATCGAGGTCATGATGATCGGCCGGAAGCGGCGGCGCGCGGCCTCGCGGACGGCCTGGTAGAGCGGCTGGCCCGCCTCCTGCAGCTCCTTGGCGAACTCGACGATCAGGATGGCGTTCTTGCCGGTCAGGCCGACCACGGTCAGCAGCGCCACCTGGAAGAAGACGCCGTTCTCGAAGCCGCCGATCCAGGCGCCGGTCAGCGCGCCGACGATGCCGATCGGCATGGCCAGCATCACCGCGAAGGGCATCGCCCAGCTCTCGTAGAGCGCGGCGAGGCAGAGGAACACCGCCATCAGCGACAGCGCGTAGAGCAGCGGCGCCTGGGCGCCCGACTCGCGCTCCTCCAGGCTCAGGCCCGTCCAGGCGATGTCGAAGCCCGGCGGCAGCTGCTCGGCCAGGCGCATGATCTCGGCCATCGCCTCGCCGGTCGTCGACCCCCGGCGCCGGGCTGACCCTGCAGCTGCATCGCCGGCACGCCGTTGTAGCGGGTCAGCTGCTGCGGCCCGTAGCGCCACTCGCCGTTGGCGAAATTGGCGAAGGGCACGAGCCCGCCGGTGGCGTTGCGCACGCGCCAGCGGTCGATGTCCTCGGGCGTCGAGCGGGCGCCCGGGCTCGCCCTGGACATAGACCCGCTTGATCCGGCCCTCGTTGAGGAAGTCGTTGACGTAGGAGCCCGCCCAGGCGATCTGCAGCAGCTGCGCCACATCGTCGGCGGTGACGCCCATCGCGCCCGCCTTGCGCCAGTCGATGTCGAGATTGTACTGCGCCGCGTCCTCGAGCCCGTTCGGCCGGATCGAGCCGATCAGCTTGCTCTGGCTCGCCATGCCCAGCAGCTGGTTGCGCGCCGCCAGCAGCTCGTCATGGCTCTGCCCGCCGCGCGCCTGGATGTAGAAGTCGAAGCCCGAGACGTTGCCGAGCTCGGTCACCGCCGGCGGCACGATCGGGAACACCATGGCGTCCCGGATCTGGCTGAGCGCGCCGAAGGCGCGGCCGGCGATCGCCTGCACGCTCTGGTCGGGGCGCGTGCGCTCGTCCCAGTCCTTCAGGCGGACGAAGGTGATGCCCATGTTCTGCCCGCGGCCGGCAAAGCTGAAGCCGACCACGCCGAACATGGACGAGACGTTCTCGGCCTCGGTGTCGAGGAAGTGGTCCTCGATCTTCTCGATCGTGTCGAGCGTGCGGCTCGGCCGTCGCGCCGGTCGGCGCCGAGACCAGCGTGAACATGATGCCCTGGTCCTCGTTCGGCAGGAAGCCCGTGGGCGTGCGCAGGAACAGGAAGACCATCGTGGCCGCGATGCCGAGATAGAGCAGGCCGAAGCGCAGCGGGCCGCCGCGACGCCCAGCCGACGAGGCCGGTATAGCCGCGCTGCGTCGCGCCGAAGCCGCGGTTGAACCAGGCGAACGGCCCGCGCCGCGGCCGGCCGTTGTGCGGGCGCAGCAGCGTGGCGCACAGCGCCGGCGTCAGCGTCAGCGCGACGACGACCGACAGCGCCATCGCCGAGACGATGGTGATCGAGAACTGCCGGTAGATGACGCCCGTCGAGCCGCCGAAGAAGGCCATCGGCACGAACACCGCCGACAGCACCAGCGCGATGCCGATCAGCGCGCCGGTGATCTGGCCCATCGACTTGCGCGTCGCCTCGCGCGGGCGACAGCCCCTCCTCCTCCATGATGCGCTCGACGTTCTCGACGACGACGATGGCGTCGTCGACCAGCAGGCCGATCGCCAGCACCATGGCCAGCATGGTCAGCGTGTTGATCGAGAAGCCGGCCGCCGCCAGCACGCCGAAGGTGCCGAGCAGCACCACGGGCACGGCCAGCGTCGGGATCAGCGTCGCGCGGATGTTCTGCAGGAACAGCAGGATGACCAGGAAGACGAGGCCGATCGCCTCGAACAGCGTCTTGACGACCTCCTCGATCGAGATCCGCACGAAGGGCGTCGTGTCGTAGGGGATCGTGTAGGTCACGCCCTCGGGGAAGAACTGCGAGAACTCCTCGATGCGCGCGCGCACCGCGTCGCGCCGTGTCGAGCGCGTTGGCGCCCGAGGCCAGGCGGATCGCCATGCCGGCGGCCGGCTGGCGGTTGTAGCGCGCGATGGTGCCGTAGTTCTCGGAGCCGATCTCGACGCGCGCCACGTCCTTCAGCAGCACGAGGCCGCCATTCGTCTCGGCGCGCAGCACGATCTGCTCGAAATCCTCGGGCGTCTGCAGCAGCGACTGCGCGGTGATCGTGGCGTTCAGCTGCTGGCCCTTCGGGCGCCGGCAGCTCGCCGAAGGCGCCGGCCGAGACCTGGGCGTTCTGCGCCCGGATCGCCTGCGACGACGTCCGCGGGCGCGAGCTCGTAGGCCGCGAGCTTGGCGGGATCGAGCCAGATCCGCATCGCGTATTGCGAGCCGAAGACCTGGACCTCGCCGACGCCCTCGATGCGGCTGAACTCGTCGACCAGGTTCGAGGCCATGTAGTCGGCGAGGTCGACCTGCTCGAGCCTGCCGTCCTCCGAGATCAGGCCGATCACCATCAGGAAGCCGGCCGAGGACTTCTTGACCGTGATGCCCTGGCGCTGCACCGGCTCGGGCAGCAGCGGCGTCGCCTGGGCCAGCTTGTTCTGCACCTGGACCTGGGCGATGTCGGGATCGGTGCCGGTCTCGAAGGTCAGCGTGACGCTCGCCTGGCCGTCGGCCGACGAGTTCGAGGTGAAGTAGCGCAGCCCGTCGAGGCCGGTCAGCTGCTGCTCGATCACCTGCGTGACCGTGTTCGCGACCGTCTCGGCCGAGGCGCCGGGATAGGTCGCGCTGATGCGTGACCGAGGGCGGCGCGATGCGCGGATACTGCGCGATCGGCAGCGTCAGGATCGCCAGGATGCCGATGCCCATGATGATGATCGAGATCACCCAGGCGAAGACCGGCCGGTCGATGAAGAAGCGTGCCCATCGCCCGACCCTACGCGCCGGCGTCGCCGCGCGCTGCTCGTCCTCGGCCGGCCGTCTCGGCCGGCTGCGCGCGCTCGCTCGGGCGCGACCTTGGCGCCGGGCTGCACCTTCTGCAGCCCCTCGACGATCAGCCGGTCGCCGGCGCTGCAGCCCGTCCGTGACGATCCAGTCCGAGCCGCGCGCCTCGAGGACCGTCAGCTCGCGGCTCTCGACGACGTTGTCGGCGTTGACGACCAGCGCGGTCGGGTCTGCCGCGGCGGTCGCGGCTGACGCCCTCCTGCGGCGCCAGGATCGACGTCGCGCGCGACGCCCTGCGGCATCTCGACCTGCGCGTACATGCCGGGCAGCAGCAGCCGGTCCGGGTTGGGGAACTGCATGCGCAGCGTGACGACGCCGGTCTGCTCGTCGACATGCGGCTCGGCCGCGGTCAGCGTGCCGGTGTGCTCGTAGGTCTCGCCGTCGGCCAGCGTCAGCGTGACCGTCGGGTCGGCCTCGGCCAGCTCGGCCGCGGCCTTGCCGCGCCGCCACCGGACGATCTCGGCGGCCGACTGCGTGACGTCGACCAGCACCGGGATCGAGCGCGCGGATGATCGCCAGCGGCTCGGCCTGCCCGGCGGTGACCAGCGCGCCCTGGGTGGTCAGCGACCGGCCGATGACGCCCGTCAGGCGGCGCGCGGATCGTCGTGCGGTCGAGGTCGATCTGGGCCGAGTGCAGCCGCGCCTGCGCGACGTCGAGCTCGGCCGCCGCGGCGTCGCGCTCGGCGATCGCATCGTCGAGCGTCTGCTCGCTGGCGACGTTGCGGCCGACCAGCTCGCGCGCCCGCGCCGCGCTCTTCTCGGCGGCGCGTCAGGCGCGCCTGCGCCTGCGCCACCTCGGCCTTGGCGAGCTCGACCGCCGCCTGGTAGGTCGGCGGCGTCGATGCGGTAGAGCGGGTCGCCGAGCTCGACCTGCGCGCCTTCGTCGAACAGCCGCTCGACGATGATGCCGTTGACCTGCGGGCGGACCTCGGCGACGCCCGAGGCGACGATGCGGCCGGGCAGCGTCGCGGTCAGCGTGACGTCCTGCGGGTGCAGCGTCACGACCGTGACGGGCGCGGGCGGCTTCTCGCCGCCCTGCGGCGCGCCCTGCGCCCATGCCTCGCCGGCGCGACAGGCGCGACAGGCGCGAGCGCGACAAAGACGGCCGAAAGCAGGGCCGCCATCGGCGTCAGCCATGCGTTGCCGCGCCTCCGCTGTGCACGCGCCGGCATGTTCAGTCCTCCTCAACGCGCCTCGAGCGGCGCAACCGGGTAGATAGCGCCCGGCAGTTTTCGCCAACCCCAGCAGCCCCAGCAGCGGTGCGAACGCGCGGCTTTACGCAAAGGTGAGCCCGACGACAAGCGTCGCTCGCAGATCGGTGAGGCTCGCGCGGGCTTCCGGCGGCGGCCGGATGCACCCGCATCTAGGTCTTGCGCACAGCACCCGCAATTCCGCAGCGGCTCGCAGCGGCCCGAAAAGGATGCGCAGGTGCCTCGCTCCGCGCCTCAGCGCGCCCGGCCGGCCCAGCCCTTGGCGAGATCGTCGATGGCTTTCAACCGCCCGAGGAGCGCGTCCATCTGGCCCAACGGCACCATGTTCGGCCCGTCGGAAGGGGCGTTGTCGGGGTCGTCATGCGTCTCGATGAAGAGCGCGGCGGCGCCGATGGCCAGCGCCGCGCGCGCCAGCGGCTCGACGAACTCGCGCTGGCCGCCCGAGGCATGGCCCTGGCCGCCGGGCAGCTGCACCGAATGCGTGGCGTCGAAGACGACCGGGTAGCCCGTCGCCGCCATGATCGGCAGGGCGCGCAGGTCCGTGACGAGCATGTTGTAGCCGAACGAGGTGCCGCGCTCGCAGAGCAGGATGTCCTCGTTGCCGGTCGAGGCGATCTTGGCGGCGACGTTGGCCATGTCCCAGGGGGCGAGGAACTGGCCCTTCTTGACGTTGATCGGCTTGCCCGTGCGACCCGCCGCCAGCAGCAGGTCGGTCTGCCGGCTGAGGAAGGCCGGGATCTGCAGGATATCGACGACCTCGGCCGCCGGCGCGCACTGGCCGGTCTCGTGCACATCGGTCAGCACGGGGCAGCCGAAGTCGTCGCGGATGCGCGCGAGGTATTCCAGCCCCCGCTCCATGCCGATGCCGCGCTGGCCGGAGAGCGACGAGCGGTTGGCCTTGTCGTAGCTGGCCTTGAAGATCAGCGGGATCTCGCGGCGGGCGCAGATCTCGGCCAGATGCCCGGCGATGCGGCGGGCATGGTCGAGCGTCTCCATCTGGCATGGCCCGGCGATCAGGCCGAAGGGGCGGTCGTTGCCGAGCTCGACGCCGCCGACGCGGACGGTTCGGGGGGTCACGCCGTCCCCCAGTCGAGCACCACCTTGCCGGAGTTGCCCGAGCGCATGGCGGCGAACCCCTCCTCGAAGCGGTCGATCGGCAGCCGGTGCGTGATCACGGGCGAGACGTCCAGCCCGCCCTGCACGAAGGCGATCATCTTGTACCAGGTCTCGAAGATCTCGCGGCCGTAGATGCCCTTCAGCGTCAGCATCTTGAAGATCACCTTGTTCCAGTCGATCTCGAAGGCCGTCGGCGAGATGCCCAGAATCGCGACCTTGCCGCCATTGTTCATGACGTCGATCATGTCGCGGAAGGCGGGCGCGGCGCCCGACATCTCGAGCCCGACGTCGAAGCCCTCGCGCATGCCGATGCGGGGCATGATCTCGCGCAGCGTCTCGGAGCGGACGTCGACGACGTGCTCGATGCCGACCTTGCGGGCGAGGTCCAGGCGCACGGGGTTGATGTCGGTGATCACGACCTTGCGGGCGCCGGCGCGCCTGGCGACCAGGGCGCCCATGATGCCGATGGGACCCGGCGCCCGTGACCAGCACGTCCTCGCCGACAAGATCGAAGCTGAGCGCCGTGTGCACGGCGTTGCCGAACGGGTCGAAGATCGCCGCGACCTCGTCCGGGCACGTCGTCGGGGATCGGCACGACGTTCGACTCCGGCACGCAGACATATTCGGCGAAGCTGCCCGGCCGGTGCACGCCGACGCCCAGCGTGTTGCGGCAGAGATGCCCCCTGCCCGCCCGGCAGTTGCGGCAGATCGCCGCAGGTGATGTGCCCCTCGGCCGAGACGCGCATGCCGCGGGCATAGCGGGTCGCGGCCGAGCCGGTGTCGGCGATCTCGCCCACGAACTCGTGGCCGACGACCATCGGCACGGGCACGGTCTGCGAGGCCCACTCGTCCCAGTTCCAGATGTGAACGTCGGTGCCGCAGATCGCCGATTTGCGCACCCGGATCAGCACGTCGTTCGGCCCGGGCTCGGGGACCGGCACCGTCTCCATCCACAGCCCCGGCTCGGGGCGCGCCTTGACCAGCGCCTTCATCTCGTTCGTCATCGTCCGCTCCCGCCTTCCCGGCAGCATAGGTGGGGTCGGCCGGCTAGCGGATCACCCCCAGCTCGCGCCCGACCTCGGCGAAGGTGTCGATGCAGCGGGCCACGTCCTCCGGCGAGTGCGCCGCCGACATCTGCGTGCGGATGCGCGCCTGCCCCTTGGGCACGACGGGGAACGAGAAGCCGATCACGTAGACGCCCGCGCTCCAGCATCATGTCGGCCATCCGCCCGGCCAGCGCGGCGTCGCCCAGCATGACCGGGATGATCGGGTGGTCGGCGCCGGCCAGCGTGAAGCCGAGCTCCGTCATGCCCTCGCGGAACTGGCCGGGCATTCGCCGCACAGCCTGTCGCGCAGCGCATTCGCCCGCCTCGATCATCGAGAGCACGCGCAGCGAGGTCGCGGCGATCACCGGCGCCAGCGTGTTCGAGAACAGATAGGGCCGCGAGCGCTGGCGCAGCCACTCGACGACCGGCGCCCGCGCCGCGGTGTAGCCGCCCGAGGCGCCGCCCAGCGCCTTGCCGAGCGTGCCGGTGACGATGTCCACGCGGTCGGCGACGCCGCAGGCGCGGGCGTGCCGCGCCCGCCCGGGCCGACGAAGCCGACGGCGTGGCTGTCGTCGACCATCACCATGGCGTCGTAGCTTGTCGGCCAGCTCGCAGATCGCCGGCCAGGTTGGCGATGATGCCGTCCATGGAGAAGACGCCGTCGGTCGCGATCAGCCGGAAGCGCGCGTCCGCCGCCTCGTTCAGGCAGCGCTCGAGATCGGCCATGTCGTTGTTGGCGTAGCGATAGCGCCGCGCCTTGCAGAGCCGCACCCCGTCGATGATCGAGGCGTGGTTCAGCGCGTCCGAGATGACCGCGTCCTCCTCGCCGAGGATCGTCTCGAAAAGCCCGGTGTTGGCGTCGAAGCAGGACGAGTAGAGGATCGCGTCCTCGGTGCCGAGGAAGGCCGCGATCCGCTCCTCGAGCTGCTTGTGCTCCTCCTGCGTGCCGCAGATGAAGCGGACCGAGGCCATGCCGTAGCCATAGCGGTCGAGCGCCGCCTTGGCCGTCTCGATCAGCTCGGGGTTGTCGGCGAGGCCGAGATAGTTGTTGGCGCAGAAGTTGAGCACCCGCTCGCCCGAAGCGACGGCGATGCGGCCCGCCTGCTTCGAGCTGATGACGCGCTCGGCCTTGTAGAGCCCGGCGTCGCGCAGACCCTGCAGCTCGGCGGAGAGGTGGTCAGTGAATCGAGCCGTCATCTTCGCTTCTCCCTGCCAGCGCTGGCGTACCTAGCGTGCCGCCTCGAGCGCGAGATCCTCGACGTGCAGGAGCGCGGCGTCGATGGTGCGGAATCCAGGATCCTGGCCGTCGAAGGCGAGGAACAGGTCCGTGCCCGCCAGCAGCACCGCCTCGGCGCCGCGCGCGACCATGTCGCGCCCGGCACCGAACAGCAACTCACGATCCGCCGCCGTGACCCGGCCCGAAAGCGCCATCTCGACATAGCAGTCATGCACGGCATCGATGGCCGCCTGGTCGGGGATGAGCAGATCGAAACCGCCGAGGCTGCCGAACACGCCCGACTGCATCGTCTGCCGCGTGCCGAGAACGCCAAGCCGCCGCCAGCCGGCCTGGCGCAGCCGGCGCGGCACGGTGACCAGCATATCGATCACCGGCAGCGGCGAGATCTCCCTGAAGGGGCCGATGCAGAAATGCCCGGCGATCGAGGTCACCGCGACGCAGCCCGCCCCGGCACCGGCAAGGTGTCCGGCCAGACGCGCGAAGATCGCCGCCTGCGCGGCCTGGTCGCCGGCGGCGAGGTTGGCCCGCAAGGTCGGTCCGTCGGCATGGGCGATGGTCAGATCGAGGACGCCGTGCCCGCCGCCCGGCAGGCCTCGATCAGCGACCGGTAGTAGAGGTCGGTTGCCGCGGGTCCGATCCCGCCGATGAGGCCGATATGCATGCCTGCCTCGCCCTGGGCTCGGCTCCAGCTATGGAGCGCGCCCGCCCCGCTGGCAAGGCCGAGCATCGCTGGCCAGTCGCTGGCCGGCCGCCGGAGGGACGCTCAAGTTTTGCTGATCCGGTCGTTCAAGGAAATTCGTGCGGAGACGTCGCCGGGCCGTGGTATCAATCACGTTCTAAGACTACGTCTGAACCAGCCGGGCCGGTCAGGAGGACGCCATGCCGATCGACGCCAGACGTGCCGAGGAACTGCGGGTCGACCCCGTCTGGAGCACGATCCGCGAGGAGGCGGCGCAGCTCGCCGCCGACGAGCCGCTGATGGCCAGCGTCGTGCACGCTTCGGTGCTGAACCACCGCACGCTCGAGGACGCGCTGAGCTACCGGATCGCCGAAAAGCTCGCCTCGCCCGACATGCCGGCGCTGCTGATGCGCGAGCTCTGCGAGATGGCGTTCGCCGACCAGCCGGACATCGGCGTCGCGGCGCGCGCCGACATCATCGCCTGGCAGGACCGCGACCCGTTCTGCGACCGCTACATCCAGCCGCTGATGTACTTCAAGGGCTTCGTCGCGCTGCAGGCCTACCGCGTCGGGCACTGGCTGTGGAACCACCGCCGGCGCGACCTCGCCATGTTCATCCAGATGCGCTCGTCCGAGCTGTTCTCGATCGACATCAACCCGGCGGCGCGGATCGGCCGGGGCATCATGATCGACCATGCGCACGCGATCGTCATCGGCGAGACGGCGGTGGTCGGCGACGACGTCTCGATGCTGCATTCGGTGACGCTGGGCGGCACCGGCAAGGAGACGGGCGACCGGCACCCCAAGATCGGCGACGGCGTGCTGATCGGCGCCGGCGCCAAGGTGCTGGGCAACATCCGTGTCGGCAACTGCTCGCGCATCGCGGCGGGCTCGGTGGTGCTGAAGGACGTGCCGCCCTGCAAGACCGTCGCGGGCGTGCCGGCAAGGATCGTCGGCGAGGCCGGCTGCGACCGGCCGTCCTACTCGATGGACCAGCTGGTTCGGCCAGGGCGACCCGGAGGACATCGTTCCGGACTGCTGAGGCGGTTTCGATCGACCAATTCGCGCTCATGCCGCGCAGCGGGGCTTGAAATCCCTCTTTTCAAGACGACGGCTTGCACGGGCAACCGTCGGTTGCCCACCGTACGACGCTGCGGGCGAGCGCCCGCCCTGCGCTCCTGGCGCTCAGGCCCGGCGGCGGCGCCCCTCGCGGCGGCCGCGCGCGCCCTCGGCCTGGGCGGTCGCGATCTTGTTGAAGCGGATCCAGTTGCCGCCGGACGGGTCGTTGTTCAGCAGGAAGTCGGCCGCCTTGATCGCCTCGATCTCCTTCGACGGCGTGGCGTTGACCGAGCCGAGGCCGAGCAGCGGCGCCAGCGCCGCCGCGGTCGATGTCCGCCGGGAAGATGATGCCCAGCGCCTCGAGCTCGGCGATGCGCTCGGCGATCTTCTTCTCGGTCGCGCCCGCCTGGTAGGGGTTCATGATCGCCGAGGTCATGCCGGCCGCCGCCGCCATCGGCAGGAAGGCGTTGTTGATGCCGTGCCGGTTCGGCAGGCCGAACGAGATGTTCGAGGCGCCGCAGGTCGTGTTGACGCCCAGCTCCTCGCGCAGCCGGCGGACGAGCGCGAAGACCTGCAGCCCCGCCGTCGCCATCGCGCCGACCGGCATGACCAGCGGGTCGACGACGATGTCGTGCGCCGGGATGCCGTAATCGGCGGCGCGCTCGACGATCTTCTTGGCCACCGCGAAGCGCACGTCCGGGTTCTCGGAGATGCCGGTGTCGTCGTTCGAGATGGCGACGACGGGCACGTTGTACTTCTTGACCAGCGGCAGGACGAGCTCCATGCGCTCCTCCTCGCCGGTGACCGAGTTCAGCAGCGGCCGGCCCTGCGCCGCCTCGAGCCCCGACTGCAGCGCGCCGGGCACCGAGCTGTCGATGCAGAGCGGCACGTCGACCAGCGCCTGCACGCGCTCGACCAGCTCGCGCATCAGCGGCGGCTCGACGAAGTTGTTGTCGGCGTAGCGCGGGTCCTCGGCCATCTTGTTCGAGAAGACCGCGCCCGCATTGATGTCGAGCACCGCCGCGCCGCAGGCGACCTGGTCGACCGCGTCCTTCTCGACGGTCGAGAAGTCGCCGGCCTCGAGCTCGGCCGCCAGCTTCTTGCGCCCGGTCGGGTTGATGCGCTCGCCGATGACGCAGAACGGCTGGTCGAAGCCGATGACGACGGTCTTGGTCTTCGACTCGAGAACGGTGCGGGTCATGAGCGGCTTCCCTTGCGGCAGTCCTGAACGGTCCGGGCGGTTCGTCGCCCGGACCGGAGATCAAGTCAAGGAAGGCTCAGGCCGGTCGCGGCCGCCGCTCCCGCGTGCATCCGGCCGAACTCGTCGCAGAAGCCCGCCGTCTGCGTGATGCCGCCGAGCGGGAAGAAGTGCACCTGCTCGATCGCCGAAGTCGGGGTTGCGCCGCCTTGTGCGCGGCGAGGTCGCGTCAGGAACTCGTCGGCGTGAAGGGCAGCACCAGCTTGGTCACGTCCGCCGCCCGGCGCTGGAGCACGCGCAAGCGACGGGCCGACGCCGCAGGCCATGGCGAACTTGATCATGGTCTGCAGCTTGGCCGGCCCGGCGACGCCGATATGGATCGGCAGGCGGATGCCCTCGGCGCGCAGCCGCTCGGCCCAGGCGATGACCGGCTCGGCCTCGAAGCAGAACTGGGTGGCGATCGCCATCTCGGCGTCGGTGCGCTCGGAGAAGGCCTGCTTCCAGCGCAGCGCCTCCATGACGCGCGCGGTCGCCGCCGTCCGGGTCGATGTCGCGGTTGCCCTCGGGTGGCCGGCGACGTGCAGGCGGCGGAAGCCGTCGAAGAGGCCGGACTCCAGCAGCTGCATGGAGTTGTCGAAGTCGCCGACCGGCCGCGCGTAGCCGCCGCCGAGCAGCAGCGCCTGGTCGACGCCGGCCTCGCCCCTGTAGCGGGCGATCCAGTCGGCGAGCTCGGCCCGGCCGCGGATGCCGCGCGCCGGGAAGTGCGGCATGACCGGAAAGCCCTCGGCGGCGATGCCGGCGGGCGGTGCGCGACCATGTCCTCGATCGGCGTGCCCTCGATATGGGCGATGTAGACCCGCGTGCCGGCCGGCAGGATCTCGGCAAAGCTCTCGACCTTGGCGGCCGTGCGCGGCATCACCTCGATCGAGAAGCCCTGCAGAAAGGCCGCGACATCGGCGCTGGCCGGTTGCGGCGCCGCCTTGCGCGCGAAGAAGTCGAGAACGCTGCCCATGTCCTGCCTCCAGCTCCGTCCGTGTCACGCGGCCGTCTCGGGCGACCAGCCGTCATTGGCGATCAGGGCCTTGATGCGGCCCTGGTCGTAGTCCGTGTCGAGCCGCCCGGCCATGTCGCGCGCGCGCCTGGGCGGGGTCGCCCTCGACCTCGCCCATGTCGACCTTGCGCCATTCGGCGAGGTAGGCGTCGTCGCCCTTGGCGCCGACCTTCATGGCGCAGCGGTCGATGGCCTGCTCGAAGCGCTCGGGCAGCTGGACCTTGGCGGCCCCCCTGCCCTTGCCGACGATCACCTGCGCCGGGATGTCCCGCCAGTAGACGATGGTCAGGTTCGGCATGTCGGCTCCTCCGCTCGGCCCGGGCGGGCTACAGGTCGCGCGGGCCGAATCATCGGCGGATTTCGACTTCGCGCCGCATGCTTGCGACATGGCCGTGGCGGCGGCGCGAGCAAGGCTCCGCGGCGCATTTTCGCAACAGTCTGAACGCGCCGGACGGGAATTCGTGGTTACCGGCCGGCCCATGTCGCTCTTCGGGGTTGAACCGTCGTTCCCGATCTGCATTATACGAAGCGCACGTCACTGGCCGGGACTTGTATACGTCAGGACGCGCGCAGCAGCCCATCGAGGATGATGCCATGACTCGTGCTCCCGGCGCACGTGCGCTTCCGAAGATCAGTTTCGAGTTCTTCCCGCCGAAGACGCCCGGCCGCGAGCCTTGCGCTGTGGAAGGCGGTCGAGCGCCTGGCGCCGCTGGGGCCGGACTTCGTCTCGGTCACCTATGGCGCCGGCGGCACGACCCGCGACCGGACGCTGGCGGCGATCCTGGCGATTCGCGACCGGGCGCGGCTCGACGTCGCCGGCCACCTGACCTGCGTCGGCGCAAGCCGCGACGGACGTGCTCGACGTCGCCCGCGCCTATGCCAAGCTCGGCTGCCGGCGCATCGTCGCGCTGCGCGGCGACCCGCCGGCCGAGGCCGGCCGGTTCCAGCCGCATCCGGACGGGTTCGCCGAGCTCGGTCGAGCTGGTCGCGCGCGCTGGCCGAGCTCGGGCGCTTCCAGATCTGGGTCGGCGCCTATCCCGAGCGCGCATCCCGAGGCCGCCGACGCGCGCGCCGATGTCGAGCACCTGAAGCGCAAGATCGACGCCGGCGCCACAGGCGCCATCACCCAGTTCTTCTTCGAGAACGAGACCTTCTACCGTTTCCGCGACGCCTGCGCCGCTGCCGGCATCTCGGCGCCGATCGCGCCCGGCATCCTGCCGGTCGAGAACTTCGACCGGATGCGCAACTTCGCCGAGCGCTGCCAGGCGACGCGTGCCGCGACTGGATGGCCCGCGCCTATGGCAACGCCCGCACCGAGGAGGAGCACGATCTGCTCTCGGTCGCCATTGCCACCGAGCAGTGCGACGACCTGATCGCCAACGGCGTCGAGCACCTGCACCTCTACACCATGAACAAGCCCGACCTGCCCTACCAGGTCTGCCGCGCGCTCGGCGTCGAGCCGGTGCCGATGCAGGTCGCCGCCAGCTGCGGCTGAGGCGTGCTGCACACGCAGAAGGCGAAATAGGGCCGTCCGCAGTCACCAGAAGGCGCATTGAGGGGCAATGGGCGCTCACGGTGCCTTGCCCGAGTGCACCGCGCACCCTACAGCTATTCCGATCTAGATCGGGAGAGCGCGGTGCCGGGCGGTGGCATGGACGGGGCTGGCGAGCAGAGCGCGATGAGGCGCCGACGTGCCCGGCCAGACCTGCGCGGCCCCGTTCCCGGGCCCGAGGCGCCGATCGCCGCGCTCGATCTCGGAACCAACAACTGCCGGCTGCTTGTCGCAAAGCCCGACGGGACCGGCTTCGTGGTGATGGACGCCTTCTCGCGCGCCGTGCGGCTCGGCGAAGGCGTCGAGGGCAGCAACGTCCTGAGCGACGCCGCCCAGGACCGGGCGCTGCGCGCATTGCGCATCTGCGCCGGGAAGATCCGCCAGCACCGGGTCCGCGACGTTCGCATCGTCGCGACCGAGGCCTGCCGGCGCGCCGCGAACGGCCGCGAGTTCGTCCGCCGCGTCGTGCGCGAGACCGGTCTGCCAATGGACATCATCACGGCCGAGGAGGAGGCGCGCCTCGCCGTCGCCGGCTGCGCGCCGCTGATCGACCCGCAGGCCGAGCAGCTTCTGGTCTTCGACATCGGCGGCGGCTCGACCGAGCTGATCTGGATCGACATGTCGGGCACCCCGCCGAGCCGGCGCGAGAGCCTGGTCCGCGCGCTGGCCCCGCTCGGGCGCGGCCGCTACGAGACCGCGACGGGCGCGCGCGGCGGCGGCGCACATCACCGACTGGATCTCGATCCCGATGGGCGTCTCGACGCTGCACGACCGCTTTGCCGAGATCACGAACGACGGCCGCCGCTTCGCCATGATGTCAGCGCATTTCGAGGAGCGGCTGGCGCCCTTCGGCCCCTATGAGGCAGCCGAGCCCGCGGCATTGACGCGCAAGCTGCAGATCATCGGCGTCTCGGGCACCGCGACCACCTTCGGCGCGCTGCATCTCGGCCTGCGCACCTATGACCGCGCAAAGGTCGACGGGCTCTGGCTCGCGGCCGGCCCGGGCGGCGGAAATCGCCGATCGGCTGGTCGACATGGCGGCGCGCGACCGCGCGCTGCACCCCGGCATCGGGCGGGGCCGCTCGGAGCTCGTGATCTGCGGCTCGGCGATCCTGATGACGATCCTGCGGCTCTGGCCGGTCGCGCGCTTCCGCGATCGCCGATCGCGGCCTGCGCGAGGGCATCCTCTACGGGCTGATGCAGGCGCGCCAGGACCGCGGGCTGTGACCCGCGGCAAGGGCCCGGCCGAGGGCGCGCCGGAGGCGGGCCAGTGGGCGGACCGGGCGGCGGGCCAGGGGGCGGACTCGGGGCGGGCTCGGGCCGCGGCGCGCGCGAGCTCGCGCAGCGCGTCAGGACGGCGCGCGGGCGCAAGCTCTCCTCGACGCTGTGGCTCGAGCGGCAGCTGAACGACCCCTTCGTGCACGCGGCCAAGCGCGAGGGCTATCGCAGCCGCGCCGCCTACAAGCTGATCGGCATCGACGACACGCGAGCGCTTCCTGCGCCCCGGCGCCCGCGTCGTCGACCTCGGGCGCGGCGCCCGGCGGCTGGTGCCAGGTGGCCGTGGCGCGGGTGAACGCGACCGGACAGCCGGGCAAGGCGCAAGGGCCGCGTGATCGGCGTCGACCTCCAGCCCGTCGAGCCGATCCCGGGCGCCGAGCTCCTGCAGCTCGATTTCTTGGCGGAGGGCGCCGACGACGGCGGTCAAGGCCGCGCTCGGCGGCCCGGCCGACGTCGTGCTCTCGGACATGGCGGCGCTCGGCCAGCGGGCACCGCAAGACCGACCACATCCGCGTCATGGCGCTGGCCGAGGCGGCGGCCGAGTTCGCCGTCGAGGTGCTGGCCCCCGGCGGCGCCTTCGCCGCCAAGGTGCTGCAGGGCGGCACCGAGGCGACGCTGCTGGCCCGGCTGAAGCAGCGCTTCGACCGCGTCGTGCACATCAAGCCGCCGGCGAGCCGCGCCGACAGCGCCGAGATGTACGTCGTCGCGACCGGATTCCGCCCGGCGGAGTCAGCACCTAGGTAGGGTCACGCGGCGCCGGCGCGGGCGCGACAAGGCTTCCCTTGGCGCGCGCGGCGTGACATAGGCAGGCGCCATCGCTGGCCCGGACGGAGACGGCAATGGAAATCCGCGAAGCCCTCACCTTCGACGACGTGCTGCTCGTGCCGGGCGCCTCGGAGGTCCTGCCCAACCAGGCGGACACGCGCACGCGCGTGACCAAGCGCATCGAGCTCAACATCCCGCTGATCAGCTCGGCCATGGACACGGTGACCGAGGCCGAGATGGCGATCGCCATGGCCCAGGCCGGCGGGATCGGCGTCATCCACCGCAATCTCGACATCGCCGAGCAGGCCCGCCAGGTGCGCCGCGTCAAGCGCTTCGAGAGCGGCATCGTCTATGGCCCCGTGACGCTGCGCCCGGACGAGACCGCTGGCCGACGCGCAGCGTCTGCAGCAGCAGCACGGCATCACCGGGTTTCCCGATCGTCGACGCGACCGACAGGCTGGTCGGCATCCTGACCAACCGCGACATGCGCTTCGCCGAGGAGCCGGCGACCCCGGTCAGCGAGCTGATGACGGCGCGCGAACCTGGCCACCGTGCGCGAGCCGGTCGACCTCGCGGCGGCCAAGCGGCTGCTGCAGAGCCGGCGCATCGAAAAGCTGCTGGTCGTGAACGACAAGGGCGAGCTGACCGGGCTTCTGACCGTCAAGGACATCCAGAAGTCCGTGCTGAACCCGCACGCCTGCAAGGACGAGCTTGGCCGGCTGCGCGTGGCGGCCGCGACGACCGTCGGCGACAAGGGCTTCGAGCGCAGCCAGGCGCTGATCGACGCCGGCGTCGACCTCATCGTGATCGACACGGCGCACGGGCATTCTGCCGCCGTCGCCGAGGCGGTGGCGCGCGTCAAGACCCACTCGAACTCGGTGCAGGTCGTCGCCGGCAACGTCGCCACAGCCGAAGCGACGCGGGCGCTGATCGATGCCGGCGCCGACGCCGTCAAGGTCGGCATCGGCCCAGGCTCGATCTGCACGACGCGCATCGTCGCGGGGGTCGGCGTGCCGCAGCTGACGGCGGTGCTCGATTGCGCCGAGGAGGCCGGCCGCAGCGGCCACCCGGTGATCGCCGATGGCGGGATCAAGTTCTCGGGCGACATGGCCAAGGCGATCGCCGCCGGCGCGCACTGCGCGATGATCGGCTCGATGCTCGCCGGCACCGACGAGGCTCCCGGCGAGGTCTTCCTCTACCAGGGACGGTCCTACAAGAGCTATCGCGGCATGGGCATCGGCCGGCGCCATGGCGCGCGGCTCGGCCGACCGCTACTTCCAGGCCGAGATCGCGGTCAACAAGCTGGTGCCCGAGGGTATCGAGGGCCAGGTCCCCTACAAAGGGCCGGCCACCAACGTCCTCCACCAGCTGGTCGGCGGCCTGCGCGCCGCGATGGGCTACACCGGCAACCGGACGATCGACGAGATGCGCAGCCGCTGCCGCTTCGTCCGCATCACCGGCGCCGGGCTGAAGGAAAGCCACGTGCACGACGTCCAGATCGTGCGCGAGAGCCCCAACTATCGTGTTGAGTAAGCTGGATATTTTCTCGTGCAGATCGGCACAGTTGGCACCGAGCGGCAGGAACAGGCGAGGAACATCCCCCAAATCGTGATACACGCGTGATACAACTATGGCAGTGTATCACGGTTTTTGTGTCACGTTTCCGCTGAGCCATCGAGATAGCCACGCTCTTGAGATACATGTCGGCCGTGCCGGGCGCCGCGCCTTCGTCTCACTCGACTTTTGCCAACCTTGCTCCTGCGGCCGAACAGGAGCGCCCCGATGATCGTGACGAAGAAGGTCCCGCCCTCGTCCTTGCCGGTCTATTGGCGAGGGCTGCCGCCCGGTGGCGACAGCTTCGCTTTCGAAGTGGTTTCGATCGCGGAAGTCTGAATGTCAGCTGACCTCATGCCCGCCGCCCGCACCGCGGCCTGGATCGGAGCGCTTGGTGCGTCGTGAGAAATCGCAGGCATGGCAGTGAGTCGGCGTCGTTAGGGTTAGACGCAGCTGTCGGTGAATGACCATCATTGATGGAACAACGGCTGCTGGTAGTCCGTCCCGCAGCGCTCATGATGCGCCAGAATCGGCCATCGGGGATGCTGGCATCCACTGCCGAGCAGGATTCGGATGGTGTCGCTCGAAGTGTCTGAGATACTCCGCCCGCGGTGAGCTGTTTGGCCTTTTCGCGCGCGTGATCATTCGAGCCAATCGCGAGTTGCGAAACTGCGCCGCTATCTTGATGATCTGATTTGTTTCAGTTCAAATCATCTCACGCGCTTGCATCGGATGCTTCGCTACTACGCGTCGCGAAGAGCCGGATCGCATTCGCGAGGAGCAGCGCGCCGCGCTCGATGTCACGCCAGTCCGTCCATTCTTCCGGGGCGTGGCTGATGCCGCGGACGGATGGCACGAAGAGCAGCCCGGCGGGACAATGGCGCGCGAAGGTCTGCGCATCGTGACCGGCGCCGGACGCCATGGTGAGCGCGTCGATGCCGACCGATCTGGCGACGGCCTCGAGATCGCCGCGCGTAGACGGATCGAGGCGTGTCGGGGCCAGCCAGCTCTGCTCGGCAATCCGGACGCCGAGTGCGTGACCCTTCGCCACACAGTCGACGGTCGAGCGGCAGGCATGAGCCAGCCGCCGCATCACCGTCTCGTCGGTGTCGCGCCCGATAATTGAGAACACCGCCTCGCCGGCGATGCTGTGCGGGAAATTCGGCCGAAGCGCCACCATTCCGACCGTCAGCCTGGTGTCCGGTCCGCCGGCCTCGGCCAGGATGCCGGGAATGGCGGCGCCGAAATCGGCCAGGCCGCGGAAGGCGTCGCGGCGGCCCGGCATTGGCGTCGTGCCGGAGTGGTTCGTCTCGCCGGTCAGCGTGACGGTCCAGTTGAAAACGCCGGAGATCGCGTCGACGATGCCGACCGCGTGCCCGGACTGCTCGAGCACCGGGCCTTGCTCGATGTGCAGTTCGAGAAAGACGCCGATCGCGTCCGTCGAGCGCGCGGCGACGCCGGCCGGGTCGAGTCCGTGCCGGGCAAGCTCGTCCGCCAGCCGGTTGCCCGCCTCATCGACCGCCGAAGCGATCCAGCCCGGCCCGACCTCGCCGCAGATCGCCTGACTGCCGAGCATGCCGCCGAAGCGGCCCTCCTCGTCGGCGGTGCAGACGATCTCGACCGGTCGTTTCGGCCGGATGCCGGCGTCCCGCAGGGCGCGGACCGCCTCGAGCGCGGCGCAGACGCCGAGCGTGCCGTCGAGTGGCCCGCCCTGCGGCACCGTGTCGAGATGCGAGCCTGCCAGGACGGCAGGCCCCGACCCCGTCTCCCATCGGCCGAAGACGTTGCCGACGGCGTCCATCCGCGCCGAGAGGCCGGCATCCTCCAGGCGCCGCATCAGCCATTCGCGGCCATGCATGTCCTGGTCCGAGAAGCTGACCCGGTTGATGCCGGGGATGCCCTCGATCCGGCCGAGCCGGTTGACGGCGTCGATGTCGGCGCGGAGCCGGTCGATGTCGATCGGAAGGATTCCGCCTGCGGCTCTCGTTGCTCGGCATGATCCACACTCCTCCCCGGGCGCTTCCCTGGGCGGCTGTCAATTATGATGATCAAACTTTGACTCGCGGCGATTTATCATGAAGAAATGCGCTGAAGACAGCCCCGCTCTGATGACGAGGGGAAACCCCGATGCTCCGTCTCCGCCGCCTCGCCGCGATCGCGCTGCTCGCGCTGGCAGCGACCCTCACCCAAGCGCCGGCGCAGACCCCGCCCGGCGTGCTGATCGTCGCCCAGATCGCCGAGCCGAAATCGCTCGACCCGCACGCGGTGACCGCGGTCAACGACTTTCGCATCCTGGTGAACCTCTATGACGGGCTGGTGCGCTACAGATCGGGCACGCTCGAGGTCGAGCCGGCGCTGGCCGAGAGCTGGGAGATCAGCGAGGACGGCACCGTCTACACCTTCCATCTGCGCGACGGCGTGACCTTCCACGACGGCTCGCCCTTCGACGCCGAGGCGGTGAAGTTCAACTTCGAGCGGATGCTGGACGAGACCCACCCGTACCACGACACGGGGCCGTTCCCGCTCAGCTTCTTCTTCAGCGCCGTCGACAAGGTCGAGGCGCCGGACCCGCAGACGGTCGTCTTCACGCTGAAGGAGCCCTATGCGCCCTTCCTGTCCAACCTCGCCTACCCGACCGGGCTGATCGTCTCGCCGGCGGCGGTGAAGGAGTACGGCAAGGACTTTGGCCGGCACCCCTCCGGCACCGGCCCCTTCCATTTCGTCGAGTGGGAGTCGAACAGCCGCGTCGTCGTCGAGGCCAACCCCGATTACTGGGACGGCCCGCCCGAACTGCAGGCGGTGGTGTTCCGGCCGATCACCGACGCCAACACGCGCGTCGCCGAGATGATGTCGGGCGGCGTCGACGTGATGGTCGAGGTGCCGCCGGACATCCTGAAGAGCTTCGAGCAGGACCCGAGCTTCACCGTGCACGAGCAGGCCGGGCCGCATCTGTGGTTCCTGATCCTGAACACCAAGGACGGGCCCGATGGCCGACAAGCGGGTGCGCCAGGCGGTGAACTACGCGATCGACAAGCAGGCGCTGGTCGACAACGTGCTGCAGGGCACCGCCGAGGTCGCCGCCGGGCCCGACGCCGCCGGCCTTCGCCTGGGCGCACAACGACGAGCTTGCAGCCCTATCCGCACGATCCGGACAAGGCGCGCGCCCTGCTGAAGGAGGCCGGCGCCGAGGGCGCGGAGCTGACCTTCTACGTCACGGACGGCGGCTCGGGGATGCTCGACCCGGTCGCCATGGGCGCGGCGATCCAGGCGGACCTCGCCGAGGTCGGGCTGGACGTCGAAGATCGAGACCTATGAGTGGAACACCTTCCTGGGCAAGGTGAACCCGGGGCTCGAGGGCAAGGCCGACATGGCCGAGATGGCGTGGATGACGAACGATCCGGACACACTGCCCTATCTGGCGCTGCGCACCGCCGCCATGCCGGACGAGGGCGGGTTCAACTCGGGCTACTACTCGAACCCGGAGGTCGACGAGCTGCTGGAAAAGGCGCGGCGGTCGACCGACCAGGCCGAGCGGGCCGAGCTCTACAAGCAGATGCAGGACGATCGTGCACGACGACGCGCCCTGGGCCTTCATCGCCAACTGGAAGCAGAACGCCGTGACCAGCGCGCGGGTCGAGAACTTCCGGCTCGAGCCGTCCTTCTTCCTGCTGCTGCACGACGTGGTGAAGAACTGACGGCCGCCCATGTGGGCCTACATCGCCAGGCGGCTGCTCGCCGCCATCCCCATCCTGATCGGGCTCAGCGTCATCGTCTTCGGCATGATGGCGCTGATCCCGGGCGACCCGGCGACCGCCATCCTCGGCGCCTACGCGACGCCCGAGAACGTCGAGCGGCTGAACCGGCAGCTCGGCCTCGACCAGCCGCTCGTCGCGCAGTACTTCACCTGGGCCGGCAACCTGCTGCAGGGCGACATGGGCCGGTCCTATGCGCTGAACCGGCCGGTCGCGGACGAGGTCTTCGAGCGCTTCGGCGCCACGCTGATCCTGGCGGGCGCGTCGCTGGTGCTCTGCTCGATCTTCGGGCTGGCGGCCGGCATCGCCTCGGCGGTGCGGCAGTTCGGCTGGACCGACCGGATCGTGACCTTCCTCGTGCTGATCGGCATCTCGACGCCGTCCTTCTGGCTGGGCCTGCTGCTCATCATGCTGTTCGCCGTGCAGCTGCAATGGCTGCCGGCCTCGGGCATGTACGCGATCTATGGCGGCGGCGGGCCGCTCGATCTGCTCTCGCACCTGGCGCTGCCCGCGCTGACGCTCGCCGTGGTGGCGACCGCGGTGATCGCCCGGCTGACGCGCGCGGCGATGCTCGAGGTGCTGCGCCAGGACTATATCCGGACGGCGCGGGCCAAGGGCGTCGCGGAACGGCGCGTGATCTGCCGCCACGCCTTCAAGGCGGCGCTGGTCGCCGTGATCCCGGTGATCGGCATCCAGGCGGGCTTCGTGCTGGGCGGCGCCGTCTATGTCGAGACGGTCTTCCAGTGGCCGGGCATCGGGCGGATGCTGGTCAACGCCATCGCCACGCGTGACCTGCTGCTGGTCCAGGGCGGCGTGCTGATCGTTGCGGCGAGCTATGTAATCTTCAACCTGCTGGCCGATGTCGCCCAGACGCTCGTCGACCCGAGGCTGCGCTGATGGCGACGCTGGCCCTGCCGCGCCTGGGCGCCTCCGATCGCGGCGGCCGGCCCTCGCCCTTCCGGCTGCTGATCGCCAACCGGCTCTCGGCCGCGGGCCTCGCGGTGCTGGCGGCGATCCTGATCGCAGCGCTGGCCACGCCCGTCCTGCCGCTGCCCGACCCCGACATCACCGACCCGGCGCAGCGGCTGCTGCGGCCGGGGGCCGAGGGCCACCTGCTCGGCACCGACCATCTGGGGCGCGACCTGCTGGCGCGGCTGCTCTGGGGCACGCGCGTCGCGATCGCCGTCGGCGTCTCGGCGACGGCCATCGCCGCGCTGGTCGGCTCGCTGATCGGGCTGACGGCCGGCTATGCCGGCGGCCGGACCGACAACTCTGCTGATGCGCGGCGATCGACCTCGTGATGGCGTTCCCGTACATCCTGCTGGCGCTCGGCATCGTCGCCGTACTTGGCCCGGGGCTGATGAACGCGCTCTACGCCATCGCCGTCGTCAACATCCCCTTCTTCGCCCGCAACATCCGCGGGATCACGCTGGGACTGTCGCGGCGGGAATTCGTCGACGCGGCGCGGCTTTCCGGCGCCTCGCACCCGGCGATCCTGTTCAGCGAGGTGCTGCCGAACGTGCTGCCGACGATCGTCGTCACCATGTCGACGACGGTCGGCTGGATGATCCTCGAGACGGCCGGGCTGTCCTTCCTCGGCCTCGGCGCACAGCCGCCGCAGGCCGATCTCGGCTCGATGCTGGGCGAGGGGCGGCAGCTGTTGTTCACGGCGCCGCATGTCTCGGTGATCCCGGGTCTGATGATCTTCGCGCTGGTCATGAGCATCAACCTGGTTGGCGATGGCGTGCGCGACGTGCTGGACCCGCGGTTGAAATCGGGCGCTCTGGCCGCGCCCGGCGCGGCGACCGCGGTGCGGCGCGAGCGGGTGCCCGCGGGCGCGCCGCCGGAGGGGCTGCTTGCCGTCGAGGATCTGCGCACCGAGTTCCGCATGGGCGAGCGGCTCTTCGCGGCCGTCGGCGGCGTCAGCCTGACGCTGGCGCCGGGCGAGCGGGTCGGGCTGGTCGGCGAGTCCGGCTCGGGCAAGTCGGTGACGGCGCTCTCGCTCTTCCGCCTGGTGCCCACGCCGCCCGGCGTCATCGCCGGCGGCCGCGTCACGTTCGACGGGCGTGACCAGCTGGCCGCCTCCACCGCCGATCTCCGCCGCGTGCGGGGCGGCAAGGCGGCCTATATCTTCCAGGATCCGCTGACGACGCTGCATCCGCTCTTCACCGTGGGCACGCAGATCGTCGAGGCGCTGCAGGCCCACCAGCCGCTCGTCGCGGCGCGAAGCCGAGGCGAAGGCGATCGCGCTGCTCGAGCAGGTGCAGATCCCGTCGGCCAAGGCGCGCTTCTCGGCCTATCCGCACGAGCTCTCGGGCGGCATGCGCCAGCGCGTCTGCATCGCCATGGCGCTGGCCAACGACCCGGCGCTGATCATCGCCGACGAGCCGACGACGGCGCTCGACGTCACCGTCCAGGCGCAGGTCCTGAAGCTGATGCATCGTCTGTCGCGCGAGCGCGGCTCGGCCGTCCTGTTCATCACGCACGATTTCGGCGTCGTGTCCGAGCTCTGCGACCGGGTCGCGGTGATGTACGCCGGCCGCATCGTCGAGATCGGTCCGACCGAAGAGGTGCTGACGAGGCCGGCGCACCCCTACACCCGCAGACTGATCGACTGCGTGCCGGTGCTGGGCCGTCCGAAGCGGCGCCTCGACGTGATCGAGGGCATGCCGCCGCCGGTCGACCGGCTGCCCCGGGGCTGCGCCTTCGCCGACCGCTGCCCGCAGGTCGAGCCTGCCTGCCGCAGGGGCGAGATCGAGCTTGCGCCGCTGGACGAGGGCTGCAGCGGCGGCCGCGCGGTGCGCTGCATCAAGGCGCTCAAGGTCCGGTCGTGAGAACCGCCCCCGAACCCGATGTCGGCGCCGCGGTCGAAACCGCCGGGCTGACCCGCACCTTCGGCGGCGGGCGCACGATCCTCGGCAGGCCGAGGCCCGCCATCCACGCCGTGCAAGGCGCTGACCTCGTCGTCCGCAAGGGCGAGACGCTCGGGATCGTCGGCGAGTCCGGATGCGGCAAATCCACGCTCGCCCGGATGCTGGTCGGGCTGGACCGGCCAACGTCGGGCACGATCCGGCTCGATGGCGACGACGTCACCGAGATGGCCGGGCGCGACCCGCGCGCGCTTGGCCCGGCACATCCAGTACGTCTTCCAGGACCCGGTCGCCTCGCTGAACCCGCGCAAGACGATCCGGCAGACGCTGGAGGCGCCGATGCGGCGCCTGCTCGGCCTCGACGCCGCGGCGCGCGGGCGCCGGCTCGCCGAGCTGATGCAGGCGGTCAGCCTGCGCGAGGAGTTCCTCGATCGCTACCCGCACGAGTTCTCCGGTGGCCAGGCGCAGCGGATCGGCATCGCCCGCGCGCTGGCGGCGGATGCCCGCATCATCGTGCTCGACGAGCCAGTCTCGGCGCTCGACGTCTCGGTGCAGGCGCAGGTGCTGAACCTGCTCGACCGGCTGAGGCGCGACTTCGGGCTGACCTACATCTTCATCAGCCATGATCTGAGCGTGATCGAGAGCATCTGCGACCGCGTGGCCGTCATGTATTTCGGCGACATCGTCGAGATCGGCACGGCGCGCGACATCTACGCCCAGCCCGCGGCACCACTACACGGCGCTGCTGATGCGCTCGGCCCCGACCCCCGGAGCGCGGCGGATCGAGGCCGAGGAGGAGCCGGCGGAGCTGCCCGACCCGCTGAAACCGCCGCCGGGCTGCGCCTTCGCCAGCCGCTGCCCGGCCGCCGACGCGAAATGCCGCGAGCAGCGCCCGCAGCTGAGGGCGATGGACGGCCAGCAGGCCGCCTGCTGGCATCCGCCCGGTCACGATCCGGGCGGCGATGGCTGAGCCGCGCAAGACGGCGGCGCGGTCCGCCGCCGGCGCGAGGAGACCATCGCCGACCGGATCAAGCAGATGATCGTCGAGCGGGGCCTCCGCGCCGGCGACCGGCTGCCGGGCGAGCGCGAGCTGATGGCGCTGTTCGGCGCATCGAAAGGCTCGGTCCGCGAGGCGCTGAGCGCGCTGCGCAGCCAGGGGCTGATCCGCACTCGGACGGGGCCCGGCGGCGGCATCTTCCTGGCCGAGATCGACGCGCGCCGCGCCCGCGCGCTGCTGTCCAACTATTTCCTGTTCCGGACGCCGACGATCGCCGACATCTACGATGTGCGGTGCGAGCTCGAGCCCGAGCTGGCGGCGTCGCTGGCCGGCCGCCTGGCGCCCGAGGATTTCGCCCGGCTGGAACGCACCCTGCGGATCTACGACGCGCCGCCCCGCACCGCCGCCGAGGAGTACGAGCAGCGCCTCGCCGAGCTCGACTTCCACACCGTGCTGGCCGAGCTCTGCCCGAACCCGGTGCTCGGCTTCTACTGCAGCTTCCTGCAGAAAGCTTCTGCGCGAGCTCTCGGTCTGCCAGCGCATCTACGATGCGCCGCACCCCGGGCTGCGCGACACCGCACTCGCCTACCAGATCCCGCTCATGCGGGCGCTGAAGGCGGGCGACGCGGACGCGGCGCGCGCGGATCATGGCCGAACATATGGACGCCGCGCGGCAATACATGGTCCGGATGGAGGCAACCCTGGCGCCGGGGCTGCTGAGGCGCGACTCGCCGACCGAATAACGCCCTCGGCAGATTGAAGCCGTTGCCTACTGCAGAATTGCGGACTGATTGAAGCGTATGGCTGAATCTGGGTGACGCGACCTGATCAGGCGGCGCGGATTGCGGCATCGCTGAGGGCGATGCCGTCGGTGAACTTGATGCCATCGACGACCTTTGGCAACTGGAGGGTGCCGTTCAGCCGCCGCCATTTCTTCGAGGCGGCGCGGACCAGGGTGAAGACCATCAGCTTCGCCGTCTTCTGCGAGAGCGCGCCCTTGGTCCGGACGGTCCGGTGCCGGACCGTGGCGAAGACGCTCTCGATCGGATTGGCCGTGCGCAGATGATCCCAGTGCTCGGCCGGGAAGTCGAAGAACGCCAGCAGCGCCTCGCGATCCCTGGTCAGACAGGCGACGGCCTTGGCGTACTTGGCGCCGTCCTTTTCGGCGAAGGTATGCATGGCCGCCTCCGCGGCGGCCCGCGTCTCGGCCTGCCAGATGTCGCGCAGGTCAGACTTCACCGCCGGAGCCATGGGTTTCGGCATCTTGCCCAGGATATTGGCCGCCTTGTGCACCCAACAGCGCTGGTGAACGGTGCCGGGGAACACCTCGTCCAGGGCTTTCCAGAAGCCGAGGGCGCCGTCGCCGACGGCGATCTCGGGCGCGATGGCGAGGCCGCGGGCCCTGATCTCGACCAGGAGTTCGCGCCAGCTCTGCGCGCTCTCGCGCGTGCCGACCTGGAAGCCGACAAGCTCCTTCTTGCCCTCCGGCGTGGCGCCGATCACGACGAGAATGCACTCCGCCTCAGGCTCCATCCGGGCCTGCAGGTAGACGCCATCGGCCCAGATATAGACGTACCGGCGCGCAGAGAGATCGCGGCGCCGCCAACGCTCATGCTCGCTCTCCCACCCGGCCGTGAGCCGCGAGAGCACGCCGGGCGACAGGTTGGGCGCGTCAGGCCCGAGCAGCGCGGCCAGTGCTTCCTGAAAATCGCCGGTGGAGATGCCGCGCAGATAGAGAACCGGCAGCAGGGCATCGAGGCTCCGCGAGCGCCGGGCCCATCTCGGCAGGATGTGCGACGTGAAACGCACCCTCTCGCCACTCGCCACCTCCGCCGCGCGGTCGCGGACCTTCGGCCGCCGGACCTCAAGGCCGCCGATCCCGGTCTGGATCTTGCGCTCGGGTCCGTACCCGTGCCGAACGACGCGCTGTCGGCCATCCGCCAGCCGGTCCTCGGCGAACTGGCCGACGAAAGCATCGATCTCGGCTTCGAGCGCGGTCGCGAGCATCCGGCGCGCCCCTTCCCGGGCGATCTCGGTGAGCGGGTCCCCGAGGAAACCCGGCTGACGAAACGCGATAATGCTGGTATCTTCCTTCACGGCGTATCGCTCCTTCCTGGAGTTCTGGCAGGCTTGATCACCCGCCACGATACGCCGCCCTCTCAACTCGCATCACCCAGTTTCGGCCACATGCCAAGTGGAATCGTACACTGACCGCTCGCCAGCGGCATCCGACACGTAGTGGCGGGTTCGGAGACACTCCCGACATAGCTGGTTCAGGCCGCCAGTGCGCGAGATGCGCCACAAGCTGCCGTAGCGGACCCGCCGCGATCCGGACCTGCGAAGGAGTGCCGCCGGCACTCGAATCGCTGACTTCCGTCTGTGTGCGAGGCATTCGCCATATCAGCGGGAGCATGCTTCCGGTGCGTCCGCACCGGGCTTGCCGACGGGAGCGGCTCAGAGGTTGATGGTCAGACCGTCGCAACCGATCAAAAGCGGCCCACTCCAGGTTCTGCGCACCGCGTCCTCCCACTTCTCCTCTCCGTAGCCCGCGATTCCATCGGGCACGAAATGGTTGAGGGCCAGCCGCCCGACAGCCGCCTCGGCCGCGATGCGGCCGGCATCCTCGGCGCTCGTGTGGCTCCTCAGGATGTGCTGGCGGAGCCGCTCTCCGCCGTTCGGCACGCGTGCGACCAGCGCATCGACGCCCTCGGTGAGCATCGCTTCGTGAACGAGGAGGTCGGCATCCCGCGCGAACGGGATCAGTGCCGGGAGGAACGCCGTGTCGCCAGAGAGGACAATGCGTTTCCCGTTGCCTTCGAACCGAAGCGCGAAGCTCTCCTCGATCGGCGGATGATCGTTCCGCAGCGCGGTCACGGTCAGCCCGTCCTGCGACAGCACCTCGCCTTCCGCGAGCACTGCGATGTCGACCAGATCGGACAGGGCCGGACGCCCTTCATCCTCGATCCGGATCGCGATGTCGAATGCCATCGAAGCGAGAAAGCCGCGCCAGTAATCGGAGAGGGCGGGTGGGCCGAAGATCATAACCGGCCGGCTTAGCCCGGCGGTCCAGGCGGTATGGATGAGCGGCCCGAGCTCGAGGTAGTGGTCTGAGTGAAGATGCGTGACGAAGACGAGGTCGATCTCCGTCAGTGGCACTCCCCGGTCGCAGATCGCCCGCGTCACGCCCAGGCCGGCGTCGATGACGATCGTCCGCCCGCCGAGACGCAGGAGCATTGAGGTCGGCATGTTGGACCCGGGGCGGATCGCAGGTCCGCCCTTCACGCCGAGAAGTGACAGGTAGTCGGACACGAGTCCTCCCTCTGCTGCGGACAGCATGCGGCGCGTTCCAGGTCAGCGTCCGCGAACGAGATCGACGAAACGCGCCACCTCGTCCTCCGTGTTGAAGCAGTGGACGGAGGCGCGCGCGAGCGCGGGGAGCCTTCGCGGGCCGAGGTCGAGGCGCGCATTGGGCTGGGTCGAGACCGAGATGTTGGCGCCGGCGGCGCCGAGGCGGCGGGCGAGATCGGCCGGCGCCTCGTCCGCCTTGTCGAAGGTCACGATCCCGCAGCGACGCCGGCCCTGGTCGCGGACCGCGACGCCGGGGACCTCGGCAAGCCGCTCGCGCAGCATGCCGGCGAGCTCCGTCACCCGGGCCTCGATCGCCGGCACTCCGATAGCGAGCGCATAATCGACGGCCGCGGCGAGCCCGATGCGGCCCGCGACGAAGCTCTCCCAGTTCTCGAAGCGGCGCGCTCCCTCGGCGAGGACGAAAGCGTCGTCGGACGTCCAGGTGGCGGCATGCAGGTCGATGAAGGGCGGGTCGAGCTGATCCACGATCTCGCGGGAGACGTAGAGAGAGCCGGTGCCGCGCGGCCCGCGCAGGAACTTGCGCCCCGTGCCGGACAGCAGGTGGCAGCCGATGCGCCCGACGTCGAGCTCGATCTGCCCGACCGACTGGCAGGCGTCGAGCAGGTAGACGAGGCCGTGCTCCGCGCGACGCGGCCTTCGGCATCGATGCGCGCGCCGTCGAGCAGTGCCTCCAGGAGGAGAAGCTCCGTGGGCACGTCCTCCGCGTCTTCCGCGGCAATGATGCGCCGGGCCAACTCGGCTGCGCTCTCCGGATGCTGCAGGAGCACGCGAGAACTCGCAGCCACGGCATCCCAGCGTTCAACATCATCCGATGCGCCGGAAACCTCTTCGAGGCAGCGTCGCAAAACGATATCGGGCAGAGAACCCTCCGCATCGAGGTGGTGGACGGGCTTCGCCCCGCCGTCCGGCTGCAGACATCATGTCACTGCACCTGCCATAGGGGACAGCCCGTGGCGTTGTCCATGCCGAGGCAAGCTCACGCAGCGTACCGATTAGCCTCCATGACCCCAGCGTGATCTATGACAAGTTCAGGGGGCGTAGCGGATGTCGCCTCTTATTCCCGCGGACGCGGAGGTTGCGCCACTTCCGGACGTTGACGAGGCAGGCGACACCTTCGCGCCGATGCCAGTCAAGGCATCGGTGAAGTGGCTGGTGAACTGGTCTTTCTCGCCGGCCGCAAAGCTTGAGATACGCCGGTCGGGCTACCCTACTTTTCGTCTCGCTCCAGCATCGCGCCGGTCTGTACGGTGCCATCGGCGGACATCAGGGCGGCAAGCGGTCGCAGCGTGTGAGGGGCGTGTCACAGCATCGCCCGCGTGTCGCCATTTGCTCGGATGCGGTGCATGTTGCTCTGGCTTGCTTGTGGATGGTGGCGGCTTGGCTTCCTCCGCCGTTCACGACGATCCCGGCGGATGCGACTTCGGGAACAGCGTCACCACGGCGCTGCCATCGTGCTCGGCCTTACCACCCGCGACCAGCAGCCGGAACAGCGAGAGCGCCTGTCCCGCCATGGGCATCGACAGCGGAAGGTCCTTGGTCGCCGTGTGCAGCATCTCGAGATCCTTGAGGATCTGCCGCGCGAAGCCGCGGGGGGCAAAGTCCTCCGCCGCCATGCGCGGCATCAGGGCCGCGAGGAGGTTCGAACCGGCGTGACCTGGTGCGAGCGCGCCGGGGATCTTCGCGGGATCGACGTCGAAGGCCTCGGCCAGCCGCAGCGCCTCGGCGATGACGCAGTAGTTGGTGAGGACCAGGGCCTGGTTGACGAGCTTTGTCGCCTGGCCCGCCCCGAGCGATCCCATATGGGTAAGGTGGCCGAGGCGCTCGAGCACAGGGCGGACCTGAGCGACGGCCTCGTCGGTGCCGCCGGCCATGATGGCGAGCGTGCCCGTCTCCGCGGCCGCGGGACCGCCCGAGACCGGGGCATCGACCATGGCCATGCCCCTTTGCGCGAGCTCGGCGCCGAGCTTGCGTGTGAGCGGGATGTCCGTTGTCGAGTGGTCGACGAGGACTTTCCCGGACAGATTCGCGGACTCGAGCACGCCGCCCTTGCCGCGCACCACCTCGGCGACGACGGCGGGGGTCGTGACGCAGAGGAGCACCGTGTCCGCCTCGCGCACGATGCTTGCCGCGTCCGGCATCGGGCAGACGCCCAGGGCCTCGGCCTGCGCGACCGCGTCCGGCCGGATGTCGGCCCCGAGCACCCTGTGGCCTGTGTCGATCAGGCGTTTGACGAAGCCCTGGCCCATCAGGCCGAGGCCGACAAAGCCGACGGTCGCTGGCATGGCGTACCTCCTTCAGCGGATCATGCGGGGGATCCAGAGGGAAAGATCGGGCACGAATGTCAGCAGCGCCAGCGCCATCAGCAGCGCCGGATAGAACGGCAGCATCGCCATCGACAGCCGCGAGAAGCTGAGGCCCGTCATGTTGGAGAGCAGGAACAGCGAGAGGCCGAAGGGCGGCGTCACCGTCCCGAACATCAGGTTGAAGATGACCACGATCCCGAGATGCACCGGGTCGACGCCGGCCAGCACCACGGGCGGCGCGATGATCGGCACCAGCAGCAGCGTCGCCGTGGTCGAGTCGACGAACATGCCGGCGACGAGGAAGATCACGTTGACAATCAGCAGCAGGACCCAGGGGTTGTCGGAGATCGCCCCGAACCAGGCGGCGACGTCCCTGGGGATGCCCTCGACGGTCAGGATCCAGCCGAACATCGCCGCGGCTGCCACGATGAAGAGGATTGCCGCCGTCGAGCGCACCGTCTCGAGCGCCGCCGCCCTGACGAAGCGCCATGGCATCTCGCGGTAGAGAAGGGCGCCCACCAGCAGAACCCAGACGACCGCCACCGCGGATGTCTCGGTCGGGGTGAAGGAACCAGACAGCATGCCCCCGACCAGGATGACCGGCGCGGCGAGCGCCGGCGCTGCCGGCCAGAAGGCATTCCACATCTCGCGGCCCGAAGGCCATTCCGGCGCCCGCGGATAGCCGCGCCGGATTGCCAGCACGGCGACGGTTATCATCAGGAGGGCGACGCAGAGGAGCGCCGGCACGATGCCCGCCACCAGCAGCTGGACGGCCGACACGGACGTCACCGACGCATAGATGATGATGGGGATGGAGGGCGGGAAGATCGGCCCGACGATGGCCGAGGCCGCGGTGACCGAGGCCGAGAAGGGCACCGGAAACCCCCGTTCGGACATCGCCTTGATCTCGACGCGGCCGAGGCCGCCGACATCGGCCAGCGCGGCGCCCGAGACCCCCGAGAAGATCAGGCTCGCGAAGACGTTGACCTGGCCGAGGCCGCCCGGCAGCCGGCCGACCATGACGTCAGCGAAGCGGAACATCCGCTCGGTGATGCCGGACGCGTTCATCAGATTGCCGACGAAGATGAAGACGGGCACGGCGACGAGGGGAAAGCTGTCGAGCGCATAGAGCACCCGCTGCGCGACGGTCGCGAGCGGGATGCCTTGCGCCGCGATGTAGACGACCGAGGGCACCAGGATCGCGAAGGCGACGGGCATCCCGATGAGGAAGAGCGCGAAGAACGCCGCGACGACGAGAAGTCCCAGGCTCATCCGGTGGCGCCTCGGGCCGAAATCATCATGGCTCGCGGAACTCGGCGGAATCCGGCTCGGGGCCGAAGAGCGAGACGTTCGGCGGCTCGACGGGCGGGGCCTGACGGCGCAGCGCGAAGTAGAAGGCGGCCACTGCGGTGGCGACCAGCCCGATCACCATGGGGGCGATGAACAGGACGAAGGGAATGTTCAGAACCGGCGTGCGTGTGGAGGCATGCCGCAGGGCGCTGCCGAGCGCGGCGTTCACGAGAATGACGAGGGTGATCCCCGCAACGAGAAGGTGGATTCGCTCCAAGAGGAAGCGGGCCCGTGGCGGGAGGCGGTTGATCAACTCGTCAAACCTGATTTGCTCGTTCTTCGGGATGAGCAGCGGTAGCGCGAGGTAGACGAGGGCGATCAGGCCCCAGCGTGTCGCCTCCTCGAGGCCCATCACCGGGCTTTCGAACAGGTCTCGCATGATGACTTGCGTGAACGGCAGAGCGACCAGCGCCATGAGCGCGGCCAGCGCGCTTGCCGCGAGCAGGCGCTCGATCGCCAGCCAGGCCCGACGCATAAATGCCTCCCAGGGGTCAGGACAGCCCGGACAGTGCGGCGACTGCCCGGGCCCGCGCGCCCGCTACTCGATGGCGTCGATGCGATCGAGGTAGGGCTGCCAGCCGGGATAATCCTCCTGCACCTTGGCGCGCACGCTCCCGCGGAAGGCGTCGAGGTCGAGCCCGCTCGAGACGTCGATCACCGTGACGCCCTGGTCCTTGAGGAAGGCGATCTCGTCAGCCTCGCTCTCGCGGTACCATTCGAGCGTCTCGGCGCCGAGCTCGAGCATCACCTGCTCCATGATCGCCCGGTCCTCCTCGGGGATGGACTGCCAGGCGTCCTCGTTGATGAAGACGGCGAGCACGCTCTCCATATGGCCGGTCAACATCAGGTACTTGTTCGCCTCGTACATCTTGCGGGCGATGATGTTGTTGAGCGGGTTCTCCTGCCCCTCGACGAGGCCGGTCATCAGCGCCGGCATGATCTCGGAGATCTCGACCGGCGTGGGGATCGCCCCCATGCCCTCGAGCATGGTGCTCCAGAGCTGGATCGGCACGCCGCGGAACTTCTTGCCGGCCATGTCTGCGGGGGAATAGACTGGATAGCGGGCCGTCAGATGCCGCGCCCCGCGGTAGAGATTGCCGATGATCCGGATGCCGGCGTTCTCGATCAGCTTTTCGTTGATCTCCTGCAGCACGGGGCTGTCCGGGCCCGTTGCCCGCATGGCGTGCTCGGCGTCGCGATACGCATAGGGCGCGTTGAAGACCGCCACGTCCTCGTAGAAGCGGTCGAGCGACGAGAAGTCGTGATGCGCCATCTGGATGGCATTGATCCGCACCGCGTCGAGCATCTCGGAGAGGTTGCCGAGCTGCGAGTTGCCGAAGACTTCGATCTTCACCCGGCCGTCGGTCGCCGCGTCGACGCGCTTGGCGAGCTCGTCGGCATAGCGGGTCTGGCCCTCGCCCTCGGCGCCGACATGCGCATAGCGCAGGGTCACCTCGGCCGATGCCGCCGTGACCGCGAGGCTGACGCCCGCGACCAGAAGCGCCAGAATGGCCCGTCTCATGCTGTTCCTCCCTTTGCTTTGTGTGTTTGCGCCTCTGCGGCTTCGGCCGTCGGCGTGGCTATGCGGTAGATCACGGCGGCATTGTCGTGGAAGAGCGCCCGGCGCACCACCGGATCGAAGTCGGCCGTCGTTTCGGAAAAGCCGGCAAATATGTCGGTCATCGCGCCGACCAGCGAGTCGACGGGGAAATTCGAGGCGAGCATGCACCGCTCGGCGCCGAAGATCGCGATGGCGTCGCGCACGACCGGGCGGTTCGCCTCGGTGCTCCAGCGCTGCCCGGCGAGGCCGAGACCCGAAATCTTCAGCCGGGTGTTCGGCGCCGCGGCGAAGCCGCCGAGCGCCCGGCGCCAGGCCGCGAGCCCCTCCTCCGAGCGGTCGGCGGGCAGCCCCGTATGGTTGAGCACAATGGTCGTTTCGGGCATGTCGTTGGCGAGATCGAGCGCGGCGTCCAGGTGCCAGAACGGCGTCTGCAGCTCGAAGTGCAGCCCGTGCCGCTGCAGCAGAGCATAGCCGTCACGCCAGCGCGGGTCGTCCATCGAGCCGGGCCGGCCGCGCACGGCCTCCCAGGGCGAGGCCGCAGCCTTCGGCTTGTGCCGCACGCCCCTGACGAGCGGAATGCGCGCGTGTGCGGCCAGCACCTCGGCAATGTCCTCCCGGTCCAGCCAGGCCTGAGCGATCACGGCGTTCGGAAAGCCCTCGCGCTCGGCCAGCGAGGCGATCCACGCCGTCTCGCCGGTCGGCTCGGCGGGATCCCACTCGGCCTCAATGTAGACGGTCGCGGCGATGCCGAGCCCGGCCGCATCCCTACGATAGTCCGGCGGCATGTAGCTCCTGCGGATCGCGCGGTAGTCGCCATAGCGGAACGGGATGGGCGGCTCGTCGCAGAGCCACGGATGGCGCCCGAGCGAGAGGTCCCAAAGGTGCATGTGAGCGTCGACCAGCCGGGGTGGCAGCGCGATGCCCCGCGCGGCCTGGCGGCCGTTGAGCGCTTCGCTGGTTGATGTTGTCATCCCTGCCATTCTGCATTTAGTATGCAGAATGCAGATCGCCAGACAAGCCCGCTCCAGCGATGTCGGGCCTCTCTGAACGACTGAACGGTCGGAGGGCGTCTGTTGCCGTTGGAAGATGTCGACCGCATCTCGCTCCGGATCGAGCGGCGAACGCTGCACGACGAGGTCGTCGCGCGCGTCCGCGACATGATCATCGAGAACGAGCTCGAGACGGGCAGCCGCATCAACGAGAGCGAGCTCTGCCTTCGGCTGGGCGTTTCACGCACGCCGCTGCGCGAGGCGCTGAAGACGCTGGCCGGAGAGGGGCTGATCGAGCTCGTCCCGGCACGCGGTGCGGTCGTCCGGCGCTTTGGGCTCGACGATGTCCGGCATATGCTCGAGACGATCAAGGCGCTTGAGGATCCTGCCGCGCGGCTTGGAGTCGAGCGCGCCAGCGACGCCGAGATCCGCGCCATACTGGACCAGCACGAACGGATGCTGGAGCTCTACGCGGCGCGCGACCGCCTCGCCTACTACAAGCTCAACCAGGCGATCCACACCGCGATCGTTGCGCTGGCGCACAATCCGAGCCTGCTCGAACTGCACACGATCATGCAGAGCCGCCTCAAGCGAATCCGCTACATCGGCAATCACGCCCCGGAGAAATGGGCGGAGGCCGTGGCCGAGCACGAGCGGATGGCGGCGGCGCTCGCCGCGCGGGACGGACCGGCGCTCGCGGGGGTGCTGGCCGAGCACATGGACAACACGCTCGAGCGGGTTCGCGACGTGGTCTGAGCGCATGCGTCGCGAAGGCCCGGACCATTAGGAGAGAACGACATGGCTGACCACCCTCTGATCGCACTTGCCCTCGGCGATCCCTCCGGGATCGGCAACGAGCTGGCCGTGAAGGCGCTGGCCGATCCCGAGACGCGGAGCGCCGCCGACTATCTGGTCATTGGGGACCGGCGCCACTGGGCCGAGGGCGAGCGCATCGCTGGGCAGTCCGTCGCGATTTCGCCCATCGGAGACGACTTCGACGGGCTCGCCTTTCTCGATCTCGCGCATGCCGAGACGGACGCCATCACGCTCGCCGAGGCGAGCCCGGCGGGCGGCGCGGTGGCCCTCGGCAATTTCCGCACCGCGCTGAGGCTTGGGGCCGCGGGCAAGGTCGATGCGGTCTGCTTCACGCCCTTCAACAAATACGCCATGCGCCTCGCTGAAGGCGACTATGTCGACGAGATCGGCTTCGTCCAGCGTGCCACGGGCATCAAGGCGGACGGCTCCGAGTTCAACGTCCTCGACGAAGTCTGGAACGCACGGGTGACCTCTCACATCCCGCTTGCCGAGGTCGCAAGGAACATCACCGCCGATCGCATATCGCGCGCGATCGATCTCACCGACCGCACGATGCGCGCCGCCGGCTTCGATGCGCCGCGCATCGGTGTGGCCGGGCTGAACCCGCACGCCGGCGACGGCGGCAATTTCGGCCACGAGGAGATCGACGTGATTGCGCCCGCCGTCCAGCAGGCGGCCGAGCGGTACAAAGTCAGCGGGCCGATCCCGTCCGACACCGTCTATGTCAGGGCGCTGAGAGGCGAGTTCGACGCGGTCCTGACGATGTATCACGACCAGGGCCAGATTGCGATGAAGCTGATCGGCTTCGATCGCGGCGTGACGCTGATCGGCGGCTTTCCGTTCTGGATCGCGACGCCGGCGCATGGCACCGCCTATGATATCGCCGGGAAAGGCGTCGCCAATCCGGGCGGCACGATCAAGGCGCTTCAGCTCGCCGCCCGCCTGGCGTTACGGGCCGGATCGGGGAGGTTCGATGCACCCGGTGCGCGGCTCGCCGATGCGGGCGACATGACGGCTTTGGCGGCGCATCAGTCGTCCGACGTGATGTGATCCCAGATCAGGGCCGTCTTCTGCTTCACCCAAGCATTCGCCGCGCCTTTTCGGCACTGACGCGGCAGTTCGACCCAAAAGCTGGTGACTGCGCCGATGCCGAAGGCGCGCAGCGAGTCCTCCATCGGCTGATCCAGGTGCAACGTCTGAGGCTCGCTCCTCATGCATCCGCTGTGTCGACATGGGGTCATGCGGCCCGCCGATCCCGCATGCACGGGGATCGGCGGGCCGCGGCCTCACTCCTCGAAGGTGGGCTCATTGCCGGTCGCTGCCGACGGGCAGAGATCCCGACCGCACTGGCAATCGGCCTCTCAGTTGTAAGGGCAGCACTCTGCCTCGTCCTCCTCCTCGGCATAGCCCGAGGCTCCTTGTCAGAGATCGCGGGCCATTCTGCTTCTCCCTTAGCCGGCCAGCCCGGGGCAAGCGGGCCGGCTAAGGGAGAAGCTCTGTCTGCGCCGTCGTTTGGGAGGGCCGGCGGCGCGGGTGGGATCGAGCCTCCCGCATTCGCAGCAAGCCGGATAGACGACGTCGACCGGGCGGCGCGGCGTGGCTTGCGTGGGGACACTATGCTCGGGGCTGGTAGTCGATCAGTTCCCTAAGAAGATTGCATCTTGCTGGCGACGGAGCCGATGCAACGTTCCGCCCGAAACATCGACCATCTCACCGACGATCGCGACCCCTGCCGGTATCGCGACGCGCACCACCGCACCGGGCAGCAGGTAATACGGAACGGGCGAGCCGTCCGACAGCGCCGCGGCGGGCGTGATGACCGCGCGCAGACCCTCGACCTCATGGCGATGGCCGATCTCGAACCGCGTGCCTACCGCCAGCGGCCGGTCGGCGATGGCCGTCAGGTCCACACGCGGCCGGACCTCGTCGCCCGCGGTCGACCGGCCGGCCCGGCACGCCGAGAGGACCGACATCGCCGCCTCGGCGCCCAGCAGGTGGACCGGGTTGTGCAGCAGAACCCGTTCACCGTCCGCGCTGACGGGGATGCCCTTCTCGCGGAACAGCCGCGCGGTCTTGGCATCCGGCGTGCCGGCGACCACGAAGACACCCCCCGCGAAAGAAAGCTCGTCCGGACGCCGGAAACAGTTGAACATGTCGACGACGCCCGTGCTTGCGAGCAGCCCGCCCGCTGCGGCCGGCCCGAACAGGTCCGGCAGCTCCACCGTCCGCGCGATCGGCGCGTGCAGCTCCGGCCGATCGACCCCCAGCCCCGTGGCGTTGCAGACGATCGCCATCTCGCAGAGATCGGGCACCGTGCGGTGCCTGAGCGACGAGAGCAGCTCTGCCCGATGTCTTGCGAGGGCGCCTGCCTGCGCAGGATCCGCCGACCATAGTGCGGCCAGGTCGGGCAGGGCGATGCCGCGCGCCTGGCTGGTCAGCTCGCCGCGGGCCGGGTTCCAGACGAAGTCGTATTCGCTCGCCTTGCCTGCGGCGATGACCTCCATCCCCAGGAGCCGTGCCCAGGCGACGAGTCCGATCAGCAGAACTCGGCTGGTCGCCATCGGCCGGCGTGTGCACGAGACCGGCGCGCCGCGCCTTGTCGGCCAGGACGGGACCGACGACGCTCTCGGCCTCCTTCGTGACCATGACGACGTGCATCCCGTTGTCGAGCGCCGCCTCGGCGACCGCGGCTGCGGCCTCCGGGTTTCCGGTCGCCTCGACGACCGCATCGAGCGGCAGGGCGGCCAGGAGTTCGGCATCTGGCACGACCACGGCCTCGCCACTCTCGAAAGCTCGACGCGCGTCATCCGGCGTCTCGCAGATTCGCGGCGCCCGCATCCCGAGAGAGGCGAAGGCGCCCGCGGCGCGCTTCACATCGCGGTCGCAGATGGCGCGCGCCTCGAGGCCGGGGACGCGGCGCGCCTGGGAGAGAAAGCTGCGCCCGAACTCGCCGGCGCCGACCAGCCCCACCTGATAGATCTTGGTCGGCACCGGCCCGAGCAGCGTTGCGAGGTTCATGAAGCGGCCCTCCTGCATCGGCTTTCGCCGCCTTGCTTTTCGATGTCGTAGCCGTGCGGCCGCTCTGCGGTCAACTTCCGCTCCTGCCGCGCAGGCGGCGCAGAGGCGGCACAGGGGTGGGCCGGATCGTCGAACGATTGTGGCCGTTTAGCTGCTTCGCGCGCCATACTGACCATTCCCGGGGCTGCGTTGACACCCCTGGTGCGGGCTGCCATCGTCCGCCTCATCCAGAAGAAGAACATGCCAGCGAGGACGGTCGTGACCAGGATGATGAGGCTGTTGGCCTATACCATTGCTCTCGCGGTTATCGGCTCGGCCGCCGGCGGCAACGCCGGCGCGCAGACGGTGCTGCGGTTCGCGCACACGCAGCCGACCAGCGACACGCATCATCTCGCCGCCGAGCGCTTCGCCGAGATCGTCGCAGAGCGCACGGGCGGCGATATCCAGGTCGAGATCCATCCGGCCGGCGAGCTCGGCAACGATCCCTCGATCCTCGAGGGGGCTCGACTCGGCACGATCGACATCGGGCAGACCGGCAACCCGTTCTACACGCGGTTTGCGCCGAAGCTGAACGTTCTGGACCTGCCCTTCCTGTTTTCGGACTACGACCACGTCTATGCGGTGGTTGACGGGCCGATCGGCGACGAGCTGCTCGGCGAGCTGGAGGAGCGGGGGCTCAAGGGGCTGGCTTTCTGGGAGATCGGCTTTCGCAAGCTGACCAACAGCGTGCGCGCGGTCAGCACGCCCGAGGACGTCACGGGCCTGAAGATCAGGACGACGCCCAACCCGGCGCATGTCCAGGCCTTCGAACTGCTCGGCGCGATTCCGACGCCGATGCCGTTCACCGAGGTCTACCTGGCTCTCGAGACCGGCACAGTCGACGGGCAGGAGAACCCGCTCAACATCATCCGGTCGAACCAGTTCCAGGAGGTCCAGGACTACCTGTCCTTCACCGATCACGCCTACACCGTGTCGATCGTCTCGATGAACCTGGCCAAGTTCAACAGCCTTACGCACGAGCAGCAGCAGATCCTGCTCGACGCCGCGCACGAGGCGGCGGTCTACCAGCGCAAGCTCAACCGCGAGCAGGCGAGCGCCGATCTCGAGGCGATCAAGGCCGCGGGCGTGGAGGTGACCGAGGACGTCGATCGCGAGGCGTTCAAGGCCATCGTCTACGAACCGGTGAAGCAAAGCTATGTCGACCAGTTCGGTTCCGAGATCGTCGACAAGATCGAGGCGATGAAATAACGCCTCGATGCGGCCGCTGCTGCTTTTGGCGCTGGTCTGGCTGCGGCGGCTGCTCGACGTGCTCGCGGCCCTGCTGCTCGCCGCGGTGCTCCTGATCACAGGCGCGCGTGTCTTCGCTCGCTATGTGCTCGGCGAGGCGATGCCGTGGAGCGAGGAGCTGACGCGCCTGCTGTTCATCTGGCTGGTGCTGATCGGCGCCGCGGGGGCCAGGCACCTTCGCATCGACATGGTGCCCGCGCGGCTCGGCCACGGTGCCGCGCGCGCCCGGCTGGAGGTCGCGATCGCCCTCCTGTCGGTCGGTATGCTGGCGCTGCTCGTCTGGAAGGGCTTCGGGCTGATCGCGCTGACGGCCTATGACCGCTACACCGCGCTCGATCTCTCGCTGCAATATCTCTACTGGTCGCTGATCGTCGGCGGCGGCCTCTGGATCGTCACGACGCTGCTTTCCCTTCTCGAGCCCCGAGGCGACGAGCCGAGTGGCGAGCCATGAGCCTGGCACTGCTGATCGGCAGCATGCTGGCTCTCGCGCTTCTCGGGGTGCCGCTGGTCTTCGCGCTGCTGGCGGCGGCGCTGCTGACGCTGCTGGTAACCCGGCCGGGACTGCCGCTCGAGATCGTGCCGCAGTTCTTCATCAACGGGATGGACAACTTCCCGCTGCTGGCGATCGCGCTATTCTTCCTTGCCGGCGAGCTGATGGTCGCGGCCGGCGTCACCCAGCGCATCCTCGGCTTCGCGCAGGCGGTCGTCGGTCATCTGCGGGGCGGGCTCGCCCAGGTCGGGATCCTGGCATCCTTCGTCATGGCGGGCGTCTCCGGCTCGGCGGTCGCCGACGCGGCCGCCGTCGGGTCGGTGCTCATCCGCTCGATGGTGCGGGCCGGTTACCCCGCCGGGTTCTCGGCGGCGCTGGTCGAGACGGCGTCGATCCTGGGGCCGATCATCCCGCCCTCGATCCCGATGATCATCTACGCCGTGCTGGCAGGCGTGTCGGTCGGCGGCATGTTCCTGGCAGGCATCGTGCCGGGCATCCTGATCGCCATCGGCTTGGCCAGCGTCGCGCATGTGCGGGCGGGCCAGCTCGACCTGCCGCGCACGCCGCGCGCCGACCGGCGCAGGGTGCTGGACGAGACCGGCAAGGCGTTCTTCGCGCTGCTGGCGCCTGTCATCATCGTCGGTGGAATTCGCGGCGGCGTCTTTACGCCGACCGAGGCCGGCGCCATCGCGGCGATCTACGTGCTGCTGATCGGGGCGCTGATCTATCGTGGGCTGACGCCACGCGCCGTCATCGAGGCGCTGGTCCGCGCAGCCCATGGCACTGCGTCCGTTCTCGTCGTGCTCGGCGCCTCGTCGATCTTTGCCTGGATCATCGCCGATCAGGGGATCAGCCGGGATCTCGCCGGCGTCATCGCGGCGTCCGGGGCAGCGGAATGGTTGCTGGTGCTCTTGTTCAACCTGCTGTTCCTGGCCGTGGGCATGTTCCTGGACCCGATCGCCGCACTGATCATCCTGGTGCCGCTGATGGTGCCGCTGTTGCCGGAGCTTGGTCTCCACCCGATCCAGTTCGGCGTGATGATCGTGCTCAACCTGATGATCGGCCTCTGCACCCCGCCGGTCGGCTATCTCATCTTCATCACCAGCAGCATCGGCGAGGTGCCTGCAGCGCAGGTCATCCGCCAGTCGCTTCCGTTCCTGGCGGTACTGCTGGTCGTGCTGCTGCTCGTCTCCTACGTGCCTGCGGTGACGCTGACGCTGCCTAACCTGATCGCCGGGACATGACCGGCAGCCCAGGCGGCGCCTGCGGCGGATTGCAAGAAGAGGGGTCCGATGGCGGATGAGCTGAAGATCGTCGATGCCCACCACCACCTTTGGGATCTGGGCCGAAACTACTATCCCTGGCTGGCGGACAGGCCGGAGGAGCACTTTTTCCTCGGTGACTACTCGGCGCTCCGTCGTGATTTCCTGCCCGACGACTATCGGCGGGCGACGGCCGGCTATGACGTCGTCGCCACCGTGCATGTCGAGGCGGAATGGGACCGCGAGGATCAGGTCGGCGAGACCCGGTGGCTGCACGAGATCGCGGCCGAGTCAGGCATGCCGAACGCGGTGGTCGGGCATGCCTGGCTCGCCAATCCGAACTGCGAGGAAGTGCTGGCCGGCCATGCCGCTTTCCCGCTCATGCGCGGCATCCGGTCCAAGCCCGTGACGGCTGCGCATCCCGACAGGATCGAGCGCGGCGCGCCCGGCACCATGCAGGATCCGAACTGGCGCGCCGGCTTCGCTCTTCTGCGACAGCACGGGCTGACCTATGACCTGCGCGTGCCGTTCTGGCATCTGCCCGAAGCCGCCGAGATCGCTGAGCTGTTCCCCGAGACGCCAATGGTGCTGAACCACACGGGCTTCCCCTGGGATCGCAGCACGGCAGGGCTGCAGGCGTGGCGCGAGGCGATGCGGACGATTGCGCAGGCGCCGCATGTCTGGCTCAAGGTGTCCGAGCTCAGCCTACGCGACGAGCCGTGGGAGCTCGAGAGCAATCGTCGGGTCGTGCTCGAGGCGATCGAGATCTTCGGCATCGATCGCTGCATGTTCGCCAGCAACCTGCCCGTTTGCACGCTCCGGGCCGATTTCGCGACGATCGTCGACGGGATCATGGCGATGGTCGCCGATTTTCCGCGAGAAGATCAGGAGAAGCTCTTTAGCCGGAACGCAGCCACGTTCTACAGGCTCGATCTTTAGGCGTGACGCCGAGGGGCGGGGTCGCGTCGATCACGTCGGAGATCGTTCCGCCATCACCAGTCGCCATCAGGGATGGCGGGCTCGGAAGGTCGCCTTTCCCCAGTTCGCGCTCGCCGACAGGCCCCTCTGGCAAGCCGGTTGACCGGCGGCGCGCGTGCATGCCACGGTCGATCCGGCGCCCCGCCAGTCGGCTCTCGGCTGGCCCAAAAACATCAAGAATCCAAGCGTCGTGAACGGAGGAAACATGAACATGCCAGCCCTCAGAGATGTCTTGATCTGGGCCACGCTCGTGCTCGGCCTCGCCGGCGCGTCCGCAGCCCGGGCGCAGGGGATCGAGATCCAGGCCGGGACCACCAGCCCGCCGGGCAACGTGCAGTCGCTGTCGCTCGACGAGTTCGCTAAGCGCGTGAACGAGCGGATCGGCGACGCTGGCGAGGTGCGTGGTCTACAATTCCAGCCAGCTCGGCAACGACGAGGAGATGCTGCAGAAGCTGCGCCTCGGCACGCAGGACATCTCGCAGCCATCGACGATCATGTCGACGCTGGTGCCCGAGTTCGGGCTGTTCGACCTGCCCTATCTGGTCGCCAGCCGCGAGCACATGGTCTGCATCATCGACAACATCGTCTGGCCGATCCTGGCGCCCAAGGCCGAGGAGAAGGGCGTCAAGATCCTCGGCGTCTGGGAGAACGGCTTCCGGCACATCACGAACAACGTCCGCCCGATCAACACGCCGGAGGATCTGAGCGGCGTCAAGCTGCGGACGCCGAAGGGCGTCTGGCGGGTCCGTATGTTCGAGGCCTATGGCGCGAACCCAACGCCGATGCCGTTCTCGGAGGTCTTCGTGGCCCTGCAGACAGGCGTGATCGACGGGCAGGAAAACCCTTACGTCAACATCGCCGCCGGCAAATTCCAAGAGGTGCAGAAGTACCTGACCGAGACGCGCCACGTCTACACGCCGAGCTTCCCGGCCGTCAGCGTGATGAAATTCAACAGCTACCCCGAGGACGTGCAGACGGCGCTGGTTCAGGAGGGGCGTAACATGACCCCTTGGGTGCACGAGCTCGGCAGCAGCATGGAAGAACAGGTCCGCGACGAGCTGATCGCTGCAGGCATGGAGTTCAACGTCGCCGACCGGCAGGCATTCGTGGATGCGAGCGCGCCGGTCTACGAGCAGTTCGCTGCGGAGGTGCCCGGCGGCCGCGAGCTGATCGACAAGGCGCTCGCGCTCGCTGACGGCTGCTGACTTTCGGCCAGCGCCGCGGCGGCGATCCTCGCCGCCGCCTTCGCGCGGAGCTCGCTCATGACCGTGGTCCGGTCCTTCCGCAGGCTGCTGGAAGGCTTGCTCGTCACCGTCTCGCTGTTCCTGATGGCGGTCCTGGCCGTGATCGTGGTGGCGGCCGTCATCGTCCGCTACGCCGGGGCGTCCTTCACCTGGTATGACGAGGTGGCGTCGGTGGTCCTCGCGTGGATCACCTATTATGGCGCGGCGCTCGCGGCGCTGCGGCGGGCGCATCTGGGCTTTCCGAATCTCGTGGGAGCCCTGCCGGCGGGGCTCGGCTGGCCGCCCTCGCCATCAGCGAGGCGGTGGTGATCTTCTTCTTCGTCTTCCTCGCCATGTTCGGCTACCGGGCCATCGTGCTCCTTCATGGCGACGCCCTGACCTCGCTGCCCTGGGTAAAGATGGAAGCTCGTGATGTCGGTTATCCCGATCGGGGCGGTTCTCTACATCCTCGCTGAGCTGACGACGATTCCGGACAGGTGCGCGAGGCCTGGCTCGGCATGCCGCCCGCCGAACTGCATGACGCCGGAGTGCAGGCCGCCGAACTGGACGCCGCCGAGGCGAAAGGCTCATGAGCCCGCTCTGGCTCCTGGCCATCTTCCTCGGCCTCGTCATGCTGAATACGCCGATCGCCGTCAGCCTCGGCTTCGCCGCCATGGTCGGCTATTGGGCGACGTTCGGCTATGACGGGCTGCTGAACATGGCGATCTCGCTCTATCAGGGCGCGCGGAGCTTCCCGCTGATCGCCATCCCGCTCTTCGTCTTCGCCGGCGCGATCATGAATACCTCGGGCATCTCGCACCGGCTGATCGCCTTCGTCTCGGCGCTGGTCGGCTTCGTGCGCGGCGGGCTGGCGATGGTGAATATCGGCACCTCGCTGTTCTTCGCCGAGATCTCGGGCTCGGCCGTGGCCGACGTGGCGGCGCTCGGCTCGATCCTGATGCCGGCGATGAAAAAGCGCGGCTACCCGGCGCCCTTCACGGCGGCGATCACCAGTTCGTCCGCGTCGCTCGCCATCATCATTCCGCCATCCATCCCGATGATCCTCTATGGCGCGATCACCGACACCTCGATCGTCAAGCTGTTCGTCGCTGGCGTGGTGCCCGGTCTGATCGGCGCCAGCCTGATGTTCGTCTTGGCCTACGCCTTTGCCGTCCGGTACGATTTCCCTGTAGAGGAGGCGTTCCAGCTGCGGCGCCTCTGGCAGAGCTTCAAGCAGGCGGCGTGGGCGCTTCTGGTCCCGGTCATCATCCTCGGCGGCATTTTCGGCGGCATCTTCACGGCCACGGAAGCGGCGGGGCTGGCCGTCGCGGTCGCGCTGTTCGTCGGCATCTTCATCTATCGCGAGCTGAACCTGCGGATGCTGAAGGACGCCATGATCGATGGCGTGATCCAGACCGCGGTCGTCATGCTGCTCGTCGCGGTCTCGGCCTTTCTCGGCCTCTACCTGACGCAGACACGGGTGCCGCAGGACCTGACGGCCTGGATGCTGGGGCTCAGCCAGGACCCGCTGGTGGTCCTCGCCATGCTGAACGTGCTCTTCCTTGTGGTCGGGATGTTCCTGCACGGCGCCGCCGCCATCGTGCTGGTGGTCCCGATCGTGATGCCGATCGCCAACGCCATCGGCCTCGACCCGATCCAGTTCGGCATCATCGTCACGCTGAACATCGCCATCGGCCAGCAGACCCCGCCGGTGGCGAGCGTGCTGATGACGGCCTGCTCCATCGCGAAGGTGAACGTCTGGGACGTGACCAAGGTCAATGTCTGGTTCATCGGCGTGCTGCTGACGCTTCTGATCCTTGTCACCTACGTACCTTATATTTCGCTGTTCCTCGTCGGGGCGCTCTACGGATGAGGCCAGCGACGCGAATGGGAGAGAACCGATGACGACAAGGCTGGCAATGGCGATCAGAGATACCGGCATTGGCTGCGAACTGATGGCGGCCCCGCTGGCGGATCCCGCCTCGACGGCCGACGCCGGCGTCGTCGTGATCGGCGATCGCAGAGTGCTCGTGGCCGGCGAAGCCGTGTCCGGCGTGGATCTCGACCTGCCGACGGCCAGCACGTCCCAGGCGGCGCTGGCCAGCAACGCGCCCTGTCGCACTCGACATGGCCAATCTCGATCCGACGGCCATCCGAACGGGCGAGGTCTCGGCCGGGGGGCCGCTCGGTCCTGCAGAATTTGGGAACCGCGCTGGCGATGTTGCAGCGCGGCGAGGTGGACGCGATCACCTTCACGCCGTTCAACAAGCAGGCCCTGAAGCTCGGCGGCAATCCATTCAACGACGAGCTGGAGTTCATGCGCGGATGCGCTCGGCCACGAGGGCGCGGTCGGCGAGTTCAACGTGCTGGACCGTCTCTGGAACGCGCGCGTCACCTCGCACGTGCCACTGCGCGCGGTCGCGGACCTGCTCTCCCCCGAGCGGATCGTCGCCCGGCTGCAGCTGACGGACGCGACCATGCGCGCGGCGGGCGTGGCCAGTCCGCGCATCGCCGTCGCCGCGCTGAACCCCCATGCCGGAGAGGGCGGCGCCTTCGGTACCGAGGATGATGCGGTGATCGCCCCGGCCGTCGCCGAGGCGAAGGCACGCGGCCTCGACGTGCAGGGGCCGTTCCCGTCGGACACCGTGTTCCTGCGGGCGCGCGACGGGCAGTTCGACGCCGTGCTGACGATGTATCACGACCAGGGCCAGATCGCGATCAAGCTGCTCGGCTTCGAGAGCGGCGTGACGCTTCTGGGCGGGCTGCGCGTGCCGATCACCACGCCGGCGCACGGCACCGCCTACGACATCGCCGGTGCCGGCAAGGCCAATCTGGCGCCGCTGAGCAACGCAGTCTTCCTCGCATTTTCGCTGGCAGAAGCGCAGCGGCTCGGAGAGGTGGGAACGGGCCCGTGATCGAGGCTGCGGCCGCCTGGATTGCGAGGGATCATCGATGACGCGCAGCGCCTCGGAACCAGCAAGCCGCGACGAAATCCTTCCGCTCCGCGTAATGCATGGCCGCACTACCCTGGCGCTCGCCCTCGCCGGCTGCGCTCGACGCCTCCCTTCATGCTCTGCCGCTCCCTCCGGCCTCTGTGGCGCGCCGAGGCCAGGTGAGCATCAGCACGAAGACTGCCGTCAGCACCAGGAAGGCGAGGCTGTCGGGACTTGTCAGGAACACCGTCGGGTCGCCCTTGCTGAGGGCGAGCGATCGGCGCAGGTACTCTTCGAGGCTCGGCCCCAGGATGAAGCCGAGAAGCAGCGTCACTGTCGGGTAGCCCGCCAGTCGCAGCACATAGGCGAGCACGCCGAAGACGAGCGTCAGCACCATCTGGAAGACGGAGGTCGTGGCGACGTAGGCTCCCACGAGCGCGACGAGCGCGATCGCCGTGTAGAGCGGCGCGCGGCTGATCGAGACGATGCGGATGAAGAACGGCCCGAACAGGTACAGAGACAGCGGGATCAGGACAAGGGCGCTGAAGAACAGCGAGCCGATCATCGGGCCGATCAGGTCGGCCTGGTTGGCGAGGAGCTGCGGCCCGGGCTGCAGCCCGTTGATGACAAGGACGCCGAGCACCACGGCAGTCGTCGGATCGCCGGGGATGCCGAACATCAGCATCGGCACGAACGCGCCGCCGCACATCGAGTTGTTGGCGCACTCCGCCGCCGCGATGCCCTCGCGCGAGCCTTTGCCGAACTCATCAGCGCGGCGCGAGACCCGCATCGCCTCGGCGTAGGAGACGAAAGCGGCCATCGAGCCGCCCGCGCCGGGCAGCACGCCGACACCGTAGCCGATGAGCGCGCTCTTCACGTAGGTGAGCAGGCCGATGCTGCGGACCTCGCGCCAGGGCGGAACGAAATCGCGCCGGCGCAGCGTCCGAGCCACGGCGCTCGCGGCGGCCGCGACCGCCGGATCCTCGCGCGTCGAGGCCTGGATCATCACCTCGCTGATCGCGAAGGTGCCGATGATCAGGGCCATCAGGTTGATGCCCTCGACCAGCGTCTCGGTTCCGAAGGCGAAGCGCGGCACCGGCTGCATGACGTCGACGCCGATGGTGGCGATCATCATGCCGAGCACCGCGGCCACCGCGCCCTTGGCAACCTGCCCCCGCTGGGCGACGACAATGACGATCAGCGCGAACAGGATGAGCGAGAACTTGCCAGGGGTCTTGATGAGGAGGGCGAGCTCGGCGGTGATCGGCATCGAGACGAGGAGCAGCACCGCCCCGACGGCGCCCCCGATCATCGAGGCCAGGGCCGCGTGACCGAGCGCGTTTGCGCCATGGCCCTTCTGCATCAGCCGATAGCCCTCGATCGCGGTCATCACCGAGGAGGGCGCACCCGGTATGTTGATGGTCGTGGCGGTGATCGACCCGGCATACATGCCGGCCATGAAGATCGAGGCGCACATGACCAGCGCCTCCACCGGCTCGAGGCTGTAGGTGAAGGGGAGCAGCAGGGCGATAGCGAGCACGGCCGTGAGCCCAGGCACGGCGCCGAAGAAGGTCCCGATCAGAAAACCGAGCACCATGAAGCCAAGCACGGCGGGCTGAAAGAGGACGGCGACCCCGGCGAGGACGTCTGCGAGGGAGCTCATCGGACGGGATCCTCCGGCGCGCCGCTGGCAGGCGAAAGCAGGCCCTCGAGGACGGTCCCTTCGGGCAGGCGCACGTCGAAGGCCACCTCGAACAGGAGGTAGACGGCGGCGACGAGCGCGGCCGTCTGCAGCGCCGTGGAGAGGATGCCCATGTTGAGGCGGGAAAAAATGGCGAGGAGGATGACCGCGTAGACGGCGGTGGCCACGAGGTAGCCCAGGGGGCGGAACAGCGCGACGTAGACCGCCGACGCCGCGATCACCAGCGCGGCGGCGAGCAGGCCGCCCCAATCGAACGGCGTGGTTGTGGTGCGCTTGCGGCGCAGGTCGCCTACCACCGCGGCCGCAAGCGTGATCCCGAGCGCCACGGCGTACCATCTGGGCACGTCCCCCGGCCCGACGGGCCCTTGGCTGTAGAGCGAGCGGATCGTGCCTGCCTGCAGGAAGTAGACGACGCCGAACCCGGCGAGGCAGAGGGGAAGGACGAGGCGCAACAGGACGGACATTGCCAGTCACCGGCGAAGCGGGATGAGGGAGACGGCGCCGGCGTCGCGGCGCGGGCGCCGGCAGTCCGATCTGCGGAAGGGCTTGCATCAATTGCCGGACGAGCGGGGTGCGGCGTCCGGCGACGCCGCGCCCCGCGCCCGGGGTCCGGGGTCCGGGGCGAGCCCTGGCTCCGGACGGCTACTTCCCTTCCATTTCGTCCATCAGCTCGAAGAGCTCGGCCTGGGTCTGATCGACCCAGCTGTCCGCCTCCTCGCCCGCAATCCAGCTCGGCGTCACGCCGATGTCGGAGACCCAGCCTTGGAACTCGTCGCTTTCGTACGCGGCCTTGTAGGCATCGGTCAGCGCGCTCTTCGCGTTCTCCGGGGTCCCGGTCGGGACCGCGAGCAGGATGAAGCTGCCGATCTGCAGGTCGAGCCCCGCCTCCTTGGTCGTGGGGACATCCGAATAGGTCGGGTTCCGCGCCTCGGAGAACTCGATGATCCCCTTGGCCTCGCCCGACTGGATGAGCGGCGCGAAGTCGCCGAGGCTGGTCACGACGACATCGACCTCGCCCGACAGGAGCGCCTCCTTCTGCGGCGCCGCGCCCCCCGGATAGGCGATCAGGTCGAACTCGGTGCCCGTAAGCTCCTGCAGACGCAGCATGGCGAGGTGGGTCCGCGAGCCGACGTTCTGGATGCCGACGCGCACCTCGCCCGGCCGCTCCTTCGCGGCCTTGATCATGTCTTCGAAGGTCTGGAACGGCGCGTTCTTACCGACGATCACCGCGTCCGGCTCCGAGGTGATACGGGCGATTGGGTCGAGCTTGTCCATCGAGTAGCTCGCGAGAAGACCCTGGCGCGGCACCGTGATGACGCTGTCATAGGTGAGCGCGCCGACGGTGTAGCCGTCCGGCTTGGCGTTCATCACTTCCATAACGCCGGTGGCGCTCGCCCCGCCCTCGACGTTCTCGACATAGATGGTGCCGCCGAGCTCCTCCTCGGCGAGCGTCGAGATCTTGCGCGTGATGGCATCCGTGCCGCCGCCTGCGCCCCAGGGCACGACGACGCGCACGTCCTTGGCGGGATAGTCCTGCGCCGAGGCGGAGCCGGCTGCGACGAGCGGCAGCATGCCGCCCAGGATCAGCGTGGCGAGAGTTGTCTTCATAGTTTCCTCCGTTGCGGCCGGTCCCTCGTGGCCGGCTCGTCGTCTTGCGGCGGCGAGGAGCAACTCGCGCCGGACTGCAGCGCAGCGCCGCCATGGGCTCCCTCGTAAGCCGGTGGTGCCCAGAAGCACAAGAACCCCGGCCATTCGCCGCCGGATCTCCTGCACGTCTTCTCGGCGGCAGCTCTCTGCGTCACTGGTTTCTGGCTCATCTCCACTCATTGGCGGTTACGATGAGCCAGAAACCCTCCGTTGCTCAATCACCTCATACCGTCCCATGGGCGCTGACGGCGGACAGACGGACGTCCGCAAGGGGTCATCTCGAGACCCTGCCGTTCGGGCGCTTCATGTCGGGACCCGCTGGAACATCGGACGCTGGGAGCACCGTGGCTGCGGCGCCGGTTGCGAAGAACGGCCTTGCGCCACGAGAGACGCTCAGGCGGCGAGCGCGGCGATCACGCGCGCCGCCGGATGCGCCGAAATTTCCCTCATTGTCTGGTCGTCCAACGAAGGTGCCCATCGACTGTACCTGCGCTCGGGATTCGCCGAGCGGGACCGCGCCCATTTCTGGGCCGAGGGTTGGCCGAACAGCGGTGCTGATGCCGGGTGGGGCGGCGGTCCATGGCTGTTCGCAGGTCCTTTCGGCCTTGCCTAAGCGTGGGTCTCCATTCGGGAGATTGCGCGGCGGACGGGGCTGTCGCGGAACACGATCCGCAAGTACCTGCGGTCGGGGACGGTGGAACCGGCGTTCAGGGTTCCGGAGCGGCCGAGCAAGCTGGATCCCTTCGCCGACAAGCTGTCGGCCTGGCTGAAGACGGAGGCGGGCAAGTCCCGCAAGCAACGGCGGACCCTGAAGCAGCTCCACGCCGATCTGGTCGTCCTCGGCTACGAGGGCTCCTATAGCCGGGTCGCGGCCTTCGCGCGGAAGTGGAGGGCCGACCGCCAGCGCGAACAGGGGACCGCTGGGCGCGGCACCTTCGTGCCGCTGGCGTTTGAGCCCGGGGAGGCCTTCCAGTTCGACTGGAGCGAGGACTGGGCGACAATCGCTGGGGAGAACACCAAGCTCCAGGTCGCCCACGTCAAGCTCTCGCACAGCCGGGCGTTCCTGGTCAGGGCCTATCCGGCTCGCAGACCCACGAGATGCTGTTCGATGCTCACCGGCACGCGTTCCGGGTCTTCGGCGGCGTGCCGCGGCGGGGCATCTACGATAGCTGTACATGAAGACGGCGGTGGACCGGGTCGGCTCCGGCAAGGCGCGCCAGGTCAACGCCCGGTTCCTGGCGATGACCAGCCACTACGTCTTCGAGCCCGAGTTCTGCAATCCGGCCGCAGGCTGGGAGAAGGGACAGGTCGAGAAGAACGTGGAGGATGCGCGTCACTTGGTCCTGCAGCTGATGCCGGACTTCCCCGACCTGGAGGCACTGAATGCCTGGCTCGAGCAGCGCTGCGTCGAGCTGTGGGGGCGCATGCCGCATGGCACGCTGCCGGGGACCATCGCGGAGGTCTGGGCGCTGGAGAAGACGGCCCTGATGCCGACGCCGCCGGCCTTTGACGGCTTCGTCGAGCAGAGCAAGCGGGTGTCGCCGACCTGCCTGATCAGCTTCGAGCGGAACCGCTACAGCGTCCCGGCGTCTTTCGCCAACCGCCCGGTCAGCCTGCGGATCTACCCCGACCGGCTCGTCGTCGCGGCCGAGGGGCAGATCGTCTGCGAGCACCGGCGGGTGATCCAGCGCTCGCATCACCTGCCTTCCCGGACGATCTACGACTGGCGCCACTACCTGGCCGTCATCCAGCGAAAGCCGGGGGCGCTGCGCAACGGCGCGCCGTTCGCCGAGTTGCCCGAGGCCTTCCGCGTGCTCCAGCATCATCTGCTGAAGCACCCGGGCGGCGACCGGGAGATGGTGGAGATCCTCGCCCTGGTGCTGCAGCACGACGAAGAGGCGGTGCTTTGCGCGGTGGAGATGGCCCTCGAGGCCGGGGTGCCGACCAAGACCCACGTGCTCAACCTGCTGCACCGGCTGATCGACGAAAGCCCTGCAGGCGCGCCCGAGGTCGCCCCGCCAACGGGTCTGGCGCTGATCGAGGAGCCCAAGGCGAATGTCGAGCGCTATGACGGCCTGCGCGGCCGGACGCCGGGGGTGCGCCATGCGTCATGATCCCGCCAGCGCCGCCATCGTCATCATGCTGCGCGGCCTGAAGATGTACGGCATGGCCCAGGCCGTGGCCGATCTCATGGAGCAGGGCTCGCCCGCCTTCGAGGCGGCCGTGCCGATCCTGTCGCAGCTGCTGAAGGCCGAGGTCGCGGAACGCGAGGTCCGGTCCATCGCCTATCACCTCAAGGCCGCGCGCTTCCCGGCCTACAAGGACCTGGCGGGGTTCGACTTCGCCGCCAGCGAGATCAACGAGGCCCTGGTCCGCCAGCTGCACCGCTGCGAGTTCATCGACGGCGCCCACAACGTCGTCCTGATCGGCGGGCCGGGCACGGGGAAGACGCATGTCGCGACGGCGCTCGGCGTCCAGGCCGTCGAGCACCACCGGAAGAAGGTCCGCTTCTTCTCGACCATCGAGCTCGTCAACACGCTCGAGCAGGAGAAGGCCAAGGGCAAGGCCGGGCAGATCGCCGAGAGCCTCACGCGCGCCGACCTCGTGATCCTGGACGAGCTGGGCTACCTGCCGTTCAGCGCCACGGGCGGGGCCTTGCTCTTCCACCTTCTGAGCAAGCTCTACGAGCGCACCAGCGTCGCCATCACCACCAACCTCAGCTTCAGCGAATGGGCCACGATCTTCGGCGACGCCAAGATGACCACCGCGCTCCTCGATCGCCTGACCCACCGCTGCCACATCCTCGAGACCGGAAACGACAGCTTCCGCTTCAGGGCCAGCTCCGAGGCGGCACGCAGCAGGAAGGAGGCATCACCGGCATTGACCCAGGCATGAACCGAGCACGATAACCTTCAGGCGGGTCACTTCTCGATGGAAAACCCGGGTCAGTTCTCAGCGCAAATCAACAGTTTGTCGTCTGGTCGCGCACGGTTCAGCGCGTCAACGGGGTGACGGCTGCACGATCGCAGCCCTCGCAGGACGGAACTGACGATGAGGACATCGTCGTCGACGATGACGCATCCTACGCCGCAGAGTGAGGGAGGTTGGCAATGTCACGCGCAACCTCATCCTCCTTGCGGCTCACGGCCGCTGACGCGTCGGTGGTGAAGGGCATGCTTCTTCGTGGAGATCGGCAGTCCGACATAGCCGCGTACTTCGGCGTGAATTCCGGTCGGATCGCCGAAATCTCCACAGGGCAGACCTTCCCTTGGGTGCCTGCGGCGCGAGCGGCCGATCTTTCGCGTCCAGGCCCCTACATCGTACGGGACCTTCTCGCCGGCTGAGTTCGGCAATCAATCGGAGGAGGGCGCCTCGGCGCCCTCTTTTTTGTTGGGCTATCGTCCCCCGGTGTACGGTTGCTTGAGACATTCGATTGGGTGAGAGCGGCCCCAGGTTAGGAGGGGCCATGACGAACGAATGGAGAGCCACGGCGGGCGGTCGGAGCGCGCCCATTACGCTGGCGGAGACGCGCCCGCCGCGCCGCGAAGCGGCGCATGTCGGCGAGAGGAAGCAGGAAGCCGTGCTGAGACTGCTTGCGCGGCGAGGATCTCGAGCTGGTGGCGCGGGAACTCGGCGTGACCGCCGCCGATCTGAGCAGCTGGCGGAACGGCTTTCTGGCCGGGGGCGCGGCGTCGCTGAAGAGCCGGCCCGAGGACAGACGGGGACCGTCAGCTCCGCGCCATGAGGGAGAAGATCGGCGACCTGACCATGGCGAACGAGCTTCTGGAGGCGAAGATCGACAAGATGGAGGCCGGCGCCCTTTGTGCGGCGGAGGTCGAGGAGATGAGCCGGACGGTCTCGCCCTCCGCGAAGCGCGCCTACGGGCCTGGGCCGGGTTTGCCGGAGTGGCGCGTGAGCCGGGCCACGGTCTGGCGCCATCGTCGGGCCGTCAACCGGCCAGAGGCACCGCGCCGCCGGCCGGGCCCGCAGGGCCGATGTCCGGACGCGGCGCTGGCGTGCGACGATCCGGGCGCTGCTGGCGGACGAGCCCCTTTCACGGCGAAGGCTATCGCAAGGTCTGGGCACGGCTGCGTGTCTCCGGCATTCGGACCAGCCCGCGTCGCGTCCTCCGGGTGATGCGCGAGAACGGGCTTCTGGCGCATCAGCGGCCAGGCGTCCGCACGTGGCCCGCGGGCGCATGACGGCACGATCACGACCGGAGTGGTCGACGAGATGTGGGGAACCGATCTGACGACGGTCATGACCGGCGAGGGGCCAGCCGCCGTCTTCGTCGCGGTCGATCACTGCTCGGCCGAATGCGTCGGGATCCACGCCAGCCACCGCGCCAACCGGTTCGAGGCGCTAGAGCCGATCCGCCAGGCGGTGCGGAACAGCTTCGGCGCGATCGGCAGGGCGTCGCCGCGGGGCCTGAAGCATCCGCCATGACCATGGCTCGCCAGTACATGAGCGGCGACTTCCAGAAGGAGATCCGCTTCCTCGGCGCGACGAGCTCGCCCGCCTTCGTCCGCGCGCCCGAGGGCAACGGCTGCGCCGAACGCTTCATCCGGACACTGAAGGAGAACCTGCTCTGGGTCCGGTGGTTCGAGACCATCGAGGACCTGCGCCAAGCCCTCCTTGAACCGCCCCGGGTTTCCCGGAGGGTCAAACTCTCGGAGGATGACCCCATCATGGACCATCAGATCAGCAGGAAGCCGTACTCTCCCGAGTTTCGTGAACGCGCCGTGCGGCTGTTCATGGAGCATCGCCCTGAGTACGCCAGTGAGATTGCGGCGCTGCGGGCGCTGGCCGAGAAGCTCGGGTGCTCGCCCGACAGTCTGCGCGCATGGTCGCGGCAGGCTCAGCGTGATGCCGGCGAGCGGCGCGGGCCGACCGGCGCGGAGACGGCGCGGATCAAGGAGCTCGAGCGCGAGGTGCGGGAGTTGCGCCAGGCGAATGAGATCCTGAAGAAAGCGTCAGCGTATTTTGCGCAGGCGGAGCTCGACCGCCCGTTTCGCAAATGATGGGTTTCATTGAAGAACACCGCGGCGTGTTGGGGTCGAGCCGATCTGCAGGGTGCTGCCGATCGCCCCGTCGACGTATCATCAGCGCGCCCTGGCGGTCCGGGAACCTGAGCGGACGTCCGCCCGGTCGAAGACCGACGCGGCCCTTCGCGTCGAGATCGCGCGGGTCTGGGAGGAGAACCGCCAGCTCTACGGCGCCCGGAAAGTCTGGCGCGCCCTGCTCCGGGAGGGCTTCGACGTGGCGCGGTGCACCGTGGAGCGATTGATGAAGGGCATGGGACTGAAAGGGGCCGTCCGGGGGCGCCGGATCATCACCACCAACCCCGACGCGGCGCGACCCTGTCCGGAAGACAAGGTCAACCGCCAGTTCAAGGCCCAGCGGCCGAACCAGCTCTGGGTCTCCGATTTCACCTACGTGCCCACCTGGTCCGGCACGGTCTATGTGGCGTTCGTCATCGACGTGTTCGCCAGACGCATTGTCGGATGGCGCGTCTCCACGTCCATGTCGACCCAGTTCGTCCTCGACGCCCTCGATCAGGCAATCTGGCAGAGAAAAACGCATAGGAACAAGGACTTGATCCACCACTCGGACCGCGGGTCGCAATACCTGTCGATCACCTACACCGAGCGGCTCGCAGAGGCCGGCATCGATCCGTCGGCCGGGACTGGCGGCGACAGCTATGATAATGCGCTCGCCGAATGCGTCATCGGCTTGTTCAAGACCGAGCTCATCAACGCCCTCGGCCCGTGGCGAACCATGCGTGACGTCGAGTGGGAGACGCTCCGCTGGATCGACTGGTACAACAACCGCCGTCTGCTCGCGCCCATCGGTTACATCCCACCTGCCGAGGCCGAGCAGGCCTACTTCGCCAGCCGTCACAACCTCGACCGCGCCGCCTGAACCTTGAACAAATCACCCTCCGGTAAACCCGGGGCGGTTCACATCGACTTCCAGCGCACTTACAACGAGAAGTGGATCATCCAGCGCCACGGATACCGCACACCAGCGCAGGTCAGACGCGAGCAGACCACCATCATGCAGACAGCCGCTTAACCCCAGATCGCTGTCTCAAAACTGTGGACCGGTACAATCGAGCGTATTTGCGTCGCCCTGGCCTCCATGCGCGCGGCCGCGGCCTTGCCCACCCGCTGATTGTGGTACTCGCCAACACCTACTCGATCGCGAGCATCGCGCAAAAGCCCGAACCGTAGCGAGCGGCTGGCGGGGCCTTCTGGCCTGGCACGGATTTAGTGCCGCTCGTCTTCGTTCGGCGCCTCTCCCGCCCCGGGCTCGCCCGTCTCAGGCTCTGTCAGCACATCAGTGGCCGCGAGCGTGTCCATCGGGTCAGCCTTGTTGGTGTCCGGCCGTATGCTCGGCCTATCGCGCAGTAGCCTTTCTATTCTCAACGTCGAGAACCGACCCTGATAGTATCGCCAGCTCTCGACGAGCCCGCATCGCAAGGCCTCGTCTCTGTTCTCGTAGATGCCGCGGCTGACGTCTCCGTCGTAGCCCGCGAGCACGCGCGCCGGCACGCGAACAGTCACCTCGATCATCTCAGGCGGCTCGGCGCTTGTGGCCCCTTCAGGTTCTTTGCTCATTGCAGTCCTCCCGGCGACAGCGACCGTGCTCCAGAGCTGGGCGAAACAAAAGCCACACGCCCCGGGCGCCACCTCCAAATTCGAACCAGCGCCGGGCGCATTACTGGGCAATTCCGAACGGTCCGACCTCCTCGCCGCATTGGGCGAGGTCGGCATGCGTGAAGTGATGAACGAACAGGAAGCCGCTGATTTCCTGCGGGTTTCCGAGAGACATATGCGGGAGCTGCGCGCCGCCGGATTGCCGCACACGAGGCTCGGGTCGCGCGTGCTTTACGTACGCGAAAGGCTGGTACAGTATCTCCTCGAAAACGAAGAGAGAGCCACGCCGCCATGTCACGAATGTCCCCCGAACCCGTCGCCGGATAGGATCGGTTCAAGCTCTGCGAGCCGCGCGACAGCTACGACATCGTCCGCTGGCGTGAGGGCGGCAAACCAAAGTCCAAATCGCTTAAGAGCCGCAATCTTGTCGCGGCCCGTAGCGAAGCAGTCGATGTCGTCGCAAACATCATCTCGCCGCCGGAGCTGATCGAGGACACGACGGATCCGACGCTCGAGGAGATCTGGCTGACCTGGGAGGCGCACCGCGCAGAGGAAACGACCGTGCAGCGGCAGATCCTGCTCCGGAGCCGTTGGTACAATGATTACCGGGATCGCCTCGGCCATGTACGCTGCTCCAAAATCGAGGACGAACTCAAGAAGTTCCGGAGCGAGTTGGTCGAGCACGGTCATCTTTGGAAGGAAGGGCGCAAGACCGCCAAGGGCAGCCTGCACCCGAACACGATCCAGGAGATCGTGCGCGAGAGCCCCAACTATCGTGTTGAGTAAGCTGGATATTTTGCGGCAGCTGAAGCACCGACTTGCCGGAACCTACTCGGAACCTACCAGGATTGCTGAAGCAAAACTGAAGCACAGCGCCTATTGCTTCAGTTTTCACGTGCTTCGGAAGTGAATTTAGACCGAGAGATAGGCACAAAATCGCTGAGGCGGATTCTAAAAGGTTAGGTCGGGCGCGCGGGAGCCGCGCGCCTTGCGGCCTGCTCGGGGCGCCCCCGCCCGAATGGATGCGACGCTCGGCGGGGGGGGGCAAATGGGGACAGAGCATCGTCGCACGCGCCCCCCTCCGCAGCCAGTGCACGTCGCCGTCAGAGGATCGGAGCGCATCTCGATCGAGTCCGGCTGGAACCTCAGCACCCGCAACGCTATGGGATGAGCAGGCCGCCGTAAGCCCCCATGGGACAGCTCGCACCGTCGCGCTTCGATCTGCGCACGACCGGCCAACCTCTTCGGCAGACCGAACCAAGGAGGTTTCCATGGCCGATATTTTTCCATTGCCGTCATGTCCGCGCGGGGCACCGGGCTGTGCCCCGAGGCTGGCGGGCCGGTCCGATGCCGTCGAGCACTCACTGCTGGTCACGGCCTCTCACCAGGATCTACAGGCCGCCATGGCCGCGATCGGGCTCGACGCGCTAATGATCGAGCCGGCGATTCGAGATCGGCTGCTCCGCTATGCCCGGCTGCTCGTATCGACCGTCGCCAGCAAAATCTTTGCGCGAGCGGCGTGCAGACACCCGGGGCTATGTCGCATAGGCGCAGGAGCGCGGCCTCGCCCCGATCCCCGCCACTGGAGACGGTCTGTGCACTCAGCTTGGCTTCGCGCATCATGCCGCGAAGCAGAGGGCTTGCGTCATGCGGATGAGGCGGTCCGGAGGGATTTTGGGGATGTCGCGGTCATGGGCGAAGCTGTCGCTAATGTTTCCCACCCAGATGCGGCGGCGGACGGCGGCGATGGCATCGGTGAAGGTGAAGGCTTTCTTGCGGTACCAAGCGGCGGCATAAGGGGCGGCACCCTGTCGAAGCAGATCTTCGGCCCAGAGGATGATCAGGCTGTAGAGGCCCATGAGCGCCGGCGTGGTGCGGCTGATGGCCTTGTCCGACCATTGGCGCTGGGTCTCGACGCCGAGATGGGCGCGGACCTCGGCGAAGGTGACCTCGACCTGCAGCGGCGGACGAAGGTCGCGATGATCTCGGCGGGCGCAAGCATGGTATCGGTGCTGAAGAAGGCTTGTGGCGCCCGCTTTCCCGCGGGGTCGCGGACAAGGACCCAGCGGATCGGCCGCGGCGGCGTGCCGCGCCGATACCACAGGGCAGTCCCGCTGGCGATCTCGAGGGGCTTCTGGATTTGCTTGCCATACAAGGCGCGCGCCATGTCCCAGCATCAGCTCCCGATCCCCGAGCTGGCAGACTTTTGCGCCGCCCATTGGCCTGCTTTTGCTCCGCCGTTGACACATGGGGCATCGCACGCTTTTCGAGGCCGCCCAGAACAGCGCCTTCGGCACGCTGCGCCACATGCGCATCCAGTGGTCATCGCTCGCGAGCAACGCCGGCGGCTGGCGCGCCAAATCCGAGGCCGGCCGCTGGTGGGCCCTGGCCGGCGTCGGCACGCACTGCCTCGACCAGATCCGCTGGTTCATGATCCCGCAATGCGGCGAGATCACGCGCGCCGAAAGCATCATCAACCGCAAGGTGTTCAACGGCCCGCACGACGAGACCGCGCTGCTGACCTACCAGTTCGAGAACGGCTCGACCGCCGAGCTCTGTGCCTCGGTCCTCTACAAGGGCCCGCGGATCATGGAGCTCTATGGCTCCGACGGCTATGCGATCTGCACGGAGACCCTCGGTCCGCATGGCGCAGGGCCGGATCGAGACCCAGGACGGCAGCTTCGACTACACGCCTGCCAATCCATATGTCGGCGAGATCGAGGACTTAGCCGCCGCCATCCGCGACGGCCGTCAGGCGGAAGTCGAGGCCGCGAGGGGGCCGCCAATGTCGACCTGCTGCTAAGGGCCGTTGGCGCCTGATCCCAGCCGGTCCGTGACGCCCCTAAGCTGCCGCTCAGCTCGGGGCGTCGGCATCAGCTCTCATCGGGGTCCCGCGCCGCCCGTTTCCAGCAGCTCTCTCATTCCAGTGCGAGTCTGCTCGAAGCGCTTGCGGTGCAGCCCGCTCAGCGGGAATTCGGCGCCATAGGCGAGGCTGACGAGCGCGTTCGCGCGGTCGAGGCAATCGTCCGGGACGGCGCCCTCGCGGTGCTTCGCGATGGCGCGGTTGCGGAAGGCCACGACGGCGTTGACGGCGTCCTGGATCTCCGGGTGCCGGACGTCCGCGCCGCGCTCGAGGACGTGGCCGAGCCGGGCCACCGCCTGGGCGGCGTGCTCTCGCATCTCGGCGTCCATCAGGCCGGACCGCGCAGGTGGTGCCGCCGCCGCCGCTCGGTGCCGGCGAGCTGCGGTCGGGCGAGCTGCGGCTGGGCGAGCCGGAAGGCTGCCTCGGGGCTCTGGGCCGCCCGCTTGCCGGCGTTGAGGATGCCGTCGCGCATCAGCCAACCGCCTGCCAGCACGGCGAGCGAACCGAGGACGGCCGCGGGGGCGGCGCGCCCGCCGCTTGCCCGGTTCAGGGCATAGAGGGCGAGCGGGGCGGCGCCGGCGATCACCTTGTCAGCCGTGGCTGATTCAAGGGCCGACCCGCCGGACGACGGCCGCTCGACCCCGGCCGCGCGGCGCCGACGACCGGCCATCCAGCTTGCGCCGAGATGCAGCGCGCTCGCCAGCGCCGCCACGTCCTCGAGCCGTTCCGCCGTGCGGCGCCGGCCGCCGGCCCGCTCGGCCAACGCCAGCGACGCGGCACCGGACGCGACGGCCGAGGTGGCGAACTGCGCGCCGAGCCAGCGCGGCGCGGCCGCCCAGTATGGGTTCGAAGTCGCCGACATCAGGGCCGCAGTGTAGGTCGCGGCGCCCGCCCCGCTGAGCGCGGCGCCGGCCTGCGCCGTCTCCGCGATGGTGCGAAGCGCTGGTCTCCGCCGCGCGGCCGGAAGCTCACCCAGCGCCGACACGGCACTCGTCAGCCCGAACGCGCCGAGGATGTAGCTGCCGAAGGACATCGGCGAGGTCGGGCGCAGGATGCGCAGCATGTTGTAGAACCGGCGCGGCGTCTTGAGATCGGCGATCAGCAGCGCCGCGCCGGCCGCTGTGCCGGCGAGCGCCATCATGCGCGCATTGCGCTTCGCCGCCCGAAATCCGTCCCGATCCAGCAAGCCGCCGATCCAGGCCAGCGCCTGCGCCGCGCCGGACGTGCCGGCGAGCTCGATATAGCCGCTGACCTTCCAGTCCCATTGCGGGTTCTTGAGCGGCGGCTGGCCGTAATAGCTCTCGCCGCGCCAGGCGCGGGGCAGTTCGGGCCGGGTCATCGGCGGCTCCCGAGCAGGATGGCGGCGGCGGCGGCGAGGCCGGCGAAGGTGGCGAGCCCGGTGCCCAGCGCCGGCCCGATCCGCTCGGCGGGCCGCGTCGGCGCCGCGGGAAAGTTGTAGACCTCGGGCCGGTCGAGCAGCAGGAAGAATGCGTTCAGCTTCTCGATGCCGCCGGTGGCGCCCGGATGGCCGGGCGCGCCGTAGAGGTAGGCGTCCTCGACGCCGCGCGCGCGCAGACTCTCGATGCGCGCCTCGGCGCGCGGGATCAGCTCGTCGAGCGGGCCGAACTGGATCGAGTCCGTCGGGCAGACCTTGGAGCAGGCGGGCTCGAGACCGCCCTTCAGGCGGTCATAGCACATGGTGCATTTGTGCGCCTTGCCGTCGATCTCGTCGAGGTCGACGACGCCGAAGGGGCAGGCCGGCACGCAATAGCCGCAGCCATTGCAGATGTCCTGCTGCACGACGACGGTGCCGAACTCGGTGCGGAAGATCGCGCCTGTGGGACAGGCCTCGAGACAGGGCGCCGGGTCGCAATGCTTGCACACGTCGCTCGACATCAGCCAGCGGCTCTGGAACCCGGGCATCTGCCCGTCGGTGCCGCGCTGCATCTGCTCGACGAAGGCGACGTGCCGCCAGGTCGTCGCCGAGAGGTCACGGGTGTTGTCGTAGCTCATGCCCGACAGTCCGTCCTCCTCGGCCGGCAACTGGTTCCACTCCTTGCAGGCGACCTCGCAGGCCTTGCAGCCGATGCAGACCGAGGTGTCGGTGAAAAAGCCGTACTCGCGGCCGGGCTCGATGCGGGTCCCGGCCGTGCGCTCGGCCTCGTGCGGCAGGTCGAAGCTCATTCTGCGGCCATCCCTCGGACCATGCGGCGGTTCAGGCGTCCCGCGCGGACAGCGCAGGTCAGCGACTTGTTCTCGTGCATCGACGTGTTCGGATCGCCGACGGCCGCGGTCAGCACGTTGGCGATATCGCCTGTCGCCTCGCCCTCCCAGCCGAAGTGCCAGGGCATGCCGACCTGATAGACTTGGCCGCCGTCGAAGCGCAGCGGGCGCAGGCGCTCGGTCACCATCGCGCGGGTCTCGATCTCGCCGCGGGCGGTCGAGATGACGATCCAGTCGAGCGTCTCGACCCCGAGCTCGGCCGCCAGCTCCGGCGGCAGCTCGGCGAAGCCCTCGGGCTGGAGCTCGGCCGTGTGCGGCACGCCGCGCGTCGGCGTGCCGCCGCAATGGTGCTCGGTCAGGCGATAGGTCGTCAGCACATGCGGGAAGCGCGGGTCGCCGGGCTCGTGCAGCGGGTTGTCGTCGCGGGCGAACATCTTGGCGACCGGGCTCTGCCGCTGCGGGTGGTGCAGCGGGTTGCGCCCGGGGCTCTCGACGGGCTCGTAATGCGTCGGCAAGGGGCCGTCCTTGAGGCCCGAGGGCGAGTAGATCGCGCCCCGCCCGTCGGGCATCATGATGAAAGGCTCGTCGCCGCGAATGGCCGCCATGCCGGGCGCGCCCTTCTCCCAGTCGGGGCGGTAGTCCGGCCGCTTCTTCGGCTCGAAGTCGATGGCGTCGGTGCCCTGCCACTCGCCCTTGGCCTCGTCCCACCAGACGAGGCGCTTCCTCTCGGACCAGGGGCGGCCCTCGGGATCGGCCGAGGCGCGGTTGTAGATGTTGCGCCGATTGTCAGGCCAGGCGAAGGCCCAGCCGAGATGGCTGCCAGGCCCCTCCGGCCCGTCGGGCTTGCGCTCGCGGGTCTTGTTGAAGCCCGGATAGGCGCCGGAATAGAGCCACGAGCCGCAGGCCGTCGACCCGTCGTCCTTCAGGTCCTGGAAGTTCTTGACCTGCTCGCGGTTTGGCCAGGTGTAGCCGCTGATCTCCTTCAGCACGGCCTCGGCGTCGATGTCGCCGCGCGCGTTCACGACCGGATAGTCCAGCGTCAGGTGCCGGATCGGATCGTCGCGGCCGCGGCCGCTTTCGGCATAGAGCTCCTTCAGGCGCCGGCCGAGCTGGTGCATGAACCAGAGCTCGGAGCGGCTGTCGCCAGGGCCATCGACCACCTTGTCGTGCCACTGCACCAGGCGATGCGTGTTGGTGAAGGTGCCGGCCTTCTCGCCGGCGAGCTCGGCCGGCATCAGGAAGATTTCGGTGCCGATCTCCTCCGGGCGGATCTCGCCGTTGCGGACGGGGTGGCCCTTCTCCCAGAAGTTCGCGGCCTCGACCATGTCGGTGTCGCGCACGACCAGCCAGTCGAGCTTGGCGAGGCCCCGCTGGATCATCTGGCTGTTCGACCCGCCCATGACGACGTTCTGGCCCATCAGGAACAGGCCCTTGATGATGCCGTCGTTCATCGCGAGCGTCAGCGCCAGCTGGCTGTGGTCGCCGACGATCTTGGGCAGCCAGTGAAAGCCCCACTCGTTCTGCGGGCCGACGGCGTCGCCGTACCAGGCGCGCAGCAGGCTGGTCATGTATTTCGGGAAATTGTGCCACCAGCCGGTCGGGATGGTCTCGTTCTCGAGGAATTCCTCATAGCTCGCCGCCTCGGGCTTGAAGGCGTTCGGCTGCGGCAGATAGCTCGGCAGCATGTTGTAGAGCGTCGGGATGTCGGTCGAGCCCTGGATCGAGCAGTGGCCGCGCAGCGCGATGATGCCGCCACCCGGCCGCCCGACATTGCCGAGCAGCAGCTGCACGAGCCCCGCGGTGCGGATCATCTGGACACCCACGGTGTGGTGGTTCCAGCCGACGGCGTAGCAGATGGCCCCGGTCTTCTCGGGCCCCGACGCGGCGGCGAGCGTGTCCGCGATCTGCAGGAAGACGTCCCTGGGACAGCCGGTGACCTCCTCGACCATCTCTGGCGTGTAGGGGGCGTAGTGCCGGCGCAGGATCTGGTAGACGCACATCGGGTGCTGGAGGCTCGGGTCGCGCGGCGGCGGGTGCTTCTCAAGCCGGGTCGCCATCTCGGAGAAGGACTCGGCGGTGTTGAGATAGTGCTCGGAGAGCGCCGAGGGCACGACCATGCCCTCGTATTGCCAGCTGTCGTAGTCGTAGGCGTTCTTCGACGTGTTCCAGCCCGAGAACCGGCCGTCGTCGCGCTCGGACGGGCTCTGGAAGCCGCCCTCGATGATCGTCGAGAGATTGGTGTAGGGGATCGCCCAGTCGCGCCACCAGAGGTCGTTCTCCAGCAGGTGGCGGATCACTCCGCCGAGGAAGGCGATGTCCGTTCCGGTGCGGATGCTGGCATGGATGTCGGCCAGCGCCGAGGTGCGGGTGAAGCGCGGGTCGACATGGATGACCTTCGCGCCCTTCTCCTTCGCCTGCATGACGAAGCGGAAGGCGATCGGGTGCGCCTCGGCCATGTTCGAGCCCATGACGAGCACGCAGTCCGAATTGGCGAGGTCCCATTGCGCCATGGTGGCCGCGCCCCGTCCGAACGAGGCGCCGAGCCCGGGGACCGAGTTCGAATGGCAGACCCGCGCCTGGTTCTCGATGAAGACCATGCCGAGCCCGCCGCCGAACACCTTCTTGATGAGGTAGTTCTCCTCGTTGTCGAGCGTCGCGCCGCCCAGCGAGGCGACCCCGAGCGTGTGGTTCACCCTGGTGCCGTCCGGCAGCGCCTCGACGAAGGTCTCGTCGCGGGTCCGCTTGGTCAGTTGCGCGATCCGCTCCATGGCCCAGTCGAGCGGCCGCTCCTCCCACTCCGTCGAATAGGGGGCGCGGTACTTGACCCTGGTCAGGCGCGTCTGGTTGGCGTGCAGGCTGAAGAGCGTCGCGCCTTTCGGACAGAGCGTGCCGCCGTTCACCGGGCTTTCGGGATTGCCCTCGACATGGATCAGGCGACCGTCCTTGGCATACATCAGGGTCGAGCAGCCGACGGCACAGTAGGGGCAGACGCTCACGCCGACATCGTCCGCCTGCTCGAGCCGGGGTCGCAGCCCGACGGACATCTCGCTGCGCGCCGCCTCCGTGCGGTGGCTCGCGCCCATCGCCTGCCTCGGCAGGGACCAGTTGCGGAGGAAGTGTCGAATGCCCTGGCCGGGGTTTGCCTGCGGCTCATTTTGCGACCTCCACGCGCACGCCGTGCGCAACCATCGCGTTCCGCCCGGAAGCTGCCGAGCAGGCTACATGCACACGGCCGCGGCCGAGCAGGTCCGGGAGATCTTGCGGTTCGATCGCGGCGTCGTGTGCGAGCGTGAACAGAACGGATCGCCCGTCGTCCGTGGCCAGTCGGAACCGCCCTTCCTGGACGACGGTGACGATGCCAGCAACGTGCCGCACATGCTCTCCTGGGTTGCGTTCACGGAAAGCCCGCAGCCGGCCATTGGTTCCAATCTGCGGAGGATGGCGAGCCCCGCCCAAGGGCCGGAACTCCGAATGACGGGCGCGAGGACGGGCTGCCTCGGCAATGAAGCCGCTCGTCGGCCGCGGTCTTCAGGCCTCGCGCTCCTGCGAGAAGATCAGCGCCGTGTAGCCGCCGATCGCCACCTCGGCCGAGAAGCGCATGCCGTCGCTTTCCTGCGGCTCGGCCACCACATCCTGGCTCTCGAACCCGCCGAAATCGTCGCTATAGCCCTTCCAGTCGGTATTGACCCGCAGGACCCAGCGGCCCTCGTGCGGAAAGCCCACCCGCATCTGTCGGGGATCGTGCGCAAAGTTGACGACGACCACCACATCGTCGCCGGGGCCGCCCTCGTGCCAGCGGTGGAAGGCCACGACCTTCTCGGCCTCGTCGATCTTGTGGACGGCAAGGTTGCTGCCGACCAGGCCGGTCGTCCTGCCCTCGCGGTCGAGCCGCAGCCGGATCAGGTCGCGATAGAGCCGGACGATGCCGCGGAACTCTTCACTCTGGTCCCAGTCGAGCGGCACGTCGTCGCGGAACCACTCGCCCTGCAGGAACTCCTGGCCCTGGAACAGCATGGGGATGCCGGGGCCGGTCAGCATCAGCGCGGCGCCCAGCGTCGAGCGCTTCTGCGCCGCCCAGTGCGACGGGTCGTCGGGCGCGATCTCGTGCACGACGCGCGCCTTGCCGTTCGCCACCTCGTCATGGCTTTCGGTGTAGATGACGCGCTCGAAGGGATCGCCGTTGTAGTGATGCCCGAGCGCATGGGCGACCGTGCCCATGTGCCGCTGCGCGTCATCGGGCGCGATCAGCACCTCGCGGATCGGGTGGACGAATTCGGCGCACCACTGGGCGCCAAACCCTGCGCCTTGCTCGTGCGTGATCTCGGCCCGGTTGCGCAGATCCTCGGCGATCGTGATCCGGCCGGGGAAGCGATCGCGGACCTCCTCGTTGATCCAGCGCATCAGGCTCCAGCCCTCCTCGAGCGTGTCGCCCTCGTCGCCCTCGTCGCCCTTCACGTTGCGGATATAGAGCGTCATGTCGAAGCGCAGGCCGTCGATGCCGTACTCCTCGAGCCAGAAGAGCGCGTTGTCGCGAATGAAGCTGCGCACCTCGCCCCGGCCGTAATCGGGACGCGTGTCGCCCCAGGGCGTGTCGGATTTCCAGTCATTGTAGAAGTAGATGCCGCCCTTGTCGTTCTCGCTCCAGCCGTCGAACTGCCAGAGATCGAGGTCGCTCGGCCCGAAATGGTTGTAGACGACGTCGAGGATCACGGCGATGCCGGCGGCATGCGCCGCGTCCACGAAAGCGTGCAGACCCTCGGGCCCGCCATAGGAGCTCTCGACGGCGAATATGTGCGCCGGGTTGTAGCCCCAGGAGAGGTCGCCGGCGAACTCGGCGGCCGGCATGATCTGCACGGCGTTCACGCCCAGACGGCGCAGATGCGCGATCTTCGCGATTGCGTTCTCGAAGGTGCCAGGCTCGTCGGTCTCCCGCCCGAATGTGCCGATGTGCATTTCGTAGATGACGAGGCGGTTCCAGGGCGGCGGGTCGAAGTCGGCGCGGTCGGTGCGCGGCGCGACCACGATGCCATTTCCGACCGAGTTCGTCACCGCCCGCGCACACGGGTCGATGCGCGACAGGCGCTTGTCGCCGTGGCGGATCAGGAACCGGTACTCGTCACCCGGCTTCGCACCGGCGATGTCGGCATACCAGATGCCGCCCTCCTCGGGCGCCAGCGGCGCTGCATCCTCGGACCAGTCGTTGAAGTTCCCGGCGACGTGGACCGCGTCGGCGTGCGGCGCCCAGACGCGGAAGGCGACACCGCCGTCATGCGGAATGGCGCCCATGCCTATGTGCCGGGCATGATGAAGGGTCTCGAACATTGGGGCTCCCCGATCAGAGCCGCCGGGCGGCCCGCGGAGAAACGGCGAACCGTCTGCTTGGTTGCATCTCTTCGATCCGAACAACAGGATCGCCGCGCAGGCGGGGCACGCGCGTTGCCGGATCCGATCCGGCGCGGAACCCGTCCTTCCTTGGCCTGCAGCCGCACGGACGGCTGACAATCCGGAACCAAAGCTCGCGGGCGGAATTGACTGATTGTGGTGGCTGCATGTTCGACCGGTCCCTCGTCCGACCGATCGACCACGACATGAGGGAACGCGGCGCACCGATCTGACCGAGCCGCGTGCTGGCGGCCAGAAGCGCTGGCCGCCAGGCGGCATTTTCGTCGCCGTACAGCGACTTCAAAGAAGGCTGAACAATGTCCCGAGTTGGTGCCGGCGCGTTTGCTGCGCTGATCGGAGTGATGGCGCTCGCCGGTCTGGTGCTCGTTGGCGGCGGGATCTGGCTCATCGTCGTCGGCGGTTCTTGGTATTACCTCTTCGCTGGCGCGGCCTTTCTCGTCTGCGCGGCACTGGTCGCCTGGCGCCGTGGCGAAGCGTTGGCGCTCTATGCCATCTTCGTCGTTGCAACGCTGTGTTGGGCGCTCTGGGAGGCGGGGCTCGACTGGTGGCCGCTCGCCGCCCGCGGCGATGTCGTCTTCGTGATCGGGTTCCTGCTGTTGCTGCCGTTCGTGACACGCCGCCTCGGAAGGCAAAGTGTTGGTGCCGCCGATCCGGACCCCGTCCCGCCGCGCCGCATGAGCGGTTCCGGCCTCTTGCTCGCAGGCACCCTCGTCGTCGCTCTGGTCGCGGCGATCGCCTCCTGGTTCAGCGATCCGACAGAGATCAAGGGCGTTCTGCCACAGGCGCAACCACAGGCGCAACGCGCCGCCGCCGTGGCCTCCGGCAAGCCGGACATGCCGCCCGGCGACTGGCACGCCTACGGGCGGACGGGCTGGGGCCAGCGCTATTCACCGCTGGACCAGATCACGCCCGGCAATGTCGACCAGCTGCAGGTCGCCTGGCACTATCATACCGGCGATACGGCGCAGCCGGGCGATCCGACTGAGACGACCTTCGAGGTCACGCCGCTGAAGATCGGCGAGCTGCTTTACCTCTGCACCCCGCACCAGATCGTCGTGGCGCTCGACGCCACCAGCGGAGAAGAAGTCTGGCGCTTCGACCCGAAGATCCGCGGCGAGCTTGCCTTGCAGCACCTGACCTGTCGCGGGCTCTCCTACCAGCCGCCGAGCGCGGCGGGACCGGCCGGCGCCGGCGCGGCCGCTCCTCAGGGCGCCGCGCTGCCCGCTGCCGACCAGTCCGGAGCGACGGCGTCAGACCTGTCGCGGGCCGGCCAGCTCACCGCCGCCCAGACCGGCGAGCGGGCCGCCGAAAATCCCGGCGACGCCAAGCCGCCCGCCCCCGTGGGCGAGCCCGGCGCCGACCTGCCGGTGGCGGCGCAGACGGCCGAGCGGACCTCTGAAAGCTGCGATGGCAAGCTCTTCATGCCGACGGCCGACGGTCGGCTGATCGCGCTCGACCCGCAGACGGGCGCCGTCTGCACGGGCTTTGGCCGCGGCCGCGGCCAGATCGACCTGTGGCGGAACATGCCGAACGTCAACCCGGGCTCGTACTACTCGACCTCGCCGGTCGTCGTGACGGAGAAGCTCGTCATCGTCGGCGGAACCGTGCTCGACAACGTCTCGGTCAACGAGGCGTCGGGCGTTATCCGCGCCTTCGACAACCAGACCGGCGACCTCGTCTGGGCGTTCGACAGCGGCAATCCCGATCGCACGGCACCGCCGCCGCCCGGGCAGACGTACACGGCGAACTCGCCGAACTCGTGGTCGATCTCGGCGGTCGACGAGCAGCTGGGGCTGGTCTACGTCCCGCTCGGCAATCAGCCGCCCGACCAATGGGGCGCCAACCGCTCGCAGGCCGTCGAGCGCTTCTCCTCCTCGGTGGTCGCGCTGAACCTCGCCGATGGCAGCGTCGCCTGGGTGTTCCAGACGGTGCATCACGACCTCTGGGACTATGACGTGCCCTCGCAGCCCTCGCTCGTCGACCTGACGATCGGCGGCGAGCGCGTGCCCGCGCTGGTCCAGCCGACCAAGCAGGGCGAGCTCTTCGTCCTGAACCGGGCGACGGGCGAGCCGGTCCTGCCGGTGCGCGAGCACCCGGCGCCGCAGGGCGCCGTCGAACCGGACCAGGCGGCGCCGACCCAGCCGGTCTCGGCCCTCTCCTTCGACCCGCCGCCCCTGAGCGAAAGCGACATGTGGGGCGCCACGCTCTTCGACCAGCTGGCGTGCCGCATCGCCTTCAACGGCTATCGCTACGAGGGCCGCTTCACGCCGCCGAGCCTCCGGGGATCTCTCGTCTATCCGGGCAATTTCGGCGTTTTCAACTGGGGCAGCATCGCCGTCGACCCGGTGCGCGAGGTCGCGTTCGGTACGCCGGCCTACCTCGCCTTCGTCTCCCGGCTGATCCCGCGCCAGAACGACAAGCAGCTGGTCGTGAACCAGCAGGAGCCGGAGGGCTCGCTGCCGGCGCTGAACGAGAACTTCGGGGCGCCCTATGCGGTCGAGCTGAAGCCCTTCACATCGTTTCTCGGCATTCCCTGCCAGGCGCCGCCCTGGGGCTATGTCGCTGGCGCGGACCTCACCACCGGCAAGATCGCCTGGATGCACAAGAACGGCACCGTGCGCGATCTCTCGCCCATTCCCGTGCCGTTCACGATGGGGGTGCCCGATCTCGGCGGCCCGGTGGTGACCGCCGGCGGCGTCGCCTTCATCTCCGGCACGCTCGACTATTTCGTGCGCGCCTTCGACATCGCCACCGGCGAGCAGATCTGGAAGGACCGGCTGCCGGCCGGCGGACAGTCGACGCCGATGAGCTATCTCGGCCGCGACGGGCGGCAATACATCCTCGTCTCGGCGGGCGGCCACGGCTCGCTCGGGACCAAGCGCGGGGACAGCGTCATCGCCTATGCGCTGCCTCGGTGAGCGTGCCCCGCGCCATTGCTGGCGCGCCATCAGTGCGCCATGAAGACCGGCACGGTGGCGTGCGCGAGAATATGGCTCGTCGCGCCGCCGAAGATCATCTGCCGCAGCCGGCTCTGCGTATAGGCGCCCTTCACCAGAAGGTCGCAGCCGAGCGCCGACGCCTCGCGAAGAATTCTCTCGCCTGAGCGAATCTCGCCGTCCGGCAGCGTTCGGGCTTCGGCGGCTATGCCGCTGCCCTCGAGCCGCTGGCGGATCAGGTCTCCGGAAGGCTGGTGGCCAAGCGACCCGTCATCGGCGAGGACCACGACGCGCTCCGCCTGCCTGAGCAGCGGCTTTGCGAAGGCGATCGTCCGCGACGTCTCGCTGCTGCCGTTCCAGACGACCACGACCATGCTGCAGAAGCGCTCGATCTCGCGGGGCGGCGATATCAGGATGGGGCCGCCGCTGTCGAACAACGCCGCTTCCAGCGTGGTGATCGAGCTCCCGTCCGAGGCCGGCTGGCCGACGACGGTCAGGTCGAAGGCACGCCCATAGCTGCCGAGATAGCTGTCGCCGGCCTGCGTCGGTCTGCTCCAGCTCCAGCGCGCGCCATCCGCCGGCGGCTGATCCGGGCCGGACAAGCCATGCTGGCCCATGATCCGCCGGAAGAGGCCGTGCGCTGCCTCTTCGCCCTGGCCACGGTCCCAATCTCCCCGGCTCAGGATCGCCGCGCTCGCGGCATCCCACGGCACGACCGAGAGCGGCGGCAGCTGCAGGGCAAAGCCCTCGACCAGGCTTGTCATCCTGACCGCGAGCCGCGCGGCCAGGTGCAAAGGATGCGACGCTCTGTCATGGTGTTCGACAGGGACGAGGATCATCTTCACTTGGACCCTCCCGAGCCTTCGTGCGTTACAAGGCGGGAAGCGTTTCATTCCGGCCGAGGTCGAGCAGAAGGCAGAACCTCCCCCTCATGCCTTTCCTCGATCAAGAGCCCGCCGCGAAAGAGACCGAGCCGCCCACGCGAAACCCGCGGCGCGAGTTCTTCGCCATCTTCCCGTCGATCATGCTGCCAATGTTCCTGGCGGTTGTCGACCAGACGATCGTCGCCACCGCGCTGCCCGCGATGGCCGCGTCGCTTGGCGAGGTGCAGCGGCTTTCCTGGGTGGTCGTCGCCTACCTGATTGCCACGACGATCGCCGCGCCGGTCTACGGCCGGCTCGGCGACCTCCTCGGCCGGCGTCGGCTGATGTTCGTGGCGCTCGGCATCTTCATGGCCGCATCGCTGCTGTGCGCGCTGTCGCAGAGCATCCTCATGCTGGCGGCGGCCAGGGTGCTGCAGGGCCTCGGCGGCGGCGGCCTCATGACGCTCTCGCAGGCGCTCGTCGGCGAGACCGTCCCGCCGCGCGAACGGGCGCGCTTCCAGGGGTACCTCGCCGCCGTCGCGGTGACGTCGAGCGCCTTCGGGCCGGTCGCCGGCGGCTTTCTGACCCAGCATTTCGGCTGGCAATCGGTGTTCCTGGTCAACATTCCCGTCGGCGCGCTCGCGGCACTGCTCGTGATGCGGCTGCCGGTGCGGACAGGCTCGGGCGAGCCGTTTCAGTTCGACACACCGGGGCTTTTGCTGTTCGGCGCCTTCATCGCCTCGTCGCTCATCATGCTCGAGAACGCGCAAGCCGCCTTGCGCGGCGAATGGCTGCTGCCGTTCTGCCTTCTTCTCCTCGCCATCGCCGCCGCCATCCTTTTGATCGCGCGCGAGCGTCGGGCACGCTCGCCCCTGCTCTCGATCCCGCTGATGAAGCATCCCGCGATCTGGCGCTGCGACGCGCTCGCGGCCTGCCATGGCGCGATGCTGGTCTCGCTGATCACCTTTCTGCCGCTCTACTACCGCATCGCGCACGGCACCTCGGCGGCGGAAACCGGCCTGCTCATGCTGCCGATGACCGTCGCGATCGGCATCGGCTCGCTGACCACGGGGCGCATCGTCGGGCGCACCGGCCGGACCGCGATCTTCCCCTCGATCGGCGTCATGGTGGTGACCTGCGGACTGCTGGCCGTGGCGCTCCTGTCGCCGAGCCTCAGCGCCCATCAACTGTCCTGGACCTTCGGTTTCGTCGCCGTCTTCATGGGCACCGTCATGGGGGTGGTGCAGCTGACGGTTCAGCTCGCCGCCGGCAGCCGACAGCTCGGGGCCGGCGCCGCCACCGTGCAGTTCTCGCGCTCTCTCGGGGCCGCCGTCGGCACGGCCCTTGTCGGCAGCGTGCTCTTCTCGACGCTGGCGATCTCAAATCCTGCGGCGGGTGACGCCTTCTCGCGCATCCTCGCCGAAGGCGCGGCCGCCATGCAGGACATGAGCGCGAGCGAGCGGCAATCGATCCAGTCCGGCCTCAGCCAGGCGTTCCGCAATGCGTTCCTCTGCACGGCGGTCTTCTCCGGCTTCGCGGTCTACCTTTCCTGGTCCTTGCCGATCCGTCGCGTCTAGGCGTCGCGGCGGCGCGATTTCGCACAGTACGAAAGCTGGCCGCTACCGATCTCGGAGCCCCCGCCGCCGGACACCGTCACGCCACGCCTTCGCCGCCCGTCACGCCATAGACCTCGCCGGTGATGTAGCTTCCTTCCTGCGAGGCGAGCAGCACATAGACGGGCGCGATTTCGACCGGCTGGCCGGGGCGGCCGAACGCACTGCCCTTGCCGAAGTTCTGCACCTTTTCCTGCGACGAGCCGCCGCTCGGGTTCAGCGGCGACCAGAACGGGCCGGGCGCCACGGCATTGGCACGGATGCCTTTCCCGATCAGCTCGTCGGCGAGCGCCTTGGTGAAGGCGACGATGCCGGCCTTGGTCGTCGCATAGTGCATGATGGTGGTCGTCGGATCATAGGCCTGCACCGATGCCGTGGTGATGACTGACGAGCCCTCTGGCATGATCTTGGCCGCCTCCTGGGTGGTCCAGAAGAGCGCATAGAGGTTCGTGCGCAAGGTCGTGTCGAAATCGTCCGTCGTGATCTCATCGAAGGAGGGGAAGGACTTCTGGTGGCCGGCATTGACGACGAGGATGTCGAGCCCGCCCAGTTCCTCTGCCGCCCGCTTCGGCAGATCCCGGGCATGCGCCTCGTCCGTGACGTCGCCCGGCAGCGCAACGGCGGTCCGCCCTGCCTCCCTGACGAGCGAGATGACCTCGTCGGCGTCCGATTGCTCGGCGGGCAGGTACGAGATCGCGACATCGGCCCCCTCGCGCGCGAAGGCAATCGCGACGGCGCGGCCGATCCCAGAATCGCCGCCCGTGATCAGGGCCTTGCGGCCCTCGAGCCTGCCCGAGCCCCGGTAGCTCTCCTCGCCATGATCGGCCGGCGGGTCCAGCCTGCGCGCCAGGCCCGGGGCCGGCTGGGGCTGCTTGGGGAACGGCGGCGCTGGATACTGCTTGCGCGGATCTTGCATCTTCAAGCGGTCTGACATTTTAGCCTCCTAAGCGACGCGTGCGCTGGTCTGCTCAGCGCTGGTACATGCCGACGAGTTCGCCGGCGGCGCGAACCTGGCCGCGCATGGCATCGACCGCTCACCATGCTTTTCGCAGCAGTTCGGTTCCCGGCAGAACTCAGCCGGCAGGAACTGCGCAGGAGCGACGGCGCGCGCAAGCGGCGTCCAGCCCGTGGGTATCGAAGTTTTGGGCCGACCCTCTCCGGGCGCGCGCCTCAGCCGCCGTCGCGCGGCAGGATTTCGGGCGGACGGTGCGCCGTGACGGACGGCGGCTCGCCCGCGAAGCGCTCGACCTCGACCAGCGTCGTGTGAGCCGACGGCCCCTGGCCCAGCCGCGACGTGCCCCGGTCGCGCGTCAGGACGTTCGGGTTGCCGTGCTTGCAGAGCGTACCCGGCCGGCCGGGCTCGGCCGGGTCGAACCAGGCACCGGTCGAGAGCTGCACGACGCCCGGGCGCACCGCGTCAGACAGGATTGCGCCCGCCAGGCAGGCACCCCGCTCGTTCCAGACGCGAACGACGTCACCCGCGGCGATGCCGCGCGCGGCCGCATCGGCGGGATTGATCGTGATCGGCTCGCGGTCAGCCACCTTCGACGCCTTCGAGACCCGGCCCGGATCGAACTGGCTGTGCAGCCGGGTGCGCGGCTGGTTCGAGATCAGGTGCAGCCGTCCGGCACCGGCGTTGCCGAGCCATTCAGCGGGCTCGATCCAGACCGGGTGGCCGGGGCAGTCGTCATAGCCGAAACCCGCGATGCGCTCGGAGAAGATCTCGATGCGCCCCGACGGCGTCGCCAGCGGGTTTCGGTCGGGATCGCCGCGGAAGGCCGAGAGCAGGACGGGCTCTGACGGGTTCGGCGGCAGCTGGGCCGTGCCCGCCTCGCGCAACTCACTCAGGGTCGGCAGCGCGAAGCCCGCCTCGCCCGCGCGCTGGCGCGCCTGGTCCCAGAGATGGCGGATCCACTCCTCGGGCGTGCGGCCCTCGGTATAGGCGGCCTCGAGGCCCAGGCGCCGCGCCAGGCCGGAGAAGATCTCGTAGTCGCTGCGCGCCTCGCCAATCGGCTCGACGGCCTGGCGCATAGCGACGATCAGCGGCTCCCAATGCGTCATTGCGATGTCTTCGCGCTCGAGAACCGTCGTCGCCGGGAAAACGATGTCGGCGTGGCGCGCCATCGGCGTCCACCAGATCTCGTTGACGATGACGGTCTCGGGACGGTGCAGCGCCTGCACCAGCCGGTGCAGGTCTTGGTGGTGGTGGAACGGGTTGCCGCCCGTCCAGTAGACGAGGCGGATGTCGGGATAGGTGCGGCGCTGGCCGTCGAAATCGTACGCCCCGCCGGGGTTCATCAGCATGTCCGAGATGCGGGCCACAGGGATGGCGGTGGCGACCGGGTTGGCTCCTTGCGGGACGGCGGGGAACTTGAAGGGCAGGACCGGATTGCCGATGCCGTTCTCGGAGGAATAGCCGATGCCGAAACCGCCTCCCGGCAGCCCGATCTGGCCGAGCATGGCGGCGAGCACCACGGCCATCCAGACCGGCTGCTCGCCATGATCGGCGCGCTGGATCGACCAGGAGACGGTGATCATCGTCCGCGTTGCCGCCATGCGGCGCGCGAGCGCGCGGATCGTCTCGGCCGGAATCTCCGTGATGGCGGCCGCCCACTCGGCGTCTCTGGCCTGGCCATCGGCGCCCATCAGATAGGGCTCGAACCGCTCCCACCCGGTGCAGTACCGCGCGAGGAAGGCGCGGTCGTGCAGGCCCTCGGCCACAAGCGTATGCGCCAGCCCCAGCATCAGCGCGACGTCGGTGTTCGGCCGGACCGGCAGCCATTCGGCGCCGATCTCGGCGATCATGTCCGATCGCAGCGGCGAGATCGAGACGAACGCGCAGCCATTGGCGTGCGCCGCAACCACCCCCTCGCGCATGGTGTGCCGGCCGACGCCGCCCGAGGTGACCTGGGCGTTCTTCTGCGCCAGGCCGCCGAAGGCGACGACCAGCTTGCTGTGCTCGGCGATCACCGGCCAGGACGTCGCCGTGTTCAGCACGACATCCGCGAACGGGCCGACGATGTGCGGCGCGATGGCATAGGCCGCGGCGTAGGAATAGTTCGCGATCGACGCCGTATACCCGCCGGCGCAGTTGAGAAAGCGGTGGATGTGGCTCTGCGCATGGTGAAACCGCCCGGCGCTGGCCCAGCCATAGCTGCCGCCGAAGATCGCCTGGCTCCCGTGCTCGCGGCGGACGCGCTCGATCTCGGCCGCTGCGATGTCGAGCGCCTCGTCCCAGGGAACGGCGACAAAGGGCTCGCGCCCGCGCCCGGTGCGGTCCCCGGCTGGACCGCGCTTGAGATAGTCGCGCCGGACCGCAGGCTGCCGGATGCGTGTCGGGTGGTCGACCATGTCGATGATGCCCGGGCCGATCACCGCGGGGTCGGGATCCCCGGCATAGTCGCGGATGCCGGTCAATCTGCCGCCCTCGACCTCGGCCAAATAGGTGCCCCAGTGAGTGGCGAAGGGCGTGACCCGGACATCCGGCTTGTTCATGGCGTGCTCCCGTGCTCGCCCGGCAAGGTCGGGGTGGAGCCCGGCGCTGTCAACGGCGCAGAGGCTGGCGCCTGGACCATGATCGTTCGCAAGACACGTCGATCACCGGCCGAAACGGCGCAGCTGGAGCCTGCCGGATCGGCTAAGCGCGTCCATCGGCCGGCAGGAAATGCCGCACCTGCGGCGGCGCCTCGCCGGCGTGCAGCGCGCCGATCGCCTCCTGCACCAGCCGGTCCTCGCCCGAGACCCGTTCGTGGTGGCGCAGGTGCTGGGCCCAGCTCTGCTCGAACCAGGTCTCGACAAAGCGCTCGGGCTCGGCGGCGTCCTGTATCAGCGAGCGGCAGCTTCGGCCCCTGCGCCAGCGTCGAATAGAGGATCAGCGCCGAAGGCCTTGGCGATCAGCATGCCCGTCGGCTTGCCCCGCGCGTCCTTCTCGATCACCCCGCCGGCCGGGTCGGGCGTCTGAGGCCCGATGCCGAGCGTGCGCAGCGCCGCGCGATTCAGCAGCGCGCGCCCGTAGAGGTGCAGGACGAAGACCGGCGTGTCTGGCGCGGCGGCGTTGATCTCGTCCAGCGTCGGCATCCGCCGCTCGGCGAACTGGAACTCGGACCAGCCGCCGACGACGCGCACCCATTGCGGCGGCGGCGTGCGCGCGGCCTGCCGCTTCAGCATGGCCAGCGCCTCGGCCAGCGACGGGACGCCCTCCCATCGCAGCTCCATGTTGAAGTTGAGCCCGCCGCGGATCAGGTGCGTGTGGCTGTCGTTCAGGCCGGGGATCACCCGCCGGCCGCCCGCGTCGATCACCTCAGCCGCATCGCCCGCCGCGGCGCGCACGTCGCGCTCGCTGCCCGTCGCCAGCACGCGACCGTCGCGCACCGCGATCGCCTCCGTCTCGGGCCGCGCGGGATCGAGCGTGGTGATGCGGGCGTTCCTGATGATTGTCGACATGTCCTCTTCCCTGCCTGACTGCGCCCGCGCCCGACGCTTTGCCGGATGCCGCGTCAGGCGTCACGGTGCGTCACCGTCGTTGGCCCGAGGCGCCTGTGCACCCCCCGGCAGCTGTCCGAGGACGTGCTCTCCGCACGAGCCGCCGAGCCCTTCGCGCGTCACCGGAGCGCCGCTTGGCGATCGGCATGCCCTTCTCGCCCAGGAGAATGCCCAACAGCCCGACCATGACCGGCGGCGCCGGCGAGCGGCCGCCGAGAAGTGCGTAGATCACGCCCACGAGCAGCCCGACCGCAAGGCGAGAAGATATGGCCGTCCATCCGTCATGATCGTCTCCGCATCCTGGCGGCGCGAGCCCGTCGCGCGGGCCGAGATGGCCGCGTCATGGCTGATCGAAGAAGGCCGCCAGCCTCGGCACGACCAGCTCGGGCGCCTCGTCGATCAGCCAATGTCCGGCACCGGGAACGACGACACCCTCCACGTCTTCGGCCACGAGCCGCGCCTGGGTTATCAGGAATTCGCCCGACGCCTTCTCGCCGGTAAGCACCAGCATCGGCATCGTCAGCTTGGTCCGGCCAAGATCGGCGAAGTCGGCCGCATCCCGCTCGAAGGCGCGGAAGACCTCGAACCCCGCCTGCATGGCGTTCGGCTGAGCATAGGCCGCCGCGTAGAAGGCTCGGTCCTCCTCCAAAACGGATCGGGCGGGCTGGGCGGCGAAATCGTTCCAGAAGTGCTCGAGATAGATGCGCTCTCGCCCCTGAACCAAGGCCAGCGCCGTCGGGCCATGAAAATGGAAGTGCCAGAGGTCGCGGAGCAGCCAGACCTGCGTCCAGTCGCCGATCCCGGGCAGAAAGGCATCCATCAGCGCGATACGCTCGACCTCATCGGGGTGGCGGGCGGCATAGGCATAGGCGACCATGAGTCCGATATCATGCCCGACGACACCGATCCGTCCGTAGCCCAGCCCGGCCATCAGGGCGTGGATGTCCTCGGCCAACGTCACCTTGTCGTAGCCCGCCGGCGGCTTGTCGGTCTGCCCGAAGCCGCGCAGATCAGGCGCGATCACGGTGTGCGACCCCGCAAGCGCGCGGATCAGTGGTCGCCACATATGGCTTGTCTGGGCATAGCCGTGCAGCAGCAGCACAGGTCTGCCGCTGCCGGCGCACAGATAGTGCACCCGGATGCCGTTCGCCTCGGCGAACCGGCTCTCGATCACCGGGTCCGGCTGCCCGGGCATGATGGTTGTGGAGCCCGGGCTGGCAGCCAAGGCATCAGGCTGGACGGGAGAGACCATGGCGCATTCCTTGCACCGACAGCCGCTTCAGCGGCGGAGAGTCGCCGACCGACGATCTTCGATCGGCCGATCGGGCAGCGCCCAAGTCATTCGGCGGCGATCGGCGCCGCGACCGGCGCCAGCCGGGCGCCGTGGCCCACGCGCTCGGGCGCTTTGTGGACCATGGTGTAGGCGTAGTCGACGCCCATGCCATAGGCGCCCGAATGCTCCTGCACGATGGCGATCACCGCGTCATAGGTTTCGCGCCGCGCCCAGTCGCGCTGCCACTCCAGCATGACCTGCTGCCAGGTGACGGGCACGACCCCGGCCTGGATCATGCGCTGCATGGCATAATCGTGCGCCTCCTTCGTCGTGCCGCCCGACGCATCGGCCACCATAAAGATCTCGTAGCCACCCTCGGCCATGGCGGAAAAGGCGAAGCCGTTGTTGCAGACCTCGGTCCACAGCCCCGAGACGACGACCTTCCGCTGCCCGTTCCTGGCCAGCGCGTCGCGCACCTTCTGGTCGTCCCACGAATTCATCGAGGTGCGCTCGAGCAGCGGCGCGTCGGGGAAGACGGCCAGCAGCTCGGGATAGCTGTGCCCGGAAAAGCTCTCGGTCTCGACCGTCGTGATCGTGGTCGGGATGCCGAAGACCTTGGCGGCCTTGGCAAGGGCCACGGTGTTGTTCTTCAGCACCTGCCGATCGATCGATTGGACGCCGAACGCCATCTGCGGCTGATGGTCGATGAAGATCAGTTGGCAGTTCTCGGGCGTAAGCAGCTCGGGCTTCAGCATTCATCCCCTCCTCGGGCATGCCGGGCGAGCCCCGGCGCGCCGCTCCAACCTCTGCAAATGACTTAGCGAGCTCCCTGCGCTTGTCTTGCACGATCTTGCGCCACGGCGTTTCATCTGCTTGCGGTAGAGGCCGACCGGCAGCACCGAGCCGTGCGGAACGGGGGTCGCCATGGGCCTGCATGCCTTCGAGACCGAGCCCGAGCATTGCTCGGTCTACCGAACGCACTTCGGCACCGAGCAGCCCAAGCTGCTTGGCTTCGCCGACCGCTGGAACATGCCGATCGCGCGCCATCGCCGGGTGCTGGGCAGCGGCGTCGAATTCCGCGGCGTCGACCACTACGTCCTGACCAGCCATCTGGGCGGCGGCGCGGCGCGCCGGTCGGACGTCGGCGCGGCGCCGGCGCGGCGGGGCGCGCTCTCGCTGCAGCGGCCTGGCAGCGGCGGCCGTTTCGCCTCGCACGGGCCCGTCGACTACGCCCACTTCTACTTCCGGCAAAGCCTGCTCTGCGAGGTGTCCGAGGAGGCGGGGCTCGCCCGGGCCGCCGAGCCGGACGACATCTTCGCGGTCAACGACCCTGCGTGGTCACGTGACGCAGAGGCCTATCTGCTGAGGGCGCTCGACCGGCGCGACCCGCCCACGCCGCTCGAGATGGACGGGCGCGCCTATTTCGTCATTCTCGGCCTGCTCCGGGCGGTCCTGCAGCGCGAGGACCTGCTCACGAGCGGCGTGAGCGGCATCGAGCGGGCGGACATGCGCCGCGTGCTGCGCGAGATGGAAAGCCGCCTGGCCGAGCCGCTCCGCCTGACCGAGCTCGCCGCCATCGTCGGGATGAGCCCCTTCCACTTCGCCCGGGTCTTCAAGGCGGCGACCGGCGAGCCCCCAGCGCACTTCCTGATGCGGCGGCGCATCGAGGTCGCGATCGACCTCATCCGCGACAGCACGCTTGGGTTCGCCGAGATCGCGTTCCGGACCGGCTTCTCCAGCCAGTCGCACATGACCCGGCGGGTCCGTCTGCAGACGGACAAGACGCCGACCCAGATCCGCTCCGGTGGGTGACCGGCGGGCGAGGGTGCACCGAGCATCGTTCGCCCGGCGCGCAGAGGCGTGTCGCGCCTCGTCGCGATTGCACCGCGTCCGAGGTTCGGCCTAGTCTCCGGGCAGGCAGGCAATCTCTCAAGGGGGCGACGACACGTGACCGCGGCACCAAAAGAGCTGCGACTGGATCCCGACGGCACGGCCGAGGTGCTCGACCCGCATCTTCGCCGCCGCCGGCGGATCGGCCGAGGAGGCGAGGGCCATCGCGGTCAACCTCGTCGAGGCCAACCTCGCCGGCCATGACAGCCACGGCATCGTTCGGACCCAGCGCTATTGCCTCTGGGTGCGCGCAGGGCAATGTGCGCTTCGGCCAGCAGGTCGAGACCGTGACGGACGCGCCCGGCTTCGCGCTGCTCGACGGCCGGCACGGCTTTGGCCAGACGGTCGGCGCCCAGGCGGTTCGAATCGGCATCGAAAAGGCCCGCGCGCAGGGGTTCTCGCTCGTCGGCCTGCGCCGGTCGGGCCATCTCGGCCGCATCGGCGCCTGGGCCGAGGCGGCCTGCGCCGAGGGGATCGTCTCGATCCACTTCGTCAACGTCGCCCATTCGCTGCTGGTCGCGCCCTTCGGCGGCGCCGAGCGGCGCATGGGCACCGATCCCGGTGGCCATCGGCATCCCCTGCGAGGGGGGCGACTTCCTGCTCGACTTCGCCACCTCGACGGTCGCCGAGGGCAAGGTGCTGGTCGCCAAGCGCGGCGGCAAGAAGCTGCCGCACGACGCGCTGGTCGGACCCGACGGTCGGCTGACCGCTGACCCGGACGTGCTCTATGGCGAGACGCCGCCCGGCGCCGTGCCCGACCCGCGCAAGGGGCCGGGCTCGCTGACCGCGATGGGCGCGCACAAGGGCTCGGGCCTGGCGCTCGCCTGCGAGCTGCTGGCCGGCGCCCTGACGGGCTCGGGCGCCTGCGGGCCGGGCGAGCGCGTGCACAACGGCATGCTGTCGATCTACATCGACCCGGCGCGGCTCGATGACGGCCATGGCTGGGCCGACGAGGTGCGCGCCTATCTCGACTATGTGCGCGCCTGCCGGCCGGCCGACCCCGCTTTGCCCGTGCTGGTGCCGGGCGACCCCGAGCGGCAGCGCCGCGCCGAGCGCCGGGCGCAACGGCCTGCCGCTGACGGCGCAGGCCTGGGAATCGATCCTCGCGACGGGCGAGGAGCTTGGCCTCGACCGCGCCGCGCTGGCACGTCATTGGCGGAGAAGGAGACCGCATGAAACCCGACGGCCTGCGCGCCCGCATCCTGGACGGGGAGCCGCTGACCGGCACCTTCGTCAAGACGCCGGCCTACGAGATCATCGAGGTGCTGGCGATGTCGGGGCTCGACTTCGTCTGCCTCGACGCCGAGCACGCGCCGAACGACCGGCGCGGCATGGACGCCTGCCTGGCCATCGCCCGCGCGCTGGGCCTGCCGACGCTGGTGCGCGTGCCCGAGGGCACGCCGGCGCAGATCCTGATGGCGCTCGATTCGGGCGCCGTCGGCGTGGTGGTGCCGCACGTCTTCACCGTCGAGCGCGCGCAGATCGCCTCGCGCGCCGCGCATTTCGGCCATGGCGGGCGCGGCTTCGCCGGCTCGACCCGCTGGGCGGGCAGCGGCCGGCACTCGATCGCCGAGGTGCTGGCCATGGACGACGAGACCGTCGTGCTGGTCCAGATCGAGGAGCCCGAGGGCGTCGAGGCCGCGGCCGACATCGCCGCCGTGCCGGGCGTCGACGGCCTCTTCGTCGGCCCCGCCGACATGGCGGTCTGCCTCGGCAAGACCGATGTCAGCGACCCGGCCGTGCACGACGTGATGCAGAGCGTCGCGGCGGCGGCCAAGGGCGCGGGCAAGGCGGCCGTCACCTTCGTCGGCTCGACCGCGCTGGTGCCGCGCTTGCGCGAGCTCGGCATGCCGGTGTTCTTCGTCGCGTCGGAGCACAACTTCATGCTGAACGCCGCCCGCCAGGTGGTGGCGGAGATGGCGCGGAAGGCGTGACGTCGCGATGAGCGAGCACGACAAGGTCTTCGCGGGCTCGATCCCCGAGTTCTACGATCGCTATCTCGTGCCGCTGATCTTCGAGCCCTATGCCGCCGATCTCGCGCGACGCCTGGCGGCGCGGTCGCCGACGGCGGTTCTCGAGACGGCGACCGGCACCGGCGTGGTCACGCGCGCCGCTGTGCCGCTTCTGTCTGGCGAGGCGAGCTATGTGGCGACCGACTTGAACCGGCCGATGCTGGACCGCGCGCGCGCCGCGCAGCCGGCGGACGAGCGGCTGGACTGGCGGCAGGCCGACGCGCTGGCGCTGCCCTTCGCCGACGACAGCTTCGACGCCGTGCTTTGCCAGTTCGGCGCGATGTTCTTTCCTGACCGCCCGCGCGGCTATGCCGAGGCGCGCCGCGTGCTGCGCCCGGGCGGCGCCTTCCTGTTCAGCACCTGGGACCGCATCGAGGAGAACGAGTTCGCCGACGAGGTGACGCGCGCCGTCGGCCTGATGTTCCCGGACGACCCGCCGCGCTTTCTCGCGCGCACGCCGCACGGCTATCACGACGCGGGCCAGGTCCGAGCTGATCTGCGCGCTGCGGGCTTTGCAAGGTTCGACATCGAGACGGTGACCGAGACCAGCCGCGCCGATGGGCCGCGCTCCCCAGCCTTCGCCTATGCGCAGGGCACGCCGCTGCGCAACGAGATCGAGGCGCGCGCCGCTGCCCGGCTGGACGAGGCGACGGACCGGGCGGAGGCGGCGCTCCGCGAGCGCTTCGGCAAGGGTCCGGTCGAGGGCAAGATCCAGGCGCTGGTGGTGACGGCCCATGCCTGAGACGGTGCACATCGGCTGCGGCGCCGGCTTCATGGGCGACCGCTTCGACGCGTCGCTGCCGATCCTCGCCTCGATGGAGCGTCGCGCGGGGCCGCGCTACCTGATGTTCGAGGTGCTGGCCGAGCGCACGCTGGCGGTCGCCCAGAACGTCCGGCGCGAGGATCCGTCCAAAGGGCTATTCGCCTTATCTCGAGCACTACATCCGCCCGGCGCTGGCCGAGGCCAAGGCGGCTGGGCGTGACCATCGTCTCGAACATGGGCGCGGCGAATCCGGCGGGCGGCGCGCGGCGCGTGCTTCGAGATCGCGCGCGAGCTCGGGCGTGCCCGGCGTCAAGGTCGCCGTCGTGCTGGGCGACGACCTGACCGACCTGATCCCGCGCGGCCGAGATCGCGGCGATGCAGACGATGGAGGGCATCGGGCTGGACGGCCGCGCCGTGCTGGCCGCCAATGTCTATCTGGGCGCGCGCCCCGTGGCGCAGGCGGTCGCCACCGGCGCCGACGTGGTGCTGGTCGGGCGCACGACCGATTCGGCGCTGGCGCTCGGGCCGCTGGTGCACGAGTTCGGCTGGGGCGCCCGCGACTGGGACCGGCTGGCGCAGGGCACCGTGACCGGGCACCTGCTGGAATGCGGCGGGCAGGTCACGGGCTGCTACTTCGCCGATCCCGGCTTCAAGGACGTGCCCGACCCGGCCCGCGCCGGCTTCCCGATCGCCGAGGTCGAGGCGGACGGCACCTTCGTCATCACCAAGCCCGAGGGCACGGGCGGGCTGGTCGACCGGCGCACGGTGACCGAGCAACTCCTCTACGAGATGCACGACCCGGCCGCCTACCTGGTGCCGGACGTGGTGCTCGACTGCACCGAGCTGGAGCTGGCCGAGGCCGGGCCCGACCGCATCCGCGTCACCGGCGCGCGCGGGCGACCCGGCGCCGGCGACGCTGAAGGCGACGGTCTCGGTCGACGGCGGCTGGCTCGGCGAGGCCTTCATGACCTATTCCGGGCCGAACGCGCTGGCGCGCGCCGACCTCGCCGGCGAGATCGTGCGCGAACGGCTGGCCATGCGGGGAATGAACGAGCCGGTGCGCATCGAGGTGATCGGCACGATGGCCACGCATGACGGCGGCTCGGCCGAGCGCCGCGCGCAGCCGGCGCCTGCCGACGGATGGCGAGTACACCGTGCGCGTAGCCACCCAGTCGGTCGACAAGCGCGCGCGCGCAGATGGTCGTCGACGAGCTGATGATGCTCTACTGCTCGGGGCCGGCGGCGGGCGGCGGCTATCGCTGCTCGGTGACCAGCCAGATCCACACGGCCTCGGTGCTGATCCCGCGCGAGCGGGTCGAGCCCCATGTCCGCGTCGAGGTCTTCGAGTGATCCTGCCGCTGCACGCCGTGGCGCACGGGCGCGCGGGCGACAAGGGCGACGTCTCGAACGTCTCGGTCATCGCCTACCGGCCGAGGCCTGGCCGCACCTGCTGGAGCAGGTGACGGCCGAGCGTGTGCTGGCCGCCTTCGCCCATCTCGGCGCCACCGCCTGCCGGCGCTACGAGCTGCCCAAGCTGCAGGCGCTGAACTTCGTCATCGAGGGGGCGCTGCAGGGCGGCGTCAACGCCAGCCTCGGGCTCGACCGGCACGGCAAGACGCTGTCCTATCTGCTGCTCGGCGAGGTGACGGTCGACGTGCCCGAGGACGCCGTGCCCGAAACCTCGCCCTATCTCGTCCGCCGGAGCGCGCCGGATGGCTCGAGGGCTGGATGACCACTCTCGTCGTCACGGCGATGGCTGGGCTCGGTCAATTGCCGTTGCGGTCTGCGCATGGCAGGCCGCAACCTCGTCCGCCGCGGCTGCCGGCCAGAACTCGGCCCGGCCGACCCGAGGATGACGCCGGCAGCGCGCTCGCGTAGGCTGGCGTCGACTCGCACCGAGCCGCCGGCCCAGATGACGCTTTCCCTCCGACCGCGCCCCTGCCCCCGCTCCCCCGCATGAGCCGCCGCGCCCACGCGCTGGCGCTCGCCGGGGCGCTGGCTGTCTTTCTCGTGCTGCTGCTGGCGCTGCGCCTGCGCAACTGGCTGCCCTTCGTCGGCGCGGCGCTCGCCTATCTCGGCCTCCTCTGGGCCTGGCGCCCGGCTGCCGGGGCCGAGCCGGAAGCGCCCCAGGCGCCCCTGCCGCCCGGCGTCTCGGCCGATGACCACCGCACGGCGCTGGATACGCTCGCCCGCGCCCACGACGAACTCGCCCGGCTCGCGCCCGAGGCGCCGGCGGCCGACAGGCCGACCATCGCCCGCATGGCCGAGCTCGTCGCCGCCATCCGCCGCCACCACCTGGCGAGCCCCGGCCATACGCCGCGCACCCGCGCCTTCGTCCGGCACACGCTGCCGCGCATGGTCGCGGCGGTGGCCGGCTATGTCGACCTTGCCCGCCGCACCGGGCCCGCAAACCCGTCCGCCGATCCCGGCCTCGACGAGCGTCTCGCCGAGGTGTCGCGCCGGCTTGGCGGCTTCGTCGCCGTGCTCGAGAACATCGACCGCGCCTGCGTCGACGACGACCTCACGGCGCTCGAGATCAATGTCGAGGTGCTCGACGAGCAGCTCGGCCGGCGCAGCCATGACGGGAGGGAACCATGACGGACCAGGAGAACGGGCCGAGCCGCATCACCGACCGCGCCTTTTCGGGCCATTCGCCGCATGGGCTCAGCGACCACGACACCTATGCCGGCGCGCTCAGCTTCCTGCGCCGGCCATACTCCAAGGACGCGACCGGCGCCGACGTCGTCGTCAGCGGCGTACCCTTCGACCTCGCCACCACGAACCGCCCCGGCACCCGCCTCGGGCCGCGGGCCATCCGCGCCGCCTCGGCCCAGCTCGCCTGGGGCGGCGGCCCCTGGCGCTGGCCGTTCGACCCGACCGAGCGGCTGCGCATCGTCGACTGGGGCGATATGAGCCACGACTTCTCGCAGCCGCAGCGCTTCCCCGAGGCGCTCGAGGCGCATGCCGACGCGCTGATCGCCACCGGCGCCCGGATGCTCACCTTCGGCGGCGACCATTTCATCAGCTACCCGCTGATCAAGGCGCACGCCAAGAAGCACGGGCCCATCGCGCTCCTGCAGTTCGACAGCCACTCCGACACCTGGCGGCCGGACGAGAAGGGCATCAACCACGGCACCATGTTCTTCCACGCCATCGAGGAGGGCGTGATCGACGCCGCCCACTCCGTGCAGATCGGCATCCGCTCGGGCAACCCGGAGACGCATGGGGCGACCGTGCTCGACACCGACTACATGATCGAGACGCCGGTCGCCGATATCGTCGCCCGCATCGAGCAGGTCACCGCCGGCCGGCCCGTCTATCTCTCCTTCGACATCGACTGCCTCGACCCGGCCTTCGCGCCCGGCACGGGCACGCCCGTCTGCGGCGGCCCGACCAGCCAGCGCGCCGAGCGCATCCTGACCGCGCTCACGGCCCTCGACATCGTCGGCGCCGACATCGTCGAGGTCTCGCCTCCCTACGACCATGCCGAGATCACCGCGCTCGCCGCCGCGACGATCGGGGTGAACCTCCTCGGCCTCTGGGCACACGCCAAGGGCGGGTAACGGCTGGCGCGGCCGCGCTCAGGCCGCCTGGCGGACGCCCTCGGCTGGCTCTTCGGCTGCTTGACCGGCGGGCGTCGCCGTCCGTTGCGGCGCGGCGGCGACGCGGCTGTGCGCCGGCGTCGCGAAACGCGGCCGCCAGACCCCCAGCACGACATTGGCGATGGACAGTGCGAGGACGGCGCCGAAGACGTACCATTCATGCGCCAGCGCGGTCTCGAGCACCCGCGGCTCGGCCTCGCCGGCGGCGATGCGGCGCGCGACGACCGCGGCGTAGTCGGCCATGGAGCCGACCAGCATCAGCACGCCCCGGAACATCAGGATGCCCAAGCCCGCCTTCAGCCAGGCCCAGCCCTGGTTGACGAAGGGCGCGTGTACCGCCATCGAGACCAGCCCCGAGACAAGCGCCAGCCCCAGCGACGGGATCAGCAGATAGTTGCCGACCGCGCCCACGACCTGCCGAAGATCCGCATAGGCTTCCGGCGTCGCCTGCGGATGCGCCAGCAGCAGCAACGCATAGGCGCCGAGCCCGCCGATCAGCCCGCCCGCCGCCACCGTGTGCAGGATCTTCAACGCCTTGCGCATAAGCCGCTCCCACTCCGCCGCGCAGCCAGCCAGGGCCGACCCGGCTCGACCCGTCCCTCGGCCGCAAGCCTAGCGCCGATGTAGTCCGACCGCCACCGGCGGCGACTACCTGCACGTCCTACCGGCCACGCCCAAAAGTACCAGGGGCGCCGGAGACCGGCGCCCCTGCCCCTCCCCCAGGGACGGCCGGCGCGGCTACTCGCCGCCGCCGAGGCTGTGCACGTAATGCGCGAGCTGCTTCAGGTCGGCCTCGCTCAGGCGGCTGCTCCAGGCCGGCATGACGCCGTGGCGTGCGCGGGTCAGCTGGGTCAGGATCGACTCCTTGGTGCCGCCATAGAGCCAGATCGCGTCGGCGAGGTTCGGCGCGCCGAGATCCGGTTGCCCTTGCCGTCCTCGCCATGGCAGGCGGCGCAGTTGTCGGCGAAGAGCTGCGCGCCCTCTTCGGTCGCCTCGCCCTTGCCCGACAGCGACAGCACATAGTCCGCGACCGCCTCGATCTGCGGCGCGGCGTCAGGATGCCGTCGGCGCCGAAGCTCGGCATCTCGCTGAAGCGCGTGTCGGGGTCGTCCTCCCAGCGGATGCCGTGCTGCAGGGTCGTGTAGATCGCCTCCTCGCGTGCCGCCCCAGAGCCAGTCGTCGTCGAGCAGGTTCGGGATAGCCCGGCGCGCCCGCCGCGCCCGCGCCGTGGCATTGCGAGCAGTTGGTGCGGAAGAGCGCGGCGCCGCCGGCCCGGGCGAAGGCGTCGAGATCGGGATCGGCCGCCGATCTGGCCGAAATCGGCCGCGGCGACCCGCGCCATGAATGTCGGCGTTCGCGGCCTCGTGCGCGGCGACCGACCTGTTCCAGCTCGGCCCGCGAGGAATAGCCGAGCACGCCCTGCGTCGCGTGGTGGATCAGCGGCCAGGCCGGGTAGGCGATCGTGTAGACCAGCGCCCAGACGATCGTGGCGTAGAACGTCCAAAGCCACCAGCGCGGCAGCGGCGTGTCGAGCTCCTTGATGCCGTCCCACTCATGGCCGGTCGTCGCGGTGCCGGTCTCGGCGTCGCGCTCGCGGCCGGTCGCGCCCGTGGCTGTCTTTCTCGTCTCGTTCGTCATCTCTCGGTGCTCCGGTCGCGCCGCGGCCGGAGCAGCTCTCCGGCAGCCGGTCGTTGCGCAGGGGGATCTCGGCGGTGTCGCGGTGGCTGGCGCCCGAGCCCGGCCGCAGCGTCCAGAGCACGATGCCGACGAAGACCAGCATCATGGCGAGCAGCACCCAGCTGTCGGCGAAGTGGCGCAGCAGCGTGTAGGTATCCATCGGCCGGCCTCAGCGCGTTTTGGTGACGTCGAAGGTCGAAAAGTCGACCAGCGTGCCCAGCATCTGCAGATAGGCGATCACGCGCATCGAGCTCGGTGATCTCGGGCCGGCCGTCGAAATTGCGGACCTGCGCCTTGGGATAGCGGGCGAGCAGCGCCTCGACGCCGTCATTGTCGGGGTCGACCTGGGCGTAGACGTCCCTGACCGCGTTGGCGATCATCTCGTCGGTGTAGGGCACGCCGACCGCGCACGTTGGCCCGCAGGTGGTCGGCGATGTGCTCGAAGTCGAGCCGCGTCTCGGCCAGCCAGGGATAGGCCGGCATGATCGACTCCGGCACCAGCGCGCGCGGGTCGTGCATGTGATCGACGTGCCACTCGTCCGAATAGCGGCCGCCGACGCGCGCCAGATCCGGCCCCGTGCGCTTCGAGCCCCACTGGAAGGGGTGGTCGTACATCGACTCGGCGGCGAGGCTGTAATGGCCATAGCGCTCGACCTCGTCGCGCATCGGCCGGATCATCTGGCTGTGGCAGACATAGCAGCCCTCGCGGATGTAGATCTGCCGCCCGGCGAGCTCGAGCGGCGAGTAGGGCCGCATCCCCTCGACCTTCTCGATCGTGTTCTGCAGGTAGAAGAGCGGCGCGATCTCGACGATGCCGCCGACCGTGACGACGATGAAGGACAGGATCAGCAGCAGCGTCGCGTTGCGCTCGATCTTGCCGTGGTGGCGGAACCACCAGCTGTGGTGCGGCAGCTCGTGCGGCACGTGCTCGGGCAGGTCGTTGACGCCCTTGACCTTGTCGCTGGTCTCGGGCGTCGCGACCACGTCCTCGTGCTTTGGTTCTTTCGGATCGTCTGGTCATTGCATGGGCTCCGTGAGGGCGCGGCGGCCGGCGCTGGCTCGGGGCCGGCGCACGACGATGGCGGGCTGGCGGGCCGCGAAGCCGCGGCAGAACCGGCGGCAGAGCGCGAGCCCGTCCCACGAGACGGGGCGGCCGTGGATCGGGTCGCCGGTGCCGGCCCGGGCGAGGCGGCGGCAGAACCGGCGGCAGAGCGCGGCGCCGGCGCCGTCCGGCATCCAGGGCGCGGGGAAGCCGCCGCGCCGGCAGCACGGAGGGCGCGGCGCGGGCGATCATGCCCGGGCCTCCCCGCCGACGGCCAGCGCGCCGGTCGCGGCGCCGGCCTCGCCCGCACGGACGCGCCGCTGCGTCGTCTGCCAGAGGTTCCAGAGCATGATCACGCGCGCCGGTCAGGTAGAGCACGCCGCCCATGGCGCGGATCGATGTACATCGGCATCTTGGCGGCGACCGTGTCGGCGAACGAGTTGACGAGGAAGCCGTGCGCGTCGACCTCGCGCCACATCAGGCCCTCCATGATGCCCGTCACCCACATCGAGGCCGCGTAGAGGACGATGCCGATGGTGGCGAGCCAGAAGTGCCAGCTGACGAGGCTCAGCGAGTAGAGCCGCCGGGCCCCCCAGAGGCGCGGCACCAGGAAGTAGAGCGCGCCGAAGGTGATCATGCCGTTCCAGCCGAGCGCGCCCGAATGCACGTGGCCGATCGTCCAGTCCGTGTAGTGGCTGAGCGAGTTGACGGCCCGGATCGACATCATCGGCCCCTCGAAGGTGGCCATGCCGTAGAAGCCGACGCAGACGACCAGCATGCGCAGCACGGGGTCGGTGCGCAGCTTGTCCCAGGCGCCCTGCAGCGTCATCAGGCCGTTGATCATGCCGCCCCAGGAGGGCATCCACAGCATGATCGAGAACACCATGCCCAGCGTCTGCGCCCAGTCGGGCAGCGCCGTGTAGTGCAGATGGTGCGGACCCGCCCAGATGTAGAGGAAGATCAGCGCCCAGAAGTGGATGATCGACAGCTTGTAGCTGTAGATCGGCCGCTCGGCCTGCTTCGGCACGAAGTAGTACATCATGCCCAGGAAGCCCGCCGTCAGGAAGAAGCCGACGGCGTTGTGGCCGTACCACCACTGCGTCAGCGCGTCCTGCACGCCCGAGAAGGCCGAATAGGACTGGCTGCCGAGGATCGAGACCGGCACCGCCGCGTTGTTCACCAGGTGCAGCATCGCGATCGTCACGATGAAGCTGAGGTAGAACCAGTTGGCGACGTAGATGTGCGGCTCCTTGCGCTTGATGATCGTGCCGAGGAAGACCGCCAGATAGGCGACCCAGACGACCGTCAGCAGGATGTCGATGTACCAGACCGGCTCGGCGTATTCGCGGCCCTGCGTGCCGCCGAAGACGTAGGCCGCTCGCCGCCAGCACGATGACCAGCTGATAGCCCCAGAAGACCACCCAGGCGAGGTTGCCGCCCCAGAGCCGGGCGGCGCAGGTGCGCTGGACGACGTAGAAGCGAGGTGGCGATCAGCGCGTTGCCGCCGAAGGCGAAGATGACGGCCGAGGTGTGCAGCGGCCGCAGGCGCCCGAACGAGGTCCAGGGCAGGTCCAGGTTCAGCAGCGGGAAAGGCCAGCTCGAAGGCGATGTAGGTGCCGGCGAGAAAGCCCGACGACGCCCCAGAGCGCCGTCGCGATGACGCCGGCGCGGACGACGTCGTCCATGTAGCCGGTCGCCGGCGCGCCATGCCCGTTCGGCATCGGCGCGCTCGGGTCGCGTCCCATCGTCCACAGGAAGGCGACCGCCGCCACGACCATCACGACCAGCGCGTTGACCCGGTAAGCGACGTCATGCCCCCAGTTCGCGCCGAGCGCGGCGAGCACCATGACGATGCCCAGAAGCGCCAGTTTGACCGCCGTCCCCATTTTCTTCTCCGACTTCCGGGATGCGTTCCGATGCGTTCCTCAGGGCGTCTCTGTCACGCCCGGCCGCGTTGCCGATTTGATCCCGGTCAAACCGGCCGGCAGCCGTCCCTCGACGTCGCGCCCCCAGGACCGCCCGCGCGCCAAGCCATCCCCAAGCAGCTCAGTGCGCGACCAGGACCGGGATCTTCGCCTGGCGCAGCACGTCGCGCGTCGGGCCGCCGAACACCGCCTCGCCGAGCCGCGAACGCTCATAGGCGCCCATGACCAGCAGCCCCGACGCCCGAGACCTCGGCGATCTCGAGCAGGATCTCCGGCGACCGAGCGGCCCGGCACGCGGCAGGACCAGCAGCTCGGCGTGGATGCCGTGGCGGCTGAGATGCTCCATGACGTCGCGGCCGGGCTGGCGCACCTGCGGCGTCGTCCTCGCCGATGTGCAGCACGGTCAGCGGTCCGCCGTCGATCAGCGTCGCCATGGCGTCGCCGAGCGCCCGGGCGGCGGCGCGCACGCCGTCCCAGGCCAGCACGGCGCCGTTCTCGAGCGCGCCTCGGCCCGCAGGACGCGCGGCGCCACCAGCACCGGCCGGCCGCTCGACAGCGCGACATTGTCGGGGTGCGGCTCGCGCAGCGGCTCCCAGAAATCGCCGCGCGGCTGGCCGATGACGACCAGGTCGTAGGTCAGCGCGAACTCGGCAAAGCGCGTATCGGCCTGCCCCTGCGACCGCGAAGAACGAGGTGCGCTCGCTCATCCCCTCGGCGGCGCAGCGCGCGTCGAACTGCCGCCGGACGGCCTCGGCGCTCTCCTTCTCGCGCTCGATGAGCATTTCCATGGTCTCGACCGGCAGCCAGGCGCCCGTCGGATCCCGCATAGAGCGGCAGTGGCTGGCGTCAGCAGCCCGGTCAGGTGCGCATCGTGCCGCCGGGCGACCTTGACGGCGAGGCGCGAGCGCGCTTTGCGACGGCTCGCTGCCGTCGAAGGCGACGAGGATGTTCTTCACGGCCATGGGTCGGCTCCTTGCACGAGGATCGCGCAAGGCCCTAGCCGGACCGCCGAGGCGGCAACCTTGATCCGGATCAACGTGCTTGGAGACGGCTCTCGCGGTCCGCGTACTTGGAGGCTGGCGGTCCCGGTCTGGACGCCGCGCCGCGAAAAAGTCCTCGACGCGCCGGCTGGCTCACGCCGCCGGTTCAGGCGCGCGACAGCTGCCCGTCCTGGCCCTGCTCCTCGCCGGCCAGCGCCGCCAGCGCGTCGTAATTCGTCACCGACACCGAGCGGGCGCCGTGCAGCTCGATGATGCCGCCTTGCGCAGCGCCGTCAGCTGCCGGCTGACCGTCTCGATCGTCAGGCCCAGATATTCGGCGATCGCCTCGCGCGACAGCGGGATGGCGAACGCCGCCCGGTCGCGCACCTGGCGCTTCTCCAGCGCCGCGGCCCGGCGCGCCAGGATCATCAGGAAGCTCGCCACCTTCTCGCGCGCCGACTTGCGGCCCAGCAGCAGCATCCAGTCGCGCGCGGCGTCGAGCTCGTCCAGCATCATCTCGAGCAGCCGGCGCTCGACGCTCGGGTTGCGCGTCAGGATGTCCTCGAACTGGCTGCGCCTGAACAGGCACATGCGCACATCGGTGACCGCGACCGCCTCGTAGGGCGCCACGGGGCGCAGCGGCCGGCCGATGAAGTCCGAGGGGAACAGCAGGCCGACGATCTGTCGCCGCCCGTCCTCGAGGCTCTTGTGCAGCGCGACGACGCCCGTGACGACCGAGCCGAGCGTCCGGGTCGCCTCGCCCTCGCCGACGATCTCCTGGCCGGGCGCGTATTCGCGATAGAATTTGGCCTGATCGAGCTCGGCCAGCTCCGCCGGGCCGCAATAGCTGCAGACGGCGCGGTGCCGGATCGGGCACGCGCCGCAGCGCTCGGCCTCCTTGCCCGGCGTCGGGCGTATGGCCGGAATCGGAGCAACCGGTGTCATCATCCGCCATATAAGGGCGTTCCCGGCGACGGGGGAACCCCTCGGCATTTCGTGCCGCACCCCCGCATGGCCGCCGCTCGGCCGCCGGCATCCGGCCGCATCCGGCTGGCATCGCGCCGCATGTGCCGCATCGGCACACCTGCGGCCGCTCCCGGCCCGGTCGCCCCGAGCGGCTCCCTTGACGCAGGTCAAGGCTCTGGGCCCGCTCCAAGGCCAGTTTCCGGCCGAAGCCCGCAGAGGGCACCATTCGATTCGATACGCGAGATGCCCGTGCCCGCCAGCACCTCACAGCCGTCGCTCTACGCTCCGCGCGAGCACGTCTTCCCCAAATCCGTCAGCGGCTTCTACCGCCGGCTGAAATGGTGGATCATGGGCGTCACGCTCGCGATCTATTACCTGACGCCGTGGATCCGCTGGGACCGCGGGCCGCATCTGCCGGACCAGGCGGTGCTGGTCGACCTGGCCAACCGCCGGTTCTTCTTCTTCTGGATCGAGATCTGGCCGGACGAGTTCTACTACGTCGCCGGCCTGCTGATCATGGCGGGGCTGGGCCTGTTCCTCTTCACCTCGGTGCTCGGCCGCGTCTGGTGCGGCTATGCCTGCCCGCAGACGGTCTGGGTCGACCTCTACCAGCATGTCGAGCGCTGGATCGACGGCGACCGCAACGCCCAGTTCCGGCTGCTGAAATCGCCCTGGACGCGCGAGAAGATCGCCCGCAGCGCGGCGAAATGGTCGATCTGGCTGCTGATCGCGGTCGCCACCGGCGGCGCCTGGATCTTCTACTTCGCCGACGCGCCGACGCTGTTCGTCGACCTCTTCACCGGCCAGGCGCACCCGGTCGCCTATGGCACGGTCGCCGTGCTGACGGCCACGACCTTCGTGCTCGGCGGCTTCATGCGCGAGCAGGTCTGCATCTACATGTGCCCCTGGCCGCGCATCCAGGCGGCGATGCTCGACGAGAACTCGCTGACCGTCACCTACAAGGACTGGCGGGGCGAGCCGCGCGGCAAGCACCGCAAAGCGGCCGAGGCCGGCGAGCCTCGGCGACTGCATCGACTGCAACGCCTGCGTCGCCGTCTGCCCGACCGGCGTCGACATCCGCAACGGCCAGCAGATCGGCTGCATCACCTGCGCGCTCTGCATCGACGCCTGCGACGACATCATGGCGAAGGTCGGCAAGCCGCGCGGGCTGATCGACTATTGCAGCCTGGCCGACGAGAAGCTCGAGCGCGCCGGCCAGCCGCTCGCTGCCGGCCTGGCGGCGCGCCGTCCGGCCGCGGACGATCCTCTACTCCTCGCTCTGGGCGGCGCGTCGGCGTCGCCATGCTGGTCGCGCTGTTCATGCGCGAGTCGGTCGACGTGACGCGTGCGGCACGACCGCAATCCGGTCTTCGTCACGCTGTCGGACGGCTCGATCCGCAACGGCTATGACCTCGGCATCCAGAACCGCAACGCCGACCCGCACCCGTTCCGCATCTCGCTCGCGCGACGCGCCCGGCATGTACCTGACCGTCGAGGGCGCGGACGAATCGACCGTCGAGGTCGGCGCCCGACCAGACCCGCAAGCTGCGCATCTTCGTCACCGCGCCCGAGGCCATCGCGCCCGAGCGCGCCGACATCCGGCTCTGGGTCGAGGACCTGGCCACGCGCGAGCGCAGCGGCTACGAGACCTATTTCCAGGGACCCGAGAAATGAGCCCGCGACACTGACCGGACGGCATGTGCTGATCATCGCGGTCGCCGCGTTCGGCACCATCATCGCCGTCAACTTGGGCCTGACTCTTCGCCGCGACCGGCACCTTCCCGGGACTGGTGGTCGAGAACTCCTATGTCGCGAGCCAGAACTGGGACGCGCGCCACGCCGCCCAGAAGGCGCTCGGCTGGCGCGCGACCGGCGGCTGGCATGACGGCCGCGCTGTCGGTCGACCTGCGCGACAGGGACGGCCGGCCGGTCGTGGGCGCGGCGCTGCAGCGCCATCGTCGGCCGCCCGACCGAGGCGAGAGACGACCACGTCCTGTCGCTCGCGCCCGGCGCCGACGGCTACGTAGCGCCGGTCGAGCTCGCCTCCGGCGCCTGGCGGGTCGAGATCAGCACGCTCGCGGGGCCGGAGTTCGCGGCCGTCGAGCGCATCTTCATTCCCGGGGCCCGCTGATGCCGCGCGATCTGGCCGAAGGGGCCGCGCCGGCACCCGCGCTCGACGTCGAGCTGCTGGTGCCCGGCATCCGCTGCGGCGGCTGCATCGCCGGGATCGAGCGGCGGCTCGGCGCCGTCGACGGCGTGCTCTCGGCGCGCGTCAACCTGACGGCCAAGCGCGCGCGGGTCTCCATCGACCCGGCGCGCACGAGTGCCGACGCGCTGGTCGCGCGCCTGGCCGAGGCCGGCTGGGAAGCGCGCCGCTTCGAGCCCAAGGTGCACGGCGAGGCGACGGCCGACCGGACCGGCCGCGACCTGCTGCTCCGCATCGGCGTCGCGGGCTTCGCCGCGATGAACGTCATGCTGCTCTCGGTCTCGGTCTGGTCGGGCGCCGAGGGGGCGACGCGCGACCTTCTGCACTGGGTCTCGGCGCTGATCGCGCTGCCGGCCGCCGCCTATGCCGGCATGCCCTTCTTCCGCAGCGCGGCCCGGGCGCTCGGCGCATGGCCGGATGGGCATGGACGTGCCGATCTCGCTCGCCATCGTCGCTGGCCTGCGTCAGCTCGGTGATCGCCACGGCCGAGAGCGGGCAGCACGCCTATTTCGACGCCGCCGTGATGCTGACCTTCTTCCTGCTGATCGGCCGCTATCTCGAGCACCGCACGCGCGCCGGCGCGCGCACCGCCGCGGCCGAGCTGATGGCGCTGTCGGCCCGGACAGCGATGCGGGTCGCGCGACGACGGCAGCAAGGCACTGATCGACGTCGATGCTCTTCGCCCCGGCATGGTGATCGAGGTCGCCGCCGGCGAGCGTCTGCCCGCCGACGGCACGGTCATCGCGGGCCGCAGCGATCTCGACCGGGCGCTGGTGACGGGCGAATCCGTCCCCGAGCCGGTCGCCGAGGGCGCCGAGGTGCATGCCGGCATGCTGAACCTGACCGGCCCGATCCGGGTCGCGGTCGCAGCGACCGGCGAGGCGACGCTGCTGGCCGAGATCGCGCGGCTGGTCGACGCCGCCGAGCGCAGCCGCGGCCGCTATGACCGGCTGGCCGACCGGGCGGCGCGGATCTACTCGCCCGGCGTCCACGTCAGTCGCGCTCGTCGCCTTCTGCGGCTGGCTCTGGGCGACGGGCAGCTGGTTCACCGCGCTCGAGATCGCCACCGCGGTGCTGATCATCACCTGCCCCTGCGCGCTCGGCCTCGCCGTGCCGACCGTGCACACGGTGGCCACGGGCCGGCTGTTCCGCCGCGGCATCTACCTCAAGGACGGCGCCGAGCTCGAGCGGCTGGCCGAGATCGACACGGTCGCCTTCGACAAGACCGGCACGCTGACCGACGGCGCGCCGCGGCTGGTCGAGGGGCCGGAGGACGCGGCCGCCTGGGCCGTCGCCGCGGCGCTCGCCGGCGGCTCGCGCCATCCCCTGTCGCAGGCGATCGCGGCCGCGGCCGATGCGCGCGGCGTCGCTCCGGCGGCGCTGACGAACATCCGCGAGGTGCCGGGATTCGGCGTCGAGGCGCTGCTGCCCGATGCCGGGGGCGACCGCCCCGTCAGGCTCGGCCGGCCCGACTGGGTCGTCGACCGCCGTGATTGTGAGCGCGAACCCGCGCCCGGCCCCTCCCCGGATTGCGCCGTCTTCGTGGATGCCGGCGCGGCCGTGGGCGGCTTCCGCTTCGCCGAGACGCTGCGTCCCGGCGCTGCCGAGACCTGCGCGCGATTGCGGGCGATGGGGCTCGAACTCGCCATCCTTTCCGGCGACGACGCCCAGGCGGTCGCCACCGTCGCGGCGGAGACGGGCATCGCCGAGACACACGCCCGGCTCCGCCCCGGCGACAAGCTCGCCTGGCTCCGGGCGCGGCGCGCCGAGGGGCGGCGCGTGCTCATGGTCGGCGACGGGCTGAACGACGGCCCGGCGCTGGCGGCGGCGCACGCCTCGATGTCGCCGGCGGGCGCGGCGGATGTCGCCAAGGCCGCGGCGGGCCTGGTCTTCACCGGCGCGCGGCTCGACGCCGTGGCCGGGGCGGTCCTGCTCGCCCGGGCGGCGCGCCGCCGGACGCTGCAGAGCTTTGCCATCGCCGCCGCCTACAACGCCTTTGCCATGCCTCTGGCGGTGGCGGGACTCGTCACGCCGCTGATCGCGGCGGCGGCGATGTCGGGCTCGTCCATACTCGTCGTGCTGAACGCGCTGCGGCTCAGGGGTGCCCGATGACCGTGCTGGCGACGCTGATCCCGGTGTCGCTCGGGCTCGGCCTGCTGGGGCTCGCGGCCTTCGTCTGGTCGCTCAGGTCGCACCAGTACGACGACCTCGAGGGGGATCAGCACCGGGCGCTCTTCGGCGGCAACGACGACGCGCCGCGCAGCTGACCTCTCCCGTCGCCGGCCGGCCCGACGCGGATCCGCTCCCGGCAGCCGCCCCCGCCCCCGGCCCCGGCCGGTGCCATTCCCCCTAGCCCTCGGGCGCACGGCAACTATGCTGGTGGCGCGCGCGTTCCGCGCGGGCCAACGCAGGTGAGGAGGCAAGAATGCCCGTAGACGTGAAGTACACGACCAGCGCGACCGCCACCGGCGGGCGCAACGGCGCCGCCAAGACCGATGACGGCACGATGAACGTCAAGCTGACGACGCCCAAGGCGCTGGGCGGCCCGGGCGGCGAAGGGACGAACCCCGAGCAGCTCTTCGCACTCGGCTATTCGGGCTGCTTTCTCGGCGCCATGAAGGCGATCCAGGGCAAGGTCGGCGTCAAGGTTCCCGAGGACGCCAGCGTCACGGCCACCGTCGGCATCGGCCCGCGCTCCGAGGGCGGCTTCGGCATCACCGCCGAGCTCGAGGTGCACCTGCCGGGCGTGGAGCGCGAAAAGGCCGAGCAGCTCGCGCGTATGGCGCATGAGGAGATCTGCCCCTACAGCCACGCGACCCGCGGCAACGTCGACGTGAAGGTGCGGGTCGTCTGACGTCCGCCCCGCGGCGCGTCGCGGGCGCCCCGCCGAAAGGGGGTCCGAACCATGCCGATCTGCGAGGCCGACCCCTGGCGGCTGCAGTTCTTCCAGGACATCCCCTGCCCCGAGCAGGTGCGCGTGCCCACCGAGGACAGCGATGCCTGGGCATGGTACCCGCGCCAGAAGTGGGTCTACAACAAGCTGGCCGTCGCCGAGAGCCAGGGACTCGTCTGCGGCCCGCACGGGCTCGAGCCGCCCGAGTTCCCGGTGTTCTCGAAGCCCGTCTTCAACATGCGCGGCATGGGCGCCGGCGCCCGGGTGCTGCGCACGCGGCGCGAATACCTGGCGCACCAGCGCCCGGGCCACATCTGGATGCCGCTGATGACGGGCGAGCACGTCTCGACCGACGTCGCCGTCGTCAATGGCGAGGCCAGGTGGTGGCGTCACTCCATCGGCGTGCCGCTCGAGGGCGGCATGTTCGACCACTGGGTCGTCCTGGCGGCCGACCGGCCCGAGGTCGAGGCCTGGTGCGGCGAGTGGCTGCGCCGCAACCTGGCCGACTATACCGGCATGGTGAACTTCGAAACCATCGGCGCGCGCATCATCGAGGTGCATCTGCGCTTCGCCGACCAGTGGCCGGACCTCTATGGCGGGCTGCCTTGGGTCGAGGCGCTGGTGCGGCTCTATGCCGAGGGGATCTGGGCGTTCGACGAGCCGGCGCGGCGCGACGGCTATTCGGTCGTGCTCTTCGGCGCGCATGGTATCCAGTACCGCCATCCGCCGGGCGACCTTCTGGCCGAGCTGCGCGCCGACCCGGCCATCCTGTCGGTCCAGGTCACCTTCCACGAGGACCGGCCGCCCGCCTGGCACTCGATGCCGCCCGGCGGCTTTCGCCTCGCCATCGTCAACAGCTTCGACCACGAGGCCGCCGAGCGGGCGCGCGAGCGGCTGGCGGTCAGCTTCTGGTCCACCCAGCAGCTGGCGAGACAGGCGGGCAAGCGCAAGGCTCACTCCCGCTGAGTCGGAGGGTGGCGCAAGCCGGCCACAGGATGTGGAACTTCAGGCTCTATTGATCCCGGCCCAAGGAAGGCCGGGTGAGGGGCGGCCCTCCCAGTTTGCAAACTGCCGGGCGCCGGATGGCTGGCAACATCGGCGGCGCCACCAAGGCCCCGCCATCGGGGCAGTCGCGGCCTCGGCCGTACTCTCGGGTCTCCGGGCGTCCTCCGCGGGCGCCCAGGACGCACATTGACGTTACGCCCTTGCTTCATCCAGGGGTCTGCGCGACCTCTACGGCATCGACGCCTTGCCGGACCTGATCAGCACTGTCACGGAAGCCTGCTGGACGAGGCCGCGGCCTGACAGAGCATCGAAGAAGACGAGCGGGTAGACCGGTTCGAGCACCGCGATCGGCGTGTCATCGGCATGCAGGCGGGCTTCGCAGCCGGAAGGAACGATAGTAAGCGGTGCGCGCCCCCGTCTTCTGCGGGACCGACTGAGCTGCGATCCATGGCCGTCATGTTCAGACGGGGAGGATCGCCTTGTGAGTCCAAAGGGAGCGCCGGATGGCGTCCGGTTGCCGGATGGAGGTACTGGCGGGGCCGACGGGTCGCCGGCGTTGGCCTGACGAGGTAATACCGGCTTGCGTAGGCGCCGGCTCGCGTGAGGAATTCCCAAGATCGCCGATCTCTGACTCTCTGTCGAAAAGCGGGCAGGAGGCGGGCATGGGACGGGCGCTGGCGCTTCGAGGGGACTTCGGTGCGGCGGATCTGAAGCGGCTGGCGCGGTCGAGCCGGGATGCGGACCAGACGCGCCGGCTGCTTTCGCTGGCCGTGATCTACGATGGAGGGAGCCGGGCCAAGGCGGCGGAGACCGGGGGTGTCGGGCGGCAGATCGTCCGGGACTGGGTCGAGCGGTTCAACGCCGAGGGGCCTGACGAGCTCGTCAGCCGCAAGCCGCCGGGGCAATGGGACTTTCAGGGATTTCGTGTGCGGGCGGGCATGATGGGATGGAAGGAGAATCCTCATGCCCAGACGGAAAGCCCCGAAGATACCTGATGCACTTCTCGACCAGCTCTTGGCCGGCACCGATCCGAAGGCTGCCTTCGACGCGAACGGCCTGCTCGACGAGCTGAAGAAGGCCTTGGCCGAGCGTGCGCTGAATGCCGAGATGGACCATCATCTGGCTGGTGACAGCGGCCCCGGGAACAGCCGTAATGGCTATGGCCGCAAGAGCGTTGTCACCGATACGAGCCGGATCGAGCTCGAGATCCCGCGGGACCGCCAGGCGAGCTTCGACCCGCAGCTCATCGCGAAGTACCAGCGGCGGTTTCCCGGCTTCGACGAGAAGATCATCTCGATGTATGCCCGCGGCATGAGCACGCGGGAGATCGTCGGGCATCTCCGCGAGCTCTACGGCATCGACGTCTCGCCCGACCTGATCAGCGCGGTGACCGACGCCGTTCTGGAAGAGATCGCGATTTGGCAGGCCCGGCCGCTCGAGGCGACCTATCCGCTGGTCTTTTTCGATGCTCTGCGCGCCAAGATCCGAGACGAAGGGCTGGTGAAGAACAAGGCCGTCCATATCGCGCTCGGCGTAAGAGCCGATGGCACCAAGGAAATCCTCGGCCTCTGGCTCGAGCAGAACGAAGGCGCGAAGTTCTGGCTCCGGGTCATGAACGAGCTCCGGAACCGGGGCGTCCAGGACATCCTCATCGCTGTCGTCGATGGGCTGAAGGGCTTTCCGGACGCCATCCTGGCCGTGTTCCCCGAGGCCACGATCCAGACTTGTATCGTGGGGCCGTTGAAAAACCTGCCGGTTCTTGATTCCATCGCGTTGAGCAGGTGCCGAGGCGGGGATCGGAATGCTGGGACGGCAGGAGCGGCGGCAGCTCGAGTTCTTCGTCTGCGGCTCGCTGCGTGATCTCGTTCCGGACGATCACGTTCTGGCGCGCGTGGACCGGGTGCTCGATCTTTCGTGGCTTTCGGCCGAGGTCGGCCAGCTCTACGCGCCGAATGTCGGGAGGCCGGGGATCGATCCGGAGGCAGCTGTCCGGCTGATGCTCGCCGGGTTCCTGCTCGGCATCGTCCACGACCGGCGGCTGATGCGCGAGGCGCAGGTCAACCTGGCGATCCGCTGGTTTGCCGGCTACGGGCTGCAGGACCGGCTGCCCGACCATTCCTCGCTCACGCGGATCCGGCAGCGCTGGGGCGCCGAGCGGTTCCGGCGCATCTTCGAGCGGACGGTGAAGGCCTGCATCGCAGCCGGAGTCGCCAAAGGCGAGATCGTGCATGTCGACGCGTCCCTCATCCGTGCCGACGTTGCCTGGGAGAGCTTGGCTCGCCGGCATGTCGAGGCCGTGAGCGACGCGAACGGCGATCGGGATGTGAAGACGGATGCGGAGGAGACGCGGAGGACCGGCAAGTTCAAGAAGGGTCTGCCTCACCGATCTCGACGCGACGATGGCGACAACCGCCCGGAACCGTCGCCTCGAGCCGAGCGACAAGCAGCACGGCGTGGTCGACGACCTCAACGGCGTCGTTCTCGACGTGGAGGTGACGACGGGCGAGGTCAACGAGGGACAGGTGATCCTCGAGCGTCTCGATGCCACTGCGGCGACGACCGGCGTGCCGATCGGCGCCGCCACCGCGGATGCCGGCTACGCCTATGCGAAGGTCTTCGCAGGCCTCGAGGCGCGCGAGATCGCGGGCATCATTCCGACCAAGGCGGAACCGATCCGCTCCAAGGTCCCGCTCAGGCGGTTCCGCTACGACGCCAAGCACGATCACCTGAAATGCCCGCGCGGCAAGATCCTGCGGCCTCACCGGACCAAGATCAGCCACGGCCGGACGGCGACCCTGGCCGGCTGATCACGGAGACGGCGACGGCTGACGGCTTTGACCGGTGGCCTGCTGATAGAGGTGGCTCGGTTGGTCTGAACACCTTCCCGAGGGTTCTTGAGTGGCTTCGCCGCCCCTTTCAGGCCGCCGCCGGGATGGGCGTCGGCAGGTTGGTGTATGCCTGATCGGGAGTTTGCCCGCCAAGCGACGAATGCGGCCTCTTTCCGTTGTAGAAGCTCACGTACCGGCCGAGTGAAGCGCGGGCTTGCAGGACGCCGGTGTAAGCGCGCAGATAGACCTCCTCGTACTTGACCGTCCGCCAGAGCCGCTCGACGAAGACATTGTCGCGCCAGGCGCCCTTGCCGTCCATGCTGATCGCGATTTCGTTCGCCGCCGGCCTCGGACCGGTGGCGGCCTGCGGCTCACCCTTCAGTACCTTGATGAAGTTGGTCGAGGTGAATTGACTGCCCTGATCCGTGTTGAAGATCTCGGGCTTGCCGTGCCGGGCAAGCGCCTCCTCCAGAGCCTCGACACAGACGTCCGCCGACAGCGTGATTGAAAGCCGCCAGGCCAGGACCTTGCGGCTGAACCAGTCGACGATGGCGACGAGATAGACAAACCCCCGCGCCATCGGCACGTAGGTGATGTCGCTCGCCCAGGCCTGATTGGGCCGCGTCACCGTCTGCAGCAGCTACAGCTGCTGGCACCGCACCGGGGTGACCTTCAGCGATGCCGACCTCGACACCATCCGCGCCCTCTTTGTAGTCTCGGGACTGGGTCAAAGATCGCCGATCCGCCTCATAATTACGGGTAGTCTTGTTAGCACTGCGGGCATAGCCGACTCGCACCAGTGACGGCAAGCCGGGTGCGCCATGGACGGTCATTGCGACGGCATGGGGGCGATCGACGCTCACCGCAGAGTGGAAGCCGTCAGGTTTTGGCCTATTCCGACAATTTTGCGCGCTTCCACTTCGCGGTGCGGCGTCCGGCCATGGTACTGGTTCGCCGCCGCAGAAAACCAAAGCGGCCGCCCGTGGGAGCCGCAGCACCTTGACGGCTGAGAGCGGCAGTCCAGCGCCATGAGCAGCGGTCACTTTCGACAGCCAGACCTGTTCGCGCCAAGCTTCATTCAGGCGCGTCCTTCTCGGTGGCGCGCTCGGCATGGGCCTGCATCCTGTCGGAATATCCCGTTAGCAACGAGGCGACGACCTTACGCCGTTTCTTGCGCTTCTTTGCCGCCACTTGGCGCAAGCGATCCAGAAGCACACGGCCCCACGCTTCTGGTCCCAGGCGGGCCAAGTTCGGCCGCCGCCGCACGCACTGGATCCGCTGGCGCACGGTGGGGGAACGGGCGCTTTGACTGCCGCGTTCCGGGCGTGGGACGCTGAGGCGATACCTGGATAGGCGCGGGACAGGAGGCGCGAGGGGGTGCAGATCCAGGGTCTTCCGGTGAAGGAGTTCCTTCGCGAGCTCTTCGCATGCATCGGCAAGGACAACGTCTTCAACGGCGCCGCCGCACTCGCGTTCTACCTCACGTTGGCGATCTTCCCGGCACTCATCGCCCTGATGAGCGTCATCCCTTACCTACCGATCGAGGATGTAGATGAGGCGATCATGGACCTCATCGGACAAGCCCTGCCGGATCAGTCGGCGGCCATGATCGAGAATATCGTGGACGAGGTCACGCGAGAGCGTCGGGGCGGGCTGCTCTCTCTGGGGCTGCTCGCGACGCTCTGGGCGGCCTCCGCCGGCATGTATGGCGTGATGCGGCAGCTCAATATCACCTACGACGTTGAGGAGGCCCGCAGCTTCTTCCGCGCGCGGGCGACGGCGATCTTGCTTAGCCTGCTCTTCGGCGGCCTCGTCATCGGGGCGTTCTCGCTCGTCGTACTGGGCGGCGTCATCGAGGACTGGATCGGCGAGCAGCTCGGCTACTCGGACGCGCTCGTTGCCGCCTTCGCCGTTATCCGCTGGATCGTGATCTGTCTCGCGATGCTGGCGGGCCTGGCCCTCGTCTATGGCCTTGCGCCGAACGTCCGGCAGCGGCTCCGCTTCATTCTGCCGGGAAGCCTCTTCGGCACCGTAACTCTGATCCTCGCTTCGCTGGCATTCACTTTTTACATCTCCAACTTCGCGGACTACAGCGCGGCCTACGGAAGCATCGGCGCGGTGATCGTGCTGATGCTATGGCTCTACATGGCCGGACTCGTCATCCTGGTCGGATCTGAGATCAACGCGCTCCTCGAGCACCTGAGCCCGGACGGTAAGCGGAAGGGCGAGCGAACGTCGCCGGAGGACCGGCGGGAAGGGCCGGAGACCACGCCGGAGCGGGGTCGGCACCGCTGACACGCCCCAGTAGGGCCGGCTGCATTTGCTGCTCGATCGGGTCGCACGCGACTTGCTATCGCGCAGACCGCGCGCCGGCCTCACGGGGAGCCCGGCGCTCCGCGAGCTGGATCCCGCATGACGACGTGATCACGCCGCAGGACATCCGGGCGTCCGCGCTTCGGCGTCGCCGATGCCGCCGACCCGCTCGCCACCGTGATGGAGCGTAGGCTCACCCGCATGCGCGTGAAGCACGCGCAGACCCGCGAGTACATGGAAGTGAACGCGCTGCGCGGCATCGTGAAGGACGGCGCCGGCACGACCCTCTACGACTACTTCAGCGAGTTTGGCCTCACCCAGATCGCCGTCGATTTCGTCCTCTGCACGGGCACGACGCAGGTGCAGGCCAAGGTCCGCCAGGTCCTCCGGCACGTCGAGACGGAGCTGAAGGGCGAGACCATGTCGGGCGTGCTCGCCCTCGAGCTGCCGATCTACGCCCGGCAGAATCTCGCGGCCCGACGGCAGCGCTATCGAGGTGAAGACCGATGCATCCATCCTGCCGGTCAACAAATGGCCGCGGCTGGCGGTTCGCCTCCACTCCAGCAACTGACGAAGGCGCGCCCCGGGAGTTTTCGACAAGTGGATGGGCGCTGGCCTATCGCGTGGGAGTAAGCACGCTGAGGAGCGCTCGGACGAGATCGCTGATGGCGGCGGGCTTGGACAAAATCGGGGCGCTTCGCATCGCAGGGTGATCGAAGTGTCTGCGCGCGTATCCGGTCACGAGAACGAAAGGAACATTCGAGCGATGCAACGTGTCAGCGACCGGAGTCGACCAGACGCCCGCGAGATTGCCGTCAAGCACTGCGGCATCCGGGAGTGCCGCCGAGAGCGAAGCCAGAGCGCTCTCGACGGAGGCCACCGGTCCAATCACCTCGGCACCATGATCCAAGAGACCGTCCTGCACGTCCATCGCCAGGAAGGCCTCATCCTCCACCACAAGGATCCGGTATCCTTCCAGCATGGGCGCGCACTTTATTCTTCATACGGGAACAAGAGGCGGTAGTTCAAACCGCCGATGGCATAGTCGAGTTCCGCGTCTCCGTTGAGTTCGTAACTGACCAGTCTTGTGAGAAGCCGGGTTCCGAAGCCTTGGTTTTTCGGAGGCTGGACCGAAGGGCCGCCGGTCTCGACCCAGCAGAGCTCAACCCGGCGCGCACCTTCCCCCTCCTGGACCGACCAAGAGATGCGAACCTCGCCATCTGGGCCGGAGAGCGCGCCATGCTTGGTCGCGTTCGTCCCGAGCTCATGCATGGCCAGCCCAAGCATGCGGCCCGAACGTACGGGAACGCGCAGCCGTGGACCCTCGATGACGATCTTGCCAGCTCGATCGCTGTCGAACGGCTCGAGCGACCGGGCGACCAACCGTTCCAGGTCGAGCTTGCTCCCCTGCGCCTCGAAAATGAAGTTTTCTGCCCGGGCAAGCGCCCCCAGCCGGTTCAGGAAGGCCTCTTCATAGGCCCGAGCACCAGGAGCATCAGACGGCGTCTGCTTCGCAAGAGATTGGACGAGGCCGAGCAGGTTCTTCACGCGATGCGAGAGTTCCTGGATCAGCAGGTCCTTTTCGCGCGCCGCAGTCTCGAGCCCGGTATGCGTCGTGTGGCGATCAACGGCGGCGGCCAGCAGATTGGCGTAGTTCCTGAGGAAGGTGATGTCGTCCTTGTCGAACTGACGACGCCGCGTGGAATCGACCTCGAGCACGCCGAACGGTCCCTGCTCGCCGGCGATGATGACATTGACCATGCTCTTGATGCCGTGATCCCAGAGGATCTGCGGAATCTCGAACCGGGTTTCGGCATCGAGGTCCGGCGAGACGACAGGCTCGTCATGCGAGAGCGCGTACCCGGCCGGTGAATTGTGATCCGCCCCGAAAGTGGCGTGACCAACGACACCCGGATTCCAGCCCACCCCTGCCCGGACGAGCAGCTCTTTGCCGCAGGGCAGCAACTCGAGCACCTTCGCGCGCTTGACATCCAGCCCATGCGAAACGAGCTCGGCTGCCCGATGCAAGATCTCGTCGAGATTGCTCGATCGGGACGCAAGCAGGCCAAATTCGGCGAGCGCCTTCTGCTGCCGGCGCAGCCGCTCTTCACGCGTATCGCCGTCTTTCCCCATGCGGTTCCCGCGTCTGGGGTGGTTCAGTGCCGATCGGAAAGCGTGACAACCACTTCGGTGGGTTCCTCAGGGACGAGGGGTTATCAGCGGAACGCGTTTCTGGCTTAAGTAAAGTTAAAAGGGCGGCCATTCTGCCGCCCCCTTCTCAGTGGCAGGCCGCCTCAGGCTGCGGTCTTTGCGCGAGATCGCTTTGCCTTCGGCTGTGGCGCGGGCTCTGCCTCGACGAGGCGCGGCTTGCGTCCGAGCCCGATCTTTCTGGCAAGCTCCTGGCGCTTTCTCGCATAGGCCGGCGCCACCATCGGATAGTCGTGCGGCAGTCCCCACTTCGCCCGGTATTCGGCGGGCGTCATGTCGTACGGACGTCGCAAGATGCCGCTTAAGCATCTTCAGCTTCTTTCCGTCCTCGAGGCAGACGATGTAGTCGTCGGTTACCGACCTCTTCGGATTGACGGCCGGCGTCAGCTCGACCTCTGGTTCGGGCGCCGGGGCGCTCAGCCCGGTCAGCGTCGAATAGACTGTCTGAATCAGGCCGGGCAGCTCTCCCAGCGGCAGCGGATTGTTCGAGACGTGCGCGCTGACGATGTCCGAGGTGATCTGCAGCAGGTCTTCGTGATCGATGACACGATCGGTCATTAAGATTTGCTCCTTCGTTTCGGGATGCGAGCGGTAGATCCGGGTACTGCGCCGACTCTATGGCGACAGATTTCCGTTTGCTGCTCGATTCTTCGTTCTTCTGGCGCGTCTCTACAAGTCCGCGCGGAGGTTGCAATGAAATATGTGACGCTCATTTACGAGCCGATCTTACAAAACCTTCGGCTTATACCGGCTTGCGGTGTCGCTGACTTGCGTCGGGGATTCCCAAGGTCGCCGATCTCTGACTCTCTGTCGAAAACGGGCAGGAGGCAGGGATGGGACGGGCGCTGGCGCTTCGAGGGGACTTCACTGCGGCGGATCTGAAGCGGCTGGCGCGGTCGAGCCGGGATGCGGACCAGACGCGCCGGCTGCTTGCGCTGGCCGTGATCTACGATGGAGGGAGCCGGGCCGAGGCGGCCGAGACGGGTGGTGTCGGGCGGCAGATCGTCCGAGACTGGGTCGAGCGGTTCAACGCCGAGGGGCCTGACGGGCTCGTCAGCCGCAAGCCGCCGGGCAATCCCTCGAAGCTCAACGACGCCCAGCGGACCGAGCTCGTGCGGATCGTCGAGCGCGGGCCGATCCCGGCGACAGACGGCGTGGTGCGGTGGCGGCTGCTCGACCTCGCCGCGTGGGTGTGGGAGACGTTCGGCATCTCGGTCAGCGAGGCGACGCTCAGCCGGGAGCTCAAGGCGCTCGGCTACTCGAAGCTGTCGGCGCGTCCGCGCCATCATGCGCAGAACGAGGAGCGGATCGCCGCTTTTAAAAAGACTTCCCCGCCCGCCTGGCGGAGATCCGGGACGCGCTCCCGTGCGGCACCGAGATAGAGCTCTGGTTCGCCGACGAGGCGCGGGTCGGGCAGAAGAACAAGATCACCCGCCGCTGGGCGAAGCGCGGCACGCGTCCCTCGGCCCGCATGACCAGCGCACGCAGTCCGCCTACATCTTCGGCGCGATCTGCCCGAAGAAGGGCAAGGGCGCCGGCCTCGTCATGCCCCGCTGCGACACCGACGCCATGACCGCTCATCTCGCCGAGATCAGCGCCGCCGTCGAACCGGGGGCTCACGCTGTCCTCATTCTCGACCAGGCCGGCTGGCACATGTCGAAGGCGCTCGTCGTCCCCGCCAACATCACCCTCATGCCGCTGCCGCCGCGATCTCCGGAGCTGAACCCCGTCGAGAACATCTGGCAGTACATCCGCGGCAACTGGCTCTCCAACCGCGTCTTCGCCAGCTACGACGACATCGTCGCCCTCAGCTGCGAAGCCTGGAACCGGCTCATCGACCGCCCCTGGACGATCATGAGCATCGGTCTCCGTGAATGAGCTCACGGGTGCTGATCACCGCAAGCTGGTATGTACCGGCTTCGCTGACGCCGAACCGCCGATGTTGCCCCAGTTGCCGTCACCATCATCGAGCGATCCATGAGAACGGACGGGTCGGACGAGTTCGAGGTCGGCACGGTGCGCCCGGGCGCGTTCGTCCGCAGGCACGAGCTCGACGACGCCGGGATCGCTCCCGCCGAGTTGGACGGCGGCACGCTGGAGTTCGGCGGCTGGGCCTGGCGCATCGACGCACGCGCCCCGCGCCCAGGCCCGGACGGCGAAGCCTCGGGCGAGATCCTGATGCACCTCGTCGAGGCCGCCGATGGCTTACGTCCGCGAGGAGATCCTGGCGCGCCTCGTCGCGATCGCGGTGCGCGGTGCGCGGCGTGGTGCCGGCCGGAACCGGGTCGCGCTGTCCGAGACCGCACGTCCGGCGATCGTCGTGCTCGACGCCGACGAGGCGGCCGAGGAGGACGAGCGCGGGCGGCCGCCCGGGACACGCGCCGCAGCTCGTCGTCATGACGCCAGAGCTCTTCGTGCTGGCCGGCAGGCCGGCCGCCGAGATCGGCGCCGAGCTGAACGCCTTCCGCCGGCGCGTCATTCGCCGCGTTCTGACGGACGCGATGCTGCTCGGCCTCGCCGGCCCGAACGGCTTCGTCCTCTATGCCGGCTGCGCGACGGCGCTGGCCACCGGGCGGAGCCTGGAGGGGGAGATGAGCCTCGCCTTCGCCATCCGATACGTGCTGAGACCCACCGAGTTGGAGGACTGATGCCCGCCGCCCCGAACATCAACAACTACTACATCGGCAAGGGGAAGGTGTACTGGACGCCGGATGGCGGCGCCGAGCGCGAGCTCGGCAACGTGCCGGAGTTCGAGTTCACGCCCTCGCTCGAGAAGCTCGACCACTTACAGCTCGCAGGCGGGCGTCCGCTCGAAGGACCGCTCGGTCGTGCTCGAGAAATCGGCGCAGCTCCGCATCGTCATGGATGAGTGGTCGGTCGAGAACCTGGCGCTGCAGCTGATGGGCGACACGCCCGCCGACAACGGCTCGGGCGACATGGAGTTCGATCTGCTCGCCGAGGACGAGATCCGCGGCCAGATCCGTTTCGTCGGCGCGAACAACATCGGTCCGCAGGTCACCATCGTGCTGCCGCTCGTCTCCTTCATTCCGTCCTCGGCCATCAGCCTGATCTGCGACGAGTGGGGCACGCTCGAGCTCGCGGGCGAGGTGCTGACGAGCTCCGGCTCATTCGGGACGGTCACGATAAGGCCGGCGCAGAGCAGCGGTGCCAGATCCTGCGCTCTCGGTTCCTCGGGCAGTGCGAAACAGTACTCGGCGGCAGCGACGCATTCGTCGGCATAGCCGCCGTCGAGCGTGTAGCCTGTGAACCCGGGCGAATTGCAGAGGTTTTCCCTGCCCAGCCTGCAATAGTCGCAGCCGTGGCAGGTCCGGCCAAGCCAGGGCACACCGACCCTCTGCCCGACCGAAAGCCCCTTGACTGAACTGCCCGCCTCCGCAACGCGCCCAACGATCTCGTGCCCCGGGACGAGGGGCAGCTTCGGATGCGGAAGTTCGCCATCAACAACATGCAGATCTGTGCGGCAGACGCCGCAAGCCTCGACTTCGATGCGCACCTCGTCCGGGCAAAGCGGGCGCGACGGGAGGTCGCGCAGGACGAGCAGCTCATGCGGGGCCTCGAGAACCATAGCGCGCATGTTCGGTCGCCTTCGACAGTCGTGTTTCGCCAGGCCAAACCTAGCCGGGACGTTCGCGGCGCATAGTTGCTCGGGCGCCCACGGCGGGAGGCGATACCCGCCCCGCGCTCGTCACGCCGGTGTGCCGAGCCCTGCGAATGCACGGACATGCCAAGCCTCGTCTTAATGGCGCAGCGAACAGCGGCAGCCGGGGTCGGTCCGCGATGCCGCTGGTGGGGTCGGCCCTACGCGTCTCGCCCCCGCCTCACCCATCCCGCCCCTCCGCCGCCATGATGCGCCCCACGACGGCGAGACCGGCCGTCCCAGGTCTCGTCCGGCCCGCGCTCCAGTTGCCGCGGCCAGCAGCCGCGGCCGGGCGAGCGCGGGTGGACGAAGCGGGGCGGACGGAGGTGAAGAGATGAAAATGCGCAGTCTGAAGGCCCAGGGTGCTGATCCTTTCCGTGACGGCCGGTACCGCGGTGGCGGAGCCGGCCCGCTTCGGAGACGCCCGAGGCCGCTGTGGTGGCTATGGCCGCGACCCTCGACGCATCCGACCGGGAGCTGCCATTCCGCTATCTGGGGGGCAGTGCGCAAACGATCCTGGCTTCCATCTCACCCATGAGATAGGGGCGGAATCGCTCCCATCGCAACGAGACGTCAAAGCCCGTCCGGGAAACGCTCCTCATGGAACGGAGGCCGCCGACGACCGCGTCAAGATGATTGAGATCAAGCTGAGCCAGGGCGCCAAGCCCGGCCATGGCGGCCTGCTGCCCGGCCCCAAGGTCACGCCCGAAATCGCCGCGGTGCGCGGCGTCCCGGTCGGCAAGGACGTCCTGTCGCCGGCCTCGCACAGCGCCTTCGATACGCCGGCCGGCCTGCTCGAATTCGTGGCACAGCCTCCGCGAGCTGAGCGGCGGCAAGCCCGTTGGCTTCAAGCTCTGCATCGGCCATCGCTGGGAGTTCCTGGCGATCGCCAAGGCAATGCTGGAGACCGGGATCACGCCCGATTTCATCGTCATCGACGGCGCCGAGGGCGGCCCCGGCGCCGCGCCGATCGAGCTGTCCGACCATGTCGGCATACCGCTGCGCGAGGGGCTGCTCTTCGCGGTCAACTGCCTGCTGGCCACCGGGCTGCGCGAGAAGATCCGGCTCGTGGCCTCGGGCAAGTTCTATGATGGGCACACGCTGGCCGCTAACCTCGCGCTCGGCGCCGACTGGTGCAATGCCGGGCGCGCCTTCATGTTCTCGGTCGGCTGCGTGCAGACCAAGAAATGCCATACTGACCGCTGCCCGACCGGGGTGGCGACGCAGAACTATCTCCGGCAGAGGGTCCTCGTCGTTGCCGACAAGGCGGAAGAACAGGCTGGCCTCCTGGCGGGTCATCGGCTCGAAGCCGAGCTCGTCGATGAGCAGGAGGGCGGTCGACATGTACTTGCGGCGCTTCAGCCGCGCCGGCGGCATCTCGGCATCGGCGCGGAGCGCGGTCATCAGCTCGTCGAAGCGGAAGTACTGCACCGAGAAGCCGAGCTGCACCGCCTTCACGCCGAGGGCGATGCACAGATGCGACTTGCCGCCGCCGGGTGAACCCGTCGCATACTGCCCGATATCAGGCCGAAGCGACGATCCACTATCCGTTTCACCCGCGCAGCGGCGAACGCGCCGAGGTGGTTCGGCGTCATCGTTTCCGCAGCATGGGGATGTTCGTGGTGCGCCAGCCGGACGGCACATTGGCGCAGATCCCGATCTGGATGTGCGCGCCGGCGGCGGCGGCGATGGCGGTTCGGGAATCTCCGCGTCTGTCCGTTGACGGATTGCGCGACCTTCGTCTCGCGCTCGACGCGATCCTATCGTCGCTCTCCGAGATCGATGGAGGAGGGCGGGATGGCGCGAGTGCGACTGCTGCGACAAGGAGAGCTTCTGGCGCTGTTAGAGCCGGGGCCGGCGTTGCCGATGGCGGCGCGGGCGGCGGCGGTGCCGCTGCTGGCGACGCTCCTGCTCGAGGCGGTGGAGACGGAGACCAGGGCGCCGGCCGATGGCGCCGCGACGACGGGAGGGCGCAATGATCAAGATCGCGCCTGACCACCTCGGCCGGCAGGCCTTCGTCTACGTGCGGCAGTCGACGCAGGACCAGCTGCTGCACAACCACGAGAGCCGGCGGCGGCAATACGGTCTCGCCGACCGTGCGCGTCAGCTCGGCTGGGCCGAGCCGGTGGTGATCGACGACGATCTCGGCCGGTCGGGCGGCGGCGTCGCGCGGCCGGGCTTCGAGCGGCTGCTGCTGGCGATCTGCGAGGGGCGCGTCGGGATCGTGCTCGCGGTCGAGGCGTCCCGGCTGGCGCGCAACGGGCGCGACTGGCACACGCTGCTCGAGTTCTGCGGGCTCGTCGGCTGCCTGCTCGGCGACGAGGACGGCCTGTACGACCCTCGTCTGCCGAACGATCGGCTGCTGCTTGGCATGAAGGGCACGATGAGCGAGATGGAGCTGTCGCTGCTGCGGCAGCGCTCGCTCGAGGCGCTGCGCCAGAAGGCGCGCCGCGGTGAGCTGTTCCTCAGCGTCGCCGTCGGATACGTGAAGGTCGGGCGCAACCGGATCGCCAAGGATCCGGATCTGCGCGTGCAGGCGGCGATCGGCCTCGTGTTCCGCAAGTTCGCCGAGTTCGGGAGCATCCGGCAGGTGCATCTCTGGCTGCGCCAGGAGGAGGTGCTGCTGCCGTCGGTCGAGACCGAGGGGGAGCTTCGGCGGGTCGTCTGGAAGCTGCCGGTCTACAACAGCGTGCGCGGGCTGTTGACCAACCCGGTCTATGGCGGGGCCTATGCCTTCGGCCGGACCGCGAGCCGCGTGACCGTCGAGAACGGCCGCAAGCGCGTCAGCCGCGGCCATCGCCGCGAGCGCGAGGAATGGGACGTGTTGATCGTCGATCACCACGAGGGATACGTTTCCTGGGCGGAATTCGAGAGGAACCAGCGCCTGATCGCCGACAACGCAAACTGCCGCGGCCTGATGGCGCGCGGCGCGGTCCGCCGGGGCGACGCGCTGCTCGCGGGACTTCTGCGCTGCGGCCATTGCGGCCGCCGGCTGCACGTCTCCTACAGCGGAACCGACGGCTTCTGCGTGCGCTATTCCTGCCGCGGCGCGCACATCAATCACGGGACGCAGACCTGCATCGCCTTCGGCGGCATGCGCGTGGACGCGGCGGTCTCGGCCGAGGTTCTGCGGCTCCTCGATCCGCTCGGCGTCGAGGCCGCTCTTGTGGCGGTCGCCACGCGCGACGCCGAGTTCGCCGACACGCGTCGGCAGGCGGAACTCGCGCTGGAGCAGGCGCGCTACGAGGCGGACCTGGCGCGCCGGCAGTACGATGCAGTGGACCCGGCGAACCGTCTCGTCGCCGGCGAACTCGAGCGGCGCTGGAACGACCGGCTCGCAGAGGTCCAGCGACCAGGAGGAGCGGCTCGCCGCCATCGGCGCGGACTTGCCGTCCCTCTCCGCGGGGGAGCGGGAGCGGCTGCTGGCGCTCGGCGCGGACCTCGAGGCGGCGTGGTACCATCCCGGCGCGAGCGCCGAGACCCGGAAGCGCATCCTGCGCTCCGTTCTCGAGGAGATCGTCGTCACCTTGGCGGAGGAACGGATCGAGCTGCTGCTGCACTGGCGCGGGGGAGACCACACCCGGCTCAGCGTGCCGCGCAACCGCACGGGCGAGCACCGCTACAGCAGCGACGCCGAGGTCCAGGATCTGATCCGCGCGCTGGCGCGCCAGCAGCAGGATGGGGCCATCGCGGCGACGCTGAACCGGCTCGGCAAGCGCACCGGCCGCGGCAATCCATGGACCGAGGCGCGGGTCCGGAGCTTCCGGAGCCACCATCGTGTGCCTGCATATCGGCCCGGAGAGATGGCTGATCGGGGCGAGCTGTCGCTGGAGGAGGCTTCCCGACGGCTCGGCGTCAGCAAGATGAGCGTGCTCCGCCTGATCGGCGATGGCGCGATCACCGCCAAGCAGGTCTGCAAGGGCGCCCCTTGGGCCATCCCCGAAGCGCAGATCGCGGCTCTCAACCCGGTCATGCTGCCGTCCGGCCGCCCCGCGAACAGCCGATCCCGCACAAAACGTGCTGGATCTTCAATGACGTAGACAGGTGTGCATCATGAGACCCGATCAGGCGGGCCCTGCAGCAGGACCGTCTCGGCGTCGCGCACCCAGGCGCAGGTGGCGAGCGTGTCGATGCGCGAGCGCTCGATCGCGGGCTGGAAGGCGAAGTCGAAGTTCTCCAGCGTCTGGCCGAGCGGCAGGTTCGACACCTTGGGCGAGGTCTTGACGCGTCGCTCCTCGCGGCCGGAGAGCTCGGCGGCGAGCAGCTGCTCGAGAAAGGCGTGCGGCGCGATCTCGGCGCGGACCGCCTCGCCGAGAAGATCGCCGAGCCGCTCGGCGGCATAGCCGCAGCCGAGGCTGCGCAGCCGCTCGCGCGTGGCGTCGACATCGAGCCGCGGCTTCGGCGCAGTCATCGTGCCACCTCCGCCAGCGCGGCGTAGAGATCGATCGAGCGCTGCGCCACCGGCATAGCGGCGAGGTCCTGGAGCCGTGCGCCCATCCGGCCGAGCGGCGGCGGCGCGATCACCCGCTCGGTGCTCGGCCCGTCATAGTGGCGCTGGTCGATGAGCAGCCGGCGCGCGGTGCCGCGCGGATGGCTGGCGACGACCTCGCAGTTCTTCAGGACCTGTACCGCCCCGGCCACGCCGCGGACCTCGACCGTCTCGCCGATGAGGCCGAAGGGCACGCTGTATTGCCGGCCCTCGAAGGCGACGAGCCCGTCGCAAGCAGCGGCCCAACGAGCCGAGCGGGGGCGCCGGAGCATCGCCGACGGCGAAGAAGAGGTCGATCGCCCACCGCACGATCGATCGTGAGATCTCCGTCCTGCGCGCGGCCGTGCTGCTATTCGCGAGCAAGCACCAGGGTGCGCCGGCGCCGTCGATCTACAGCGTGGATCTACCCGATCTCGACACCCGCTGGCTGCGCCAGCCGGAGGCCGGTCGACTGCTGGCGGCCGCAATCAGCTCGCATGTGGGGCTTTTCATCCTGCTCATGCTCGCGACCGCGGCGCGGCCGGAGGCGGTCTTCGACCTGCGCTGGTCCCAGGTCGACTTCGATGCCTGGCTGATCAGGCTTAACCCGCGCGGGCGGACGCAGACAGCGAAGCGCCGGCCGGTCGTCAAGATCACGCCGCAGCTGATGCACGCCCTGCTCGCGGCTCACGCCAATCGGACCTGCGACTACGTCATCGAGTATGGCGGCCATCCGCTCGTCTCGATCAAGCGGGCGTTCCGGGAAGCGGCCGAGCGCGCCGGCTTCGCGCCGGGCGACGTGACGCCTACACGCTGCGTCACACGGCGGCGACCTGGATGGCGCAGGCCGGCGTGCCGATGTGGGATATCGCGGGCTATCTCGGTCACGCCGACACGCGCATGGCGGAGCGGACCTACGCCCACCATCATCCCGACTACCAGGACAAGCCGGCCCGCACGCTGGCCGAGGCCCTTGCAGGCATCGGCGCCGCCGAGGCGCCGGCGCTGCGCAAGCTGGCCGCGCGCGACGCCGACAAGATCAGGGCGCGCCGGGCGGCACGTCACCAGAAACGTCACCAGTCCGACGCGACTGGTGAACAAAACCTTACCGATGGTGCCGGCAACCCCTTGAAAAGTATGGTGGGCGCGACAGGATTTGAACCTGTGACCCCTACGATGTCAACGTAGTGCTCTCCCGCTGAGCTACGCGCCCCCAGAGGGTGCACTGGCTATAGGCATGCCGCCTCGGCCGCGCAAGTCCCTTCCGCCCGTCGCCGGGACCTTGGCCCATGCCTTTCCCGGCGGCAATGTCGCATCGCCCCAAAACGAGTGCAAAGCCGGCCGCTTGCGCCTAGATTGGCCGCATGATGCCGCCGCCCTACCGCTTGCTCGAACCGCCGCGCCTGACGACAGGGGCCGTGTTCAACTCGCCGCACAGCGGCAATGACTATCCGCCCGCGCTGATCGCGCGCACCCGGCTCGACGCCGTGCAGCTGCGGGCCTCCGAGGATGCGCTGATCGACCGGCTGTTCGCGCCGGCGGCGCTGATGGGCGCGCCGCTTCTGGCTGCCACCGCGCCGCGCGCCTGGGTCGACCTCAACCGCGGGCCCTCCGAGCTCGACCCGGCGCTGATCGACGGCATCCGAGCCAGCGGGCTGAACCAGCGGATCGCCGCGGGCCTGGGGGTGGTGCCGCGCATCGTCTCGGAAGGCGCCACGATCTACGACGGCAAGATCTCGCTTGCCGAGGCGACCGAGCGCATCCGCGCCGTGCACGCGCCCTATCACGCCAAACTTGAATCGCTGCTGATGCGCGCCCGCAGCGAGTTCGGCGCGGCCATCCTCTTCGATTGCCATTCGATGCCTTCGGACGCATTGCGCGCGGCGCCGCGGGTGCGCGGCCGGATCCCGGAAGTCGTGCTGGGCGACCGCTTCGGCGCGGCCGCGAGCCGCGACATCGTCGCCGAGACGCAGATCGCCTTCGAGGCGGCGGGCTTCGTCGTCGCCCGCAATGCCCCCTTCGCCGGCGGCTATATCACGCAGCGCTATGGCCGGCCGGCGCGCGGGCTGAACGCCGTCCAGATCGAGATCGACCGCGGCCTCTATCTCGACCAGCGCCGCGTCGAGCCGAACGCCAGCTATGCCGAGACTGCGCGGCGGCTGGAGCGCGTCATCGCCCAGCTCTGCGCGATCGAGCCCGGCCTCTCCTCCCTGGCCGCGGAGTAGCCGTAGCGATTCGGCCCCCCTTACTGCCGCGCGGCCGCAGACACTGCATAGGCCTCGTCGCGCAAGCCCAGCATCGGGTCGGCCGGCTCGATCCCCTCTGGTGTGATGCCCGGCAGGAAGGCCAGCGCGACGTCCTGCCCGGCCTGGTCGCCCGAGAGCCCGACGATCTCGACCGTGCCGAGCGGGACGAGCTGCCGATCCTCGGGCCACGGCGTCGAGGGATCGTCCGCGCGGTCGCCCGGCGCCGCGATCTGCGCGAGCCAGTCGAAGGTGACGGGACCGTCCGCGAGCCTCGCCGCGATCTCGTCGCCGAGATAGTCGTGCCCGGCCGTGGCCGCCGCCGCCGGCTCCAGCAGCCGGATGCCGGCCCTCGGCACCAGGCGATAGCGGACCGTCGTGCGGTCGCCGGCCGCGTTGGCGAAGTCGAAGGCGTTCACCCCGAAATACGCGAGCGTCGCAAAGCTTTCCGGCGGCCCCGCCTGCTCGCCGAGAAAGGCCGCGGCCTTCGGGTGCTCGGCGAGGAAGCGCTCGAGCTCGGTCGGCTTTGCCGCGTCGGGGCCGCTGGCGGCGATGGCGCGGAAGAGCGCGCCGAACTCGTCGGCGGTTGCGACCGGGAACCCGTTGAAGCTGTGCATCACTACGTCCATCGGCGCGTCGCCGTCGGCATCGAGCCGGAAGGCGAAGCCGCGCGGGCTCGTCCCCGGCGCCGGGTCGGCGCCATCCGGCAGGCCGCCCGAATTCGAGAAGCGGCCGATGAGGGGTACCGGCCCGGCGGCGAAGATGGCCGCGATGCTGAGGCCGCGAGCCTCTGCTGCGGGTGTGAAGCTGCCCTCGACCACGATGCCCTTGGCATGTGCCGGCCGCGCATGGTGCTCGCCGACCACCGCCTTGAGATCGGCGACCAGGCCGGCCCCGTCCTCGGCCGACGCCGCACCCGCCAGGCAGACGACGGCGAGCGCCGGCCCGAGATAGCTTGACTTGCGCATGAGCCCTCCCCCGCGTTCAAGCACACTCTACAGCTCGGCGCGCGCCGGTCCATTGCGGTTTGCCGCATCTTGCCGACTTGCCGAAGCTGAACGGAGTTGATCGGTTCGGGCTTCGCGGCCGGCGCCGGTCCCCCGCGCCGGCCGCCGAGTTGGTCCGCGCCTGTGCAAAAAAAGGGCCGCGTTGCCGCGGCCCGAGTTCAAGGGAGGAAACGCCCAGGATGGGCGAGCGATACGAATACCGCCGCCGCAGAGTTTAGGTGTGCGCCGCAAAAAATCAAAGGTGCAGTGCAGCACGCAAAGCCGCTATGCATCGCCTGTGACCCATTTGCACCAGATGCAGCGGCCGGGGCTGGCTGGGGCCACAGCATCTACGTGCAAACCCTGATGTCCCCCGCGCGGCAGAGCCAGGTGCGTCCTGCCGTACATGCGGCGCCGCCAGGCCTAGCTTGCCTCATATGCCGGCAGCGAGACCTATGGAGAAGCCCGTGAGGTGCTCGGCATGAGTGTAGCCGGCGACCAGCCGGGTCGTGGTGATGGAGGGGAGAACGCGCTGATCCCGAGGACGGCGAGCGCCCCCTGCGCCTGCCGTTGAACCCTGCCGAAGAGCTCGTCCTGAAGCGACTGGGCCGCGCCCGGCACAGGTGAGAGAGAAGGGCCGATACCGTCGCGGGCAGGGATGGTCCCATCGGGCTGCATTCGAATCGTGCCATCGTCGCTTAGCGCCTTCGTGCCGGCCGGATTGTCGTCGAGCGCGCAATGCCGGAGAGCCGCACGAGGGACCTGCCAAGCTTGCAGAGGGCGCCGCGCCGGCGCCGGTCAGGCGGCCGTCCAGCCGCCGTCGACCATCAGGGCCGTGCCGGTGACGAGCGCGCCGGCATCCGAGGCCAGATAGAGCACGGCGCCCATGATGTCCGGCACCTCGCCCAGCCGCGGCAGCCGGATGTTGCCGCGCACCCAGGCGGCCATCTCGGGCCGGGCCAGCGTCCGCTCGGCCAGCGGCGTGCGGATGAAGGTCGGGCAGATGGTGTTGACCCGGATGCCGTGCGGCCCGAGCTCGATCGCCATGGCCTTGGTGAAGCCCTCGACCCCGTGCTTCGAGGCACAGTAGACGGCGCGCTCGGGTCCGCCGACCACGCCCATCTGCGACGACAGGGTGATGATCGATCCCAGCCGCCCGGCCGCGACCAGCCCGCGCGCGACCGCCCGGGCCAGGAAATACGCGCCGCGCAGGTTGACGGCCATGACGGCGTCATAGTCCTGCGGCGTCGTCTCGAGGCAACTCGTGTGCCGAGCCGTGCCGGCCGAGTTCACCAGCACGTCGAAGGGCCCGCGCGCGGCGACCGCCGCTTCCGTCGCCGCGACATCGGCGACGTCCAGCACCAGCGCCTCGGCCCGGCCCGCCCCCGGCGCGCACGGCGGCAACCGCCGCGGTCAGCTCGGGCGCCCGTCGCGCGGCCATGACCAGCTCGGCGCCCGCCCCGGCCAGCGCCGCCGCTGCGCCGAGACCCAGGCCCGAGGAGGCGCCGGCCACCAGCGCGCGCTTGCCTTCGAGCCGGAACGACGGCGTCCGCGGCAGCTCCATCGGCTCAGCGCAGCGCCCGGCCGCGGATGATCGCGTCCTTGCCGAAGCGGCCGCGGATCCGGTCGGTCGCGGCCTCGACGCCGGCCTGGGCGTCGCTGCGGTCGGCGAAGAGTTGCGCAGGCCCCGCGCCCGCGGCCAGATCGGCGAGCGCGCTCAAGCCCACGCCGATCAGCCGGAACGGACCCTGGCCGAGCTCGCGCACCAGCATCGGCTCGGCCACGCGGTAGATCGCCTCGGCCAGGTTGGTTGGCTCGAGCAGCCGCGCCTGCCGCGTGACAATGCGGAAGCGGGTGGTCTTGAGCTTCATCACGACGGTCCGCCCGCCCATCCGCTTGGCCTTGGCCCGGTCCGAGGTCACGACCGCCAGCCGCCAGAGATGCCCGATCAGCCGGTCGGCATCGCCGATGTCCTCGTCGAAGGTGGTCTCGGACGAGATCGACTTGACCGGCTGGTCCGGATTGACGCGCCGGTTGTCGATTCCGAGCGCCAGCTCGTGCAGCCGCCGCCCGATCCGACCATAGCGCGCAACCAGCTCGCCTGCGTCGACCCGGCGCAGGTCGGCATTGGTGCGCAGCCCGTCCGCCTCCAGCCGCTCGGCGAGCGCCTGGCCGACGCCCCAGATGCTGCGCACCGGGCGAGGCTCGAGAAAGCCTAAGGTCTCGGAGCGGCCGATGACGGCGAAGCCGCGCGGCTTGTCGAGATCGGACGCGATCTTGGCCAGGTACTTGTTGTGGCTGAGGCCGACCGAGACGGTGACGCCCACCTCGCGCTCGATCTCGAGCGCCAGCCGCGCCATCGTCAGCGCGGGCGGCCCGCCGAGCAGCCGGTCGGTGCCGGCGAGGTCGAGAAAGGCCTCATCGAGCGACAGGGGCTCGACGCGCGGCGTCAACGCCCGCATGCGCGCCCGGATGTCCCGCCCGATGGCTTCGTAGAGCTCCATGCGCGGCCTGACGACCACGGCGTCCGGGCAGAGCGCGAGCGCCTTGAACATCGGCATGGCCGAGCGCACGCCCGCCACCCGCGCGATGTAGCAGCAGGTCGAGACGACGCCTCGCCGCCCGCCGCCGACGATGACCGGCTTGTCGCGCAGCGAGGGGTCGTCGCGCTTTTCCACGGCCGCGTAGAAGGCGTCGGCATCCAGATGCGCGATGGCGAGCCGGTTCAGCTCGGGATGCGCCCGCAGCCGCGCGCCAGCGCAGCGCGGGCAGCGCAGGCCCGACGGCGCGTCGTACCAGCTGAGGCAATCGCGGCAAAGCGCGGGCATGGGACCTCCGGCGGACCGCCGGAATTTGTCACATTCCGCGAGACGGGGGAAGATGAGCCCGCAGCGCCTCCAGGCCTAACCGTCTCCTGGCCGGTAAGGAAAGACCGAGGTGCCGAGCCCATGAAATCCCTCCTGAACCTCTTCGACGACGTGACTTGGACCATCTTCCGCGATCGGGGCGCCGCGATCACCGGCTTCGAGGCAAAGCAAAGAAGGCTTGCCAAGGAGAAGGTTTCTGGTTTGCCCGACCCGGATCGTTTCGATCATGTGCCCATGCTGATCATGCCTTCCTCACAACTCGGAGGCCCGATTGCCCTATTCAGCGCCGGATCAGGCGCCGATCAGCACCGGGCCACGATAGTCCTCGCCGCGCGACAGCATCGCCCAGATGCCACGCGCCATCTTATTTGCCAGCGCGACGGCCACGACCGGGATCGGCTTGCGCTCCAGCATCCGGGCCAGCCACGACCCCTGCGGCGCCCCCCGGCGCGAGGCCCAGCGGATCACGGCGGTCGCACCGATCACAAGCAATCGTCGGATATCCCGTTGCCCCATTTTCGAGGTCTTCCCCAGCTTCTGTTTTCCACCGGTGGAATGCTGTCGCGGCACCAGGCCGAGCCAGGCGGCGAAGTCGCGACCGCGCCGGAACTGCTCCATCGGCGGGGCGAAGGTTTCGACCGCGAGCGCGGTGATCGGGCCGACACCCGGCATTGTCTGCAACTGGCGCGGCATCTCCGCTTCGTTCGACATGGCCGCAATCCGGGCTTTCAGGGCGTTGATCCGGTCGGTCAGAGGGCGGTCTGCTCGATGAGCATGCGGCAGATGTCCCGGGCAAGTTCCGGCACGTCGGTGTCGGGATCATCGACGACCTTCGCGAGGCGCGGCAAGTAGCCGATGCCCTCGGGGGCGACATGGCCGAACTCGTAGAGATGCGACCGCAGCGCGTTCACGGCCTCGGTGCGCTGCTTGACAAGCTGCTCGCGCGTCCGGAACGCCACGGCCCGTGCCTGCTGGTCGGCGGATTTCGGTCCACGAACCGCATGGTCGGCCGCAACGCCGCCTCGACGATCGCCTCGGCATCGGCCGCGTCGTTCTTCTGCCGCTTGATGAACGGCTTGACGTAGTGCGGCGCGATCAGCCGAACCTCATGCCCGTGCCGCGCCATTTCCCGCGCCCAGTGATGGGCGCTGGCGCAGGCTTCCATCGCAACGAGACACGGCGGCTGATGCGCCATGAACCGGGCGAACTGCGGCCGCGACAGCTTCTTGCGGAACACGACGGACCCGTCCGCCGCTGCGCCGTGCACCTGGAACACGTTCTTTGCCAGATCGACGCCGATGATGCTAATCCCTCCCATGGATGCCCTCTCCTTCAGCTTGTGTTTCGACACCACGAGTTTGGCACATCGCGATGCCGTCAGGGGAGAGCGGCATCCACCCCATCTCCGATCTGGCCCGATCGGATTGCACAGTCCGGGACCTGCGACTACCCAGTCCATGATCACGAGCACGCGTGTCCAAGAGAACACATGGGCAAAAGCGAACTCAGGATCCGCTCCCTCTCCAGGCTCGACAAGCGTCGCTATCAGTTGCATCCATGCGAACAATTTCCAGATCGCGCACCGCTTCATGGGGTCGAAACCTACGGGCTTGACGATGTGCAGGTTGGTGTGCCTCCAAGTCTCCGAATGGGACCGGGGCGCGTGGAGTGAGGGGCAGAATATCCGTCGGATTTATTGTAACGCGCGGACTTATTGACAAAATCTTCGTCCATCCTGATGCGCAGCAACAAGGAGTGGGTTCTTCCCTGCTCATATTGACTGAGTTGCGATAAACGACGGGTCACGCTGCACGTGTTTGATAAGAATATTCCCGCTCGACGGTTCTGTAAGAGCGTTGAAAAGGGGGATTGAACGAAACCGCTGCGCGGTAGGGGCCCTTCGCGGTCGGCGCTCCTGATTGGAAGCTCTGGGTTGTCGCGGCGCTTCGGTTCTTCTACGGCGTGACGCTCGGATTGGCGGAGGTTCCCGAACGGATTGCCTACGCCCGCGAGCCGCGCCGCCTTCCCGTGGTGCGGGGCGCTGACGAGGTGGTGCGCTTTCTCGAGGCCGTGCCGAGCCTGAAGGCGCGCGCGGCGCTGACCACAGCCTATGCGGCCGGATTGCGCGTCTCGGAGGTCATCGGGCTGCGCGTCGGCGACATCGACAGTGGCCGGATGCTGATCCGGGTCGAGCGCGGCAAGGGCGGCAAGGAGCGCTATGTGATGCTCTCCTGAGCCGCTGCTCGGCATGCCTCTCGGACCTACTGGCGCCTCGCCCGCCCGGCACACTGGCTGTTTCCGGGTCGCGACGCGAGCCGGCCGATCGAGGCGACCGTGCTGCACGCCGCCTGCCGCTCGGCGCGGGCCGCGGCCGGCAT
>CAVXNU010000009.1:0-72875 GCA_963763245.1 uncultured Bacillaceae bacterium
CGTCTCGGAGTTCCCGGACAGGCTGCGACAGCAGCAGCCTAGAGTATCGGCAGGGAATGAGCCGAGCGAACGAAAATTCTGCTTCCTCGAACTGCTTGCGGAGTTCAGACATCGACGACCGCTTGCGGTCGTTGGCGCCAGAATTCGCAACTCTCTAGCGAGAAACGCAGCCGCAAACAGAGAGGAGCCAGGCAGGCTATGGAAGTCTGCCACACGATCGCGGAGATGCGAGCCGAGGTCGCACTTTGGCGGGCGGCGGGGCAGACGGTGGCCCTGGTGCCGACCATGGGTTTCCTGCACGACGGCCACATGGCCCTGGTGCGCCGCGGCCAAGAGCTGTCCGACCGGGTCGTCGCTGGATCTTCGTAACCCGACGCAGTTCGAGCGGCCAGGATCTCGACGCATATCCGCGCGATAGAGCGCGACTGGCGATGCTGCGATGCGAGGCGGTCAAGCGGCCGTTCATGCCGGGGGTCTCCGAAATCTACCCCGAAGGCGCCGAGACGATCGTCGAAACGACGCGGCTGGCCGGGGTCCTGATGGAAAGGTGCGCCCGGGCACTTCAGGGGTGTCGCGACGGTCGTCAGCAAGTTCTTCAACATCGTACGGCCCGACATCGCGCTGTTCGGCGAAAAGGACTACCAGCAGCTCCAGGTGGTCCGCCGCATGGTCCGCGACCTGCACATGCCGATCGAGATCGTCGGGGTGCCGACAGTTCGCGAGGCCGACGGGCTGGCGATGTCGTCGCGCAATGTCCGGCTGACGCCCGAGGATCGGCGCGCCGCCGTCATCTGAGCAAAGCGCTGCGGCAGGCCGAAGCGATGGCGGCGGCCGGGGCAGCGGTGGAAGAGTTGCACAGCGGCATCACGGAAGTGATCGCGTCGGAGCCGCGCGCCGGGCTCAGGGGATCGACATCGCGCGGGCCGAGACGCTGGAGGAGATGTCCGGCCCGATCGACGGGCCGACAGCGATCATGCTGTCGGTCCGCTTCGGCGACGTGCTCCTGATCGATCAGCGCGTCGTTCATCCGGCGAGGCGTCTACTCGGGCGCAGCCTCAGTACAGCAGGTCGCGCAGGCCCAGCGAGATCCAGGGCACATAGGTAACCAGCAGGACGCAGACGACGATCACCGCGAAGAACGGCAGGAGCGAGGGCACGATCCGCTCGATCGGCAGGCGGGCGACCTGGCAGGCGGCGAAGAGGTTCACGCCGACAGGCGGCGTGATCATGCCCATCGCGAGGTTGACGACCATGATCATCCCGAAATGCACCGGATCGACCCCGAAGCCGACCGCGATCGGGACGAGGATCGGCGCGAGGACCAGGATCGCCGCCGCCGTCTCGATGAACATGCCGACCACGAAGAGGAAGAGGTTGACGGCGAGCAGGAAGGTGACCTTGTCGGTGAACGTCGCCTGCACCCAGCCGTCGCCAGCGCCGGCAGCCCCGTGCGGCTGAGCAGGAAGGAGAAGAGCGCCGCCGCCGCGATGATCAGCATGACGACCGAGGTCGCGATCACCGTGTCGCGCATGACCTTGGCGAAGGCGCGCCAGCTCAGCTCGCGGTAGATCAGCGCGCCGACGAGGAGCGCATAGGCCACGGCGACGCCCGACGCCTCGGTCGGCGTGAAGATGCCGCCATAGATGCCGCCGATGACGATGATCGGCATGATCAGCGCGATGATCGCGTCGGCCGTGGCCGGGCCGAGGGGGATGCGCTCGGCGCCGTCCTCGTTGCCATAGCCCTTGATCCGGCAATAGACGAGGAGGAACAGGATCAGCGCGCCGGCGACCAGCAGCCCCGGCCCGAAGCCGGCGATGAAAAGCTGGCCGACCGAGGTGTCGGTGGCGACGCCGTAGAGGATCAGCGGGATCGAGGGCGGGATGAGCACGCCGAGCTCGGCCGAAGTCGCCTGCACCGCCGCCGCCTCGGGCGCGGATAGCCGTTCGCCACCATCGCCGGGATCAGGATCGCGCCGATCGCGAAGGTCGTCGCCACCGACGAGCCGGAGACCGCGGCGAAGATCATGCAGGTGATGACGCAGGACGCCGCCAGCCCGCCGCGCATGCCGCCGACCAGCGCGCGGGCGAAGTCGACGAGCCGGGTCGAGATGCCGCCCGCCGACATCAGATTGCCGGACAGGATGAAGAGCGGGATCGCCATCAGCGGGAAGCTGTCGATGCCGGTGAACATCCGCTGACCGACGAGGATCAGCGGCAGGCCGGCGAAGACCTTGATGCCGAAGATCGAGGCGAGCCCGAGGCTGACCGCCACGGGCACGCCGAGCGCGATCAGCAGGATCAGCGCGCCGACGATCGTGACGTTCAAAGCGCCGGCTCCTTGTGGCTGTCGTGGATGTCGGCGCCGGGCTCGAGAAGCTCGCTCGTCCGCACCAGCACGGCCAGCGCCGACAGCGCGCCGCCGATGGGCAGCGCCAGGTAGACCCAGGAGATCGATATGCCGAGACCGGCGAGCCGTTGCGAACTGGTCCGCTCGACCATCTCGATGCCGGTCCAGACGACGACGATCAGGAAGGCGAGAGATGCGAGGCCGGCGACGATCTGCAGCGCCTTGCCGAGCGGGCGCGGCACCGAACGCACCAGGATCTCGGCGGCGATCACCGCGCCCTCGCGGAAGGCGGCGGCGGCGGCGAGATAGACCGTCCAGATCATGATCGACCGGACGAGCACCTCCGACCAGGTGGAGGGCTGGTCGAAGATGAAGCGCATGACGACCTGGTAGCAGGTGAAGAACGCCATGAGCGCCAGCCCGACCATCGCCACCGCGAGGGCGGCGGCGGTCAGCGCCTGCTCGACGCCGCGCAGGGCACGGAGCCAAGGCGGACGCCGCCAGGCGGGCGGCGTCCCGGGTGCGGTCTCGGCGGGCATCGGCGGCCTTACTGGGCGCGGATTCGCTCGATCAGTTCGTCGCCGAACTGCGCGGTGTACTGCTCGTAGGCGGGCTGGACGGCCGCCTCGAAGGCGGTGCGGTCGATCTCGGTGACCACCTCCATGCCCTCCTCGCGGAGCTTGTCGACGCCGGTCTCCTCGAGCTCGGTGACGCGGTTGCGCGTGACCTCGACCGAGGCCTTGGCGGCCTCCATCACCCAGCCCTGCTGCTCCTCGGTCAGGCTGTCCCACTTGCTCTGCGACATCAGGATGATGGCGGGCGAGTAGAGGTGCCCGGACAGCGTCAGGTACTTCTGCACCTCGGAGAAGTTCGAGACCGTGATCACCACGATCGGGTTCTCCTGCGCGTCGACGACGCCCTGCTGCAGCGCGGTGAAGAGCTCGGCGAAGGACATCGGCGTCGGCGCCGCGCCGAGCGCCTCGAAGGCCTTGAGGTGAATCGGGTTCTCCATGGTGCGTATCTTCAATCCGGCGAGGTCGGCCGGCGTCTTGATCGGCCGCTGCGAGTTTGTGATGTGCCGGAAGCCGTTCTCGGTCCAGGCCAGCGCCTTGAAGCCAGCCTCGTCGACTTCTCCAGCAGCTCCTGCCCGAGCTCGCCGTCGAGCACGCCGCGGGCATGGTCGTAGTCGCGGAACAGGAAGGGCAGGTCGAGCACCTGCGTCTCGGGCACGAAGTTCGGCAGCGGGCCGGTCGAGGTGATAACCATGTCGAGCGCGCCGATCTGCACCGCCTCGATCATCTCGCGCTCGCCGCCGAGCGCCGCCGCCGGGTGCTGGACCAGCGTCATCTCGCCGCCCGACAGCTCTTCCAGCACCTCGCCGAACCGCGTCATGCCCATGCCGTAATGCGAATCGGGGGTGGTGGCGTAGCCGACCTCGATCGTCGTTTGCGCGGAAGCGCCGGTTGCGGTGCCAACCAGGGCAATGGCGGCAAAAAGCGTGCGACAATTCATGCGTTCCTCCCTTCCGATTTTTTTGATGAGGGCGGCCAGCGGTGGATCGCCAGCGAGCGCCCTGGATGATCGAGGGGGCACGAGACAGATCGCGCGTCGCCTTGTCAACGCATCTGAAAACTTTCACGGGAGCTTGGGGGCGACGGAGTGAAGCAGGGTCAAGCATTGCTCCCGAGCTGACATCGCGTCGCCCAGTCGCTCGCGATCCAGTTCCGGACGCCAAGACGATCTGGCTGTACTGGGGGCAGCTCGTTCGGGGCGGGCGCCTGCGCGGCATTGGCCGAGCGGATGAAGGCTGGGCGGGTCGCCGAGACCGCCGTCGCCGATTTCGAGGCCGGCCCATGACGCGGTGCGCTTTGCGCCCCCCGGGCTCGGTCGCAGTTCGGAGCGCCGCTCGGCCGTGGACTGCTCCCCCCCCCCAGCCCGCTGCCGACAGCAGACGCCGTCGTCATCGGCCCCTTAGGAGCGATGACAGAGGTCGGACTGGGTGGTATCCTGCAACGGATGGTCTCGACGCGGTCAGGAGATTACTATGACCGATGCTTGGCGCCTGACCTTTTCGTACGAAGGCAACCGCTTCTCTCTCAAGTCAATCCGGAGGCTTACCAAACGGGTGCCGCCCGCGCGGTCCTCGGATAGGGGCGTGAAGGGGCGGTTCGTCGAGTTGCGGGGCAAGGGTAAAGAAGTCCTCTATCGCCGCTCCATCACGAACCTGATCCCCGAGACGCTGGAATATCCGACCGGGGACCCGGCGCAGCCGTTCGGCCGGGTCCCCGCCCCGAAAAGTGGAGAGGTCTCGATCCTCGTTCCCGCCCGGCCCGAGGGGCTAGTCGTCTCCATCGTCGAAGCCGGTGCGCCTCAGCCTCAGAAGGGCAGGCGCAAGGCGCAGTCAGCCGCCGCGGCTGAAGCGGCGCGCGACCTGATCGTAGTGGACCTCCCGCACGAGGCGGACGAGAAATGAGCGCCGCGGACGGCACGGTCGTCGGTCTCAACAAGATCTTCGACTCCGGCACTCCCGGCACGAGGTGGAACCTCGTCTTCGTCTCGGATGGCTACCAGGCGACGGAGCTCGGCCAATTTGCCACGGACGCGCAGGACGTCGTCGACGCGCTGCTGGCCACACCGCCTTTCGACCGCCCCGAGATCCAGTGCGGGATCAATGTCTACCGCCTTGACGTCTCGTCGACGGAGTTCGGGCGCCGACAAGCCGGAATGCGAGAACGACGGGCCCGCGACGCCACAGGCGCGCGCCACCTACTTCGACTTCGACCTTCTGCTCCGACGGCAAGACGCAGCGCCTGCTGTCCGGCGATGTCACCCTTGCGCGCGATACGGTCGAAGCGGCGTTCGCCGAGTGGGACCAGATCATCGTCATCTGCAACGACCCCGAGCGCGGCGGCGCCGGTGGCCAGGTTGCCTGGACCAGCAACAGCGGTTCGGACTGGCGAGAAGTCGCGATCCACGAGCTCGGCCATTCGGTATTCGGCCTGGCCGACGAATACGACTACGGCGGACCCGACACCTTTGACGACGACGAGCCCGACGAGCCGAACGTCACGACGGACAGCAACCCCGCGACCTGCAAGTGGTCTTCGCTCGTGACGCGCGGGCTCTGGCGGCCCGACCCGGGCCAACCCCGACTGCACCAGCACCGATCCCGGCCCGAGCCCGGTCGCCGCCGGGACCGTCGGCACCTTCGAGGGCGCGAAGTACAGTCATTGCGGCTGCTACCGTCCGGTCTGGAACTGCATGATGCGCGACACCGCCGCGCAGTTCTGTCCGGTCTGCACGGCGGTCATCGTGGACTTCATGTCCGAGTACAACCAACCGGCGCCGAGCGGCGACGTCTCGCTCGCGACCTCGACGGTCGATTTCAACGATGTGCCGACCGGTCTCAGCGTGGTCCGGGCCGCGCGCTTCAACGTCGATAGCTGCGTTCCCGTCACCTTCCAGGCCATCACCACGCCGTCGTCGCCGTTCGCGCTCGAGAGCCCCTCGGTCCTGCCCGCCTCGCCCGCCGGGCCTGCGCCTTGGCCGGCATACTTTTGGTTCCGCCTCAACGCCGGAGCCGTTGGACCGGTCGCGTCGCAGCAGGTGACGATCCGTTGCCTGACGACGGGAGAGAACTTCCAGGCGACGCTCACGGGCAATGTCATCGAGCGTCCGAGCGTCGCCACCCAGCTCGTCTTCGACCGTTCCTCCTCGATGCTCGGCACCACCGACGAGGGGCGGACCAAGGAGCAGGTGCTCAAGGATTCCGCGACGTCCTTCGTCGATCTGATGTGGGACGACAACGGCATCGGGATCAACGCCTACGACCAGGACCCGCATCCGATCATGGACGTCGCCATCGCCGGGGCTCCGGGCGCCGGCGGCGGCCGCGACGACGCGATCGACGCCATCGCCGCGCACGCCTCGAACCCGTCCGGCATGACCGCCATCGGCGACGGGATCGAACTCGCCCGCAGCAAGCTCGACACCGCGGCGGGCACCTGGGACAACAAGGCGATGATCGTTCTCACCGACGGCATCGAGACCGCGCCGAAGTACATCGCGGAGGTCGCCGACAGCGTGATCGACAACCGCGTCTTTGCGATCGGCATGGGCACCGCGGAGCAGATCCAGCCCGCCGCACTCGACTTGCTGACCAGCGGCACCGGCGGTTATCTGCTGATGACCGGCAATATCGGCCCCGACGAGACGTTCCTCCTCGAGAAGTACTACGTCCAGATCCTCGCTGGTGTGAACAACAACGAGATCGTTGTCGACCCGGAGGGCCGGGCGCGGCCCGGCGTGATCGATCGCATCCCATTCGACGTCACCGAGTCCGACGTCGAGATCACGGCCATAATCCTGGGACGGCCGGCGAATGTCCTCGCCATGGCGCTCGAGGGGCCGGACGGCCAGCTCGTCGATATGGGAAACGCGTCGCTGATCGGGCGGTCCTCTCCCCGCACGCTGTTCATGCGGGCCGGACTTCCGCTGCTCGCGGGCGGCGCTCCGATGCATGCCGGTCGCTGGCACCTGCTCCTGACGCTACACCGCAGGTATTTCGGCAGGGCCGACGTTCCTTCGAGCACCGTTCCGTCGAGCAATTGGCCCGGCACGCCGGGCGACGTCAGCGTCCACTACTCGGCCAGCGTGGCGGCGTGGTCGAACCTGAGGATGGCTGCGGCGATCCACCAGAGCAGCTACGAGCCGGGCGCGACCCTGACGCTCAGCGCAACCTTGTCGGAATACGGCGCGCCGTTCCTCGGGCACGGCGCCGTCCAGGTCGAAATGAGGCGGCCCGACGGCAGCCTGACGATCTTCGCCCTGCACCAGGTCGCCGGCGAAACGGGCCGGTTCGAGGCACACCGCAACGCCAACCAGAGCGGCATCTACGGCTGCCGCTTCCTCGCGAAGGGGCGCACCAGCCGCGAACAGCCTTTCACGCGGGAGGCGATCCGCACCGCCGCCGTTTGGCACGGCGGCGACAATCCCGGTACGGGAACCTTTCCGGGCAGTTCCGGGCCGGGCGGCTCTGGACCCGGCGGTCGGCCGGCGGATCGGGTCCGGGCGTCGCCGGCGGATCGGGTCCGGGCGGCTCGGGTCCGGGCGGATCGGGCCCCGGCGGTGCGGGACCAGGCGGCTCTGGCCAGCCGGGCGGCTCCGGCGTCCCGGACTGGTGCAGCCTCGTCGCCTGTTTCTTTGCAGATGGCGTGATCGATCCAGCACTCGCCCGGCGCCTGGCGGCCAGCGGCCTCGACCTCACTCGGCTGCGCGACTGCCTTTCCCGCCAGTGCGTGGGCCGGCCGGGCGGTGGGGGACACGCGGGCGGAGGCTGCGGAAATGGGGGTTGCGGCTGCTGCGGCGGTATCGATCGAGCGGCGCTGGACGAGATCAGGGAGTGTCTGGCCCGGCTCGCGCGAGGGACCTGCTGACAGGTCGCGCAGGCTGCCTTTCCACTTCGGCCGGGCATCCCCACCGCTGGCGGGCATCACGCGACGGGAAGCTATGACTCCAGCCGGAGAGCAGCGCCACCGGACGTGAGCTGCCAGCGCCCACAGGAACGCTCACCTCCAGCTCGACAATGGACCTGGTCTCGATCGCAAGAATCGATCGGTTCAGCAACCATCGACCGCTCGAGCACATCGGGAACACTCCGTAGGCCGAAGCGGGAGCCCGCTTCTATGCCCAATCTTCGAGAGACCTCCCTAGTGGATAGAGTCCAACACTTGGTGCCCGCGCCTGACGGCGGCGATGATGCGGTCCGGATCGGCGGTCCAGACGAATGGCTTCGGGTCGGTGTTGTGTTCGGCGATGAAGCGGTTGATGGCGGCCTGCAGGTCGACGACGGAGCGGAAGACGCCGCGCTTGAGCCGGCGTCTGGTGAGCCGGGCGAAGAAGCCCTCGACGGCGTTGAGCCACGAGCACGAGGTTGGCACGAAATGGAAGGTGAAGCGCGGGTGGCGGTCGAGCCAGCGCCAGACCTTCGGATGCTTGTGGGCGGCGTAGTTGTCGAGGATGACGTGGACGACCTTGCCGGCCGGCACCTCGGCCTCGACGGCGTTGAGGAAGCGGATGAACTCCTGATGGCGGTGCCGGCCCATGTTGCGCCCGATCACGCTGCCATCGAGGACGTTCAGCGCGGCGAACAGCGTGGTGGTGCCGTTGCGCCTGTAGTCGTGCGTCATGGTGCCGGCGCGGCCTTTCTTGAGCGGCAGGCCGGGCTGGGTGCGGTCGAGCGCCTGGATCTGGCTCTTTTCGTCGACGGACAGCACGACCGCGTGCGCCGGCGGATCGACGTAGAGCCCGACCACGTCGCGCAGCCGGTCGACGAACTGTGGGTCGTTGGAGAGCTTGAACCGGCGCATGCGGTGCGGCGCCAGCCCGTGCGCCCGCCAGATGCGCTGCACCGAGCTGACGCTGATGCCGGCGGCCTCGGCCATCATGGCGCCCGTCCAGTGCGTCGCTTCGCGCGGCGGCGGTTCGTTCAGCGTCAGCGCCACCACCCGGTCGACCAGCGCCCGGTCGAGCGACGGGATTCGGGCCGGCCGCGTCTTGTCGCGCAGCAGCCCGTCCACGCCGTCCTCGGCGAAGCGTTCCTGCCAGCGCCAGACGCAGGTCTTCGACTTGGCCGTCGCCCGCATGATGCCGTTGGTGCCGATGCCGTCCGCCGTCAGAAGGACGATCCGCGCCCGCCAGACATGCTTCTGCGGGCTGTTGCGATCCCCGACGACCGCCTCCAGACGGCGGCGATCCTCGGGCGAAACCTCGATGGTGATACCAGTGCGCATGCCGCAGACTCGCATGCCGCTGCCGGCGCGGGAATCCCCCTTCGGGACTCCTCTGTCAGGTTCTATCCACTAGGTCTTTTGGCTCAAACAAGCCGGCCTCCGGGATACCAAGGGGCGGTGGAGTTTGCTTTTCCCGTTGAGTTTGCGCGAGCGCGAAGATCGGGTCGCCTTTCCGCCCATCAACTCAGTTGCAGACAAATCACCTGCGCTCGAGGGAACGATCCCGAAGCGCCACTGTCGGGAGATCGGGAGGGGAACTCGTGGCTACGGGTAAACCGACAGAAGGTCGCACTGATCCCGCTACGGGCGCAGACGCTGCACTGTGGGCGAGCACCGTTGCGTTCACCGCCTGCTTTGCCGTCTGGACCATCTTCTCGATCATCGGGCTATCCATCAAGGACGAGCTCGGGCTGACCGAGACCGAGTTCGGCCTCCTCATTGGCACGCCGATCCTGACCGGCTCGCTCAGCCGAATTTTCCTCGGCGTCTGGTCCGACTGGTCCGACCAATTCGGCGGACGGCGCATTTTCTGCGGCCGTGATGGTGCTGGCGGCGGCGGCCACCTTCCTGACCTCTTACGCCCACAGGTCCACGCTCTTGGCGGCTGCACTGGGCGTCGGGCTGGCCGGCGGCTCGTTCTCGGTCGGCGTTGCATATGTATCGAGATTCTATCCGCAGGGCCGGCAGGGCACGGTGCTGGGCATTTTCGGCGCCGGAAACGTCGGCGCAGCGGTCACCAAGTTCGTCGCGCCGTTCGTCATGGTCGCCTTCGGCTGGGAGGCGGTCGCGCAGATCTGGGCGGTGGCTCTGGTCGTGCTCGCCATCCTGTTCCTGCTCGTCACCAAGGAGGACCCCGAGCAACTGAGCCGTCGGCGCGAGGCGCGCAGAGCCGCGTCGACCGCCTCGCAGATCGCGGTGCTGCGCAACCTGCAGGTCTGGCGCTTCTCGCTCTACTACTTCTTCGTCTTCGGTGGCTTCGTCGCGCTGGCGCTCTGGCTGCCTCGCTACATGAACGGTGTCTACGGTCTCGACGTGGAGTCGGCTGGCATGCTGGCGGCGTTCTATTCGGTGCCGGCCAGCCTCTTCCGCATCTATGGCGGGCGGCTCTCGGACCGCTATGGCGCGCGCGGTCATGTACTGGACCTTGGGCATCGCGGCGCTCTGCATTTTCATGCTGAACTGTCCGCCGACGACCTACACCATCGCCGGGACACAGGGGCCGATCACCTTCTCCACCTGAATGGGGCTGGTGCCGTTTGCCGTGGCGATCTTCGTGCTCGGCTTCTTCATGAGCCTGGGCAACGCGGCCGTCTACAAGCACGTGCCGCGGTATTATCCGAATCATGTTGGCGCCGTCGGCGGCCTTGTCGGCATGATCAGCGGCGCGAGCGGAATTTCGCTCGATGCCGAACATCAGCTTCTTCTTCCCGAAGGCCGAGAAGGGCAACGCGCTCGCGATCAATGCGGGGCTGGGGAATCTGGGCGTCAGCGTCATGCAGTTCCTGGTGCCCTGGGTCATCAGCATCGGGCTGTTCGCGGCCTTGGGCGGCGAGCCGCAGGCGGTAGGCGATAGCGAGCTGACATGGATGCAGAACGCAGGCTTCATCTGGGTGCCGCTCGTGATCATCGGCACGTTCGGCGCCTGGTTCGGCATGAATGACATCCTCAGCGCCAAGGCATCCTTCGCCGACCAGGCGCCCATCTTCCGGCGGGCGCACACTTGGATCATGTGCTGGCTCTACACCGGCACGTTCGGCACCTTCATCGGCATGTCGGCCGGGTTTCCGCTGCTCTCCAAGCTGATCTCGCCGGAGGTGAACGCGCTGAAGCCGGCCTTCCTCGGCCCGCTGGTCGGCGCGCTTTCGCGAGCCGGGACGGGTTGGATCGCCGACCGGCTGGGCGGCGCCCGGGTGACGTTCTGGGTGTTCGTTTTCCAGATCGTTTCGATCGGCGGCATGATCTGGTTCCTCGACGCGCACAGCTTCCCCGGCTTCTTCGCGATGGTGCTGCTGCTGTTCTTCGTCAGCGGCATCGGCAATGCCTCCACCTTCCAGATGGTGCCGGCCATCATGCGCCACGAGATGGCGCGCACGGCGCCCGAGCTGCCTTCAGAGCAGCGCCGGCGACAGGCCGAGCGCGAGTCGGCCGCGATCATCGGCTTCACCTCGGCGATCGCCGCCTATGGCGCCTTCTACATTCCCAAGGCCTATGGCACGTCGATCGACCTGACCGGTGCCGCGAATGCCGCGCTCTGGTGCTTCCTGGGGTTCTACGTGACTTGCGCCGCGCTGACCTGGTGGGTTTACTCGGGCCCGCGGGGAATCCTTCGCGATGTAGAGCGCGGCAGCACCCGCCAGCCCGTGATCGCCTGAACGGAGAATCCGATGAGCCACTTCCTCGACCGACTGACCTATTTCCGGCGGCAGCAGGAGAGGTTCGCGGGCGGCCACGGCGTCACAACCGACGAGAGCCGGGCCTGGGAGGACGCCTACCGCAAACGCTGGGCGGCGGATAAGATCGTGCGCTCGACGCACGGCGTGAACTGCACGGGCTCGTGCTCGTGGAAGATCTACGTCAAGGGCGGGATCGTCACCTGGGAGACGCAGCAGACCGACTATCCCCGGACGCGCCCCGACCTGCCGAACCACGAGCCGCGTGGCTGCCCGCGCGGGGCGAGCTACAGCTGGTACTTGTACTCAGGCACGCGCATCAAATACCCGCTGGTGCGCGCCCGACTGATCCGCCATTGGCGCGAGGCGCGGGCGACGAAGACGCCCGTCGCCGCCTGGGCCTCGATCGTCCAGGACCAGGCGAAGCGGCGCGACTGGGTCGCCAAGCGCGGCCGCGGCGGCTTTGTCCGCGTCGGCTGGGACGAGATCAACGAGCTGATCGCGGCAGCGAACGCCTACACCATCCGCGAGCACGGTCCGGACCGCATTGTCGGCTTCTCGCCGATCCCGGCGATGTCGATGATCTCCTACGCTGCCGGCTCGCGCTACCTGTCGCTGCTCGGTGGCGTCTTGCTCAGCTTCTACGACTGGTACTGCGACCTGCCGCCGTCCAGCCCGCAGACCTGGGGCGAACAGACGGACGTGCCGGAGAGCGCCGACTGGTACAATGCCGGGTTCCTGCTCGTCTGGGGCTCGAACGTGCCGATGACGCGGGCGCCGGACGCGCACTTCTATTCCGAGGTGCGCTATCGCGGTGCCAAGAGCGCCGTCATCGCGCCCGACTACAACGAGGCGGCCAAATTCTCGGACATCTGGCTGCACCCCAAGCAGGGCACGGATGCGGCGCTGGCGCTGGCCTTCGGGCATGTCGTGCTGCGTGAGTTCCACCTCGACCGTCAATCCGAGTACTTCGCCGACTACACCCGGAGCTATTCGGACTTCCCGCTGCTCGTGAAGCTGGTCGAGCGCGACGGGCGGCTGGTGCCCGACCGGCTGCTGCGCGCGGCCGACCTGCCCGACGGCCTCGGTGAGGCGAACAACCCCGATTGGAAGATGGTCGGCATCGACGAGGCGACGGGCGAATTGGTCGCGCCGCTCGGCTCGGCCGGCTTCCGCTGGGGCGAGCACGGCAAGTGGAACCTCGAGGAGCGCGACGGCAACGGCCGCGACACCCGCCTGCGCCGGACGCTCGCCGGCGCCGAGGACGCGATCGCGCCCGTCGCCTTCCCCTATTTCGGCGGAGTCGCCCCACGCGATTGGGCCACGACCGCGCACGACCGCATCCTCGAGCGGAACGTGCCTGTGAAGGAGATCGCGCTTGCCGATGGCGGCCGGGCGCGGGTCGCCACCGTCTTCGACCTGTTCTGTGCGAACTACGGTCTCGACCGCGGCTTCGGCGGCGGCAATGTCGCTGCCAGCTATGACGACGACGTACCCTTCACGCCGGCCTGGGCCGAGAAGGTGACCGGCGTGCCGCGCCAGGCCATCGTCCAGATCGCCCGCGAGTTCGCCCAGACCGCCGAGACCACGCGCGGCCGGTCGATGGTGATCCTCGGGGCCGGTCTTAACCATTGGTACCATATGGACATGAGCTATCGCGGCATCATCGCGCTGCTCGTCATGTGCGGCTGCATCGGCCAGTCGGGCGGTGGCTGGGCGCATTATGTCGGCCAGGAGAAACTGCGGCCCCAGACCGGCTGGCTGCCGCTGGCGTTCGCGACGGACTGGTGCCGCCCCCCGCGCCAGATGAACGGCACGAGCTTCTTCTACGCGCACACGGACCAGTGGCGCTACGAGACGCTGAGCGTCGCGGAGCTCCTTTCGCCGCTCGCCCCCGCCGGCGATTGGTCTGGTGCGATGATCGACTACAACGTCCGCGCCGAGCGCATGGGCTGGCTGCCCTCCGCCCCCCAGCTGGAGGCGAACCCGCTCGCGCTCGGCCGCGAGCTGGCGGAGAGCGGCGCGAACCCGGCCGAGACGATCGCCGGCCGGCTGAAGTCGGGCGAACTGAAGCTGGCCAGCCATGACCCGGACAACCCCTTGAACTGGCCGCGAAACATGTTCTTCTGGCGCTCGAACGTGCTCGGCGCCAGCGGCAAGGGGCACGAGTACTTCCTGAAGCACTTCGTCGGCTCGCTGCACGGCGTCGTCGGCACGGACGAGCGCGCCGGCATCCAGCGCCCGACCGAGGTCGTCTGGCGCGACGAGGCGCCGATCGGCAAGCTCGACCTGATGGTCAACATCGACTTCCGCATGTCGACGACCAGCATCTACAGCGACGTCGTGCTGCCGACCGCGACCTGGTACGAGAAGCACGACCTCAACACCTCGGACATGCATCCCTTCATCCACCCGCTGACGGCGGCGGTGGACCCGGCCTGGGAGGCGCGATCCGACTGGAACATCTTCCGCGGCATCGCGGAGAAGTTCTCGCAAGTCGCGCCCGAGGTGCTGGGCGTCGAGCACGACCTCGTGCTCTCGCCGATCATGCACGACACGCCGGGCGAGCTCGCGCAGGCTTACGAGCCATTGGACTGGGGGCGCGGCGAATGCGAGCCGATCCCCGGCAAGACAATGCCGAACGTGGCGCTCGTCGAGCGCAACTACCCGGAGGTGTTCAACCGCTTCACCTCGCTTGGCCCGGCGCTGGAAAAGCTCGGCAATGGCGGCAAGGGGATCACCTGGAACGCCGAGCACGAAGTGCAGTTGCTCGGCAGCCTGAACGGCCGCGACCCGGCGACCGGTCGTCCGCGCATCGACACCGACATCGACGCCTGCGAGACCATCCTGATGCTGGCGCCCGAGACAAACGGCGAGGTCGCGCTCAAGGCGTGGGCGGCGCTGTCGGCGCAGACAGGCCGCGAGCACGCGCATCTCGCCGAGGGCAAGGAGGAGGAAAAGATCCGCTTCCGCGACGTCGCCGCCCAGCCGCGCAAGATCATCTCGTCGCCGACCTGGTCGGGGCTGGAGAGCGAGCAAGTCTGCTACAATGCCGGCTACACGAACGTTCACGAGCTGATCCCCTGGCGCACGCTGACCGGCCGGCAGCAGCTCTACCAGGACCACCACTGGATGCGCGCCTTCGGCGAGGCGCTGGTCACCTGGAAGCCGCCGATCGACACGCGCAGCGTGGCGGAGGCGCTCGGCAAGCTTCCGAACGGCAACAAGGAAATCCTGCTCAATTTCCTGACGCCGCACCAGAAGTGGGGCATCCACTCCACCTATACCGAGAACCTGATCATGCTGAGCCTCAACCGCGGCGGCCCCGCCGTCTGGATCAGCGAGGCCGACGCGCGCGAGGCCGGGATCCTCGACAATGACTGGATCGAGGTCTTCAACGTGAACGGCGCGCTGACGGCTCGCGCCATCGTCAGCCAGCGCATCATGCCGGGTTCCTGCATCATGTATCACGCGCAGGAAAAGCTCGTGAACACGGTCGGCTCGGAAATAACCGGCCAGCGTGGCGGCATCCACAACTCGGTCACGCGCATCAACATGAAGCCGACGCACATGATCGGCGGCTATGTCCAGCTCGCCTATGGGTTCAACTACTACGGCACGGTCGGCGCGAACCGCGACGAGATCGTGATCCTGCGGAAGATGAGCGAGATAAACTGGTTCGACAAGGCGGCCGACGACGCGGAACTCGCGGCGACCGGGACCGCCGACTGGGGTGGGCGCAAGGAGGCCTCGACGTGAAGATCCGCGCGCAGATCGCGATGGTGCTGAACCTCGACAAGTGCATCGGCTGCCATACCTGCTCGATCACCTGCAAGAACGTGTGGACCAACCGCGAAGGCGTCGAGTACGTCTGGTTCAACAACGTCGAGACCAAGCCCGGCATCGGCTATCCCAAGGACTGGGAGAACCAGGATCGCTGGCAGGGCGGCTGGGTCCGCAAGAAGAACGGCAAGATCGTTCCGCGCCAGGGATCCAAGTGGCGGATCCTGTCGAAGATCTTCGCCAACCCGCATCTGCCGGAGATCGACGACTTTTACGAGCCCTACACCTTTGAATACGACTGGCTGCAGAACGCACCCGAGCTGCAGGCGCAGCCCGCCGCCAAGCCCCGCTCGCTGCTGACCGGCGAGGTAATGAACAAGATCGAGTGGTCGGGAAACTGGGAGGACATGCTGGGCGGCGAGTTCTCGAGCCGCGGCCGCGACTACAACTTCGACGGCGTCGAGAAGGAGATCTACGGCGAGTTCGAGAAGACCTTCATGATGTACCTGCCGAGGTTGTGCGAGCACTGCCTCAACCCGTCCTGCCTTGCCTCCTGCCCCTCCGGCGCGATCTACAAGCGGGCCGAGGACGGCATCGTGCTGATCGACCAGGAAAAGTGCCGCGGCTGGCGCATGTGCGTCTCGGGCTGCCCGTACAAGAAGATCTACTACAATTGGTCGACGGGCAAATCCGAGAAGTGCATCTTCTGCTATCCGCGGATCGAGACCGGCCAGCCAACCGTCTGCTCCGAGACCTGCGTCGGCCGCATCCGTTACCTCGGCGTCGTGCTCTATGACGCCGACCGGATCGAGGCGGCGGCCTCGGTCGAGAACCCGAAGGATCTCTACCCGGCCCAGCTCGGCGTCTTCCTCGACCCGGAGGACCCGGAGATCCAGGCCGAGGCGCGGGCGCAGGGCATCCCCGACCAGTGGATGATGGCCGCGCTGCGCTCTCCCGTCTGGAAGATGGCGATGAAGTGGAAGGTCGCCTTTCCGCTTCACCCGGAATACCGCACGCTGCCGATGGTCTGGTACGTGCCGCCGCTCTCACCGATCCAGTCGGCCCACGAGGCCGGCAAGATTTCCGCCAGGGACGGCATGCCGGACGTGCGCAGTCTCCGAATTCCGCTGCGCTATCTCGCCAACCTGCTGACGGCGGGCGACGAGGCGCCGGTTGCGGCGGCGCTGGAGCGCATGCTGGCGATGCGCGCCTATATGCGGGCGAAGTCGGTCGAGGGCCGCATTGACTCCTCGATCCCCGAGCGCGTCGGGATGACGACGGCGCTGATGGACGACATGTACCGCATCATGGCTCTCGCCGCCTACGAGGACCGCTACGTCATTCCGACCGCGCACCGCGAGCTCGAGGAGGACGCCTACGTGTTGCGCGGTTCGAGCGGCTTCGGCTTCCGCGAGGACACCGGCGGCAAGACCAGGACAAACCTTTTCGGCGGCGCCAAGCGAGACGCCGCGCAAGCCGCATATGGACGTGCCGACATGAAGCTGACGCTCCGCGCCCTGGCCGCCCTGCTCGGCTATCCCTCTGCCGAGCTGAAGGCGGCCGTCCCCGAGATCCGCGAGGTGCTTTCAGCCGAGACAGCGCTGAACCGACCGGCTCGGCGGCGCCTCGACTCTCTGCTCGACAGGTTGGCGGGGGGCGATCTTCTGGACCTCCAGGCCGAATACAGCGAGCTCTTCGACCGCTCGCGCTCGCTCTCGCTGCACCTCTTCGAACACGTCCATGGTGACAGCCGCGAGCGCGGCCAGGCGATGATCGACCTCGGCCAGCAATATGCGGAGCACGGGTTCCTTCTCGATGGGCCCGAGCTGCCGGATTTCGTTCCGGTCTTCGTCGAGTTCGCGTCCTGCCTGCCCGCTGCCGAGGCGCGCGACCATCTCTCACAGCCCGCCCATGTCTTTGCGGCGCTCGAGGAGCGTCTTGCCGCCCGTGGCTCGGACTACGCCGCCGGTGTTCGGCGCGCTGATCGCCGCGTCGAAGGCCAAGCCCGACCGCGAGGCGCTGGCCGAGCTCGAGAAGAAGGCCCCTGACGACGATCCGGCCAGGATCGACGAGGAATGGGAGGAGAAGGAGGTGACGTTCACCGGCTCGCACGAGATGGGCGGGCCGACCGGCATCGTCGCCCGCATCCGCGCCGCAGGCAAGGCGCTGTCCGCCGTCAGGAAAGCTTGAGGGAGCCGCGCAATGTATGACTTCATCAACCAGCTGGCCTTCGGCTGGTACCCCTACCTGGCGGTCACGGTGCTGATCGTCGGGTCCATCCTGCGCTTCGACGCCGACCAGTATTCCTGGCGGTCGCAGTCCTCGCAGTTCCTGCGCCGCAAGCAGATGATCTGGGGCTCGAACCTGATGCACCTGGGCATCCTGGTGCTGTTCTTCGGGCACCTGATCGGGCTGATGACGCCGATCAACCTGCTGGACGCGGTCGGCATCGGCCACGGCTTCAAGCAAATCACGGCGATGGTCGTTGGCGGCATCGCCGGAGTCGCGGCGCTGATCGGAGCGACCCTGTTGCTGCACCGCCGGCTCTTCGAGCCGCGCATCCGGCGCAGCTCGTCGATCGGCGACATCGCTGTCCTGGTGCTGCTCTGGTGCCAGCTGGTGCTGGGCGTGGCCACGACCTACTGGACCTCGCAGCACCTGAGCGGCGCCGAGATGCTGCGCTTCATGGGCTGGGCGCAGGGGCTGGCGACCTTCCAGACCGGCGCGGCGACGCTGATCGCCGACACCGCGCTGGTCTACAAGCTGCACATCATCCTGGGGCTGACTTTGTTCCTGATCACGCCGTTCACGCGGCTCGTGCACATCTGGAGCGCGCCCGTCTGGTTCCTGTTCCGTCCCGGCTACCAGATCGTCCGGTCGCTCGCACCGCTGCGGCGCACCCCGGCGACGGGGACGCGTTCGGGCGCGGCGCCCTATGGCGGCACCACCGTGCTGCGCCAGCAATCCGAGAGCGGGCAGTCGACATGAGCGGCCGCCCCGAGATCCCCCGCCTGAAGCCCGGCGGCGCGGCGCCCGTGCTGCCGGGCGCCTGCCAGCGCGGCGGCTGCGGCGGCGGCTTCGCGCCCCGCATGCCGCCGCCGCCGAGCTTCGGCGAGGTGCGCGTCAACGGCGTCGAGATCGACCCCGAAGCCATTGCGCGGGAGATCCAGCACCACCCCGCCGCCCGACGCCGACACCGCCTGGCGCGAGGCGGCCCGCGCGCTCGCCATCCGCGAGCTCTTGCTGCAGGAGGCGCGGCGGCTGGGGCTCGTGGCCGAGCCCGAGGCTGACGAGGCAGGGCGGGTCGAATCCGAGGACGACGCACTGATCCGCGAGCTTTTGGACGAGTGCGTCGAGCCTGAAACCCCCGGCGAAGAGGAGTGCCGCCGCTATTTCGAGGCGCGGCGAGAGCGCTTCCGCACGCCCGAGCTTTTCGAGCCGGCGCATGTGCTGATCGAGCCGGAAGGCGACGATGCCGGTTCCTGGGCCGCCGCCGAGGCCACCGCCCGCGCCATCATCGCCGAGGTCGGCGACGACCCGGCCGCCTTCGCCGCGGCGGCGCGCGAGCTCTCGGCCTGTCCGTCGTCGCAACAGGACGGCTCGCTCGGCCAGGTCCGCCGGGGCGAGCTGTTGCCCGCCGTGCAGGCGGCGCTCGAGGCGATCCCGGAGGGCACGGTCCGGCCCGACCCGGTGCGCTCGCAGCACGGCTGGCACGTCATCCGCCTGCACCGCCGCATCCCGGGCCGCGAGCTGCCGTTCGAGGCGGTGCGCGGCAAGATCGCCGAGATGCTCGGGGCGCGCGCCTGGTCGGTGGCGGCGACGCGCTATGTCGCCGCGCTGGCCGAAGGGGCCGAGATCCAGGGCATCGCGATTGAACCCGCCCCGGACATGGCCGCGCTCTGATGATGCTCGGCGACATGCTGGCCGCCGCGCGGCGCTCGGCCACCGGATGCGAGCGCTGGCTCGCCGTGAACGATCCGGCGCTCGCAAAGCGCCTCGTGGCGGCCGCTGCCGCTGAAGCCGAGACGCCCGACGCCTACATCAGGGTCGGCATCGCCGATTTTGCCCGGTTCGCGACCGAGGAGGACTGGGCGAGCCTGGTTTCCCGCGTTCGGAACGCGGAGGATCCCGGGACGGCCTGCCTTGTCGCGATGGTCGAATGGCGTCTCACCGCCTTCGCGCGGGAGCATGGCTCCCCGCCTCCGCAGAAGGAGCGACCAGATGAGTGATCCGACGAAACCCGATCCCGCGCACGGACTGAACCCGAGCCTCAGGAGACGGACCGAGGAAGTGCACGACACCCGCAATCCAACGCCGCCGCCGGCGGACAGCGCCTCGGTCCAGCACGAGGAGGGCCGCGCCTGGCCGGTCATCTGGGCCGTGGTGACCATCGCCTGCGTCGCCGTCGCGATCTGGTTGATCTTCCTTCTAGCGGGCCAGCCGTGAGGACATCCGCAGACCGCGGAGCCGCGCGAATCTCTCAGGAAGAAGCCGTGAACGAGCCGGCATCGGCGAGCCCGATGCTTTTCCGGCGGAGGCTCGTGGCGCGCAAACCCGAGTTCCTGCGGCACCTCGCCGACCTGCTCCCGACGAACAATCGGCAAGCCCGTTCGCGACCGCCGGGGCTGCCGACGCTGACGCGAGCGGCGCGTTCGCACGTTCCTTGCGCCTGCGCAAAGACGCGCCCGTGCGATTCGCCCATTTTCTGGGCAACCCGCAGAGTAGGGGCGCGACCAGTGCTTATCAGTGCCCACTCCCTGACGGCGTCCTTCCGAGAGAACACCCGTAACGCTGCCCGGCTCGCTCGCCGCCGGAGGTTCTGCGCCGGTTGTGTCGACACGCCGTTCATCACCACTGCGAAAGCGGCGGCGGGCCGCCGTCCGCATGCTGCCGGTCCGGTCGAGGATCTGCATGCGGCGAGAGCCGCACCCATCGCGGAGGCTGCGCAATGACCGAGACCACAGGCGGCGTCCCGGCTAGCGGCTCCTTGCCCTCAAGAACTCAGACCACCCGACAGTGCAACTCGCCGAGCCCGTCGACATGGCCGTGCAGCGCGTCGCCGCGCTTGACCGGGCCGACGCCCGAGGGCGTGCCCGACAGGATCAGGTCGCCGGGCGCGAGCTCGAACAGGCCCGACAGGTAGGCGATCATCTCGGGCACCTTCCAGATCATGTGGTTGAGGTCGCCCTCCTGCCGCGTCTCGCCGTTCACCTTCAGCCAGATCGCGCCGTCCGAGGGATGCCCGATCTCGGAGGCCGGCACGAGATCCGTGCAGGGCGCCGAATGCTCGAACGCCTTGCCGATCTCCCAGGGGCGGCCGGCCTTCTTGCACTCGCCCTGCAGGTCGCGCCGCGTCATGTCGAGCGCCACCGCATAGCCCCAGACGCAGTCGAGCGCCTTCTCCACCGGGATGTTCCGGCCGCCCTTGGCCAGCGCCACGGCCAGCTCGATCTCGTGGTGCACGTCGCTCGACCTGTCCGGATAGGGGAAGTCGGCGCCGCCGGTCAGCAGGTTGTCGGGGTTCTTCTGGAAAAAGAACGGCTCCTCGCGGTTCGGGTCGCCGCCCATCTCGATCGTGTGCGCGGCATAGTTCCGGCCGACGCAATAGATGCGGTGCACGGGAAAGAGGCCGCCGCCGCGCACGGGCAGCACCGCCTGCTTGGGCGGGGCGATGACATAGTCGGAAGCAGCGTAGTCCATCGGATCTCCTTTCAGTGCCGCGAGGCGGCGTAGTAGTCGACGCGGCGCTCGGCCCAGGCGAGCCCTTCGTTCAGCAGGAAGGCGAAGGCGAAGAGCACGAACAAGAGCGCCCAGAAGTGCTCCATGAGAAAGCGCGAGGAGTAGAGCTCGAACAGCGCCCCGAAGCCGACGATCGAGACCAGCAGCTGGCCGATCACCACGCCCTTCACCGCGCGGATCATGCCCAGCCGGACGCCGGACAGGATCTCGGGCAGCGCCGCCCAGATATAGATGTTCCGGAACCTCTGCCAGCCGGTCGCGCCGAACGAGCGCGCCATCTCGACCAGCGAGGGCGAGATCGAGCGCACGCCCGCGCGCGTGTCGAGCACGATGATCCAGATGGCGAAGAGCACGACCGTCAGGATGATCGTCGCCTGGCCCAGCCCGAACAGCACCATGATGACGGGCACCAGCGCCGTCAGCGGCGCCGAGACGAACATGTTGACCCAGGGCAGCGCAATCCGGTCGAAGAGGCGCGAGCGCCCCATCGCCACGCCCAGCGGCACGCCGACGGCGACGGCGATCAGGTTGCCGACCAGGAACGCCTGGCCGGTGATCGCCAGCGCCTCGATGAAGGTGGGCGTCGGCACGATCTCGCCGATCCGGCGAAAGATCGCCGAGAGCGGCGGGATGACCAGCGCTGCGCCGCTGCGCCCGACGATCTCCCAGATCGCCGCCCAGATCAGCAGCGAGAACGCCATCGGCACGCGGTAACCGGCGATCGTCACTGGCTCACTCCAGGTACTGCTTCAGGCCCTGCCAGATGGTCTCGACCGTGTCGAGATAGGCGGGGTCGCGGCGGATGCGCTCAGGGCCGCCATCGCGCGGCAGGCGGGGCTCGACGATGTCGGCGACCCGGCTCGGCCGCTTGGAGAGCAGCACGATGCGGTCGGAGAGGTAGACGGCCTCCTCGATCGAATGGGTGACGAAGAGGAACGTCTTGCGCTCGCGCGCCACGAGCTCGAGCAGGTCCTCCTGGAACTTGCGCCGGGTCTGCTCGTCGACGGCCGAGAAGGGCTCGTCCATCAGCAGCACGCGGGCGTCGACGGCGAGCGCGCGAGCCAGCCCGACGCGCTGGCGCATGCCGCCCGAGAGCTGGTGCGGATAGGCCTTCTCGAAGCCCTTCAGCCCGACGCTGGCGATGTAGCGCTCGGCGACGGCCTCCCGCTCCGAGCTCACCACGCCGCGCAGCTCGAGCCCGAAGGCGACGTTGCGCAGCACCGTCGCCCAGGGCATCAGCGCGAAGTCCTGGAAGACGAAGGCGCGCTCGGGCCCCGGCCCCGTGACGGGCGCGCCGGCGACCAGCACCTCGCCCGAGGTGGCCGGGATCAGCCCGGCGATGATCTTCAGCAACGTCGTCTTGCCGCAGCCCGAGGGGCCAAGCAGCGTCGTGAGCTTCCCCTCGGGGAAGTCGAGCGAGATGTTGCGCAGCGCCTCGACGCCGCCGTCATAGACCTTCGAGACCTGGCGCACGGAGACGATGGGGTGGCCCGCCCCGGACTCGCGGCGGGCCATGGCGGCGACGCTCATCGGGCGGCCCTCGCCTCGGGCCGGAACAGCGCCTCGGCGCGCTCGACCAGCTCGATGAACAGGACCGAGAAGACGATGATCGAGAAGATCGCCGCATACATGTCGGGGTACTCCGCCACCGACTGGCTGTAGGTGATGATGTCGCCGATGCCGGTCGGCGTGATCAGCAGCTCGGCCAGCACGATGCCGATGAACCCCGCGGCGCAGCCCAGGCGCAGGCCCGCGAAGATCATCGGCACGGCCGAGGGCAGGATGATCTTCAGGATCAGCTGCCGCCGGCTGCCGAGAAAGGAACGCGCCATCTCGATCAGCGACGCGGGCGTGTGCCTGACCGCGTTCAGCGAGTTCAGCACGATCACCGGCATCGCCATGATGCAGACCGTCAGCACCTTGGACGCCAGCCCGATGCCATAGGCGAAGGTCAGGATCGGGATCAGCGCGGCCAGCGGCGCGGACTGCGCGATGATGAAGATGGGCGCGATCAGCCATTCCGATAAGCGGCTGAGGCCCATCAGCAGCCCGACGCCGATGCCGAGCACGATGGAGGCGACCAGCCCGATCACCAGCGGCTCGAGCGTGATCACGTAGGCCCGCGCCAGCCGCCCGTCCGCGATCATGCCCCAGAGCGCCTGCATCGTCTCGAGGAAGGTCGGGAAGGCCGGGCTGATCGGCACGCGCCCCGCATATTCCCAGGCGCCGAAGACGATGGCGGCCGAGATCAGCCGAAGCACCGGCCCGCTGGTCAGCCAGCCCGCAAGCGGGGACGCCTGTGGCGGCGCGGCCAAGGCCTCGGTGTTGCTCATGCCCTCGTCCTGTCGTCACGTGCACGCGTTGCGGCCGCGCCCCTGCGGGAGCGACCGGAGGAAGCGGTCAGCCGCCGACCGACTTGCGCGCGGCCTCGAGCGGGCCGAGGTCCCAGAACTCCTCGACCGTCAGCGTCGCGGGGTCGCCCTCGAGCTGGCCGGCCGAGGTGTAGAACTCGAAATCCGCCTTCGCCGTCTTCTCGCCGCCGCCGCCGGGGGCGTAGACGCCCTCCTTGGTGGCCTCGGTGATGAAGGGCGTGACCTCGTCCAGGATCTCCTTCGGCTGGTCGGCCAGCAGGTTGCGCTCGGCCCGCTCGGTCTCGATCACGGTCGGGTCGGCCGCCATCTCCTGCCACAGCCGCAGCAGCTCCTCGACGATGATCTGCACCTTCTCCGGATTGTCCTGGATGAACGTCTCCGAGGCGAAGACCAGCTCGTCGCTGGCCGGCTCGTCGACGCCCGGCAGGACGTGGAACTTGTCGCCCGCCATCTCCATCAGCTTGTTCTTGTTGGCGAGGTCGACGATCGTCGCCTCGATCTGGCCGTTCATCATGGCGATGATCCGGTTCTCGGAGCCCGGAACGTAGGAGCGATCGCCGAACTCGATGCCTTCGCGCGCGGCGATGATGTTGCCGATCGCCTCGGTCCCGGTGCCGCGCGCGTGGAAGGTGAAGGGCTCGCCGTCGAGGTCCTGCCAGCTCTGGTACTTGTTCGAGACGACAGGGAAGAACACCAGCCGCGACATCTGGAAGATGTTCTTCAGCGGCACCTTGGACTTCTGGATGATCGAATAGGGCGTGCCGACGCCGATATCCGCCTGGCCCGAGATGATCGCCTGCAGCGCCAGCTCCTCCTTGGCGAAGGAGGTCAGCTCGTAGTCGACGCCGCGATCCTTGGCGCGCTCGAGCGCGATGACGAAGGGCAGCGTCTCGACCGAGACGACGTCGCCCAGCGCGACGCGGACCGGCTCGTCGGCCGCCGCCGTGCCGAGCCCCAGCGCCATCCCGAAGGCGACGGCGACTGCCCGGACCTTGCTCACTTGCATCATGGCCGTTTCCCCCGCGCCCGGTTGTTTTGAGCGGGCACCGGAGGTGGCCCGGGAGTGGATGGCGGCGGGCGCAACCGCCAGGGAGTGACCTTATCACACCGGCATGGTTGCGCAACCAATCCATGATTGGTTAAGCTGATCCCCGCAGGAGGGGATCGCCCGTGGATGATGGCGGCGCACTGACGCAGCTCCGGGCCTGGCTGGCCCAGCGCGAACTGCCCGAGGGCGGCCGCTTGCCGGCCGAGCGCGAGCTGTGCGACGTGCTCGGCGTCTCGCGCGGCGAGCTGCGCAAGGCGCTGGCGCGGCTCGAGGCGGATGGCGAGCTGTGGCGGCATGTCGGCAAGGGTACGTTTTTGGGCCTGCGTCCGGCCGCCGAGGCCGACGGCGTGACGAACATCGCCGCGCGCTCGAACCCGCGCGAGGTCATGCGGGCGCGCCTGCTCTTCGAGCCCATGCTGGCGAAGGAGGCCGCGCTGAACGCAACCTCGGCCGATCTCGCCGACATGCGCCGCTGCATCGCGGCCTCGCGCGAGGCGACCTCGTGGCGCCAGTATGAGAACTGCGACAACCGCCTGCACCATGCCGTGGCCGTCGCTTCCGGCAACACGGTCCTGCGGGCGCTCTTCGACCAGCTGAACGCGATCCGGCGCGCCGTGGTCTGGGGGCGCCGCCGCGACGCGTGCGACCGGCCGCCGAGCGACCACCACAGCTTTGCCCAGCACGATCACCTCGTGGCGGCAATCTCGCAGCGCGACGCCACCGCCGCGGCCCGTGTCATGCGCCTGCACCTCGAAAGCGTCGAGGCAAAGCTGCTCCGCGTTCATGAAATTGCGGATCAGGTCGGCAAGTGATTCGCGTTCGGAAGCACCATCGGGGTCTCGTTCGGCAGTATCCCGCAGCCCGGGTCAGTTCTCAGCGCGAATGAACCCCGAAAGGGACTTTGAGCACCAGGCGACCGCCCTACGGTGTTTGCCGTTGCACGTACGCCGCGCAGGGCGGGTGCCTTGACGCGACGGAAACACGAAATCGTTCGAAGTTCAGCGGCTCGAGCGTCATCATGCCAGGCTCTCAAGGACCCAGCAGTCATCGCTCAAAATCAGAGATTTTGGCAAGGTCTCCGGACTCGGCGATCGGTCTGCGCCGCCACCTCAGCCTGCGAGCTTGCCCAGCTCTGCCAAGGCCGCCAGCACTGCCGCCCTGGTCGCGTCAAGCTCCTGCGCCGCCGTCCGGTCGCCGGCCTCCTCCTCGCCCAGCGCCTTGGCGGCGTCGGCCGCCTGCTGGCGCGTGCGCTCGTCGCCGGCCGTCGCGCGTTTGAAGGCGTCGCTGTCCAGCCCGGCCTTCACCGTCGAGCGCTCCTGCTCGCGCTCGGCAAGGCCCGACTTCAGCTCCTCGGCGGCCCGGTTCAGCGCAGTCTCCAGCGAAGCGCGGAATTCGTCGAGCGGCGCCTGCGTCGGCGATGCGGCGGCGCGCGCGGTGAACTCGCGTCCCTCGGGCACGAACAGAACGGTGCCAATGACGGCACGCTCAAGCACGACATGCGGGTTCAGCGCGCGCAGGCGGTCGAGCGCCGCATTGGCACGGGCGGCGCTGAGGCGGCGGTCGATCAGGCTGCCGCGCAGCGACTGCAGGTCGGTTTCGCCGGTAACGACGAAGGTGCGCATGACGGGTTGCTCCTCAAGCCTGCAGGTTGAGCGCATTCCAGGGCGCCTGCAAGCCCGAGCCCGAGATCGCAATTCCCCTGGTGGTGATGTTGCCGAGCACCGCCGCCGAGGCGGGGTTCGAGATCGGCAGGCTGACGGACAGCTCCTGCCCGGTGATGCGGTTCGAGCTCATGACGACCAGCGGGCGCCGAGATGATCACCGCGATATTGCCGTTCAGCCGCGCATCGACGCGGTTGTCGCTGAACTGGCACTCTCGGACCGAGACGCGGACGGCCGGGGCGTTGCCGCGCGCGTTCAGCACGTTGCCGATGATCACGGCGTTGGCGCCGGCGAACTCGTTTGTGACCGCGGAGAGGTTGGCGATGTGGGCGCGCCCGGCGCCGAGAACCATCGCGCGGGCATTGTCGAGCCGGACGGCGACGAAGTCGCCGGCGCGGAAGACGGGCCCGGCGTTTGGCGCCGGCGCATTTCCCGCGCCGGCGCGCGGAAAGTCGCCGATGTCGAGCGCCGTCCACTGGCCGTTGCTCGGCACGGGCCCGAGGTCGGCTTCGCGCTCGACCCGGTTGCCCGAGACCTCGGCCTCGATCATCGTCACGAGCAGGATGCCGACCGCCTGGCCGGTGAAGTTGCCAGCCGGCGCGATGCCGATCGCCGTGTTCCCCTGCACGCGAGGGCGGCGCACGCCGATCGTGACGATGCCGGCGCGCAGCGCCGCGTCGGGCGCCTGCTGGCCGATGCCGCGCAGGGTGTTGCCCGCGATCGTCGCGCTGTCGCCGCGGGTGACGCCGATGCCGACCGCGGCCGCCGCCGTGGCCCCGATGTCGCGCAGATGGTTGTTCTCGATGCTGACCGCGCCGGTCCCGCCGGCATCGCCGGCCAGGATGCCGATAGCCGAGCGGTCGATGATGTTGAGCTTGACGATCAGGTCGCGGACGGGCGCGGCGACCAGGATGCCGGCGGTCGGGAACCCCGTGATCTGGTTCGCGAGGATCTGCGCGCGCTTGACGCCCTCGCGCGCCGCGCCGACCGCGAGCGTAATGCCGCTGGCCCCGATCTGATCCGCCCCGGCTTGGGCCGAGCTCGTCAGCCGGTTGCCGTCGATGCGGGCACCGTCGACGGCGCAGCGTATGCCGTTGCCCGGCAGCGACAAGCTGTTGCCTTCGATGTGCATCGAGGCGCCGGGCAGGCCGCGGCCGAGCGCGCTGATGCCGGCCTGCGTCGAGGTGACCACCTCGTTGGCGGAGATCCGCGTGTTCTGGAAGTGCAGCACGGTGCCGTCCAGCGCAACGCCCTGGCGGCTGCACCAGAGGACGTTCTTCTCGATAGCGAGCTCCGCAGCCAGAACAAAACGCGGGGCGTTGTCGTCCAGCGGCAGCGCCGGGTCGTTGGCGACGATCCCGGACGGGCCGAAAACGACGTTCTCGGCGATCGAGGCGCCGGCGATCACGCCCTGCAATGCGATGGCCGAGGCGCGCTGGTCGGCATTGCCGATCACCGCGATGACCAGCTGGCGCAGCGCCAGCCCCAGGACGTTGTTGACGCCGATGGCCGGCCGCGTCGCCAGCGCCAGGATAGCCAGGCTCTCGACCGCGATGCCGATCGAGTTACGGACGGCGAACGCGCCGCTGGTCGCGACCAGGATCGTCGCCGGCCCCTGCCCCCGGATGCGCAGCGCGCGGCCGACGACCTGCACGGCCTCGCGCAGCACGAACTGGCCGGGGCCGATGCAGACGGTGCCGCCGGTCTGCAAAGCCTGGTTCACCGCGTCCTGGATGGTCAGCGTGCCACTGCCGTGGCTCTCGGCGGTGACACAGACGGTGCAGCTGCAGTCGTGCCCCTCGCCGCCGGGGGGCGGCCAGGGATCACGGCAATCGGTCACCGTGCCGGCGCCGACGTCCCAGATCCCCAGGCGTGCGTAATGGTGGTGGATGCCGCGCGGCGGCGCGCGGTCGAGCAGCTCGACCGAGGCGTCGGCGGTGCGGGCCGCGAAGACCCAGTAGTTGCCGGCATGGAAACCCTCGGGCCCGGTCGTGTCGAAGGCGACAGTGAGGCCGTTCTCCAGCAGGAGCGTCACGGTGGCGGCCGGCACGTCGATGACGCCGGTCGAGCCGGCGGCGTCGAGGTTCTGCACCTCGACGGGCGTGCCGGAGGCGTCCGTGCGGAAGACGCGGCCCTTCTGGTCCCAGCGGCGCACGCGCATGTTGCGCACCTGCGGCAAAGCGCTGTCCGGGAAGCTGCCCGGCAGCATGTCCGCGGGCAGGTCGGGGGTGAACTGGATGCGCCGGATCGCTTCGTCAACGGTGATGCGGCGGATCTCGCCGGCGGTTTGCGCGAACTCGCGGCGGTCGTCGGTGATCTCGACCCAGTCGTTCGTCTTGAAGGACAGCACGTCGTCGCGGCCGAGCGTCTCGAGCTCCAGTTCGCCGGCGGAGACGACGTTGGCGACCCGGCTGCCGACACTGGCGTTCTCGCGCGACCATTTGAAGGTAGCGCCGGCGCCGGGTTGGCCGGGGTCGTGGATCTCGACGCGATAGAGTTGGTTCTCGAGGCCGCGATAGCCCCCTGTGGGCGGCAGCTCGCAGGGGTCGTCGACGGGGGCGACCTCGAAGGTGCCCGTCGTCAGCACGCCGGTCGAGGGAGCGATGACGGCGGGCCAGCCGGGGATCTCTTCGTCCGGGGTGGCGCAGGTGGCGTTGCCGGCGTCGTCGTCCAGCGCCCGCACCTGCCAGACGGTCTGCCGGCGCGACGACGTCTCGACGTTCACGGCGCTCTCGACCAGCGCCGGCTGTTCGATTTGCGTAACCTCGCGGTCCCAGACGTCAAGATAGACGAGGTGGCGCCCGGCCGTCGGCAGCGCCGGCGGGTTCGGCAGGTAGGGCTGGGCCTCGTAGGGCACGGGATCGGTGAAGATCGGCTCGGCGAGGAGGTCGTCGAAGCGGAGGCCGGCCGGATCCGGAGCGCCATGGCACTCGGCGAGCAGGCCGTCGACATAGAGCCGGCCGATGCCGATGCCGAGCGCCGTGCCCGAGACGGTGATGCGGAATGCGTCGGGGGTGGTCGACGAAACGCGCTCGCGGTCGAGCACGTCGCTGGCCAGTGCCCGCAGGCGCCGGTCGAGGATGCCGACGAGCTCGTTGGCGTCGGCGTCGAGCAGGACGCCGCCCTGCTTCAGCTCGATGCCGGCATAGTCGAGCAGCGGGTCGAGACGCACGCGCGAAAGGTCGGCACCCATGGTTCCCCCCGGAGGTCCGTCAGGTCGCGAAGAACACCCCGGCCCTGAGGCCGAAGCGCAGATATTCGTCGAGCCGGATGCGCAGGTTCGTCTCGCGCAGCGGCTGGAAGGCGGAATGCAGCACGCCCATCTCGCTGCCGTCGTCTGCCCCCTCGCGGATCGCCCGGTCGGTCACGCGACGCAGCTGGCCGTAAGCCGCGTCGCCATAGCGCCGCGAAGTGAAGTGCGGCAGCGCGTCCGGGTGCTCGTCGCTCGGCACGCAGCGGTGGCGGCGCGGCGTGATCGAGCCCGCCGGCACGAAGCAGAAGCGGACGCAGCCCTGCTGGCGGCGGTCGGCGATCACGGGGCCGTCCCAGCTCTCGGCGGGTGGCTGCCCGAGGCGGGCGAAGAAGATGCTGTTCGAGGCGAGCTCGATCAGGCGGCTGCGCACCTTGCCGACAATGGTGCTCTCGCGCACGGTCAGCGTCGCACCGGGGCCGCCGGCGGCGTCGCCGGCATAGGCCGGGGTCTCGGGCGCGCCGGCATCGACGATGCAGTCGGTCAGCGAGACCTCGGCGTCTTGGGCAGTGTAGATAGGTCCGGTGATGCAGCGCTCGAGCGTGACCTTGGCGGCCGGGTTGTCGACAATCAGGCTTGGCGCGCCGGGCGAGGCGGCGGTGCCGTCCGGGTCGAGCGACAGCCCAGGCACCAGCGTGCAGTCGCGCAGGACCAGCTCGCGCGGCTCGGCATCGGCGGCGGCCGGCAGGTGCAGCGCGCCGCCGGAGAAGACGATGCCCTCCAGGATCAGCCGCCCCCGCTCGCCGATCGTCAGCGTCATCGGGCCACCGGCGGAGATCAGCGGGCGCGCCGGGTTGCGCGCGGTCACGACGACCGTCAGCCCGGGAACGCCGTCGCCGGTGATGCCGTCGACCTTGAACTCGGGCGTGTCGGCATAGGTCAGGCTGTCCTCGATGCGCAGCCGCCCGCCGCCCGCGACGACGTCCAACTCAGGTTGCAGCGGATCGCCGTTCGCGACCGTCCGCTGTTCGGCCAGACTCTCGCCATCAGGGGTCCGCTGGTACTCGCCGCCGCCGATCGCGCCGATCGTGCCATAGTGGAAGGTGGCGAGCAGCGGGCCGTCCGCCGGTTCGCCCAGCAGCACGCGGCCGCGCTCGGGGTCGACGCCGATTGTGCCGGGCGCGACCGCGTCCTCGTGGTTCCAACCGACCACGCCGCCGCCCCCGTCGACAATGTCGCGCAGGTCGCAGATGCGGATCGCGTCAACGGGAACGGGGGCCGGCGGCGTGCCGGGGCGGAGCAGCTCCAAGCTCTCTCCCGCGCCATAGTCATCGACCAGCACCTCGTCCGGCGCCGGCACGGTGCCTGCCTGCGCTGCCTTGACCGCCAGCGCCATCAGCCGGACCGAGAGCGGTTCGGGCACGTTGATCGGCTCGGCCAGGTGACTGATGTCGTCCTCGGACTGCGGCCGCCGGAAGAGCTGCAGGTCGGCGCCAAGCGGGTTCACGCGAAACCGCCGGCCGCTGGAGTCGCCGGGATCGGGGACCAGCGGCAGGGCCGACAGCCGGAGCGACATCAGGCGCCAGAGATGGACGCCGATGTTCGGTAAGTTGTAGCGCCCGGCGCCGCTCTCTGGCCGGCGCATCTCGGCGGTGTGCGCGAAGGAGTCGAACGCACCGCCCGCCCGGAAGGTCGCCGCCGTGTCGCGCAGGTTCGCGGTCGCCGGCGCATGCAGGCGGATGTGCTTCATGTACTGCGTCGTCGTCAACAGCTCGAAATGCTCGACAGCGCGCGCCGGCCAGTCGGTGACGTCGCGCGCCAGCTGCTCGAGCATAAGCGCGGTGCCCTTGCGGCGGCGATGGGCGATGGTGTTGGCGACTTCCGCGCGGGGCGAGGCGATGCGCGGCGCCACCCGGTGCAGCGGCCGGTGGCCGATCAAGTCGCCGATGTAAGGCACCACCCAGTCGGCGCAGGTCTCGATGAACTGGTCGTCGTAGAGCTGCTCGACATTCTCCTCCAGGGCCGCGAGCTGGTCGGCCAGCGCGGCCAAGAGTGCGAAGAGCGGTCCGCGCTCCTCGCCCCGGACGGTGAGCGGCGGGTCGATCTTCTGTGCGTCACGCAGCTGATAGATGGCCGGCAACAGCGCATAAAGCCTTTCGGCGGTCAGCGAGCCCGTCATGCCATCTCCTCCAGCGCGTCGAAGGGGGCGGGGTCGAGCGTAAGCAGCTCGGCCGGCTGTGCGACCCCATCGATCACGCGCATGCGCGAGGCGAGCAGACGGACCTGCAGCGAAACCGCGGTCTGCGCCACCGGCTCGGTCCCGCCATAGAGCCGCGTCACGTCGCCCGCGATCACCCCCGGCACGGCCTGCGCCACCGCAACCACATCGGACTCCTGCACCGGCTGGCCGAGCGCGCGGGCATCGAACGAGAAGTGCGCCCGCAGCGCCTCCTCCACGGCCGGGAGAACGAGGTCCGGGTCATAGGCCGGATCGACCTTGACGCGGATGCCGAGGCGGAAGGTGCTGGCCTGGTAGGGCATGAGCGTGACCGCGACATGCGGGTCGCCGCCGGCCTTGAGCGCGGCCAGCAGCTTCTGCCAGACGGGGCTCGCCTGCGTCAGTGGCGCGCCGTCGGCCGCCGCGACGGTGATCGCGACCGCCGGCCCCGCGCGAACCTGCAGCACCCGCGCCTGCGCCTTGGCGATGCCGCTGAAGGCGCGCGCGAAATCCTCGTAGTCCAGCACCGAGACGGCGCGGCCGAGCGTGCGGGTGAACAGCGGGATCGTGTCGCGCGCCGCCTCGGCGGGCTCGGGATCGGTGCCGCCCTCGGCGGCCAGCGGGTTGCTGACGCTCTTCAGCCCCAGGGGCCGGCTGGCGAGCTGCGTCAGTTTTTCCGCCGCGACATTACCCTCGGCCCCAATGCCCTTGCGGTATGTCGCGCGGACATTGTTGACGCCGCTCGGCAGCCGCGCGCCGCGCCGGCCATCGCCGAAGACGACGTAGGTGCGGTCCTGCTCGTCGGTCGTCAGCGTGTAGGCGCGCTCGACGGGCGCGGCGCCGAACATCGTCGAGCGCTCCTCCCAGGCCACGTCGGCCACGCGCACGGTCAGCTCGGGCGCCGCGCCGATCTCGGTCTCCGGCGGCGCGATAGGTCAGCGGCTCGTGCCTGAGCCGGAAGCGCTGGAAACCGACCCTGCCATCGCCCGAGCCGAGGATCTCGGAGACGCTCTCGCCATGGCTGGCCAGCGCGACGTTGGCGTGCACGACGACGCTGTCGCGGCGCAGCGGCGCCGCGAGGGGCGGGTCGATCTCGAGCTCGGCCCGGCCGACGGAGACGGGGTGCACGGCGACCAGCGTCGCCTGCACGGCGACGGGCGCGTCATCCTCGGCCCGGACGCCGCGCACGATCAGCCGGCGCCCGGGCAGCAGGCCCTCGGTGTCGGCCGCCACCGGGATGCGGTCGCCGGACACGGCGGTGGTCACCGGGCGCTCGGCCTGCGCCAGCAGGACGGAGTTGGCGAAGACCGAGGTCTGGCGCACCTGGTCGAAGAAGACGTCGTCGAGGTTCTCGCCTGCCAACGTCAGCCGCGCCACCTTGGCCGAGATGGCGAACTCGGCCCGCGACACCTCGGTCGTCCCGGTGACGCGGTAGAGCTCGACATAGGTGCCCGAGGGAAAGTTCTCGTCGGGCCGGTTGAAGCCACCCTTCGCGAGAACGGCGAAGCTGCGCCGGGACGGATCGTCGGCAACGTCGGCCGCGACCTCGGCCTGCAGGCCGTCGAGGTCGACGGCGCCGCCGCTGGCCGTCGCGGCCGTCTCGCTGATGACGAAGTCCTGCCATTCGGACTGGTCGAACGCGCCGCCGAACTTCGCGGCATAGCCGATGCGAAAGTCCGAGTTCATGCTGCGCCAGACGGGCGCGTTGTTGCCGAACACGCCCATCCGCTTGCGCAGCGCGTAGACCGACGCCTGCGCGGACGGGCTCGAGAACGGCGCGAAGGAACCGAGTCCGCGCGCCCAGGTGACGCGCGTGCGGTCGCCGTCGGCATCCGGCTCGACGGCGGACAGAAGCCGGAAATCCCAGCGGTCGCTCGTCGGGTCAGCCAAAAACTCCGGCCCGACCAGCAGCAGGGCATCGCCGGGTTTCAGGCCCGTGGCCGTGCCGGCCAGCCACAGCTCGCGATCGCCGAGAACGGGAGTGCGCGGCTCGGAGAACCAGGGGATGGCGGCGTTCCAGGCGGCGCGCGCGTCGTCGAGCGTCTCGACCAATTCGAAGGTCTGCGGCTTCTCGCTGGGGCCCGGAACGCTCTTCACCTGCAGCCCGGCCTCGAGGCGCAGCGTCGCCGGCACGCCGGTGACGAAGTTGCCGGGCTCGGGCGCCAGCGTCGCGGGCGGCGTCGGGGCAACATCGAGCGCGAACGCAAGCCAGGTCTCGGCCGCGACGCCCGGGCGCAGTCGATAGCCGACCAGCTTGCCCAGTTCCTGCAGCGAGACGCGCTCGCGTGCGGTGCGCAGCCACGCTTCGTTCGCCAGCCGCTCCTGGTAGAAGGTCAGCACGTCGGCCGAGCAGGCGAAGGCGTCGATCAGGCCGATGGTAAAGTCGGCATCGTCGCGGGCAAGCAGCCGCGAGAGCGGTCCGAAGGCCGAGTCGGACAGCGCCGCGTGCAGGCTGGCGCGAAAGCGGGCATGGTCGCCGATCCGGTAGGCGACGGCCGAGAGCCCATGGCGGTTCCCGATTGCCTGGGGCGTCTCGGCGCCGACGCCCTCGCAGCAGCCGCAGCACTCGCTGCCGGGTCCGAGCGGCGACACATGCGGCTTGAGGTCGGGGACGGGTTGCGTCACTTGCCGCCTCCCGCGCTGAGCTCGAGACGGCCGCGCTCGCGAAAGTTCGGATTGTTGGCGAGCTGGGCGATCTCGAGGCCGCCGATCGGAATCACGCCTTCGGCCAGCGACACCGGGTCGGGATTCGTCATGCGCTGGAAGAGGTCGGCGCGGACCGAGCCCACGCCCTCGACCGCCTGTGCCGCGGCGACGATCCGGCTGAGATAAACGGGCTGGCCAAAGGTAAAGTTGTCTGGGTGGAAAATGCCGAGCGTGCCGTCAGGCAGGACGCGGCTCGACAGCACGCGCTCGACGGCGCGGAGCACGTCCGCGCAGAAATAGTCCTCCTCGACGCAGATGTGCAGTGCGACGTCGAGCGGCACAAAGCGGGGCGATGTGACCGCGAGGTCATAGCCCGCCATGCGGAAGCGCTCGATGTGCCGGCGCAGGCGGTTGCGGAAGGTGGCGTCCACCGGCCCTCCGCCGAACCGATCCGGCGTCAGGAACACCGTGTACCAGCTGCCCGTCCACCTGAAGGTGGCGGCGGCGCGCTGCACGTCCCGGCGGCGCTCGGCGGCGGCCGCGTAGTCAGCCGCCGTCACGGCGCGCTCCTGGGTGCGGAAAGCCTGCGGCGCGTCGCGGCGAACCGCCTCGACGTCCTCGGGCTCGACACCGCCCATGGCCGGCATCGGGTTGCGCACGAGGTCGAAAGCGTCGACGGCGGTCACGATGTGCGCGATCGCCTCGGCGCCGACATTGCCGGCCGCGCCGTTGCCGACGCGATAATCGGCGACGAAGGTTGTCCCCGGGTCCGGGCGCTTGCCGCGATCGTCGTCGCCGAAGCGCAGGCGCGCCCGGCCGCTGTCCTCGAGCTCGACAACGAAGTGCGGCTCGTCGGCGGCGCTGCCGATCAGGTCGCGGCGCGATCGCCAGTCCTCGACGATGCTGCCGAGCGTGCCGGTCAAGGAGATCCGCGGCGTGGCGGCGCGGGGGTCGATGCCCAAGAGCGAGCTCGCCGGCCACCAGGCCTCGTCCTCGGCGATCGGCACCGCGAGCAGGTCGTCGAGGTCGAAGCCGTGCGTAAGCGGCGCCTGCTTCAGCGCGGGGCGAAAGCGCGGCGGCACCGGGACGGGTCCGGTCTCGTCGCAGCAGCCGGCGGGGGCAGCGGGCGCCAACTCCAGATGGTGCTCGGGCACCGTGCCGAGCGCCTCGCTCTCGACGGCCTGGCCGTGATCGGCCAGCACGATGTTGCCGAGTGCGACGCTGACTTCCAGCCCTGGCCGCTCCTCGACGGAGATGCAGAGCGGGAAGGGCAGCGCGTCCGCCGCGTCCCAGGCGATCTCGGTGACATCGACCCCGGCATCGACCGGCGGGTCGTCGAAGAGCTGGCCCGACGGGTCCTCGGCCAGAACCGCATCCCCGCTTAGCCGAACGGCCCAACGATGCCTGCGGTCGGCATCGCCCTCGACGAAGGTTGTCGGGCTGACGACTTCCTCGAAGATCAGGATCGTTCCGGCGACAAGCAGGGGATGATGCCCGCGCAGCGTGGCCCGCGTGGCGCCGCGCGGCAGGCAGCAGGCGGCATCGCCCCAGGTGTAAAACGAAAACCGGTTCAGCCGATCGTCCAGCGTGGCATCATGCGCCGTCTCGAAGACGCGGGCGCCGTCTGTGATCGCCTCGCGCAGCGCCTGGCTGGCGGGCGCGATAATGCTCGGCCGGTCGGGCACCCGCGTCAGCAGCTGCGTGCCCTTGGGCTGCGCGACGCCCTGGTCCGTCACCTCGAAATGCACGAAAGCGCGGGCATTGCAGCCCTCGTGCATGAAATAGTCGACCAGCCGCGCATGCCGGCGCACCGAGACACGCTGCCGCGCGGTCGACAGGTAGGCCTCGCCCGCGATCACGTCCTGCCGGTACGAGAGGTTGTCGGCGGCATAGGCGAGCAACTCGACCAGCGCCACGCCCAGATCGGCCGCCGAGCGCTCGGTCCAATCGGGCACGAGCAGGCTCAGCCGGTCGAGCATCAGCCGGCGGAACCCCTGATAGTCCTTGGCCAGGTAATCGATCGCCGGCAGGTCGCGCCGCTCGGGCGGGCAGGCGGGCGCCTCGGCGCAGTCATAGGGCGACGGGCACTCGACCTTGAACGAGAAGGCGATGCGCGACAGCAACGGGTCGAAGCCCGCCGGCGGCTGGTCGCTGCCCGAGTTCGCGAAGATTCCGAGCGTGTAGGTCGAGAAATCACCCGCGCTGTCGGTGCGCACGACCAGCGTCAGCGCGAGATCAGCTGGGTCGACCGTGTCGACGAGGCCCGGCTCGGCCTCGGCCGGCAGCGCGTCGGCCGGGGCGGCCCAGACGACGCCGACCTCCGGGATGCGCTCGCCGCCGGCGATGCGGATGTTTTCCGGCGTCGGCGCGAATCCCGGCCGGAGCAGGCGCACGAGCAGCGTCTGTTGGCGCGGCGCGCCCGCGGGCGAGGCGAGGTCCAGCACCTCGAGGAAATCGATCCCGTTCGCCGAGCCGTGCAGCCTGACGATCTCGAGGCGCCTGGCGTCGCAGCAATGAAAGATCATGCGGCACCCCCCGGGAGGGTCACCGAGGCGCTGTGGGTGGTGCGGTCGCGCAACAGCGCATAGCGCACCTCGACGCGCAGCGCGGCGTCGTCGTTCACGACCTCGACCGCCTCGACCGCGATCAGGTGCGAGAGGTGCAGCTGCAGCGCGCTCTGCACCAGCATCTGCGTCGTCGCGGCCAGCACGTCGCTGTCCGGCTCAAAGACCAGCGCCAAGAGCCCGGCGCCGAAATCGGGCCGCATGACGCGCTCGCCCGGCGCCGTCAGCAGCACCTGCTCGATCAGGTCGCGCACATGGTCGGCGTCGCCGGTCGTCGCCGTGCGCCCGAGGCCCGAGAAGTGATAGGGGAAGTCCAGCTCGCCCATCGCCCCGCCCTCACGTCGCCAGCACGCGCGTCTGCGCGACCACCGGCATCAGCGGCGTCCCCGTCGGCACGCAGACCGAGGTGCCGGCCATGATCACGACCGGCACGCCGCCGGCGACGACGCGGGTCGCGCCGACCGTCCACTGCGCGGTGACGCAAGGGGGCGTCGGCGTGCCCGTCAGCCCGCACCCGGCAACCGCGTAAGGGGTCGTCAGAGTCGCCACCGGCTGGCCCGAGACCATCACGCGAGGAAAGGGCGCGACCGGCGTCGCCTGTCCGGCATGGGCGCACAGCACGGTGGCGCCTAGGTGGAGGATCGGCGCTGGCATCGCTCAGATCACCGTCAGCGCGCCGAGGTTCACGTCGACCGTCGGCCCGGTCATGTTGATCACCGCCCCCTTACCGTTCGAGATCACGATGCCGACGTCCGACACCGAGATCATCGCGCCCGTCGCGGTCTGGATCAGGATGCCGCCCGTCGGCCCGGGCACGTCGCTGATCACCAGCCCGTTCTTCAGCGGCGTCTGCAGCGTCAGCCCGGGCACCCCCGGCGGCACGGCATGGGCCAGCAGCGGCACCTCGGCCACGCTGCCCCAATAGCCGCCCACCCAGATCGGATAATCCGGATCGCCGCGCTCGAACTCGATCCAGACGCCCGCCCCGATGATCGGCACGGTGAACACGCCCGTGTTGATGCCCGCGACCGGCAGGCAAGGCGCGGCCCAGGTGCTGGGAACGAAACCCGCGACGTCCGGCACGGCCGCCTGGATGCGCCCGATCTGCATCGGGTCGACATTGTTGATGACCGTGCCGCGGTACTTGCCGAAGAGCGGTGCCGTGCTCATGTCGGCACCGTCGGAACGGTCGAGATCAACCCGTTGCGGGCCAGCGTGAAGCCCTGCTTGTAGGAGCCGCGCTCGATCTCGTGCGTGACGGACTTGACGTAGTAGAGCCCGTCGAAGGGCAGGCCGGCGCCGCGCACGCCCACCAGTTGGCGCGAGCGCAAGAGCGTGCCGTATTTCGCCACGTCGAGCCGGCCCCGGCCGAAGACCGAGTCGCTGTTCTGCGCGGCATAGGCGATGCCCGCCATCAGCGCCTGCGGCGCCGAGAGATGGCCCGTGTCGTCCAGCTTCTCGATCCTGGGCGGCAGCGGCGGGATGGCGCCCAGCGGCGGGTTCAGCGGCGTCACGTCCGGGATCGGCACCCCGATCGGCGCCTTGCTGAACGGCTCTTGGAAGAAGACGATCGGCAGCTTCTTCCGCTCCTTGTCGAAGGTGAAGGAGAGCTGCTCGACATTGGTCTGCGCGTCCATGTTGGTGGTCAGTGCCGGCTGCGGGCTGCCGACGCGGATCTCCGGCCCCCAATAGGCCTTCGATGTCCCGGGCTCCGGCCCCGGCTCGAGATAGAAGACGTAGCCCGCCTCGCCGGCCAGCCGCCGGACATAGGCCAGGTCGCTGCCGCGCTGCTGCGGGATGCGCTCGATCGGCAGCGGCGGGATATCGACGATGCTGGGAATGACGAGCGGGATGATGCCAAACGCCGCGTACTTGGCCAGCACCAGCAGCACGCGCGCCGAAGGCGGCATGGCCGGGAAGGGCAGCCCCGGGATCTCGACGATGTCCATCAACAGCGAGAGGTCCTTGCCCTTGACGATCATCCGCGAGACGCCGCCCTCGCCCGGCTGCGCCTCGACATTGGTCGCCACCCCGTCGATGATCGATTGCGCGCGGCCGTTGATCGTGACGATCAGCACCACGCGCACCAGCGGCAGTGCGGCCCCGCCCGAGATCAGGAACAGCGTGCGCAGCGGAGAGCGCGCGGGCAGCTCGAAGGTCAGCTCGAAGCCGCTCTGCGTGCCGCCCGAGCCGTCCTCGACCCTGGCGTGAACCAACGCGTCCGAGACTTCGCGCGGCGGCGCCATCGGCACCGGGCCGATGCGCAGGGACAGGGTGACGCCGCTCTGCAGAGCCATTCTACTGCCCCCTTGGCGCCGGTATGCGTAGCCGGGCGCCCAGCGTGTCGGTCAGCTCGAACGAGTTCGTGACGGCGTTGGCGTCGGCGATCTGCCAATAGAGCTCGGCGTCGCCGAAGACTGCCGCGGCCAACAGGTCGGGGCGTTCGCCCTGCGTGCACGATGTGCTCGAACGCGGTCGCGATCTCGCCCGGGCGCGGCAGGAAGCGGCGCAGCAGAAAAGGCACGCCCGGATCGCCCGGGTCGCGCCGGTAGCTGCCCAGCGGCACGCCAGCATAGCGGCTGTTCGGCGCGAAGGGGCTCGACGGGATCGCCCCGGCGTCGATCAGGGCCTGTACGGGGTCGGTCGCCATATTCTTCCTCCGTTCAGGAAAGCCCGGAAATCCCGAGCGAGCCGAGCGACGCGCCGCCCGCCTTGCCGGCCAGCTGCTCGCGAGTGCGCAGATAGCTGACGAAGATCGTGCCGCCGCGATGCGTGAAGCCCAGATCGTCCGTGCTGAGCACGCGCAGCGAGAGGCTGACCTTCGCCCGGATCGGGTTCAGCACGGGGTCGAAAGCTTCCTCGGTGACTGAGAAGTCCGTCACCCGCACCGGGGCGATGCGCCCCTTGCTCCAGACGAAGATCACCAGCGGCGCCTCGGGCGGGATGATCTCCAGCGTGCCGTTCGCCGCCTGGTCGGCGACGGACAGGATATCGGCGACGCTGGGGTGCACCAGCGTCTCCAGCGCGGCGAGCTGCGGCGCGATGCCGTGCGCTACGGCGTTCGGGTTGCGGTCCGGGAACTCCAGCTGGTCGGTCGCGTCGATCTCCGCCTCCAGGCTGATCGTCTCGATGGCCGGCCCCTTCAGCCGAAAAGGCTGTGCCCGCTCGCCGCCGCCGTCTCCGCCGACGCCCTGCACCTGGTAGGATCGGCTCAGCGTGTCGGGGTTGTACTGCAGCGGGATTGTTCTCCGCACGGCGCCACCGCCCGGCGCCAGCACGACCAGCCCGCCCTTGATCAGCCTGGGGGAATTGGTGAGGGTCATGGGATCGAGACCCTTTAGCGGACCGAGAACGTCGGCTTTCGCCCGAAGGCCGCCTGGGAGACGACGCCCGCAAGCCCGCCGGCCTTCTCGACCACCACTGCGGAATGGACCCAGCCGTCCGCGGCGATTCCCCTGACCAGCAGCACCAGCCCATCCAGGTCGATCAGCCGTATCTGGCCCGCTTCGGGTGCATCGGGCCCGGAAACCGGCGTGGTGGTCAGCTGAAACGACCCCTGCCGCTCGTCCTCCGCGTACAGGATCTCGAAGCTCTGATTTCGGACCAGCCCGACATAGGAATAGAGGTTCATGATACGACCTTCCTCTCAGGGATCCGGGTTGATCGTCGTCGGCGCGCCCGCCGCCGGCCAGACGATGCGATTGTAGTTCCCCAGCGTGTTGCGCGTCGGATTGGCGACGGAGTGCGAGCCCGACGGCGTCATGATCGTGTTTTCGTCGGCGCCCGCCGGCGGATGATCCAGCCCCAGGGTGTGGCCAAGCTCATGCGCCAGCAGCGTGTTGCTGGTGCCGAAGTCGGACATGGCGATCTTCGAGCCCGCCGCGCCGCCGCCGATCGTGCCGGCACCGCCCAGGAAAGCGTAGTCGTTGTTGGTGATGAAGACGCATACCTTGCTGGCGTCGGAGTGCGAGCCGACGACCGAGTTGTATTCGGTGAGGTCCTTGCCCGAAGTCTTCAGCGCGGGATCGTCGATGACGACCGGCGACGCATCGTTGAACTGAACGCCCAGCTTACCCCAGACGACGTTGCTCTCCGACAGTCGATTCGCCCAGGATGCCCCCGTGGGGGCGGGATCAGCCGCATTGTCCCGGAAGGTCACCGGCTGCAGATCGACCGTGCGGGTCGCACCTTGGCTCGGGCCCGAGCCGCCAGCGGCCGCGCCGATCGCTGCGCCGGCCGCGGCCCCCGCGCCAAGGCCGATCAGCCCGCCGATCAGGGCGCCGATCGGTCCGCCCACGGCGAATCCGATCGCCGCCCCGGCCAGCCCGCCGAGCAGTCCGCCGACGACCCCGCCCAGGATCGCACTGTCCCGCGACGAGTTGCCCGCCACGCCGGAGCGGGAGCGGTACAAGAGATCATGCGAACGGGTCGGCCCCATCGAGAACGCCGCGAGCTCGGCGAGCGCCAGCTCTGCCCGTCCATCGAGCTCGCCCGCCGAAGCACCGAACTGCCCGAAACCAGGCTGCGGGTCCGGCCCGGCGCTGAGCCTGACGGTCGAAAAGTCCGCCGCGGGCGCAACCGCCGAGCCGTCACCCCTGGCACGCGGCGACGTCTGGGCCTGCGCCGGTGCAGCCCTTCCCGAAATCTCCGGCGCCGGACGCCTGACGGCGCCCCGTGCCGATTGCCGACCGGATGCCGGACTCGCCGAGATTGCGCGGACGGAGGACTTCATCATGCCTCTCCGAAGTGGCCGGGCTTCCGGCGGATGGCGCCGGACGAAGGTTGTGCGGGGAGCCGGCCCACGATCTGGCCGGCTATCAGGCTGGCAACCGAGTTCGAATTGGCCGCGCCTTGCTCAGTTTGCGGCTCAACGAGCCGGCGCAGGGCTTGTGCGATCTCCTGTGCGAGCCGCCCGTGGTCGGGGGTGTGCCCCGGCTCGACCACCACGCGCCCGATGCGAACGTCGATCTCGGAAAAGCTCATCGTCCGAGCTCCATGGCCGCGCCGTTGACCGGCTTCTCCAGCTTGGCGAGCTCCTCGCGGGCCGCCTCGAGCAGCAATCCCTGATCGATCGCCAGGCTCCGATCCGCCGCCTTGAAGGCCGCGGCCAGCGCGACGCCGCGGATGTTGCCGCCGGCCAGGTTCAGTCGCGCCAGCGCGGCGAAGTCGATCGCCCCCGTCGGTGCCTGCGCCGGGAGCTGCCGGCGCCAGATCTGCTCGCGCGCCGCCGCATCCGGGAACGGGAATGTGACAATGAAGCGGATGCGCCGCAGAAAGGCGCGGTCGAGCGCGCCGCGCATGTTGGTCGTCAGGATTGCCAGCCCGCGATAGGCCTCGACCCGCTGCAGCAGGTACGCGACCTCGATGTTCGCGTAACGGTCGTGGCTGTCCTTGACCTCGCTGCGCTTGCCGAAGAGCGCGTCTGCCTCGTCGAAAAGCAGGACCGCGCCGCTCGCCTCGGCCGCATCGAAGAGGCGCTTGAGGTTCTTCTCGGTCTCGCCGATGTACTTGCTGACGAGCGTCGCGAGATCGACCCGGTAGAGATCGAGCTCGACCTCGTTCGCGATCGCCTCGGCGGCCAGCGTCTTGCCCGTGCCGGATTCCCCGGCGAACAGCGCGACCAGCCCCTGCCCCAGCCTGCGCTTCGCGCCGAATCCCCACTCGCTGAAGACCCGCTCGCGGTGGCGCAGATGACGCGCGATGTCGCGCAGCATGCCCATCTGGCCGGTCGGCAGCACGAGGTCCTCAAAACTCGCCCGGCTGTCGATCCGCTGCGCCAGCGCGTCCAGCCCGCCACGCGCGGCCTCGCGCGCCGCCGGCCAGACCGCCGCCGCCCGCTCCGTCGCCGGCACGACGTCCAGACGCTCGGCGATGCCGGTCAGCGCCGCGGGACCGAGGCGGAACTGCACTGCGGCGCGGTCGAGCTCGGCCAGCACCGCGCAATCGTCCGCGTCCTGCCCGGCCGTTTCACGCCAGCGCGCGGCGAGCGACCGCCCGGCGCACGCCGCATCCGCGTGCTGCACCTCGAAGCGCAGGACCCTGCGGGCGCCCGGCAGCGCCGCCAGGCGCTCGTCGGCCGTGCCGAGCCACAGGAGGGCGTGGCGCAGCCGGCCGGCCAGCCCGGTCGCCGCAGCCCCGCCCTCCGGCCCGTCGACCGACAGCACCGGCAGGGCGCCCGTCAGCGCCGCCTCGCGGTCGAGATGGCGCGCGATCCTCTCGAGCGCCGCGGGCTCGCCCGGCAGATCACCGGCCGCGACCCACAGAATCGGACGCCCCAGCCGCCCGGCCGCCGCCAGCGCCAGGTCGCGCCGGGCTGCGGCATCGGCCTCGCCGCCCGCCAACGTCACGACCGGCGCGACGTCGCCCCGGCGAGACAGCGCCCGTGCGATGTCGCGCGGCGAGGCTCCCCTCGGGCGCTTCGTGCGATGGCGCTGCAAGCAAGAGACGGGCGACGCCGAAGAGCGCCGCATCGGGGGCGGCAATGCCGGCGACGAAGTGCAGGATGCGTTCGTCGATGCGCAGCGGCACGGCGGATGGCAGTGCGGACGGCACGGCGGATGGCGGGCCATCCGCCGCCCTGCCCGACTCCGGCACGACCATCCCCCAGTGGCGCAGCGGCGCGGCGGGCGAGAGCGCGTCCCAATGCGGCTCGGCCAGAAGCGCGAGGGCCTGACCGAAGCTGACGCAAGCCGTCCCATCCCCCTGCCGCGCCGCCAATGCGGCGCGCAGGCGCTGGTCGAGCTCCAGCCCCGCCAGCAGCAGCAGGACCTCGCGCTCGAAGACCGAGAGGCCGAAGACCCGCGCGCAGCGCTGCAGCGCAGGCACGACTCCCCTGGACGCTTGGGCGCCGACGCAGTCGGCGAACGGCCCGCTCGTCCTCAATTCGATCCGGGCGGCCAGCCGACCGAATGCCGCGATCAGCCACTGCCGGTTCAGCTCTTCCCAGCTGGGCGCCGGGCGCGCCGCTTCCGACAGCGCGACGTCCCTGGGCATCTCCCGCGGCGCGCTCATGCCGGCACCGTCACCTGTTGTGAGGGATCGAAGACCGGCGCCGGGCCGCTGCGGTCGAGCAGCACGCTGTCCGTGCCGTCGACCCGCAGCCGCACCCGGTAAGCGCCGGCCGCCAGGCTGTCCGGGAACTCGAAGACCAGCGGGTCGGCGGCGGCCCGCGGCAGGGCCGTCGCCTCGCGTGCACCCAGCGCCAGCACGGCGCGCTGCTCGGCCCGCACCTGCGGCCGGGCGCGCAGCGCGACGGTGACGCGGGGCGGCACGCCGCCGCGCGTCACGCTGGCCGCCGGCAGCCCGAGGCCCGCATCGGCGGCGATCACCGGCGCCGGCGCCAGGACCAGCGGCACCGCGTTGGTCTCGCGCTCCTCGGTCTCGCCCGCAGGCGTAAAGCGCAGGCTGGCCGCCAGCGTGCCCGCGGCAAGGCTTGTCTGCGCCGCCGCATCGTTCGGCAGCGTCAACGCGATCTCCGTGCCCGCCGCGTTCACCTCTCCCGGCGCGATCTCGACGGGCGCGGCGAACAGCCGGTGCATCAGGCGCACGACGTGCCCCGTCCCGGCCAGCCGCACGCCCGTGATCGTGACGGGCTCGCCCAGCCGCGCGCCGCTCTGCCGAGCCTGCGGCACCGTCGCGAACAGCGTCGGCAGCGGCGGCAGCAGGTCGGGGTTGACGACCACGCCGCGGTCGCGCTGCGTGACCGGGTCGCGCGGGCCGCGCGACAGCACGGGCAGCGGCGAGACGGCCGCCCGCGTGCCCTCGATCAGCACGACCGAGATCTGGTAGCCGGCCGACGGCCGGTAATGCGTCTGGATCGCCGACCACAGCTTGGACATGTCGTCGCCGTTCAGCCGCGCCGGCGTGATCATGATCTGCTCGACCTGGTCGGCCAGGTCAGACGCCGTCAGCGCCTGAAAAGCGGGCGGCAGCATGGTGACATCGAGCGGGCTGGGATCCAACGCTCGCCGGATCGCCGCCCGGTCCAGCACCGGACGCTCGTGCAGCAGATGCATGGCATAGCCGAGCAGGATCTCCGCCTGGAAATCGGCCCGGCCATAAGCGGTCAGCAGATAGTGCAGGTCCAGCGCCAGCGGCGCGTTCGCCAGCCGCTCGCCCGTCGTCGCGCTGCGCGAGGGCAGGCGCGCATTACTCCAGCCGCTGTTCGGCGTCACCTGGTGCAGGAACAGGTTCAGCCGCGGCGGCTCGTCGGCATTGTCGAGGTCGATCGTGTCCGGCGCGACCGCGCTGACCGTCACCGTGCTGCCCATCGCCGCGCCCGCCTCGATCAGCCCGTTGTCGAGCAGGTTGCGCAGCACCGCGCTGACCGCGCCGATAGCCAGCGGCGAGCTCATCGCCGGCCCCGCTCGTCGCCCGCGCGCAGGAATTCCGCGAGCGAGACGCTGGGCTGCGGCCGCCGGCGCGCCGGCGCCTCGGCGGCAGGCGGCCGGCCGGCGACCGGTGCGCGCACCTCCAGCCGGTCGATAGTGACGTGGACCACCGGCGTTCGAGGCGGCGCGGCGCGACTGGCCAGCGCCGCCTCACTCAACGGCGCCTGCACGGCCCTGGTGGACGTCGCGGGCTCGTCGGACCGCACCACCGTAACGCTTACCGAGGACGCGGCGGGCGTCGCTGCCACCATGAGAGAAGGCGGTTCGCCGGGTAGCTCGCCGAATTCGCGCGCTTCAGGAGATGGCCGCCCGGGGGGATCGTCGGCCGCTTCGCGGGGCGGCGCGAAGCCCCAGACTACGCTCGCCTCTGCAGGCATGATCAAGGGCGACGAATACGGCGGGGTGCCCGGTTCCCGACGGGCGGCCGGCGGACCCGCCGGATCGGAAGATGCCCGTGTCACGAGGGCGGGGCGTCCGTAGGGCGGGGTTTCACCCCGATAAGCCGCGGCCGGCGCCTCCGGCGAGCCGACCGTGGCCTCGACCGGACCAGACGGCCTCGCGCCGAACCGCGGCGGCAGGTCCGCGACGGCGGCGCCCGGCACCGGATCGCCGATCGCCATGCCGGCCAGCCGCTCGAGAAAGGCGCTCATCCTGCGTCCACGAGCTGCAGATAGGCGGCGCGGCGCGCGGGCGAGAGGCGCAGCACCGCCTCCTCTGTCCAGCCATAGGCGCGCGCCAGCGCGTCGACATCCGTGAGCGCCCGCTCGGCGGCCAGGCGCAGCTCGGACCAGAGCGCCTCGGCCAAATCGAGCGCCGCCTCCCAGCCAGCGCCGCACTCCGGACAGGCGAGCGCGAAGCCGACCAGCGCGCCGGGATCGAGCGCCTCTATCTCGCGCCCCAACTCCTCGACGGCGCCATCGTCGATCCGCTCCGGCGAAAGCGATGCGCAGCGCGCAAGCAGCGCCCGGGCCGCCTCGCGCCTGTCCGAGCAACGCGCCACCGCGGAGAGGTCCCGCGCGGTCGGCGCGCGCAGCTCGACTTTCTCGCCCCGCCAGGCGACCGAACCGGCCGCGGATGCCGGCGTCATCCCGCCCAGCTCGCGCGCCAGCAGCGCACCGTCCGCGACGAACTCGACCGTCGCCCCGCAGCCCGGGCACCGGCTGCGCAGCGGCCAGCCGGGCTCGAAGACCGCGTTGCGCATCGCCAGCAGCGCCGCGTTGCGCGCGCCCAGCGCGGCCGGCGCGGCCGGGCCCAGCAGCGCCTCGTCGCGCGCCCAGCGCTCCAGCCCGACCGCGCGCTCCCAAAGCGCAAGCGCCGTCGCCTCGGCATGTGCGACACTTGCCACCGGGGATCCTTACGCGGGCTCGGTGAAACGCGGCTCGGCCGGCTCGGGCACGTCGGTGTCGCGCTCCCAGCCCTCGTTTTCCAGCTTCAGCGTCTGGATCGCCACCGCGTTGGCGTTGGCGTCGAGGTCCGGCAGCGCCTGGAACTCGGACGCCCAGCAGCGGAACACCTTGTAGGCCAGCGCCAGCTGCCCGGCCTCGTTGTAGAACTCGATGATGATGTCCTTGCGGAAGTCCGCGAGCGACACCTCCGAGCCCAGCCCCGAGCCGAATTTCCACACCTTGTTCGCCCAGCGCTCGAACTCGACGTCGTGCGTGACGCCGCGCTCCAGCGTGATCGAATCGAACTTGGTGCGGCCGGGAGATTTGCGCGCCGTCGAGGGATCGCCGCCCTCGCGGTGCTCGATCACCTCCGTGCTGCGTTTCAGCGCCGAGACCTTGCTGACTCCGGCGACGAAGCGGCCGTCCCACTTAACGCGGAACTTGAAGTTCTTGTAGGGGTCGAAGCGCTGCGCGTTGACCGAGAACTGGGCCATCTGGCTGTCCTTTCGTCTCAGGCGGCGAGCTCGCCGGTGATCTGCTGGATCTTGAGCACGACGAACTCGGCCGGCTTCAGCGGCGCGAACCCAACGAAGATGTTGACGACGCCGAGGTCGATATCCGCCTGGGTCGTCGTCTCGGCGTCGCACTTGACGAAATAGGCCTGCCGCGGCGACGTCCCCTGGAAGGCGCCCTGCCGGAACAGACCCTGCATGAAGGCGCCGACGTTCAGCCGAATCTGCGCCCAGAGCGGCTCGTCGTTCGGCTCGAAGACGACCCATTGCGTGCCGCGGTAGAGGCTCTCCTCCAGGAACAGCGCCATGCGCCGCACGGGGACGTATTTCCACTCGGACCCGCGGTCGTTGTCGCCGTGCAGCGTGCGCGCGCCCCAGACCACGTTGCCGAAGACGGGCAGCGTGCGCAGGCAGTTGACGGCGTGCGGGTTCAGCTGGCCGTTCTCGGCGTCGCTCATCGTGACGGCCAGCCCCGTCGCGCCGCTCAGGCTCGCTTCCGTCCCGGCCGGCGCCTTCCAGACGCCGCGCGTCGCATCCGTGCGCGCCATGATGCCCGCGACGAAACCCGAGGGCGGGAAGGCGCGCACCGCGCCGTTCTGCAGCGGGTCGGCCGCCAGCACCCAGGGGAAGTAGAAGCCCGAGTTCGGCGCGTCCGCCCCGGTCTTGCCCGCCAGCGTCGCGACCACGCCCGAGACGGTGTCGTTCTCGTCGCAGTCGACGATCAGAAAGGCGCGGCGGTCACGAACGCGCTCCTGCAGCGCCTGGATGGTCGTCGGATCGGTCAGCCCCGGCACGCAGACCAGGTTGAAGAGCTCGATCCGGTCCGCCTGGCCGCCCACGTCGAACAGCGCCGTCAGCGCCGTTCGGAAATCGTTGTCGGCCGGCCCCAGAACGGTGCCGGCGGCGCCGGTCGTCACGTCATCGAGGTCGACCGTGGCGTCGCCGGGCGTCGTCGTCGAGCCGGCCGCGAGGTTATCGATGAAGGCCGAGCGGCCGTTGACCACCGCCTCGACGAAACGCGGGTCGGTCGGCGTCATCGAAAGGTTGGGGAAGGACTCGACCACCGCGCCGCTGGTGGTGTCGAGCACGTCGAGCCGGAAGCGCGTCGTGTCGTCGGGCCGCTGCGTCAGCCGCACGCTGAGGGCGCTGGCCCAGCCGCCGGGCGAGCTCGCCTCGACGTGCAGGTCGTCGATGTCGCAGGCGGCGGTCTCGGCGTCGTCGTCGGCGATCCGCAGGACATAGGCGTCCGAGCCGCCGTTGCCGAAGAACTGGCGCACCGCATAGCCCAGCAGCGAGCGCGAATCGAGCCCGCCATGGCTGCGCTCGAAATCAGCAAAGCTGGTCAGCCGGACGGGCCGAATGGTCGAGCCCCGCGGCGCCCAGCCGACGAAGACAGCGATCGAGGTCGCGACGCCGGTGATCGTGCGCACCCCGCTCGGGATCTCCTCGATGTAGACGCCGGGATACGTCAGGGCGACGGGCATGGGGCACCTCCTCTCGCGGCGCTGTCGCGGCCGTGCTGACCAGCGGCGCCCCCCGGGATCGACGGCCTGCGGCCCGGAGGGCCCGGACGATCGCCGACGAACATGATGCCACGCACGCCGCGTCGCCGCCTGAGCCGCAAGACCCGGGCGCGCCGGCGGAAAGGATGCAGACCCTCAGGTCCGGCGGTCGGAAGGGGTGGGGATACCTTGGCGGATTATCCGGTCCGGGCCGAATGGTCCGGGCCGGCGCGCGCATCGGCCGGATGGATCATGGCGGGGCCGAGGAACCGGCGCTGCTGCGCCGCAGCCTCGCCCCGGCGCTGCACGCCCAGCTTGCCCAGGATGCTGTGCACATGGTTCTTGACCGTGGCGCTGCCGATCGACAGCTGCCGGGCGATCTGCTTGTTCGACAGCCCCTCGCTGACGAGTGCCAGGATCTCCTGCTCGCGCGGCGTCAGCGCCTCGTCGGTCGCGGACGACGCCGGCGCGGCGGCGCTCACCTGGTTCAGCAGGATGCCCGCCGTCCTGGGCGAGCAGACCAGTTCGCCCCGCACCGCCGAATGGATCGCCGTCACCACGTCCGGCACCGAGCCCTGCGGATGCACGAAGCCGGCAATGCCTGCGCGCGCGCAGGACATGACGACCGCCTCGTTCTCGGCGACGCCCAGCGCCACGATTCTCGCCCCCGGCATCGCCCGGCGCAGCGGCACGGCGGCGTCGATCGCGCCGGGCAGGCAGATCTCGAGAAGGATCACGTCGGGGGCAAGGGCGGCGAGATCGGCCGGCGGCAGCGAGAGGTCAGAGGCGCCGATCACCTGGACGGTCGGCTGACCGGTAAGCGCCGCGACCACCGCATCGCGCAGCAGACGCAGGCCGCTGAGGACGAAGAGCCTTGGACGGACCGGAGGCATGCGCGCTTGCTGACCGGGCGCGGCATTGTCCGTTTTGTGCTCGGCCGCCATGTGGACCTCCCGCGGACGTCTCTCCGCGCCGGCGCAGAAGAGCACCCCGTTGCCCCGCTATCCCTGAGCGGGTCGGCCCCGACACTGCCGGCGCCCCTTTGGCCGACAAGCTCAAATCGACTCGGTAACAACGCTCGCGTGCAACTATGCCGGTCGAGCGCCCCGTTTTTCAAGCTCTGGCGCGTCGCGGCCCGGTGAGGTGGCGCGCTCTCAGCTCTCGTAGCGCGTGTTCCCGCGTCGCTCTGTGTCGATCGGCAGCTCGACGAACAGCTCCTGGGCGCGCAGTGCTCGCCTCGCGCCGCTGATGCCTTCCGCCGAGCCCCTCGTCGACGCCTGCTGCCATGTCTGGATCCGTCTCGCTGCAGACCCCCGCCCGCCTCGGGTCGTCGGCCGCGCCGTGATGGCCGGCGTCATCGGCGAAGCCGAGCTGCGGGCGCTGGTCGACAGCGAGATCGGCGATGGCCACATCGAAGCGTGCCGCTGATCTTTGTTGGCGCGGGTGCCGGCGGGGCAGTTCCTGGCGGATCGTTCAGAGGCTGCGCTCGAGGGCGCGGAACGCCAGGTCGAAGGCGATGGCCATAAGCGCGACAAGAACGGCGCCCTGCAGGACGAAGGCGGTGTTGCCGGCCTGGAGGCCGGCGATGATCACCTCGCCCAGCCCCTTGGCCCCAACCGTGCTGCCGATCGTCGCCGTGCCGATGCTGACGATCGTCGAGACGCGGATGCCTGCAAGGATGACCGGCGCGGCCAGCGGCAGCTCGACCCTGCCGAGGATGGCGGGCCTGGACATGCCCATGCCGCGCGCCGCCTCCAGCGTGGTGGCGGGAACGCCGCGCAGGCCAGCCACGGTGTTCTCGAAGACGGGCAGCAGCCCGTAGGCGGCGAGCGCGACGAAGGTCGGCTCGAAGCCAAAGCCGAGGATGGGCACGCAGAGCGCCAGCACGGCGATCGGCGGGAACGTCTGGCCGAGGTTCGAGGTCATGCGGGCCAGCGTCATGAAGTCCGCGCCGCGCCGCCGGGTAACGAGGATGCCGAGCCCGAGCGCGGCCGCCACCGCCACGAGCTCGGCGGAGAGCACCAGCGCGACATGCCAGCCGGTCAGCTCGATCAGCGGCTGGCGGTCGTAGACCAGCGGCTGCCCCGGATCGGCCAGCGGCGCGAGGATCGGCGCCATCAGCGCGGGCCGGGCTGCCAGCAGCGCGAAGGCGCCCAAGGCGAGGGCCGCGGGGAGGAGCGCGGCCGGCCTCATGCGTCGCTTCCGATGCGCCAGACGTCCGCGGCGCGCACGAAACCGACGACGGCACCGTCCTCGACCACCGGGAGCGCCTCGCTGCCCTCCCAGATCAGTCGCGATGCCGCCTCGCGCAGCGTGTCGCCGGGGGCCAGCGCCGCGACAGCGTCCCCGAGCTGCCGGTCGAGGAGCCGGCCATCCCGCAGCTCCCACCGGCCCTCGGACGATGGGACGGCGATCTCGCGCACCAGATGCAGGGAGAGCACCCGGAGCGCCCGGTCCTCGAGACCGACGAACCGCCGAACGAAGCCCTCCTGCGGCTCGCGCAAGAGCGCTTCGGGCCGCGCGACCTGCAGGATCCTGCCCGCGTCCATCACGGCGATGCGGTCGGCCAGGCGGAACGCCTCGTCCATGTCGTGCGTGACGAGGATGGCAGTCATGCGCCGCCGGCGCTGGACAGCTGCGAATTCCTCCTGAAGCCGGGCGCGGGTGATCGGGTCGAGCGCGCCGAACGGCTCGTCCATCAGGATGACGGCCGGCTCGGCGGCCATCGCCCTGGCGACGCCCACCCTCTGCTGCTGCCCGCCCGAGAGCTCGCCCGGATACTTGCCGGCGAACTCGGCGGGATCGAGACCGAAGAGCTCGAGAAGCTCGGTCACGCGCCGGTCTATCCGCTGACGGTCCCAGCGGAGCAGCCGGGGGACCGTGGCGACGTTGCGGGCGACCGTCCAGTGCGGGAAAAGGCCGATGGCCTGGATGACATAGCCGATGCCGAGCCGGAGCTCCTCAAGCCGCATCGCCGCCGTGTCGCGTCCGTCCAGCGTGATGCGGCCCTCCGTCGGCTCGACCAGCCGGTTGATCATGCGCAGCGTCGTCGACTTGCCGCAGCCCGAGGTTCCGACCAGCGCCAGCACCTCGCCCTCGCCGACCGCGAAGCTGACGTCGTCGACCGCGGCGGCTCCGTTGAACCGCTTGGTGAGCCCGCTGATCTCGATCACCGGCGGCGCCTCCCCAAGAGCTCGATCGCGGCGTCGAGCAGCACTGTCGCGAGGATCGCCAGCGCGATGATCGGCAGCGTGCCGAGAAGGATCAGGTCGGCGGCGGCCTGACCCATCCCGCGAAAGACCAGCGTGCCGAAGCCGCCGCCGCCGATCAGCGCGGCGACTGTTGCCAGGCCAATGTTCTGGACGACGACGATCCGGATGCCGGTAAGGATCACGGGCGCCGCAAGCGGCAGCTCGACGTGGAGCAGCAGCGCACGATTCGTCATCCCCATGCCACGGCCAGCGTCGCGCACATGCGCCGGCACCGCGCCGAAGCCCGCCATGGTGTTGCTGACGATCGGCAGCAGCGAATAGAGCGTCAGCGCCACGATCGCCGGCGCCGCACCGATGCCGGCGATGCCGAGCCGCCCCAGCCAGGGCGCCGCGGCGACCAGCGCGCCGAGCGGTACCATCAGGAGTCCGAACATCGCGATGCTGGGCGTCGTCTGCAGGATGTTCAGCACCGGCACAGCGACGGTTCGCGCCCTGGATGAGGTGAAGCAGAGCCGGCCGAGCGGCAGGCCGATGGCGAGCGCCGGCAGCAGGCTGCCGCCGACCAGCAGCAGGTGCCCCGAGAGCGCCGCCGCGAAGGCATCCTCGTTCGGCCCGTACTCCTGGAGGATCGAGAGGTCGTCGAACCAGCCGCTTCCGAGTCCCAGGGCGATCGTGGCCGAGACCGCAACCGTCAACGCCACGCTGCCGAGGGGGGGCAGCCCGAGGCGCGTCAGCGCGTCCGCCGCGGCGAGGCCGAAGAAGGCGACGACGATCCAGAAGCCACCGCCGAGCGAGACGCGAGCGACCGGCGGCGCATCCGCCAGAAGTCGGCTCGCCCCATCGCCCGCCAGGACGGCGGCGGCGGCGATCCCGGCCGCGGCGATCAGGGCGCGCGTCGTCTGCTTCCCTGCGGCGACCGCCGCCACGGCCAGCAGCACCAGAACAGCGGCCCCGAAAGCGCTCCCGGCGGGCGAGGCGGTGTCCCAGAGGAAGACGCCCTCGCCCGGCACCAGCCGGTTTGGGCGAAAGCTCAGGAACGGCAGGCCCGCGACCGCCGCGATGACCGGAGCGGCGAATGCGGCGCCGACCGTCCGGCCAGCGGCCGACTTGCGGCCGTCGAGCGCTGTCGGGACGGCGAACACGGCGCTCAGTCGATGAAGCTCTGCGTCTGGAGGTAGTCCTTGGCGACGGCCTGCGCGCTCTCGCCGCCGAGCTGGATGCGCGCGTTCAGCTTCTGCAGCGTCTCGAGGTCGAGGCTTTCGAAGACCGGCGCGAGGACCTCTTCAATCTGCGGGTTGGCCTCCAGCGCCTCGCGCCGGACGATTGGCGTGGGCGCATAGACGGGCTGTACGGACTTGTCGTCCTCCAGCACCTTCAGCCCGACCTCCTGGATGGCGCCGTCGGTGCCATAAACCATGGCCGCGTTGGCGCCGTCCGTCCCCTGCGCCGCCGCCCCGATCGTCGCCGCCGTGTCGCCGCCCGACAGGATCACCAGCTGGTCCGGCGAGAGCTCGAACCCATATGCCTCCTGGAAGGCGGGCAGCGCCGCCTCGGAGTTGACGAATTCGGCCGAAGCCGCCAGCGTCACGTCGCCGCCGCCGCCGATGAACTCGCCGAAGTCGGACATGGTCTGCAGGTCGTGCTCGGCCGCCAGGTCCTGGCGGACGGCGATCGCCCAGGTGTTGTTGGCCGGCGCCGGCGCCAGCCAGACGATGTCGTTCGCCTCCGCGTCAAGGCGCTTGGCCTCCTCATACCCCTTCTGCCGGTCGCGCCAGACCTCGCTGTCGGCCTTGTCGAAGAAGAAGGCGGCGTTGCCCGTGTACTCCGGATAGATGTCGATCTCGCCACCGATGATCGCCTGCCGCACGATCGGCGTCGCACCGAGGCTGATCCGGTCGGTCACCTCGATCCCGGCATCCTCGAGCGCCAGCTTGATCATGTTGCCGAGAAGATTGCCCTCCGTGTCGATCTTCGAGCCGACGACTACGGCCGCTTGGGTGAAGGTGGCGAAGGCCATCGAGACGGAAAGGACGGCGGCGGCGGCAAACTTCATCACGAACTCCCGGGGCTGATCTCTCGGCCGAACGTCCCGGAGGGGGCGGGGTTCCCGCCGAGGTGGGAGAGCAGCAGGAGCTCTGGAACCGGCGTCCAGCGCAGCGCGATCAGCATTGCCGCAGGAGCGCCGAGCGTCCGGCGCAGCGCGGACCTGCTGTCGGGCCAGGAATGAAACTGACGCGGCGCCGCGCCGTTGCACTTCGGAAGCTTGCGGAGCAGCAGTGACTGGTTTCTGAGGATCCTCGCCGTAGAGGCGTGCGCCGCCGCGATGGCGGGGGCGATCCCGTTCTTCGCGGCGCCGGGTGGCACGCAGCCGCAACAGGTGCCTTTTCTCGGCGGCTCGAGCCCCGAGACGCATGCCTGGCAGCGCTATCACGTCCGCTACTACCCGATGACGCTTCTCTTCATCGCCTTCGAGATGGAGATGATGTTCATGTACCCGTGGGCGGTCGTCTACGTCGCCGAGGGCGTCAAGGCGATGGCCGAGATGGGAATGTTCCTCGCCATCCTCGCCGTCGGGATCCTGTACGGCTGGCGCGAGGGCGTTTTCCGATGGCAGTGACGGCGCTCTCCCGGCTCGTCGCCGGGGCCCCGGCGCCGGTCTTCGCCGCGGTCGGGCCCGGGATGGCGTCCGCGTCCGACGACCTGTCCACCGCGCCGGGGCTCGAGTTCCGGCCGAGCATCCGCGGTGCTTCGCTCCTTCTCGTCGCCGGAACGCCGCGGCCCGCCGACGTGCCGGCCTTGCGCCGGCTGCACGACCAGATGCCGCACCCGCGCGCCACCATCTGGTGGCGCGCGGAGCCGGATCCCGCCTTCTGCGGCCGGGGAATGGTCGCTGCCGACGACCCCGAGGCCGTCATCGTCGCGGCACACCGGGCGCTGCTGGCCGGAGAGCGCGACAGCGAGCCTGACATCCTACCCGACGAGCCGCCGAACGCGTGGCGCGGCGTTGGCCCGCACGGCCAGGGCGGGGAGGGCATGATGGGCGGCACGCCGTATGGCCGGGCGATGCCGATGATGGGCGAGGAGCTCCGCGACGGGCTGATGCTCGATGCCTACACCGCCCGCTTCGGGCCGTTCCTGCCTGTGCTGCCGCCCGGGTTGGCGCTCGAGCTCACCCTTCAGGGCGACGTGATCCAGAAGGCCGCGGTTCGGCGGCCGCCATATGACGGCGCGGTCTCCGGGCAAGCGGACGCATTCCGACTTGCGGCCCGGCTCCTCGACCTGCTCGGGCTTGCGGCCCATGCCGCTGGGCTGCGCCGCGTGGCGCGCGGAGGTCCCGATCTTTCCGGCGGGAAGCTCGCCCGCCTGATCCGGCTTTCCGCGGCGATCCGGGCGATCCCGCCGGGGCTTGGCGCGCTGCCGGAGGGGCCGGTGCGCGACGCCTCGGGCGGCATCGACGTGCGCGCCCGGCTCCGCCGCTGGCTGGACGGAGAGGCCGCCGGCGGTTCGGCGCCGAGCGATTCCGGCGTCCGGCTCGTCGACCTGCTGCCGGGGCTCGAGTGGAGCGAGGCGATGCTGGTCCTCAACAGCTTCGAGCCGCCGGTGCTCGCCGCGATGTGCCCGGTCGGTAACGAAGAGGAGGCGGCGGACGAGGTAGACGAGACTCACAAGGGGCACGACCACGGCCGAGTTGGCCCACACAGGGCCATCCAGAAGGCAGCGAACATTGAGCTCGGCCATCGCGATCGCTGCGCGCGTTTATGCGCGCCGAGACGACGCCCGGCGCGCAGTAGGACGCCGTGCAGGAGCTGGCCGACCGGGATCGGACGCGAGGGCGCAGGCGACACGCCGCGGCGGCGATGCCATGACCCTCGTCCCTCGAAGTCGCTGTCCCACAGCGTCCGATCCTGGAAGATCTCGCCGGCGACCCGGTCGCTGCCGAGTGACCGCTGTCTGGAGTTCTGCGGCAAGAGGCAGCTTGACCTTCCGGGAGGAGGAAGCTCTATCTCGTCAATATGACGCGGCTGCTCCGAATTCTGCTGATGGTTGCGCTGACCGTCGTCACGGTCTCGACGGCGCAGCACGCGCAGGCGAGCGAGCAGGCTGACGGACATGCGGCGCATGCCGGGCATGCACACAACGGCGCCCCTGCGCACGAGCCCGTCAGCGATCATGACCCGATGACGTGCTGTCCGTCGCTTTCGAACCTCTGCGGCACCGGCGCCGTGCTCTGCCAGGAAGTGTGGAGCCCTGTCGGCCGCACCACCGCCGTGATTTCGCTGTCCCCGCAAGACCGCGCCGCGCTGCTCTCCACATCCCTCGAGTCCGAGCCGCCGCCTCCGCGAGCCTGACCGCGTGACGAAGCCGGCCGCGGCGTCGCCCGTGGCGGCTGTGGACACCGTTCAGCTCAAGAGGATCTCTCATGAACCGCCTCACCGTCGCGGCGCGCGCGATCGCCGTCGCAACCCTTCTTGCCGCCCCAGCTGCCTTCGCCGCCGGCACGCATGCCGGAGGTCACGGGCACGACGCCGCCATCGGCCAGCCCGCCAAGGCATCCGCGGCATCGCGCACGATCGAAGTGACGATGCACGACAACTACTACGAGCCTGAATCCGTGACCGTGAAGCCGGGCGAGACGATCCGGTTCGTCGTCCGGAACGAGGGCCAGCTCGTGCACGAGTTCAACATCGGCACGGCGGCGATGCACGCGGCGCACCAGGACGAGATGCAGATGATGGTCGACCATGGCGTGCTGAAGCACGACCACATCGACCATCAGGCCGCCCAGCACATGCAGACGACCATTTCGAGCGCGGTCCATGCCTTGGGCTCGCCGGGCCCATGACCGATTACCACATGCTCGACGAGCCAGCTTTCCAGCCACCGCGTCCCCAGGCCCAGATGTCGACCTCGATCCGATCCTTCTGCACGTCGGCGCCTGCGGTGAGGAACAACCCGCGCGCTGGCATGGTGCCGGCCGGCCATTCCTCGCGGCGGTCCGCCAGCCGCTGCCAATCCGGCGCCTCGCCGGTCTCGACCCAGGTCTCTCCGAGCACGGTGTTGCGGAAGAGGCGCTCCGCCTCGTCCGAGCCGGATGCCGCCTCCTTGTCCCGCGCGATGTCGGCCCAGCTCTTCAAGCCCGGCAGCGAATAGAGCGCCGAAAGGTGGACGCCGATCGTGCGCGGGTCGTTGGCAGTCGCGGTGGCCCGCCACTCGCCGGCCTCGAGCATTGCCCCCTTGTGGTGCTCAGGAAAGCTCTGCTCGCAATGCCCGCACAAGTACGCCGCCGTCTCCGGTCGGCCGTTCTCCCAGCGCAGCCGCTCGAAGCGGAGCCACTGCATCGCCCCGCAATGCGGGCACGGCACGAAGTAGCGCCGCTGGTCCGACGCCACGTACTCCCGCTCGATGCGGCTCACACCCCGGATCGTCGGCGTCAACACCAGGAAGAGCTTCCGCCGGTGTGCAAAGGTGAGCGACAGTGCCTCGGCGAGGCCGACCGGATCGCCTTCCTCGTCGGCCGAGGCCGGATAGGCGTCGACCTCGTCGAGAAAGACGTAGCGCGCCGGCATCGAGCGCAGCCCGACGGCCGAGTTCGCGCCCGTCATGATCAGCACGCCGCCCTGGGAAGTCCTTCGACAGCTGCGTGTTGCCGCTGTCTCGCGACCGCGCCGGCCGGACCAGCTCGCGGAGCGCCGGGCTCTCCTCGTGCGGGCTCATGCCGCCACCATGTCGGGACTAGACGGAATGATGATGTTCGCCGAGGCGATCCCGGGCGGTGCGCGATTGACTGTTACGGGACCTGACCCGGATTCGGCTTCATTGGTTTGATGATCGTCGGAATGCACCACCAAGCGCATCACATGGCCCTGGCGACCGGCAACAATCCCCACGCGCTCTGAGCGGTGCCGTGTCGATTGCCCAGACTTCGTATCGCAGGCGCAGCCCCCGAACAGCCGCCGCAGCACAAAGCTCCTGGCAATGGAAACGACGGTGAAAATCCCTCCATTTGCCAGCGCGTCGCCAACCCGCGCCAGCAGCCCGAACCCGGGGAAGACGATTAGCTGCGTCGGCACGGCGATGCCGTAACCGACCACCACGTTCGCGACCGCCTCCATGAGCGACATGATCGGGGACTGTTCCACGTAGCCCTCTTTTGATTTCTGCTCCCGGTTGGCACACGATTGACGCATCGCCAGACCGGGTTGCTCTAACCGCAGTAAGGCAGTGTCGCTGGTCCTGGCTCGATCATCTGCGCTCGAGCTCGCCGTCCTCGATGCCGGTCAGCGACAGGTCGAACTCGTCGGCGAGCAGCTCCTTCAGCTCGGCGGCGAGCAACGCGTCGTCCCAGCCGCCGAGTTCGGACAGCTTGTTGTCGGCGCGATGCGGTAGGCCCGGCGCCGCGCCTCGGTCAGGTGACCAAGCACGATCACCGGCGCCTCGCTCAGCCCGAGCTCTTTCGCCGCCAGGATCCGACCGTGGCCGGCGATCACCTCGCCATCATCGGCGACCAGGACCGGCACAGTCCAGCCAAACTCGGTGATGCTGGCGGCAATCCGCGCGACCTGGTCGGGCCCCGTGTGTCTTGGCGTTCTGCGCGTACGGGCGCAGCCGCTCGAGCGGCCACGTCTCGATCGTCTCTGGCGCGAAGCCGAGGGTCATGCAGGTCGGTTCCTACGGTGATGGATCGTTTCCGCTCGATGCGGTACCGAGCCGGGATGGAAGAGATCAGGCGGTCACACCAAGCGGTCTACAATGCGAACGCCGGGCGATGGGACGCCGAGCGGTCGCGCACCCTGTTTGAGAAGCCTTGGCTCGACCGACTGCTCGCGAACGTGCCGGACGGCGGCCGAGTGCTGGATCTCGGCTGTGGCGCCTGCAAGCCGATCGCGCGCTACCTGATAGAGCGAGAGTATGACGTCACGGGCCTCGACTTCTCTGGTGCGATGCTCGCAATCGCCCGGAGCCGTTTCCCGCAGGCGCGCTGGATCGAGGCAGACATGCGAAGCCTTGATCTGGGCCAAAGCTTCGCGGCCATCGTCGCTTGGGTCAGCTTTTTCCATCTGACCCGGGACGAGCAGCGCGAGATCATTCCGCGCCTCGCACGGCATCTCCTGCCTGGCGGGGCCATGCTGCTGACTGTGGGACCGAATGACGGTGAAGCGCTCGGACGGGTCGGCGACGGGACGGTCTACCATGCGTCGCTCTCGCCGAATAGCTGATCGCCTGGGGGCGGCGGGACTGATCATGGAAAGCTTTGCCCCCGACGATCCGGCCTGCGCCGGACATTCGGTCCTGCTGGCCGTCACGCGTGCCTCAGGTGGAAACGGGCAGTGAAGTGGTGGATCCCGTGCTGGACTCCGCCCGGTGGACTCCGGAAGCCACCGGAGTTCACCGAGGAGTCCACCCCTGCGCTGGCCTAAGTCTTTGTTACTGCGTGCTTATTCAGCGAGGGGTGGATGCCTGGACTCCGGGTGGCTTCCCAAAAAATCGGGCCTGACGTTGGCGAAATGCCGGGCCATGCCCCCCAGCATAGGAAGGTCGCCAGGAAGGAACCGTGATTACAATGGCTTAGCAGGTGACGGAGAGAGTTGGCGATGCGATCTCGCCTACCGAGTCGCTGAAAACCGCTCTCATGGCCCTCAGAGCCACTTCAATTGCGCTGCCCCATGGGCGGGTATGTGTCCGGCGATGCGCGATAAGCCTCGGCGCACTGCTCGGAGCAGAACCACGGGCCCGGCGGTGGTTCGGCGCGATACGCGCTCCAAGGGGCGTGCATCTTGCAGACCGGGTCGATCCAGGCGGGGTCGGCCGAAGGTGCCAGCTCAATCGAGTAGACCTCGACTGGCCGGGCCAGCGACCGCAGTGACATCGGGCCGAGCGGGTGAACGGCAATGCCTCGCGCCGCGGCGGCATCAGCGACAGCTTGCGTCGCGAGCATCTGGCCGGGCTCGGCACGTGCGGCCAGCCGCGCCGTCAGATTGACCGTCGCACCGAACACGTCATTCCCGCGGCGGACAACGGGACCATGGTTGAGCGCGGCCCGGGTCAGCGGCAGCCGTGCATCGGCTCGGCAGGCGGGGAGCAACCGTCCAAGCGCCTGCAAGGCGCCCTCCGGATCGGCGAAGGCCAGCATCGTCTCGTCGCCGATCCACTTCACGGGGCGATTGCCAGCTCCGAGGGTCTCCTGGACGATAGCCTCGAAGACTTCGAGCAGGCGGACGGCGGGCGCATCGCCGAACACGTCGGTGATGGCGCTGAAACCAGCAAGATCGATGAAGGCGACGGTCGCAACGTCGGGGCCGCCCCTATGGTCCGCCAAGCTCGCCATCGCTGATTTCGCGCTCGTGATGTCTGCCCTTGGGATCCTGTCCCGATATCACGACCCTGACCATCAAATCACGTGACAAGCGTGGACGATGCGGCGCTCATACACCAACCTGCCGACGCCCATCGCCATCGCGCTCGAACCGATGGCGCGCTGATGGCTTACCCTCGCTGAAGTCCGCCTGCGCGTGCCCGGGCGCGTGGCGCAGCGCCGCGCAGTGGGCGGCGAAGGCGTCGGCCGCCGCGAGCGGCGCGAGGTCGCCGGAGAAATGCAGCCCGCCCTCGGCGAAGGCGGCGGCGAGGCGCTCGAGGAACAGCCGCCGGAACAGCTTGGCCAGCACCTTCACCGACAGGAAGGATCCGGGCGGACACGCAACCCAGCGCGTCCGGTCGGGCGAGAGGCCGCCGCCCGGCACGATGCAGTGGACGTGCGGGTGGTGCTGCATCGCCTGCCCCCAACTGTGCAGCACCGCGACGCCGCCGATGGTGGCGCCGAGATGGCGCGGGTCGGCGGCGATGAGGCGCAGCGTCTCCGCGGCGGCGCGGAACAGGATGGCATAGACCACGGCCGTTCGCCACGGTGCTCGGACCCGTGGCGCACTCGTGGCTCACTCTGGAATGCGATCGCGCCGACCGGAGCTGGCAGGGTGAAGACAACGTGGAAGTAGGGCACGGGCAGCAGCTCGGCGCGACGCGCGGCGACCCAGGCCGCCCGCGCCGCGCCTGGCCCTGGCACTTGGGACAGTGGCGGTTGCGGCACGAGTTGTAGGCGACAGCGATGTGGCCGCAGTCGGCGCAGCGCTGCACATGGCCGCCGAGCGCGCCGTGCGGCAGGCTTCGATCGCGCCCATCACCCGGCGCTGCATGCGATCGAGGTGGTCGCCTCGCTCGGCGCGCCATGCGGGGCCGTAGCGGCGGAAGACGTCCGCCACCTCCAGACCGCCCGTCATACCAGAGCGTCAGGCGGGCGGCGTCACCTCCAGCCGCAGCCGATCGAGCGGGCTCTCCGTCCGGCGGATGACAACCTGCGAGACATGCGTGTAGCGGGCCGTCGTCGACAGGTGGGCGTGGCCGAGCAGCACCTGGATGACGCGAATGTCGACGCCGCTCTCGAGGAGATGGGTGGCGAAGCTGTGCCGCAGGACATGGACGGTCACCTTCTTGTCGATGCCGGCCGCGGCCCGCGCCGAGCGGCAGGCGGCGTGCAGCACGGTCGCCTCGATGGGCCGGCTCGCGTCCCGCCCCGGAAACAGCCAGTGTGCCGGGCGGGCGAGGCGCCAGTAGGTCCGAGAGGCATGCCGAGCAGCTGGTCTCGGCGACCCGCCCAGCCTCCATCCGCTGGGCCAATGCCGCGCAGGCGCCCGCCCGAACGAGCTGCCCCCGGTATAGCCAGATCGTCTTGGCGTCCGGAACTGGGTCGAGAGCGACTGGCCGACGCGACGTCAGCTCGTGAGCAATGCTTGACCCTGCTTCACTCCGTCACCCCCAAGCTCCCGTGAAAGTTTTCAGATGCGTTGACAAGGCGACGCGCGATCTGTCTCGTGCCCCCTCGATCATCCGGGGCGCTCGCTGGCGATCCACCGCTGGCCGCCCTCTTCAAAAAAAATCCGGAAGGGAGGAACGCATGAATTGTCGCACGCTCTTGGCCGCCATCGCCCTGGTTGGCACCGCAACCGGCGCTTCCGCGGAGACGACGATAGAGGTCGGCTACGCCACGACCACCGATTCGCATTACGGCATGGGCATGACGCGGTTCGGCGAGGTGCTGGAAGAGCTGTCGGGCGGCGAGATGACACTGGTGCAGCACCCGGCGGCGGCGCTCGGCGGCGAGCGCGAGATGATCGAGGCGGTCCAGATCGGCGCGCTTGACATGGTCATAACCTCGACCGGCCCGCTGCCGAACTTCGTCCCCGAGACGCAGGTGCTCGACCTGCCCTTCCTGTTCCGCGACTACGACCACGCCCGCGGGGTGCTTGACGGCGAGCTTGGGCAGGAGCTGCTGCAGAAGGTCGACGATGCTGGCTTCAAGGCGCTGGCCTGGACCGAGAACGGCTTCCGGCACATCACAAACTCGCAGCGGCCGATCAAGACGCCGGCCGACCTCGCCGGATTGAAGATCCGCACCATGGAGAACCCGATTCACCTCAAGGCCTTCGAGGCGCTCGGCGCGGCGCCGACGCCCATGTCCTTCGCCGAGCTCTTCACCGCGCTCCAGCAGGGCGTCGTCGACGCGCAGGAGAACCCGATCGTGGTGATCACGGTCTCGAACTTCTCCGAGGTCCAGAAGTACCTGACGCTCTCCGGGCACCTCTACTCGCCCGCGATCATCCTGATGTCGCAGAGCAAGTGGGACAGCCTCACCGAGGAGCAGCAGGGCTGGGTGATGGAAGCCGCCAAGGCCTCGGTCGAGGTCACGCGCAACCGCGTCACCGAGCTCGAGGAGACCGGCGTCGACAAGCTCCGCGAAAAGGGCATGGAGGTGGTCACCGAGATCGACCGCCCGGCCTTCGAGGCCGCCGTCCAGCCCGCCTACGATCAGTACACCTCGCAGTTCGGCGACGAGATGATCGAGCGAATCCGCGCCCAGTAAGGCCGCCGATGCCCGCCGAGACCGCACCCGGGACGCCGCCTCCCTGGCGGCGTCCGCCCTGGCTCCGCGCCCTGCGCGGCGTCGAGCAGGCGCTGACCGCCGCCGCCCTGGCGGTGGCGATGGTCGGGCTCGCGCTGATGGCGTTTTTCACCTGCTACCAGGTCGTCATGCGCTTTATCTTCGACCAGCCTTCCACATGGTCGGAGGTCCTCGTCCGGTCGATCATGATCTGGACCGTCTATCTCGCCGCCGCCGCAGCCTTCCGCGAGGGGGCGGTGATCGCCGCCGAGATCCTGGTGCGCTCGGTGCCGCGCCCGCTCGGCAAGGCACTGCAGATCGCTGCCGGCCTCGCGTCGCTGGGCTTTCTGATGGTCGTCGTCTGGACCGGCATCGAGATGGTCGAGCGGACCAGTTCGCAGCGGCTGGCGGGTCTCGGTATATCGATCTCGTGGGTCTATCTGGCGCTGCCCATCGGCGGCGCGCTGTCGGCGCTGGCCGTACTGACGCGGACGAGCGAGCTGCTCGAGCCCGGCGCCGACATCCACGACGTCCATAAGGAGCCGGCGCTGTGAACGTCACGATCGTCGGCGCGCTGATCCTGCTGATCGCCCTCGGCGTGCCCGTGGCGGTCAGCCTCGGGCTCGCCTCGATCTTCGGCATCCAGGTCTTCGCCGGACTGCCGCTGATCCTCGTCGGGCAGCGGATGTTCACCGGCATCGACAGCTTTCCGCTGATGGCGATCCCGCTCTTCATCCTGTCGGGCAACCTGATGTCGGCGGGCGGCATCTCGACCCGCCTCGTCAACTTCGCGCGCGCGCTGGTCGGGGGCATGCGCGGCGGGCTGGCGGCCTCCTGCGTGATCACCTGCATGATCTTCGCCGCCGTCTCCGGCTCGTCGGTCGCGACGACCTTCGCGATCGGCGCGATCCTTATCCCGGCGATGGTCGCGAACGGCTACCCGCGCGCAACGGCGGCCGCGGTGCAGGCCACCTCGGCCGAGCTCGGCGTCCTGATCCCGCCCTCGATCCCGCTGATCCTCTACGGCGTCGCGACCGACACATCGGTCGGCCAGCTCTTCATCGCGGGCTTCGGCCCCGGGCTGCTGGTCGCCGCCGCACTGATGCTGTTCCTCCTCGTCTATTGCCGCTTCAAGGGCTACGGCAACGAGGACGGCGCCGAGCGCATTCCGCTCGGCCCCGCCGCCGCCGACGCGATCATCGCGCTCATCATGCCGATCATCGTCATCGGCGGCATCTATGGCGGCATCTTCACGCCAACCGAGGCATCGGGCGTCGCCGTGGCCTATTCGCTGCTCGTCGGCGCGCTGATCTATCGCGAGCTGAGCTGGCGCGCCTTCGTCAAGGTCATGCGCGACACGGTGATCGCGACCTCGGTCGTCATGCTGATCATCGCGGCCGCGGCGCTCTTCTCCTTTCTGCTCAGCCGCACGGGGCTGCCGGCGCTGGCGACCGGCTGGGTGCAGGCAACGTTCACGGACAAGGTCACCTTCCTGCTCGCGGTCAACCTCTTCCTCTTCGTCGTCGGCATGTTCATCGAGACGGCGGCGGCGATCCTGGTGCTCGCGCCGATCCTCGTTCCGATTGCGGTGGGGTTCGGGGTCGATCCGGTGCATTTCGGGCTGATCATGGTCGTCAACCTCGCCATGGGCATGATCACGCCCCCTGTCGGCGTGAACCTCTTCGCCGCCTGCCAGGTCGCGCGCCTGCCGATCGAGCGGATCGTGCCCTCCCTCCTGCCCTTCTTCTTTGTGATCGTCCTTTGCGTGCTGCTGGTTACCTATGTACCCGCCATCTCGCTTGGCCTGCGGGATCTGCTCTACTGAGGCCGCGCCCGAGTAGGACGCCTACGCCGGATGAACGACCCGCTGGTCGATCAGGAGCACGTCACCGAAGCGGACGGAAAGCATGATCGCTGTCGGCCCGTCGAGCGGACCGGAGATCTCGTCGAGCGTCTCGGCTCGCGCGATGTCGATGCCCCTGAGCTCGGCGCGCGGCTCCGAGGCGATCACTTCAGTGATGCCGCTGTGCAACTCCTCGACCGATGACCCGGCCGCCGCCAGCGCTTCGGCCCGCCGCAGCGCTTCGCTCAGGATGACGGCGGCGCGCCGGTCCTCGGGGGTCAGCCGGACATTGCGCGACGACATTGCCAGCCCGTCGGCCTCGCGAACTGTCGGCACCCCGACGATCTCGATCGGCATGTGCAGGTCACGGACCATCCGGCGGATGACCTGGAGCTGCTGATAGTCTTTTTCGCCGAACAGCGCGATGTCGGGCAATATGATGTTGAAGAACTTGGTCACCACCGTCGCGACACCGCGGAAGTGCCCCGGGCGCACCTTTCCCATCAGGACCGCGGCCAGCCGCGTTGTCTCGACGATCGTCTCGGCGCCGTCGGGGTAGATCTCGGAAACGCCCGGCGTGAACGCTGCGTCCACCCCCTCGCGCCGCAGCATGCCCAGGTCGCGCTCAACGTCACGCGGATATGCATCGAGATCTTCGGCCCGCTCGAACTGCGTCGGATTGACGAAGATCCACACGACAACACGGTCGGACAGCTCTTGTCCGCGGCGCACGAGGGCCATGTGGCCGTCGTGCAGGAAGCCCATGGTCGGCACCAGCGCGACGGTCTGCCCCGCCGCCCGCCAAAGTGCGACCTCAGCTCGCATCTCCGCAATCGTCTGACAGACTTCCATAGCCTGCCTGGCTCCTCTCGGTTTGCGACTGCGTTTCTCGCTAGTGAGTTGCGAATTCTGGCGCCAACGACCGCAAGGGGTCGTCAATGTTCGACTCCGCAAGCAGTTCGAGGAAGCAGAATTTTCGTTCGCTCGGCTCATTCCCTGCCGATACTCTAGGCTGCTGCTGTCGCAGCCTGTCCGGGAACTCCGAGACGGTCAAGTACGGGAGCCGCATCCGCGAAAAATGGCCGGTTGACAAAGATTTTGATCGAATGATCATCCTTGTCTCGGGCCGACGCGGGAGAGGGTGGCTTGTCCGACAAGGTGGCGAAGCGGCGGGAGCAGATTCTTGGTCTCGTCCAGCGGCACAGGGCTGTTCACGTTGCCGAGCTGTCGACCGCACTCGGCGTCTCTCCGCAGACCGTTCGGCGCGACATCAACTTCCTGGCTGATGGCGGGGTCGTGCGCCGCAGGCACGGAGGCGCGGCGCTGGCAGATCCGCATTCTAACCTTGCCTATGACGAGCGCAGGACGACGAACGTCGAGGCCAAACGGGCGATCGCATCCCTGGCAGCCGGCATGATCCCGAGCGGCGCGACGCTCTTCATCTCGGTCGGAACGACACCTGCAATGGTCGCCCAGGCGCTCCGCCGCCACACGGACCTCACGGTGATCACCAACAACCTGCATGCAGCGATGGCGCTGGCGCACGACCGCTCTAACCGGATCATCCTGCCGGGTGGCGACGTCCGGCTGCCGGATTGCGACCTGCTGGGCGACCACGTCGTGCAGCAGTTCGCAGGCTACCGCGCCGAGTTCGCGGTCTTCGGCGTCGGCGGGATCGCCGAGGATGGCGGGCTGCTCGACTTTCACCGCGCCGAGGTGGAGGTTCGCGAGCAGATGCGAAGGAACTCCCGAACCTCCGTGCTCGTCGCCGACCGCACGAAGTTCGGCCGAGCCGCACCGGCCGTCGGCGGCAACCTGTTCGACGTCCACCGGATCGTGGTCGACCTTCCGGCCGACGGGCCCTTCGCGCGCCTGCTGGAGGCGGCGCAGGACAGGCTGGTCTGCGCGGGGGGCGGGACATGACTGCCGATGCGTTCGTGATGATCGACGATGTCGCGAAGCGCTGGAACGGCCATGTGGGGGTCGAGCACGTCTCGCTGTCGATTCCGCGCGGCTCGTTCGTCGCCCTGCTGGGGCCGTCCGGCTGCGGCAAGTCGACGACGCTGCGGCTGCTTTCGGGTCTCGAGCAGCCCGACGAGGGCCGCATCTGGATCGACGGCCGCGACGTGACGACGACGGCGCCGTCCGAGCGCAACCTGTCGATGGTCTTCCAGTCCTATGCGCTCTTCCCGCATCTGAGCGTCGCGGAGAACGTGATCTTCGGCCTGAAGGTCCGGCGGGTGCCGCGCACCGAGCGGCGCGAGAAGCTGCGCCGCGCGCTCGAGATCACCGGCCTGCTGGGCTACGAGAACCGCAAACCGGGCGAGCTTTCCGGCGGCCAGCGCCAGCGCGTGGCCCTGGCGCGGGCGATCGTCGCGGGTCAGCCGCTGTGCCTGATGGACGAGCCGCTGTCGAACCTGGACGCCAAGCTGCGCGCATCGGTTCGCAAGGACATCAAGAAGCTGCAGCAGGACCTTGGCATCACCGTCGTCTACGTCACGCATGACCAGACCGAGGCGATGAGCATGGCCGACATCGTGGTGCTGATGGACGCCGGCCGCATCCAGCAGGTCGGCGCACCGGAGGACCTCTATTACAGGCCCGTCAACACCTTTGTCGCCGAGTTCGTTGGCGCGCCGCCGATGGCGCTGATCGACGCCTCCGTGCTGCCGGGCTGCGAGGGCGCCGAAAGGGTGGGCATTCGCGCCGAGAACATCGCCGTGGCGAAGGCAGGCGCCGGCCGGATGCGGTGCCGCGTGACCGAATGCGAGTTCCTGGGCTCCGAGACCTTCGTCGGGCTCGGCCACGAGGCGGCCACGGGTCTCACCGTCAGCATGCCCGGGCTCAGGCAGATCCCCGTGGGAGAGGAGCTCGAGATCTCCTTCTCGGACGAAGACCTGCATTTCTTCGACTCGGCCGGCCGGAGAATGGCGCGCGGCGCGCCCGCCCGCGCAAGTGCGGGGGCGCACGAGCCTGCATACAACCAGCAAGGGAGGACACGATGAAGACGCTCAGGAACCTCGGTCTGTCCGCGGCGGTCGCGGCAGGCGTCGCCGCGCCAGCGGCGGCGCAGACGGAGCTTACCATGTACTACCCGATCGCGGTCGGCGGGCCGTTGACCGAGGTCGTCGACGGGCTGGTGGCCAAGTTCGAGGCCGCCAACCCCGACATCAACGTGAATGCGATCTACGCCGGCAACTACGACGACACGCGGGTGCGCGCGCTTTCGGCGCTGGCCTCGGGCGAGCCGGCCGAGCTGGCGGTGCTGTTCTCGATCGACGCCTACGACCTGATCGAACAGGAGCTGATCATCCCCTTCGAGGAGGTGGTCTCGACCGAGGAAGAGCGCGAGTGGCTGAACAGCTTCTACCCCGCGCTGATGGAAAACAGCATGATCGAGGGCCAGACCTGGGGCATACCGTTCCAGCGCTCGACGATCGTCGCCTACTACAACAAGGACAAGTTCCGCGAGGCGGGCCTCGACCCCGAGCAGCCGCCGAAGACCTGGGACGAGATGGTCAGCATGGGCAAGGCGCTGACCAAGGACGGCACGTACGGGCTGATGATCCCGTCGACCGGCTATCCCTACTGGATGTTCCAGGCGCTGGCGATCCAGAACGACCAGGAGCTGATGTCGGATGACGGGCTGACCACGTATTTCGACGATCCAGCCGTGGTCGAGGCGCTGGAGTTCTGGCGCTCGCTCTCGCAGGAGCACGGCATCATGCCCGAGGGCACAGTCGAATGGGGCACGCTGCGTCAGGCCTTCCTGGAGGGCCAGGCGGCGATGATGTGGCACTCCACCGGCAACCTGACCGCGGTGAAGGACGCCGCGACCTTCGACTTCGGCGTGGCCGAGCTGCCGGCGAACGTGCGGCCGGGCTCGCCGACGGGCGGCGGAAACTTCTACATTTTCAAGGACACGACCGAGCAAGAGCGGCAAGCCGCGCTCGACCTGATCATGTTCATGACCTCGCCCGAGCAGGCTGCGGACTGGTCGATCGCCACGGGCTACATGGGCGTCTCGCCGGCCGCCTACGAGACCGAGGCGCTGAAGACATACACCTCCGAGTTCCCGCCGGCGCTGGTGGCGCGCAACCAACTCGAGAACGCGGTTGCCGAGTTCTCGACCTTCGAGACGGCACGGGTCCGCGACGGGCTGAACAACGCCATCCAGGCGGCGCTGACGGGCACGAAGGTGCCGGCCGCGGCACTGTCCGAAGCGCAGGACGCGGCCGAGCGGCTGCTGCGGCCCTACCAGTAGCGGCAGGGTCCGGGCGCCGGGCTTCCGGCGCCCGCATCGATCACGAAGGAGCGAAGCGGTGCCCCAGCTCGCGAACATCGAGCGCCGTCGACAGGCGATCTATGGCTGGCTGCTGCTGTCGCCGGCCGCGATCCTGCTGACCACCTTCGCGTTCTATCCGTCGGTCGCGACGCTTTGGACGAGCTTGTTCTCGCGCGGCACGCGCCGGCGCGACCCAGAGTTCGTCGGCAGCGAGAACTATGCCGACCTGTTCTCCGATCCGACATTCTGGCTGGTGGTCCAGAATAATCTGATCTACGCCGCCGCGACCATCCCGATCTCTATCGCCATCGCCTTGGGCATGGCGCTGTGGGCGAACGCGAAGATACCCGCGCGCGGGTTCGTCCGGACCGCCTATTTCACGCCGACGATGCTGCCGATGATCGCGGCGGCGAACCTGTGGCTGTTCTTCTACACGCCGGGGCTGGGCGTGCTGGACCAGATCGGCGCGCTGTTCGGGCTGCCCTCGGTCAACTGGCTGGGCCAGCCCGAGACCGCGCTGTGGGCCGTGATCATCGTGACGATCTGGAAGGAGGCGGGGTTCTTCATGATCTTCTATCTCGCCGCCCTTCAGACGATCCCCGAAGACCTGAAGGAGGCCGCCGATATCGAGGGGGCGAGCCGCTGGACCTATACACGGCGCATCGTCCTGCCGCTGCTGATGCCGACGACGCTGTTCATCCTGGTCAACGCGCTGATCAACTCGGTGAAGCTGATCGATCACCTCTTCATCCTGACCAAGGGCGGGCCGTCCGACGCCTCGAAGCTGATCCTCTACTACATCTGGGAAATGGCCTTCGCCTTCTTCGACGCGCCGCACGCCGCGGCCATGACGATCCTGGTGCTCATCGTCCTCTGCATCGTCGCGGGCATCCAGTTCACCCTGCTGGACAGGAGGACCCATTATCAATGAGCGCGGTCCTGCGGCATGTCGAAAGCGCCGGCGCCCTGCTGCTGGCCTTGTTCTGGGTCTCGCCCCTGCTGTTCGCATTCTGGGCGGCGTTCCACTCGACCTCGGACGCCGTCAACCTGAACGTCGCGTCGCCCTGGACGTTCGACAATTTCCGGATCGCCTGGACGGGCGCCCCGTGGCTCAAGTACTTCATCAACACCTTCCTGCTGGTGACGGTGGTCCTCGCCGGGCAATTCGTCATCACCACGCTGGCCGGGTTCGCCTTTGCGAAGGTCGAGTTTCCGGGCAAGGATGTCCTCTTCATCCTGGTCCTGATGCAGCTCTTCATCCTGCCCGAGGTTCTGATCGTCGAGAACTACGTCATGGTGTCGAGGCTCGGCCTGTTCGACACCATCCTCGGCATCGGCATGCCCTACATGGCCAGCGCCTTTGGCATCTTCCTGATGCGCCAGGCCTTCAAGTCGGTGCCCGTCGAGCTGCACGAGGCGGCGCGGATCGAGGGATGCGGCTGGCTGGGCATCCTCCTCAGGGTCTACGTGCCGCTCGCCTGGCCGACATATCTGGCCTATGCGCTGGTGTCGGTGTCGACGCACTGGAACAACTTCCTCTGGCCGCTGGTCGTCACGAATTCGCCCGACACTCGACCGCTGACCGTCGGGCTGTCGATCTTCGCGGCGCCCGAGAGCGGCGTCGACATCTCGGTGATCTCGGCTGCGACGGTGATGACGATCGCGCCGCTGCTCATTGCGTTCCTCGTCTTCCAGCGCCAGTTCGTGCAGGCCTTCCTGCGCACCGGCATCAAATGATCTCGTCGCGAGATCCAGCCGACCGATGACGCGCGTCCTGCATCTGAGCGACCTGCACGTGGTGGCGCCCCCGCGCCTCGTCTCTGGCCGGCTCGACACCGCGGGCCTGCTGGAGAGGGCGGTCGATCGCATCCTCGCGGACCTGCCCGGGCTGGCGCCGATCGATGCGGTGCTGGTAACCGGCGACATCAGCGACGACGGCAGCCCGGAAAGCTACGCCATCGCAAGGCGCCAGCTGGACCGGTTGGGCATGCCGCTGCTCGTGCTGCCCGGCAACCACGACCGCCGCGACCCGCTGCGCGAGGCCTTCGCCGACAACTCTGCCATGCCGGCGACCGGGCCCATCGACTGGTCGGTCGACATCGGCGAGCTGCGGATTGTCGGCCTCGACACGCTTGTCGAGGGCAGGAGCGGCGGCACGCTGGTCGACGGAACGCTCGTTCACCTGGCCACGGCCCTTCGTGGGGCCGCCGGACGACCGGTACTGGTCGCGATGCATCATCCGCCCTTCAAGACCGGCATCCGCTTCATGGATCGCATCGGCCTGGACTGCGCGGGCGAGATGCTGCGCGCGATCTCGGCCGCGGAGAGTCCGATCAGGGTCGTCGCCGGTCACGTCCATGCGGCTCTGACGGGCGCCCTCGGCGCCCATGCCGTCTGCATCGCGCCGTCGGTGTGCAGCGGCTTCCCCCTGGATTTGCGGGCTGAAGCCCCGGCCGGCTTCATGACGGGCCCGCGCGGGTACATGATCCACGATTGGGACGGCGCCTTCCGTTCGGCCTGCGCCAGCCTCTGCCCCGTCGATGGCCCCTATCCGTTCTGAGCGATCCGCACGGACTCGGTGGGCTCGACCGGACGCAATATCAGCAGGGCGGCCTTCCCGCACGGCCAGAGTTTGCCGTCATGCCGGTACAATTCTGCGCGCTTTCCAGTGCGTCTATGCAATAGAGACGCGCCCTGCGACCGTTCACATCGATCGTGTCGGCACCGATGAGAGGCGCCGTCTTGGGGCCGGCGAGGACTATGATTGTCCGATTTTTGGATTGGACGGCCAACGCGTCTTCGCAAAGCGCGGTGACGACCTCGTCGTCATCGCGGTCGGGTCGTTCCAACGGCCATGAGCTCCGACGGAGAACTCGCCGAGGCCCACGGCGACGATGCGTCTTGGGAGGCGGTGATCCTTGCCGCCTTCGCGCCGCGTAGGGTCTATGACGGCATCAGCATCGAGACGGATGACGATCCGTCGAGCTTCGACTACGGTCTGGGCTCGACGGGGGATTTATCTGGCGGGCCCGACGATCGGCCTCGACCGGCGGCAGGCGACCCGCCGCTCCCGTCGAGCTGCAGCCAGCCAGCATTAAATCCTGCTCACGATCGGCTCGTGTTCGTCGGCTCGCCTTGAGCGGCGGTGGCGTCCTCGAGCTTCGAAGGATTGTCGCCGACGGCGGCCGCTATGTCCGTCTTCGTTGCAGGCTCGAGGTCGATCGCAAGAATATCCTCAGGACGGTGCCGCAAGCTTCTCCGCGCAGGCATTCGCCAGCGCCCGATCGGGATCGGTCGAGCCGGGCATCGTGGCCCAGCCGGTCTTCATGAGGATTTCGGCGCGCTGGTAGCTTCGGGTATCCTTCAGCTCGGACAGTCGGGCGCCGCTTTCCGGATCGGCTGCGGATTGGGCCACGCAGATGGGAAGCAGGGCGGAGACGACTTCCTGCTTCGCCCTGTCGGACGCCATGGTTTCGGCCGTGCTCGCAGTCACCCATCCGCCCCAGGAAAAGCCGACGATCGCCACGGCGATGGCGCCGATCGCTCCACCGTACAGTCCCGGTTTCAGCCACTCAGGGTTCTTCATGGATCTTTCCTCCCGTAGTCAGCGATCGTTCGCTGCTGTTCGCTTCGTTGTAGCTGACGACGTCTTTCGCCAGCGCCGCTTGCAGTTCTTGCGGATCGATCGGTACCGAGTGCAGCCGATCCGAGGGCGCACGGGCCTGCGGTATGCGTAGGAACGTCGCCACCCGCCGGTAGGCGGGAAAGGAAAGCCCCTGGATGAGCTCTTCGTCCGTCTCGACGAGATAGGCGCCCGCCGGAAGCGTCTGATTGGCCGCTGCGATCGAGAACGGCATGAGAAACGTCACTGTCGTGATTGTCGTTCTGAAGAGCATCGGACGCTCCCACCTCATCTCGTTGACGCCCGACCGACCCGACTGGCGCAGGCAAGCTGCGGCGGGGCAGGTGCAGGATCGCGTCGCTCGCCTACTTGGCCTTCTTCCCCAAGACGACCGGCGACGCCGACGCGTTCTGGAACGCGCTCGTCGCGGCAACCTTGGGCT
>CAVXNU010000010.1:0-470322 GCA_963763245.1 uncultured Bacillaceae bacterium
CCCGTGCCAGGCCCGCCGATCAGCACGACATTGTGGGCGCCGTCGATGAACTCGCACCGGTGCAGCTGGCGGACCAGGGCCTCATTGATCTCGCTGGCGGCGAAGTCGAACCCTGCCAGGTCCTTGTAGGCCGGGAAGCGCGCGGCTTTGAGGTGATAGGCGATGGACCGGACCTCGCGTTCCGCGACCTCGGCCTTCAGCAGCTGCGACAGGATCGGCACGGCCGCCTCGAAGGCGGGCGAGCCCTGCTCCATGAGATCGGCCACGGCGTCACGCCGGAGGCGTGCCTCGGCACGACGGCCATGCCGTACATCTTCAGGCCGCGCAGCATGATGACGATGGCGGCGCTGGCGGGATCATGACGCATGGCGCACCCCCGGGTCCGGCCGCGCAGGCCGTCATAGCCGCCGACATTCGCCTTGGGCTCCTCGGTCAGCGCCAGACCCGTTGGCGGGGCGACCTCGGGCGCGCCTGCAGGGCTTTCGTCGATCAGCCGGTGCAGCAGGTTGAGCACATGGGTCTTGGTCGGCACCCCGGCCTCGAGGGCCATCTCCACCGCGCAGAGCACCGCCTCTTCGTCGTGCTGCAGCACCAGGGCGAGGATCTCCACCATCTCCCTGTCGCCGCCCGGGTGCTTCAGCAGATGATGCTGGAGCACCCGGAAAGCCTCGGGCAATTCGGCGAACGGCGCACCGTTGCGCAGCGCGCCGGGCTTTCGCTGGATGACGGCCAGGTAGTGGCGCCAGTCGTAGATCGTCCGGGAAGGCAGGTGATGCGAGCGCTGGATCACCCGCCGGTGCTCGCAGACGATCTGCCCCTCGGCCGCGACGACCAGCCGGTCGGGGTAGATGCGCAGGCTGACCGGGCGGTTGGCGAACGACGCCGGGACGCTGTAGCGGTTCCGCTCGAAGCTGATCAGGCAGGTCGGCGACACCCGCTTGCTCTGCTCGACGAAGCCGTCAAACGCCGGCGGCGTCTGCATCAGGGCCGTCTTCTCCAGCGCCCAGACCTCCGCGATGGTCCCCGGCAGCGTGCCATGCGGCGTGCGCTCCCACAGCTCGATGCAGCGCTGCTCGAGCCAGGCGTTCAATGCCGCCAGGTCGGGGAAATCCGGCATCAGCTGCAGGACCAGGTGACGCGCATCCTGCACGTTCTTCTCGACCTGTCCCTTCTCCCAGCCTGCGGCCGGATTGCAGAACTCGGGCTCGAAGACGTAGTGGCTGGTCATCGCCAGGAACCGGGCGTTGACCTGGCGCGCCTTGCCGGAGCCGACCCGATCGACCGCGGTCTTCATGTTATCGTAGATGCCCCGCCGCGGCACGCCGCCGAAGACCCGGAATGCGTGCCGGTGAGCATCGAACAGCATCTCGTGGGTCTGCAGCAGATAGGCCCTGAGCAGGAACGCCCGGCTGTGCGAGAGCTTGACGTGGGCGACCTGGAGCTTCGTGTTCTCCCCGGCAATCGTCGCCCAGTCCTCGCTCCAGTCGAACTGGAAGGCCTCCCCGGGCTCGAAAACCAGCGGCACGAAGGTGCCGCGCCCGGCGGTCTGCTGTTCGCGCTGGCGGTCGGCCTTCCACTTCCGCGCGAAGGCCGCGACCCGGCTATAGGAGCCCTCGTAGCCGAGCGCGACCAGATCGGCGTGCAGCTGCTTCAGGGTCCGCCGTTGCTTGCGGGACTTGCCCGCCTCCGTCTTCAGCCAGGACGACAGCTTGTCGGCGAACGGATCCAGCTTGCTCGGCCGCTCAGGAACCCTGAACGCCGGCTCCACGGTCCCGGACCGCAGGTACTTGCGGATCGTGTTCCGCGACAGCCCCGTCCGCCGTGCAATCTCCCGAATGGAGAGCTGATCCCGCAATGCCCACCGTCGGATCACGCTCAGTAGCGCCATGTCGATCACTCCGTTGCCCCCGCTTCTCCAGCCAGGGGACGTTCGAACATGGGTCACTTCTCAGTGGAAATCTCCCGGCCGCCCGGGTCAGTTCTCAGCGCAAATCAACAGCTAGAAAGTTTAGCGAATGAAATAATAGATAAACATCTATCAGGAACGCTGGTTGCGATGGACTTCAGACTATGATGAGCTCATCGAATAAAGATCGTGGACCGCCGCATTTTGTACACCTTCTGTTACAGCTGGGAGAACGATGTATTTCATTTGTCGAACCTACTTCTTGCTCATTTAGAGCTAGCGAATGCACATCAGGCTACCAATGACAAGGAGGATTTCATCAGAGCTGCTCATTCGGATGCATGTCGCTCTCTACGCTGGCCGGTTCGCGCGGATATGGTCGCGCTTCGCTGCAGCGGTTCGATTTTGCCTCGGACAGCGCCGGGGCGTGTGGTAAGCATTTCCAACACGACGCACCTGCCGCAGGTTAAGAGAGTGGAGGTGCTAAAGGTTTGCTGTCAAATGAATGCGAACACTAGGCCCCGAAACGCCTCGGGACTCCTAGGCTTACGGAAATAGCACGCTATTGCGTAGGACACCTCTACGCCTACGTAGCCTGCGCCGTTCTTCGTGCAAGCTACCGGAAATTCGTCGGAAGGACAATGCCGACTGCCGCTCACGTAAGGCACGCATGTTTGCTTATTTTCCTCGCTTGCTCCAAAGATCTACTGAGCCGGTTGCTAGGTACTATCACTCGATTGCGTCTTCGTTCTAGTGGCGATTTCACCGAATATTTGATCTCGATCGGTGTGCTTCGGCACAGGGTCTGCTAAGGGCTCGAACAGGTCCTTCGGCGATCGGCAGGAGATGAGGGTGAAGCCGACATTTCGCGGTCAACTTAGCTGGCCCACCAGACTTGCCGGCATCGTCGTCGGCACGTTGATCCGGCCGGCACAAAGTCGGACATCGTGGTCAAGGTCGTGGGCGTGCTGCTGATCGTCTACTCGATCCTGGCGATGACCGGTGCCGTGGCTGCCGCGTCCGGCCGGCACGAGCTTTGGCTGTCGCCGCTGCCGGCGCCTGCGGCGGCGTGAACTTCGGCATGGTCGGCATCTTCATCGTGCCCGGGCTGCTCTATCTGGAGACGCTGCGCCTGCAACGCGACCGGTTCGTGCAGACGCCTCGGTCTCACCTTCGTCACGATCTCGGCCGCGCTCGCCCTCTCGATGACGGGTTTCTCGCCCGTCACCGGCGAGTTGGCGGTCCTTTCGGTCGCGGACCTGCTGCCGGCCTTCGCCGGAATCTGGCTCGGGCGCAGCATCCGCCATCGGATTTCCGAGGACTTTTACCGCAAGCTCTTTTTCCTCTCGCGGATCACAAGCGGCGCCTACATGATCGCCCGGACATCCGGCGTTTTCGACTGAAGCGGAGGGGGAGGAGCCATGATCACCGTCGGCATCTGCGGCCTCGGCGCGATCGGCATGCACGTGGCGCAGGCGGTCGATGCGGGGCGGATCGAAGGTATGCGGCTCGTCGCCGTCTCGGCGCGCGACGTCGGCCGCGCCGAGGGCGGGTCGCCGGCTTCGCCAATCCGCCGCCGGTGGTGCCGGCCGGGCGGCCTGTCCGAGCTGGCAGAGGTCATCATCGAATGCGCCCCGGCCGCGGCATTCGAGGCGGTCGCCCGGCCGGCGGTCGATGCTGGGCGGACGCTGCTGACCGTGTCGGTCGCGGCCCTGCTCGAGCACATGGACCTCGTCGAGCGGGCCCGCCAGACCGGAGCGCGCATCATCGTTCCCAGCGGTGCCATCCTCGGGCTCGACGCCGTGCGAGCGATGGCCGAGGGCGAGATCAGCAGCGTCACGCTCGAGACCCGCAAGCCGCCGCGCGGCCTCGCCGGCGCGCCGCATCTCGTCGAGAACAACATCGTCATCGAGGGGCTGACCGAGCCCGAGCTGGTCTTCAAGGGCACGGCGCGCGAGGCGGCGCGCGGCTTCCCGGCCAACGTCAACGTGGCCGCGGCGCTGTCGCTCGCCGGCATAGGGCCGGACCGCACCACGGTCGAGATCTGGGCCGACCCGGGCGTCGACCGCAACGTCCAGTCCGTGCGCGTTGCCTCCGAGTTCGCCGAGGCCGAGATGACGATCCGCAACGTGCCCTCGCTACTATTACACCATGCCGCGCCGCGAGATCAGGTACAGATAGGCCTTGGTAAAGGTCAAGCGACCGGGAACCGCGCGGTCCGAAGCGGTCGAAGCGGTCGATTTCAGGAAAAGCTCGGGCCTCGGCCGAGGCGTTCCCGGCGCCGCAACCCTTCTCGCGCTTCGAGCCGGTTGTGCTCGGTCTAGCCGCCAGCCGCGGCGAAGCTGCGCTCCAGGCCGTCGGCGACGGCGTCGAGATCGTCGATCGAGAGGCAGAGCGGCGGGACCATCCGCAGAACGCTGCGATGCGGCCCGGATTTGCTGAGCACGAGCCGGTGGCGCCGGCTCTCCTCGAAGACACGGGCCGTCGTCTCGGGGTCCGGCTCGCGGGTTCGGCGGTTCTTGACCAGCTCGATCGCCAGCATCAGCCCGCGGCCGCGCACGTCGCCGATCGAGGGAAACTTCTCCTGCAGCGCGATCAGTCGCTCCTTCAGCGCGGCGCCGACGCGCCGGGCGTTTTCCTGCAGCCCTTCGTCGCGGATCACCCGCAGCACGGCGCGTCCGGCGGCGCAGGCGGCCGGGTTGGCGCCATAGGTGTGGAACAGGAACTTCTCGGCCATGCACTCGGCGATCTCGCGCTTGGCCACCACGGCGCCGATCGGGATGCCGTTGCCCAGGCCCTTGGCGATGACCATGATGTCGGGCACCACCCCGTCGGCCTCGAAAGCCCAGAAGTGGTCGCCGGTGCGACCGAAGCCGGACTGCACCTCGTCGACAATGGCGACGCCGCCCGCGGCCCGGACGCGCTCGAAGGCGCCGGCGAGATAGCCGGGCGGCATCGGCACGATGCCGCCATAGCCCTGCACCGGCTCGATCAGGATGCCGGCCAGTCGGCCGCTGGTCGAGGCGTGGATGGCCCGGTCGATCTCGTCCAGATAGGGCTCGGTACCGGGACCGAAGATGCCGCGGTACTGGTTCGGCTCGGGGAGAAAGGTGATCCCGCCGAGCTGCGGCACGTCGTGGCGAAAGCCGCTGATGCCGGTCAGCGCCTGGGCGCCGAAGGTCGCCCCGTGATAGCCGGTCCGGAGCGACAGCATGTCGATGTTCCCGGTGGCGCTGCGCGCCATCAGCAGGGCGAGGTCGATCGCCTCCGAGCCGCTGGTGGTGAAGTGGACGACCCAGTCATGGCCGGCCGGCATCGTCGCCGCCAGCTCCTCGGCCAGGTGCGCCGGCACGGGATGGTAGAACATCGTCGTGCAGTGCGTCAGCTGCGCCACCTGCTCGCCGACCGCCGCGACGACGGCCGGATGCGCATGGCCGACCGAGATGCAGAGGTTCATGCCGAGGAGATCGGTGTATCGCTCGCCTGCCTCGTCCCAGAGATACTGCCCCTGGCCGCGTCGGAAGATCAGCGGCGTCGCATAAGGCACGAATTTTCGCTGCGACGCGGCATAGTATCGGTTGCGTCGCGCGACGATGCCCTCGGTGGACCAGTCGGTCGGCAGCGGGTCCGAGGCGGGATGCGACCAGTCGTTCATGCGGGCCCTCCATGGCCATGTGGCGGCGGCCTATCCTGCCTGATAGGCATACAGAATGCTGCCCCGCGCGGCAGCACCCGCGTTCGCTCCATCACGATCATCGATGAGAGCGATTAGTCAGGCGCGGTGGAACCCGGATGCAGCCCGGCGATCCGGTAGCTGTTCGGCGGCAGGTCCGGCAGCCGCCGCTCGAAGGCGGCGGAGAGCGCAGCGGCGGCGTGCTCGGCCAGGGCGTGCGGCAGCTCTCCGAGCTCGCGCTCGCGCGCCACAAGCGTGATCTCGCGGGCGAAACCCGCGATCGGCAGCCGGTGGATGTCGATCTGCATGCCCTCGGCCAGCCCGTCGATCAGCAGCGTCGGCGTCAGCAGCGTGAACCCCAGCCCGGCGGCGACCGGCGCCATGACGACGCTCGAGCGGTCGCCCTCGAAGCTGCGGGGCAGCTCGAGCCGCACGCGCCGCAGATGCTGGTCGATCCGCACGCCGACCGGCGTCTCGCGCGAGAACCTGACGAATGGCAGGCCGCGGCCGAGCTGCTCGAGATCATCGAACGGCCCCGGATGCCCGCGCGGCGTGACCAGCAGGAACTGCTCGGAGAGGACATGGTGCCGCGTCAGCCCGTCCAGATCGAAGAAGGCGTCGGAGGTGATCGCCAGGTCGGCCCGCCGGGCGCGCAGGAGCGAGGCGTGCTGCGACGAGAGACCCGCCAGAAAACTGATCTCCGGGATGCCGAAGGCGTTGCGCGCCAGCTCGGCCAGCGCGGGCGCCAGCGTCGTCGCAATCGAGGCCAGCATCGCCACCCGCAGCATCGGCAGCGGCGCCGACATGACGCGGCGCACATCGGCGCGCAGCTGCTCGACCTCCGACAGGATGGTCACGGCGCGGCGGTGCAGCGCGATGCCGGCCTTGGTCAGCTCGACCGGCCGGCAGCTGCGGTCGACGAGCTGCGCCTCGAGCGCCGTCTCGAGGTTCTTCAGATGCTGCGAGACGGCCGACTGCGTCAGCCCGAGCATCTCGGCGGCGCGCGTGACGTGTCGCGCCTCGGCGACGGCGACGAACACCTCGATCGCCCGCAGGAAGTTGAAGTCAAAGCTGCCTGCGCTCGTCATCCCTGCCGGTCCCGGTGCCTGCGCAAAGATCGACATTAGAATGTCTAATAAACCGACGGAAGCGTTGAGCGCCGGCGGCAGTGCCCGGCATATCTGCGGCGATCCTTTCGGATGGAGACGATTGCCCGATGCCTGACGAGACCGATGCCCGGGTGGTGATCGTCGGCGGCGGGGTGATCGGGCTCGGCGTCGCCTATCACCTGGCGGCGCTCGGGATCGAGGACGTGCTGCTGGTCGAGCGCAACCGGCTGACCAGCGGCACCTCCTGGCATGCTGCCGGCATCGTCGGGCCGCTGCGCGCCAGCCTCAACCTGACGCGGCTGGCGACCTATGCGACCGAGCTCTTTCCGCGTCTCGAGGCGGAGACGGGGCAGGGCACGGGCTTCCGGCAGACCGGCGGCTATTGGCTTGCGCGGCGGCCCGAGCGCATGGCCGAGCTCCGCCGCATCGCGGCGATGGGCGAGATGGCGGGGCTGGAGGCGCGCGTGATCGGCCGGGACGAGGTCGCCGCGACGGCGGCCTTTCTGCGCTGCGACGACCTTGCCGGCGCCCTCTGGGTCGCGAAGGACGCGCAGGCGAGCCCGGTCGACATCTGCATGGCCTATGCCAGGGGCGCGCGCGCCGGCGGCGTCCGGATCCGCGAGGGCGTCGCCTGCACCGGCATCGAGACGCAGGCCGGCGCCGTCCGCGCCGTGCGCCTCTCGACCGGCGAGACGGTGCGCTGCGCCGCCATCGTCAACTGCGCCGGCGCCTGGGCGCGCGAAATCGGCCGGATGGCGGGCGTCCCCGTGCCGCTGCAAGCGGTCGAGCACATGTATATCGTGACCGAGCCGTTGGCCGGGCTGCCCGACCCGCTGCCGGTCGTCCGTGACCTCGACGCCGGCATCTACATCAAAGGCGATGCCGGCAAGGTCGTGCTGGGCGGCTTCGAGCCATTCGCAAAGGTCTGGGACGCCCTCGGGGCCGACGGCGACCGCGCCTTCCTGGAGCTGCCCGAGGACTGGGAACAGTTCGAGCCCTTCATGCAGGCCGGCCTGCACCGCCTGCCGCGGCTGGCCGAGGCCGGCATCCAGCATTTCATGAACGGGCCCGAGAGCTTTACGCCCAACTCAAAGCAGCTGATGGGCGAGTCGCCCTATCTGCGCGGCTTCTATGTCGCCGCCGGCTTCAACTCGATCGGCATGATGTCCTCCGCCGGCGTCGGCAAGGCGATGGCGGAATGGATCGCCGCCGGCGAGCCGCCGATGGACCTCTGGGAAGTCGACATCGCCCGCTTCGACCGCGCCGCTGCCGCGCGCGCCTTCCTGGTCGAGCGCATGCAGGAGGCGGTGGCCAACCAGTTCGACATGCACTGGCCGTTCAGGCAGATGCGCACAGGGCGCGGCGTGCGCCGCTCGGCGCTGCACGAGGCCTTCGACCGCGCTGGCGCCGTCTTCGGCGCCCCGGCCGGCTGGGAGCGCCCGCTCTGGTTCGCCGCCGCGCCGGCCGAGCGCGAGTTCCGGCACAGCTTCGGCCCGCAATGTTGGTGCGAGGCGGCCGCGCGCGAAGCCGAGGCGAGCCGCGACCGGGTGGCGCTCTACGAGCTGTCGCCCTTCACCAAGCTCGACCTCCGCGGCCGCGACGCCCTGGTGCTCCTGCAGCAGCTCTGCGCCGGCGAAGTCGACGTGGCGGAGGGCGCGGTCGTCTACACGCAGATGCTGAACGCCCGCGGCGGCATCGAGGCGGACGTCACCGTAACGCGGACCGGCGAGACGACCTTCCGGATCGTCAGCGGCGCGGCGACGCGGCAACGGGACCTCGCCTGGATCGAGCGCCAGCGCCTGCACCTCGGCCTGGAGTGCGCGCTCTTCGATGCCAGCTCGGCCGAGTGCGTCCTCGGCGTGATGGGCCCGGGGTCACGCGCGCTGCTGCAGGCGCAGACCGATGCCGACCTTTCCTCGGCCGCCTTCCCGTTCGCCACGTCGCGTCGCATCGGGCTCGGGATGGCCGAGGTCCGCGCCACGCGCATCAGCTATGTCGGCGAACTCGGCTGGGAGCTGTCGATCCCGGCCGAGTTCGCGGCCCATCTGCACGCAGCCCTGATCGAGGCGGGCGCGGCGCATGGCCTCGTCCATGCAGGGCATTTCGCTCTCGACGCCTGCCGCATCGAGAAGGGCTTCCGGCACTGGGGCCACGACATCGGCCCGGAGGAGACGCCGCTCGAGGCCGGGCTCTCCTTCGCCGTCGCCTGGGACAAGCCCACGGGCTTCATCGGCCGCGACGCGCTGCTGCGGCAGCGGCAGGCGGGCGTCGCCCGGCGGATGATGATGTTCGCGGTCGAGGGCGGGCGGCCGCTCCTGCTGCATGACGAGCCGATCTATCGCGACGGCCGGCTGGTGGGACGGACCACCTCCGGCGCGCGCGGCTTCCGCACGGGGCTGGACCTCTGCATGGGTTATGTCGGCTGCGCCGCCGGGACCCCGCGAGCGGCGCTGCTCGACGGGACCTACGAGATCGGGGTCGAAGGCGAGCGGCTGCCGCTCCGCCCGCTGGACCGGCCGCCCTATGATCCGGCTGGCGACCGGATGCGGGCCTGAGAGGACACGGGAGCAATGAGGGAGCAGGCGCGGGTTGTCGTGATCGGCGGCGGGGCGATGGGAGTGTCGCTTCTCTACCACCTGGCCCGGCGCGGCTGGGCCGACGTCGTGTTGGTGGAGAAGGCCGAGCTGACCGCGGGCTCGACCTGGCATGCGGCCGGCCTCTGCACGCACTTCGCGCACAACGCGACGATCATGGAGATGCGCGCGACCTCGGTGCGCCTCTACCGCGACAAGCTGCCGGCGGAGACCGGGCTGCCGACCGGCTTTCACGCCTCCGGCGCCTTGCGCGTGACACGGTCGGCGGACCGGATGGACGAGTTCAGGCATGTCCAGGGACTTGGCCGCTTTGCGGGGTACGAGTTCCAGCTTCTCAGCCCCGCAGAGCTTGCCGACATCTATCCGCTCTGCCGGACCGAGGGGTTGCTCGGCGCGCTCTACGAGCCGAATGACGGCCATGTCGACCCGACGCTGGCAACGAACGCGATGGCAGCCGCCGCCCGCGCCTCGGGCGCCGAGATCTATCGGCACACGCCTGTCGAGCGGATTTCGCGCCTGCCGGGCGGCGACTGGGTGGTCCACACGACCAAGGGCGAGATCCGGGCCGAGCACGTCGTCGACGCCGCCGGCACCTGGTGTCGCGAGATCGGCGCGATGATGGGCCTCGACCTGCCGGTCGTGCCGATGCTGCACCAGTACATCGTGACGGACTGCGTGCCTGAGATTGCCGCCCGGATCGAAGCCGGCCAGCGCGAGCTGCCGATCATCCGCGACCCCGAGGAGAGCTGGTATCTACGCCAGGAGCGCGACGGCTTGATCCTCGGCCCCTATGAGAACCAGGCGGCGCCCTGGGGCGTCGACGGCATCCCGCCAGAGTTTGGCATGGACCTGATGCCGCCCGATCTCGATCGGGTCGAGCACATCGTGGCGCAGGCCATGGACCGTGTTCCCGCCCTCGCTGGCGCGGGCATCAAGACAGTGGTCAACGGGCCGATCACCTTCACGCCCGACGCGAACCCGCTGATCGGCCCGGCCTTCGGCCTGCCGAATGCCTGGCTGCTGACCGGGTCCAGCATGGGGGTGATGGAGGGCGGCGGCGCCGGTGCCTTCCTGGCTGACTGGATCGTCGACGGCGCGCCGCCGATGGACGCGCTCGCCGTCGACCCGCGCCGCTTCGGCGGCTGGGCCGACCGGGGCTACCGGCTCGACAAGGCCGTCGAGTGCTTCGGCCTGCAGTTCGGCATCCATTATCCCTTCGAGGAGCGCCAGGCCGGCCGGCCGCGCCGCGTCTCGCCCGTCCACGGCCGCCAGGCTGCGGCCGGCGCCGTCTTCGGCTGCGCCTATGGCTGGGAGCGGCCGAACTGGTTCACACTGGGCGATGCGGCCGCCGAGGCGCGGCTGGGCTTCCGCCGCCCCGGCTGGTTCGAGGCCGTGCGCGCCGAATGCCTGGCCGTGCGCGACGGCGTCGGCATCGCCGACCTCTCGGCCTTCGCCAAGTTCGAGGTCTCGGGCCCTGGGGCGGCCGCCTTCCTGGAGGGGCTGGGCGCCAATGGACCCCCGGGTCGGGACGGCCGGATCGGGCTGGTGCACGCGCTGACGCAGGCCGGCGGCGTCGCCTCGGAGTTCACCGTCACGCGGCTCGACGCGCAGCGATGGTACCTGACGGCGGCCGCCGCGGCAGAGCGCCATGACGAAGATCTGCTGCGGCGTCGCGCCGCCGGGCTGCCAGACGTCAAGATCGCGAATCGCACCGAGCAGATCGGCGTCCTCGCCCTGATGGGACCGGCCGCGCGCGACCTGCTGGCCGGCCTGGCCGAGGCGGAGCTTTCCGATGCCGCCTTTCCCTGGCTCTCTGCCGCCGAGATCGTCGTCGCCGGCGCTCGGTGCCGGGCGCTCCGGATCTCCTATGTCGGCGAGCTCGGCTGGGAGCTGCACGCACCCATGGACGGCATGGCAATGCTGCATGAAGCCCTGGTCCGGTCGGGCCGGTGCCATGGCCTGCGCCCGTTCGGCGCCTTCGCGATGAACTCGATGCGGCTCGAGAAGGGATACCGCGCCTGGGGAGCCGATCTGACGACCGAGCGGACCCCGCTCGAGGCCGGGCTAGACGCGCTCGTGCGCGCCGAGGGGCGCAGCTTTGTCGGGCGCGACGCAATGCTCGCCCGAACGGGGCGGGCGGATGCCTGGCGCATGGTCCTGCTCGACGTCGAGCCAAGCGAGGACCTCTACCCGTTCTACGCCCATACGGTGCTGCAGGGCGGCGAGCCGGTCGGCATCGTCACCTCTGGCGCGCACGGGCATCGGACGGGCCGGACGCTGGCGCTCGCCTATCTGCGGCCCGGGACAGGCAGGGGCGCGCTCTCGGTCGAGATCGTCGGCGCCGAATGCGCGGCCCGCATCCTCGACCTGGCGCCCTACGATCCCGACAACCGGAGACTGCGCGGAGAGCCCGTCAATGTCTTGGCCTGAGCCCCGACACCCGATCATCGCGCTTTGGAGCCATCCGCGCTCGATGTCGACCGCCACCGAGCGCATCATGCGCGAGCGCGGCGACCTGACATGCTTTCACGAGCCCTTCATGTACTACTATTACGTGCATCTCGGGCAGCGGCAGTTCCCGCATCACGAGATCGACCCGTCTCAGCCCACTGGGTTCGGCGAGATCTGGCAGATGCTCTGCAAAGCGGCAGAGGACGACCCGGTCTTTTTCAAGGACATGGGCTATTACGTCATGCCCGAGATCCTGTCGCATCCAATGCTGGCTGGCGCGATCCGGCACGCTTTCCTGATCCGCGACCCCCGCCGCTCGATCGTTTCCTACCACAGGCTCGACCCGGAACTGACCCTCGACGAGGTCGGCTTCGAAGCCGAATGGAAGCTCGCAGAATGGGTTGCGACCGCGACCGGCCGTCGTCCGCCGGTGATCGAGGCCGAGACGATCCAGCGCGACCCAGGCAAGGCGATGCGCGCCCTCTGGGCCGCGCTCGGGCTGGCAGACTGCCCGGATGCGCTTCGCTGGTCCGAGGAGAGCGTGCCCGAGGATTGGCAGCAGGTCGCCGGCTGGCACCGCGGCGTCAGCGCCAGCACCGGGATCCGGCCGCCCGACGACGACGATGCCGCTGCCGACGCGGCATTCGCAGAGGCAGCCGCGGGCACGCCGCGGCTGAGCGGTCTGCTGGCGCACCATCTCCCGTTCTATCGACGGCTTCAGGATTGGGCGTGGCCGCAAGGGGGCGCCCGCCGCGGCGGCGATGCGAGGGCCCGAACGTGAGCGACCGGCCACAGGCGCCGGTCGGCTCGCCCTTGCGCCGGCGCACCGGCGCACCGGCGGCCGCGCGGCCAAGCGGCTCTCGCGGAGCGCCGAGATCGCCCCGCGCGCGCCCTATATCCGGCGGCGCCTCGGCACCTATGACGTGCTCGACGAGGAGGGCCTGTCGCTGATCGAACGGAATGCCGACCTGGTGCTGAAGGAGATCGGCATGGAGTTCGTCGGCGACCCCGAGATCCTCGCCATCTTCCGCGAGGCGGGCGCCGAGGTGCGCGAGACGCGCGTGCGCTTCGAGCCAGGCATGGCCCGCGCGATCGTCCAGCGCAGCGCGCCGCGGCAGTTTCGCCAGCACGCGCGCAACCCGGCCAACACCGTGATGATCGGCGGCGCGAACACGGTGCTCTGCCCCTCCTGGGGCCCGCCCTTCGTGCACGACCTCGACCGCGGCCGCCGCTATGCGACGATCGAGGACTTCCGGACGCTGGTCAGACTGCACCACGCGATCCCGCATCTGCACCATTCGGGCGGGGTCGTCTGCGAGCCGGTCGACCTGCCGGCAAACAAGCGCCACCTCGACATGCTCTACAGCCACATCCGCTGGTCAGACCGGCCCTTCATGGGCGCCTTCATCGGCGCCGAGCGGGCGACGGACGCAGTCGAGATGGCCAAGATCGTCTTCGGCGCCGACTTCCTGCGCGAGAACGCGGTGCTCTACTGCGTCAGCAACACGAACGCCCCGCTGGTGCTCGACGCCAACATGTCGGGCTCGCTCAAGACCTATGCGCGCGCCAACCAGCCCGTCGCCTGCACGCCCTGGACGCTGGCGGGCGCCATGAGCGCCTGCACGGTCGCGGGCACATTGGTGCAGGTGCTGGCCGAGGCGCTGGCGAGCCTCGCTTTGGTCCAGCTGATAAACCCCGGCGCGCCCTGCCTGATGGGCAGCTTTGCCAGCACGATCTCGATGCAGAACGGCGCGCCGACCTTCGGCACGCCCGAGGCGGCGAAGATGGTGCTGGCCGCCGGCCAGCTGGCCCGCCGACTCGGCGTGCCGTTCCACACGGTGGGCACGCTCTCGGCCTCCAAGGTTCCGGACGCCCAGTCGCAGCAGGAGGGCACCTGGGGCCTGATGATGTCGATGCTGGCCGGCGCCAACGTCATCAACCACGCGACCGGCTGGCTCGAGGGCGGGCTGGTGACGAGCTTCGAGAAGACCGTCATCGACGCCGATCTCTGCGGCAAGGTCGCGGCCTTCTTCGAGGGCATCGACCTCTCGGAGAACAGCTTGGCCATGGATGCGATCCGGGAGGTCGGTCCCGGGGCACACTTTCTCGGCTCGGCACATACCCGCGCGAACTTCATGACCGCGTTCTTCCGCCCGATCGCGGCCGACTGCAGCTCGTTCGAGCAGTGGCAGGGCGAGGGCGGTCTCGATGCCGCGCAGCGCGCAAACCTGCTCTGGAAGGCCCTGCTCGAGTCCTACGAAGACCCCGGGCTCGATCCGGCCATCGACGAGGCGCTCCTCGGCTATGTGGCGCGCCGAAAGCAGGCGACGGCCGACGTCGATTATTTCTGACGAACCCTTGCGTCGCCTGGCTTGCGCAGCTGGAGCGCGGCCCCGGTGTCCAGCTCCATGCCCCTTGAAGGCCAGAGGCCAGCAGGGTCAGTCGACAACGCCGATGTTGCAACATCTGGCCTGGAGCTGCTGCTCTCGGCTCAACACTCCTCATCAGATCGAACTCGGCTCAGGACAGCGACCCGACCATCCGGAGGCCGGACAAGGCGGCAACCGCAAGACACCGCTCCCTGCAGAATCGAGCTTCGACGGCATTGACACCTGCGAGCCGCCGCCGGATCAATGAGGTGAATGATGCAACGGACGCGGCGGAGGCCAGATGCAGCAGATCAACGCCTTCCCCCGGAGCGGCCGCGACTGGGCCGCGATCGAACGTGACCTGATCGCCTTCAAGCAGGACGACCTCGACTGGCGCCGCGGCCGCCTTCCCGCCTACATCTACTACTACGACGAGGACGTGCTCCGCGTGCAGACGGACGCATATCGCCTCTATGCCGTCGAGAACGGGCTGGGCGAAGGCAAGGCGTTCCGCAGCCTGACGCGGATGCTCGACGACATCGGCGCCATGGCCATCGACCTCTTCGGCGCGCCGGCATCGGCCGGCGTCTCCTTCACCTCGGGCGGCACCGAAAGCCTGTTCGAGGCGGTCAAGACCGCGCGCAAGCTGCATCGCCAGCGCCACGGAGCCGGAGGCCAACTGAACGTCGTCGCGCCCTACAGCGCGCATGCGACGCTGAACAAGGCCGGCGACATCCTCGACGTCGAGATCGTCCGGGTGCCGCTGGGCGGCGAGTTCCGGGCGGACGTGGCAGCGATGGCGGAGGCCATCGACGACGGCACGATCATGCTCTTCGCCTCGGCCCCCTGCTTTCCCTATGGCGTCTTCGATCCCATCCAGGACCTCGGCCGGCTGGCCAAGGACCGCGACCTCTGGCTGCACATCGATGCATGCTGGGGGGGCTTTATCTCGCCCTTCGCGCGGCGCCTCGGCTATCCGATCCCCGACTGGGACCTCTCGGTGCCGGGCGTGACCAGCCTGTCGGCGGACATCCACAAATTCGCCTACGGCGCCAAGGGCGCCTCGCTGCTGATCTTCCGCGACGCGGAGCTGAAGCGGCTCGAGCGCTTCGAGTTCGGCGGCTGGCCGCGCGGCACCTATGCGACCCCAACCTTCCTCGGCAGTCGCCCGGCCGGCTCGATCGCCTCAGCCTGGGCGGTGATGACCTATCTCGGCATGGAGGGCTATCTCAAGACCACCAAGGCGGCGATGGACGCGACGATGGGCTTCATCGAAGGGATCGATGGGATCGACGGCCTGCGGTGCCTGCGGCCGATCGGCGAGGCCAACCTCTATGCCTTCGTCTCGGACGACCCCGCCGTCGACATCATGGCCGTCGCCGACGAGCTGCAGGCACGGGGCTGGTTCCCCGGCCGCATGCGCGAACCTCTGGCGATCCAGCAGGGCGTCAATCCGGTGCACCTGCCGATCGTCGACGAATATGTCAGCACAGTCGCCGACGCCGTCGCGAAAGTCCGCTCCCGCGGCAACGCCAGCGTGTATCAAGAGAACACCTACTGAGCACGGCCTCACGCAAAACAGGGCGAGATGCCCCTGCATCACTCGTCTGGGTCGCTCAGGACGTAAGCAGCCCAACACCATTCATTGCGCACCGCATCGTCGGCCAACGGCTCTACGAGGAAGCTCTGGCGATCCAGCCACTCGGGGCGACAGCGGTCCCAGTGCCGGCAAGCCTGCCGATGCTCGGCATCGGCCTGCTCACGCTCGGCGCCTGCAGCGCCCGCCGCTTTGCGGGCGTGGCGGCAGCCTGATCCGCGGCGGAGGGAGCGTCGACGGCTCCCCCCATCGCCGCTCTCGTCCCCGGGTTGCCGCATTCAGCCCTAGGCAGGCGCGGCGCGATGCCGTTAAGGTTCGACGACGGGCGATTGCAGGGCGGGCATGAGAGACGATGCGGCGGCCACGCGGACCGCGATCGAGGTCGAGGGCGTCGGCAAGCGCTTTGGCCAGGGCGAGCACGCGGTCGACGCGCTGGTCGACGTCTCGGTCAGGATCCGCGAGAACGAGTTCTTCACGCTGCTTGGGCCGTCGGGCTGCGGCAAGACCACGCTTTTGCGCCTGATCGCCGGCTTCGAGCATCCGACCGCCGGCGCGATCCGACTGCACGGCGAGGAGATCGCGCATCTGCCGCCCTATAAGCGGCCGGTGAACACCGTCTTCCAATCCTATGCGCTGTTCCCGCACATGACGGTGGCGCGGAACATCGGCTTCGGGCTCGAGATGCTCGGCCGGCCGAAAGCGGAGGTCGAGCGAACCGTCGCCGAGATGCTGCGCCTCGTGCGCATGGAGGAGCTGGCGCCGCGACTGACTTCGGAAATTTCGGGCGGGCAGCAACAGCGCGTGGCGCTGGCGCGGGCATTGGCGCCGCGGCCGAAAGTACTGCTGCTCGACGAGCCGCTCTCGGCGCTCGACTACAAGCTGCGCAAGGACATGCAGATCGAGCTGAAGCGCCTGCAGCACGAGACGGGCATCACCTTCGTCTTCGTCACGCACGACCAGGAGGAGGCGTTGACCATGTCCGACCGCATCGCGGTGATGAGCCGCGGGCGGATCCTGCAGGTCGGCCCGCCCCGTGACATCTACGATCATCCCGACGAGCGTTTCGTGGCCGATTTCATCGGCGACACGAATTTTCTCTCGGGCGAGCTTCTCGCGGTGGATGGCCGGAGCGTGCAGCTCCGCCTCGATGCCGGGGCGGAGCTGACGGCCCGGCTGCCCGAGGGCATGGATGCAGCGCCGGGGCGGCGCGTGACGGCGGCGATCCGGCCCGAGCACGTGCGGCTGGTCGCGCCGGGCGAGGGTGCCCTGTCGGGCACGGTCGAGACGGTCGTCTATTTCGGGACGGACTCGCACTACCACCTCGCTCTATCGGACGGGTCGCGCGTGATGGCGCGGCTGCAGAACACGGCCGGTGGCATGCGCCATGCCGAGCAGGGCGACCGCGTCGGGCTGGCGATCGCCCCGGATTCCGTGCAGGTCCTGAGGGACTGATGTCGGAAGCCGCCGCAGGAGCCGCGATCGTCACTCCCCAGAGCGCCGTCGCTCAGGCGGAAGCGGAAGCCCGACTGGCGAACGTCCGGCGCGCCTGGTGGTTGAACGCGCCGGCGCTGGCCATTCTCGTCCTCTTCGCCGCCGGGCCGCTTCTGGTGATGTTCGTCTACTCGTTCCTGACCCCCGGCGATTATGGCGGCGTCATCTGGCAGCCCTCGCTCGAGGGCTGGTTCAACGTCGGCCTGACGCGCGACATCTTCTCCGAGGAGGTGCGCATCCAGGACGCGCATCTCTCGATCGCCTGGCGTTCGCTCAGCCTGTCGCTGATCACGACGGTGACCTGCCTGCTGCTTGGCTTTCCGACGGCCTATTTCATCGCGACGCGGACCCCGCGGAACCGCAACCTGTGGCTGTTCCTGATCACCGTGCCGTTCTGGACGAACCTCTTGATCCGCACCTTTGCCATGCTGGAGTGGATCCGCAATGAAGGCATCATCAACCAGGTGCTGATGGGCATCGGCCTGACGGACGCGCCGGTGCAGATGCTCTACACCGACTTCTCGATGGTGGTGGGGCTGACCTATGTCTACTTCCCGCTGATGGTCCTGCCGCTCTACGCGGCCATGGAGAAGCTCGACTTCCGGCTGGTCGAGGCGGCCTACGACCTCTACGCGACGCGTTGGCGGGTGCTCTGGCGGGTGATCATCCCGCTGGTCAGGCCCGGCCTCGTGGCGGGATCGATCCTCGTCTTCATCCCCTCGCTCGGCGCCTATGTGACGCCGCGCGTGATGGGTGGCGGCAAGAACATGATGCTCGGCAACCTGATCGAGCTTCAGTTCGGGCAGGGGCGGAACTGGCCGCTGGGGGCCGCGCTCTCGATCACGCTCCTGGTGCTGGTGATGGTGGCCTTGCTGTTCTACGTGCGCAGCGCGCAGCGCGCGGCGGGCGAACGTGGCTAGGGCTTTCTCGGTCCGCGCCCAGCCGGGCTTCGCCACGATCGCGATCGTCTGCTTCCTGGCGCTCTACGCGCCGCTCGTGACGCTGATCGCCTACTCCTTCAATGCGGGCGCCAACATCGCGGTCTGGGAAGGTTTTTCCTTCCGCTGGTATCGCGCGGCCTGGGAGAACGATTTCGTCCAGGAGGCGACTGCGCGCTCGCTGATCATTGCCTGCTGCGCTTCGGTCATTGCGACCGTCGCGGCGACCATGGCGGCGCTGGGGACGACGCGCGTGCGCCCGTACGAGGGCCAGACGGCCGTCTACGCGCTGATCAACCAGCCGCTGATGGTGCCCGAGATCGTCACCGCCGTGGCGCTGCTGATCGTCTTCGCGATGGTCAAGGTCGCGACCGGCTACCAGGGGCTCGGCTACCTCATCATGGCGCACACCGCCTTCTGCATCCCCTTTGCCTACCTGCCGATCAGGGCCCGGCTCGAGAACATGGACCAGACGCTCGAGATCGCGGCGGCGGACCTCTATGCCACGCCCTGGAAGGCGTTTCGGCACATCACCCTGCCGCTGCTCGGGCCCGGGATCCTGGCCGGCGGCATGCTCGCCTTCGTGATTTCGCTCGATGACGTGGTGATCACCGAGTTCGTCAAGTCGGCCGGGCAGGACACGCTGCCGACCTATATGCTCGGCCAGCTCCGCCGCGTGATCACGCCCGAGATCAACGCCATCTCGAGCGTGCTGGTCGCCGTCTCGGTGCTGATCGTCACGATTTTCTTTATCATCAGCCGTCGGCAGGAGCTAGGGTCCGGCTCCAGCCTTGAACGACAGGAGAGGGAAAATGAGGATCACGACCCTACTCGCCGGCGCGAGCGCGCTGGCGCTCGCATGGTCCAGCGCCGCATTGGCCGAGGGCAAGCTCAACATCTTCAACTGGGGCAATTACACGAACCCCGAGCTGATCGAGAAGTTCGAGAAGAAATACGACGTCGACGTCAGCGTCACCGACTACGACTTCGAACGACACGGCGCTGGCCAAGGTGCGCGCCGGCGGTCACGGCTTCGACATCGTCGTGCCGTCGGCGACATACATGCCGATCTGGATCAACGAGGGCCTGCTGATCGAGACGCGGCCCGACCAGATGGAGAACTTCAAGAACGTCGCGGACCGCTGGGTCGACGTCGATTGGGATCCCGGCCGGCACTACAGCGTGCCCTGGCAGTGGGGCACGGTCGGCGTCGTCGTCGACACCTCGGTCTATGATGGCGACATCAACACCTCGGCGGTGATCTTCGACCCGCCGGAAGAGCTGGCCGGCAAGATCAATGTCGCGCCCGAGATGGTCGATGTGCTGAACACGGCGCTCTACTATGTCGGCTCGAAGCCCTGCACGGACGACAAGGAGGCGCTGAAGAAGGTCCGCGACGTGCTGGTCGCGGCCAAGCCGAAATGGCTCTCGATGGATTACGGGATCATCGAGAAGTTCGCCGGCAAGGATCTCGCCGCCGCGCTCTACTGGAACGGCGCCGCCTTCCGCTCGCGCGAGAAGAACCCTGACGTCCGCTATGGCTATCCCAAGGAGGGGTACGGCATGTGGATGGACTCGGTCGCCGTGCTGAAGGACGCGCAGAACGTCGAGAACGCCAAGCTGTTCCAGAACTTCATCATGGAGCCGGAGAACGCGGCGCTGATCTCGGCCTTTGCCCGCTATGCCAACGGCATCGAGGGGTCCGAGGAGTATATGCCCGAGGACATGATCGGCGCGCCCGAGGTCTTTATCCCGGAGGAGTTCCAGCAGTACGGCCATTTCGCGCCGACCTGCCCGCCGGAGGTGCAAAAGCTCTACACGGCGATCTGGACCGAGCTGCAGAAATGATCGGCCGGGGCGGGCCGGCGGCCCGCCCCTTTCCGCGCGCGGCCGGCGGGCGCGCTCGCCGAAAAGCCGCGCAGAGGCCTTTCAATTTGGTTAATGGATTTTTCTTTTCCCATATAGAACAATGGCTTGCTGATTTGTGCACGCGTGCACACGCGTGCACGGCCCGCTCGGACGCTCCCAATATCATCGGACTATCGCGGCTCGTCGTCCGGGTGGCCGTAATTGCAGAAGACGCCTCCGACGAACTCGATCGCCGGGTCGAAGGGGTCGCCCGGTTGTGTCTTGGCCTCGACCCTCTCGCGATATGCCTCGGCGGAGTCCTGCGGCACATAGCCGAGATGGCGGACCTTTTCGTTCGAGAAGAAGCGCTCGCGGTTGTCGCTGATGCCGTAGGCGACGGTGAAGCCGACCCGTTCGGCCGTCAGCGACCGGGTGACGAGCTGGACGAGGTCGCGGAAGCTCATCCAGGTGGCGAGGTGGCGCCGGTCGGCAGGCTCGGGGAAGCACGAGTTGATGCGCAGGCAGACGCTCTCGATGCCGAACTTCATGAAGTAGAGCTTGGCCAGATCCTCGACGAAGCATTTCGAGAGACCGTAGAGCGTGTCAGGCCGGTGCCCGGTGTCGGTGTCGGCGCCTTCCTCGCGCCGGACATAGCCGACGGCGTGGATCGAGCTGGCGTAGACGACGCGCTTGATCCCGTGCCGCCGTGCCGCCTCATAGACGTTGTAGCCGCCCTTGATCGAGGAGTTCAGGATTTCCTCCCAGGGCCGCTCGACGGGCGCGGCGCCGAAATGCACCACCGCGTCGCAGCCCTCGACGACCTTCAGCATGGCGTCGAGATCGCCGACATCGGCGCGCATGACCTCCTCGCCCTCGCCGGCGGGCTCCATCTCGGCCCGGTCGGTCAGGCGGCGAACGCGCGCCAGCGGCGCGAGGCCCTGGCGCAGCTCGCGGCCGAGATTGCCGGCGGCGCCCGTGATCAGCAGGCGGTCGAAACGGGGCATTGGCGTGGCTCCTGCACTGGGTTCGATTTGGTCGCCCGGCCGGTAGCGGTCCGGTCGATTGTCGGGCCGGTGGCGAGACTAGGCGCCCCGGCCCCGCCAGGGCAACATCCGGTTGCCAGCCCATCGCCCCACCGGTAAGAAAGTGCCGTACCCGGCGCTAAGCCCGGGGAAAACGAAGGGCCACCGGCACCTGCCGGCCCGAGTTCAAGGGAGACACACGAGATGCGGGTATTCAGCAGGGGCTTGCTCGGCGCTACGGTTGCGGCCCTGATGGCGACCACGGCGATGGCGGCGAATGTCGAGGGCCCGCCCGTGTTCTGGAAATGGTCGGTCTGGGGCAATCCGCGCGCCTTCACGGCCGGCGTCGAAAGGCTGTCAGAGCGCGTCGCCGAGCAGACCGGCGGCAACTTCAAGATCCAGGTCTTCTACGGCGAGCAGCTGTCCAAGGCCACCGAGAACCTGGACGGCATCAAGAACAACGCCTTCGAAGGGGCGATGTTCTGCAGCTTCTACCATCCGGGCAAGAACCCGGCCTTCGAGGTGTTTTCGATGCCGTTCCTGCCGCTCGGCGACTGGGACGTGTCGAACTATGTCCGGCACAAGCTTTACGAGCACCCGGCGCTGGTCGCTGACATGGACCAGTGGAACGCGATGACCTACGTCTCGGGCATGCTGCCGCAGTACGAATTCCTCGGCAGGGGCGAGCCGCCCGAGACGCTCGACGGCTGGAAGGGACTGCGCGTTCGTGCCGGCGGCGGGATCGGCGACGCCATGGAGATCCTGGGCGCCCAGCTCTCCACCGTGCCGGCGTCCGAGGTCTACACGCTGATGCAGCGCGGCGCGATCGACGCGGCCTCGTTCCCCTACACCTATGCGCATGCCAGCTACAAGCTGCCCGAGCTCTCGGACTGGTTCACCTCGAACATGTCGCCGGGCACGACCGAGTGCCCCCTCGTCATCAGCAAGACCGCCTGGGAGGCGCTGCCGCCGCAATACCAGGAGCTGGTCGCCGGCCTGAAGGACGAGGTCATCCAGGCGGAAATCGATGCCTACAAGGCCATCGACGCCAAGAACCTGCCCGAGTTCGAAGCCAAGATGCACAAGATCGTCTATGACGACGCGACGCTCGAGGAATTCCGCAAGCTGGCGGCCGAGCCGGTCTGGAAGAAGTGGATCGAGGACAACAAGGACAAGTTCGACTCGCAGGGCTTGTTCGACCAGATGCAGGCGCTGATCAAGGAAGCGCAGGGCAAGGGCATGTGATCGACCGGGCTTGCGACGGGCCCGGGCGGCACGCCGTCAGGGCCCGTTCCGAGCCGGAAGACGCCCATGGCAACGCTGAGCGGGATACCTGATGCGCCGAGGCCGGATGACGGCCTCGGCCGCGTCGTCTGGCTCGGCGACAGGGCGCTGAGGCCGATCGAGAACGCGCTGAACCTGGTGGCAGCCGTCGCCGTCCTGTTTCTGATGGTGCTCGGCTGCGTTCAGATCATCCTGCGCATCCGCTGGCTGTGCGTGCCGTGGACCGATCTCTGCGTCGCCGGCATCAACCGGCCGATGTTCGGCTATATCGACATGATCCAGCTGGCCATGCCGATCCTGGCGGTGCTCGGCATCTCCTATGCCCAGAGATACGGCGTGCACATCCGCATGGACATTCTGGTCGAGCGGCTGCGCGGCCGGACGCTGTGGCTGGTCGAGACCTTCAACAGCCTTATCACGCTCGGCATCATCGTCCTGCTGACGCGCTTTTCGTGGGTGTTCTTCCGCGACGCCTACACCTCCGGCGACTCGACGATCGACGCCGAGTACCTCACCTGGCCGTCCAAGCTGCTGGTGCCGATCGCGCTCGGCATCCTGGCGCTGCGTCTGGTCGTGCAGCTGCTCGGCAGCGTCCGGCTGGCCATCGATCCGACGCGCGGGCTCGTCGGCGTGATCGCGCCGCAGGACGTCGCGGCCCAGGCGCAGGCCGAGATCCGCGACGTTATGGGCGACGCGGCCGTCTCGGCTGCGGTCGCCGAGCACATGACGGACGATCGCCGAGCGGAGGCGACGCGGATGACCGGCGCGATCTTCGGGATCGGCTACAACGACCCGGTCCTCGTCGGCATCATCTGCATTTCCCTGCTGTTCGCGCTGGCGCTGATCGGCGTCCGGGTCGCCTTTGCCTCGGCCATCGCCGGGTTCATCGGCCTCGTCGAGCTGATCGGCTTCTGGCCGGGCGCGACGACCGCGGGCACGATCCCCTATGCGAAGACGTCGCTCTACGCCCTGTCGGTACTGCCGCCCTTCATCCTGATCGGCTTTCTGGCCTTTCACGCCGGCATGACGTCGACGCTGTTCGATGCCGCGCGCAAGTGGCTCGGCTGGCTGCCGGGCGGCCTGGCGGTCGCGACCATCATGGCGCAGACGGGCTTTGCCGCCGTCTCGGGCGCCTCGACGGCGACGGCCGCCGTCTTCAGCCGCATCGCCATTCCCGAGATGCTGGAGCACGGCTACAGCAAGCGGCTGGCGGCGGGCGTGGTCGCGGCGGGCGGCACCATCGCCTCGATGATCCCGCCCTCGGCCATTCTGGTCATCTACGGGCTGATCGTCGAGGAATCGATCGGCAAGCTGCTGCTGGCGGGCTTTGTGCCCGGCATCTTCTCGGCGCTCGTCTACGGCGCCATCATCGTCGGCTGGTCCAGCCTGCGGCCGGGCATCGGGCCTGCGGTCGGCGGCTACACCTGGGCCGAGCGGTTCCGCGCGCTGCCGGGCATCACGCCCATCTTCCTGGTGGCGCTGATCATCATCTCGGCGGTCTACACGGGCTGGGCCACCGTGACCGAGTCCGGCGCGCTCGGCGCCGCCGTCGTGCTCGTGATGGCATTCCTGCACGGCATGCGGATGGGCGAGCTGCGCGACGCGCTGATGGAGACGGCGCGGCTGACCGTGATGATCTTCACCCTGATCTGGGGCATCTACATCTTCGTCACCTTCCTGAACTTCTCGACCGTGCCGCAGGCCTTCGCCGACTGGATCGTGCACCTGCCTTACGACCCTTACGTGATCCTGATCTGCATCCTGCTGGGCTACACCGTGCTCGGCATGTTCATGGACGCGATCGGCATGCTGCTGGTGACGCTGCCGATCTTCTACCCCGCCATGATGGCGCTGAACGGCGGCCCGGGCGCCACGCCCGAGACCTCGCCCTTCGGGCTGACCCAGGCCGAGGCATCGCTCTGGTTCGGGCTGATCGTCGTCAAGATGGCCGAGGTCTGCCTGATCACGCCGCCGATCGGGCTGAACTGCTTCGTCGTCAACGGCGTGCAGCCGCAGATCTCGCTGCCGGACGTGTTCCGCGGCATCGTGCTGTTCTTCGTCGCCGACGTGCTGACGATCGCGGCGCTGGTCATCTGGCCGGACATCATCCTGATCCTGCCCGAGCTCCTGTCCGTGCGCTAGAGCGCGGTCCGATCGGGTGGAACGCGTCCACACGTGGCACGCAATGTGCATGCTGCACTGTTACTTCATGAGTCTGCTGAAACACGAAAATCTCGCCAGCCACATTGGAAGGTGCCCGCGCGGCCGATGAGTTGCGAGTTGCAAGGTCGACACGGGTCGGACGCCCCGCTAGCGCGCGTCGCTCATCACATGGCCGATTGCCCAGGGCGCCGCTTCCGGGCGATCAGGGGAGATGAGCCACGCGACATGACGGCCGAGGCACCGACACGCGAGTTCACCCGCGCCGCGATCGGCGTCGTGGCCCTCTGCTTCGTGCTCAACACGCTGGCGCGCGGATGCGGCGAGACCTTCGCCGTCTTCTACGGGCCGCTGCTGGCCGAGTTCGACTGGGGCAGGGGGGCGACGGCCTCGCTCTACTCGGCCTTCATGGTGGCGCTGGGCCTCGCCGGGCCCGTGATCGGCGCGCTCTTCGACCGCTATGGCGGGCGGGCGGTCTATGTCGGCGGTCTCGCCTGCTACGGCGCGGGCTTTCTCATCGCCAGCCGGATGACCGAGCTCTGGCATGGCTGGATCGGCCTCGGTCTGCTGGTCGGCATCGGCACGGCGGCGACCGGCATGACGCCGGCGACGGGGCTGATCAGCCGCTGGTTCGACCGCAACATGGGCTTTGCCATCTCGTTCGCCTATTCGGGCTTCGCCTTCGGCTCGATGCTGCTGGCCCCGCTGACGGGGATGATGATCGAGCGCGGCGGCTGGCGCTGGACCTATGCGGTGCTCGGCTGGGGGCTGCTGGCACTCGGCGCGGTCGTGCTGCTGCTGCCCTGGCAGCGCATCGGCCGGGGCGTGCGCGGCGTGCCCGCGCGGCGCTCGCTGCTGCCGGACCGCCGGGTGCTCGGCGCGCGTGCCGTTCTGGGGGCTGTTCCTCGTCTTCTTCATGACCTCGCTTGCGACCTACGTCGTGCAGGTCCAGGCCGTCGTCTATCTCGAGGAGGCGGGCTATGACCGGCTGACGGCGACACTCGTCTTCGGCGCGAACTCGATGATGTCGGTCGTGGGGATCGTCGGCGCCGGCTGGCTGACCGACCGGATCGGCGCCCGGCTGGTCGCGACCATCGCCTACTCGCTGTCGATCGGCGGCATCCTTGGCGCTGCTCGGCGCTGGGGGAGGGGCCGAACCCGCTGCTGCTCGGCGATCTTCCTGCTCGGCTTCGGCGGCGCGATGGGATCGCGCGGGCCCGTCGATCTCATCGCTGACGGCGCGGCTCTTTCAGGGCCAGGTCGGCGCCGTCTTCGGGCTCGTCATGATCGGGCTCGGGCTCGGCGGCGCGTTCGGGGCGTGGGTCGTCCGGCTGGCTGCACGAGGCGACGGGCGACTACCGGGCCGGGCTTCGCCGTCGCGATGCTCGCCTGCCTGATCGGCACGGCGATCTTCTGGCCGATCCCCGAGCTCGCCCGCGGGCGCTGGCGCCAGCGCCTGAGCCGGCGCTCGCGCGCTTACGGCCGCGCTCGCGTCGCGGTTCTCGCGCCAGGCGATGTAGAAGCCCGAGCCGAAGATGATCGCGCCGCCGATCCAGACGAAGACGTCGGGGATCTCGCCGAAGACCCAGAAGCCCAGCGCCGACGACCCAGATCAGCCGCAGGAAGTCGAAGGGCAGGACGACGGTCGGCTCGGTCTCGGCCAGCGCCTGGCTGAGGCCGAGCTGGCCGAGCGTGCCGGTCAGCCCGATCGCGACCATCAGCCCCAGCCCTCGGGCGAGGGCCACTGCCAGACGAAGAGCGGCGGGCAGGATCGAGAAGATCGCGAGGAAGATGTTCATGTAGGCGACGATGGCCAGGCTCGAACTCGGTCCGGCTCATGATCTTGATCAGGATCATCACGGTCGCCCAGAGCAGCGACGAGGCGACGACCAGCAAAGGCCCGAGCTCGAGCGGGATCAGGCCCGGCCGCAGGATCACCAGCATGCCGAGGAAACCGGCGGCGATCGCGCTCCAGCGGTGGAGGCGGAACCGCTCGCCCAGGAAGACGACGCTGAGGATGCCGGCGAAGACCGGCGCCGAGAAGGCGAGCGCCGTCGCCCGCGCGACCTCGACGACCGAGAGCGCGTAGAAGAACATCAGCATGGCGCAGATGTTGAGCGCGCCGCGCGCCGCGTGCAGGCCGATCCGCTGCGTGCGCAGGAAGCCGCCGCCGGTGCGCACGAGGATCGGCAGAAAGACGAGGAACCCGAAGACGTTGCGGAAGAAAGCGATCTGGAACGGATGAAGCTCGTGCGAGGTGTAGCGGATCAGCGTGTGCATGACCGCGAAGCCGAGCGTCGAGACGCACATCAGCAGGATGCCGCGCAACTCGGGCCCGGCGCCGCGCCAGATCAGCGCGTAATGCTGGAGAGCGGAGGAGGCGGATCGCATGTGGCCCCGACTGCCAGAGGTCGGCGACGTCGGTCTAACCCGCCATCCCGCCGGTTAGCTATCCGGGGAGGGTTCCTGGCGCAATGCGCCGCCGGCACTCATCCCCTGCTTGCTGGACCGGCGCGGCCGCCGCTTTGCGAGATGGTCGGGCGGGACCGCCGGCGTAGACCAGTTGGCGATCTGTTCGACGAGTAAGCGTCGCGCATGCCGGGCTCGGCAAGGATCGGCCAGCCGGAGCATCCGGTGCTGCTGCTGGCGCAGGTGCGGCTGGCAGTCTGAACGTGCGGCGGACGCGGGTGACCTGCGCTACGGGAGTGACGATGACCTTGCCGCGCGGGCGGCCGGTCTCCTGGTGGCGGTGCGCCGCGGCGATGTCGTCGAGCGGGAAGCGAGCGGTCGATGCGGTGCCAGAGGCGGCCTTCCTCCAGGCACTTCTGGACAAAGCCCGACGGCCGCCAGCTTGGCCGCCTCGGGCACCTCGAAGATCGCCACGCCGCGGATGGCGATGTTGCGGTACATGAACTTCGGCCAGTCGAGCACCGGCCTGGGGTTCGTCGCCGAGCCGAAGCTGGCGATCGTGCCGTTCTGGGCGGTGATGCGCCAGGCGAAGTCGAGATGCGCGCCGAGGTCGACATCGACCAGGCAGCGCGCGCCCTGCGCCCTCGGTGAAGGCCAGCGCCGCCTTGCGCGAGATCCTCGCGGTCGGTGTTGACGACGAGGTCGGCGCCGGCGCGGCGGGCATCCTCCTCGCGCTCGTCGCTTCCGCGCACGACGGCGAGGACGCGCGCGCCCATCGCCTTGGCGAGCTGGACCGCATAGTTGCAGACGCCGCCGGCGGCGCCGGTGACGATGACCGCCTCGCCGTCGAGCGGCGCCGCCAGCATCAGCGAATGGCAGGCGGTCATGCGCCGGCACGCCCAGGCAAGCGCCTTCGTCGAACGAGACCCCGTCGGGCAGGGGCACGGCGCGCGAGGCCGGCACGCGCACGAGCTCGGCGGCGGTGCCGTCCCACTTGCCATGCGCGCCCTCCCAGACCCAGACGCGGGTGCCGATGCGGGCGCGGTGCACCGCCGTCGCCGACGGCCTCGATCGTGCCGGCTGCGTCATAGCCCGGGATCAGGCGCGGAAAGGGCAAGGGCGCCGCGCTGGCCCGCGCGGCGCTTCCAGTCGGTCGGGTTGACGCCTGCGGCGGCGACGCGGACCAGGACCTCGCCCGGGCCGGGCGCAGGGATCGTCGACCTGGCCGACCTGCAGGACTTCCGGGCCGCCGGTCTCGGTGTAGTAGGCTGCGCGCATAGCTTCCTCCGTTCAGACCTGCGGCTCGCTGCCCCCTCGTCTCTCCTCACACGGAGGGGCCGCCGTCGCGTTCTCCTCGCCGGCACAGAGCCCAGCCCGGTTCAGGAGGCGGCGCCCACGGCGCCCGATGCGGCCAGGCGGTCGATCTCGTCGGGCGAGAAGCCGGCCTCGCCAGGATCTCGCGGGTGTGCTCGCCATTGGCGGGGGCAGGGCGGTCGGGCTCGGCCGGGCCGAAGTCGAGCGGGTGGCGCGTCGTGCGCAAGCGCCCCTCGGTCGGGTGCTGCTGCTCGACGAAGAAGCCCGACGCCGCAAGGTGCGGGTCCTCGAAGAGCGACTCGAGCGTGTTGACCGGGCCGCAGGGGATGTCGGCCTCGCGGAAGAGCGCGCAGCCACTCCTCGGTCGTGCGGCTCGGCATGACCTCGTCGAGCATCTGGTAGAGCTCGCGCACCTTGGCCGAGCGCGTCGTGACGGTGCGGAACCAGTCCTCCTTCAGCACGTCCTCGCGGCCGATGATCGGCAGGATCTTTTCCCAGTGCTTGTCGATATAGGGCAGCACGGCGACGAAGCCGTCCTTGGTGGGGTAGGGGCGACGATAGGGGTTCATCAGCCGCGCATAGCCCGGCGGGCCGATCGGCGGGTCGTAGATCATGCCCTGCAGGTGCTCGGTCAGAAGGAAATGCGCGGCGCATTCCAGCATGGTGACCTCGAAGGCGCGCGCCTCGCCGGTGCGCTCGCGGTGCAGCAGGGCCGCCAGCACGCCCTCGACGATGAAGAGGCCCGAGATCTTGTCGACGGCGATCTGCGGGATATAGCGCGGCTCTCCCTTGGCGTTGGCGTTGACGGCCGCGAAGCCGCTCAGCGCCTGGACGACGTCGTCATAGGCGGCGTCGTCCTCGTAGGGGCCGCCGCGGGCGAAGCCGACCGCGGTGCAGTGGACGAGCCGCGGGTTCAGCGCCTGCAGCGTCGCCGCGTCGATGCCGAGCCTGCACGGCCGCCCGGCGGCGCATGTTGTGGACGACGACGTCAGCCGTGGCGACGATGCGGTGGAGCGCGTCGCGGCCGTTTTCCTCCTTCAGATCAAGGCATATCGAGCGCTTGTTGCGATTGGCATTCAGGAACATCGCCCCCATCAGCGGCGATTTCATCGGGCCGATATGCCGGACGGCCTCGCCCGTCGGCGGCTCGACCTTGATGACGTCGGCGCCGAGCGCGCCGAGCTGGAATGTGGCGAACGGCCCCATGATGACGGAGGTCAGGTCGACCACGCGGATCCCGGAGAGGAGCGGGGTCATCGGCGACCGGAGCCGCGCGGGCAGCCGAGACGAGGGTGGTTGAGCATGACCTTATCTTTCAATGGGTTAGCTACGCCAGCACGCGAGCGAGGCCCGATCTGCCGTCCGATCCTGCCGCCCGATCGTGCCGATGCGCCGTCATCCGTACTCCTGCCGCAGCTGGGTCTTGATGATCTTGCCGTTCGGATTGCGGGGCAGGGGCGCCTCGCGGAAGATGATCGACTCCGGCACCTTGTAGTCCGACAGGCGGGCGGCGCAGAAGGCGCGGATGTTCTGGGCCAGCTCGTCCGACGGCGCGGCGTCGCGCGGCACGACGACGGCGTGGACGCGCTCGCCCAGCACCGGGCAGGGGCGGCCGATGATCGCGCTCTCGAGCACGTTCGGATGGAAGGAGAGCTGGCTCTCGACCTCGACGGAATAGATCTTGAAGCCGCCGCGGTTCAGCATGTCCTTCTTGCGGTCGAGAACGCGGACGAAGCCGTCCGCATCGACCGAGCCGATGTCGCCGGACTTCCAGAAGCCGCCGGTGAAGTTCTCGGCATTGGCCTGGGGGTTGTCCCAATAGCCCGGCACGACGTTCGGGCCGGCCATCCAAATCTCGCCGGGCGTGCCTGGCGGCACCTCGCGGCCGTCATCGTCCATGACGACGATCTCCGAGCAGTGGAGCACCAGGCCAACGCAGTCGGCGTGGCTGGCGGCAAAGCGCGGCGGCCTCATGGTCTGCGGGCTGGTCGCCTCGGTCGCGCCATAGCCGTTCATCAGCCCGACGTGGCGCGCCCGGCGGGCCATCTCGGCGATGGTCGCCTCGGGCATCGGCGCGCCGCCATAGCCGCCCACCTTCCAGGCCGAGAGGTCGTAAGCGCCGAAGTCAGGCTCGCGCAGGAAGAGGTTGTACATCGCCGGCACGATCAGCGTGTGCGTGACGCGAGCGTCCTGCATCCGCCGCAGGCAGTCGGCCGCCTTGAAGGCGCGCAGGACGACGACGGCGCCGCCGCGGATCAGCGCCGTCGCGATGTTGGCGATCAGCCCGGTGACATGGCTGGCCGGCACGGCCAGCAGGCTGCGGTCGCCGGCGCGGAACTCCATGGAATGGGCGAGGTGCAGCGCCGAGTGGACGATGTTGAGATGCGTCAGCATGGCCCCCTTGGGGCGGCCGGTGGTGCCCGAGGTGTAGAGGAGAACCGCGGGCGCCTCTTCCTCGACGGCGACGGCGTCGGCGGGCGGCGCCTCGGCCAGCTCTTCATAGCGGCCGGCATCGAGGCCCGGCACCGGGCCATAGGCGGACCAGCGGCGGCGGACGGACGGCGTCTCGGCCGGATCGGGGAGGTTGCCTGCGAGCTCGGCGTCGAAGACCAGCGCCGCGGCGCCGCACTGGGTCAGCGCGTAGGCGATCTCGGGCGCCGGCTGGCGCGGGTTCAGCGGAACGGTGACGACGCCGATGCGCTGGCAGGCGAGCAGCGCCTCGACGAAGGCGAACCGGTTGCCCATGAGCAGCGCCAGCCGCTCGCCGGGCGTGATGCCGGCCCGGACGAGGCCGCCGGCGATGCGGGCTGTGCGGGCCTCGAGCTCGCGATAGGAGAGCGTGCCTTCCTCGCCGACCAGCGCGTCCTGGCCGGGATCCGCCGCCGCGGCCGCGGCGAACATGGCGTGCACCGAGCGCGGGCGGTCGCGGAAGCAGGTGACGACGCGGCCGAAATGCGCCTCGCGGCGGAGGTCGAGCGGCTGTTCGTCGCGCCAGTGCATGTGCTCTCCCTTGACGGGCGTCGGGTCTTGCGGCGAGCCTTGCCGCCGTTCTAGCGGATCGGCGACGGACCCCGCAACGTGCCCGAGGCGCGGGCGGCGGGCAAATCAGACCGGAGATGCGATCATGGGCGAGTGGCGCACGGGCAAGCGGTTCGTCGAGGTGCACGGGCGGCGCATGGCCTGGGTCGAGCACGGCCAGGGCGCGCCGGTCGTGCTGCTGCACGGCAATCCGACCTCGAGCTTTCTCTGGCGCGAGGTCATGGCGGCGATGCTGGCCACGAGCGGCTTCTCCGGCCGGCTGCTGGCGCCCGACCTGATCGGCATGGGCGACAGCGACAAGCTGCCCGAGAGCGGACCGGGGCGCTACACGCTGGCCGAGCATGCGCGCTATCTGGACGGCTGGTTCGACGCGGTCGTGCCCGAGGGGCCGGTGGCGCTGGTGCTGCACGACTGGGGCGGACCGCTGGGCTTGCGCTGGGCGCGGAAGACGGGCCGCGCCCGGGCGATCGCCTATATGGAGACGATCCTGAGGCCGATGCGCTGGGACGAGTGGCCCGAGATGATCCGCGGCATCTTCCAGGGCATGCGCTCCGAGGCCGGCGAGGAGATGGTGCTGGAAAAGAACGTCTTCGTCGAGCGGATCCTGCCGGGCTCGATCCTGCGCCGGCTGAGCGAGGACGAGATGGCCGAATACCGCCGGCCGTTCGCGCGGCCCGGCGAGGACCGGCGCCCGACACTGAGCTGGCCGCGCCAGATTCCGCTCGACGGCGAGCCGGCCGATGCGGTGGAGATCGTGGCGCAGAACTGGGCCTGGCTGCAGGCGAGCGATCTGCCCAAGCTGCTGGTGACCGCCGAGCCGGGCGCGATCCTGACGGGGCCGATGCTCGAGAGCGCGCGCGGCCTGGCAAATCAGCGAGAGGTGAGCGTCAGCGGCAGCCACTTCATCCAGGAGGATTCAGGCGCCGAGATCGGCCGGGCCGTCGCGGCATGGCTCGGGGCCTCACGTATGCGTGCCGACCTCAGCAGGCTGATCGGATCTGTTCTTTACATAATAATGATTATGCACTTTGTGGATGGCTGCTCGGCGTCGCGATCGACCTCTGCAACCATACCCTGCTGACGGCGGCGGTCGGGCATGTCTATCCCGCGCTGGTGATCGCGTCGCAGCTGCGTGAGCAGAGCCGCGACATCCCGTCCGCGTGGTGTCCGAGCGAGGCAGCCGGTCGGCCTCTCTCGGCCACTCGCGGGCGCCCTCACCCACCTAAAAAAGGCCGCCGCATGCCGCGGCGGCCGAGGTAGGGTCCAGGAGAGAGGGACTGGGGCGCGTAACTGGCGGGAAGGCCGCCAGTTCGAGCGGACAGCAAAGCCGCGCCGCGCCGAACCTGGACCGCTGGCAGCGAGACGTCAGACGATGGCCGGCAGGAGGAAACCGGCGAAGATCAGCAGCGCCATGACGGCGAGACCGGCGGCGTCGCCGAGCGCGTCGCGCGGCGCGGCGGAGAAGATCGCGTGGGTGCGGCGAAGCATGCGCATGGCGGTGTTCCCTCGGTTAATGTTGCCTTTACGTTCTCGATTCCCGAGCACTCTGTCAAGAACGAAGTTGGAACAAATGCGAACGGAGAGAGATCACCCGGATTTGAGCAGCTGCACGGACCGCTCGCGCTCCATCAGATAGAGCAGGGTCCTCAGCGCCACGCCGCGCTCGGAGGCCAGCGTCGGGTCGTTGTGCGTGACCAGCCGCGCATCGTCGCGGGCGAGCTCCATCAGCGCCGCGTCGCGGGCGAGATCGGCCACCCGAAAGCGCGGCAGCCCCGATTGGGCGGTGCCCAGCATGTCCCCTGCCCCGCGCAGCCGCAGATCCTCCTCGGCGATGCGAAAACCGTCCTCGGTCTCGCGCATGATCGTCAGGCGCGCGCGCGCCGCCTCGCCGAGCGGCGGCGCGTAGAGGAGCAGGCAGAACGAGCGCTCGGCGCCGCGCCCGACCCGGCCGCGCAGCTGATGCAGCTGGGCCAGCCCGAAGACTTCGGCCTGCTCGACGACCATGATGGTCGCCTCCGGCACGTCGACGCCGACCTCGATGACGGTGGTCGCCACCAGCACCTGCGCGCGGCCGGCCTGGAAGTCGGCCATGGCGCGGTCGCGCGCCTCGGCCGGCATCTGGCCGTGCACGAGGCGCACATGCTCGGGCCCGAGCGCCTTGGCGAGCGCGGCGTGCCGGGCCTCGGCGGCGACGAGGTTCGCCGTCTCGGACTCCTCGACCAGCGGGCAGACCCAGTAGGCGCGCTGGCCGCGGGCGATCGCCGCGGCCGAGGCGCGCCGACGACCTCGTCATAGCGCTCCATCGAGACGAGCGCCGTGTCGATCGGCTGGCGGCCGGGCGGCTTTTCGTCCAGCACCGAGATGTCGAGGTCGCCATAGCCGGCCAGCGCCAGCGTCCGCGGGATCGGCGTCGCCGTCATCACCAGCATGTCGCAGGCCGCGGGCGCCTTGTCGGTCAGCTCCATGCGCTGGCGGACGCCGAAGCGGTGCTGCTCGTCGACAATGGCGAGGCGCAGGTCGTAGAAGACGACCTCGCGCTGGAAGAGCGCATGCGTGCCGATGACGAGCTGCGCCCGGCCATCGGCGATGGCGGCCAGCTTGTCGGCGCGGGCCACGCCCTTGTCGCGCCCCGTCAGCAATGTGAGATGGACGCCGACCTGGTCCGCCAGAGGCGCGAGACCGGCGGCGTGCTGGCGCGCGAGGATCTCGGTCGGCGCCATCAGCGCGGCCTGGCCGCCCGCCTCGACGGCGGCCAGCATGGCGACGAGCGCGACCAGCGTCTTGCCCGAGCCGACATCGCCCTGCAGCAGGCGCATCATGCGGGTGGGGCCGGCCATGTCGCCGACGATCTCGTCGCATAGCGCGCGCCTGGGCACCCGTCGGGGGGTGGCCGAAGGCGGCGAGTGCGCTGGCGCGCAGCCGGCCGTCGCCGGCATTGGCGCGGCCCCGGCGCCGCTTCATGCGGGCGCGCACGAGCTGGAGCGCCAGCTGGTGCGACAGGAGCTCGTCATAGGCGAGCCGCTGGCGCGCCGGATCGGCGGGCGACAGCGCGCCGGGACCCTCCGGCGCGTGCGCGGCGCGCAGGGCGTCGGGCCAGCCCGGCCAGTGCCGCTCGGCGAGGATCGCCGGCGCGATCCACTCGGGCAGCGCCGGCAGGCGCGTCAGCGCCGTGGCGACGGCACGGGCGACGGTGCGCTGCGTCAGGCCCTGCGTCAGCGGGTAGACGGGCTCCCAGGGCTGGAGCGTCGCCGCCTCCTCCTCGGCCAGCACCAGCTCGGGGTGCGGCATCTGCAGGCGCCCGTCATAGAACTCGACCCGGCCCGAGACGATGCGGCGTCCGCCGGGCGGCAGCGCCCGCTGGATCCAGTCGCCCTTCGGCCGAAAGTAGACAAGCTCGAAGGTCTGCCCGCCCCCCTCGACGATCACCCGGTAGGGACGGGCCGGGTTGCGGCCGATCCGGTGCTCGCCCACCTCGACGAGCACGGTGACGGTCTCGCCATGCGCGACGCCGCGCAGCGAGTCGCGCAGGCGCCGGTCCTCGACGCCCGTCGGCAGCGTCAGGAGCAGGTCGATGAGGCGGCCCGCGCCGAGCCGCTCGAAGAGCTTGGCCGTCTTCGGGCCGACGCCGGGCAGGCGGTCGACGCCGGCAAAGAGCGGGAACAGGATTTCCGGGCGGCCTTGCGACATGCCCGGCAGTCTTGCGCGAGCCGGGCGGCGCTGTCAGCAGGCGACGTGAGCCGAGGCGGCACCATCCGCTCGCCAAACTCAGCGCCAGAACGGGCCCTGCTTGGCGAGCGCCTGCCAATCCTTGATCGCGCGCGGCCAGAGGTGCGCCGCTTCGGCCAGCGTCGCCCCGATCAGCCGGCCGGCCGCGCGCTGGGCGTCAGGGTCGCGGGCGCCGGGCGCCTTGGGGCCGCGCAGCAGCGCCTCCACCATGGCGGCGTCGTTCAGCCGGCCGAAATCGTCCTGGAGGCTCTTCAGCGCGGCGCGGAAGCGGGCGACCTTGCGCTCGGGGAAAAGCGAGTCGAACACGTCGGCCACATAGCGGAGCTTTTTCATCGACTTGCGCATCTCGTGGCGCTCGTCCATCGAGAGCGCGCCGAGGTCCTTCGCGCGTTTCCTGACCGCCTTCCAGCGCCCGTCGAGCGCCTGCCGGGCGAGGGTGCGGATATCGGCCTCGAGTGCCGCCGCATCGGCGTCCCCTGCCTGCCAGCCCCGCGTCGCGACAAAGCCCGCGAGGTCGAGCACGAAGGCGGCCACCTCTGGCCCGGAGAGGGCCTGGCGCACCTCGCGGCGCACGGCTTCGCGGCGGCGCGCCACGGCGTCGGCCAAACGGGGGAAGCCGCGCTCGCCGGGCGCGGTTTCGGCCGCCGGCACCAGGAGATCCTCAGCCAGAACGTCGAGGTCGCGCAGCGTGCCGACGGTGGCGCCGATGCCGCGCGCGAGATCGCTCAGCCGCTCGAGCTCGGCGCAACCGAGGGCGGGCGCAAACGCGCCGAGCGCGCTGCGCAGGCGGCGCAGCCCGATGCGCAGCTGGTGCGGGCCCTCGGGTGCGTCCGTCTCGACCGTCGCAACAATGTTCGCCGCGACCTGGTGCTGGATCTCGGCGAGCACCGCCACGGCCGCCTCCTCGACCGTCATGCCGCGGTCGAGCGCGATCGGCGAAGCCTTGAGCGGGGCGGCCAGCTCGACCGCCCTGCCCCCGTCGCGCAAGGCGCCGGCGCGGGCCGCCTTGGAGCGGTTCGAGAAGCGCACCGGCCCCTGCGTGACCAGGTCGCGGGCGAGCGCGAACAGCGCATCCTGCGGCCCCTCCTTGACCTCGAGCTCGGCCTCGGTCAGAGGCGCGGCGGCGCCGTTGGCGCGCACCTCGCCGACATCGATGGCGAGCTCGACCTTGGCGCCATCAGGCCCGGAGAGGAGGCGGCTCGTCCGGCGGAAGGCGGTCTCGACGGTCGGCTCGATCCCGGGCTTGGCCAGCCCGATCACCTCCTCGCGCAGATCGTCACTCCCGATCCGCGTCAGGTCGAGCTGGGGTCCTGGCAGCCGGCATTCGTCCTCGATCGGCGTCGACAGCCCCTGCGCGATTGCGCCGGAGGATTTCTTGACCGTCTGGACCCAGCGCCGGCCCTCGCGTCGCAGGCGTACGGCAATGCCTGCGCGCTTCAACGCGCCGTCGGCGGTGTCGTAGTAGACGCTGTGCAGCTCGCGCGTCCGCGCCGCACCGGCGGCCGCGCGCCTGACTGCGTCGCCCGTGCGCAGCAGCCGCTCTTGCCTTGCATCCAGCAGCAGCTTGAGCTCGATCTCGTGCATGTGGCCGTTGTATCTGGTCCGCGTGACACACGGTCAGCGATCCGCAATAGACAATTATTAAGGGTTGTCTAGTGCCCAATGAGGGCCAGCCACTGCTCCTCGGTCAGCGTCTCGATGCCGAGCTCGGCGGCCTTCTTCAGCTTGGACCCGGCGCCGGGGCCGGCGACGACGATGTCGGTCTTGGCCGAGACCGAGCCCGAGACCTTCGCCCCCATCGACTCGGCCTGCGCCTTGGCCTCGGCGCGGCTCATCTTCTCGAGCGTGCCGGTAAAGACGACCGTCTTGCCGGCGACGCGGCTGCCCTCGGTGCGCGGCGCCTCGGCGTCCTCAGGGGTGACGTGGCTCAGCAGGCGGGCGATTGCCTCGCGATTGTGGACATCGGCGAAGAAGGCGATGGCGGCGTCGGCCATGACTTCGCCGACGCCGTCGATCGCGAGCAGGTGCTCGCGCGCTGACGCGTCTTCGCCGGCGGCGACCATCATCTCGTCGAACGCCCTCCAGCTGACGAACTGGCGGGCAAAGAGCCGCGCGGTCGTCTCGCCGACATGGCGGATGCCAAGGGCGAAGATGAAGCGGGCAAGCGGCACATGTGCGGCGCTCGTCGATGGCGGCGAAGAGGTTGCCGACCGAGGTTTCGTTGGTCGGCCGGCCCCTGGCGTCGCGGCGGTAGAGGTCGATCTCGCCCGCCTCCTGGCGCGCCTGCAGGGTGAAGATCTCGGCGGGCTCGCGGATGAGCCCGGCCTCGCTGAAGGCCTCGACCTGCTTGGCGCCAAGGCCCTCGATGTCGAAGGCGGGGCGGCTGACGAAATGCTTCAGGTGCTCGACCGCGCTGCGCCGGGCAGGTCAGCCCGTTGGTGCAGCGGCGCACCGCCTCGCCCGCCTCGCGCACCGCGGGCGAGCCGCAGATCGGGCAATGGTCGGGGAAGACGTAGGGCTTCGAGCCGGCCGGCCGCTGCGAGGGGTCGACGTCGACGACCTTGGGGATCACGTCGCCGGCGCGGTAGATGGTAACCGTGTCGCCTTCGCGCAGGTCGCGGCCGTCGCGGATGGGCGTGCCGTCGGAGGCGCGCCCGGCGATGTAGTCCTCGTTGTGCAGCGTCGCGTTCGAGACGACGACGCCGCCGACGGTGACGGGCGTCAGCCGGGCGACGGGCGAGAGCGCGCCGGTGCGGCCGACCTGGATCTCGATGCGCTCGAGGATGGTCGTCGCCCGCTCGGCCGGGAACTTGTGGGCCAGCGCCCAGCGCGGCGTGTTCGAGCGGAACCCCAGGCGGCGCTGCAGGTCGAGCCGGTCGACCTTGTAGACGACGCCGTCGATGTCGTAGCCGAGCGTCGCGCGCTGCCGCTCGATGGCCGCATAGTGGGCGAGCATCTCGTCGATGCCTTCGCAGCGCTGCATCAGCGGGTTGACCGGCAGACCCCACTCGGCGAAGGCGGCGATGACGCCAGACTGCGTCTCCGCCGGCAAGGCCGCGACCTCGCCCCAGGCATAGGCGAAGAAGCGCAGCGGCCGCGACGCGGTGATGCCCGGGTCGAGCTGGCGCAGCGAGCCTGCCGCGAAGTTGCGCGGGTTGGCGTAGATCTTCAGCCCCTTGGCGACCTGCGCCTCGTTCAGCGCGCGGAAGTCGGCATGGCGCATGTAGACCTCGCCGCGCACCTCGAGGAGGTCGGGCACCCTGCCCCGCAGCCGGTCAGGGATGTCGCCGATCGTGCGCGCATTGGCGGTGACGTTCTCGCCCTCGGCGCCGTCGCCGCGGGTGGCGGCCTCGACCAGGCGACCTTCCTCGTAGCGCAGGCTGAGCGAGACGCCGTCGATCTTGGGCTCGGCGGTCAGCGCGAGCGGCGCGTCGGGGGCGAGCTTCAGGAACCGGCGGAGGCCGTCGACGAAGTCCGCGACGTCCTCCGTCGCGAAGGCGTTCGCCAGCGACAGCATCGGCACGCGGTGGCGCACCTTGGCAAAGCCCTCGGCCGGCGCCGCGCCGACGGCGCGCGTCGGGCTGTCGGCGCGGGCGAGCGCCGGGAAGGCCTGCTCGAGCGCGATCAGCCGGGCCTTCAGGCGGTCGTAGTCGGCATCCGAGATGTCGGGCGCGTCGTGGCCGTGATAGGCGCATGTTCGCGGCCTTGACCTGCGCGGTCAGCTCGGCGATCTCTTCCGCCGCCTCGGCCTGGCTGAGGCCGGCGATGTCACGGGCGTTCATGGCTCGGCAGATTGCGCCTGGCCGCGATCCGGTCAAGCGCCGGTACGGCGGAAGTCGGCGGAACGACCCGCGCGCGTGGCGAATTGCAGTGAGAGGAGGTACGCCATGCTGAAACCGAACGCTGTCGCGCCCGGGCCCAACCAGAAGGGGGCGCGCATCGAGAGGCTGGAGCTCCGGCCGAACAACTGGGTGCCGAACAGCCGGCTGCCGGTCGTGTTTATCCGGGCCGCGCTGGACGGCGCCACGGACGATGCAGCCATCCACGAACTCTACCATACGAACGGCTGGGGCGGCGCCTGGACCTGGACGGTCTACGACTTCCACCACTACCATTCGACCGCGCACGAGGCCTTGGCGGTGGCGAGCGGCGAGGCTTGGCTGATGCTGGGCGGCCCGGACGGGCGCGAGGTCACGCTGCGGGCCGGTGACCTCGCCGTGCTGCCGGCCGGCACCGGCCACAGGCGGCTCGCCGCCAGCCCCGACTTCGCGGTCTGCGGCGCCTACCCGCCCGAGCAGGAGGCCGACCTGCTGAAGGCGACCGAGCAGAACTGGCCCGGAGCCGAGGCGCGCTGCGCCGCCGTCCCCCTGCCCCCGACCGACCCGTTCTACGGCGCCAAGGGCCCGCTTCTGCGCCTGTGGGAGCCGCTGTAGCTACTGCAGCGGCGGCGCGAGGACATGTCGCATGCGCGGCATCGCCGCGCATTCCGACTAGAATTGGGTCTGCCCGATCAGGCCTCGGCGGCGGCCTCGGCCTCGGCGCGGGACTTGCCCGCCACGTCCTGGGCGAGCGCTGCCGCCATGAACCGGTCGAGATCGCCGTCGAGCACGCCCTGCGTGTCCGAGGTCTCGACCCCGGTGCGCAGGTCCTTGACCATCTGGTAGGGCTGCAGGACGTAGGAGCGGATCTGGTGGCCCCAGCCGATGTCGGCCTTGGCGTCGTGCGCGTCCTGGATCGCCTGCGTGCGCTTCTTCATCTCGAGATCGTAGAGCCGGGCGCGCAGCGCCGCCCAGGCGATGGCGCGGTTCTGGTGCTGCGACTTCTCCGAGCTCGTCACGACGATGCCGGTCGGCAAATGCGTGATGCGCACGGCCGAGTCCGTCTTGTTGACGTGCTGGCCGCCGGCGCCCGACGAGCGGAAGGTGTCGAGCCGGATGTCCTTCTCGGGGATGTCGATCTCGATCGTGTCGTCGATGACCGGATAGACCCAGACCGACGAAAAGCTCGTGTGCCGCCGCGCCTGCGCGTCATAGGGCGAGATGCGCACCAGCCGGTGCACGCCCGATTCCGACTTCAGCCAGCCAAAGGCGTTGTCGCCCTTGACCCGGTAGGTGACGGACTTGATGCCCGCCTCCTCGCCCGGAGTTCTCGGATTGCAGCTCGACCTTGAAGCCGCGCCGCTCCGCCCAGCGGACATACATGCGCGCCAGCATCTGCGCCCAGTCGCAGCTCTCGGTGCCCCCGGCGCCGGCATGGACCTCGAGGAAGGCGTCGTTGCCGTCCGTCTCGCCGGAGAGCAACGCCTCGATCTCGCGGTCGGACGCCGTCTCGCGCAGGGCGAGCAAGCGCCGCCTCGGCCTCGCGCACGATCTCGTCGTCGCCCTCGGCCTCGCCGAGCTCGATCAGCTCGACATTGTCCGTCAGCCCCTGCGCCAGCGCCTTGTAGCCGTCGATGCCGTCGGCCAGCTTCTGCCGGTCGCGCATGACCTTCTGCGCATGCGCCGGATCGCCCCAGAGGGCCGGATCCTCGGCGCGGGCGTTCAGCTCCTCGAGCCGGTGCTCGGCGGTCTCCCAGCCGAGCCTGCGGCGCAGCAGCTCGAGCGATTTCTCGATCTCGCCGACGACGGCTTCGGTTTCGGCTCTCATGGCAGTTCACTGGCGGGCAAAGGTCATGTCATAGCGCCCGCGCCCGCCGCGGTAAAGCAGCGGGGCGGGCACCCCTGGGGCTCGGGACGCGGCTCGCGGGATTGCCGCCCGCTCAGCCGCCCAGCCGGCGCACCTCGAAGGGCACGGTGCGCAGCACGGAGCCGTCGAGGCCGACATAGCGCAGCTCGACCCGGCCGCGATGATCGGGCACCGACAGCTGGCTCGTGTTCTGCCCGCCGGGGTCGCCGGCGACGGGGGTCGACTGCAGCACCGTCCCCGTCACCGGGTCGACGATCTGGAAGGTGTCGCCAGGCTTGGCCGGGCCGCGCCAAGTGACCGTCAGCGTCGCTCCGGCGTCGACATCGCTCGGCACCGTCAGCATCACCGGCGAGGCGGCGACCTCGAAGGCGCGGCTGGCGCGCCTGGACCCGTTCGCGCCGACGAGCCTCAGCTCGTAGCTGCCCGACACCTGCGGCGCGGTCAGCGTCGCCCGGCCGCCAGTCACCGGCGCCGATGCGACCTGCTGCCCCCCGCCCTGCGAGCCGACGGGCCCCCAGACCTCGACGCGGCCTCCGTTATCCGCGCCCGCCACAGACACGACGACCTGCTGGCCGCGATCGACCGTCTCCGGGGCGTCGATCGGGTTGCCGACCTCGTTGGCGACCGTCGCCTTGGTTTGCGCCGTCGTTTGCGCGTCGGCGCCTGTCGTTACGGCTGCGCCCATCACCAGAGCGAGCGCGGCGAGCGCCGCGGCTGCCTTGTCGTACCTCATATCACCCTCCCTGGGATGTTCTATGCCTTGAGATGGTCATGTCCGCCGCGCGCACAAGATGGCCGCGGATCAACGCCTAGTACAGCCCGCCGGTGCCCAGGCCGACATTGCTCGGCCGCGACGCCGTGCTGCCCGATCCGCCGCCGCCCTCGCTGCTGCCGAGCGGCACGTCCTCGCCTTCGGGCAGCAGATAGGGCAGGTCCGCGCCATAGCCGGCGAAGAGCGAGGCGTCGTCAGCCAGCGCCAGCACATCGTCGACGAGGATCTCGGGCGCGGGTCCGAGATCGAAGGTCTGCACCAGCACGTCAGGCCCTTCGGCATCGTCCGGCAAGCGCTCGCCGGTGTTGCGGTCGACCTTGATCGTGACAAAGCCGCCGCCGCGCGGCGGCTCGAAGCTTCCGGGCGCCCGGGTCTTCATCGCCTCGGCCATGAACTCGCGGAAGACCGGGCCGCAGAGCGTTCCGCCATAAGCGTGCTCGCCCATGGGCGTGGGATTGTCATAGCCGATGAAGCAGCCGGCGACGAGGTTCTCGGTGAACCCGATGAACCAGGCGTCCTTGGCATCGTTGGTGGTCCCGGTCTTGCCGGCGACAGGAAAGGGCAGCCCGCCGACAGTCTGCGTCGCGGTGCCGTGCTCGACCACGCCGCGCAGCATGTCGACGATCTGGTAGGCGGTCACCGGGTCGATGATCTGGCTGCGCGAGTCGAACAGGATCGGCGTGCGGTTGCGCCCGAAGGTCTCGACCGCGCAGCCCTGGCAGAAGCGCGGATCGTGGCTGTAGAGCGTGTGGCCGTTGCGATCCTGCACGCGGTCGATCAGCGTCGGCTCGACCCGCTTGCCGCCATTGTCGAACATCGAATAGGCGGCGACCAGCTGGTAGAGCGTCGTCTCGCCGGCGCCGAGCGCATAGGCGAGGTGCCCCGGCATCTCGTCATAGAGGCCGAAGCGCTCGGCATACATGGCGACGCGGTCCATGCCGACGGCCTGGGCGATGCGCACCGTCATCAGGTTGCGCGACAGCTCCAGTCCCTTGCGCAGCGGGGTCGGGCCATAGAACTTGCCGCTCGAGTTCTTCGGCCGCCAGGTCTTGGTGCCGTCGGCGATGGCGATCGGCGCATCGAGGACGATGGTCGTCGGCTTGTAGCCGGCGTCGAGCGCCGCGGCGTAGACGAAGGGCTTGAAGGCCGAGCCGGGCTGCCGCTTGGCCTGGGTCGCGCGGTTGAAGGCCGAATCCTGGAAGGAGAACCCGCCGACCAGCGCCAGCACGCGCCCCGAATGCGGGTCCATCGCCATGAAGGCGCCCTGGACCACGGGGATCTGCCGCATCGCCCAGCCTTCGTCCTCGCGCTCGACGAAGACGACGTCGCCGATCTGCCAGATGTCCGACGCCGACTTGACCGCGCCCTGCGGCGCGCGCCTGATCCACTCGCGCTCGCGCGCAAGGCGCAGCCGGACGACACCGGGCTCCTCGCCGTCCGCGGCGTCATCGGTGCCTTCGACGCCGACGAGGGCGCTGCTGTCGCCAACCTCGAGCACCACGCCCAGATGCCAGCCGTCGATGTCGCGCGGCGCATTGATGCCGGCGAGCAGCTTGCGCCAGTCGGCCGCCCCGTCGCCCGTGGCGCCATCTGCCGCCGCGATCGCAGGGATCGTCGTGATCGGCCCGACATAGCGGCCGAGACGCCGGTCGTACTTCTCCAGGCCCTCGCGCAGCACCCGCTGGGCCAGCTCCTGCAGCTCGTCGTCGATGGTCGCGCGCACGGTCAGGCCGCCGCGATAGAGCTGGTCGAGGCCGACTTCGCGGATAAGCTGCCGACGCACCTCGTCGGTGAAATAATTGGGCTCGGCATCGCCCAGCACCGTCGGCGTGTGCTCGTCGAGGATCGTGTCGAGCGGCTGGGCGACCGCCGTCTCGTACTCGGCGGGCGTCAGGACCCGGTTCTGCCGCATCTCGCGCAGCACATAATCGCGGCGCGCCACAGCCGCGTCGTGGTTGTGGATCGGATGCAGCGCCGAGGGCGCCTTGGGCAAGGCCGCGAGATAGGCCGCCTCCTGCGGCTCGAGCTCTTCCAGCGTCTTGCCGAAATAGTTCTGCGCGGCCGCGACGATGCCATAGGCGCGCGCGCCGAGATAGATGTCGTTGAGATAGAGCTCGAGGATCTGGTCCTTGCTGAGCGCGCCGTCGACGCGCACGGCCAGGATCGCCTCGCGGATCTTGCGCTCGATGCTGCGCTCGTCGCCGACCAGGAAGTTCTTGACGACCTGCTGCGTGATGCCCGAGGCGCCGGCGAGCTGGACGTCCTGCCCTGAAGCCTTGGCCGCGGCGAACCGATAGAGCGCCTTGGCGATCGCCGTCGCATCGACGCCCGGATGGACGTAGAAATTCTTGTCCTCGGCCGAGACGAAGGCGTTCTTGACCAGGTCTGGCACCTCGTCGATCGGCACGAAGACCCGGCGCTCGCGCGCGAACTCGGCGATGATCTCGCCCTCGCCCGAATAGACGCGCGTCAGCATCTTGGGCTGATAGCTGCGCAGCTCGTCATAGCTCGGCAGGCCCTGCCCGTAGATGTGCACGAGCGCGGCAAAGCCCACGACGGCGAACACCACCGCCGTCGCAGCATTCGAGAACAAGCCAGCCAAAATGCGAATCATCGACCCGATATCCCCGGCGCACCTGTTTGGCCGGCCATCCTTAACACAACGCTCGTGGCGAGTGGGGCACGAGCATACTGGGCGAGGCCGCTGAACGCCAGCCGGTAGAAGTCTGCGGTGCCGCCCGCATCTACTGCTCGAGCGCGCGTGCTGCCGAGTCGCGCGGCGCGACGAAGCCCGGGCTGGCCGCGGCGCGCCAGCCGACGATGCCCTGCGCGACGGCCTCGGCCGTTCGAGCAAGCCAGGCCGGGTCCGACAGCCGCCGGTGGTCCTCGGCGTCGTCCATGAAGCCAAGTTCGAGCAGGATCGATGGCAGATCAGGTGCCTGCAGAACCCGGAAACCTGCCTGCCGCAGCGGCCGCGTCCGCAGCACCTCCGAATGCCGTGCGACCGAGTCGAGCACCGATTGCGCCAGCTTGGCCAATTCGTCCTGCGTGCCCCGCTGGGCGAGGTCGACCAGCAGCCGCGTCAGGTCGTCGGCCTCGCCGCCGAGATCGGCGCCGGCGAGAACGTCCGAGCGGTTCTCGCGCGCGGCGAGCGCTTCGGCGGCGGCGTCGGTGGCCTCGTCGGACAGCGTGTAGGCCGACACCCCGCGCGCATGCCCTGCCGCCAGCACGTCGGCATGGATCGACACCAGCAGCTGCGCGCCGGCAGCGTGCGCGCGGCCGACGCGCCGGGCCAGTGGCACGAAGACGTCGGCATCGCGCGTGAGGTAGGCGCGAAATCCCGGCCGCGCCTCGATCGCCGCGACAAGCAGCGTCGCGAACCGCAGGACGAGTTGCTTCTCGACGAGATCGCCGACCCGAGCGCCGGGATCGATGCCGCCATGCCCGGGATCGACGGCGACGACGAGTTCGGCCATGTCGGGGCGCCGATCAGCCTGCGGCGCGCTCGGCCGCCGCGCCTTCTCGGGCGGCCCGGAGCGGGCGTTGAACGCCGCGCGCGAGACCGGGGCGAGGTCAACGAGAAGGCGAGCCGGCCCGGCCGCCCGTCCCGGCTCGGTGAACGCCCGAACCACGCCGAGCGGCTCGGCCAGCTCGAGGACGAGGCGGGCGCGATCCGAGCGCACCACCCCTTGCCGAACCGATTTGATACCGGGAAGCTGAGGCACGTCACCGATCTGCCAGTCGAGCGCAGGAAAATCGATGACCAGCCGGTCGGGATCGGTGAGCGTATAGAGGGTGAAGGCAGGTGCCGGCGTGACGTCGATGGCAAGCCGCAGGCCGTCCGCCCGCTCGACAACGCCGAGGCGTGTCGCCGCCGGCACGCCGTCCGCCATCCCCGAGCCGGCGCACAGCCAGAGCGCCGCGCCCACGGCGCAGCCGTGCACGCCCGCTGCCCAAGTTCCCATCCGCATGCCGGCCAGCTTTCCGCCGCCAATTCTTGTTCCGGTTGCCCGGATTGCCCCGGACTGCCTCAGCTTCGACGATAGCACGGCCGGCATAGGGGTAAAATCGCGATTGTAAATTGGCGCGCTTTGCGTCTATAGGGGGTCATCGGGTTGTGCCGCCCGGCGCAGCCGGGGCGCATGGGATGACGGGCGGCGTGCCGCTCCCATTCCGGTGTATCAGGTCACGCGCTCCCCGGATGAGTGAGCAGTCACCATCATTCCGCGCGCGGACCGGATGCCGGTCAGCCCAATGCCCGCCGGCATAGCCGCGGGTCCAGTTCACATGCGCCGGCCGGGCCGGTGCCGGAAAACCGAGGCGATGCGCGAACCCCGCAGCACCAGACGCGACCCGAGCGATGCCCCGATGACGGGCCGGGCGCGACCCTGCGCCGGGACGCCACCGCCGCCAACAACACGCCAGCCCTGTTCCCCGGCCCGCTCACGGCCCCGGCAGCGCCGGCGTCAGGAAAATTCATGCCAAAGAAAATGCTCATCGACGCCACCCACCCGGAGGAGACCCGGGTCGTGGTCGTCGACGGAAACAAGGTCGAGGATTTCGACTTTGAATCGGTCAACAAGCGCCAGCTAGCCGGCAACATCTATCTCGCCAAGGTGACGCGCGTCGAGCCGTCGCTGCAGGCGGCTTTCGTCGAGTACGGCGGCAACCGGCACGGCTTTCTGGCTTTCTCGGAAATCCACCCCGACTATTACCAGATCCCCGTCGCCGACCGCGAGGCTCTGCTGGCCGAGGAGGCGCGCGAAGAGGCCGCCGAGCGCGCGCGCGAGGAGGAGGATGAGAGCCGTCCCCGCCGCTCGCGCGGCCGCTCGCGCCGCAGCGAGCCAAAGGCCAAGGCGGGCACCGCCTCGGGCCTGGAGGTGATCGACATCGACGGCCCGGATCTGCGCGACGCGCCCGCGGGACTCGAGATCGCCGACCCGGATGCGGGCGAGGCGGCGCTGCCCGGCGCCGAGGATCCTCGGACGGCGCAAGAGGACACGTCCTCGACAGGACGGAAGGAGGCGGCCGAGGAGGCATTCGAGGCCGCGGCTTTCCCGGGAGCCGTCGAGACAACGCCGCCCGAGCAGAGCCCCCCCACGGAAGCTGCACCAGAGGAAGCTGCACCGGGGAAGCTGCACCGGGGCAAGCTGCGGGGGCAGAGCCGGCCGCGCACGAGACAAGCGCCGGGGCAAGGGATGTCGCCGAGAACGTCGCTGCGCCCCGCACCGATGGCGCCACCGATGGCGCCGAGGAGCAGCCGAGCCCTGAGAGGGACACCTCGGCGGACGATAAGACGCCGCCCCGGTCCATCGCCGAGAGCGCTGGCCTCGACGAGGGCGACAGGCTGACGGAGGAAATCGACGCCGACGCGAACGCGCCCAAGCCGCGCGACGAGGCGGCCGACGAGGAAGAACGGGCGACGGGGGACCAGGACGAGAACCCTGCGGCCCGCGGCGCCGATCGCGATGCGGACGAAGCGGAAGTCGGCGCCGGCGGAGAAAGCGTGCCAGCCGACGAGGGCGAGGGCAACCAGTCCGAGACCGAGGCCGAGACGGCCGACGCAGAAGCCGGGCGCCGCAAGCGCCGCCGTCGCCGCGGCCGCGAAGACCGCGCCGAGCGCAGCGAGCCGGCCGAGCCTGCCGCCGCGGCGCCTGTCCATGCGCGAGAAGCCGGCAATGGCGAGGCCGAGGACGTCGAGCAGCCCGAGCAGATCGGCGCCGAGGACACGCTGGAGGAAGCTGCCAAGGCGCGCGCCAGGCTGCGCCGGCGCTACAAGATCCAGGACGTCGTCAAGGTCCGGCAGATCATGCTGGTCCAGGTCGTCAAGGAGGAGCGCGGCAACAAGGGCGCCGCGCTGACCACCTATCTGTCGCTTGCCGGCCGCTATTGCGTGCTGATGCCGAACACGGCGCGCGGCGGCGGCATCAGCCGCAAGATCACCAACGCGACCGACCGCAAGCGGCTGCGCGACATCGCGGGCGAACTCGAGGTGCCGCGCGGCATGGGGCTGATCGTCCGCACGGCCGGCGCCGAGCGGACGCGCGCCGAGATCAAGCGCGACTACGAGTTCCTGCTGCGCCAGTGGGAGCAGATCCGCGAGCTGACGCTGAAGTCGATCGCGCCGACGCTGATCTACGAGGAAGGCTCGCTGATCAAGCGCTCGATCCGTGACCTCTACAGCAAGGAGATCGACCAGGTCCTCGTCGAGGGCGAGGCGGGCTATCGCGAGGCGAAAGAGTACATGAAGATGCTCATGCCCTCGCACGCCAAGAACGTGCAGCCCTATGCCGATCCGATCCCGCTCTTCAGCCGCTTCCAGGTCGAGAGCTATCTGAACGGCATGTTCAACCCGGTCGTGCAGCTGCGCTCCGGCGGCTACATCGTCATCGGCGTGACCGAGGCACTGGTCGCGATCGACGTCAACTCGGGCCGCGCCACCAAGCAGGGCTCGATCGAGGAGACGGCGCTGCAGACGAACCTCGAGGCGGCCGAGGAGATCTCGCGCCAGCTTCGGCTGCGCGACCTCGCCGGCCTGATCGTCATCGACTTCATCGACATGGACGAGAACCGGAACAACCGGGCCGTCGAGAAGCGCCTCAAGGACAAGCTGAAAAGCGACCGCGCCCGCATCCAGCTCGGCCGCATCTCGGCCTTCGGATTGCTCGAGATGTCGCGCCAGCGGCTCAGGCCCGGCATGCTCGAGGCGACGACCAAGCCCTGCCCGCACTGCCACGGCATGGGCGTCATCCGCTCGGACGACAGCCTGGCGCTCGCCATCCTGCGCGAGGTCGAGGAGGAGGCGCTGCGTGGCCGCGCCGACGAGATCACCATTCGTGCGCCCGTCGATATCGCGAACTATCTGATCAACGCCAAACGCCGGCATATCGGCCAGATCGAGCACCGCAACAACGTCCTCGTGGTCATCATCGGCGACCCGACGCTGGTCAGTCCGAACTTCGAGATCCTCAAGTCAAAGGCGCAGGGCAAGCGCCCTGCCCCGGCGGCGCGCGATGTCGTCTCGGCGGCATCGGTCGCGGCCGAGGCCGAGATCGCCGACGAGCCGGGCGTCGCCGAGGAAACCGAGGCGCAGGGCGAGGACCGTGCGAGGACCGCGCCGAGGATCGCGGCGAGGATCGCGGCGAGGACGACAGCCGGTCGCGCCGGCGCCGCGGCCGCCGCGGCGGGCGGCGTCGGCGCGAGGACGAGGCCCCGCGCGAGGCGTCCGAGGGCCAGGATGAGGCAGAGGCGCGCGAGCGCCCGTCGGGCGACGAGGATGACGACCGGCCGCGCCCGCGGCGGGGCCGTGGCCGCCGCCGTCGCGGCCGCCGCGGCGACGAGGGCACTGGAGAGCGCCCGCAGCGCCGCGCCGAGGTGGGCCAGTCGGAGGCGACCGCCCAAGACGCCACGGCTGATGCCGCCGAAGCGGCGCGCGGCGAGGCCGGTGACGCGGCACCCGAACCGCCCGAGACGCGCGCCGAGGCCGAGCCGCCCGTCGACATCGCCTCGCACGGGCACGATACCCGTCCGCCCGCCGAGACGGAGCTCGCAGAGGCGCCGTCCGAGGCCGCCCATGCGGCGCCCGAGCCTGCCGATGCGACCGGCGGGACCCCGCTCCCCACGGCCGGCGCGCCGGCCGATGTCGCGGGCCTCGACGCGGCCGCCTCGGAGGAGGTGACCGCCGCCGAGCCGGCCGGCGATCGCGACGCCGCCGCGGCGGAGGAGGAGCGGCCGACGGAGCAGAGCGCCGAGCCCCCTGCCGCGCGCGAGGCGGAGGCCGCGGCGCCGGCGCCGGAGGCACCCGCCGAGGAGCAGCGTCCCGCGGAGCCCGCCAAGCCGAAGAAGCGCGGCTGGTGGTCGCTCGGCCTCTGAGCCGGGCGCACTTGCAGGGCGGGGTAGAAGCCCGCCCTGCGGTTCGAGACACCTGTGCTCTCAAGGCGGCTTGGATGACCGAGGTCACGTTCCGCCGCGCCAATGCCGGCGACCTTCCAGCGATCATCGCCCTCCTCGCCGACGATGTTCTGGGGGAACGGCGGGAGGATCCAGCCTTCCCGCCGAACCGAAGCTATGCCGAGGCATTCCGGGCGATCGATGCCGATCCCAACCAGCTCCAGGCCGTCGCGGTCCTGGAAGACGAGGTGATCGGTATCCTGCAGCTCACTTTCATTCCCGGATTGTCGCGCAGGGGCGCCCGGCGCGGCCAGATCGAAGGGGTGAGGGTCGCTGCTGCGCATCGTGACTCCGGGCTCGGACAGCGGATGTTCGAGTGGGCCATCGGCCAGTGCCGGGCGCGCGGATGCAGCCTCGTCCAGCTCACGACGGACCGGGAGCGTCCCGATGCCCACCGCTTCTACGAGAGGCTCGGCTTCGTCGGAAGCCATATCGGCTACAAGATGACGCTGTAGGCAAGGCCCGCGGCACGCCCTCGCCGGAAAGCAAGCTGGATGAGGACGGGCCCGGCCGCGCCGATTGGCCGCTTCAGGCGCTTTGTCGACCCGCCTCGTAGACCTGCAGGTTGGTCCAGGCGACGGCCAGCATCGGCGTGTCGATCCCGTGTGCATCGCCACGGCGAATCAGGTCGCCGATGATGTGGTCGGCCTCGGTCGGTCCGCCCTGCGCCATGTCGCGCAGCATCGAGGCGGTGAAGTCCGATCCTGCCTTGGTCAGCATCCGCCGCGTCCCGTCGAGCCGGCTTTCGTCGGGCCGGTGCCCTTCTGCCTCGGCGATCCGGGCGCACTCGTCGACGAGATCGAGCATCAGCCGCTCGCCGCCATCGGCCGCGACGATCCTGCCGACGGAAGCGCGCATCAGGCAGGTGGCTGCCGCCAGGGGCGCGAGCATCACCCACTTGTCCCAGAGCTCCTGCAGGATGTTGCGGCTCAGTCGCCCGTCCGTGCCGGCCCGGACCAGCGCCTCGACGAAGCGCTCGGCCAGGACAATGCTGCCGTCGTCGTGCGCGCGGCCCCACGGTCATGCGATGGATATCGTTGAGGTGCTTCACCGTGCCGTCCGGCGCCAGCGTCGCCCCGATATGCGCCACGCCGCCCCAGACGATCGCCTCGGAGAACCGGCTGGCAAGCGTCGGGATGTGGTTCATCCCGTTCAGCACCGGCAGGACCACCGTCTCGGAGCGGATGTGCGGCGCGATCGCCTCCATGGCGTCCCAGAGCCCGTAGGACTTGCAGGCCACCATGATGATGTCGGGGCTCGGGCCTTCCTGACCGACCTCGATCACCTGGACGGGAACGGTGGCATCGCCATGCGGGCTCTCGATCCGCAGCCCCTCGGCGAGCTGGCGCGCGCGGCCCGGGCGCACCAGGAAGGTCACGTCCTCGCCGGAAGCGGCAAGGCGTCCGCCGAAATAACCGCCGACGGCACCGGCGCCGAGCACCAGGATCCGCATGCTTCGCCTCCCTCTCCCGCGCTCAGCGGCCCTTGAACTCCGGTATGCGCCGCTCGGACGTCGCGGCGACGCCCTCGCGGAAATCCTCGGTCGTGCGCAGCCGGGTCTGCTCCTCCAGCTCGTGGTCGGTCGCCGCCCTGACCGCATCGGCCAGGCCCTGGCGCAGCGTCGCGCGCGTCGAGCCGACGCCGAGCGGCGCGTTGACGGCGATCTCCTTGGCCAGCCCCCAGGCGTGCGCGCGCACCTTGTCGAGCGTCGTGCAGCCGTCCAGAAGGCCCCAGGCCAGCGCCTCCTCGCCCTTGATCCGGCGCGAGGTCAGGAACATCAGCGCCGCCTTCTGCTGGCCGATGACGCGCGGCAGCGTCACGGTCAGGCCGAAGCCCGGATGAAATCCCAGCCGCGTGAAGTTGGCGGCAAAGCGCGTCTCCGGGGAGCCGACGCGGAAATCGGCCGAGAGCGCCAGGCCCAGCCCGCCGCCGATCGCCGCGCCCTGCACGGCGGCGACCACGGGCTTCCTGCAGCGGAAGACGCGCACCGCCTCGACATAGAGGTGGTCGATGCCTACCCGGTTGACCGCCCCATCGACCGAGCCATCAGCCTGCACCTGGCTGCCATCGCCGAAATTGGCGCCTGCGCAGAAGGATTTCCCCTCCGAGCAGAGCACGATGGCCCGGCAGCCCGGGTCCTCGTCGAGCGCCTCGTAGGTGTCGGCGATCTGCCGGATCAGCGCAAAATCGAAGAAGTTGTGCGGCGGACGCTTGATCTCGACCGTCGCGACATAATCGCGGATCTCGACGCCGAGTTCGGGCGCGTCATAGGGCATGAGTTCCTCCATAGGATGGTGGTCTAACCCACCCTAGCCGTTTTCCCGCGGCGTGGGTGAAACCCACCGCCTTTTCTCACCGCATCCCCAGCCCGCGGGCGATGATGCCCCGCAGGATCTCGGTCGTCCCGCCCTGGATCGTCAGCTTCGGCGCCACCAGCGTCGCGAACTCGACGAGGTCCTCGAAGGCCTGCTCGTTCGTCGCCGGTTGCTCGGAGAACGCGCCGAGCCGGCGAGCCTCGGCCGGCAGCCGCTGCTCCCAGGCGGTGCCGACATCCTTGACGATGGAGCTCTCGAGCACCGGCTCCTTGCCCTCGTGCAGCATTCCGGCGACCGAGACCGACATGCGGCGCAGCGTGTGCAGCTGTGCGACGAGCCGGCCCAGCCCCTCGGCGCCGCGCGCGTCCGGCTCGGCGCCCAGCCGCTCGGCCAGCGCCACGAGCACGTAGAACGTCTCGAGAAACCGCTCCGGTCCCGATCGCTCATAGGCCAGCTCGGCGGTCGCCTGCTTCCAGGCGCCGTCCATCTCGCCCAGGCGATGGTTGTCCGGGATCAGGACGTCCTCGAAAAGCACCTCGTTGAAGTCGGTCATGCCGGGCATGGCGGCGATCGGGTTCACCGTGATGCCGGGCGCCGACATGTCGACCAGGAACTGCGTCAGCCCGTGTCGGCGATTTTCCGTCGTCGGCGGCGACGTGCGCAGAAGAGCGATCATGTACTCGGCCCGGTGCGCGTTCGAGGTCCAGATCTTGCGCCCGTTGACGCGCCAGCCATCGCCGTCGCGAACCGCCCTGGTCTGCGCCGCGAAGAGGTCCGAACCCGAATTCGGCTCGGACATGCCGATGGCAAAGCACAGCTCGCCCCGGCAGATGGCCGGCAGGATGGTCTCCTTCAGCGCGTCCGAGCCGTATTTCAGGATCACCGGTCCGGATTGGCGGTCGGCGACGAAATGCGACCAGGTCGGCGCCGAGACGGCGCGCATCTCCTCGGTGACGACATAGCGGTCGAGATGGCTGCGCTCGTGCCCGCCATAGGCCTTGGGCCAGGTCATGCCGATCCAGCCCCTCTGCCCGACCCGCTTCGAGAATTCGCGGTCGAAGCTCGTCTGCTTGAGGCCGAGCCCGGGATCAAAGGTGCCGCGCCGAATCTCGTCGGCGAGGAAGTCGCGGACCTCGGCGCGCAATGCCTCGGTCTCGGGCGGCAGGCGCTTCTGATCGAAACGGATGGCACTCTGCATCGCGTCCCCTCGGGAAACGGTGGGCTGCACCCACCCTACAGCGGGTTCGTAGAGTGGGTGGCAACCCACCGCAGTCAATGCCTCAGCGCGTCGTCAACATCGGCCAGAGCCGGTCGGCGCCCTGCGCGGCGACATGAGCGCCCAGCCGCACGGCCCAATCGGCTTCGGACCCGAAATCGTCGCGCCAGCCCCACATGCGGCGGGTGAAGCGCTGCAGCGCATAGTCCTGCGTCCAGCCGATTGCGCCATGCGCCTGGTGGGCAATCGCGGCGCCGGCCTCGACGGCCTCGCCGACGCGGATCTTGGCGGCGGCCACCTCGAGGAACGCCGCCTCGCCGCCATGCGCCGCATTGCTCAGCGTGTCGGCCGCCGAGCCGGACGCCGTCAGCGCCGCCGCCACCTCGCCCGCCAGCACGGCCAGGTTCTGCTGCACCGCCTGGAACTTGCCGATCTTGCGACCGAAGGCCTCGCGCTCCTGGCAGTAGTCGACGGTCATCTTCAGCGTCGTCTCGAGCGCGCCCGCCATCTGGCAGGCCCGCGCCACCGCGCCCATGCGCGCCAGCGCCTCGCCGCCGCCGGGGAAATCGGCCATCGCCTCGGGCCGCGCCGCATCGAACATCACGTCGGCCCGTTCGCCGCCCATGTCCGAGCGCCGCGGCGCCGCCCTCCAGGCACCGCGGCCGAAGATCAGAAGCTGGTCGTGCAGCACCAAGACCAGCATCGACGCCTCGCCGGCATGCGGCACGGCGCGGGCGATGCCGCTGAGCGTGCCGTCGGAGTTCAGCGTCAGCCGGTCGCGCGCCCGCACGGGCGCCACGGCCAGCACGCCCTCGGGCACGTCGACCTCCGCCTCGGCCAGTGCCCAGCCGGCCAGCAGCGTCTCGGCCAGCGCCACCGGGCAGGCATACTGGCCGGCGATCCGCAGCACCTCAAAGCCGTCGGCCAGCGTCGCGCCGGCCCCGCCGCGCGCCTCCGGAACCCAGGCACGGGTCAGCCCGGTCTCCTGCAGCGCCGCCCAGAGCGGCGCGCGCCAGCCATCGTCCCTGGCGGCGTTCAGCACCTGCGGGTCCGCCAGGTCGGCGAAAATGCGCGCCGCCGCCTCGGCGATAGGGTTGTCGGTCATCGCGCTCCTCCGCCGCCCTGCCTAGGGTGGCCGCCGCCCGCGGTAAAGCTTCGGGCCCATGAGGCTGCCGACTATCAGACTTGTAATCGGGCGAGCCGCCACCGAGGGCGGGCGGAAGAAGCGATCGTCGCCGGCCTCGCGGTTTCATCAGCCGGGTGATTGCGGCGCCCGGGCTCGGCAGCCATTGTGACCGTCCCGTGACGGCAGCATCTGGGGCGGTCGCCGGGCGGGCATGGGGGGCATGGTGGGCCGGTCGCTGACATTCGCGGTGATCCCGCTGGCGATCGCCGAGACGCTGATCTGGGCGGCCTTCTACTACTCCTTTCCGGCCCTTCTCACCGCCTGGGAGGCCGAGCTCGGCTGGAGCCGCGCCGAGCTTTCGGGCGCGTTCACGGGCGCGCTGATCCTGACGGGCCTGCTCGCGCCCCGCGTCGGCAGGCTGGTCGACCGCGGTCTCGGCACCACCGCCTTTCTCGGCGCGATCGTCGCCGGCGCGGTGCTGCTGGCGCTGCTCGCCGGCGTTAGCCGAGCTCTGGCAGTTCTGGGCGGTCTGGCTGGCGCTCGGCGCCGTCAACGCTGCCTGCCTCTACGAGGCGACCTTCGCCATCATCACGACGACGATCGGCAGCGCGGCCCGCAGCGCGATCACGCTGGTGACCTTGGTGGCGGGCTTTGCGGGCTCCGTCTCCTTTCCGGCGGCCTGGGCGCTCGACAAGGCCCTCGGCTGGCGCGGGGCGATCCTCGTCTTTGCCGCTGTCGTCATCACCGTCGCCCTGCCGCTGGCCTGGCTCGGCCTGCGGCTGCTCGCCCGCCATGCCGAGGACACGGCGACGCGCGCCAAGGCAACCGGGCGCGAGGGGCGCGAGGCGACTGCGCAAGGCGGCCTTCTGGCTGATCGGCTTCGGCTTCGCCACGGTCGGGCTGACGCATGGCATGCTGATCACGCATATCCGGCCGATCATGGAGTCGCGCGGCGTCTCCGAGGCGCTCGGCGTCACGGTGGCGAGCCTGGTCGGCCCGATGCAGGTGCTCGGCCGCGTCATCATGGTGTCGCTGCAGTCGCGCCTCGACATTCACGGCGCGGCGGCCGGGTGCTTTATCGGCATGGCGCTCGGGGCCGGCATCCTGCTCGTCTCGACCGGATCGCCCGTGCTGGCGATCGGCTTCGTCGTCCCCTATGGCGCGGCCTATGGCGTGATCTCGATCGTCCGCCCCGTCGTCACGGCCGAGCTGCTGGGCCGGGCGGGGTTCGGCACGATCTCGGGCATGCTCGCCGTGCCCTACATGCTCGGCAGCGCGGCGGCGCCCAGCGTCGCCGCGCTGATCTGGCAGGCGGGCGGCTACAACGTCGTCATCGGGCTCGGCATCGCGCTGCTGCTGGCCGGGCTGGTCGCCGTGCGGCTGGCGCGCCGCGCGGCAGGGTAAAGGGCTGGAGTGGAAGCGGCCGCTCGTCCACGGCGTGCACGCGTGCACAAAACCGCAAGCCATTGTTCCGGCTGGAAATCCTTCTCGGCATTAACCGCATCGAAAGGGTCGGGGAGCGGTCGGTGCACGCACGCCTGCACGGGCCGGGCCGACCCTCAGGTCACCGGATCGGCGATCTCGTCATAGCCCCGGCCGCGGAACTCGAGCAGGCAAAACCCATGCCCGAACGGGTCCGCCAGGACGACGATCCGCCCCCAGTCATGCGTGCGCAGCGGGCCCTCGGCCACGGCCCCTGCGGCCTGCGCCCTGGCCAGCGCCGCCTCGATGTCGGGCACGACGAAGTCGAGGTGCACCGGCGTCCAGTGGCGGCCGTAGTCGCGCCCCTGCCCCGCCCCGGTCGCGCTGCCGCCGGCCGGCTTCTCCAGCAGGTAGATCGGCGCCGGCGCGCCCAGCAGCTCGAGCGCCCCGCCGCCAAAGCGGCGCCCTGGCGTGAGCCCGAAGGCCTCGCAATAGAACCGCTCGGCCGCGCCGAGGTCAGGCACGTCGATGTTGACGAGCAACCCCATGCCCGCCGCGCCGCCCGTCGCCTCGTCCGTCACGGCCCGCGCGGCGCGTCGCCGGCCAGCGTGATCCGCCACATCTCGCGGCGGTGGCCGTCATAGTCGTTGATGGCGCAGTGCTGGCTCGAGCGGTTGTCCCAGATGACCAGCGTGCCGGGCGCCCAGCGGACGCGCGCCGTGAACTCGGGCTGGATCTGGTGCTGGAAGAGGAACTCCAGGATCGGAAGGCTCTCGGCCTCGGTCATTCCCTCGAAGGCGACGGTGTGCGAGCGGTTGACATAGAGCGCCGGCCGCCCGGTCTCCGGGTGCACGCGCACGGCGGGGTGCGCCGCCGACATCACCTCCGCCTTGCCGCTGCCCTGCATGGTGCCCGTCGCCAGATGCGTCGTGCGCAGCGACGCGGCGTTCTTGGCCGATGACGACACGCCCTTCAGCCCGCCCAGGAACCGCCGCAGCGGCTCGCTCAGCGCCGCGTAGGCCCGGTACTGGCAGGCGAAAACCGTGTCGCCGCCCGCGGCCGGCGTCTCGATGCAATAGAGCATCGTGGCCTTGGGCGGGTCCGGGCGATAGGTCGTGTCGGAATGCCACATGCCGCCGAAGTTCGAGGTCTGGTGCGGCTCCTTGACGATGGCCGTGATCTCCTCGCAGCCGTCGACCCCCTTGGCGAAGGGATAGGGGATCGGCTCGCCAAGGCGCCGGGCCAGCGCCAGGAACCCCGCCGGGTCGAGCTGCTGGTCGCGAAAGACCAGCACCTGGTGCGCAAGGAACGCCTCGCCGACCGCCGCGAACCCCGCCTCGTCGATGCTCGCGAGATCGACGCCGGCCATCTCCGCCCCGATCGCGCCCGCCAGCGGCCGGACCTCCATCCCCCTGCCCATCGCCCTGCCCATCCCGTCCATGATGATCTCCCGGGCTGCCGCACCGGCCGAGACGCGCGCTTGCGCGCCCGGCTCCCGTCCTTAAGGTAGCCGGCAAATGGCCGTCCTTTCAACGAGCGGCGGATCAGGGAGGGGATGATGCCCCACACACCGGCCTCGACGGCGCTCGACCATGTCCGGGTGCTCGACCTGACGCGCGTGCGCTCGGGGCCTACCTGCGTGCGCCAGCTCGCCGACTGGGGCGCCGACGCGATCAAGATCGAGATGCCCGCGGCGCTCGAGGCCGACGGCGCGCTCGGGGCGGGGCGCGACACCTCGGACTTCCAGAACCTGCACCGCAACAAGCGCTCGCTGACGCTGAACCTCAAGGAGCCCGAGGGCCTGCGCGTCTTCATGCGCCTCGTCCAGACCGCCGATGTCGTGGTCGAAAACTTCCGGCCCGACGTGAAGGAGCGGCTCGGCATCGGCTACGAGGCGCTGGCGTCGGTCAACCCGAGGATCATCCTCGCCTCGATCTCCGGCTTCGGCCAGGACGGGCCCTATTCCAAGCGCCCGGGCTTCGACCAGATCGCGCAGGGCATGGGCGGGCTCATGTCGATCACCGGCGAGCCGGGCCGCGGGCCGATGCGCGTCGGCATCCCTGTCGCCGACCTCACCGCCGGCCACTTTGCCGCGCAAGGAGTGCTGATCGCGCTGATCGAGCGCGAGAAATCCGGCCGCGGCCAGTGGCTGCACACCTCGCTTCTGCAGGCGCAGATCGCCATGCTCGACTTCCAGGCGGCGCGCTATCTGTCCGAGCGCGAGATCCCGGGCCAGGTCGGCAACGACCACCCGACCTCGGTGCCGACGAGCCTCTACCCGTGCAGCGACGGCTGGGCCAACATCGCCGTCTCGGGCGAGGTGATCTGGAAGCGGTTCGCCCACGCGCTCGGCCACCCCGAATGGATCGAGGATCCCGACTACCAGGACCAGAAGGGCCGGACGGCCAACCGCGACCGGCTGAACGCCGCCATCGCCGAGGCGACGGGCCGGATGACCAAGGCCGAGCTGGTCGAGAGGCTGACCGAGGCCGGCGTCCCCTGCGGCCCGGCCTACCAGATGGACGAGGTCTTCGCCGACCCGCAGGTGATCCATCTCGGCATGGCCGCCGACATCGACACCCTGCCCTTCGGCCCGACCCAGTTCGTCGCCCAGCCCGTCCGGCTGACGCGCACGCCCACCAGCATGGCCGTCCGCCCGCCAGACCGCGGCGAGCACACGGACGAGATCCTGGCCGAGATCGGCATCGAGGGATCGGAACTCGCCGACCTTCGAAGCCGCAACATCATCTGACAGCGAGGGATCCCTAAGCCCTTGGGAGCGACAGGCCCCCTCCCCCGTCGTGGGGAGGGATGGGGAGGGGAAGGAGAGCGCCATGACCGACAAGATGCTCGAACGCCGCGACGGCGCCATCGGCCACCTGATCTTCAATCAGCCGGAAAAGCGCAACGCCGTCAGCCTTGCCATGTGGGAGCGGGCGACAGAGATCCTCGACGCCTTCGAGGCCGACCCCGCGATCCGGGTGGTCGTCCTCTCCGGCGCGGGGGGCCGCGCCTTCGTCTCGGGCGCCGACATCTCGGAATTCGAGGACAAGCGCGGCACAGCCGAGGCGCAGCAACACTACAATGCCCGCACCGCCGCGGTCTACGAGCGAATCGAGCGATTCCCCAAGCCCACGGTCGCGATGATCGACGGATTCTGCATCGGCGGCGGGCTGAACCTCGCCTGCGTCTGCGACATCCGCATCTGCTCGGACCAGTCGCAGTTCGGCATGCCGGCCGCCCGCCTCGCCCTGGGCTATCCGTTCGCGGCGATCCGGCGGCTGACCAACATCGTCGGCATCGCCAATGCCCGCCACCTGATGTTCACCGCCGGCCGCGTCGACGCCGCCCACGCGCTGCGCATTGGCCTCGTGCAGGAGCTCGTGCCCTCCGAGACGCTGGCCGACACCGTCACGGCCTATGCCGGCACCATCGCCGAGAACGCGCCCCTGACCGTCGCGGCGATGAAGTTCATCTCGACCCAGGTGCTCGCCGACCCGGCCGAGCGCGACCTCGCCCGCTGCGACGCGATGGTCGCCGCCTGCTTCGCCTCGGAGGACTTCAAGGAGGGCCGCCGCGCCTTCATGGAAAAGCGCAAGCCCGAGTTCCAGGGCCGGTGAGGAGCGCCTCGATGCTTCCGCCGCCTGGCGCCGGCGCTGGCCTCTCTGGCGCGGCGGCCCAGCCTGTGTCTCCTCCCCTCTCGTGGGGGAGGGCCGGGGAGGGGGCTGCGACGTCAGCGGAAATGAGGATCTGATGACCCAGTACGCGCGCTTCCAGGGCCGGCTCGAGGACCGCCGCTTCGTCACAGGCACCGGCCGCTACGCCACCGACCTGACCGCCCCCGGCATGGCGCATGGCGCGATGGCCCGCGCCGACATCGCCCCCGGCCGGATCGTCTCGCTCGATGTCGAGGCCGCCCGCGCCGCCCCTGGCGTGCTCGCCGTCCTGACAGCCGCCGACCTCGCGCAAGCAGGCGGCCCGACCCACCTGCCCGCTGGCCCCAAGCTGCCGATGACAAACGGCGAGCCCGCCTTCCAGGCCGCCCGCCCGGTGCTCGCCACCGGCCGCGTCCGCCATGTCGGCGAGGGTCTCGCCTTCGTCGTCGCCGAGACCGAGCGGGCCGCGCGCGACGCCGCCGCCCTCGTCGAGGCCGAGATCGAGGAAAGCCCGGCCGTCGTCACCGCCGCCGCCGCTCGCGCCGACGACGCGCCGGCCGTCTGGGACGAGGTGCCCGACAATGTCGCCTTCGTCTGGAGCAAGGGCGACCACGCCGCTGCCCAGGCCGCCATCGATGCCGCGCCGCGCCGCGTCAGCCTGTCCTCGCACGTCTCGCGCATCGCCGTGCATCCGATGGAGCCGCGCGCCTGCCTCGCCCAGGTCACGCCCGAGGGGCGCCTGTTCCTGGAAAGCTGCTCGCAGTCGCCACACCTCATCAAGGGCGCCATCGCCAACATCTTCAAGGTCGAACCCGCCCAGGTACGCGTCGTCACGCATGATGTCGGCGGCAGTTTTGGCATGAAGATCGCGCCTTATGTCGAGGACGTCCTTTGCCTTTTCGCCGCCCGGGCGCTCGGCCGCCCGGTCCGCTGGACCGCCGACCGCACCGAGGCGAGCCTCGTCGACGACCACGGCCGCGACCTGCGCTTCGACGCGACCCTCGGCTTCGACGATGACGGCAGCCTGCTGGGGCTGCGCGTCCATTTCGACGCCAATATCGGCGCCTATCTGCAGGGGCGCTCGCTGGGCGGCTTGGGCAATATGGGCGGCATCTCGGGCGTCTACCGCATCGGCCCGACCGCGGCCGAGACCTATGGCGTCTACACGCACACCCACACCACGGGCCCTTACCGCGGCGCCGGCCGGCCCGAGGCGACCTATTGCATCGAGCGGCTGATGGACCTCGCCGCCGCCGAACTCGGGCTCGACCCCTTCGAGTTCCGCCGCCGCAATTTGGTGCCCCCGGAGGCGATGCCCTGGAACACCGGCTTTATGTTCGAGTACGACTGCGGCGAATTCGAGCAGAACATGCGGAAGGCCGCGGAACAGGCTGACTTGGCGGGCTTTCCGCAGCGCCGCAGTGCCTCTGAGATGAGCGGCAAGCTCCGCGGCATCGGCCTCTCCAATCCGATCGAGGTCGCTGGCGGCCCCTTCGTCAACCCTGGCGCCGACCATTGCCGGATCAGCGTCAACGGCGACGGCACGGTGACGATCCACCCCGGCGCCATGTCCGTCGGCCAGGGGCTCGAGACCGCCTTCTCCGAATGGGTGGCGCGCGAGTTCGGCCTCGGCGTCGACAAGATCCGCTATCGTCAGGGCGACACCGACGACCTTCCGGGCGGGCGCGGCTCGGGCGGCTCGGCCTCGGCGCCGACCGGCGGCTCGGCCCTGCGGCTCGCCATCGACAAGGTGGTCGACAAGGGCCGCCAGCTGGCTTCCGAGATGCTCGAGGTGGCGCCGGGCGACATCGAGTTCGACGCAGGGACGTTCCGCGTCGCCGGCACCGATCGCGCCATCGCCCTGCCCCAGCTGGCCGAGACCGCCGCCGGACGCGGCGAGACGCTCGACGGCCAGTCGCATTTCGAGCCGTCGAAGGTGACCTTCCCGAACGGCTGCCACATCTGCGAGGTCGAGGTCGACCCCGAGACGGGCACCGTCACGGTCGAGCGCTACACGGTGGTCGAGGATGTCGGCCGCGCGCTGAACCCGACGCTGCTCGCCGGCCAGATGCATGGCGGCATCGCGCAGGGCGCCGGCCAGGCGCTGCTCGAGCGCATGGTCTACGACGAGACCGGCCAGCCGCTGACGGCCAGCTTCATGGACTACGCCATGCCGCGCGCCGACATGCTGCCGCCGATCGACTTCACCATCCGCGAGGTGCCGACGCAGGTGAACCCTGTTGGCGCCAAGGGGGTCGGCGAGGCGGGCTCGGTCGGCTCGCTCGCCGCGACCGTCAACGCCGTCTGCAACGCGCTGGCACCGCTCGGCATCCGACATGTCGAGATGCCGCTGACCCCCGCCCGCGTCTGGGCGGCGATCAAGGCGGCGGAGAAGCGCTGATCGCCGAGGGCTGGCCCACCATTCCCGCGCGGGCGGGAACCTGCAGGAGACCCCCGCCAGCGCGGGGACGATGAGAGAGGAAGGCGGGCGCCTGGCCCGCACCAGTCTGGGGAGGACCCGATGCTGCTCGACGTTCGCACCTATCGCTGCCGGCCCGGCACGCTCGCCGCGCACCTCAAGCTCTACGACCAGTACGGCAAGGCACCGCAGTTCCGCTGCCTCGGCGCGCCGCTCTGCTACCTCAAGACCGAGACCGGCGACCCGAACGAATACGTTCACATCTGGGTCTACGAGAATGCCGGCGACCGCGAGGCCAAGCGGGCCAAGCTCTGGGCCGACCCCGAATGGCTCGACTACACCAAGAAATCCGCCGAGCTCGGCGCGCTCGTCAGCCAGTCGAACAAGCTGATGACGCCCGTCGACTTCTGCCCGCTCAAAACGGGTCAGGTGACACGCGCCTAGATTGCCCCTAGGCTCGATCTTCCGGGGCGCTCTCGACCGTGCGTAACCCGGCAGAACAAGGAGGACCGTCCATGGCAGAAAGCGTCTACAAGGTCATCACGCTCGTCGGCACCAGCAGCGACTCGTGGGAGAAGGCCGCGGCCGCGGCGGTCGAGCGCGCCGCCCAGTCGCTGCGCGACCTGCGCGTCGCCGAGGTCATCGAGCAGGACATGGTCATCGAGGGCGGCAAGGTGACTGCCTACCGCAGCAAGCTTCGCATCTCGTTCAAATACGAGGGCGGCGCCTGATCGGCCGGCACGCGAGACGTCATGCCCCGGCTCGACCGGGGCATCTCTGAGAGTCGAAGGAAATCGCCCGACCGGGCAATGACGAGGCGCCGGCTCGGCCGGCGCCACCTCACCCGGCGCCACCTCGCCCAGACCGGGCGAAAGGGCGCGGCAGCCGCAGGAAGCCGAGCGCGATCGAGCCGAGCACCAGCGCCAGCGCCAGCGCCTTTTGCCAGCTCAGCGGCTCGCCGAGCAGAAGCACGGCCGACGAGACGCCGACGAATGGCGCGAGCAGCGTCGCGATGGCCGCCAGCGAGGCCGGCATCCGGCCGACCAGCGAGGTCCAGAGCGCGTAGCAGACGATCATCGGGCAGAGCACGTGCCAGGTCCAGACCGCCGCCACGGGCCAGCTCAGCACCGGATCGCGCCACCAGCCGAGGTCGAAGGCCGCCACCAGCGGCCAGCAGGCCAGCGCCGAGATCCCCAGGAACCAGACCGTCAGCGGCATCGGCGCGAGCGTGAAGCGCCCGGCCTTCATCGCCACCGTGCCGAGCGCCCAGGAGAGCGCCGAGCCCAGCATCACCAGCGCGCCCGCCGGCGCCGCGACCAGCCCCGCCCAGTCCTCCGAGGCCAGAACCGCGATGCCCGCCATGCCGAGGCCCAGCGCCGCCACCCGCTGCCGGCTCAGCCGTTCGCCCAGCAGCAGCGCCGACAGAACCGCCGTCATCGCCGGCATGGTGTAGGCGATGATGGCAGCCCGCGACGCCTCGGTCAGCGTCTGGCCGATGATGACGAGCACGTTGAAGCCGAAGACCGACAGCAGGCCCGTCAGCGCCATCCAGGGCAACTCGGCCCGTGGCGGCACCAGGCGCTGGCCGAGCCCGCGCGCGACCAGCCCCAGCACCGTCGCGGCGCCCGTCAGCGCCACCGCCCGAATGGTGAAGGGCGGCACTTCGGTCAGCATCACTTTCATGGCAGGCCAGTTCAGCCCCCAGAAGAGGCCGATCAGCACGATCGTGAGAAGCGTGCTTGTCTCGGCCCGGCGCGGCTGCGTCCCGGCGAGCTCAGCCATGGCCGCGCGCCGACAGGCCGCCGCCGCGGCCCGGCGCCGCCACGCGGCCGCCGCGACCGCCGCGATCGACGGGGCCCGGCGGCACGAAGGTTGGCATGATCAGAACTCCGCGCACTGCTGCGCCGGACAGCCAAGCCCGGCGCTTTGGGGTTGACCGGACCCTATGCGCCCGGCCAGACCGACTGCAACCACCGCCGCGGATTTCCGACGACCCCCGGGGGCAGATCATGAGCGTGATCGACCGCTTCGCCGCCTTCGCCGCCGAGCCGGACGTGCCGGCCGAGGCACTGGCCGAGGCCAAGCTCTGCCTCCTCGACTGGCTCGGCTGCGCCATTCCGGGCGCCGTCGAGCCCCCCGCCACCCTCCTCCGCCGCGCCCTCGACTGCCCACCATGGACGCCGGGCGCGCCCGGCCCCCTCCCCCCTTGTGGGGGAGGGATGGGGAGGGGGCAGGCAGACGCCCTGCCGTCCGCCGCGGCGGACGCCCACCCCCAGGCTGCGCAGCGGATGGGGCCCGTCCCCCCAGCCGCCATTCCCCGAGCCGCCACCCCCCGAGCCGCCGCCCGCCTGCTGCCCGACGCCGCCCCCACCGACCCGCGCACCGCGGCGCTGATCAACGGCACCGCCTCGCACACGGTCGAGGTCGACGACATCTTCAGCCCCGGCCTCTACCACCCGGGCGTGGTGACCATTCCAGCCGCGCTGGCCCTGGCCGAGGCGCGGGGCGCCGACGGCGCCCTCTTGCTGCGCGCCATCGTCGCCGGCTACGAGGTCGGCAACCGCATCGCCCGCGCCGTGAATCCTGCGCATTACGCGCACTGGCACAGCACGGCGACCGTCGGGCATTTCGGGGCCGCGACGGCGGCCGCCGTCGTGCTGGGCCTCGACGTCGTGCGCACGGGCCATGCGCTCGCCACCGTCGCGACCATGGCGGCCGGTCTGCGCCACGCGTTTTCGGCCGACGCCATGTCGAAGCCGCTGCACGCCGGCCGGGCCGCCGAGGCGGGCGTGCTGGCCGCCCTCGCCGCCGCCGAGGGCGTGACCGGCGTCCCGGACATGCTGGAAGGCGCGCGCGGCTTCGGCGCGGCCATGTCAGACGCGCCCGATTGGGACGCCGCCACCGCCACGCTCGGGGCCGAGTGGACCATCCGCGCCACGACGCGCAAGGCGCATGCCTGCTGCGGCCACAGCTTCGCCGCGCTCGACGCCATCGGCGCGCTGATGGACGAGCACAACCTTTCGCCCGAGGCGATCGAGACAATCGAGGTCGGCGGCTACCGGGCCACCGTCGAGATCTGCGGCAACCCCGTGCCCCGCACGTCGGCCGAGGCGCGCTTCAGCCTGCCCTTCTGCGCCGCGGCGATGGCCCACAGGGGTGCCGTCACGCCCGCCGCCTTCACCGAGTCGGCGCTCGCCGACCCCGGCATCCGGGCGCTCGCGGCGCGGGTCACGCTTGGCCTCGACGACGAGGCCGAGGCGCGCTTTCCGGCGCTGCGCGGCGCCCTCGTCGCCATCCGCACGGCCGACGGCCGCACGCTGCGCCAGCGCCGGGCCACGCGCCGCGGCGACCCTGCCGACCCGCTGACCGGGGCCGAGATCCGTGCCAAGTTCCACGCCCTCGCCGACCCGGTGATCGGCGCCCCGGCCGCCCGCGCCCTCGCCGCGGCGGTCGACCGGATCGACCGCGCCGCCGACTGCTCCTTGCCCCTCGCGCTTGTGCCCGGCACCGCCCAGGCGGGCTGAGCCAGCATTGTCGGCGGCGTTGTGAGCAAACTCACAGCCCGCACCTGTCCCGCAGAGGGACAATCCCCGCATGGACTCGTGTGTGGACCCCCAAGTTCTGGAGGAACCGGCCGTGATGCGGCGGAGACATTGCAGTGCATGCGCCGGAAGCGGCGCCTGCCTCCGCTGCGAGGGGTGGGGCAAGGTGTGGAACACAATGCACGGGCGCGTGCATTGCGCGCTCTGCCCCGATTGCAGTGGCGTCGGCTCCTGCAAGCTCTGCGGCGGGCGTGGCAAATCCCTCGCCGCGACCGCGTCCGGCCTGTTCCGGCGTTGGCGGCCGGCGAGCGAGCCCTCGCGCTGACGCGCGGTCCGGTGCGAGGGCCCCTGGCCTGCTGCGACGCACCGGCCGCACCTCAGGCGTTCCGGCCCTCGACCGCTGCCAGCACCGCATCCGTGACCTCGCGCGTCGTCGCCTGTCCGCCGAGGTCGCGCGGCCGGACGCGGGCCCCCGCCGTCACCTGCTCGATTGCCGTCATCAGCGACCGCGCCGCCGCCGGCTCGCCGAGGTGCTCGAGCAGCATCGCGCCCGACCAGAAGCTGCCGATCGGGTTGGCGATCCCCTGCCCCATGATGTCGAAGGCGCTGCCGTGTATGGGCTCGAACATGCTCGGGAACACGCGCTCCGGGTTCAGGTTGGCCGTCGGCGCCAGGCCCAGCGATCCGGTCAGCGCCGCCGCAAGGTCGCTGAGGATGTCGGCGTGCAGGTTCGTCGCCACGACCACGTCGATGGCCTGGGGCTTCAGCACCATCCGCGTCGTCATGGCGTCGACCAGCACCTTGTCCGTTTCGACGTCCGGATACTCGTCCCGGATCGCCCGGAAGACGTCGTCCCACATCACCATGCCGTGCCGCTGGGCGTTCGACTTCGTCACCAGCGTCAGGTGCTTCTTCGGCCTCGACCGGGCCAGCTCGAAGGCAAAGCGCTGGATGCGCTCGACGCCCTTGCGGGTGAAGACCGCGACGTCCATGCCGACCTCGTGGTCGAACCCCTGATGCGCCCGGCCCCCGGCGCCGGCATACTCGCCCTCGGAGTTTTCGCGCACGATCACCCAGTCGAGATCGCCCGGCCCGATGCCGCGCAGCGGGCTCGCCACGCCCGGCAGGATCCGGGCCGGTCTGACGTTGGCGTACTGGTCGAAGGGCTGGCAGATCGCGAGCCGCAGGCCCCAGAGCGAGACATGGTCAGGCACCCGTGGATCGCCTGCCGAGCCGAAATAGATCGCGTCGAAGGGCCGGAGCTGCGCCAGCCCGTCCGCCGGCATCATGGCCCCCGTCGCCAGGTATCGTTCCGACCCCCAGTCGAACGTCTCGACCGCCAGCCCGAAGCCTTCGCGCGCCGCAACCGCCCGCAGCACCTCGAGCCCCGCCGCGATGACCTCCGTTCCGATCCCGTCGCCCGGAATGGCCGCGATCCTGTACTGCGTCATGGCCCCGTCGCCCCTCCCGTCACCTTGCCCGTCACGCTCGCCGCGTCGCCTCGCCCGCCGCACGTCCCGCGCAAACCGGCGCGCAGGTGGGATGGCAAGCCAGCACTCTCACCTCGACTTAGAGGCGATCCTTCCTGCACCGGCAAGACTGCTTTCCCGCGGGCTTGCTTGCCGGTCCGGGCATCGCGCGCCATCTCCCGGCACGAACCGGAACCGAGGAGGCACACATGGCGAAGGTACTCGTTCTCTATTATTCCAGCTTTGGCCATATGGAGGCGATGGCCAAGGCCGCCGCCGAAGGCGCGCAGGGCGGGCGGCGCCGAGGTGACGATCAAGCGCGTGGCCGAGCTGGTCCCCGACGAGGTGGCCAAGAAGTCGGGCTACAAGCTCGACCAGGACGCGCCCGTCATCACCGACCCGAACGAGCTCGCCGACTATGACGGCTTCGTCTTCGGCGTGCCGACGCGCTACGGCAACATGCCCGCGCAGATGAAGAATTTCCTCGACCAGACGGGCGGCCTCTGGGCCAAGGGCGCGCTGATCGACAAGGTGGCGACCGTGATGGTCTCGACCGCGACGCAGCATGGCGGTCAGGAGTTCCACCATCCTGACGACGCAGGTCGTCCTGCAGCACCACGGCATGCTGATCGTGCCGCTGTCCTACGCGTATCAGGGCCAGAGCGGCGTCGACAAGATGCGCGGCGGTGCGCCTTACGGCATGACGGTGGCGACGGATTCCGACGGCTCGCGCTGGCCGGACGAGCAGGACCTCGCCGGTGCCCGCTTCCAGGGCGAGCGGCTGGCCCGGATCGCGATCAAGATGCACGGCTGATCCCGGCCGAGCTGGGACTCGCCCCGCCGGCTCCAGCCCGCGGCGTAGGGTGGACCTTCACCCCTTCCGTCGGATCGCGCCCAGGGCTGCCCCGGCCGCCCCGCGCGACGATCGTCGCGCGGGGCCGCAGATCAGCCGACCCGCGTCATCCGGATGCCGCGGCGAGCTGCTGGTAGAAGGCCCGGTCGGCGGCCGTCATCGGGCCGAAATGTCGCTCGAAAATCGGCACGATTTCGCCCGACCGGTAGAGCTCGGCGAGCATGCCGTCCAGAACCTCGCGCAACGCATCGGCGTCGCGCTGCGTCCCGAGCGCGATCGTCTCCTCGTGCACCGTCCCCTCGGAGACCCTGATGCCGGCCTCCTCCGTGCGCGCCAGCCCGCGCAGGATCGCCTGGTCGGCCATGTAGACGTCGATCTCTCCCGAGATCAGCGCGGCGATGGCGTCGCGGTGGTCGGCAAAGCCCACCAGATAGACGCCGCGGGCGTCGTCGATCCCGCTCGCTATCAGCCAGTTCTCGGTCGTCGTGCCGCGCCGGAAGCCGACGCGGCCGCCGCCCTTCGCCAGCGCCGAGGCGAGCGCCGCGCCGAGCTCGGGTGCCGCTGGCAGCGCGGCGAACCGGCCGCGCGCGCCTTGCGGCACGGCCACGGCGATGCCCGTCCGCAGCACGGGGGTCGAGAAGCCCACCCTCTCCAGCCGCTCGGGCGTGATCGAGGCGGCGCCGCACAGCACGTCGATGTCGCCGTCCTCGAGCCGCGTGAACCGGTTCTCGGCGCTGACGCGCACGGCGCCCCGCGCGAGTCCCGCCGTCTCCGGCCGGCTCGCCAGCTGCTGTGCGAGCAGGTTGCAGATCTCGGCCGTGAAGCCGGAGAACGCCACGACATCGCCGCCGGCCTCGTAGGAGAAGGGCGGCGCATCGCTGCGATAGCCGAAGACGATCTTGTTGTCCGCCCCGCCGATGCCCGCCGCGCCGGGCGCCCGCGCCCCGTCCTCGCCCTGCATGGCGCACCCCGCCGCCAGCAGCGCGGCCATGCCGACCAGCGCGGCCCTGAACCTTACGAACAAGCCTGCCCCCTTCCCTGCCCCATCGGCGCGCAGCTTGCGCGCGCCCTTTCGCTTTTGTCTACCCGCGGCCATGCCGCAGCCGGAAACGCCGCTGTCCTCGCCCGCCCCTCAGCAGCCGAGCGCGTCGGCGATCCCGCCGATCTCGTCCGTCACGATGTCGAAGCGCCCCGTCGCCTCGAAGTCCTTGGTCTGGTCGGCGCCGTACTCGTAGGGCCGGTTGATGTAGGCGGTGCGCAGGCCATGGCTCTGCGCCGCCTCCAGATCGTCGTTGTGCGCGGCACACATCATCACCTGCGGGGGCGCCAGCTCCAGCGCCCGGCAGCAGTTCAGATAGGCGTCAGGGTGCCGCTTGTAGGCGCGCACGATCGAGGACGACATGATGAAGTCCCAGGGAATGCCCGCCCGCTTGGCCATCGACGCGAGCAGCACCGTCGAGCCGTTCGACAGCGGCCCGATCAGGTACTTGCGCCCCAGCCGCCGCAGCCCCGGCACCGAGTCGGGCCAGGGGTCGAGCTGGTGCCACCACAGCGTCATCGCCGCCCGCTCGGCCTCGCCGAAATGGCGGCCGATGCCGAACTCGTCGAGGATCTCGTCGAGCCGCTCGCGATGGATCACGTCGATGGGCGTGAACGGCCGCGCGCCCGAGATGACCCGCTCGAGCCCCGGCCGGTATCCCGCCCGCCAGGCCCGCGCGAAGGCGTCACCGTCGACCTCGATCCCCTTGGCATTGGCTGCGCGCGCGATGCGCCGGGTGATGGAGCCTCGCCAGTCGACGACCGTGCCGAAGGTGTCGAAGACCAGGGCCTTGACTTCGTCCATGCGCTCCCCCCTCACGCGGGCTCGGCGGGCTGCCGCCGCGCCACCTCTGCCTGCTGGGCGATCGCCGCCGACCAGCCGGGCTCCAACCCCATCTCCTCGTGTTTTCTCCTGTCCTCGGCCGTGGCGTGCAGCACCCGGCCCGTATAGAGAGTGTCCGGCCCGTGCATCACCGTGCCGAAAGCACCGCCGGTGCGCAGTTCCAGCGCCGTCACCTCGGCCCGCCAGGGCCGCGGGCAGAACCACTCCTCAAGGCGGCGCAGATCGGCCCAGGCCGCCCAGACGGCGGCGCGCGGCGCGGCGATGCGCCGCGAGATCGTCAGCTCGGTGTCGCTCATGTCTCCTCCAGCCAGACCCAGGGCCGTGCGGTCCGGTCCCGCTCCTGCCAATCGGCGATGACGGGCGCGTGCTCGGCCGTCAGCCCCAGATCGTCGACGCCCTTCATCAGCGCCCGCCGCCGCAGCCCGTCGATCTCGAAGGGCACGGGCGCGCCGTTCGGCGGCACCACGACCTGCCGCTCGAGGTCGACCGTGAACGGCGCCTCGGGCTGCGCCCGCGCGATCTCGGCAAAGGCCTCGATCGTCTCGGCGGGCAAGCGCAGGGGCAGCATGCCGTTCTGGTAGCAGTTATTGGCGAAGATGCCGCCGAAGGAGGGCGCGATCACCACCCGCGCGCCCAATGCGGCCAGCGCCCAGACGGCGCCCTCCCGCGACGAGCCGCAGCCGAAGTTCGGCCCCGCGAGCAGGATCGGCGCCTCCCGCCAGGATCGCTGGTTCAGCACGAAGTCCGGCCGCTCGCGCCCAGCCTCGTCATAGCGCCAGGCCTCGAAGGCGAAGGGGCCGAGCGCGTCCCGCTCGTGCTCGCTTAGCCGCTCGATCCTGACGATCACGTCCGTGTCGACGTTGGCCGCCATCAGCGGCGCCGCCGGCCCGGAGACGCAGATGAGCGGCCTCATCGAGGCGCGCATGGCAAGCCCCCGCGCGCGGGGCCGTCCGCCCGCCCCCTGCCACCGCAGGGTGGGGTTCCGCTCCATCCTCCAAGCGCCCTCACAAGAACTTCCGCACATCGGTGATCCGGCCCGTGACGGCCGCCGCGGCGGCCATCGCCGGCGAGACCAGATGCGTCCTCGCCCGCGGCCCCTGCCGGCCGACGAAGTTGCGGTTGGTCGTCGAAACGGCGCGCTTGCCCGGCGGCACCACCTCGCCATTCGCCGCCACGCATTGCGAGCAGCCGGGCTCGCGCCACTCGAACCCGGCGGCCCTGAAGCGCGCATCGAGCCCCTCGGCCTCGGCCGCCCGCTTGACGCCCTGCGAGCCCGGCACGACCCAGGCGCTGAGCCCCTCGGCGACCTTGCGCCCGTCCAGCACCGCCGCCGCGGCGCGCAAGTCCGACAACCGGGCATTGGTGCACGAGCCGATGAAGACGTGGTCGACCGCCACCTCCTCCATCAGCGTGCCAGGGACCAGGCCCATATAGTCGAGCGCCTTGCCCCAAGCCTCGCGCCGTCCGGCATCGGGCGCCTCGGCCGGGTCGGGAACGCGCCCCGTCACCGGCCCGACATGCTCGGGGCTCGTTCCCCAGGTGACCTGCGGCGCGACCGCGCTCATGTCGACCGCCACCTCGCGGTCGAAGCGCGCGCCCTCGTCCGAGGGCAGGCCGCGCCAGTGCGCCAGCGCCGCCTCCCACGCCGCGCCCTTGGGCGCGAAGGCGCGCCCGGCGAGGTAGTCGTAGGTCACGTCGTCCGGCGCGATCATGCCCACCTTGGCGCCGCATTCGATCGACATGTTGCAGACCGTCAGCCGCGCCTCGACGTCGAGCGCCCGGATCGCTGCACCCGCATATTCCAGCGCATGCCCGTCGCCGCCCGCCGCCCCGATCTCGCCGATCAGGTACAGGATCATGTCCTTCGGGCTCACCCCCGGCCCAAGGCTTCCCTCGAAGGTCACCCGCATGGTCTTCGGCCGCTTCTGCACCACCGTCTGCGTCGCCAGCACATGCGCGACCTCGGTCGAGCCGACGCCGAAGGCGAGCGCCCCGAGCGCCCCATGCGTCGAGGTATGGCTGTCGCCGCAGGTCATGACGAGCCCCGGCAGCGTCAGCCCGAGCTCCGGCCCGATGACATGCACGATCCCCTGCTCGGGGTCGTTGACGTCGAAATAGCGGATGCCCGCCGCTTGCGACCGCCGCTTCAGCACCGGCGCCAGCCTGGCGGAGATCCCGGTCGAGGCGGCCGTCCGCCCCGGCGCCGAGGAAACCGCATGGTCGGGCACCGCAATGTTCAGCCGCGGCGTCCTGACCGGCAGACCCCTGCGCTCGAGCTCGGCCAGCGCCTGGCCGCCGGAAAGGTCGTGCAGAAGGTTGCGGTCGACATGCAGCAGCTCGTAACCGTCGCCGAGCGCGGCCACGATATGCGCCCCCCAGACCTTCTCGAACAGCGTCTGCGCCATCTAGGGGTGGGCCCAGGCGCCCCTCCCCCTCGTTCCACCTCCGAAGCGGAGGGGGAGGCCGACCGGCACCGCCGAGGCACAGACCGCCGCCGTTGGCCGTCTGGCCGTCGATGCTGGTCCCGCCGGTCCGAGTTCGGAGCGCGCCGTCTCGGGCGGGGGCGCCCCCTTCCGCTTCGGAGGGGGGCGGGGGATGGAAACCCTCGGGCCGCCAGGCGTTCGCGCCGGCGCATCAAAACCCGCTCTCCTGCGCCCGCAGCACGCGCGTGACGAAGGTGTTGGTCGGCACCGACAGGCGGAACGCCTCGGCCTCGCGCGGGATCGCGCCGTTGATCGCGTCGATCTCGGCCCGGCGCCGCGCAATGTGGTCCTGCGCCATGCTCGGCCGCGAGTTCGGGATCTTGGCGCCGAAGTCGCGCACGTAACGGACCGGATCGTCGATCTCGACCGCGATGCCCTTGGCCTGCGCCACCTCCCAGGCCTCGATGGCGCAGCCGGCCGAGATGGACGAGGCGTCCCCGTCGGCCATCACCTGGCCGACCGTAAGTCCGGTGATCGTGCACGGCCCCGAATAGGCGCAGTTGCAGATCAGCTTCTCCCAGACCATCCGGTGGATGTCGTCGAAAGTCAGAACCTTGAAGCCGCTCGACCGCCAGATCTCGGCAATGCGCTCGGTCCGGTCGCTCAGGCCCCCCTGCATCTCGCCGATGCGCACGAACTCCATGCCGTTGTGGTGCGCATGCCCCGGGCCGCGCATCGAGGCGCCAAAGCCGCCGACCACGCCGATGGTGACGCGCCCCGCCCCCAGCACCTCGGCCGCCTTGTCAGGCCCGCCGATGCCGTTCTGGATCGACAGCACGGCCGTCTCGGGCCCCACCTTCGGCTTGATCGCTTCGGCCGCCGCCTTCACTCCGTCGAGCTTGGTCGCGATGACGACCAGGTCGGCCTGCGGAACATCGGCCGCGTCCGTCGTGGCGTTGAGCTTCACCGTCCGGTCGCCGCTCGCCCCCTCGACGCGCAGGCCGCGCTCGCGCATCGCCCGGACGTGATCCTCCCACTGGTCGACCGCCCAGACCTCGTGCCCGGCATCCGCCATGAGTGCGGCGTAAACCGAGCCCATGGCCCCCGTCCCGATGATCGCGACCCGTGCCATGCCGTCCTCCCTTTTGCCTGCATCCTGTCACCGCCCGCCCGCGTCTTCAAGGCCGCCTTCGGCCGGGCCTTTGGCACATCTCGCGGCGATCACATCCGGGATTGCGCCGCCGGGACGCTCGGCTAGGCTGCCGGCCATGGCAACGCCCTTGCACGCCTCGCCCGACCGCCATGTCCCGCTCGCCGAGATGCGGGCGCTCGTCGGCCGCGAGACCGGCGTCTCGGGCTGGCTGAGCCTCGAGCAGGACCGCATCGACGCTTTCGCCGATCTCTGCGGCGACCACCAGTTCATCCATGTCGACCCCGTGCGCGCGGCCGAGACGCCGATGGGCGGCACCGTGGCGCACGGCTTTCTCACGCTGTCGCTGCTCAGCTACCTCGCCGCCGGCGCGCGCCCCCGCATCGAGGGCACCGTCCGCGCCATCAACTACGGCTTCGACCGCCTGCGCTTTGTCGCGCCCGTGCCTTCCGGCGCCCGCATCCGCGCCCGCTTCACGCTCGCCGCGCTCGACGAGCCGCGGCCGGGCGAGGCCGCGCTCGCCTGGGACGTCACCGTCGAGGTCGACGGCCAGGACCGCCCCGCCATCGTCGCCCGCTGGCTGACCCGCGTCTATCTGGAGTCCTGACATGCGCGCCCTCGTCATCGAGCAGTACGGCCCCTGGGACAGTCATCGCCTGCGCGACGACTGGCCCGAGCCCGCGCTCGGCCCAGGCCATGTCCTGATCGCGACCCGTGCCATGTCGGTCAACTTCCCCGACGTGCTGATGGCCGAGGGCGGCTATCAGCACCGCCCGACCCCGCCCGTCGTCGCGGGCTTCGACTGCGCCGGGATCGTCGAGGCCGTGGGCGAGGGCGTCACGCGCGCGGCGCCCGGCGACCGCGTCCTCTGCTACACCGCCGACGGCGCCTTCGCCGACAAGGTCGCGGCCCCCCAGGGCGATGTCTGGCGCATCCCCGACGACATGCCCTTCGAGCATGCCGCGGCCTTCGGCCTCGTCTACCTCACGGCGCACATCTCGCTCGTCGAGAACGCCCGCGCGCAGCCCGGCGAGTGGGTGCTCGTCACCGGCGCCTCGGGCGGCGTCGGCCTCGCCATGGTGCAGTACGGCGCGGCCCTCGGCCTGCGCGTCATCGCCGGTGTCACCTCGCCGGAAAAGGCCGCGCTGAGCCGCGAGCACGGCGCCGAGGCGACCGTCGACCTCGGTGCCGACAAGCTTAATGACGCGTTGCGCGCGCAGATCCACGCCATCGTCCCGGAGGGCGTGGATCTGGTCATGGACCAGGTCGGCGGCGACGTCTTCGACGCGGCGCTCCGCTGCATCCGGCCCTGCGGGCGCATCGCCATCGTCGGTTTCGCCGGCGGCCGGATCAGCCCGATCAAGCCGACCTACCTGCTCAACAAGCAGATCACCGTGATCGGCTCGCCGCTCGGCAAGATCCGGCCCGACTGGGATGCGGTCAAGGACCGCGCCATGGCGGCGCTGCTCGACCAGTACGCCGCCGGCCGCCTGCGCCCGCTGGTCACCGAGACGGTGCCCCTCGCCGACTGGCAGACCGCCTATGGCCGCTTCAAGCGCCGCGAGGTCGTCGGCAAGATCGTCATGGTTCCGTGACCCGCCCGAGCCGGGCCGGCGAGCGCGTGCCGCTCGAGACCTTCCTCGCCGGAATCGACGACGAGGCGGCCGCCCGGGCCCGCGTCGCCAGCGCCGAGATCGACCGGCTGGCGCGCGTCGGCGACCGCATGGCAGGCATCGAGCGCCGCTACCTGCCCTGGGCCGCCGTCGGCACGGTCCTCTTCCTGCTCGGCCTCTGGATGCTCGTCGACCCGCGCATCCATCCCGGCTGGCTGACGCTGGCTTTGCTGCTTGCCGCCCTGCCCGCCACGGGCTTCGCCTATGTCTCGGCCGTCGCCCCGCGGACGCGCGCCGACCGCGCGGCGGAACGGCTGAACCGCGCGCACTTCCTGCCGCATGGCGGCCTCTACTTCCCGCCCGGCGAGCGCGCGGCGGCGGTGGTGCGCGTCGACTGGGCCCCGCCCCCGCCCGAACCGCCGCTCTCAAAAGCCCCGCGCGACCCGCGCAAGAAGCGCGACTACCGCCCCGGCCGCATCTGGTGAGGGCACCCCCCGCTCCCCTTTCAGACAACCGGCATAATCAGCGGCCGTCTCACAATTCTTTCAGCCAGCCCGCCTTCACGCCTCGCCCGGGACGTGGCAGCGTGCCCGCCGCCGATTGGGGGAGGTCTGACGATGTGCCTTTGCCATGCGCCGGGCAGCGATCCCGCGCACAATCACACCTGCCGCTGCGGCGCGCCGCGAACCCTCGCCGCGATGCGACGGGTCGAGGCGCACCTCTCCCGGCGCGACATGCTGGGCGGCGCCGGCGCCGTCCTGGCCATGTTCGCCGGCTTCGGCCTGCCCCGCCCGGCGCGCGGCCAGACCCAGGGCAAGCCGCTGCTGCTGACCAACCTCCGCATCTTCGATGGCCGCAACCTCGCCCTTCGTGCCGATGTCGACCTCCTGATCCAGGGCGATCGCGTCGCCGATCTCGTGCCGCGCGGCCAGGGCCCGGCCGAGGCCGACCGGATCGACGGCGGCGGCCGCGTGCTGATGCCCGGCCTCATCGACGCGCACTGGCACGCGACGCTGGTCGGCGTCACCCAGCTCACCGCGCTGACGGCCGACATCTCCTACGTCATGCTGGTCGCCGCCAAGGAGGCCGAAGGCACGCTGAGGCGCGGCTTCACCACCGTCCGCGACACGGGCGGGCCGGTCTTCGCCCTGAAGCAGGCGATCGACGAGGGGCTCTTCGAGGGACCACGGATCTTCCCGTCGGGCGCGATGGTCTCGCAGACCTCCGGCCATGGCGACTTCCGCCTGCTGCACGAGCTGCCGCGCAGCCCCGACCAGCCGCTGAGCTATGCCGAGCGGGTCGGCGTCTCGGCCATCGCCGACGGCCGCGACCTGGTGCTGATGCGCGTCCGCGAGCAGCTGATGAAGGGCGCCTCGCAGGTCAAGATGATGGCGGGCGGCGGCGCCTCGTCGCTCTACGACCCGCTCGAGTCGGTGCAGTACACCGAGGACGAGCTGCGCGCCGGCGTTCAGGCCGCCGCCGACTGGGGCACTTACGTCTGCGTGCACGTCTACGTGCCCGAGGGCATCCAGCGCGCCATCCGCGCCGGCGTGCGCTGCATCGAGCATGGCCAGCTCACGGACGAGGAAACGGCGCGCATGATGGCCGGCGAAGGCGTCTGGTGGTCGCTCCAGCCGTTCCTCGACGACGCGGATGCGAACGTGCAGCCCGACCCCCGCCAGGCGGCCAAGAAGAAGCGCGTCACCGAGGGCACGGCGAACGCTTATCGCCTCGCCGGCGAGCTCGGCGTCAGGACGGTCTTCGGCAGCGACATACTGATGACGCCCGGCCTCTCGGCGACCCAGGGCAGGCAGCTCGCAAAGCTGACCCGCTTCATGAGCCCGCTCGCGGCGTTGCGCTCGGCGACCGGTGATGCCGGCGAGCTCCTCGCGCTGTCGGGCGGGCGCGCGCCCTATGCGGGCGCGCTCGGCACGGTCGAGAAGGGCGCGCTCGCCGACCTGCTCGTCGTCGACGGCGAGCCCGAGACCGACCTCTCCTTCCTCGCCGACCCCGAAACGAGCCTCCGCCTCATCATGAAGGGCGGCCGGATCGTCAAGCAGACCCTCTGACCGCCTTCCGGGGTTCCACCCCACTCCCTCCGTACGTAAGCTGCGGATTATCACTCCGCCCCCTCGGCCTCCCGCGAGGGCCCGCATCCGCCGCCAACGCCCCCAAAGGAGCTGACCATGCCGACCGTCCTCGTCCAGGGCCGCATCGCCGCCACCAAGGTCGAGCTCATGCGCCGCTTCGCCCCGGAGGGCTGGCAGGTCACTCTCTGGGACCCTGCCCAGCACGACCCTGCCGACTTTCCCGCCCTCGCCAGCGCGGCTGACGTCATTGTCGGCGGGGCCATCCCGACCGATTGGCCGCCGGTGCCCAGGCTGAAGCTTTTCCAGATCCCCTGGACCGGTTTCGAGTTCACCTCGCCCGAGCGCATGCCCGCCGGCGTCCCCGTCTCCAACACCTACGAGCACGAGACCAGCATCGCCGAATACGTGCTGCTCGGCATGCTCGAATGGCAGATCGGCCTTCGCCGTATGGACGCAGAGTTCCGCGCCCGCGGCTGGGCCGGCCGAATGCCCGGCGAGGCGCCCTCGCACCGCGAGCTGCGCGGCCTGACCCTCGGCATCGTCGGCCATGGCCATATCGGCCACGAGGCCGCCATCCGCGCCCGCGCCTTCGGCATGCGCTGCATCGGCATCCGCCGCTCGGCCCGGCCCTGCCCGCCCGAGCTCGACTGGCTGGGCCAGCCCGACCGGCTCGACGAGCTGCTGGCACAGTCGGACTTCGTCCTGATCGCCTGCGACATGAACGACGAGACCCGCGGCCTGATCGACGCCGCCCGCCTCGCCGCAATGAAGCCCTCGGGCGTGCTGATCAATGTCGCGCGCGGCCGCATCGTCGACGAGGACGCGCTCTGGGACGCGCTCTCGAGCCGCCGGATCGGCGGCGCAATCCTCGATGTCTGGTACAACTACAACCAGCCGGGCCAGCCGGAAGTCCGGCCCGCCAACCGGCCCTTCGAGACGCTCGACAACGTGCTCCTCTCGGCACACCAGAGCGCCGTCACCGAGGAGATGCACGAGCGCCGCTGGCGCTTCGTCGCCGAGAACTGCGCCCGCGTCGGGCGCGGCGAACCGCCGCTGAACGTGGTCTTCACCGGAACCGCCTAAGCGCCGCCAGCGATTCCTGCGGACGCGGGAATCTCAGCGGCAGCAACGAGATCCCCGTCCGGCCGGGGATGACGGCCGCCGGTCGTGCAAGTCGCTCGGTCCGAAGGGGGCTCTAGTAAACGGATGTCTCCCCGACACCCCTCGCGAACGGAATTGCGCGCCCGGTGATTTCTCCTCCTGAGAGCATTTTTGCGCTCACGAAGTGACAGAAGCGCCCCTTCCGCTTCCACGGCGTTGACGCGTGACGCAGGGGCCGGCGCGCGTCCGCCGGCTGCCCTCAATCCACCGTCTTCGGCTCCGGTGTTTCCGAAACCTCGCCGACGCTGCCGTCGGTGCAGCCGACGATCATCCGCAGCATACGACGCGGCTCGGTATAGTCGTCGACCGCGCAGTGCATGGACGAGCGGTTGTCGAGACCCAGCAGCATGCCCTCGGCCCAGCGGTGCCGGTACTGGTGCGCGGGGTCGAGCGCGTGCTGGAACAGCTCCGAGAGCAGCGCGTCGCTCTCGGCCTGGCTCACCTCGTTGATCTTCATCGTGTATCCGGGATTGACGAAAAGCACCGGCCGGCCCGAGCGCGGATGCCGGCGCACGACCGGGTGGACCACGTCCGGATGCTTCGCCTTCTGCTCGGGCGTCATCTGTGGCGTCGCGCCGCCGGTGTTCCAGCCCCAGCGATGCGTTGCCGTCAGCCCCTCGATCCGCTGCTTGGTGCCCGGCGGCAGCCGCTGATAGGCCAGCGCCATGTTGCAGACCATGGTGTCGCCGCCCCGGCGCGGCACCTTCTGCGCGTAGAGGAAAATGGCGTCAGAGGGCGCCCGGTCGTAGCTGAGGTCCGAGTGCCAGAAGGCGCCGGCGGGCTTGCCCGTGGTGCGCGACTGCGTCGTCCCGTCATTGCGCGCGATGATCGAAACCTCGTGCGTCTCGGGGTGGTGGTACTGGTCCAGCGCATGCGGCACCAGCGGGCCAAAGCGCCGGCCGAAATCCCTGAGCCAAGTGACGTTTTCCTCCAGCTCCGGGATCACGATCGCGATATGGTCGAACATCGCCTGCTCGACGGTTGCGAACTCTTCCTCGCTCGGCGCACGGTCAGGCGCGAGCCCATGAATAACGGCGCCGACGGGCCCGCCCAGCGGCTCGACCCGAATCGCGCTGTGCCGGACAGCCTTGTGGACGGGCATGGCTTGATCCTCCACTGTTGCGGCCGGCAGACTGGCACGGGCAGCGCTTCGCGGGAAGGGACCAGATGGCGGCAAAGCTGGACGGCGGCACGGTACGGCTGACGCTCGAAGTGACCCCGCAGGGGTCGGTCGGTCGCCTGGTCATCGAGCACCCCGAGCGGCGCAACGCCATCGGCCCGGCGGTGATCCGGGCGCTGACCGAGCGGTGCGCCGAGCTTGCCGGCAACGACCAGCTTCGCCTCGTCACCATCCGCGGCGCGCTCGGCGTCTTCGCCGCTGGCGCCAATGTCCGCGTCATGGAGCGGCTCGACCCTGACGACGCGCGCGCCTTCATCGCCTCGCTGCACGGCGCGATCGACGCGGTCCGCCGCCTGCCCGTGCCGGTGATCGCAGTGCTGGAATCCTACTGCTTCGGCGCGGCGATGGAACTCGCCGCCGCCTGCGACATGCGCCTCGCCGCCGACAATCTTGTCGCCGGCATGCCGGAGGTCCGGGTCGGCATCCCTTCCGTCATCGAGGCCTGCCTCCTGCCCCGCCTGATCGGCTGGGGCCGTACCTCCGAGCTATTGCTGACCGGGCGCAGCATCGATGCCGCCGAGGCGCTCCGGATCGGCTTTGTCGAAAAGGTGGCGCCATCGGCTCAGCTGGGGGCGGCGCTCGACGACTGGACCAGTGCCATTCTCGACTGCTCGCCCGCCGCCATTCGGGCGCAGAAGGCCGTGATGCACGGCTGGGAGCCGAGCGACCGCGAGGGCATCCGCGCCTCGATCGACGTGTTCGGCGAGTGCTTCCGCTCGGGCGAGCCGGCGCGGCGCATGGCGCCCGCCGGCACGGGGCACCGCTGATGCAGCCGAGCCGCACTTTCCTGTTCTGCCCGGGCAACCACCCGCGCAAGGTCGCCAAGGTCTTCGGCGCCGGCGCCGACGCCGTCATTCTCGACCTGGAGGATGCGGTCGCCATCACCGAGAAGGCCGCGACGCGCGCGCCGGTTGTCGAGGCCCTGCAGTCGCCCCGCGCCTGCCGCGGCTATGTGCGGGTCAACGGCCTCGCGACCGGGTTCACCTTCGGCGACCTCGAGGCGGTGGTCGCCCCGGGCGTCGACGGCATCGTCCTGCCCAAGGTCGAAGGCGCGCTCGACCTCGCCAAGGTCGAGTGGCTGGTCGGCGAGCTCGAGGCCAGGCGCGGCCTGCCCGCCGGCGGGATCGACCTGATGCCCATCCTCGAGACGGGCCCCGGCATCGCGAACGCGCGGGCGATCTGTGCCGCTGCGGCCGAATTGGCCGGCCGCGTCCGCCGCGTCAGCTTCGGAGCCGGCGACTACACCGCCGACATGGGCATGGACTGGACGCGCGGCGAGGCGGAATGCGACCCCGCGCGGGCCGAGATCGTGCTCGCCTCGCGCATCGCGGGGCTGGAGCCGCCGGTCGACACCGTCTGGGCGGACCTCTCCGACGGCGACGGGCTCGCCGCCTCGGCGGCCAAGGTCAAGGCGATGGGTTTTCAGGGCAAGCTCTGCATCCACCCGAGCCAGATCGACTCCATCCACCGCGTCTTCACGCCCTCGGAGGACGAGGTGGCGCGGGCCGAGCGGATCGTCCGGGCCTTCGAGGCGGCCGAGGCCGACGGCAGCGCCTCGATCCAGATCGACGGTCAGTTCGTCGACTACCCGATCGTCGCCCGCGCCCGGCGCGTGCTGATGCTGGCGGCCGCGGCCGCGAAAGGGGGACCGGAATGATGCCAGAGCTGATCCTGCGCGGCGGGCGGGTCATCGACCCCGCGCAAGGCGTGGACCGCGTGACCGACGTCGCATTCGCCGCCGGCAAGGTGGCGGCCGTCGGCGACGGCCTGCAGGCGGGACCCGGGACCGAGGTCCGCGACGTCGCCGGGCGGATCGTCGCGCCGGGCCTGATCGACCTGCACACGCATGTCTACTGGGGCGGCACCTCGCTCGGCATCGACGCCGAGGAGTTCTGCCGCCGCTCGGGCGTCACCACCGCCGTCGACACGGGCAGCGCCGGCCCCGGCAACTTTGCGGGCTTCCGGAAGCATGTGATCGAGCGGTCGGACGTCCGCATCCTCGCTTATCTGCACGTCTCGTTCGCCGGCATCTGGGGCTTTTCCAAGACGGTGATGGTCGGCGAATCCGAGGACATCCGCCTGATGGCGCCGCGCGAGGCCGCCGAGGTCGCGGACGCCAACCGCGACGTCGTGGTCGGCATCAAGGTGCGGCTCGGCCGGCACGCCTCCGGCCAGCAGGGGATGACCCCCTTCGAATATGCGCTGCAGACGGCCGAAGAGACCGGACTGCCGATGATGGTGCATATCGACGAGCCGCCGCCTTCCTATGACGAGGTGGTCGAGCGCATGCGGCCCGGCGATGTGCTGACCCATTGCTTTCGTCCCTTCCCGAACTCGCCGGCGACTGCGCAGGGAACGGTGAAGCCGGCCGTCCGCGCGGCGCGCGCGCGCGGCGTGTTGTTCGACGTCGGCCACGGCAAGGGCTCGTTCGCCTTCAAGACGGCGAGGGCCATGCTGGCCAACGGCTTCCTTCCGGACACGATCAGCTCGGACGTGCATGCGCTCTGCATCGACGGGCCGGCTTTCGACCAGGTCACGACCATGTCCAAGTTCCTGTGCCTGGGACTGGACCTGCCCACCGTCGTCAAGCTCTCGACCGAGAACGCCGCGCACGCGCTGAAGCGGCCCGAGCTCGGCACGCTGAAGCCCGGCTCGGTCGGCGACGCCACCGTGCTCTCGATCGAGGACGGCGCGTTCGACTATGTTGACGTGGTCGGAGAGCACCTGACCGGCGATCGCCGCATCCTCAGCCGCGGCGTCGTGATCGGCGGCCGCTGGTGGCACGGCGACGGCTGAACGCTCCCATGCGCCTGTAGATTTCCCGCAGCGGCCGTGCTTTCTCGAATGTGGTAAGGCGGGGGGAGCTCGGATGCAGGTGCCGGTACTCGGCGAAAAGTTCCTGATCGGGCGCGGCGCGCCGTTCTACGAGCTGCAAAGGCAGCTCGGCCTCAACCACCAGCTCGCCGGCGACCGCATCAGCACCCAGCTCTACGGACAATTGATCACAACTCGCCGACCAGCGGGCGACCCAGATCGAGCGGGCGAAGGAGCGGGGCGTCTTCGGCGAGAACATCCTTGTGCCGCACGATCACCAGGCGGCCGAGCTGCCGCCGGATCCGACGGCATTCCGGAAGGCCGCCAAATCGCTGTCGACGATGCCCATTTCGCGGCGGGCGCTGGTGCCGCTCGGCGCCGCGGCGCTGATACCGCTCCTGCTGGCCGGCGCTACGCAGCTCCCGCTCAAGGAGCTGCTGCGCGCCGCCAAGTCACTGATCGTCCTCTAAGAGGGCCACCGGAAGCGCCACCGAACGTGTGGCGCCCCGGTCAGGAGGTGACGCTTTTGGGAACGCAAACGCCCTGCTCGGACGACCAAGTATAGCCATCGGCGCAGGCACTCTGGCACCCCTCGCCGGCAAAGGCGACCGCCGATCCGAGGGCAAAGACCAAGCCGCAGGCGAAGCTAATGACGAGCTTCATGGAAGACCTCCGTTGCTGAACCCACGCTGAAGCTAGACCGAATCGCCTGCCCAGCCAATCCGGGGGCGCCGCAGGTTCGCGCCGCTGGCGCATGGTCCGCCGGATGAACCCGGCAAGCGTGCCGTTAAGCGCCGTCAAAGCTTTCAATGTGGACGTGCACGCTTGCAAGCCTAGTAAGCCACTGTTTTCAAATGATATCTCTTCAGTGCCCCGCTTTGAGGCAGGCGGGGGGTAGATGCTGTCGGCGTCTCGGACGCTCCCGCTCGGGAAGTATCGCGTGCGTGCTGGGCCGCTTCGCTCAGCCCTTGATGGCCCCCGCCGTCAGCCCGCTGACGATCCGGCGCTGGAAGACCAGCACCAGCAGGACCAGCGGCAGCGTGACGATGACCGACGCCGCCATGATCCGGCCCCAGGGCAGCTCGTGCTCGGAGGCGCCGGTCATCAGCGCGATCGCCACGGGGACAGTGCGCATCTGGTCCGTGATCGTGAAGGTCAGCGCGAACAGGAACTCGTTCCAGGCGACGATGAACGCCAGCAGGCCCGTGGCCGCCATGGCCGGGCGCAGCAGCGGCAGGAAGACATGCCAGACCATCTGCGCATGCGAGGCGCCGTCCATCAGCGCCGCTTCCTCGAGCTCGCCCGGCAGCTCGCGCATGAAGGTCGTCAGCACCCAGACGGTGAAGGGAAGCGTCAGCATCATGTTGGCGAAGATCAGCGCCGGCAGCGAATTGAAGAGGCCGAGTGACCTGATCAGCTCGAACATGCCGGAAAGCACCGCCACCTGCGGGAACATCGAAACCGAGAGGATCGTCACCAGCAGAATCCCGCGCCCGCGAAACCGCAGCCGCCCGAGCGCGTAGGCGGCCGAGACGCCGAGCGCGAGCGACAGCGCCACGACGACGAAGGCGACCGCGACCGAGTTCAGGATGTTTCGTCCGAAGGACTGGCCGGCAAAGACGGCCGCGTAGTTCGAGAGGTCCGGCACCGGCAGGTAGGCCGGCTCGAAAAGCTCCGAGCCATGCCGGAAACTCGAGACCACAGCATAGTAGAACGGGAACACCGACCAGAGGACGATCAGCGCCACCAGCGCCCAGAACCCTGCGCGGGCGAGCCTCACCGCGGTTCGTCCGCGAGCCGGACCCGGCCGAGCGTCAGCAGGCAGGCGACGACGACGGCGACGGTCAGGAACAGCAGCGTCGACGCCGCCGAGCCATAGCCGACATCCTGGAAATCGACCAGCTGCTGGCGGGCGAAGACCGACATCGTCATCGTGTCCTCGGAGGTGCCGGTCATGACGTAGACCACGTCGAACATGCGCAGCGCGTCGAGGCTGCGGAAGACGACCGCGACCATCAGCGCCGGCCAGATCAGCGGCAGCGTGATGCGGAAGAACCGTGTCACGGGCCCGGCGCCATCAATCCGCGCCGCCTCGTAGATATCGCCCGGCAGCACCTGCAAGGCTGCGAGCACCAGCAGCGCCATGAAGGGCGTCGTCTTCCAGACGTCCACCAGAATGACCGCGGCAAGCGCCGTGTCGGGGTCGGCGAGCCAGGCGACCGGCTCGGCGATCAGCCCGGCGCGCAGCAGCAAGTCGTTCACGACGCCGAACTGATCGTTCAGCATCCACGCCCACATCTTGGCCGAGACGATCGTGGGGATGGCCCAGGGGATGAGCACGAGGGCACGCACAACGCCGCGCCCGGGAAAACTCCGGTCGAGCACGAGCGCAAAGAGCACACCGAGCACCGTCTCGGCGGCGACTGATGCCGCGGCGAAGACCAGCGTGTTGCCGACGGCATTCCACCATGCGGGATCCGCGAGCAATCCGCCCCAGAGCTCGTTCCAGAAGTTCTCGACGCCGACGAAGTGGACCTCGTCCATTCCCGACAGATTTGCGTCGGTCAGCGCGAGATAGACCGTCCGGGCGAGCGGCCAGCCGGCCGAGGCTGCCAGCACCAGCAGCATCGGCGCGAGGAACAGCCGGGCCGTGCTGCCGCTCGTGCCCGCCCCGCTCTGCCGCGACGCGTCCGAGGGCCGAGCGCCGGATCTACCAGCCACGCCGGCGGATCACGGCCAGTTCGGCGGCCAACGAGGCCAGCGCAGGGCCAGCCTCGGCTTGTCCGGCCAGCACCTTGTGCACGGCCCCCCAGAAGGCGGCGGAGACGCGGTTGTAACTCGTGCCGGTGGCGCGCGACGGCCGGGCGATCGCGTCTTCGATGATCGGACGCAAATCGGCCATGAAGGGCACCGCCGCAAGCACCTCCGGGTCTTTGTAAAGCGCCGGAATGGTCGGGTTATAGGCGCCGACGATGGCCCGCCGCTTCTGCTCCTCCGGCGAGGTCAGGAACATGACGAGGTCGGCCGATACCTCGGGATGCCGTGAGAACCTCGAGACCGCCAGGTTCCAGCCGCCGAGCGTGCCGGTCGATGCCCCCTCGGCCCCGTGCGGCAGCGCCGCGACGCCGACAAGCCCGCGCACCGGGCTGCCCTCCGACTGGGCCAGCGCCCAGGCATAGGGCCAGTTGCGCATGAAGACGGCGTTGCCGGACTGGAAAATGCCGCGCGCCTCCTCCTCGGTATAGCTCAGGACGCCGGGCGGCGCGATCGTCCCGACCCACGCGGCCGCCTGGTCGAGCGCCGCCGCGGCGGCGGGATTGTCGACGGTGATCTCTCCGAACTCGTCGACGACCGTCCCGCCGCCATGGCTCGCCACCCATTCCAGGGCGTTGCAGGTCAGCCCCTCATAGGCCCGCGCCTGGAAGACGAACCCCCACATCCGGTCTTTGCCCGCTGCGCGCTCGGCCTGCATGATCGCGGCCGCGGTCTCGGACAGCTCTTGCCATGTCCGGGGGACGCGCTTGCCATACCGGTCGAGCAGATCGGCGCGATAGTAGAGCAGGCCCGCATCCGTGTACCACGGCATGGCCTTGAGCTCGCCGTCCACCGTATTGTTGGCGATGATCGCCGGGAAGTGGTCGGCCGCCCTGCCCTGGGAATAGGGCGCGAGGTCGATGAAGTAGACGCCCAGAATTCCCGGCCAGACAATGTCGACGTTGAAGACGTCGATGTCCGGCGCGTGCGCCGCCAGGAGCTGCTGATAGAGCGCCAGCCGTTCGGTCGTCGAGTTCGGGGTCGAGACGATCCGCACGGAGTGCCCGGTCTGCGTCTCCCACTCGGCGACGGCCGCGGCGCAGAGATCGCGCTCCATGCCGATGGCGCCGCAGGAGATCGAAATCTGCGTCGCGCCCGCCGGTCCTGCCGCCGCCAACCAGCAGAGTGAGAGCAGCGCTGGCGCGAGCAGTCTCAAACCCGGGAGCTTCCTTCGCGGCGGACCGGAGCCGGATCGGCGATCGGTCCCGATCATCCATGCCGCGCGCGGCCGATGTCAACGCCGCCGTCCGTCAGGCGTCCGTCAGCCGTCCCTCAGTCGTCCGTCAGTCGGAGACCAGGTACGTGGCAAAGGCGCCGATGCCCTTCAGCTCGATATCGCCGCGCGGCTCGGCCGCGACGTTTGGCCCCAGCGCCTGCAGCGTCGAGTGCGAGACCTGGATGCGGCCCGGGACGCTCGACGCCTCGAGCCGGCTCGCCACGTTCACCGTGTGCCCCCAGACGTCGTAGATGAAGCGCTTGCGGCCGATCAGGCCTGCCACGACCGAGCCGCTGTGGATGCCGATGCGCAGCTGCAGCGCGGTCGCCGGATCCTCGTCGCGCTTGACCTCGGCGATCATCGCGCGGGCGAAGTCCACGGCCGAGCGCGCATGATCGTCGCGCGGCTCCGGGATGCCGGCCGCCGCCATGTAGGCGTCGCCGATCGTCTTGATCTTCTCGACCCCGTGCTCTTCGGCGAGATCGTCGAAGCGCGAGAACAGGGTCCCGAGCCGCTTCAACAGCACCGTCGGCGCCGTGCGCGCGGCCAGCGGCGAGAAGTTCACGATGTCGGCAAAGATGATGCTCGCCTGCTCGAAGCGATCGGCGATCATCGTCTCGCCCATGTTCAGCCGCTCGACGATCGGCGCCGGCAGGATGGCGTGCAAGAGTCCGTTCGCCCGCTCCTTCTCATCGTGGATCTGGCGGACATAGCGGCGTTCCTGCTCGCGCCAGCGACGACGCTCGAGACAGGCCGCGATCCGGGCCCGCAGCAGCACGGTGTCGACCGGCTTCGGCAGATAGTCCTCGGCGCCTTCGGCGATGCACTTCAGCACTGCCGCCTCCTCCTTCAGCCCCGAGATCATCAGAACCGGCAGGTCGCGCAGCCTTTGGTCCGACTTGACGCGCCGTAACAGCTCGATGCCGTTCATTCGGGGCATGAGGATGTCGACCAGAATGAGGTCGAACTCCGATCGGCCCAGGATCTCGAGCGCCGCGATGCCCGATGCCGCCTGGCTCACGCTGTGCCCGTCGCGCCGCAGCCGGCGTGCCAGCAGGTCGCGGTTGGTCTTGAGGTCGTCGACGACGAGGATGCGTCCGGGCTCCACCCGGCGCCTCTCCGCTCCGGCGCTGACCGTGCGGGCGAGCTCCGTCGCGATCGTCAGGTCGGCGTCGTCCGTCCCCGGCTCCTGCGGCGCGTTCCAGCTGTGCTTGACGATCGCGTCGATCTGCTCGAGCAGCAGCCTCGCCTGGCGCTCGACCGTCTCGATGTCATCGGCCAGGCGGGGCGCCAGCTCGGCCGCGAACTCCTCGACCACCAGCTCGCAATAGCCGAGGATCGCGTTGATCGGCGTGCGCAGATCGTGGCGCAGCCTGGCCTCGGCCTCCTCGCCCGCGGGCGCCGTGTCGCGCCCGTCGACCAGGGCCGAGAGCTGCGCGTCGAGCTCGCGCGCCGCCACCAGCACACGCTCGAGATCAGCGAGCGCCGCCTGCGGCCCCGCGTCACGCACCTGCTCGACGATCAGCTCCTGATAGCCGAGCAGCGCCTGCGCCGGGTCGATCAGCCGCTGGGCGATGCTGGCCGCATAGGCCCGCCCTCCCACGGACTGCGGATCGGCCAACGGTCAGCCGCCGAGCAGGCGCCCGATCTTCTCGATCAGGGACGGCATCTCGATGGGCTTGGTGTCATAGTCGTCGCAGCCCGCCGCCATCGCCTTCTCGCGGTCGCCCGCCATCGCGTGCGCGGTCAGTGCGATCACCGGAATGGCCGAGGTGGCAGGGTCCGCCTTGATCCGGCGCGTCGCCTCCCAGCCGTCGATCACGGGCAGGCTCATATCCATCAGGACAAGATCCGGGCGGTGCTCGGCGGCGGCAGCGACGCCGGCCTCGCCATCCGTGGCGACGACGATCTCGTAGCCGCGCCGCTGCAATCGCCGCGAGAGCATGTCTCGGTTCATCTCGTTGTCCTCGACGATAAGGATGGTCGGCATTCTGCCGTCTCCTCACGCAACCGGTTTCAAAGCCACATGCCGCTTGACGGCCTCGAGCAGGTCGGTCCGGCCGCGCAGTCCCTTGCGCACGACGTCCGAGCTGCGGCACTTCAGCCACTCCAGTTCCTCGCGCGTCAGGTCCTTGGAGGTGATGATGATGACGGGCAGGTCAGACAGCTCCGGCATGGTCTGCAGCCTTTCGAGGACCTCGAATCCGTCCATGACCGGCATCATCAGGTCCAGGAGCATCAGCGTCGGCCGATGGGCGCGCAACTGCTCGAGCCCGCGCGCCCCGTCTGCCGCCTCGCGCACCTTCCAGCCTTCCCGACTCAGGATACGGCGGCAGAGGTTCCGTGTCGACGGGTCATCGTCGACGACCAGCACCTCACGCCCGCCCGAGCCCGCCACGGCCTGCAACGTCTGCAGCAGGCGGGCCGCGTCGACCGGCTTCGTCAAATGCTCGACGGCGCCGAAGGCGAGCCCCATCTCGCGGTCGCTGACCACCGTCGCCAGGATCACCGGGATCTCGCACAGATCCGGGTCTGACTTGATCTGCTGCAGCACGGACCAGCCGTCCTGGTCCGGCATGATGACGTCGAGAACGATGGCGTTCGGCCGTCCTTCGCGCGCGAGCGCCAGCCCGGCAGCGCCGCCCGCCGCCTCCTCGACCGCGAAGCCGCCCTTGCGGATCGCCTCTGCCATCGTCCTGCGGGCGCCAGGGTCGTCGTCGATGACGAGAACGGTACCGTGCGCGCCGGCGGCCGCAGCCTCGCGCGCCGGCTGACGGCCGCCCGCCGGGCAGATCGCCGGAATGCTGAAGCGGAAGGTCGAGCCGCGCCCGGCGGCGCTCTCGACGCTGATCGTGCCGCCGACCATCTCGACGAAGGCCTTGGTGATGGCGAGCCCAAGCCCCGTCCCGCCATAGTTCCGCGTCGTCGAGCTGTCGGCCTGCGAGAACGCTTGGAACAGCTTGGCCTGCTGCGCCTCGGTCATGCCGATGCCGGTATCCGAGACGGCGAAATCCACCCATTCGGCGCCCGCCTTCGGCCGGCGCTGGACCGAGAGGGTGATCTCGCCCCCTTCGGTGAACTTGGCGGCGTTCGAGAGCAGGTTGAACAGATTCTGCCGCAGCTTGGTCTTGTCCGTCTCGACCTCGGCCGGGGCGACCTCGACATCGAGCACCAACCGGTTGCCGTTTTTCGCGATCAGCGGCTGCACCGTCGCCTCGACATCGGCCAGCAGCTGCGGCAGGTCGAAGCGCTCGACATGCACTTCCATCTTGCCGGCCTCGATCTTCGAGAGGTCGAGGATGTCGTTGATCAGCGACAGCAGATGGCGCCCGGACGCCATGATCTTTTGCAGATCGGTGACGAAATGATCCTGGCCGAGATCGGCGGCATCCTCGCTCAGCATCTCGCTGTAGCCGATGATCGCGTTCAGCGGCGTCCGCAGTTCATGGCTCATCGAGGCGAGGAACCGGCTCTTGGCCTCGTTCGCCGCCTCGGCCCCGGCCCTCGCCTCCTCCAGCTCCTCCTGCCGACGGATCAGGTCCGAGATGTCGCTGTAGACCGCGACCGTGCCCCCTTCGGGCGTCTTGCGCTTGGAGATGCGGACCATCGTGCCGCCGGCTCGGCGCAGCTCGACCACGCCCTTGGGGTTGCGCTGGTACTCGATCCGCTCGGCGAGCCACCCGTCCAACGACGTGCCGCTGAGGTCGGCGGCGCCGCGCTCTGCCTGCCCGCGCAAGATGTCGACGAGCGGCGTCCCCGGCACCGCGAGGTCCGCGATCTCGGGGAAAAGCTGGATGAACCGCTCGTTCACCAGGACCAACCGGTCGTCCGCGTCGTAGAGGGCGAACCCGTCGGCGATCGTCTCGATCGCCGTGACGATCGTCTGGTGCTGGCGCTCCGCGGCTGCCTCGAGCCGCCGCCGCTCGACCTGGCTGTCGCGAAAGAGCCGCAGCGTGCGCGCCATGCGGCCGAGCTCGTCCTCGCCCTCGGGCGGCAGGTCGACCTCCAGCCGCCCGGCGCCGAGCGCGGCCATCGCGCGGTCCGTCTGGCCGAGCGGCCGCAGGATCGAGCGGAGCACGAGCACGGTCAGCGCCGCGCCGCCCAGCACGATCAGAACGGCCGCGACGCCGGCGCGGATGACCGAGGTGCGGGCCGCCGCGTCGGCGCGCTGGCGCGCCTCGTCCGTCTCGCGTTCGAGCTGGCCGATCAGCTTGGACAGCGCCGCCCCCACCGCGTCGCTGTGCGTCCGCGCCGCGGCGAGGTGGCTGTTGCCGATGACCCGGCGGTCCTCGGTATAGGCGTCGGCCGCCTGAAGCGCGCGGTCGAAATAGGCGCTCGCCTCGGCTTTGATCGCCGCCTGAACATCGGGCGCGAAGTCGCCGATGCGATCGAGATCGGCCATCAGCTCGGCCTGCGCCTCGCGCGCGCGCCGCTCGGACAACGTCAGCAGGCTGACCGAGAGATCGGTCATCCAATAGCGCATCTCGTCGAAATGGTGCTGCGCTGTCGCGGCCGTCTGCAGCCGATGGAAAAGGCCGCTCGCCCGGTCCACCCGGCGTTGGGTCGCCAGCAGGTCATACGCCATGAAGGCGACGCTGACGACCAGCGCACCCAGCAGCAGCGCCGAGAGCGAGATCACACGCAGCGGGATGCCGCTGCGCCTGAAGAAGTCGAGGCGCCCGCGCCACCCGGACGCGGTGGCGTCCGGGCTCATTCGAACAGGGTGATGCTGATCGCCCCTGCCAGATCGCCCTCGTGCCCGCCCTCCTTGGGATAGCCGGTCACGTCGACCTCGCCCGCCGGCTCGCCATGACAGGTGAGGCAGGACGCCGAGTAGTATTCGGGCATCAGCATCCGGAAGGCCGGCCGGCCCTTGACGTCGACCTGCTCGACGAAGGCCCGCCCCTTCGGCCAGTCGGGCGTGATCAGATGCGCCTCGATCACCCCGCGCTCCCAATCGTCGGCCAGCGCCTTGCGGTTGCGCACGAGGTCGTCGGGCGCCGTGACCTTCATCAAGGCCTCGGTTCCCACTTTCTCGTTGAAGCGCTCGCTGACCAGCCGCCCGTAAACGGCCGGGATGAAGCCCTTGAAGCCGAGGCCCTGCATGTCGATCTCGGCTTCGTGCTCGTCGACGATCTCGCGCATCGACTCGATCAGCGCCTCCGTCAGACGACGCTCCTGCTCGGAGGTGTCGGCCGAGATCGGCGGCGCCCCGGTGCTTTTGGTGTAGATGGCGATCGCCTCCTCGACGACGCTGTCGCCGTCGATCCCCTTGTCGCCGATCGCGGGATCGTTGATCAGGTCCTGGTGGCCCGAAACGACGCTCCGCCCCGCCCTCAACAGCGCCGCCAGATGTTGGCCGAGTTCAGTATCCCCCGCCTGATCCGTGCCCGCGTGCCTGCGCGAGCGCGGTCGAGCAGACCAGCACCACGAGGATCGCGACCATACCAAGACGCATGCTCCCCTCCGCTTTCTGCTCGGATGCGCGGCGCTATCGTAGCATCCGCCTCGGAGAGGCACCAGCGCGGTCGTGCAATGGCATCAGGCGCGGCTGGCGATTTCGTTACAACTCCCAGTACCGTTGCGCGATGGCACAGTTGTCGTGCCCTGCCGCGCGCCGGGCTCGCCCTGCTTGCCGTCGCCTGGCTTGCGGGATGTTCGCCGCTGCGGACGGTCGAGGCCGCGCGCCTGCTCGCCGACATCGCCGTGCCGGAGGACGCGGCATCGGCAGCGCGGACGCCCGTCACCTACCCCGGCACAAGCGCGCCGCGCCGTGCCGACCTCTACCGCCCCGAGGTGACGCGGGCGGCGCTCGTGCTCGTCCCCGGCGCGGCCGTGCAGGCGATGCGCGACCCGCGGCTGATCGGCTTTGCCGAGGCGCTGCGCCGGCGCGGCTTCCTCGTGCTGGTGCCGGCCCTGGCGGGCCAGGACCCGCTGCAGGTCTCGGCCTCTGACGCCGAGGCAGTTGCGGACGCGATCCGCTATCTGACCGGCAGCGTCGGCTTCGAGGAGGTGGGCCTGGCGGCGCTTTCCTACGCCGTCGGCCCGACGATCATCGCGGCGCTGGAGGACGACACCCGCCACGACGTCGGGTTCATCCTGGCGATCGGCGGCTATCACGACGTGGTCGCAGCCCTCACCTACGTGACGACCGGCGCTTTCCGCGAGGGGCCGCAGGCCGCGTGGCGTCGACACCCGGTGGACGCCCGCGCCAAATGGCTGTTCCTGCGCGCCAATGCCGTCAGGGTCGACGACGCGGCCGATGCCGGCTTGCTGCGCGAGATCGCCGCCCGACGGCTCGACGATCCGCAGGCCGACACGGCGTCGCTCGCCGGCCGCCTCGGACCCGCAGGGCGGCGCCGTCTACCGGCTCCTCGTCAACGACGACCCCGAGCAGGTGCCGGCGCTGGTCGCGGCCCTGCCGCAGCGGCTGAGGGAGGACATCATGGCGCTCGACCTCGCCCCGCGCGACCTGACGCGGCTCGACGCCGATCTCGTGCTGATCCACGGCCGGAACGATCCGCTGGTGCCCTACACCGAGAGCCTCGATCTCGCGCGCGCCGCCGGCGGCAAAGCGGAGGGCGTCTACCTTCTGGACGGCCTCGACCATGTCGACCTGCGCGGCCTCGGCCCCTCGGACGCCATCGGCTTGCTGCGGGCCGCCTATCAGGTGCTGTCGCTGCGAGACGCGATGGCCGAGCCACCAGGCGCGTCAGTGCGCAACCGCGGCGGCGACGCTTTCGTCGATCACTCGGCCCTCGACGAAGCGGTCGAGCCCGAACGGGCCGGCGACGTCGTCCTGCCCCTTGGCGATCAGTGAGGCGGTCGCCCAGCCAGAGCCGGGGATCGCCTTGAAGCCGCCCGTGCCCCAGCCGCAGTTGACGTAGATGCCGTCCACCGGCGTCCGGCCGATGATGGGTGAGCGATCGCCGGTTATGTCTACGGTGCCGCCCCATTGGCGCAGCATCTTCAGACGCGAGATGATCGGAAACGTCTCGGTCAGCGCGCGCACGGTCTCCTCGATGTGCTGGAAGCTGCCGCGCTGGGTGTAGGCGTTGTAGCCGTCCGTGCCGCCGCCGATCACCAGCTCACCCTTGTCGGACTGGCTCATATAGCCGTGCACCGTGTTGGCCATGACGACGATGTCGATGCAGGGCTTGATCGGCTCGCTGACCAGCGCCTGCAGGGGCACCGACTCGATCGGCAGGCGGAAGCCGGCCATTTCGGCCAGCACGCTGGCGCTGCCGGCGACGACCATGCAGAGATTGTCGCAGCCGATGGCGCCCCGGGTCGTCTGGACACCGCGGACCCGGCCGCCCTCGACATCGACGCCCGTCACCTCGCAGCGCTGGATGACGTCGACGCCGAGATCGGCGGCCGCCCGGGCATAGCCCCAGGCGACGGCGTCGTGCCGCGCAGTGCCGCCGCGCGGCTGCCAGAGGCCACCGAGGACCGGGTATCGCGGGCCGCCTAACTCGATGATCGGGCAGATCTTCTTGATGAATGCCGGGTCGACCAGCTGCGACTTGATCCCGGCGCAGCGATTGGCATGCGCCGTGCGCTTCCAGGCGCGCAGCTCGTGTTCGGTCTGCGCCAGCATCAGCACACCGCGCGGGCTGAACATGATGTTGAAGTTCAGCTGCTGGCTGAGGTCCTCGTAGAGGCTGCGGCTGAGCTCGTAGATCGCCGACGAGGGCGGCTGCAGATAGTTCGAGCGGATGATCGTGGTGTTCCGCCCGGTGTTGCCGCCGCCGAGCCAGCCCTTCTCGAGGACCGCAACGTCCCGGATGCCATGATTTTTCGCCAGATAGTAGGCGGTCGCGAGGCCATGCCCGCCGCCACCGACGACGATCACCTGATAGCGCCGGCGCGGCTCGGGGCTGCCCCAGGCGCGCTCCCATCCGGTGTGGTAGCCGAGGGCCTGCCGAAAGAGGGCGAAGGCGGAATAGCGTTGCATGGGCGACTCTCCCCGGCGCGGTTCGCGGACCCTAGCGGACGCCAGGATCGGGGCAAAATCGAAAGCGGCGCTTCGGCCGGCTGGGGCGACATGTCGGCCGCTGCCCGACAGGAGCGCTTTCGGAGTCTTTTCGGGGTACTTTCGGGGTGCCGGCGGAGTGCCGGCAGTTGCGTCCGCCTGGCGCCCGCTCTACGTGTTCGGGCGCTGGGAGTGGGTGCCGATGCTGACCTTCTATCTGATCGCCGGGGGGCTCGCGGTGCTCGCGGCAGCCGTGCTCGCCCGCCCCCTGATCGCCGGGCGCGGCGCCGCCGAAGGTCGCGACGCCCGCGACGCACAGGTCTTTCGCGACCAGCTGGGCGAGCTCGAGCGCGACCTCGCCCGCGGCACGATCAGCCCGAGCGAGGCCGAGGGCGCGCGCGTCGAGATCTCGCGCCGGCTGATCGCCGCCGACGAGCGGGCGCGCCGGGCGGCGGCGCCCGCGCCCGCGCCGCAGGGGCATTCCGGGCTCGTCGCCGGTCTCGCGCTGATCGGCACGCCTGCGCTGGCAGCGGCGCTCTATTTCGGCATCGGGGCGCCCGGGATGCCCGACCAGCCATTGTCCGCGCGCGAGGGGCTCGCCGGCCTGCCGGCCGGCCACCCCTCGGCGCAGGGCATGGAGCGGCCCAGCCAGGAGGAGGCCGAGGCGCAGATGGCGGGCCAGATCCCGCCGCCGGAGGGGATCGACCCGCAATACGCCGACCTGGTGAAGCGGCTCGAGCAGACCGTCGCCGGGCGTCCGAACGACGTCGAGGGCCACCGGCTGCTGGCAAACGCGCTGATGCAGCTCGGGCGCTACGGCGAGGCCTGGCGCACCTATGACAAGGTCATCGAGCTGACCGGCGGCTCGGCCGGGCCCGAGATCCGCGCCGCCAAGGCCGAAGGCATGATCCTGGCCGCCGGCGGCTATGTCTCGCCCGAGGCGGCCGATGTGATCGCCACCGCGCTGCAGCGCGACCCGACGCTGCCGATGGCGCGCTATTATGCCGGCCTGGCGCTGCGCCAGGCGGGGCGGCTCGACGACGCGATCGCGCTCTGGGAAGGGCTGCGCCGCGACAGCGCACCCGACGCGCCCTATCTGGAATGGCTCGACATGATGCTGGCCGACGCCATGGCGGCCCGCCAGGGTCCGGGCCAAAGCGCGGGCCTGAGCGCGGGCCAGAGCGCGGGACAGGCCCAGCAAGGGCCGGGCCAGGCCGAGATCGAGGCCGCGGGCGAGCTGTCGCCCGAGGAGCGGTCGGCCATGATTGAGGGGATGGTGGCCCGGCTGGACGAGCGACTGACGCGCCAGGGCGGCTCGGCCGACGAGTGGATGCGGCTGATCGCCTCCTATGCCACGCTCGGCCGACGCGACGAGGCTCTCCGCGCCTATGAGCGCGCGCTGGGCGCGCTGGGCGAGGACGCGGGCGCTGACGCCGTGCGCGCGCAGGCCGCGCGCCTCGGCCTGTCGGGCGCGGCGGCGACCACGTCGCCGGCGCCGCCGCCTGGGGCGGCAACGGGCCCGGCGATGCCCGGTCCGACGCAAGGCGATATCGCGGCCGCGGGCCAGATGTCGGCGGGCGAGCGCAGCGCGATGATCGAGGGCATGGTCGCCCAGCTCGAGGGCCGGCTGACGACCGAGGGCGGCTCGGCCGAGGAATGGCTGCGCCTGATCCGCTCCTATGTCCAGCTCGGCCGGCCCGAGGAGGCCGAGCGCGCCTATCAGCTCGCGGCCGCCGCGCTGGCCGGCGATCCGTCGGCCGGCCTGGTCAGGGAACAGGCCCTGCTGATGGGCGTTGCGGTCCAATGAGCGTGGTCGATCTGACCGCCCTGCCCGCGCGCGGCGCGCTGATGGGCCTCGACCCGGGATCGAAGAGCATCGGCGTCGCTGTCACGGACGGGCTGCGGCTGACGACGACGGGGCTCGAGACGATCCGCCGCCGCCGCTTTGCCGAGGACGCGGCGCGGCTGGGCGAGATCGCCGGCGCCCGCGCGATCGCGGGCATTGTCGTCGGCTTGCCGCTGAACATGGACGGCAGCGAGGGCCCGCGCGCCCAGTCGGCCCGCGCATTCGCGCGCAACGTCGCGGGCGCGCTCGGCCTGCCCGTGGCGCTGGCCGACGAGCGGCTCTCTAGCGTGGCCGCCGAAGAGGCGATGGCCCTGTCGGGCATTCGCCTCCGGAGCCGGGCCGGCGCCGTCGACCGGATCGCCGCCGCCATCATCCTGCAGGGGGCGCTCGACCAGCTCGCCGCCACCGCGCCGCGCCCCGCCGAGCCGGCCATGACCGAACGGGGCGGCACATGACGGACGAAGTCTGGCGCCGCGCCGAGATCGAGAGCCCTTGCGTGAAGATCTGCGTCGTGCACCCCGAGGCGCGGATCTGCATCGGCTGCCACCGCAGCACGGACGAGATCGCGCGCTGGAGCCGGATGAGTCCGGCCGAGCGGCGCGAGATCATGGCCGTGCTGCCCGAGCGCGGCGCGGCGCTGACGCGCCGCGGCGGAGGCCGGGCGGGTCGGCTGCGCCGGCGGGGCGAGCCGGACGCCTAGAGACTTCTCCGACAGTCCGGACTTTTCTGACCTTTCGAATCGTCCAGGACGCCTCGCGATGGCCCTTGTAGGCGAACATCCGCGGCGGGTGCGAGAGATCGCCGCTTGCGCGGTGATGACGGCTGGCATCATGGCAAAGGGGCAGATCTTTTGGTCGTTGTCGGGGCGACCTGCCCTGAGCTTGCCTTATTTAGTTGGCAACCATGGCTGGGGCAGATGAGGTAAAGTCGACAACAAAGGCGTCGCCGCATGCTGTTCTGGCCGTTCCTGGTGCTCTCGTTCGTTTTGGTCGCGCTGTTCCTGGCGGGGCCGCCGACCCAGACCATGCTGTCGGGCAACGAGGTGATGCCGCCGCTGGTGCACGCCGTGGTCCTGGTCGCCGGCCTGATGCTGGTCGCCGCCGGGCGCGCCTTGCTGCGCGGCGGGCCGCGCGCGCCGCGGCGGGCCGCGGTCTGGCTGACGCTCTGCGCCGTGGTCCTGGCCGGCTATGCGGACCGAGCCACGCTTGCAGGCGCCTATGAGCGGCTGCGCGGCACGGTGCACCCCTCGGTGGCGCTCGCCACCGCCGAAGGCGAGGCCGAGCTGCGCCGCGCCTGGGACGGGCATTACCGCGCCGAGGCCGAGGTCAACGGCGTCCGCCTGCAGTTGATGGTCGACACCGGCGCCTCGCTGGTCTTGCTGCCGTACGAGACGGCGCGCGCGATCGGCATCGATCCGGACGAGCTGCGGTTCTCGCTGCCGGTCACCACCGCGAACGGCACCTCCACGGTTGCGCCGGTGAAGCTTTCCTCGATCAAGGTCGGGCCGATCGCCGTCTTTGATATCGAGGCCGCGGTGGCGCATCCCAACCAGCTCTCGACGGGGCTTTTGGGGATGAGCTTTCTCGAGCGGCTGAGCGAAACCTCGTTCCGCGGCGACCGGCTGATCCTGCGCAACTGAGGGTCATGGCCGCGCCAGCCACCAGCCGGGCGCCTCGCCGGGAAAGGGGTCGGGGCGGAAGTAGGCGATCATGCGCCGCGCCGGCCGGTCGCCTGCCTGCCAGGGCGCGACGCCGTGCAGCGCCAGCCGGTGCACGAGATAGGCTTCCCCGGCCGCGCGTGGACTGGCACCCTGGGGCAGCGCTCGAAGACGGTGCGGCGGGCCGCAAGATAGGCGTCGGTAAGATCCTCGGCCGCCCAGCGCTCGGGCGGCAGCCCGGCGAAGCGCTCGCGGAAGGCGGCGCGCATGATCTCGTGCGAACCCTCCCAGACGACGAGGGGCGAGGCCTGCGCGTCAGCCTCGTCGAGCGGCAGGCCGAGGATGAAGCCGTGCGGCTCGCCGAGCCGGCGGCGGCGGCCGTCGAAGCGGGTCAGCCCGTCGACATGGGCTGCGTCGCGGTCGCGACGAAAGCGGAAGGCGGCGTCAGTCTCGCCGTCCCAAGGCTGCGGATAGCCGGGGAAGCAGACCGACACCTGGCCCGCATCCCAGGCGACGGATCGCAGCCCCAGCGTCTCCAGCGCAAAGTCGACAGGCGCGCCGGCCAGTGGCGGGACGCCCCGGTCGGGCACCGCGCCTGCGGCGTCGTTCGGCAGCACGTTGACGCCCGCGAACCAGGTGCCGCCGCAGCGCAGCCAGCGGGCCCGGTGCGTCGGGTCGGCGAGGCAGTCCTCGGCGACCGGGCGCGCGGCCGCCGCCCAGGCCGTAATCGCCGGATCGTGGGGGAACCGCGCCCATCCGCGCGCGAAGAACCGGGCCGCCTGCGTCATGCGGGGACTATGCTGGCGCCGCGCGCGCCCCGCAACGGGCGCAGCATCCGGGTGGCGCGCGGCGGCATGGGTCTCTACCTGCCCCTAAAACCGGAGAGACCAGATGACCGAAATAGCCGACCGTCTCGCAGCCCTCGACTGGCAACGGATCGCCCTTGCCCTCGACGAGACGGGCGGCGCCGCGGCGGGCCCGCTCTTGACACCTGAAGAGTGCGCCGGCATGCGCGCCGCCTGGGACGAGGACCGGTTCCGGTCGCGCATCGACATGCGCCGGCACGGCTTCGGCTCGGGCGAGTACCGCTATTTTGCCGCACCGCTGCCGGCCGTGGTGGCCGAGTTGCGCGAGGCGGCCTACCGGCACCTTGCGCCGATCGCCAATTGCCTGGGCCGAGCGGCTGGGCGACGCGTTCCGCGCGCCGCCGAGCCTGGAGGGCATGCTGGCGCTCTGCCACGAGGCGGGCCAGCGCCGGCCGACGCCGCTGCTTCTGTCCTATGCGGCTGGCGACTACAACTGCCTGCACCAGGACCTCTACGGCGCGGTGGCGTTTCCGCTGCAGCTCGTCGTGCAGCTAGCGAGCCCGGCCGCGACTTCACGGGCGGCGAGTTCGTGCTGGTCGAGCAGCGCCCCCGCCTGCAGTCGCGCCCGACGGTGCTGAGCCCCGGGCTCGGCCACGGGGTCGTCTTCGCGACCAGCCGCAAGCCTCGGGCCGGTGCCCGCGGCTGGACGCCCTCGACGCTGAGGCATGGCGTCAGCCAGCTGACCTCCGGCGCGCGGATGACGCTGGGGGTGATCTTTCACGACGCCGCTTGAGAGGCGGGTCAAGCGGCCTGCATCGCGACGGAGCCGAGCGCGTGCTCGACGAGCGCGATCCCGGCGCCGGGCCGGTGCGCGCCCTCGCTGAGGGTCTGCCGCCAGCGCCGCGCGCCGGGTCGTCCGGCGAAGGCGCCGAGCATGGCCCGGGTGATCTGGTTGAGCCGCGTGCCGGCGGCGAGCTCGTCCTCGATATAGCCGTACATGCCGCGCACCGCGGCGACCGGGTCGGCATCCGGCACAGGCTGCCCGAAAACCCGCCGGTCGGCCGCGGCGAGCACGCCCACGGGGTCGTGATAGGCGGCGCGGCCCACCATCGCGCCGTCGAAGGCGGGCAGATGCCCGATCGCTGCATCCAGGCTGTCGATGCCGCCGTTCAGGACGATGGCGAGGTCCGGCCGCGCGGCCTTGAGCCGGCGCACGAGGGGGTAGTCGAGCGGCGGCAGCGTCCGGTTCTCCTTGGGGCTGAGCCCCTGGAGCCAGGCCTTACGGGCATGCACGGCGAAGCGGCGCACGCCCGCGGCCGCGCAGGCGTCGACCAGTGCCGGCAAAGCGAGGGCGGGGTCCTGCTCGTCGACGCCGATCCGGCATTTGACCGTGATCTCCGGCCCGCCGGCATCAAGCCCGCCCGCCGACTCGATCATCGCTGCGACGCAATCGGCGACGCAGCGCGGGCTCGCGCATCAGGCAGGCGCCGAAGGCGCCGTCCTGCACCCGGTCGGAGGGGCAGCCGACATTGAGGTTGATCTCGCAGAAGCCGCGGTCGCGGGCGATGCGCACGGCCGCCGCGAGCTCGTCCGGCACGGCGCCGCCGAGCTGCAGGGCGAGCGGCCGCTCCTCGGGAGCGTGCCGCAGCAGGCGCTCGGGGTCGCCATGGATCAACGCCCGCGCCGTGACCATCTCGGTGTAGAGCAGCGTCCGACGCGACAGCCGGCGATGGAAGACGCGGCAATGCCGGTCAGTCCAGTCCATCATCGGGGCGACGCTAAGTCTATAAGCCATTGAGGAAGCTTACTTAAATTTTTGGCAGCCACTTAGGCCAGCATTCTAGGGAGTCGCTTCAGTTCGATTTCGGCCAATTCGATACCCATTTGCGCAACTGGTTGCTAATGGATTAGCAGCTTTTGGGGGCTAGAGGCCCGATTAGCAACTGACCAAGGCGGAGGGGCGTGGGAACGATCACCGAGATCAGCCGAAGAGCGGCAAGGGTGCATGTACCTGGTGCGCCCAGATCCGGATCCAACGGCGCGGCGTCGCCGCCTTCAGCACGAGCCTGACCTTCAAGCGCGAGGCGGCCGCGCGGAGTTGGCTCAAGAAGAAAGAGGAGGAGCTCGCCAAGCCGGGCGGCCTCGAGCGCGCGATCGCGGCGAAGGGCAGCGCCAAAGAACCCCACGCTGGGCGACGCCATCGAGCGGACCTTGAATGATCGCGTGAAGGAGGTCGGAAGGACAACCCTGGAAAATCTCCGAATCGTCCGGAAGCGAAAAGTCGCGGCCATGGCCTGCGAGGATGTCAATAGCACCCACCTAACCAAGCTTGCGAAGGAGCTCTATGACGATGGCCGGCTCCCTGCAACGGTAGGTAACATCATCTCGAGCCTCGGCAAAGTCTTCACGCTTGCCGATCCGATGTGGGGCTACCCGCTCGACGAGCGCGAGATGGCGAAGGCCGTGGCCGGGTGCCGGGAACTCGGTCTCATCGAACGGTCGGCGAAGCGCACGCCGCGCCCGGTGCTCGACGAGTTGGACACCTGTCAAGCGACACCCAATCTTACGAGATAAGGCGACAGCGACCTTTGCGAGGGGACGGCAGGCCGGCATGGGCGCGCGGACCGCAAGAGTCTGCGCGCGCCCATGGCGGCCGGGGCGCGGAGGTCAGGCGTGGTCGAGCTTGAGCGCGTCCTCGAAGTCGCGCAGGCGGTAGCTGCGGCCCTTGATGTTGAGGACGTGCGAGCGGTGCAGCAGCCGGTCGAGAATGGCGGTGGCGAGGACCTCGTCGCCGGCGGGCAGCTCGGTCCAGTCGCGGATGCTCTTGTTGGTGGTGATGAGCCTGGCGCCGCGGCCATAGCGGTAGCTGACAAGGCGGAAGAACAGGCTGGCCTCCTGGCGGGTCATCGGCTCGAAGCCGAGCTCGTCGATGAGCAGGAGGGCGGTCGACATGTACTTGCGGCGCATCGAAGTCCGTTTGAGAACGGCGGTTCAGTGGCTGATACGGCGTAGGAGGATGCTGCCGAGGGCGACGTGGCTCATGGCTTCGGAGACGTCGATGCGCGCCTCGTAATCGCGCACGAGGCGGCGCCAGCGGGTGAGCCAGGCGAAGGTTCTCTCGACGACCCAGCGTCGGGGCAAGACGTTGAAGCCGGGCTGCTTATCGATGCGCCGGATCACCTCGACGGTGAAGTCGAGGAAGGCGGCCTTGTCCGTCAGCATGCCGCGATCATAGGCGCTGTCGGCGAAGAGGTGTGTGAGCCATGGCCAGCGCTGGCGCAGCGCCTTCAGGATCTGCTGTGCGCCGGCGCTGTCGGAGATTTCCGCGGTGGTGAGATTGACCATCAGCAGCCGGCCATCGGTGTCGACGGCGATATGGCGCTTGCGCCCAACGGTCTTCTTCGCGCCGTCGTACCCCCTTTCAGCACCCGATGCCGGGGCCTTCACGGTCTGGCTGTCGAGCACGCCGGCGCTCGGGCTTGCCTCCCGGCCCGAGCGTTCGCGGTCGATCATGACGGCGATGCTGTGGATCGTGCGGAACAGCATCAGCCGCACGAAGCGGCGGAACCACCAGTAAACTGTCTGCCAGGCGGGGAAGTCCTTGGGCAGCATGCGCCAGCCGCAGCCCGTGCGGGCGACATATCGAATGGCGTTCATGACCTCGCGCAGGTCCACCTCGCGCCGTCGACCGGTGGTCGACGGCTTCGGCAGGAAGGGCTCGACCCGCGCCCACTCCTCATCGGTCAGATCGGTCGGGTAACGTTTCGTCTTCCGCTCGATCTCGGCCATCCGGCCCCGTGTCTTCGCTGTCCACATGAGCAGGGTGAATCACGCCGAGCGCCCGATGGGAATCCCTTTCCAAACGGTTTCTCTGCCGCGCCGGCGGCATCTCGGCATCGGCGCGGAGCGCGGTCATTAGCTCGTCGAAGCGGAAGTACTGCACCGAGAAGCCGAGCTGCACCGCCTTCACGCCGAGGGCGATGCACAGATGCGACTTGCCGCCGCCGGGTGAACCCGTCGCATACTGCCCGATATCAGGGCGAAGCGACGATCCACTATCCGTTTCACCCGCGCAGCGGCGAACGCGCCGAGGTGGTTCGGCGTCATCGTTTCCGCAGCATCGGGATGTTCGTGGTGCGCCAGCCGGACGGCACATTGGCGCAGATCCCGATCTGGATGTGCGCGCCGGCGGCGGCGGCGATGGCGGTTCGGGAATCTCCGCGTCTGTCCGTTGACGGATTGCGCGACCTTCGTCTCGCGCTCGACGCGATCCTATCGTCGCTCTCCGAGATCGATGGAGGAGGGCGGGATGGCGCGAGTGCGACTGCTGCGACAAGGAGAGCTTCTGGCGCTGTTAGAGCCGGGGCCGGCGTTGCCGATGGCGGCGCGGGCGGCGGCGGTGCCGCTGCTGGCGACGCTCCTGCTCGAGGCGGTGGAGACGGAGACCAGGGCGCCGGCCGATGGCGCCGCGACGACGGGAGGGCGCAATGAGCAAGATCGCGCCTGACCACCTCGGCCGGCAGGCCTTCGTCTACGTGCGGCAGTCGACGCAGGACCAGCTGCTGCACAATCACGAGAGCCGGCGGCGGCAATACGGTCTCGCCGACCGTGCGCGTCAGCTCGGCTGGGCCGAGCCGGTGGTGATCGACGACGATCTCGGCCGGTCGGGCGGCGGCGTCGCGCGCCCGGGCTTCGAGCGGCTTCTGCGGGCGATCTGCGAGGGGCGCGTCGGAATCGTGCTCGCGGTCGAGGCGTCCCGGCTGGCGCGCAACGGGCGCGACTGGCACACGCTGCTCGAGTTCTGCGGGCTCGTGGGCTGCCTGCTCGGCGACGAGGACGGCCTGTACGACCCTCGTCTGCCGAACGATCGGCTGCTGCTCGGCATGAAGGGCACGATGAGCGAGATGGAGCTGTCGATGCTGCGGCAGCGCTCGCTCGAGGCGCTGCGCCAGAAGGCGCGCCGCGGTGAGCTCTTCCTCAGCGTCGCCGTCGGATACGTGAAGGTCGGGCGCAACCGGATCGCCAAGGATCCGGATCTGCGCGTGCAGGCGGCGATCGGCCTCGTGTTCCGCAAGTTCGCCGAGTTCGGGAGCATCCGGCAGGTGCATCTCTGGCTGCGCCAGGAGGAGGTGCTGCTGCCGTCGGTCGAGACCGAGGGCGAGCTTCGGCGGATCGTCTGGAAGCTGCCGGTCTACAACAGCGTGCGCGGGCTGTTGACCAACCCGGTCTATGGCGGGGCCTATGCCTTCGGCCGGACCGCGAGCCGCGTGACCGTCGAGAACGGCCGCAAGCGCGTCAGCCGCGGCCATCGCCGCGAGCGCGAGGAATGGGACGTGTTGATCGTCGATCACCACGAGGGATACGTTTCCTGGGCGGAATTCGAAAGGAACCAGCGCCTGATCGCCGACAACGCCAACTGCCGGGGCCTGATGGCGCGCGGCGCGGTCCGCCGGGGCGACGCGCTGCTCGCGGGACTTCTGCGCTGCGGCCATTGCGGCCGCCGGCTGCACGTCTCCTACAGCGGAACCGACGGCTTCTGCGTGCGCTATTCCTGCCGCGGCGCGCACATCAATCACGGGACGCAGACCTGCATCGCCTTCGGCGGCATGCGCGTCGACGCGGCGGTCTCGGCCGAGGTTCTGCGGCTCCTCGAGCCGCTCGGCGTCGAGGCCGCTCTTGTGGCGGTCGCCACGCGCGACGCCGAGACCGCCGAGACGCGTCGGCAGGGGGAACTCGCGCTGGAGCAGGCGCGCTACGAGGCGGACCTGGCGCGCCGGCAGTACGATGCGGTCGACCCGGCGAACCGTCTCGTCGCCGGCGAACTCGAGCGGCGCTGGAACGACCGGCTCGCAGAGGTCCAGGACCAGGAGGAGCGGCTCGCCGCCATCGGCGCGGACTTGCCGTCCCTCTCCGCGGGGGAGCGGGAGCGGCTGCTGGCGCTCGGCGCGGACCTCGAGGCGGCGTGGTACCATCCCGGCGCGAGCGCCGAGACCCGGAAGCGCATCCTGCGCTCCGTTCTCGAGGAGATCGTCGTCACCTTGGCGGAGGAACGGATCGAGCTGCTGCTGCACTGGCGCGGGGGAGACCACACCCGGCTCAGCGTGCCGCGCAACCGCACGGGCGAGCACCGCTACAGCAGCGACGCCGAGGTCCAGGATCTGATCCGCGCGCTGGCGCGCCAGCAGCAGGATGGGGCCATCGCGGCGACGCTGAACCGGCTCGGCAAGCGCACCGGCCGCGGCAATCCATGGACCGAGGCGCGGGTCCGGAGCTTCCGGAGCCACCATCGTGTGCCTGCATATCGGCCCGGAGAGATGGCTGATCGGGGCGAGCTGTCGCTGGAGGAGGCTTCCCGACGGCTCGGCGTCAGCAAGATGAGCGTGCTCCGCCTGATCGGCGATGGCGCGATCACCGCCAAGCAGGTCTGCAAGGGCGCCCCTTGGGCCATCCCCGAAGCGCAGATCGCGGCTCTCAACCCGGTCATGCTGCCGTCCGGCCGCCCCGCGAACAGCCGATCCCGCACAAAACGTGCTGGATCTTCAATGACGTAGACAGGTGTGCATCATGAGACCCGATCAGGCGGGCCCTGCAGCAGGACCGTCTCGGCGTCGCGCACCCAGGCGCAGGTGGCGAGCGTGTCGATGCGCGAGCGCTCGATCGCGGGCTGGAAGGCGAAGTCGAAGTTCTCCAGCGTCTGGCCGAGCGGCAGGTTCGACACCTTGAGCGAGGTCTTGACGCGTCGCTCCTCGCGGCCGGAGAGCTCGGCGGCGAGCAGCTGCTCGAGAAAGGCGTGCGGCGCGATCTCGGCGCGGACCGCCTCGCCGAGAAGATCGCCGAGCCGCTCGGCGGCATAGCCCCAGCCGAGGCTGCGCAGCCGCTCGCGCGTGGCGTCGACATCGAGCCGCGGCTTCGGCGCAGTCATCGTGCCACCTCCGCCAGCGCGGCGTAGAGATCGATCGAGCGCTGCGCCACCGGCATAGCGGCGAGGTCCTGGAGCCGTGCGCCCATCCGGCCGAGCGGCGGCGGCGCGATCACCCGCTCGGTGCTCGGCCCGTCATAGTGGCGCTGGTCGATGAGCAGCCGGCGCGCGGTGCCGCGCGGATGGCTGGCGACGACCTCGCAGTTCTTCAGGACCTGTACCGCCCCGGCCACGCCGCGGACCTCGACCGTCTCGCCGATGAGGCCGAAGGGCACGCTGTATTGCCGGCCCTCGAAGGCGACGAGCCCGTCGCGGCCGACCCGCCGGGCGCGCAACGAGGTCGAACGGCTCGGGCACGGTCTCGGGCACGGTCTCGGGCAGCGGCGTCAGCAGGCGGCGCTCCTCGGTCCAGGCCTCCGCGACCGTGGTGCCGGTCGCCGGGCAGCGCCGCTCCGCCGCCCGCGCCACAGCCGTGCGTCGGTCCAGGCCTGCAGCTCGGCCAGGTCGCGGAAGCGCCTGCGCCCCGGGCGGCGTCTCGACCCGGCGCCGCGCCCGGACGGCCGGCGCCGGATAGCTGCGCCGCCAATACCGCTGCACCGTGCGCAGGCTGCCGTTATAGCCATGCTCCCGCCGCAGCCAGTCGTGCAGCGCCGCCAGGTTGACACCGCCGCCATCCTGCTGCGCACGCCAATGCTCGATCGCAATCGCGAACGTCGCCGCCTTCGGCTGCTGCTGCGCCCGGCGGTCGACGGCCCCCGCCGCCATCCGCCGGGCATGGTAACGCACCGCGCCTTCCGTCACGCCCAGAAGCCGCGAGATCGCGCTCTGGGTGGATCCCCGGGCCGACAATACCTTGATCGCCATGCGCGCCTCCGCATCGAGCCGGCCCATCCCTCTCCCCCAGCGCACAATGCGCCGGCAAGGTCCTCAGCCGGAGGCGACGCCTCGTAAATCTGGGTGTCGCCTTAACAGGAGCGTGCCATGTCGCCGTACATTCCGTATAGGTCAACGAATACCCGCGAGTAAGGTGAAACAGTTTGTTGCGGCATGGTATGATGGTTTCGTTGAAGGCGCGCTTCATGACCTTGCGATCGCAATATCGTTGCGGAAGATGGTTCATGAAGATATTCTAGGTGTCAGCTGACATAATTATCTCCCTTAAATCACTCAGGCTTGAGAATTCGTAGATAGGCACTTCGAAGGAAAATCTTCCCTCAGCTGAGTCCAACTCCGTCTCTTGTTTTTGTCTACCGTTGCAATCCAAGACGGCCCGTGAACCCGAAGGACGCCGAAGGTCCCGGCCCAAAGATGTCTTTCTATCAGAATCTAAGACGTTGCATCTCAGCACAACAGTCTCGACCGCGAAGTAAGAACGCAAAATCGGACGCAGTATGGACCGGCGACAAAAAATTTTTGGCGGCGACCTCGACGGCCTCGCTTCTTGACAGCCATGGCGCGCCGAGCTCCCTGTAAACAGCTTGAAGCGCGGCTTCGAATTCGTTCGCGTCCTCGCCGTACGAGAAAAAGACTTCGGGTTTATCAAGCTCCTCCTCAAAGACGGCGGATTTGAGGAGATCATAAGCGCAATCTCTGGCGATGCCTGCGTCGCGCAGAGCCTTCAGTAGGCTCGTGCCCGAGCGGTTGCACTCCTTCACGGCGGAGACCACGGCCACGGTATCTCTGCCTCGATCCGCCACGAGCAACTCCCTCTGCAGATCGGGAATTGTCTATTCGAAGGGACTATTTCGTGGCAACCCTCGTAAAGGGCCGGGCCAAAGCAGGCTAAGTTTGGTTATGGCGGCTTGGCTGCGTTTGTGCTGGCTCTCGCCAGCCAGCCGCGAGGGAGCGGTGCCGGTTAATAATAGCGAGATGACGTACTTCTTACCCCAGCGTTAAGCGCGCCCCGAGATACCATGGAAAACCTAACAGCCTCGTCGCGGAAAATTTTGCAGTTATCAAGGGGTTACATATCCGGTACCGAAGTGGCCAGGTCAACAGGTCCGGAGAATTACGGCTGAGAGATCGCTGTTTCCGCCTTGCGAGCAAGACCGCGGTCAACAGCCCAACGGCTATAACGTTTGGAAACAACGGGGATTTCCCGCCGTCAGCGGTCGCGGGGAAACTTTTCGGGAAGGCGTGTGGCAGAGCAAGCGGCATTCGAACTGTCGGTACGGTCTGACCTGGCGGGCGGAAGGCGTCCCTATTATGCGTTGTTCAGCCATGGCGCTTGACCTTCGCGAACCCCGCATTTACCTCCGCAACGGCGCGCGGGCATGGTGTAATGGTAGCGCCCCAGCCTTCCAAGCTGGTCGTGCGGGTTCGATTCCCGCTGCCCGCTCCAGCCCTTCGGTTGCCTCCGATGCTTGCGCGGGTGCGCGATCTGTCCTATCCGGCGCGCGCCGGGGCGATCCGGCAGCGGTCCGGACCAAGGTGAGCAGCGATGGGCAAAGCGAAGTTCGAGCGGAACAAGCCGCACGTGAATGTGGGCACGATCGGCCATGTCGACCATGGCAAGACGACGCTGACGGCGGCGATCACCAAGTATTTCGGCGAGTTCAAGGCGTACGACCAGATCGACGCGGCGCCGGAGGAGAAGGCGCGCGGCATCACGATCTCGACGGCGCATGTCGAATACGAGAGTCCGAACCGGCACTATGCGCATGTCGACTGCCCGGGCCATGCCGACTATGTGAAGAACATGATCACGGGCGCGGCGCAGATGGACGGCGCGATCCTGGTCTGCTCGGCGGCCGACGGGCCGATGCCGCAGACGCGCGAGCACATCCTCTTGGCGCGCCAGGTCGGCGTGCCGTCGCTGGTCGTCTACCTCAACAAGGTCGACCAGGTCGATGACGAGGAGCTGCTCGAGCTCGTCGAGATGGAGGTGCGCGAGCTCCTGTCGAGCTACGAGTTCCCTGGCGACGACATCCCGATCATCAAGGGCTCGGCGCTGGCCGCGCTCGAGGGCCGCGACCCCGAGATCGGCGAGAACTCGATCCGCGAGCTGATCAAGGCGGTCGACGAGTACATCCCGACCCCCGACCGGCCGATCGACCAGCCGTTCCTGATGCCGATCGAGGACGTGTTCTCGATTTCCGGCCGCGGCACGGTGGTGACGGGCCGCGTCGAGCGCGGCGTCATCACGGTCGGCGAGGAGGTCGAGATCGTCGGCATCCGCGACACCAAGAAGACCACCTGCACGGGCGTCGAGATGTTCCGCAAGCTGCTCGACCGGGGCGAGGCCGGCGACAACATCGGCGCGCTGCTGCGCGGCATCGGCCGCGAGGACGTCGAGCGCGGCCAGGTGCTGTGCAAGCCGGGCTCGGTCACGCCGCACACCAAGTTCGAGGCCGAGGCCTACATTCTCACGAAGGAAGAGGGCGGCCGGCACACGCCGTTCTTCTCGAACTACCGGCCGCAGTTCTACTTCCGGACGACGGACGTGACCGGCACGGTCGAGCTGCCCTCGGGCACCGAGATGGTCATGCCTGGCGACAACATCAGCTTCGTCGTCAACCTGATCCAGCCGATCGCCATGGAGGAGAAGCTGCGCTTCGCCATCCGCGAGGGCGGCCGCACGGTCGGCGCCGGCGTCGTCTCGAAGATCATCGAGTAGCAGCGGACAAGACGGGCCGGGGATGACCCCGGCCCGGTCGCGGCCCCCGAGCCTGGACCGCTTCGGATGCATGCGGCTTTGAGACCGGCGGCCGAGCGGATAGGATGGCCTGCGTCGAGCATGATCTTCGGGGGAGACGCCATTCGCCGTCATCCGTTCTGCCGATTGGGCTTGGCATGGCTCGCCGCGGGTCTGTTCCTGCTCTCCGCCTGCGCCACCATTCCCCAGCCGATCGGCACCGAGGCCGTGACGGACGCCTACTCGGCCGGCGGCGGCCAGTTCGACGACGGCGCCTCGGTGATCATCCTGCTGCGCACCTTCGAGCGGCAGGGCCGCGTCGCATTCTGCGGCGTGCGGACGGCGCAGGGACCGACGGGCCGCACGCTCCTGCTCAACGACCTGGTGCCCGGCGCCGCCGTCCTCTACCTCGCCGGCGACCGCATCCACCAGGGCTTCGACGGGCTGCCCGAGGCGCCCTTTCGCGACGACATGACGGGCGCGACCGCGCGCTGCTTTCTCACCGATCGCGCCTGGCGCCCCGACTATGCGGATGCCGAGCCAAAGCTCCGCATCGCGCGCATGCAGTTCGACAATGACGAGGAAGGCGGCGACATCGTCATCTTCCGGGAGGAGCCGGTGTTCCGCCCCCTGCCCGGCCCTCCTCCCGAATTCCGGCACTGACGCGCCCCGCGGCGAGTTCAGGGCCCGTGGAGGAGACCGCATTGCCGCGAACGCCGCCCGCCATCGACCCTGCCGGCTTGGCCGAGTGCGAGGCGCTGGCAGCCGAGATCGCCGGGCTTGCCGGCGCCCAGATCGTCGCCGCGCGCAGCCAGGCGCTGGCCGTTCGCTACAAGGAGCGCCCCGACACCACGGACGGGCGGTGGCGGGACCCCGTCACTGATGTCGACCACGACGTCGAGGCGCTGATCCGCGCCCGCCTTGCCGACCAGTTCCCTGACCACGACGTTGTCGGCGAGGAGATTGAGAGCGAACGGACCGACAGCGATTTTCTATGGGCGGTGGATCCGATCGACGGCACGGCGAACTTCGTCAACGGGTTCCCGCTCTACGCCGCCTCGATCGGCCTCCTGCATCGCGGCTGGCCGGTCGCGGGTGCGGTCTGGTGCTCGTCGACCCATCTCCTTGGCCCCGGCGTCTACCATGCGCGCCTGGGCGGCCCGCTCTCGCTCGACGGCCGGCCTGCCGCGCGCGCAGCCGTCCAGGGCCTGCGCCGGCGAATTGCCGGCGTGCCGGGCGACATGACCGCTGCCGGGCCCTTTGAAGCGCGCTGGACCGGCTCGGCCGCCATCGAGTGCGCCTTCGTCGCCGCCGGGCTGATGGCCGCGGCCCGCTTCGGCCGCCCGCAGGTCTGGGACGTCGCCGGCGGGATGGCGCTGGTGCTGGCGGTAGGGGGAACCGTCCTGGAGCCGCGCGACGAGGGCTGGGCGCCGTTTTCAGGCTTCGGGCGCTCCGGCAACCCCGCACGCTGGAAGGGCCCCCTCGTCCTCGCCGAGAGCGAGGAGGCCGCCAGGGCCCTTGCCCGATAGCTGAGAGCGCGCACGCCGCGGCCGAGCGGCCGACCAGCGTCAGAGGGATCGGGCGCGCGCGCGGCGCGCGGACCGCTTCCCCCAGCAAGGCCCGCGAACCGGCCCTATCCGCCTGGCGCCTGGACGCCTGATTGCAGCTCGATCAAGCTCGCATGGCTTACCTGGATCATCCCGCGCCGCGGCCGGTCGAGGTCGATGATGATGAAGACCAGCACGACGACAAGCAGCACGAGCACATAGGTGACAAAGGACGGCCTGTGCCCGGCGATGCCGGAGGCATACCCAATGATCAGCCCGGCCAGCAGGAAAGTGCCGTAGAGGATCTGCAGGACGGCCTCCGGCACATGGCGGTTGAGAGCCGCGTCTCGCCGGCCGAGGGAATCGATCATGTCGTTGACCGCCGAAACGAATCCGAATGTGACGGCATCGGGCTTGGCCGCCGCCGCCTCGACCGCGACGTTCCAGATCGCGGACTGAAGGCGCTCGGCTTCAGCGATCATTGCCGCCCGATCGGCTTCGCGAGCGAGCGAGATCGCGCTCGATCGGACCCGCGAGTCGACATAGGCTCGGAGCAGCTCCTTGGCCCGATCCCGGTGAGGCGTAGTCAGCAGATCGGTCCGAAGATACGCGGTGCCGATCGCGTTGGCCTCGTCGACGACCGCCTGGCTCCGGCCGTCAAAACGAGAGAGCGACAGCGAGAACGTGAAGCCGAGCAGCAGCGCGAGGACACCGAGGAACGAGGCCTGGACGGCAACAATTTGCCCCCTCGACGCCTCCGTCTGCAACGCCTGCCGACCAAGACCGAGCCGCACTCCGAATTCGATGACCACGATCATGCTGACAAACAGCGCACCTGCGATCCAGATGCTGCTGATGTCGTACATGAATTCCCTCATCATTCATCATGGATAGATTTGGTTTTCACAGGATTTAGGATCTAGCATACTCAGCGATCAGCATGTCGACGACCTGCCGGCACGCCTCCAGAGCATCGGCGCCCTGCTCCATCGCCTGGCGATAAGCGGCGCGCTGGCGCTCGGCCGAGGTGTGCCCCCTCGCCATCTCGCGGGCATGCGCGAGCTGGGCGGTCGAGCCCAGCCGCTCGGCGTCGGGCCCGACCAGCTCGATGAGCTCGTCGATCAGGTCCGCCAGCGGCACCTGCTGGCCCTTGCCGTGGTCGACCAAGAGACCCGCCGCGCCGTAGCGCTGCGCCCGCCAGCGGTTCTCGCGGATCAGCGTCGAGGGATAGAGCCGCCAGCGCTGGTTCTGCGTGCGCAGCCGCCAGAGGAAGCCCAGCACCGCCTGGAACATCGCCGCGATCGTCGCCGCGTCGTCGATCGTCGCGCAGACATCGGTGACGCGCTGCTCCAGCGTCGGGAACTTGGCCGAGGGCCGGATGTCCCACCAGATCTTGGTCGCGTCCTGGATGCAGCCGGCACCGGTCAGCGCGTCGACCAGCCGCCGGAACTCGCCGAACGAGCTCATCTGGTCCGGCAGCCCGGTGCGCGGCAGCGCGTCGAAGACCGTCAGCCGATAGGAGGCAAGCCCGGTGTCCTCGCCTTCCCAAAAGGGGGAGGAGCAGCTCAGCGCGAGCATGTGCGGCAGGAAATAGGCCGCCTGGTTCATCAGGTCGATGCGCAGGTCCTCGTCCTCGATCGCGACGTGCACATGACAGCCGCAGATCAGCAGACGGCGGACGGCGTGGCCTAGGTCGACGGACAGCTCGTCATAGCGGGGTTTCGGCGTGTGCGTCTGCCGCCGCCAATCCGCGAAGGGATGCGTCGAGGCGGCGATCGGCGCATAGCCGAACTCGGCCGCCGCGTCAGCCACCGCCCGGCGCAGCTGGCCCAGATCCTCGCGCGCCTCGGCCACGGTCGCGTGCGGCCGGGTGCCGACCTCGACCTGGCACTGCAGGAACTCGGGCGTCGAGCGCTCGCTCGTCAGCTCGGAGCAGCGCTCGAGAAATTTTGGGTCGGGCTGGTTCACCAGGTCGCGCGTCGCGCGGTCGACGATCAGGTATTCCTCCTCGATCCCGACGGTCAGGCTCGGCGGCTGGGTCATGCGCGGCTCCTCGATCGGCTGGCACCAGCATTGCCCGCGGTGCCGCGCGCGTGCAATGGCGCGCGGCCATCGGGCGCGCGCAGGACCTTGTTCATGCCGAGCAGTTATGCCGCGTTGCGATCCGGGCTTGCCTGTGCCACCGGGCAGCCGCCAATCCGAGGGCGAGAGAGCCAAATGACGAAAAGCTGGTCCGGCAACTTCTTCGAGGATTTTTCTGTCGGCCAGGTGCTGCGCCACGCGACGCCGAGGACGCTGACCGAGGGCGACCGGACGCTCTACATGGCGCTTTACGGCCCGCGCTTCGCGCTGACCTCGTCGGACGAGTTTGCCCGCGCCTGCGGCCTGCCGCGCGCCCCCCTGGACGAACTCATCGTCTTCCACACGGTCTTCGGCAAGACGGTGCCGGACATCTCGCTGAACGCGGTGGCCAATCTCGGCTATGCCGAGGCGCGCCTGCTGGCGCCCTGCTATCCCGGCGACACGCTGACGGCCACCTCGGAGGTGATCGGGCTGCGCCAGACTTCGAACGGACGCGCCGGCGTCGTCTGGGTTCGCACCCGCGGGCAGAACCAGCGCGGCGAGGCCGTGCTCGACTATGTCCGCTGGGTGATGGTCAACCGGCGCACGCCCGAAGGTGCCGCACCCGAGCCGGTCGTCCCGGAACTTGCCGAGGCGGTCTCGCCGGCCGCACTGGTCGTGCCTGCCGGCCTCGATTTCTCGCGCTGCGACCGGGGCGTGTCCGGCAGTCAGGACATCTGGGACGACTATGCCGAGGGCGAGCGCATCGATCATCTCGACGGCGTGACGCTCGAGGACGCCGAGCACATGATGGCGACCCGCTTGTGGCAGAATACGGCGCGCGTCCACTTCTCGACCATGGCGCGGCCCGAGGGCCGGCTGATCTATGGCGGTCACATCATCAGCCATGCCCGCGCGCTCAGCTTCAACGGGCTCGGCAACGCGCAGGCGATCGCTGCGATCAACGCCGGTACCCACGCCGCCCCGGCGCAATCGGGCGACACCGTGCACGCCTGGTCCGAAGTGCTCGCGAAGGCCGAGACGTCCACCGCTTCCGTCGGCGCGCTGCGCCTGCGCACCGTCGCCGTCAAGAACTGCCCGGCCAGCGACTTTCGGCTGCGCGGCCCTGATGGCAAGCATGCCGAGGGCGTGATCCTCGATCTCGACTATTGGGTGCTGATGCCGCGCGGACCTTGACGCCCGCGGGAGATTGCGCCGCTATGGGCGAAACACCAGCGGGAGCCCAGCATGCCGATCGAAGCGCCTTACGTCCTGATCGTCTCGATGGATGTCGAACGCGGCCACGAGGACGAGTTCAACGAGATCTACGACACCGAGCACGTGCCTTATCTGCTGGAAGTGCCGGGCGTCCGCGCGGCCAGGCGCATGAAGGGCGAGGCCTTCTCCATGTTCCTGGGCGGCGAGGTCAAGGAAATGCCGGCGCCCCGCCCGGTCTACTCCGCGGTCTACGAGATCGACTCGCCCGATGTCCTGACGTCCGACGCCTGGAAGGCGGCGGTCGAGCGTGGCCGCTGGCCGCATATACGGCCGCACACCTCGAACCGCAGCGCGGCTGTGTACAAGGTGAGATAGTCGACGCGACCACAGAGCAGCCGAGGGGCCGTGATGCATGGCAGGTAAGCTGGCCGGAAAGGTGGCAGTCGTCACCGGCGCAGGGCGCGGCATCGGTCGCGCCATCGCCGCGCGGCTGCACGCCGATGGCGCGCATGTGACCTTCGCCGACCTCGACCGGGCGGCCGCCGAGGCGGCCGTTCGCGCCGTCGACCCAGACGGCGCCCGCGCGGTGGCCGCGGCCGTCGACGTTGCGGACCGCGCGTCGGTCGAGTGCCTGGTCGATCAGGTGGCGAACGCGCGGGACGGGCTCGACATACTGGTCGCCAATGCCGGGATAATGGACCGAATGCCGTTCCTCGAGATGACGGACGGCTTCTGGCACCATGTGCTCGGAACCAATCTCTACGGCACCTTCCTGTGCGGCCAGTGCGCCGCCCGGCGGATGGTCGCGCTGGGGCGCGGCGGGCGTATCGTCAACGTCGCCTCCAACTCCGGCATCTTCGGCGGGCGGGGCCGGGCCGCCTACGGCGCCTCCAAGGCCGGCGTCGTCAATCTGACGCAGACGATGGCGATCGAGCTGGCCGAGCACGGCATCTGCGTCAACGCGGTGGCGCCGGGGCCGACGCGGACGCGCGACGAACAGCCGGCGGAGCCCTGGCCGAGCGTCAAGGCGCGCATGCCGCTCGCCCGGTGGGGCCGGCCGGAGGAGATCGCCGCCGTCGCCGCCTTCCTCGCCTCGGACGAGGCGAGCTTCGTCACCGGACATGTCTATGCCGCCGATGGCGGCTACACCGTCGCCGGCATCATGGAGGGCTGAGCGCCAGGCCGGCGCGTCCGGTCATTGCTTCCCTTGCGGGCGCGCAACCGGAACGATATGAGGCGCGCCATCGAGCGCGGGCGCCAGGTCACGCGCCTCGGAGGGGAGCGCATGCCGCGCCTGGTCATGAAATTCGGCGGGACCTCGCTCGCCGACCTCGAGCGCATCCGCAATGCGGCGGCCAAGGTCAAGCGCGAGGTCGAGCGCGGCTACGACGTCGCCGTTGTCGTCTCGGCGATGGCCGGCACCACCAACCAGCTCGTCGCCTGGGTGCGCGAGGCGGCCTCGCCAGCGGGGTCGAACGGTCGGGGTCTCTACGACGCCCGCGAATACGACTCCGTCGTCGCCAGCGGCGAGCAGGTGAACTCGGGCCTGATGGCGCTCGCCCTGCAGCAAATGGGCGTTCCGGCGCGGTCCTGGCAGGGATGGCAGGTGCCGATCCGCACCTCGGGCGCGCACGGCGCCGCGCGTATCCTTCAGATCGACACGGCCAATCTCGACAAGAAGTTCGCCGAAGGCCTGCACGCCGTCGTCTCGGGCTTCCAGGGGCTCGGCCCCGACGGGCGCATCTCGACGCTCGGCCGCGGCGGCTCGGACACCTCGGCCGTGGCCCTCGCCGCGGCGCTCAAGGCCGAGCGCTGCGACATCTACACCGACGTGGACGGCGTCTACACCACGGACCCGCGGATCGAGCGGCGCGCGCGGAAGATCGACAAGATCTCGTACGAGGAGATGCTTGAGCTCGCCTCGCTCGGCGCCAAGGTGCTTCAGACGCGCTCGGTCGAGCTCGCGATGCAGCACAGGGTGCGGCTGCAGGTGCTGTCCAGTCTGGAAGATACGCCCGGCACGCTCGTCTGCGGCGAGGAGGAAATCGTGGAACAGAAGGTCGTCAGCGGCATCGCCTATTCGCGCGACGAGGCCAAGGTCACGCTGCTCAAGGTGCCTGACCGGCCGGGCGTCGCCGCCTCGGTCTTCGGGCCGCTTGCTGAAGCGGGCGTCAACGTCGACATGATCGTCCAGAACATCGGCACGCGACGGCATGACCGACATGACCTTCAGCCTGGCGACCGACGAGATCGGCCTCGCGCAGGCAACGCTCGAGGGCGCGCGCGGGGCGATCGGCTATCGCGACATGGTCGTCGACGACGACGTGGCCAAGGTTTCGATCGTCGGCATCGGCATGCGCAGCCATGCCGGCGTCGCACAGAAGATGTTCTCGGCGCTGGCCGCGGAAGGCATCAACATCAAGGTAATCACGACCTCGGAGATCAAGGTCAGCGTGCTGATCGACCGGCGGTACATGGAACTGGCCGTCCAGGCGCTGCATAAGGCATTCGGGCTCGACGAGGCGTGACGGACGGGCCTCGCACCCTTACCATTCCGGGGCGCGGCACGAGGGCGGAAGGAGTGCGGCCATGCCCGCCACCAAGGGAGGCTCGCGGGCGCTCCTGAGAACGCTGCGGACGGTGATGGCCGGCGCTGGCGACGGTCAGCAGCGGCTGGACAAGATCGTCTCCCTTGTCGCCTCGAACATGGTGGCCGAGGTCTGCTCGATCTACTTGAAGCGCGACGAACACACGCTCGAATTGTGTGCGACGCAGGGCCTTCGGCCCGACTCCGTCCACTCTGCGCGGCTGCGCGTCGGCCAGGGCCTCGTCGGCCGCATCGCCGAGCGCGCCGAGCCGCTGGCCACCGACGACGCGCCGAACGAGCCCGGCTTCCGCTATCTGCCCGAGACCGGCGAGGAGCGCTACCGCTCCTTCGTCGGCGTCCCCATCCAGCGCCTGGGCGAGGTGATGGGCGTCCTCGTCGTGCAGAACGAGGCCGCCCGCACCTATGAGGAAGACGATATCGAGGCGCTCGAGACCGTCGCCATGGTCATCGCCGAGATGGCGGAATCGGGCGCCTTCCTCGGCTCGGGCGGCGTCGCGGCGGGCCCCGGCCGGCGGCGCGGGCCCGTGCGCATCCAGGGCTCCGCCGCCAGCGAGGGCACGGCCGTCGGCCCCGTGCACCTGCACGAGCCGCGCATGGTCGTCTTCCGCCCGATCGCCGAGGACACGGGCACCGAGCGTCAGCGCCTCGCCGAGGCGATGGCGGCGCTGCGCGGCGACGCCGACCGGCTGACCGAGCGCTCCGCCGACAGCCGCAGCGGCGAGGAGCAAGACATCTTCGAGGCCTACCGGATGGTCGCCTACGACAAGGGGTGGGCACGCCGGCTGCACGAGGCGATCGAATCGGGTCTCTCGGCCGAGGTCGCGGTCGAAAAGGTCCAGTCCGACATCCGCTCGCGCATGGAGCGGGTCGGCGACCCCTATCTGCGCGAGCGGCTGCACGACCTCGACGACATCGCCAACCGCCTGCTGCGCTATCTGGTGCAGCCGCGCGACGGCCGTCCCGAGGAGATCCCCCAGGGCGCGGTGCTGGTCGCCCGCAACCTCGGCCCGGGCGCGCTGATGGACCACGCGCGCGCGCATCTCGGCCGTCGTGCTCGAGGAGGGCTCGCTCTCCTCGCATTGCGCCATCGTCGCCCGTGCGCTCGCCATTCCGATGATCGTCCAGGCCGACCGGATCACGCGCGACGCCAATCCCGGCGACGAGATCGTCGTCGACGGCGAGACCGGGCACGTCCACCTGCGCCCGGACCCGGCCATCCTCGAGCACTTCCGCGGCAGGATCGCCCATGCGGCGCAGGAGCGGGCGGCGCATCGCGCGCTCGTCGGCCGCCCGGCGACCACGCGCTGCGGGGCGACGATCACGCTGAAGATGAACGCCGGCATACTCGCCGACCTGCCCTCGCTCGCGCGGTCGGGCGCCGAGGGCGTCGGGCTCTATCGCACCGAACTCCAGTTCATGATCCGCGACCGGATGCCCGGCCGGACCGCGCAGGCCGAGCTCTACGCCCGGGTCATGGAGGCGGCCGACGGCGCCGAGATCATCTTCCGCACGCTCGACATCGGCTCGGACAAGGTGCTGCCCTATATGCGGCGGACGCGCGAGCCGAACCCGGCGCTCGGCTGGCGGGCGATCCGCGTCGGGCTCGACCGGCCGTTCCTCTTCCGCATGCAGATCCAGGCGCTGATCCGGGCGGCGGCCGGGCGACCGTTGTCGATCATGTTCCCGATGATCGCCGAGGCGGCCGAGTTCTTCGAGGCCCGGGGCATGGTCGAGGCCGAGATGGCGCGCCTCGCAGCGTCACGGCCATCCCGTGCCCCGCGCGCTGAAGATCGGCCTGATGTTCGAGGTCCCGTCGCTCGTGCACGCGCCCGACCGGCTGTTCCAGGCGGCCGACTTCGTCTCCGTCGGCGGCAACGACCTGCTGCAGTTCTACTACGCCGCCGATCGCGAGAACGAGCGCGTCCGGCGGCGTTATGACACGCTGAACCTCTCCTTCCTCGACTTCCTGGCCCAGATCGTCACCCGATGCACCCGCCTGGGCAAGCCGGCATGCTTCTGCGGCGAGTCGGCGGGCCGCACCGTGGATGCGCTGGCGCTCGCCGCGATCGGCTTCCGTGAGCTCTCGATGCGCTCGGCCTCGATCGGTCCCATCAAGCACGCGCTCATCAATGCCGACCTCGACGAGGTCCGCGCCGCCATCGAACAGGCGCGCGCCAAGGGCGCCGCCTCGGCCCGGGCCGAGCTCCAGGCGCTGGTCGCAGGCCCTGCCGGCGCTGGTCTGAGTGAACGCACGACCGAAGCCAGCGCCTGACCCGAACACGGGGCGCATTGGAAGGGCACGCTGTGTGCACGCGTGCACACGCGCCCAAGTCATTGATGTCAAAAGATATCATTGTGAGCATTAACCCGGTGGCAAGGTCTGCGACACGCACGCCTGCCCACCGGCCCGAGCCCAGGCCGCTTCCAGGCCATCCGGGCGCCTTGTGCGGCGGCGGCCGCGAGCGCACATTGCGGCCAGGAACTCCAGATGGAGCCCACCGATGGAAATGCCCGTTCCCGACGCGCATGTGCTCGCCCGCAAGGCGCAGATCGTCGCCCGGCTCGAGGCGCTGCTCGGCCCCGAGGCCGTGATCTCGACGGCCGAGGAGGTGCGCGCCTATGAGTGCGACGCGCTGACCGCCTATCGCTGCCCGCCGCTGGCCGTCCTGCTGCCCCGCACGACCGAGGAGATCGCCGACGCGGTCCGCGTCTGCGCCGAGGAGGGCGTGCCGATCGTCCCCCGCGGGGCCGGCACGTCGCTGGCCGGCGGCTCGCTGCCGACCGCCGACAGCGTGCTCCTGGGTGTCTCGCGCCTCAACCGGGTGCTCGACGTCGACTACGCCAACCGCGTCGTCCATGTGCAGACCGGCATCACAAACCTGGCCGTCACCGGCGCCGTGCAGGGTGACGGCTTCTTCTATGCGCCCGACCCGTCCAGCCAGCTCGCCTGCGCGATCGCCGGCAACATCGCCATGAACTCGGGCGGCGCGCATTGCCTGAAGTACGGCGTGACCACCAACAACCTGCTCGGCGTCCGCATGGTCACGGCGGACGGCCACATCGTGCAGATCGGCGGGCCCCATCTCGACGCGCCGGGCTACGACCTGCTCGGGCCTGATCTGCGGCTCGGAGGGCCAGCTCGGCATCGTCACCGAGGCGTGGCTGCGCATCCTGGCGAAGCCCGAGGGCGCGCGTCCCGTGCTGATGGGCTTCGACAGCTCCGAGACGGCCGGCGCCTGCGTCGCCGACATCATCCGCTCGGGCGTCATCCCCGTCGCCATCGAGTTCATGGACCGCCCCTGCATCCACGCCACCGAGGCGCACGCCCATGCCGGCTATCCCATGGACGTCGAGGCCCTGCTGATCGTCGAGGTCGAGGGCGCGGAGGCCGAGATCGAGGAGCAGCTGACCGCCATCAAGGAGGTCGCCAGCCGGCACGACCCGATGGTGATGCGCGAGGCCCAGTCCGAGGCCGAGGCCGCCGCCATCTGGCTCGGCCGCAAATCGGCCTTCGGCGCGATGGGCCAGCTCGGCGACTATATCTGCCTCGACGGCACGGTGCCGACCTCGGCCCTGCCGGAGGTGCTGCGCCGGACGGCCGAGCTCTCGCGCCAGTACGGGCTCAAGGTCGCCAATGTCTTTCACGCCGGCGACGGCAACATGCATCCCCTGATCGTCTTCGACGCCAACAAGGGCGAGCTCGACGCGCGCCGAGGCGCTGGGCGCCGACATACTGAGGCTGTGCGTCGAGGTCGGCGGGTGCCTGACCGGCGAGCACGGCGTGGGCGTGGAAAAGCGCGACCTGATGGGCCACCAGTACAAGGAGGCCGATCTCGCCGCGCAGATGGACGTCAAGGATGTCTTCGACCCGCGCTGGCTCCTGAACCCCGCCAAGGTCTTCCCGCTCGCCACCTCCGAGGCTCGCCGGAGCGCCGCGTGACGGCCGTGCTCGCCGCCGATGCGCCCGCCGACGAGGCGGAGCTTTCCGAGGCGATCGCCGCCGCCGCGGCGGCGGGCAGCCCTCTGGAGATCGCGGGCGGCGCCACACGCGCCGGCCTTGGGCGCCCGGTGCAGGCCGAGCGCACGCTTTCGACGCGCGGGCTTTCCGGCATCCGCCTCTACGAGCCCGGCGCGCTGACGCTGGTCGTCGGTGCCGGCACGCCCATGGCCGAGATCGAGGCCGCGCTCGCCGCCGAGGGGCAGATGCTGCCCTTCGAGCCGATGGATCACCGCGCGCTGCTCGGCACTGAAGGCGAGCCGACGATCGGCGGCGCCGTCGCGACCGGCGCCTCCGGTCCCCGCCGCATCCAGCGCGGCGCCTGCCGCGACTCGATGATCGGCGTCCGCTTCGTCGACGGCAGCGGGCGCGCGGTCGCCAATGGCGGCCGCGTGATGAAGAACGTGACCGGGCTCGACCTGGTCAAGCTTCTGGCCGGCAGCCACGGCACGCTGGGGGTACTGACGGAAATCGGCTTCAAGGTCCTGCCTGCGCCGGAGGCGAGCGCCACGATCATACTGCGCGGGCTCGCCGACCGGGCCGCCGTCGAGGCCATGTCGGACGCGCTCGGCTCGCCCTTCGACGTCGCCGGGGCCGCGCACCTGCCGGAGCGAGGACGGTCCGCTGACGATGATCCGCCTCGAGGGGCTCGAGCGCTCGGTCGCCTATCGGGCGGCGCAGCTGAAGGACCGCCTTGCCTGCTTCCGGGCGACCGTCGAGACCGCGCCGGACGGGGCCGGGCTGTGGCGCCGCGTCCGCGACGTCGAGCCGTTCGCCGGGCGCGCCGGCGCGGTCTGGCGTGCATCCGTCAAGCCATCCGACGCTCCGTCGCTGGTCGAGACGATCCGCAGCCGCGCCCTGCTGACCGGGGCCTTCTACGACTGGGGCGGCGGGCTGGTGTGGCTGCTGGTCGACGAGGCCGGCGATGCCGGCGCATCCGCGATCCGCGGCGAGACGCGGCGGCTCGGCGGCCATGCGACGCTGGTGCGCGCTTCGGCCGCGACCCGCGCGAGCGTCGAAGTCTTCGAGCCCGAGCCCGTGCCGCTCGCCCGCATCTCTGCCGGCTTGCGACGGAAGTTCGACCCCGCCGGCATCCTCAACCCCGGCCGCATGAGAGCCTGATGCAGACCAACTTCACCGAGGCGCAGCTGCAGGACCCGGGCCTCGCCCGGGCCAACCAGATCCTGCGCGCCTGCGTCCATTGCGGCTTTTGCACCGCCACCTGCCCCAGCTACCAGGTGCTGGGCGACGAGCTCGATTCACCGCGCGGGCGCATTTACCTCATCAAGGAAATGCTCGAGAACGACCGGCCGGCCGACGAGCGGACCGTCAAGCATCTCGACCGCTGCCTCTCCTGCCTCGCCTGCATGACGACCTGCCCCTCGGGCGTGCACTACATGCACCTGGTCGACCACGCCCGCGCGCATATAGAACGAACCTATCGCCGCCCGCTTGCCGACCGGGCGCTGCGCCGGCTGCTGGCGCTGATCCTGCCCTATCCGGGGCGCTTCCGTGTGGCGCTGGCAGGGGCCAAGCTCGCGCGGCCCTTCCGCCGCGCCTTTCCCGCGCGGCTGCGGGCCATGCTCGAGATGGCGCGCGCGCCGATCGCCGGCCCGGCCCGGCACGACGATCCGCAGGTGCATCCCGCGCAAGGCGAGCGCAGGTTCCGCGTCGCGCTGATGACGGGCTGCGCCCAGCGGGCATTGAACGCTGACATCAACGCGGCGACCATCCGGCTGCTGACCCGGCACGGCTGCGACGTCGTGATCGCCCGCGGCGCCGGCTGCTGCGGCGCGCTGGTCCACCACATGGGCAAGACCGACGAGGCGCATGTCTTCGCGGCCGCCAACATCCGCGCCTGGGCAGCCGAGGCGGATGGCGAGGGCCTCGACGCCATCATCATCAACACCTCGGGCTGCGGCACGACGGTCAAGGATTATGGCCACCTCTTCGAGCGCGAGTCGCTGGCCGAGGATGCCGCGCGCGTGTCGGCGCTCGCCAAGGACGTCACCGAGTTCATGGCCGGCATCGGCCTTGAGGATCCCTCGGCACCGCGCCTGCGCGTCGCCTATCACGCCGCCTGCTCGCTGCAGCACGGCCAGAAGGTCACGCGCGCGCCCAAGCAGCTGCTGACGGCCGCGGGCTTCGAGATCGTCGAGCCGCGCGATGCGCATCTCTGCTGCGGCTCGGCCGGCACCTACAACCTGCTGCAGCCCGCGATCTCGGCCGAGCTTCAGCGCCGCAAGGTGGCGACGATCGAGGCGACGCGGCCCCAGGTGATCGCCGCGGGCAACATCGGCTGCATGATGCAGATCGGCGCCGGCACCGGTGTTCCGGTGGTCCACACGGTCGAGCTGCTCGATTGGGCGACAGGCGGCCCGCTGCCGCCCGCCCTGGCGGAGACGGCCGTTGCAGCGGCTTAGGCGCGTTGCCACCCTCGTCGCCCTCCTCGCCGCTTTCCTGGTCTGCCCCGCGGTCCCGGCCGAAATCAGCCGGTCGACCCTGCTGTCGCGCGAGGCGGCGCAGGCCTGGCGCGCGGTCGGCCGGGTGAATGTCGCCGGCATGCGCGACCGCAGCCTCTGCACCGGCGCGCTGATCGCGCCGGACGTCGTCCTGACGGCGGCGCACTGCCTGATCGACCCGCGCACCGGAGAGGGCTGGCCCGTCGGCAACGTCACCTTCGTCGCCGGCTGGTACAGCGGCGACATGGCGGGCCATAGCCGTGCCGCCGCGGTCGCGGTGCATCCAGACCACCGCGCGGGCGACCGGTCGCGCGAGGGGCTGGGGACCGACATCGCCTTGATCAGGCTCGCGACCCCGCTTGCGCCCGCGCACCTCGCGCCCTTCGCGATCGGCGAGCCGCCCCCGCCCGGCGCGGCCCTGACGCTGGTCAGCTATCGGCGCGACCGCGCGCACGCGCCGACGCTCCAGGACGGCTGCCCCTACGAGGCGGCGACGGGGCGCCTCCTGCTTCTCGCCTGTCCAGTCACCTATGGCGCCTCGGGCGCGCCGGTCTTTGCGCAGGTGGACGGCCAGTGGCGTGTCGTCGGCGTCCTCGCCGCCAAGGGTGCGGACGCCTCGGCACCGCTGGCCGTGGCCGTGCGGGCCGACCTCGCCGTCCCTATGCTGCTGGAACTGCTCCCTGATCCCGGTGCGCAAGCCCGTCCGCCATCTTGACGGGCCGGGCGCGCGTTCCCAAATCAAGCGCGTCGGAGGCCGACCAGCGGCTCCGGCGACCAGAGGCCCGCCCGAAAAGGGGGCCACATCGCATGCATCGCTCATCGGAGGATCAAGATGCGCAATTTCGATCTCAGCCCGCTCTATCGCTCGACGGTCGGCTTCGACCGCCTCGCTGGCATGCTTGACCAGCTGATGGCCGGCGACGCGCCGGCGCCGAGCTATCCGCCCTACAACATCGAGAAGACCGGCGAGAACGCCTACCGCATAACGGTGGCCGTGGCCGGCTTTGCCGAAGGCGACCTGAACGTCGAGGTCAAGGACCAGCAGCTCGCCATCACCGCGACCAAGCGCGAGGTCGAGGGTGCGCAGAAGCCCGTCTACCTGCACCGCGGCATCGCCGAGCGCGGCTTCGAGCGCCGCTTCCAGCTCGCCGATCACGTCCGCGTCCACGGCGCCGAGCTGGTCAATGGCCTGCTGCACGTCGACCTGGTCCGGGAGGTGCCCGAGGCGCTGAAGCCCCGCACGATCGCCATCAAGTCGACGGACGAGAAGGCGACGATCGAGGCCTGATCGGCCTTTCGCGCCGGCCTTGTCCATGGCATGACCCGAGCCCGTCCCGTCCTGGGGCGGGCTCTTTCATATCGGGGGACCAGCCATGCCGGGCGCGCTGACCGATTTCGAGGTGCTCACCTTCGACTGCTATGGAACGCTGATCGATTGGGAGAGCGGCATCTGGGACGCGCTCCAGCCGCTCCTCATGGCGAACGGCGCAGACGGGCCGAGGCGCGAGGAGGCGCTCTTTGCCTTCGCCGAGATCCAGTCGGCGCAGGAGGCGGCGACGCCCGAGATGCTCTATTCGCGGCTGCTGACGCATGTGCACGGCGCCTTCGCTCGGCGTTTCGAGCTGACCACGAACATTGACCTCGACCGCGCCTTCGGCGCCTCTCTCCCGCACTGGCCGGCCTTTCCCGACACGGCCGACGCGCTGCGGATCCTCAAGCGGCATTTCCGCCTGGTGGTCCTCTCGAACGTCCATCGCGACGGCTTCGCCGCCTCGAGCCGCAAGCTCGGCGTCGAGTTCGACGCCGTCTACACCGCCGAGGACATCGGCTCGTACAAGCCCGATCCGCGCAATTTCGAGTACATGCTCAACCGTTTGCGCCAGGATCTGGGACTCGAGAAGTCGGCCGTGCTGCACACGGCGCAAAGCCTCTTCCACGACCACGTCCAGGCGCGTGCCTTCGGCATCGCCAATGCCTGGATCGACCGGCGTCGCCTGGCCGAAGGCGGCGCCTGGGGCGCGACGCTGGCCGTCGACGAGCGGCCGCAGGTCGATTTCCGGTTCCCCACGCTCGCGGCCATGGCGGAAACGCTCTAGCGCGCAGACTGGCGCACGGGCCGGCGCGCAGACCGGCGCACGGGCCGGTGCGCAGACTGGCGCGAAGGCCTGGGCGCGGGCCAGCGCCAGACCGGGAACGGGAATCGAACGCTCGTTCAGTTCCTTCTTGACCGCGCGGCGCAACGCCCGCTTAGTGAGGCTCTGATCGCGGACAAGCTGGCGCGCCATGGAACGAGCGCCGAGACGCGGCGGCCCGTGCGGACGACGCGTGCGTCAGGGGAGGGTAAATCGTTGGGCGAGAACAGGTGGGTGGCCGCCGGCCGCGACACGTTCCCCAAGCTGCTTGCGCTGAACGCCACGCGCTTCGCCGACCGCCCCGCCAGCCGCGAGAAGATGTACGGCATCTGGCAGGCCTGGACCTGGGCCGAGGTGCAGGACGAGACGCGGGCGCTCGCGCTCGGGCTGATGGAGCTAGGCCTCGGGCCCGGCGAGCGCATGGCGATCATCGGCACCAACCGCCCGCCGCTCTACTGGTCGATGGTTGCCGCCCAGATGGTCGGAGCCGTGCCTGTGCCCATCTACCAGGACTCGGTCGCCGACGAGATGGTCTTCGTCCTCAGGCACGCCGAGGTCACCTTCATCGTCGCCGAGGACCAGGAGCAGGTCGACAAGGTCCTGTCGCTCAAGGACCGGCTGCCCTCGCTGCGCCAGATCGTCTACCGCGACCCGCGCGGGCTGAGGAACTACGATCACACGGCGCTGCACGCGATGACGGACGTCCAGGCGCTCGGCCGGCAGGCAGCCGACCGGCATGGCGCCGAGCTCGACCGGCGGATCGCGGCGGCAACGGGCGAGGACATCTGCGTCGTCCTCTACACCTCGGGGACGACTGGGAACCCGAAGGGCGTGGTGCTGACGAACGGCAATGTCATCTTCGCCGCCGCCTCGTCCTGCGAGTTCGACAAGCTGACCGAGGCCGACGAGATTCTGGCATATTTGCCAATGGCTTGGGTCGGCGACTTCATCTTCTCAGTGGGCCAGGCATTCTGGGCGGGCTTCTGCGTCTCGTGCCCCGAAAGCCCCGAGACGATGCTCGCCGACCTCAAGGAGATCGGTCCCACCTATTTCTTCGCCCCGCCAAGGATCTACGAGAATCTCCTAACCACGGTGATGATCCGCATGGAGGATGCGCCGGGCTGGATGCGGCGGCTCTTCCACCGCTATATCGGGTTTTCCCGGAAAGTCGGCGGCGACATCCTCGACGGCAAATCCGTCGGCTTCGGCACGCGCCTCAACTACGCGCTCGGCGACCTGCTGATCTTCGGGCCCTTGCGCAACACGCTCGGCATGAGCCGTATCCGCCTCGCCTACACCGCAGGCGAGGCGATCGGCCCGGAGATCTTCCGCTTCTACCGCTCGATCGGCGTCAATCTCAAGCAGCTCTACGGCCAGACCGAGGCGTCGGTCTTCATCACCGCCCAGCCGGACGGCCAGGTGCGCGACGACACCGTCGGCGTCCCCTCGCCGGGGGTCGAGATCCGCATCGATGACGATGGGCGCGTCTGGTACCGCAGCCCCGGCGTCTTCCGCGAGTACTACAAGGAGCCGGCCAAGACCGCCGAGGCCAAGGACCCGCAGGGCTGGGTCGACACCGGCGACGCCGGCTTCATCGAGGAAGGCACCGGGCACCTGCGCATCATCGACCGCGCCAAGGATGTCGGCAAGCTGGCCGATGGCAGCCTGTTCGCGCCGAAATACGTCGAGAACAAGCTCAAGTTCTATCCCAACATCCTCGAGGCGGTCGTCTTCGGCGCCGGGCGCGATTTCTGCACGGCCTTCGTCAACATCGACCTCGGCGCCGTCGGCTCCTGGGCCGAGCGCAACAACGTCTCCTACGCGTCCTATCAGGAGCTCGCCGCACATCCGCGCGTCTACGAGATGATCCAGAACCACGTCGAGGAGGTGAACGCCTCGCTGGCGCAGGACGCGGATGCTCGGCGGCTGCCAGATCCACCGCTTCCTCGTTCTGCACAAGGAGCTCGACGCCGATGATGGCGAGCTGACCCGCACCCGCAAGGTGCGCCGCTCGACGATTTCCGAGCGCTATAAGCCGCTGATCGATGCCCTCTACGACGGCTCGCCCAGCGTCTATGCCGAGACCGAGGTCACCTACGAGGATGGCCGCAAGGGCATGATCTCGGCGACGCTCGAGATCCGCGACGTCAAGACCTTCGCGCGCGCCCCTGCGGCGCCCGCGCCGACCGCGCGCGCCGCCTGAGGAGGAGCGCATGAGCCACGCCGTCGCCCAGGCTGCCGCAACCGATCTCGACTACACGCGCCAGGAGGAGCAGCACGGGCTGCAGGCCCGCCGCATCGGCGGCGTCATGATGGATGTCCGCAACATCACGCTGCGCTTCGGCGGCGTCACGGCGCTCAAGGACGTCAGCTTCGATATCCGCGAGGGCGAGATCCGCGCCATCATCGGCCCGAACGGCGCGGGAAAATCGTCGATGCTGAACTGCATCAACGGTTTCTATCATCCGCAGGAGGGCGAGATCTGGTTCCGCGGCGAGCGGCGCGGCAGCCTGAAGCCCCACCACATCGCCAAGCAGGGCATCGCCCGCACCTTCCAGAACATCGCGCTCTTCAAGGGGATGACGACGCTCGACAACATCATGACCGGGCGGCTGACCCGGATGCGGGCGAACATGGCGTGGCAGGCGCTCTGGTGGGGCCCGGCCGAGCGCGAGGAGATCGAGCACCGCGCATTCGTGGAAAAGATCATCGACTTCCTCGAGATCCAGGCGATCCGCAAGACACCGGTCGGCGCCCTGCCCTACGGCCTGCAGAAACGCGTCGAGCTCGGTCGCGCGCTCGCCGCCGAGCCCAAGCTGCTGCTGCTTGACGAGCCGATGGCCGGCATGAACGTCGAGGAGAAGGAGGACATGTGCCGCTTCATCCTCGACGTCAACGACGAGTTCGGCACGACGATCGCGCTGATCGAGCACGACATGGGCGTGGTCATGGACCTGGCCGACCGCGTCGTCGTCCTCGACTACGGCCGCAAGATCGGCGACGGCACGCCCGGCGAGGTCCGCAACAACCAGGACGTCATCGACGCCTATCTGGGGGTCGCGCATGAGTGACGCCGAAGCTTCACCGCGATGCCCCGTCATTCCCGCGAAAGCGGGAATCTTCCCGGGCCGCAAAGCCATCGGAAGGCGATCCCCGCTTGCGCGGGGATGACCGCCGCGCCGGCGTCGGGTCGGCCTCGCGCGTCGAATGCTTCAGGGGCAACGCATGACGGACGTCCTCATCCTCCTCGAGGTCATCCTCAACGGCCTGATGGCCGGCGTGCTCTATTCCCTCGTCGCGCTCGGCTTCGTGCTGATCTTCAAGGCGAGCGGCGTCTTCAACTATGCCCAGGGCGTCATGGCCCTCTTCGCCGCCATGACGCTGGTCGGCCTCCAGACGGGCCAGGTGCCCTTCTCGCACCTGATCCGCGCGATCTTCGGGGTCGAGTTCGACCATTTCGGCTGGACGCTGCCCTCGGTGGTCGCGATCCTGCTGACCGTCGCCGTGATGGTCGCCTTCGCCTTCATCGTCGAGCGCTACATCCTGCGCCACCTTGTGAACCAGGAGCCGATCATCCTCTTCATGGCCACCATCGGGCTCGCCTTCTTCATGGAAGGCTTCGGCGACCTGATGTGGACCTCGCAGATCAAGACGCTCGACATCGGCATCCAGCAGGGCATCGTCGAGTCGCTCGACGCCTGGACGTTCGAGAACTTCGGCTACGGCATGTACATCGACCGGCTCGACGTCACGGCGACGGTGGTCGCCCTCGTGCTGGTGATCGGCCTCACGATCTTCAGCCAGTACACGCGCATCGGCCGGGCGCTGCGCGCCGTCGCCGACGACCACCAGGCGGCGCTGTCGGTCGGCATCTCGCTCCGCGCCATCTGGGTCATCGTCTGGGCGATCGCGGGCTTCGTCGCGCTGGTCGCCGGCGTCATGTGGGGCGCGAAGTCGGGCGTGCAGTTCTCGCTCAGCCTGATCGCGCTCAAAGCCCTGCCCGTGCTGATGCTGGGCGGCTTCACCTCGATCCCGGGCGCCATCGTCGGCGGCCTGATCATCGGCGTCGGCGAAAAGCTCTTCGAGTACACGGTCGGCCCGATGATCGGCGGCGCCACCGAGAACTGGTTCGCCTACATGCTGGCGCTGCTGTTCCTGGTCTTCCGCCCGCAGGGCCTGTTCGGCGAGCGGATCATCGAGAGGGTCTGATGCTCTACCGCGAGGCCGGCGACTTCAAGACGAGCTACCGGGCGGACAACGCGACCTTTCCCATCGCGTTCGACCGCTATCGCTACTGGGCCGTGCTGGCGGTTGCCGTCCTGGTCGTGCCGTTCTTCATCGACGACTACTGGTCAAAATCGATCCTGCTGCCCTTCCTCGTCTATTCGATCGCGGCGATCGGCCTGAATATCCTGACCGGCTACACCGGCCTCGTCTCGCTCGGCACCGGCGGCTTCATGGCCGTCGGCGCCTATGCCTGCTACAAGCTGATGACGGGCTTCGAATGGCTCGACATCTCGATCTGCATCCTCCTCTCGGGCCTGGTCACGGCCGGGGTCGGAATAATCTTCGGCCTGCCCTCTCTGCGCATCAAGGGCTTCTATCTCGCCGTCGCCACGCTGGCCGCGCAGTTCTTCCTGGTCTGGCTCTTCAACAAGGCGCCCTGGTTCTACAACTACTCGGCCTCGGGCCAGATCACGACCACCGCGCGCGACTTCCTCGGCCTCGTCCAGGTGACGGGTCCGCGCGCGACCCCGGTCGCGCAATACCTCTTCACGCTCGGCTTTGTCGTCGTCCTCGCCTGGGTCGCGCGCAACCTCACCCGCGGCCGCGTCGGGCGCGAGTGGATGGCGATCCGCGACATGGACATCGCCGCCGAGATCATCGGCGTGAACCCGCTCAAGGCCAAGCTCACCTCGTTCGCCGTCTCGTCCTTCTTCATCGGCATCGCCGGCGCGCTCTACTTCTCGGTCTGGTTCGGCGCCGTCGAGGTCACCGAGGCCTTCGGCATCAACCAGTCCTTCCGCGTGCTCTTCATGATCATCATCGGCGGGCTCGGCTCGATTTTCGGCTCGTTCGTCGGCGCCGCCTTCATCGCGCTCCTGCCGGTCGCGCTGAAGACGCTGATGGTCGACAACATGGGCTGGCCGACCGACCTCGCCGCGCATTTCGAACTGCTGATCGTCGGCACGCTGATCGTCTTCTTCCTCATCGTCGAGCCGCACGGTCTGGCCCGGCTTTGGGCGATCGCCAAGCAGAAGCTTCGCGTCTGGCCGTTCCCGTATTAGGCTGCAGCACCAAGCCACGGAAGACGGCGCAATTTTTCAACTGGGAGGGAAATGATGAAATTCACCAAGATGGTCGCCATCGCGGCAGCCGGCATGATTGTCGCCGGCCCGGCATTGGCCGAGATCGTGGTGCCGCTGCTCAGCTATCGCACCGGACCCTATGCGCCGAACGGCATCCCTTACGCCGACGGCGTCGCTGACTACTTCACCATGCTGAACGAGCGCGACGGCGGCATCGGCGGCGAGAAGATCAAGGTCGTCGAGTGCGAGACCGCCTACAACACGGAAAAGGGCGTCGAGTGCTACGAGTCGATCAAGTCGCAGAACCCGGTCGTCTTCTACCCGCTCTCGACCGGCATCACCTACCAGCTGATCCCCAAGGCGACCGCTGACCACATCCCCGTGCACTCGATGGGCTATGGCCGCACCTCGGCCTCGGACGGCACCGTCTTCCCCTGGATCTTCAACTTCCCCGGCACGTACTGGGACGCCGCCTCGGTCATCATCAAGTACATCCTCGAGCAGGAGGGCGGCGACCTCAAGGGCAAGAAGATCGCGCTGGTCTACCACAACTCGGCCTATGGCAAGGAGCCGATCCGCACGCTCGAGGAGCTGGCCAAGAAGCACGGCTACGAGTTCACGGCGATCCCGGTGGACCATCCCGGCCAGGAGCAGAAGTCGCAATGGCTGCAGATCCGCCGCGACCGGCCCGACTATGTCATCATGTGGGGCTGGGGCGTGATGAACCAGGTGGCCATCCAGGAGGCGGCGAACATCCGCTTCCCGATGGACCACTTCATCGGCGTCTGGTGGTCGGCCTCGGAGAACGACGTGCTGCCGGCCGGTGCCGGCGCCAACGGCTACAAGGCCGTCGCCTTCCACAACACCGGCAAGGACTATCCGGTCTATGACGACCTGCAGAAGTTCGTCGTCGACAAGGGGCTCGCGGCCGGCGATGGCAGCCATCTCGGCGAGGTGCTCTACAACCGCGGCATGTACCAGGCGATCAGCGTCGCCGAGGCGATCCGCAAGGCGCAGGAGATGACCGGCACCTCGGCGATCAATGCCGAGCAGATGCGCGACGGGCTCGAGAACCTCGACATCACTGAAGACCGCTGGGCCGAGCTGGGCCTGCCGAACTTCGCGCCGGCGGTCAAGATCACCTGCGCCGACCACGGCGCGCCGCATCTCGGCGCGATTTCGCAATGGGACGCCGACACCAAGAAGTGGACCCTGATCACCGACTTCATGGAGCCGGACCACGACGTGGTGCAGCCGCTGATCAAGGAAGACGCCATGGCCTATGCCAAGGAGAGCAACATCACGCCGCGCGAGTGCAAATGAGCTGACCGCGGACGGCGCCGCGCCGGCGCCGTCCGACGCCATCCGTCCGATGTTTCAGGCGATGCTGCCACCAGGTGAGCCGATGCTCGACACCCGCGACGCCGAGACCTTGCTGCAGGTCAACAACATCGAGGTCATCTACAATCACGTCATCCTCGTCCTGAAAGGCGTCAGCCTCTCAGTCCCCAAGGGTGGCATCACCGCGCTCCTGGGCGGCAATGGCGCCGGCAAGACGACGACGCTCAAGGCCGTCTCGAACCTGCTGCATTCCGAGCGCGGCGAGGTGACCAAGGGCAGCATCCTCTATCGCGGCGAACCGATCGCCGAGCTCAATCCTTCGGCGCTGGTCGGGCGCGGCGTGATTCAGGTCATGGAAGGACGCCACTGCTTCGAGCACCTGACGATCGAGGAAAACCTGATGACCGGCGCCTACACCCGCAAGGACGGCAGCGCCGAGGTCCAGAAGGACCTGGAAATGGTCTATGGCTACTTTCCCCGGCTCAAGGAACGCCGCAAGTCGCAGGCCGGCTACACCTCAGGCGGCGAGCAGCAGATGTGCGCCATCGGCCGCGCGCTGATGAGCCGGCCAGAGACCATCCTGCTCGACGAGCCCTCGATGGGCCTCGCGCCCCAGCTCGTCGAGCAGATCTTCGAGATCGTGCGCCGGCTGAACGAGGAACAGGGCGTCAGCTTCCTCCTGGCCGAGCAGAACACCAACATCGCGCTTCGCTACGCGCATTACGGCTACATCCTGGAATCGGGCCGCGTCGTCATGGACGGCCCCGCCGACCGCCTGCGCGAGAACTCGGACGTCAAGGAGTTCTACCTCGGCATGTCCGACTCGGGCCGCAAATCCTTCCGCGACGTGCGCTCCTACCGCCGCCGCAAGCGCTGGCTCAGCTGAGCCTGTCCCCGCCGCCGTAGGGTGGGTGGAACCCACCGCCCGCGCCCCGATTTGCCGGGCATGCCCGGCGCATAGACACCCTTCCACCTGGCGCCGTCACACCGCGAGGTGCTGGATCCGCGCCGCCATCCCGCCGGCCGCCACCTCCAGCACCGCCAGCGTCACGGGCAGGCTGAACCGCCGTCGGCCGGCGCTGCCCGGGTTGAGGTAGAGCACGCCGTCGGCGTTCTCGACCTTCGGCCGGTGCGAGTGCCCGGACAGGACGACCGAGATCCGGCGCGCAGCCGGATCGAAGCCGAGCGCGCCCAGATCGTGCAGCACGTGGATCGACCGGCCGCCCAGCGTCAGATCCGCCGTCTCCGGGAACTCCCGCGCCCAGGCCTCGACGTCCACGTTGCCCCGGATCGCCGTCACCGGCGCCAGCCGCCGCAGCCGCGGCACGATGTCCGGGCCGCCGATGTCACCCGCATGGATGATGTGGCCGACGCCCGCCAAGGCGGCCTCCGCCTCCGGGCGCAACAGCCCGTGCGTGTCCGAGATGACGCCGATCCGCATGCCGCCTCCACCAGCGTTCCGCACCAGGCGATGTGCGTGCGCGCAACGCGCCCCGACAATGACCCGGCAATGGCCCGGCAAGCCGCGCTTGCAATCTCGCCGCCCCTTGCGGCACCCTCGACGCGATGACCCGCCCGATGCCAGCGACCGCGGACAGATGCCGCCTATACCCCGGCGCGACCGGGACGTTCGCCAAGGCGACGGCCGATCGGGGCGACCCCGGGTGCGGATGCCCGCGCACCCGCGCCTTGCATCTGCCGGCGCCGGGCTGATGTTCGTCGTCTGCGGCGAGGCGCTCTGGGACCTCTTCGCGGTCGAGGCCGACGCTGTCGAGGGCGGCGGGCTCGCCTTCGATGCGCGCCCCGGCGGATCGCCCTTCAACGTGGCGGTCGGACTGTCCCGTCTCGGCCAGCCCGCGGCGCTTCTGACCGGCATCTCGACCGATCGCCTCGGCGAGCGGCTGCTGGCGCGCCTTCGGGCCGAAGGCGTCGATCCCCGCTACGTCGTCCGCACCGAGCGGCCGACCACAGTCAGCCTGATCGACATCGATGCCCATGGCCTGCCGACCTACGCCATCTATGGCGAGGGCGCCGCCGACCGGGCGATCACCCCTGCCGACCTGCCGACGCTCGGCCCGGACGTCTGGGGCGTGCACGTCGCCTCCTTCGCCCTGATGGTCGAGCCGATCGGCACGAGCCTCGCCCAGCTCTGGGAGCGCGAGCGGGGGCGGCGCCTGTTGTCCCTCGACCCGAACGTTCGGCTGGGCGTGCAGCCTGATGCCCGGCTCTGGCGCCGCCGCCTCGACGCGCTCTGCCGCCACGCGGACCTCGTGAAGGTCAGCCTGGAAGACCTCGACCAGCTGTATCCCCAGACCGACCCGGCCGGCGTCGCAAAGGGCTGGCTCGGTGCAGGCGCCGGCCTGGTCGTCGTCACGCGCGGCCCCGATGGCGTCGAGGCGTTCGGCCGCGCCGGCCGGGTCGCCGTCGCCGGCCGCCAGGTCGATGTCGCCGACACGGTCGGCGCCGGCGACGCGTTCCAGGCCGCGCTGATCGCCGGCCTCGCCGACCGCGGCGTCCGCGACAGGCCCGCGCTCGACCGGTTTGGCCGCGACGATCTGGCCGCCCTGCTCGACCATGCCAACCGTGCCGCCGCGCTCGCCTGCACCCGACGCGGCGCCGATCTCGCCCGGTCGGCCGAGCTGCCGCCCCTTTCGATGGAGGTCACATGACCAGAACCCCCGCCCGGCCAGGCGCCAGGCGCCCGCGATGACGGCCACCGACCGGCAGGCCGCCTGGGCCGCGATCCGCGAGCACGCGGCGCGGCTGACACCTGTCCATCTGCGCGAGCTGTTCGCCGGCGATCCCGGGCGCGTCGCGGCCCTGACCTTCCACCTCGACGACCTGACCGTCGACCTCTCCAAGGAAAAGCTCGACGCCCGAGGCGCTCGCCGCCCTCCTCGCGCTCGCCCGGGCGGCGGGCGTCGAGGCCCGCCGCGACGCGATGTTCGCCGGCGATGCCATCAACGTCACCGAGCGCCGCGCCGTCCTGCACATGGCGCTGCGCGGCGGCGCTCCGGCGCCTGCCGGCGACGACGTGCGCGGCACGCTCGACCGCTTCCTCGCCTTCGCCGAGCAGGTGCGCGCCGGCCGCTTCTCCGGCGCCGGCGGCGCGTTCGCGGATGTCGTCAATATCGGCATCGGCGGCTCGGACCTCGGGCCCGCCATGGCCGCCCGCGCGCTCAGCCCCGACCGCGACGGCCCGCGCCTCCACTTCGTCTCGAATGTCGACGGCGCCCACTTCGCCGACACGGTCGCGGGCCTCGACCCGGCGCGCACCCTCGTCATCGTCTCGTCCAAGACCTTCACGACGCTCGAGACGATGGCCAATGCCCGCCTCGCCCGCGCCTGGCTCGGACCCCATGCCGCCGGCCAGATGGCGGCGGTCTCGACCAACCTCGCGGCTTGCGCCGATTTCGGCATCCCCGAGGCCCGCGTCTTCGGCTTCTGGGATTGGGTCGGCGGGCGCTATTCGCTCTGGTCGGCGATCGGCCTCTCGCTCGCCATCGGCATCGGCGCGGAGCGCTTCCGGGCCTTCCTCGCCGGCGCCGCCGCGATGGACCGCCACTTCCGCGAGACCCCGCTCGGAGCGCAACCTTCCCGTCCTGCTCGCGCTGGCGGGCATCTGGCGGCGCGACGCCATGGGCTGGCCGACCGTCGCCCTCATCCCCTACGACCAGCGGCTCGAGCGCTTCCCGGCATACGTCCAGCAGCTCGACATGGAATCGAACGGCAAGCGCGTGACGCTGGACGGGCACCCCGTCGCCACTGCGACCGGCCCCGTCATCTGGGGCGAGCCCGGCACCAACGCCCAGCACTCGTTCTTCCAGCTCCTGCACCAGGGGACCGATATCGTCCCCGTCGACTTCATCGCCGCCGCCCGCCCGCGCGGCGCCGACGAGGCCCACCACACGCTCCTGCTCGCCAACTGCTTCGCGCAGGGCCAGGCGCTGGCCTTCGGCCGCAATGCCGACGAGGTCCGGGCCGAGATGCAGTCGGCGGGCAAATCGGCCGACGAGATCGCCCGGCTCGTGCCGCACCGCACCTTCCCCGGCGACAGGCCCTCGACGACGATCCTTTTCCGCGAGCTCGACCCCTTCACGCTCGGCCGCCTCGTCGCGCTTTTCGAGCACAAGGTCTTCGTGCAGGGCGCGATCTGGGACGTGAACTCGTTCGACCAGTGGGGCGTCGAGCTCGGCAAGGCGCTGGCGGGCGCGCTGATCCCGGCGCTCGGCGAGGGCGCAGCCCGCCCAGGCGGACCCGTCGACCACGGCGCTGATCGCCCGCGTGAAGGAGCTCCGCCGATGACCCCTCTCACCATCGCCGAGATCTGCGGCCTCGCCCCGGTCATCCCCGTGCTGATCGTCGACGAGGTCGCGCATGCCGCCCCCCTTGCCCGCGCGCTCGTCGAGGGCGGTCTGCCGGCGCTCGAGGTGACTTTGCGCACGCCCGCGGCGCTCGACGCCATCCGCGCCATGGCCGAGGCGGCGCCCGATGCCGTCGTCGGCGCCGGCACGCTGCGCAGCGCGGCCGATGTCAGGCAGGCCGCCGCCGCCGGCGCCCGCTTCGGCGTCTCGCCCGGCCTCTCGGCCAGCGTCCTCGACGCCGCGGCCGAGCTCGGGCTGCCGATGCTGCCGGGCGTCGCCACGCCGACCGAGGCCATGGCCGGCGCCGAGCGCGGGCTCGACATCCTGAAGTTCTTCCCCGCCGAGGCCAATGGCGGCGCCCCGGTGCTGCGCGCCTGGGAGAGCCCGCTCGCCGGGCTTTCCTTCTGCCCGACGGGCGGCGTCGGTCTCGACAATGCGCGCGAATATCTCGGCCTTCGCAACGTCGTCTGCGTCGGCGGCTCGTGGGTGGCGCCGAAATCCCTGGTCGCCGGCGGCGACTGGGATGGCATCACCCGCCTCGCCCGCCAGGCCGCCGCCCTGTCCCGCCCCTGAGCCCGCGCGTCGCCGCGCCACGAAGACGCTGATGCGCGCGACGCTCCGCCGAGATATCCTGGGCGGCGAAAGCTTCAGGGGCAAAGCCAGCCATGCGCGACACCGGTGCCGCTGCGTTGACGCTGCGCGACAGCGAGCCGGGCGACGTGCCGGAGATCACGGGGATCTACCGCCACGCCGTCCTGCACGGCCGCGCCAGCTTCGAGCTCGTGCCGCCTGACGCGGCCGAGATGACGGCACGACGCGCCGCGCTGGTCGCGGCGGGTTATCCGCACATCGTCGCGCTGCAGGGCGGCACGGTCGTCGGCTATGCCTATGCCGGGCCCTATCGGCCACGGCCGGCTTACGCCAACACCGTCGAGAACTCGGTCTACATCCACGCCGGCCACCAGGGCCGGGGCGTCGGCCGCGCCCTGCTCGGCCGGCTGATCGCCGAGGCCGAGCGGCGCGGCTTTCGCCAGATGATCGCCGTGATCGGCGACTCCGACAACAAGGCCTCGATCGAGCTGCACCGCAGGCTCGGCTTCGCCCATGCCGGCACGCTGCGCTCGGTCGGGTGGAAGCACGAGCGCTGGCTCGACAGCGTCCTGATGCAGCGCGCGCTCGGGCCGGGCGACGGCACCCCGCCCGGGCGCTGAGCGATCGCCGCTGGCGGTCAGCCCAGCCGCTCGGCCAGGAAGTCGCGGAACGCCTCCCAGCTCTCCTTGTCGGCGCGCTCCTGATAGCGGTCGCTGCCGGGCACGGTGAAGGCGTGCGGCGCCCCGGAATAGATCTCGATCGTATAGGTCGCGCCCGTCTCCTCCAGCTCGCGCGCCAGCTCCATGACATCGGCCAGCGGCACCGAGCTGTCAGCCCCGCCGTGCATGATCAGGAGCGGCGGCACGTCCTCGGGCCAGCTCTGGCCCTCGGGCGTCGACAGCCCGCCATGGAAGGTGGCGTAGCCGGCCGCCTCGCCCGTCAGCTCGGCCGAGCGCGCCATCTCCAGCGCCACGGCGCCGCCGAAGCAATAGCCCATGACGACCAGTCCCTGGGCGCTTGACCGTTCGCGCGCCTGTGCGAGCCCGGCTTTGATCAGCGCCCGCATCAGCTCGCGGTCCCGGTAGAGCGCGCCTGTCGCGGCCCGCCGGTCCTCGATGGTCGCGACCGGCGTCTCCGCGCCGTACATGTCGAGCGCGAAGGCGTCGTAGCCCAGATCGGCCAGCATGTCGGCCCGCCGCTGCTCGTAGGCGTCGAGCCCGTCCCAGTCGTGCACGATCAGGACCAGGCCCGTCGGGTTTTCGGCCGCGGCGAAGTAGCCGGTGAGCTTGTGCCCGGCCGCTTCGTACGAGACCGGCTCGCCGCCCATGGCGGATGATGTCGCGAGCGCGGCGGTCAGGGCGATGGCGATCCGTGTCATGGCTGCTCTCCTTTGCTGGTGCGCCGGCGAGTTCTAGGGCCTCGGGCGGCGGGTGCAACGCAGACGCGCGCCTCAACGCCGATGCTCGCGACCGGTGAACCGGGCCTCGCTGCGCAGCGCCGCGATCGCCATCTCGGGCGTCGTTTCGCGCAGGCGCGCGGCGAGCAGGCCCGTCAGATGTCCCGCGGCCACGCTGGCACCCGCCACCCCGGGCTCGCCCTGCAGCCGCGGACAGGCGCCGAAGACCGCGCCGGGCAGGTCGAGCACCGACCAGTCCGCCGGCCCGCAGCGCGCGTCACCCTGCACCGAGACCACCCCCGCCCAGGCTGCCGGCCAGACCGGCCCGCCGCGCGCCGGCGCCGCGGCGACGACGACACGCCGGGCGGCGATCAGCGCCTCGACCGCCCGGCCCACCTCCGCGTCCGGCCGGGGGAGCCCCAGCGAGCAATGGACGAGCTGCGCCGCGCCCGCCGCCTCCAGCGCCCGCGCCAAAGCGGGCGCATCGGTGACAAGCCGTGCCCCGAAGACCGGCAGCGACAAAAAGCGCGCCTGCGGGCACCCCATCAGGATCGCCCGCGCGACCGCCGCGGCATGCCGAGCCCCAGGCGTCATACCCGCAGTCGTCCCCTCCAGCGCCGGATGGTCTTGCCCCAGCGGCCCGTCGATCAACGCGATCAGCGGCCCCATCAGGCGCCGGCGGCCGTCAGGTCGAGCACCATGTCGAAGGGCCCGTGCGCCGATTCGGCCCCGTGCGTCACGATCAGCCTCGTGCGCGGCCGGCGGGCGGTCGCCTCGGCGTCGATGCCGGCCATCACCGGCGCGATCGTCTCGGGATCGACCTCTGACAGCGCCTCGTCCAGCAGCAGCACGCGCGCCGGAGCGAGCAGCGCGCGCGCGAGGCACAGGCGCTGGCGCTCGCCGCCCGACAGCGTCAGCCCGTCCTCGCCCAGCCACGCCCCGGGTGGGCAGCGCCCCGCCAGACCGACGCGCTCAAGCACCGCCGCCACCTCGTCGTCATGTGCCTCGGGGTTGGTCAGCCGCAGATTGTCGGCGACCGTGCCGCGCAGCAGAAACGGACGCTGGGGCACCAGCGCGACGGCGCGGCGCAGCGCATCCCGCGACAGGCGCCGCAGGTCGACGCCGTCGAGCAGGATCCGGCCGGCCGCGGGATCGCCATGCCGCTGGATCGCCGCCAGCAGGGTGGATTTGCCCGCCCCGCTCGGTGCCGCGACCCGCACCTTGGCGCCCGCCGGGATCTCGACCGACAGCCCTTCGACCAGGTCGCGCCCGGCAACCCGCAAGGTGACGCCCTGCAAGGACAGCGCGCCCCCGCTCGGCGGCAGCGGCACCGGACGCGCCGGCCAGGCCAGCGGCTCGCGCTGCATCACGCCGCCGAGTCGCTCCAGCGCCGCGCGCACCCGCGCCTGCGCGTGCCAGAGCCCGATCAGCGACTGCGCCGGCCCCGTCAGGAACCCCAGATAGGCGAGGAAGGCGATCAGCGAGCCAAGCGGCCAGTCGCCGCCGATGACCATCAGCCCGCCCAGGATGAAGATCGCCGAGCGCACCAGCGCCGACAGGATCGCGGGCGCCGCGCGCGTCACCTCGCCCCAGAGCTGGGCGCGCACCAGCGCGTCGTTCAGCCGCCCCTGCGCCTCGGCCAGCCCCGTGGCCACCGCCGCCTCGCCGCGGGCCGCCTGGATGGGGAAGAGCCCCGCCAGCATCTCGGCGAGCCGCCCGGCGAAGGCGCCCCGCTCGGCCCGGCTCGCGCGCGCCAAGCGCTTCTGTGCGCGGCCGCGCCCAGGCAAAGAAGGCCAGCTCGGCCGGCGCCAGCGCGAGCGCGACCAGCGCCAGCCGCCATTCCAGGACGAACAGCATCGCCGACCCACCCAGCAGCCGCAGCGCCGAGCCCGTCCCCGTCAGCAGCGCGTTGAAGGCGAAGCCCTGCACCTCGCCTGCGTCGCCGTCGAGCCGCGCCATCAACTCGCCCGTCTGCCGCTCGGCCCGCCAGGCGGGCGAGCGCTCGAGCACCGCGCGGGCCAGCTTCGCGCGCAGCTCGGCCAGCATCTTGACCGAGGCCCGCATGTGCAGAACCGAGGACAGCGAGCCGAGGCCCAGGCTGACCAGCCCGGCCGCGAACAATGCGGCCGACCACAGGACCAGCGCGCGCGCATCGCCGGCAACCAGGCCCCGGTCGATCACCAGCTTGACAAGGTAAGGCGGCACCAGCGCCGCACCGGCCGCGATCAGCCCGAGCCCCAGCAGCAGCGCAAGTGACCCGCGCCGCCGCGCCAGCAGCGGCAGCAGCCACGCCGCCGAGCCCTCGTCGAAGAGCCAGGCGCCCAGCCTGGCCCGCAGCCGACCCCCGGTGCGCGCGCGCGGCGCCCGGGGCTCGGCCGCCGCCGTCACTCGGCCCGCACCAGCTGCAGCGTCGCCGTGAACATGTCGCCGCCCGACGGGACCCTCATCTCGCCGATCCGCTCCAGCGTCTCGGCGTCATAGACCCCGATGTCGTCCATCGTCCCGCCGACATAGATCTCCTTGCCGTCGGTCGAGATGTTCAGGTTGTAGTAGGTGTGCGGCAGGTCCACCCGCTTGATCAGCTCGCCCTTGGCCAGGTCGTGCTTCGAGAGCTGGGTATAGACGCCATAGAGCAGGTTCTCGTCGTTGGGGTCGCGCACCGCCGAGAACATGATCACCTCGAAGGGCGCGAAGTCCTTGATCTCGGCCTCGCCGGTCTTCAGGTCGACGCTGGAAAAGCCCCAGACGAAATCCGTCATCTCGGCTTGCGTCGCATCGGCGAACACGGCTGCCGAATAAAGCAGCAGGAACTCGTCGTTCTGCGTGCCGACGGGCCAGAAGGCCAGCACGTCGGGCGCCCCATAGGTCGGCCGGTCCCAGCCGCGATTGGCGATCTTGACGCTGAACTCGCCCGTCTTTGGGTCCACCGCATAGATGTCGTGCCCGGCGACATAGACGGTGCCGTCCTCGCCCGTCTGCATGACCGAGGAGCGCCGCGGCGCCGGATGCGTCTCGACCGGCTGCGCCGCGGTCCCGGCGCTCGCGTCGAAGACGGCGAACTCGGGCTCCATGACCTCGTAGCGGTCGGCCAGGTGCTTCACCGGGTTGCGCACCGTGTAGACCTTGGCCCCGTCCTTCGAGACCGCCAGCGAGCCGATCGAGCGCCGCTGCACGTCGCCCTCGGACTGACGCGCGTAGAACACCCGCTCGCAGCTCTCGATGTCGATGCCGATCACGTCCTGCCAGCGGTTGACCAGCGCATAGGCGACCTTGCCGTCCGGCGACATCTGGATGACGGCGGGCGAGGGGTTGACCCCCAGCTCGCATTCCTTGACCAGCTCGCGCTTGCGCCTGCATCGAAGACGTAGAGCGAGCCCGGATTGGCGATCGTCACCAGCAGGTCGCGCGCCGCGGCGGGCGCCGGCCAGCGCCGCGACCGCGGTCGCGGCAGAGCAAGATCCCCCTCATCCCTGCCCTCACGTCCCTGCATCCTCGGGGAACACGGTGCCGAGCGAGCGCCAGTCCTTGCCCGCATTCGGCGCGCTGGCGTTCCAGTCCGGATAGGTCACCATCGTGTCGGGCACCTGCGCCGGCCACCAGCACGGGTCCGAGCAGCCATAGAGATCAGCCTCCATCGGCTGGCACAGCGAGGCCACCCCCCCGAAGGGGTCCACCTCCCAGCCCGGGTCCAGCGTCGTCGCGCAGCCCGCCGTCACCGTCTGCATGGCGCGCACTTCGTCCATCCGGTCCTCGGCCGCGGCCCGCTGGACGCGGGCGGCCTTCTCGTTCAGCGGCTTCATTTGTGGTTGGCCCTCCTCGGTGCGATGTGGTCGCGGAAGAACGCAGGCGCGCGGTCGATCAGCTCGCCATAGACGCCGATGCCGAAATCCACCCAGTCGCGCATCAGATCGCAATAGTGGTAGGTCGGCGACAGCGGGTCCGAGAACCGAGCATAGCTCTCGTGATAGCACCCCCCGGCGCAGAGGTTGCGGATGCGGCAGGTGGCGCACCCCTTGTCGGTGCGGTCGAGCCGGCTTTCCAGGAACGCGCCCAGCCGGTCCTTGGCGATCCCCGTCTCGACCGTCCCATAGGTCTCGTGCTCCGATCCGGTGAACCGGTGGCAGAGGTTCAGCCCGCCGCCGTGATCGACCGCCAGCATGCCGATCCCGGCGCCGCAGGGCAGCGCCTTCGAACGCCCCTCCCACAGGTCCTGCATCAGCTGGTGCATGTTGGAAAAGCCGATGTTGCGCCCCTCCAGCGCCGCGTCGCGATATCGGCGCCCCAGCGCCTTCATGCCCGCGAAGACCTCGGCCAGCTCGGCGCCATCGAGGTTGAAGACGGCCATGTCACCCGAGGTCACCGGCGAGACGCCGACCTCGGCAAAGCCGATGTCGTTCTTCAGATGGTCCCAGATCGCCTCGACATCGGTCACGCCCGCCGTCAGCGTCGCCCGCGCGCCGACGGGCCGCGAGCGGTAGCGCTCGAGCAGCATCCGCGCCTTGGCCGAAACGGCATCATAGGAGCCCTTGCCGCCCACCGTCAGGCGTCGCCGGTCGTGCAGCGCCTTTGGCCCGTCCATCGACACGGTCAGGCCGAAGCGGTGCGCGTCCAGCCAGTCGACGATCTCCGGCGTCAGCAGCGTCGCATTGGTCGTCAGCGTGAAGTTGACCGCCTTGCCCGCCTCGCCGAAGCGCCGTCCGGCAAAGTCCACCACCTCGCGGATCAGGCCCAGGTTCGACAGGGGCTCGCCGCCGAAGAAGACGACGTTGTAGGCGTCGCGGTCAGGGCTCTCGCGCAGCAGCAGCTCGATCGAGGCCACCGCCGTCTCGAGCGCCATCTTCCGCCCCTTGGAGGGCGCCTCGAGATCCTCCTTGTAGCAGTAGCTGCAGGCGAGGTTGCACCCGGTGTTGACGTTCAGCACGATCGTCGAGAGCGGAAAGTTCTCGACCCTGATCGCCGGCCGCTCCGCCGCCGGCGCCCGCCCGTCCGTCAGGATGTCGAGATCGACAAGGCCGCGCAGCCGCTCGGCCAGCAGGTCCGGGTCCGCATCCGCGAACCGTTCGCGCACCGCCGCCTGGTCGGCGCGTCCCGCCTCGGCGAAGAACGACAGCACCGCGCCGTCGAGCGCGTCGATCTCGAACAGCGCCGTCGTCGGCACGTGAAACAGCAGGTCGCGCCCGTCAACCGCCACCCGGTGCGCGTTCTGCGGCTGGAACTGCAGGTATCCCATCGTCGGCCCCTCAGCGTATCGGCGGATCGTTCCAGCGCTGCACGGTCACGATCAGATGCGCCGTGCCCGTCAGCCCCTGCGCCGTGCCCGTCACCGTCAGGTCGCCGGCATTGTTCGTCGAGAACGGCCGCTCCGGGTTCGGCCCGGCGACGGCCGGCGTGAAGATGCCGTCCTCTCCCATCGTGCCGGCGAAGGCGGTATCGTCCATGGCGTTCGCGATCTCGTTGAACCCCGTCACGCTCCAGGTGGCGGGCACGGCGCCGATGCGGATGTCGTCCTCGGTCTCGGGCAGCCCGTCAGGCCCGTTCTGCCAGCCCACCGCCTGGAACGCCGCCGGCACGGGCGCCGGGCCGACCTCCGACCCGCCGCCGACCCGGGCGATCGTGAACGCCGGCTCGACCGAGATCCGGTCGGCGCCGCTGAAGAAGACGAAGCGTCCCGTCGCGTCGCCGGCGTGCAGCGTGACGACCGCGTCCTCCTCCGACGAAATCTCCACATGCGAGCCAAAGTCGTTCTGCGTGATGGCATCGACGATGCCGCCATCGGCGCGAAGCTCGTCCAGCCCCGTGCCGACGACCTGGACGCGCGTCGCCTCGATGTCGCCGTTCTCGGGCACCGTGCCAAGGATGGTCGCCGGCGCATCAGCGCGCACCCCCGTCATCCGCGCGCCCAGGCTGTCGGCGTCGCGCCGGAATTGCCGCCCCTGCAGGCGTTGCCCATCTTCCGACACCGCCAGCACCTGCCGATAGCGCTGGCCGCCGATGTCCAGATCGGCGCGCCACTCATAGCCGGTGTAGAGGTTCATCGACCCGCTGACCTCGATCGGCGTGTCGTCCTCCAGGCGCAGCTCGCCCGTGACCTCATAAGGCGATCCCTGCCCCGTCACCGTCAGCCGGCCATAGGCGTCGCCCTTGCCGGACAGGCCCGTCAGCACCACCCAGTCGCCGGTGGGATCGGGCCACTCCGCCGCCTTCCAGGCGGTCCACTCCGGCGTCTCGAGCGGATAGGCCTTGCTCAGCATCGGCGCGATCTCGTCCGTCGCCAGCTTGTACCAGTCGCGGTCACGCCCCAGCGCCTGGTACTCGACCGTCGGGAACTGGCCGACATGAAAGTCCATGTGCAGCCGCCACTCCTCGGGGGTGCGCCGCTGCAGCGCGGCCCGGGCGAATGTGTGGCAGCGTCCGCACATCGAGCCGAGCGGCTCCTCGGTCGTCTCGACCGCCGAAGGGTCGCGATCCAGCGCATAGCGGAAGGGCGCCGCCTCGGCGGGCGCCAACCCCCGCGTATCGGCGAGGTAGAAGACCAGCGCCGACTGCTCCTCGGGCGTCAGCTCCACCCCGTGCACATGGCGCATCCGGAAGATCGTCATCAGCCAGCCTTCGGCCGTCTTGCGCTGGCCGGCGATGCGGCTGAGCCCCGCATCGGTCTCCGCATGGCAGGCGCCGCACTTCTCCGCCAGCAGCGCCTCGCCGCCTTCGCCCGATCGGTCCTGCGCCGCCGCCGGCATGCCGCCCGCCAGAGCCAGGCGCCAGGGCTGGCGCCAAGGCCCGCGCCAAGGCCCGCGCCAGGTCCCGCGAAAAGCTTGCGCCGATCCTCCACCTCATGCCCGAACCTCCCTCCATTCGTCACCGGTCGTCGGCGGCAGCGACAGGACCCCCCGGTCGCTCAGCCAATCATGGATCAAGCCCGCCTCGGCGGGCGACGCCTCCGGCAGCACGCGGGCGCAGAACTCGGCCCGGGCGGGCAGCGGCGCTTGGCCCAGCCGGCGCAGCACCGGCGCGATCTCGCGCCCCGCTACGAAGGCGACCCCGTCAGGATCGCGCGGCGTGACCAGCGCGTCGGCCTCGACCAGCCGGCCATCGCGCACGACGACCTGCCGGCGGAGCGCGACGCCCAGCGGCTCGCCATGCGCCGGCACGTCGTCGGGCCAGCCGGCCCGCGCCTGCCAGAAGGGGGTGTCGAAACCTGCGAGCCTGTGAAAATCACGCCCGGTCCGCGCCTGCCGCCAGAACTGCGCCGCGACGCGCGCGCGGTAGAAGGCGCGCGCCAGCTCGGCCTCGCCGTCGAGGATCGCGCGCAGCATCGGCACGGCGGACATCGCATGCGACAGCGCCCAGAAGACGCCATGCCCCGAGAGCGGATCCATCGCCACCGCCGCATCGCCGATCCGCGGCAGGTCCGGATCGAGCTCCGGCGCGTTCAGCCGCAGCTCGGCCGCCCGGGCCGTCAGCCGCTCCGGCGGCTCGCTGCCCAACATCGCGCGCCATGCCGCGGCCAGGCCGTCGATCCCGCGCGCAACCCCCCGCGCATCCCGCACCATCTGGCCATAGGCGGGCGCTTCCGAACATCCGGACCCGTAGGCTGGGCGGTCCGCCAACCCTGGCCCAGCCCCGACCATCGCCGCGCGCCAGACCCACCCGTCCGGCCGCGCCTCGATCCCCGTGCGCCCGTCCCCCGTGCGCCCGTCGCGGCTTTCGCCCGCCCCCTCGACCCCGCCCTTGGCCCAGCCGCAGATCGCGACCGTCGCAGGCCCGCGGAGCCGCGCCCGCCCGGCCGGCGCCGCCCGCCCCCGCGCCTCGACGACCAGGCGGGCCTGCACCGCGCCGTCCGAAAGCTCGACCTGCCCCGGCGTGGACCGTCCGGCGCGCGCCCGAAGGACTCGCACGCCTTCGCCCGCCGCCTGCGCCCGCAAGCCGGCGTCGAACGCCGACCGCTCGACGGGATGCTCGCGATTCGGCGCCTGATCATGGGCGCCCCAGCGCACCGCCCGCTCCACCGCCGGACCGACGCCGGCGGCCTCGAGCCGCTGCCCGGCCATCACCTGCAGGACGCGCGGCGACAGCCCCTCGAGGCGCGGGCCCTTGCCGCCGCGGTCGATCAGCGACACGCGTGCGCCGGCCCGTGCGAGCAGGATGGCGGCCGCGGCTCCGGCCGGACCTCCGCCCACGATTGCGACGTCATGAACGATCATGACTCCCCCTCTCGCGCGAGAGTAGTCGCGCCAGACGGGTGCGCAAGAGATTCGCTCGTCGGCAGCCGCCGCAGTCGCCGGGATCGCCGCGATCGCAGGGCGCGCAACATAATAGCCGGAGCGAGAGATCCTCAATCGAGAGGAAGTTGTCCTCTCAAGATCCTCTCGCGAACGCAGCAGCGATCAGCGTGTCTGCAAAGGGACATCAGCAGCACGATGCCGGGCGGCATTCGCGGACGCGGGCCACCAATGCCTTGGCAGCAAATATCGACCGTTCAGCCGAACGCCTCGCGCGCGTCGTCGACGGTCCGCAAGCCCGTGGTCGGCGACGAAACCAGCACCGCCATGTTGCCGGGCTTGTGCTCGTTCTTGAACATCTTGGTGTGCGCCCGCGGAATGTCGCGCCACTCGAAGACCTCGGACATGCAGGGATCGAGACGCTGCTCCAGCATCAGTTTGTTCGCCTGGGCCGCCTGCATCAGATTGGCGAAGTGGCTGCCCTGCACCCGCTTCTGGTGCATCCAGAGATAGCGCGCGTCCATCGTCAGCTTGTAGCCCGTCGTGCCGGCGCAAATCACCACCATGCCGCCGCGCTTGACGACGAAGACGCTGACGGGAAACGTCGCCTCGCCAGGGTGCTCGAAGACTAAGTCAACGTTGACGCCCTTGCCGGTGATGTCCCAGATCGCCTTGCCGAATTTGCGGACTTCGGCGAACCACTCCTTGTATTCAGGCGTGCCGATTTGCGGCATCTCGCCCCAGCATTTGAAGTCCTTGCGATTTATCACGCCCTTGGCGCCGAGCCCGAGCACAAAGTCCCGCTTGCTCTCATCCGAGATGATGGCGATCGCGTTGCCGCCAGCCGTGTTCACCAGCTGGATGGCATACGAGCCGAGGCCGCCGCTCGCCCCCCAGACCAGCACGTTCTGCCCGGGCTTCAGCGTGTGGGGCCTGTGGCCGAACAGCATCCTGTAGGCGGTGGCGAGCGTCAGCGTGTAGCAGGCCGACTCCTCCCAGGTCAGGTGCTTCGGCCGGGGCATCAGCTGCCGCGCCTGCACCCGGCAGAACTGGGCAAAGCTGCCGTCCGGCGTCTCGTAGCCCCAAATCCGCTGGGAGGGCGAGAACATCGGGTCCCCGCCATTGCACTCCTCGTCGTCGCCATCGTCCTGGTTGCAGTGGATGACGACCTCGTCGCCGACCTTCCAGCGCTTGACCTTATCGCCGACTTTCCAAACGATGCCAGAGGCATCCGAGCCTGCGATGTGATAATCGGCGCCGTGGATGTCGAAGGGCGAGACGGGCTTGCCCAGGCCCGCCCAGACGCCGTTGTAGTTGACGCCCGCCGCCATCACCAGGACCAGAACCTCCTGGCTGTCGATCTCCGGCGTGTCGACAACCTCGAGCTGCATCGCCTGCTCGGGTTCGCCGTGCCGTTCGCGGCGGATCGCCCACGCATGCATCTGGGCGGGCACATGGCCGAGCGGCGGGATCTCGCCCACCTCGTAGAGATCCTTGGGCTCGGTGGAGACGACCGCGTCCATGCCTTTCCTCCGCACGAAACAATATTGCGCAATTTAAATGCGCGATGCGCTGCAAACTCGTTCATGACATTGCCCGTTCCGCAGCGCAAGCGGTTTTGTGCACCTGCGAGAGGGCGCTGGCGCCGGCGGGGTTTCACCGTCTTTCCGCGCCACTCCGGCTGCCGGTCACGACTGCCAGCCCCATCACCAGCAGGCCGGCGCCAGCAAGCCTTGCAGGCGTAAGCGGCTCTCCCACCACGAGCGTCGCCAGCAGCCACGCCGTCAGGGGCTCGGCCAGCGCGAGCGTCACGGCCGTCGACGCCGCAACGCGCTGCAAGCCCCAAGTGTAGAGGACATAGGAGAGCCCGGTCGCGAAGATGCCGAGAAACAGCAGCTTGGGCCAGCTCGCGGGCTGGAGCACCCATTCTGAGGGCAGGACCACCAAGGCGGGCGAGACCAGCACCGCCGCGACAGCGAAGGTCGCGGCAGCGATGGTCGCCGACGGGGCGGCCTGGCCGATCCGGCTGGTGATCAGAGAATAGGCCGCGTAAGCCGAGCCGGCCAACGCGGCAACTGCCATCCCTGTCAGGGACCCTGGCGCCCCGGTCCCCGACAGCACAAGCAGGGCAGCGCCCAGGATCGCGATGCCCTGCCCGACGAGGCGCCGCCGATCCGGCAGCCTGCCCGACAGGACAAGCTCGAACACCGTCGCCCAGACCGGCGCGCTGCCGATAGCCAGAACCGTGCCGACGCCAACCCCGGTCTGCGTCACCGCAGCGAAGAACATCAGGTTGTAGACGCCGATGGCGGATCCAGCCGCGACAATCCGCGGCCACGGCAGGTCCCGGAACGCCCGGCGCGATGCCGTCGAAACGCACGCGAGCGCAAGCAACGCGGCGGCCCCGGAGGCGAGCCGGCAGGCTGCCACGACGAGAGGCTCGCGTTCAGCGGGGAGGAGCGCCTGCACGGTGCCGGTCGTGCCCCAAAGCACGGCGGCGCCGAGAACAGCAGCGACCGCAAGAACCCGAGCACCCTGCATGCCCGACATCCGCAGCGAGCCGTCAGCCAGCGGACGGCAGCAACCTACTCACAACAACCGAGCAGGCGACAAAAACCCCGCAGAGCAGCGCTCTGCGGGGTTCGGTGACCAAACCAGTAGTCTGGCTCAGATGTACTCGATGTTCCCGGCCGAGGTGCGGCCGTCGCGGCCGGTCTCGAGCTCGTAGTTCACCTTCTGGCCGTCAGCAGGCGGCTGCAGCCCGGCGCGCTCGATGGCCGAGACGTGCAGGAACACGTCCTTGCCGCCGGCATCGGGCTGGATGAAGCCGAAACCCTTGGTCGAATTGAACCATTTCACGGTGCCCTTGGGCATGTCCGTTCTCCTTCGGTGTGCCGCGCGCCCTGTGCCGCGGCCTTGGCTGTCGATTCAGTAGACCGCAGCCCCGAGAGACAGACAGTCAGGCAGATCGCGAAAGCGCCCGATATTTGGCTCATTCGCGGTCGAAATGCAAGCCGTGCAGCAATCCGCTCGGTCCCGTCGACCATGGCTGTTTCGCATAGTCTGTTTAAAGAATGACGTACCAGAATCGCCGAAGATCGCCACGCGGCGTCATCCGGACAGAACTGCGACGAACTCTTCGACGTCCGCCTCGGTCGTGCGGAAGCTCGCGACCAGGCGGATCTTGATGCGCTGCTCGCCGGGCCCGGCAGGGTCGAAGGGCGTCGTCGTGTAGTAGCGCGCGCCAGCCAATTCGAGACGACGATGCTGGGCCAGCGTGATCTCGGCGAAGAGGATGTTGGCGCCGATCGTGTTCAGCACCCGCGCCCCCGCCGCCGCCAGCCCGGCCGCCAGCCGGTCGGCCATGGCGTTGGAATGCGCGGCCAGCCGCAGCCAGAGGCCGTCCGTCAGATAGGCCTCCATCTGCGCCGAGACGAATCGCATCTTGGAGAAGAGGTGCCCGCCGCGCTTGCGGCGCAGCTCGAACTCCCACGCCTTTTCGGGGTCGAACAGCACCACCGCCTCGGCGGCCATGGCGCCGTTCTTGGTCGCGCCGAGGCAGAGCACGTCGACCCCCGCCTTCCAGGTCATCTCGGCCGGGCTGACGCCCGTCCGCGCCAACGCGTTGGCGAGCCGGGTGCCGTCCATATGCACCGGCAACCCGGCCGCGCGCGCCAGCCCCGCCAGCCGGCGCACCTCGTCGAGCGAGTAGGCCGCGCCCGCCTCGGTCGCCTGCGTCAGCGACAAGGCGCCCGTCTGGGCATTGTGCACGCCATGCGGCGCGGTGCGCGCGATGGCGTCCCGCAACTCATCCTCGCCGATCTTGGCGTCCTCGCCGCCCAGCAGGGTCAGCTTGGCCCCGCCCGTGAAGAACTCTGGCGCGCAGCACTCGTCCTCCTCGATATGGCTGCCGCGGTGGCAGAAGATCGTCGCCCAGGGCGGACACAGGCAGGCCAGCGCCAGCGCGTTCGCAGCCGTGCCCGTCGCGACGAAATGGACGGCCGCGTCGGGCGCCTCGAAGACCTCGCGCACCAGGCCTTGGGCCCGCGCCGTCACCGGATCGTTGCCATAGGGCATGGCATAGCCGGACTCGGCGCGGATCAGCGCGTCGAGGATCTCGGGCGCGGCGCCCGAGGCGTTGTCGGATGTGAAGATCACTCGTCTGTTTCCTCCAGCCAGTCTTCGTCGAGGACGTGGTCCTCGAGATCCTCCTCGGCGACCTCCCATTCGGGAACGGTTGCGACCGCCAGCGCCTGCCCGGCGCGGGCGACCGAGCCAGGATCGCCCGAGACGAGCGGATGCCAGTCGGCCAGTCCGCGCCCCTCGTAGAGCCGCCGATAGGCGCAGCTCGCCGGCATCCAGGCGGCCGCGTCGTCGAGGTTCTCGGGCGTCAGCACGACGCAGCCGGGCACGAACATGCGCCGGAGCGTGTACTGGCCGCAACGCCGCGTGGTGCCATCGAAGAGCCGGCAGGTCACGTCTGTGTAGTGCACCCGGCCCGTATCGGCATCCTCGAGCTTCAGCAGGCAGCACTTGCCGCAGCCGTCGCAGAGCGCCTCCCATTCGGGCAAGGTCATCTCGGCGAGCGGCACGCTCTCCCAGAATCGCGGGCGCAAGTCGGGCTCCGGAGGCCGGGCGCGCGCGCGCTGCGGCTGACGGTGGGCCCGTCCCTCACTTGCCCCCTTGCCGCCCTCAGACGCGGAGGCGGGGACGCAAGTTGCCGGCGAGGCGTCGCCCTCTCGCCGGCGTGCGCGCGCGGCGATGCTCCGCGACCTGCGGCGGCTCACCGCGAGCCCCGCGGCCACACGGCCAGCACCATGCGTCCGAGCGGCAACTCGGGCGCATAGCGGGCGATTGCGAGCCCCATCGGCAACGCGGTCAAGGTCACCAGCACCAGGACCGCGGCCGTCGGCAGCCCGACCGCGACGAGAAGGGCGACGATCACCGCCGAGCCGACGATGAAGCACGCATCGATCACGTTCGAGGCGGCAATGTAGCTGGCGCGGGTCCCCTCGGGCGCCAGGTCCTGCAGGACGGCGTTGAGCGGCGTGACGTATAGTCCCGCAAAGGCCGCGAGCAGCACGAAGTCCACCAGGATCCGCCAGCCGGTGGCGGTGTCGAAGAAGGCAGCGCGGTCAAGCAGCGCGCCCTCGCCGCCCATCGGGCGCGCGGGCGTCGCGATCCAGAGCTCGACCGCCATGATGGCGAGCCCGAAGGCGCCGATCGGTGACATGCGGACGCTGACCTTGCCGCGGCTCAGCGCCTCGGAGGCCACCGCCCCGATGGCGACGCCGATCGAGAAGCCCGCCAGTAGAGCGGTCAGCACGCCCTCGTCGACGCCGAGCTCGAGCTTGGCATAGGCCGGCAGCAGCGAGAGGAAGGTGGCGCCAAGAAACCAGAACCACGAGATGCAGACAATCGTGCGCAGCGCCGGCCGGTCGCCAGCCACCATGCGCAGCAGGTCCCAGATCGCCCGGGGGAAGAACCAGTCGACGGGCCCGTGCCGCCGCGTCGGCGGCGCCGGCGGGGCGAAGAGGCTTGCGACGAAGCCGGCGACCGCCACGCCGACCACCACGATCGAGATCAGCGTCACGCCGTCGACGGGCAGCCGGAACGACACGACATAGAGATCGACGAGTTCGCCGCTGCCGCGCAGGATCAGCTCGTTGCCCAGGATCGTGCCGAAGATGATGGCGAGAAAGGTCGACCCCTGCACCAGCCCGTTGCCGCCCATCAACTCGTCGCGGTGCAGGTATTGCGGGATGATCGAGTATTTGAGCGGCGCGAACATCGCCGACTGCGCCCCCATCAGGAACAGAACGAAATAGAGGAACCAGATGTTCTCGAGATGGTAGCCGATCACGGCCAGTGCCATGACGACGACCTCCCACGCCTTGACCCAGCGCATCATCACCGCCTTGTCCACGCGGTCGGCGATCTGCCCGGCCGTGGGCGTGACAACGGCGAAGGGCAGGATGAAGAGGCCCGAGGCGATGACGCCCAGCATGGGGATCGGAACGCCGACCTTGTCGGCCAGCCGGTAGGTGACCAGCGCGACGAAGGCCTTCTGATAGACCTGGTCGTTGAAGGCGCCCAGGAACTGGGTCATGAACAGCGGCAGGAAGCGCCGGGTGCCGAGCAGCGCGAACTGGTTCGAGACGGACGCGCTCGGCTCGAGCGGATTGGTGGGCTGCGGCATCGGCGCTCCGGCGGCGGGACGGCGCGGACCCTAGCACGCCGGGTCGGCGTTTCCAGAGGCTTTGCCGGCGGGCGGACGAACGGCTCCTCGCTCGGTCCTGTCGAGCCGCAGCCAAGGGGGCACGGCCCTCCCGTTGCCGCGGCGACGCGATGGGTCTAGCTCTCGGGCGGCGCGCCGCCCTCGGACGTGCGCCGCGCGACGAAAGCGTCGAGCGCCTCGAGCCGGCCAGCATCGGGGCGGAAGCTCGGCGGCTCGGCCAGGATCCGCTTCCAGATCGCATTGGCCCGCTCGGTCGTGTCCTTGGCGCCCCGCTCGGTCCAGGTGCCGAAATTCGACCAATCGGCCACCAGCGGCGGGTAAAAGGCCGTGCGGTAGCGCTCCATCGTGTGGGCGCAGCCGAAGAAATGGCCGCCCGGCGGCACCTCGGCCAGCGCCTCCCAGGCGAGCGCGGCGTCGTCGGCGGGCGTCTCGGCGCAGAGCTCGGCAAAGATCTGCATCGCCTCGAGGTCGGTGATCAGCTTCTCATAACCGACCGTCAGCCCGCCCTCGAGCCAGCCCGCCCCGTGCAGCAGCAGGGTGCAGCCGGCCAGCACGGCGCCCCAGGCGCTCATCACCGTCTCCTGCGCGGCCTGCGCGTCGTTGCTGTTGGCCGCGCAGCCGGCGGCGCAGCGCCAGGGCAGGCCGACCCGCCGCGCCAGCTGGCCCGCGCCCAGATTGGCCTTGACCTGCTCGGGCGTGCCGAAGGCCGGCGCGCCCGACTTCATGTCGACGTTCGAGGCGAAGGCGCCGTAGAGCACCGGCGCGCCCGGCCGTGCCAGCTGGGTCAGCGCGATCCCGGCCAGCGCCTCGGCATGGCTCAAGACCAGCGCGCCCGCCACTGTCACCGGCGCCATGGCGCCCATCATGCAGAAGGGCGTCACGACTGAAAGCTGCCCGGCTTCGGCGAAGTCGATCAGCGCCTGCGCCATCGGCACGTCGATCTGGCGCGGCGAGTTCGTGTTGATGACCGTGTAGACCCAGGGCGCCGCCGCGAACTGGGCGTCCGACAGGCCGCGAAAGTCGCGGATCATCTCGAAGGCGTCCAGCACCTGCGGCGTGCCGCGGCCGAAGACGAAGGGCAGCTTGTCCGACAGCGCCAGCTGCGCCCGCACGGTCGCGTAGTGGCGCAGGTGGACGGGCACGTCCTGCGGCTCGACCGACGAGGCGACCATGTGCAGCACGTCGAAGGCCTGGGTCAGCCGGGTGATCTCCTCGAAATCGGCGATGGTCGCCGGTCGCCGGCCGCGGTCCAGGTCCGCCGCATGCGGCGCGCCCGCGCCGCTGAGGATCGTCAGCGTGCCGAGCTCGAGCGTCAGGTCGCGGGCCTGGCTGCCGCCGCGCGTCACGATGCTGCGCGGCGCACTCGCCAGCGCCGCCTCGACGATGTCCTCGCCGATGCGCACCATCTGGCTCTCTTCGTCGACCAGCGCGCCGGCGGCGGCAAAGCGGCGCCGGGCATCCGGCAGCAGCACCTTCAGCCCCAGCTCCTGCAGCACGCGCATGGCCGCGCGGTGCATCGCCTCCACCCGGTCCTCGCTGAAGACGGGCACTGGCGGGAATGGATTGCGCAGGTTCCAGTAGTCGACCTGGCGTCCGTCCGGCGGCCCGCCGTCGTCGTGCCGCGCTCGCCCGCGCCGCCGCGGCGCCCCGATCGGCTCGGCCCTCATGCGCTTCTCCGCCAAAAGACGCGCAACGCTAATCCGGACGCGATGCAGGGTCCAGAGAGGCTATTGGACGGACCCCCGCACTCAGACGTTGTCGAGCAGCAGATCGTTGGTGGCGCCCCGCCGATGGCGCTCGCGCGCCGCCTCGAGCCGCTTGCCGGAGGCGTGCTCCTCGACCAGCTCCATGGTGCGCGTCTCGATGCGGCGCTCGACCTCGGCCAGGAACTCGTCCGGCGGCATGCCGGGCGGGATCGGCTCCATGAACTCCATCGCGCCGGTCACGCCCGAATACTTGCGCCAATAGCGCCGTGGCCAGATCACGCCCAGCGAGACGGCGACCGGTATCGCCTCGACGCCCATGGCCTCGTAGATATGGGCGGCGCCGCGCCGATAGCGCTCCTTGGCGCCGAGCTTCATCAGCTCGCCCTCGGGGTAGATCACCATCGAGCGCCCCTGCGCCTTCATGCGGCGAGCGCCCACGATCGCCTGCTCCGTCCGTCCTTGCGGGCCGCCCTCGACCGAGATCATCACCACCTCGAGCTTCCGCAGGATGGTGCCGAAGAACGGTGTCCGCTCGAGCTCCTTCATGGCGATCGCCGAGATGTCGTTCATCAGCGCGCCCAGCATGACGATGTCGAGCTCGGACTGATGCTTGGAGACAAAGACCTGCGGCCGAGACGGGTCAACGCGCTCCAAGCCGCGCACCTCGACGCGCGAGCCCAGCACCCAGCGCACCAGCCAGACGACGCCCCGCCCCCAGACGTTCAGCACGCGCCACATCGCGTGCCGCGTCGAGACATGCGCCAGCACCCAGCAGGTCAGCGCGATCAGGAACGTGAACGAATAGAAGATCAGGTTGAAGATCGTCGAACGGATCAAGGGCTACTCCGGCAGCGTCGCGGTCGAAAGCTCGGCGCGTGCCTCTGCGGCGTCGAGGTGCATCTGCGCGACCAGCGCCTCAGCAGTGTCGAAGCGCTTCTCGTCGCGCAGCCTCTGCACCAGGCCGGCGGAGATCTCGGCACCGTAGAGGTCACCCGCGAAGTCGAAGAGATGCACCTCGAAGTTCGGGCGGTTGATGCCGAAGGTGGGGCGCTCGCCGATCGAGGCGACGCCTGCATAGCGGCCGGCATGCGGGCCGTCATGGACCATGACCTCGGCGGCATAGATGCCATAGCGCGGCACCAGCTGCTCGCCGAAATCGAGGTTCGCCGTCGGATAGCCGAGCTCCCTGCCCCGCCGGTCGCCTTCCGCCACCCGGCCGCTCACCGTGTGCCAGCGGCCGAGCCGACGCGCCGCCTCGCGGCAGCGCCCGTCCTCGATCAGCACGCGCAGCGCGGTCGAGGCGAACTCGCCCGCCTCGTCGCCGATCATCTCGTGGATCGTCAGGCCGAACCCCAGCTCGGCGCTCATCCGGCGCAGCAGCACGGCATCGCCCTTGCGCCCCTTGCCGAAGTGGAAGTCCGCGCCGACGACGAGGTGCGAGATGCCGAGGCCCGCCACCAGCACGTCGCGCACGAAATTTTCCGCCTGCATGCCCGCGAGCGCGCCGTCGAAGCGCAGCTGGTAGAGCCGCTCGACGCCCAGCGCCTCGAGCACGCGCGCCTTCTCGGCCGGCAGCGTCAGGCGAAAGGGCGGCGCGTCCGGCTGGAAGTGCCGGCGCGGATGCGGCTCGAAGGTGATGACGCCGAGCGGCGCGCCGGTCGCCCGCCGGGCCTTGTCGGCATCGCCGATCAAGACCTGATGGCCGCGGTGCACGCCGTCGAAATTGCCGATCGCGGCGGATGCGCCGCGGTCGCCGGGTGGGAGGTCGCGGTAGCCGTCGATGCGTCGCATGGCCTCCAGCGCCCGGCCGGGCGCTCGGGCCCCGGTCAATCGGTCAGTCGAACTTCTTGGAGGGCGCCAGCACAAGCGCCTCGCCCGTCAGGACCGTTCTGTTGCCGACCCGACAGGCGCAGTCAAGCGTGACCCGGCGCTTGCCGTAGTCGATCTCGCGCACGCTGACTTCTGCGACGACCGTGTCGCCCGGGCGGACGGGCGCCAGGAACTTCAGCGACTGGCCGAGATAGATCGTGCCATGGCCGGGCAGCTGCTCGCCGATCACGGCCGAGATCAGCGCCGCGGTCAGCATGCCGTGCGCGATCCGCCCCTCGAAGATCGTCTGCTGCGCATACTCCTCGTCGAGATGGACCGGGTTGTGGTCGGTCGAGATCTCGGCGAAGGCGTGGATGTCGTAATCCTGAATCGTCTTCTCCAGGGTCCGGCTCATGCCGACCTCGAGATCCTCGATGCAGATCGTCCCCCGCTCGACGCTCATATTGTCCAGCATGCCGCCCTCCGATTGCTGCAGAGCAGCATAGACTGGTCCGCGCCAGTGCGCAACAAACTTGCGCAAGATCGTTTCGTTCCAGCGCGCCGCGTTGAAAGAAGCAAGAGCCGGGCCAACCTGCCCAATGGCGGCGTCGCCGCACACCACCCTGGCCACAATCGCCGCCGCAAGCGGCGGCTCCTGCTCGGCCGTTTCCGGCGGTCAACGTTCCCGCAACGCCCTCTCGAGAGCGGCTTGCTCTTGCGGCGACAGACCGTCCGGCGCCCCCGGCCGGCGCCGCCGGAGGTAGACCGCGGCGACGACAAGCCCGACCAGGAAGACCGCCGGCCCGGCCAGCCAGAGCGCCGCGTTGGCCGCCGAGAAGGTCGGCTTCAGCAGCACGAATTCGCCATACCGGTCGACCAGGAACTGCTTCACCTCCCGGTCGGTGTCGCCGGCGACCAGCCGCTCGCGCACGATTACGCGCAGGTCATGCGCCAGATCGGCATTCGAATCGTCGATCAACTCGTTGCGGCAGACGAGGCAGCGCAGCTCCTTCGAGATCTCGCGCGCCCGCGCCTCGAGGCCCGGGTCCGGCAGCATCTCGTCCGGCTGCACGGCCATGGCCGGGACACGCAAAGAACGAACAGAAGCAGGGTGCGGAGCAACCCACCGGAGCAGCTCCCGCCACCGATGCCGCCGGCGGGTTTCACCCACCCTACGCGACATCGCCATCACTCCGCCGGCACGGCGGCGGCGCGCCGGGCCGCGGCGCCGACGCGATAGCGCCGATCGGACAGGCTGACGAGCCCGCCCACCGCCATGACGAGCGCACCGAGCCAGATCCAGATGGCAAAGGGTTTGAGGTAGCTCCGCACCGCCCAGGCGCCCTCGGCGTTCTGGTCGCCGAGCACCAGGTAGACGTCGCGCGCAAAGCCCTCGTCGATCGCCGCCTCGGTCGTCGGCATGCGCGCCACAGGGTAGACGCGCTTCTCCGGGCAGAGATGGGCCACGACCTCGCCGTCCTTCATCAGGCGGAACCGCCCGAAGACGGTCTCGAAGTTCCGCGGCTCGCCACCCTTCAGCACGGTCTCGGCCGTCGTGCCGCAGCCGACCGCGGCGAACTCGGCGCCGAGCGGCAGCCGCTCCACGGCATCGAACTGAACCTCGTAGGATCCGAGCGGGATGACGTCGCCCGGCCGGGCGAGGCGGATGTCCTCGATCTCCCAGGCGCTGACCGCCGCGATTCCCAGAACGCTCAGCCCCAGCCCGGCATGCGCCAGCGCCTTGCCCCAATCGGCCCGCGGCAGCCCCGCCAGCCGCCGGAGCGCCGCGCCGAACGGCACGCGGCCGAAGCCGCCCCGCTCGACCAGCTCGGCCAGGACGCCGAGGATCAGCCAGGCGGCCAGCGCGATCCCGACCGGCGCCAGCAGGCCCGCGCCCGTCTGGAAACCCCAAACGATGCCGCCGAGCGCCAGCGCAGCGGCCGCCGCCCACCAGAGACGCGTCAGCACCGCGCCCGCGTCGCCGCGCTTCCAGGGCATCAGCGCGCCGATCGGCAGCACGACGATCAACAGCACCATGAAGGGCGTGAAGGTCAGGTCGAAGAACGGCGCGCCGACCGAGATCTTGGCGCCGTCGACGAACTCGCGCACCAGCGGCGCCAGCGTGCCGACGAAGACGACCGCGGCGGCCGCCACCAGCAGCAGATTGTTCAGGATCAGCGCGCCCTCGCGGCTGACCGGTTGGAAGACGCCCTCCGACCGCATGGCGCTGGCCCGCCAGGCAAAGAGCGTCAGCGGCCCGACGATCGCGCCGGCGAGGATGGCCAGGATGAAGATGCCGCGCGTCGGGTCGTTGGCGAAGGCGTGCACCGAGGTGATCACCCCCGACCGGACGATGAAGGTGCCGATCAGCGAGAGCGAAAAGGCGAGGATCGCCAGCAGGATCGTCCAGGCCTTCAGCGACGACCGCTTCTCGACGACGATCGCCGAATGGAGCAGCGCCGCGGCGACGAGCCACGGCATGAAGCTGGCGTTCTCGACAGGGTCCCAGAACCACCAGCCGCCCCAGCCGAGCTCGTAATACGCCCAGTAGGAGCCGAGCGCGATGCCGATCGTCAGCGCGACCCAGGCGGCCAGCGTCCACGGCCGCACCCAACGCGCCCAGGCGGCGTCGACACGGCCCTCGATCAGCGCCGCCACCGCGAAGGAGAACGACATCGAGAGGCCGACATAACCGAGGTAGAGGAACGGCGGGTGCACCGCGAGCCCGATATCCTGCAGCAGCGGGTTCAGATCCTGCCCGTCCGCCGCCGGCGGCCACAGCCGCTCGAACGGGTTCGAGGTGAAAAGAATAAAGGCGAAGAAGGCCGAGCCGATCATCGCCTGCACGGCCAGCGCCCGCGCCTTCAGCCCGAGCGGCAAGTCGCCGCCGAAGGCCGCCACCATCGCCCCGAACAGCGTCAGGATCAGCACCCAGAGCAGCATCGAGCCCTCGTGGTTGCCCCAGGTCGCCGTCACCTTGTAGAGCGTCGGCATCAGCGAATTCGAGTGCTCCGCCGCCAGCAGGACGGAGAAGTCCGAGGTCACGAAGGCGTGCACCAGCGCGGCGAAGCTGAAGGCGACCAGCCCGAACTGCACCAGCGCCGCCGGCGCCGCCACGCGCATCCAATCCGACCAGCCGCGGCCTGCGCCCACCAGCGGCACCGTCATCTGCACCAGCGCCACCGCGAAGGCGAGAATGAGAGCGAAATGTCCAAGCTCGGCGATCATGATCCGTCCATCCATCGATCGCGTCCAAGGTGGCGCGCAAAGAAGGATGGCGCAAGCGCGCGCGGCGTCACGCCCGAGGGGCAGAGTCCGTTCGGCGGCCCGTTCGGCCGGTGCGAAGCTCAGCGACCGCGATTGTGCGTGCGGGCGTAGAGCCGCGCGACGATCGTCGATGCCGTGCGCTCGCAGGTGAAGGGCAGCACCGCATGGCAAAGCGCCGCCAGCGCGGCGAGCGCCAGCTGGCCGGCAAACCAAAGCGCAAAGAACAGGTGCTCGACATAGCTCTCGTCGACCGAGCGGGGATGGGTCAGGAACAGGCGGCTGAGACGGGCAACCATCGGCGTCCTCCATGGGATTGGCATCGCGTAAAAGGAAAATGCCATGCCTCGGCCGGGATGTGTTCCCGACTTCGCCCCAAATTCGATTGAAACTGGGATTTTATCCTTCTAGGATGCAGTTATGGCGAACATTGATCTCATCGACCGTCGCATCCTCGCCGCCTTGCAGCGTGACGCAACGCGCTCGCTCGACGCGCTCGGCGCCGAGATCGGGCTGTCGCGCAATGCCTGCTGGCGGCGCATCAAGCAGCTGGAGGAGGCGGGCGTGATCCGGGCGCGAGTCGCCCTCTGCGACGCGCAGGCGCTCGACCTCGGGCTGACGGTCTTCATCGCGGTCAGGATCGACCGGCACGACGCCGACTGGCTCGACCAGTTCACCCGCGCCATGGCCGCGATGCCCGAGATCCTCGGCGCCTACCGCACCTCGGGCGACATCGACTACCTGTTGCGGGCGCGCGTGGCCGATGTCGCCGCCTACGACCGGCTTTATCAAAAGCTGATCCGCACGGTGGCGCTGAAGGATATTTCGGCGAGCTTTGTCATGGAGGAGATCAAGGAAACCACCGCGCTTCCGGTCCTGGAGGTCTGAGCACAGGCCGTCCCGGCCGCAGATTGGCGCCTCTGCACCACGGGATGACGGTTCCGCGCCTTGGCGGCCGCTGCGATTGGGATTAGCTGTCGGCCGACCGAGCATCGAGATTGCAATGAGCGAGCAAGACCCTCTCGTCATCTTCACGCCCTCGGGCAAGCGCGGCCGCTTCCCTGCCGGCACGCCCATCCTGACTGCGGCCCGCCAGTTGGGCGTCGACCTCGATTCGGTGTGCGGCGGGCGGGGCATCTGCTCGCGCTGCCAGATCACGCCCGCCTATGGCGAATTTCCCAAGCACGGGCTGCATGTCGAGGCGGACGCGCTCAGCGCGTGGAACCAGGTCGAGGAACGCTACAAGTCCAAGCGCGGCCTGATCGAGGGCCGGCGCCTCGGCTGCCAGGCCACCGTCCAGCGCGACGTCGTCATCGACGTCCCGCCCGAGAGCCAGGTCCACAAGCAGCTCGTCCGCAAGCGCGTCGAGGCGCGCGAGATCGTCATGGATCCGGCCACGCGCCTCTACTACGTCGAGGTGGCGGAGCCCGACATGGCGAACCCCAAGGGCGATCTCGAGCGCCTGCTCGATGCGCTCTGGGAACAGTGGCAGCTCGCCAACATCATCGGCGATCTGCGCACGCTGCAGATGCTCCAGCCGGCGCTGCGCGACGGCGACTGGAAGGTGACCGTCGCCGTCTATATCGGCCGCGGCCGCTCGGATGCGCGCATCGTCCAGGTCTGGCCGGGCTTTTACGAGGGGCACATCTACGGCGTCGCCATCGATGTCGGCTCGACGACCATCGCCTGCCATCTCTGCGACCTGGTCTCGGGCCAGGTGGTCGCCTCGAACGGGCTGATGAACCCGCAGATCCGCTTCGGCGAGGACCTGATGAGCCGGGTCAGCTATTCCATGATGAACCCGGGCGGCGCCGCCGAGATGACCCGCGCCGTGCGCGAGGCGATCAATGCGCTGATCGGCCAGTCCGCCGCCGAGGCGCGCATCGACCGCACCGAGATCCTGGAGGGCGTGCTGGTCGGCAACCCGGTGATGCACCACCTGTTCCTCGGCATCGACCCCAAGGAGCTCGGCTGGGCGCCCTTCGCGCTTGCCTCTTCGGACAGCCTCACGCTCTGGGCGACCGAGATCGAGCTGCGCATGCACCCCGATGCGCGCATCTACGTCCTGCCCTGCATCGCCGGCCATGTCGGCGCCGATGCCGCCGCCGTGGCGCTGAGCGAGGCGCCGCACCGCCAGGACGAGATGATGCTGGTCGTCGACGTCGGCACCAACGCCGAGATCCTGCTCGGCAACCGCGAGAGGGTGCTGGCCTGCTCCTCGCCGACCGGCCCGGCCTTCGAGGGCGCGCAGATCTCGTCGGGCCAGCGCGCCGCGCCCGGCGCCATCGAGCGCGTCCGCATCGACCCCGCGACGCGCGAGCCGCGCTTCCGCGTCATCGGCTCGGACCTCTGGTCCAGCGATCCCGAATTCGGCGCCGAGAGCGCGCGCGGCGTCACGGGCATCTGCGGCTCGGGCATCATCGAGGTGATCGCCGAGATGCGCCTCGCCGGCCTGGTCAACGAGGACGGCGTGATCCTGCCGCGCGACGCGACGGGCTCCGAGCGCGTCATCGAGGACGGCCGCACCTGGTCCTACATCCTGCATGACGGCCGGCCCAAAGGCGGGCCGCTGATCACGGTCACGCAAGCCGACATCCGCGCCATCCAGCTCGCCAAGGCAGCGCTCTATGCCGGCGCGCGCCTGCTGATGGACAAGATGGGCATCGAGACGGTTGACCGGATCGTGCTGGCCGGCGCCTTCGGCGCGCACATCTCGCCCCTGCACGCCATGGTGCTCGGCATGATCCCCGACTGCCCGCTCGACAAGGTGTCCTCTGCCGGCAACGCCGCCGGCACAGGCGCCCGCATCGCGCTGCTGAACTCGGCCGCGCGGCGCGAGATCGAGCACATCGTCCGCACGGTCGAAAAGGTCGAGACCGCCGTCGAGCCCAAGTTTCAGCAGCACTTCGTCGAGGCCATCGCCGTGCCGCACAAGACGGCGAAATACCCCCATCTCGATGGCCACGTCACCCTGCCGGACACGCCGGCCGTCCATTCCGGCGAGGGAGGAGACGGCCGCCGGCGCCGCCGCAGGCGCGGCTGAGTTGGACACTCGCCGTCGTGCAGCAACATCAGGTGTCTCTCGTAGAAGCTGCCACTCAATCCGGCGATGCGCGCGTGCGGTCAAGGCTCGCTGAAACCTTGCCATTTGGTTAACTGAAAATGTAAATCCCTGTCAGAACAAAGGCTTGCGAAAGTGTGCACGTGTGCACGCGTGTGCTCGGGCGTGCACGCTTGTGGACAAGCTGATGGGCCGCTTCAGGAGCCCTCCGGGCGGCCGGACAGGCGCGACCGTTATGCCATCGGCAGAACGCCCCTGACGAGCGCGTCGATCGGCCCCCAGTCCTCGGGCTCCAGCCTGACCTGAACGGTCATCACCTCGCGCCGGAACTCGGGCGGAAGGCGCACCGCATCCTTCTCGGTCGTCACCAGCATGGCGCCCTCGCGGCGCGCCTCGGCGAGGAGGCGGCGCAGCACCGCGGGCCGGTAGACATGGTGGTCCGGGAAGCCCCGCGCCGCGACCAGCCGCGCCCCCATGCCCCGCAGCGTCTCGAAGAACTTTTCCGGCCGGCCGATCCCGGCGAAGGCGATCACCGGCTCGCCGGCGATCGGCAGGCCGGTCTCGACCGGTCGGATCTCGGCGCCCAGCAGGCGCGCCCCGCCCAGGGCCGGCCAGCGCCGAAGTGCCTGGCTGCGCGCCTCGGCCGCGCCCACCAGCACGACCAGGTCGGCGCGCGCGAGGCCCCGCGCGACCGGCTCGCGCAGGGGCCCGGCGGGCACCAGCCGGCCGTTGCCAAAGCCCTGCACGGCGTCGACCATGACGATCGTCCGGTCCTTGACGACATGCGGGTTCTGCAGCCCGTCGTCGAGCAGCACCAGCTCGGCCCCTTCGGCGGCGGCAGCCCTCACGCCCGCGGCACGGTCGCGGCTGACCCAGACGGTGCCGAGCGCCGCCAGCATCAGCGGCTCGTCGCCGACGTCGCGAACATCGTGCCGGTCGAGCGCCACCTTGTACGGGCCGCGCGTGATGCCGCCATAGCCGCGGCTGACGACATGCACCGCGATGCCCTGGCCCGTGAGACGCCGTATCAGCGCGGCCACCATCGGCGTCTTGCCGGCGCCCCCGACGGTCAGGTTGCCGACGCAGATCACGGGCACCCCGCCCGGCGTCGGCCGCGCGCTCAGGGCCCTCAGCCAGCCGCCCGCCCGCCACAGCGCCGCCGCCGGCCCCAGCGCCCGCGCCCGCCAGCCGGGCCGCTCCGGCTCGGTCCACCAGTGACGGGGCGCCCTCATTTCGCCCCCCGCATCAGCCCGAGCAGCTCGTCGGCGATCTCCCCCACATGGGGCCTCAGGCCCGCGTGCACCGCGCGGGCTCGCTCGGCCAGCTGCCGCGCCTCGTCCGGCGCGCGCAGCAGCCGGGCCACCGCCGCCGCCAGCGCGGAGGCATCCGCCACCGGGATCGCGCCGCAGCCTGCGTCGAGCGCCGCATAGCTCGGCGCGAAGTTCGCGACATGCGGACCGTGCAAGACCGCCGCGCCAAGCTGCACCGGCTCGAACGGCGTGTGCCCTCCTACAGGAACGAGCGAGCCGCCGACGAAGGCGACGGGCGCCAGCCGGTACCACAGCCCCATCTCGCCGAGCGTGTCCGCCAGCCACACCTGCGTTGCGGCGTCGGGCGCCTCGCCGCGCGATCGCCGCGCGGCGCGCAGGCCCGACGATGCCAGCAGCTGCGCCACCTCATCGCCGCGCTGGGGGTGGCGCGGCGCGATGATCAGCAGGGGCGCGCCGTCGCCCGCGAGGTCCCTCTGCGCCCTGATGACGTGCGCCTCCTCACCGGGATGCGTCGAGGCGGCGAACCATACCGGGCGACCCTCTACCGCCGCCCTGGCCGCGGCCAGCTCGCCCGCGTCGCAGCCGGGCGGCTCGACCAGCGCCTTGAGGTTCCCCGCAAAACGCGCGCAGACGCCCAGCGACGTCAGTCCCGCCACCGTCTCCTCGTCCTGCGCCAGGATCGACCGAAAGCTGGCGAGCAGCCGCCGCGCCATGGCCGGCAGCCGCCGCCAGCGGCGCAGGCTCGCGGCCGACAGCCGGGCATTCACCAGCGCCATCGGCACGCCCCGCCGGGCCGTCTCGTAGACCAGCCGCGGCCATAGCTCGCTCTCGATCCAGACGGCGAGATCCGGCCGCCAGTGGCCGAGGAACCGACGAACCGCGCCGATCGTGTCGACCGGGACGAACTGGTGCAGCGCGCCGGCCGGCAGCACCTCGGCCATGCGCCGCGCCGAGGTCACCGTGCCCGTCGTCAGCAGCACTGCGGCCGCGTCGCGCGCCCGCAGCGCGGCGATGAGCGGCAGCGCCGAGGTCGCCTCGCCGACGCTCGCCGCATGCAGCCAGATCAGCCGACCCGGCGGCCGCCGCAGGCCGGCGCGGCCCAGCCGCTCGCCCAGCCGCGCCTGGTCCTCCTTGCCGCGCGCCAGCCGCCGGCGAAGGATCGGCGATGCGATCGGGTCAGCCAGCCGCGAGGCCAGCAGGTAGGCGGCCAGCGCCGGCGAGCTCATGCCCGCGCGGCCGCCTGCGCGATCGGCGGGCCCGGCTCGACGGGCTGCCGGCCGCAGAGCGTGTCGGCCCGGTCCGTGATCTCGGTCAGCGCCGCCTCGATCCGCCGGAGATAATCCTCCGCAGCCTCCGGGTCGCCCTCGGGCGGCGGCAGCAGCGGCTCGCCCCAGATCTGCACGCCGGGCCCGAACGGGAATGGAAGGAGGAACCGGTCCCAGCTCGCCAGCACGCGGCCCCAGCGCGTCGAGAAGGTGACCGGCTGCACCGGGCAGCGCGTCTCGATCGCCAGCTGCGCGGCGCCGAGCTGCGCCCGCATCCTGGGACCGCGCGGCCCATCCGGCGACATGCCGATGATTGCCCGCTCGCGGGCCAGCTCGCGCCGGGCGCCGACATAGGCGCGCAGGCCCCCCTTGTCGCGCGCCTTCGCCCGGTCGTAGGTCGAGCCGCGCACCGCATGGATGCCGAACCGCCCGACGATCGCCGTGATCAGCTCGCCGTCCTGGTTGTTCGAGATCATCGCCACCGTGCGGCGTTGCCGGTCGCCAAAATAGGGCGACATGAAGAGCCGCCCGTGCCACATCACGACGATGACGCCGGTGCCCTGGGCCAGCAGCCCGTCGAAGTGCCCGCGCCCCTCGACCCGCCAGCGCGTGGTTCCGTTGACCAGCCGGATGTAGAGCGCGCCGAGACGCGCCGCGGCCGCCCGGCCGGTACCCGAGTGGCGAAGCCACCGAGCGAGGCGCTCGATCGCCACGGGCGCTCAGCCGCCCAGCGCCGTCCGCTCGGCGCTGCCCTCGCGCTCCTCGTCGACCAACCGGTGCAGATGCGCGATGAAATAGCGCATATGCGCGTTGTCGACCGTGCGCTGCGCCACCGATTTCCAGGCCAGATGCGCCTTGGCATAGCTCGGGTAGATACCGACGATGTCGAGGTTGTCCGGATCGCGGAACTCGGTCCCCTGCGGATCGACCAGCTCGCCGCCGAACACCAGATGAAGCATCGCCTTGGCCATCGCTCTACTCCTCGCTTTCGGCGCGCAGCCTAGCGGCCGTGGCGCCCAGGCGAAAGCCCCGCGGCGGCGCTCAGGGGTCCCGCGCGGCGGTCTCGGGCAGCCTGTGCGCCATGATCCGGCCGTGCAGCGCGTGCGGTGCCACGATGACGCCCTCTTGCATCGCGTCGGGCGTGTTGAATCGCAGCTCCGCACCGAGCCCGTTCGTCACCCGCGCACCGGCTTCGGACGCGATCAGCGCACCCGCGGCGATATCCCATTCAAAGGCGCGGCGAAAGGTCAGCATCGCGTCGAACCGCCCTTCGGCGACCAGGCACATGCGCCATGCGAGCGAGGACCGAAAGTGCCGCTGCAGCGGCGGCGGCCCGCCGGGCCAATGCTCGGGCAGCATCTGCTTGCGTGCGGTCAGCACCGTCGCCCGATCCACCTGCGCCTGGCGCGAGACGGCGATCGGACGTCCGTCGCGGAAGGCACCCTGCCCGGCCGTCGCGCTGTAGAGCTCGCCGCGCGCCGGCAGGTGCACGACGGCCGCGACCGGCAAGCCGCGCTCGACGACCGCGAGCGCCACGGCGAAACCCGACTCGCCGGCGATGAAGGACCGGGTCCCATCGATCGGGTCGACGACGAAGACCCGCTCGGCGCCAAGCCGCGCCGCGCCGTCTTCGCTCTCCTCCGAAAGCCAGCCATAGTCAGGTCGCTGCGCCCCCAACCGGGCGCGCAGCATGCGGTCGATCTCCAGGTCCGCCTGCGTCACCGGGCCGAGATCGCCCGCCTTCTGCACGACATCCAGCGGAGTTTGAAAGTGCCGCTGAGCGATCTCGCCCGCCGCCCTCGCCGCCTGGATCAGCAGTTCGGTATCGGCCCGCGCATCTGGGCCTGCGTCAGGCACCGACGGTCAGACCCTCGACCAGCAGCGACGGCACCGAGACCGCCCGGTTCGGGTCGGCGTCATCGGCGGCCCGGATCGTGCGCAGCATCTCTGGCAGCGATCCGGCGATGGTGATCTCGTTCACAGGATAGGCGATCTGCCCGTTCTCGACCCAGAACCCGGCGGCGCCGCGGCTGTAGGCGCCCGTCGTCGGGTTGATCGAGGCGCCGATCATCGAGGTCACCAAAAGCCCCGCGCCCATTTCGGCGATCAGCGCCTCGCGGCTGTGCGCGCCCTGGGTCATCCGGATGTTCGACGTGCCGGGGCTCGGCGGCGCGGTGGTGCCGCGCCGCGCGTTCCCCGTCGTGACGAGGCCGAGCTGGCGCGCGCTGGCGCAGTCGAGAATCCAGCGCACCAGCCGGCCGTCCTCGACGACCGCTTGGCTCCGCGCCGCAATCCCCTCGGCGTCGAAGGGCCGCGACGCCGGCCCCCGCACGATGAGCGGGTCCTCGATCACGTCCACGCCGTCGGGCAGCACCGGCTGGTCCATCTTGCCGAGCAACCAGCTCGAGCCCCGCGCCACCGAGGCGCCGTTCGCGGCGCCGAGCAGGTGCCCGATCAGCGACGCCGCGACCCGCTCGTCGAACAGCACCGGCACGGCGCCGCCGGGCGGCCGCCGCGGTCCCAGCCGCTCGACCGCGCGCCGCCCCGCGCGGTCGCCGATCCACTCGGGCGTCGGCAGGTCGGCGCGGTGCCGCCGCCCCTCACCCGCGAAGTCGCGCTCGCGCCCGAGCCCCGTTCCGGCGATCGCCGAGACGCCGAGCCCGGCATCGGTCCGCCGATAGCCGCCCGAAAATCCGTTCGTCGCGGCCAGCGTGATGCGGCCGTCGCTCCAGGACGCGCTCGCCTGCTCGACCTGCACGACGCCCTCGACCGCCAGCGCTGCGGCCTCCGCCGCCAGCGCCAGCGCCTCCAGCTCCTCGGGCGCGGCCGGATCGCCGGGGTCGACCAGGTCCAGTCCCGTGGCGTCTGCAGTGCGCGCGACCTGCTCGGCATCGGCCAGCCCGCACCAGCGGTCCTCCGGCGCCTCGCGGGCGATGGCGACGGCGCGCTCGGCAAGCTCCGCCAGCATCTCGGGCCGCAGATCCGACGAGGCGACGCAGGCCTGCCGACGGCCGATCAGCACGCGCAGGCCAGCCTCGCGCGACTCCGAGCGTTCGGCCTCCTCCAGCGCGCCTCCGGCGACGGCGATCGAGACCGAGCTCTCGGCCACGACCAGCGCGTCCGCCGCATCGGCCCCGGCCCGGCGGGCCGCATCGAGCAGGCGCTCGGCGGTGTCGAGGTCGGCTCCGCTCACAGCTCTGCCAGCCCATGGCCGATCGCGCCGAGCGCCGCCAACCCCGTCGCGGTCAGTGTCAGGATCATGCCCCACATCCGAAACGTCATTCCCGGCCGGTCCAGCACGAACTGCAGCCCATGCAGGACACGACCGACGAGGAAAACCATGCCGAGCAGCGCCACCACCCAGCCCGGCGCGCCCATGCCTTCGGCCAGCCCCAGCAGGATCAGGAAGATCGGAACTGTCTCGGCCGCATTGCCATGCGCGCGGATCAGCCGCATGCCGTCCTCGTATCCGCCATCCCCCAACGCCACCCGCCGTTTGCCGCGGAAAGCGATCACCTGGCTCTGCAGGAAGATGAGCCAGAGCGCGAGCAGGCCGGCGAAGACCGAGGTGACGGGCAGCACGAGCAGAGCTCCGGGCGGACATCGCCCGCCTAGCAGATAGCGGCGCCGTTCAGGAATGCAAAGCCGTCCGGCGATACGCCCGCGCGCTTCGATCCCGGGCGCCTCGGCCCCGGCTCAATGCGTCCAGGTGTTCCGCCTGTCGTGCGCGAAATTGCCTCCATAGCCGCGCGGCCGGACGTTCGGCGCCCGCCTGTGCGCCTCCTCGACGACGTAGGGGATGCCCTGCCGCTCGGCATATTCGATCGCCGCTTCCTTGCTGTCGAAGTGCAGCCTGACCTGGCTGTTCATGTCGGCGGAACTGGTCCAGCCCATCAGCGGGTCGATGCTCCTCGGCAGCTCGGGAGAGAACTCCAGCGTCCAGCGGCGGGTATTGCCCTGGCCCGAGGTCATCGCGCTGCGCGCGGGTTGAAAGATCCTGGCTCGCATCGACGCGCTCCTGAAACTCCGTTCGACAGGGCTGATATCGCGCGGCGCCCGCGCGAGGCAAGCCTGGCAGGCGAGAGGAACGCTAGAGGAAAAGGGGCGTGAGGATCAGCGCCCAGAGGCAGACGCCCAATAGCGGCCGCGATCAAGAAGGGCTCGAAGCCAGTGCCCCGATGGACGGGCTGCTCGGAGGCGCGTGCAAGGCGCCGGAGGTCCTGCTTTGCGGGCCGGGCCTCGCGACGTTCCTCTCCCGCGAGGCGGCGCTCATCGACAAGCTCTGCCAGGCGCATGGCGTGCTCCCTGTCTTGCGGGCCGCAATCGCTGCGGCAGTTGCGATGGCAGCAGCGGCTCAAGCGCGGGTCCGACGAACGCCACAATCCGCGCTGATCCGTTAACGCGGGGCTAACGCGATTGAGAAGGCGCCCCTCCTGCTCCATATCCAACGCATGTCCGACCGAATCGCTCCCGTGCTCTCGGCGCCCCGCCCGCGCGAGACGCGCGACAAGCTCGAAGGCGGGCGCCGCCTGGTCATGAAGACGCCGTTCGAGCCGGCGGGGGATCAGCCGGCGGCCATCGAGGAACTGGCCCAGGGCGTGCTCTCGGGCGAGCAGGACCAGGTCCTGCTCGGTGCCACGGGCACGGGAAAGACCTTCACCATGGCCAAGGTGATCGAGGCAACCCAGCGCCCGGCGATCATCCTCGCGCCCAACAAGACGCTGGCGGCGCAGCTCTACGGCGAGTTCAAGTCCTTCTTCCCCGACAACGCGGTCGAGTACTTCGTGAGCTATTACGACTATTATCAGCCCGAGGCCTACGTTCCGCGAAGCGACACCTATATCGAGAAGGAAAGCCAGATCAACGAGCAGATCGACCGGATGCGCCACTCGGCCACCCGGGCGCTGCTCGAGCGCGACGACGTCATCATCGTCGCCTCGGTCAGCTGCATCTACGGCATCGGCGCCGCCGAGACCTATTCGGCCATGACCCAGGACCTGATCGCCGGCGAGGCCTACGACCAGCAGGCGATACTGCGCGAGCTCGTCACCCAGCAATACCGCCGCAACGACGCCGGTTTCGCGCGGGGCTGCTTCCGCGTGCGCGGCGACTCGCTCGAGGTATGGCCCGCCCACCTAGAGGACCGCGCTTGGAAGCTGTCCTTCTTCGGCGACGAGCTCGAGCGCATCGACGAATTCGATCCGCTCACCGGTGCGAAGACCGACCGCCTCGACCGCGTCCGCGTCTACGCCAACTCGCACTACGTCACGCCCAGGCCCACTCTGAACCAGGCGATCAATGGCATCCAGGAAGAGCTGCAGCTCCGCCTCGACCAGCTGATCAAGGAAGGCCGGCTCCTGGAGGCCCAGCGGCTGGAACAGCGCACGAACTTCGACCTCGAGATGATCCAGGCGACCGGCGCGTGCAACGGGATCGAGAACTACAGCCGCTATCTCACGGGCCGCAAACCCGGCGAGCCGCCGCCCACGCTCTTCGAGTACATTCCCGACAACGCGATCTGCTTCGCCGACGAGAGCCACGTGACCGTGCCCCAGCTCGGCGGCATGTACCGGGGCGACTACCGCCGCAAGTTCGTGCTCGCCGAGCACGGCTTCCGCCTGCCCTCCTGCATGGACAACCGCCCCCTCAAATTCGAGGAGTGGGACGCCATGCGCCCGCAATCCGTCTTCGTCTCGGCCACCCCCGGCGGCTGGGAGCTCGAGCGCACCGGCGGCGTCTTCACCGAGCAGGTCATCCGTCCCACCGGCCTGATCGACCCGCCGGTGGAGATCCGCCCCGTCGCCAGCCAGGTCGACGACCTGATCGACGAGTGCCGCCGCGTCGCCCAGGCCGGCTATCGCGCGCTCGTCACCACGCTGACCAAGCGCATGGCCGAGGACCTGACCGAGTACATGCACGAGCAGGGCATCCGCGTGCGCTACATGCACTCGGACATCGACACGCTCGAGCGCATCGAGATCCTGCGCGACCTCCGCCTCGGCGCCTTCGACGTGCTGGTCGGCATCAACCTGCTGCGCGAGGGCCTCGACATCCCCGAATGCGCGCTGGTCGCCATCCTCGACGCCGACAAGGAGGGTTTCCTTCGGTCAGAGACGTCGCTGATCCAGACGATCGGCCGCGCCGCCCGCAACCTCGACGGCCGCGTCATCATGTATGCGGACCGCACCACCGGCTCGATGGAGCGCGCGATGCAGGAGACCGAGCGCCGCCGCGAAAAGCAGACCGCCTACAATATCGAGCACGGGATCACGCCGGCGACGATCCGCAAGAACGTCTCGGACATCATGGAAGGCACATACCAGGGCGCCGCCGACATGGAGCGCGTCACCGCCCGCCTCGACAAGGGCGTGAAGACCAAGCTCGGCAGCAACCTGCAGACCGTCCTCGAGGGCCTGCGCAAGGACATGCTGAAGGCCGCCGAGAATCTGGAGTTCGAGGAAGCCGCCCGCCTCCGCGACGAACTCCGCCGGCTCGAAGCCGTGGACCTCGCCGTCCACGACGACCCCCTTGCCCGCCAAAGCGCGATCGAGGAGGCAGTGGACAAGACGGGCGCGCGCCCCCGCTCGATGACGGGCAAGCCGGGCACGCGAACCTATAAGGGCTCGGGAAGACGACGGAAGGCGCCGTGAGGGCGTGTGCACGCGTGCACACTCAGCTAAGACCTTGATATTAAAGGGATACCTTTAAAAAATTTACTCAATTTAAAGACCCTGCTCACACCGCGGAGCGTGTGTCGGGCTTTTGACCACAAGATGCGCAAATAGGCGATCCCGCCGTCCACAACTCAATCGCTTGCTTCGGCGTGCCTGTACTTCACGAGCCGAAACAGCCCCTTTTCCGGCTTGTAGACCTTGTCGGGAAACGTCTCGGCCAGCTTCCAGACGCAGCCGTTCACCGTCTTTGGATGCAAGCCGGGGTCCGAAGCCTGGATCTGGCGGAGCAGCTCGGACCAGCGAACGCCCTCCGGGTGCGCCTCGAGCAGCTCGAGCGCCTTCGCATTGATCCGGTGCGTGATCTTGACGTGCTGCATCAGGCGTTTCGGAGGGTGAGCCCCGAGCCCACCCTCCGCCGATCGGTGAAGCGACGGCCGCGTTCGGCGGCCTCGCCAACGCTCAGGCCGGCTCGGGCATCCTGAATTCGGGGCGCAGCCCCTCGTAGACCGGGCGGCCGTCCTGCGGCTTGGCCTCGCCCTTGGCCGGGTCGAAGAAGGCGTGATAGGTCGCCACCATCTTGGAGGCGTCGTAGCCCATCAGGTTCGGCACCACCACCCGGATCCGGTTCTGCTTGTCGTCCAGCATGATCGGCTGGCCGCAGGTCTTGCAGGTGCAGAGCTCCAGCGGGCCGCTCGCGTTCTGGTCGTTGAACGGCTGCCGGTTCAGCAGCTCCATGTGGTCGACCTTGAGGTCGTTGTGCTTGAAGAACACCACGTGGGTCGTCTGCTGGCCGGTCACGCGCTTGCAGACCGAGCAGTGGCAGGTGTGGCTGTCGATCGGATCGGCATCCGAGTGCGTGTGGATGTGATCGCAGCCGCCTTCGAACTTGTGAGTCATGGTCATTCCCTCCCGCAATGGGCGAACTATATGCCTCGCCCGATTGCCGCGCAATCGCCCTGCCGCGTGCTCGGCACCCGGCGTAAAGGCCGCGGCGTCCAGAACCGTCGCGCGCGCTGTCGGCGGTGGCCCGCATCGCTGCCGGTGATGCGACGCCCCATCTCCGAAGACCACGGGTGATCGGAACGGCCGGCCGGCCTGATCGTTGGGACGCAGCGAGACGACGGGCAGGCCTAATCGGGCGCATTCGACCGAGAGCGATGAAAGCCGGCCAGCGACACGACGACCTCCAGACGGCCGCGTCCCGGGCCAACGTCGCGTTGCTGACCGTTTGCGGATGGCTGGGGATTGCCGGTGCAGTCGCGGCCGTCCTGTCCGATATCGTCGGCAGCGCCGTGGTGCCGGACTACAGCTGGATCTCCGACACGATCAGCGATCTGGCGGCCGGCCGCTACTCGATCATCCAGGACGTCGGGCTCTACGCCTTCGCTGCCTCGTTGCTCGCCTGTGCGATCGGGACGGCCAATTTCCATTCGGGGCAGAACCGCTGGACGGCGGGAGTGCTCGCGCTCGCGGTCATGGCCGCAATCGTGACGGTGATCGGCGCCCGCAACGAGTATGGCGACCGCGACACCGTCCACAGCTGGGGCGTGCATCTGGGCCTCGTCTACTTTCTGATGCTGCTGTTCTTCGCCACCACGCTCGTCATGGCGCCCGGCATGACGCGGCTGCGCGCCCGGTACCGGACCTGGTCGCTGGTCTGCTCCGGGCTTTTCGTGCTGACCGCGATCGCCTATTTCCTCGCTCCCGACGACTTTATCGGGCTCACCGAGCGCGCTGTCGTCCTTGTCGCGATCGCCTGGGTCGTGGCAGTCTCGCGCATGCTCCTCGGCCTGCGCAGCGAGGTTCAGGGCTGAGCTCTTCCGGCCGAAGCCACGCTTGACAGTCCGCGGGGACAGGTCCCTGATCTGGCGCGCAGACAGGGGAGGGGCGCATGCGGCGGGTGACCATTGCCGGGCTGGTGCTGGCGGGGCTGATGGTGGCGGGGCTGGTGGGACCGGCGCTGGCCGACGAGACCACGGGGACGATCCAAGCCTATGATCGCCTGGACCACCTGATCGTTCTGAAGGACAAGACCGTCTGGTCGCTGCCCGGAGCCCTGCCGGTTCCGGCGGACCTCAAGGCGGGCGACAAGGTCAGGATCGTCTACACCGCCGCAGGCGACAGCGGCATCATCAAGATCGACACGCTCACCCGGCTGGACGATTGAAGAGGGAGCGGTCGCGCCGCTCCCTCTCCGGTCACGCTGGGCTGGCTCGGCTCACTGAGCGGGCGCCGTGGTGCCGCCCTCTGTCGGAGCGCCGGCACCGACCGCACCGGGCTCGGCCGCCGGCGTACCAGGCGCCGTGCCGGCGGGCTGCGGGACAGTCGAGGCCTGGGCCTCGCGCGCCTGCTCGTCCGCCGTCGTGAACTCGGGCGCAGCCTCGAGCGATTCGCGGCTCGCGTCGATGATCAGTTGCGGATCGCCATCCTCGTCCTCCTGAACGCTGATCTGCTGCATCTCGACCGCGACGCTCTTCTCGCCGAGACCCAGGAAGCCGCCGACGCCGATCACCACGCCCTGGATCGTGCCGTCGAGCCCGACGATCGCATCGTCGATCTCGCCGACGTCATCGCCTTCGGCATTGTAGACCGTGGCGCCGATCAGGTCGCTGGCGAGGATCGAATCGGCGTCCTGCAGCGTGATGGTGCCCTTGACCGGCTCGGGCGGGACGTCGGCTTGCGTCGCGTCAACCGTCGCGGTGCCGGCATCGGCGGGCTGCTCGGTGACCGGAACCGTGGTCGTCTCGACGGTCTGCGCATCCGCCGCCGGCTCGGTGTCGCCGGCCCTGTCGGTCGTCTGCACAGTGGCCTCGGCTGGGGCCTCGGCAGTTCCGGCCGACGGATCGCTCGTCGCGGCGGCGCCTCCCGTGGCTGGCGCGGCACCCTGCGCCGACTGCTGGTCGGCAGTGGCGGCCTCGTCGGTCGCCTGCTCGGCGGCCGAGCCTGCCTGCGATGCCGCCTGGCCGGCCGCCTCGCCTGCGCCTTCGGCCGCGCCCTGCATGGTGGTGCCTGCCGACTGCGCCGCGTCGCCGGTTGTCGTCGCTGCCTCACCCGCAGCCTGGCCGGCATCCTGCGTCCCGGCGTCCACCGCTTTCGCAGCCTCGGTCTCGGCCTTCTGCCCGGCCGCAGGTGCGGTCGCCGACTGTCCGGTCGACTGGCTGGGCTTGGGCTGCTCTGCCGATTGCTGCGCCGGTTGCTGACGCCGACTGATCCGTCGTCTGTTGCTGGGCAATGGCCACGACGGGGACAGCAGAAAGCGCCGTCACAAAGCTCAGCACGCTAACGGTATGCATGAGTTTGTTCATCTCGATTCTCCGTTTGCAATTGCCGGCTGCCGTAAACAAGGCCGCCGTAGCGGTGGCGAAACTCCGAAGATCGGTGCGGGTTCCCGTGGCCTACTTTGCCGCAACTGCAATGCATGACTTACGTCAACCTCTGCAGAGCTAAAGGCCGAGTTGTGCCCGGCGAAGCCAGCGCTTCAATGCGTGCGGGATTCGGCGTCTTGCGCTCGGATTGCCGACTCGAAACCGCCCGCAAGCTGCTGTATCGTCTCCCCGACCGGCTAAGGCAGGGGGAGAGCCATGGCACAGACGTTAAGCCTTTCCGACGCGTCAGAGGCGCTGCGCGTCGCCATGCGCGACACCGTGCGGCGGCATTCGATCCTCTATCTGATCCAGGGCGCTCTCATGGTGCTGGGCGGCGTGGTGGCCGTGCTCTACCCGCTGTTTACCACCGTGGCGCTCGCGATCTTCGTCGGCTGGACGCTGATCGTCATGGGCATCGTGCAAGGCATCGGCCTGATCGGCGCAACCAAGGTGCCGCATTTCTGGCTGCAGCTGATCTCGGTCGTCCTGGCCCTTGTCATCGGCTGGCTCTTTATCCGCAACCCGGCGCAGGGGGTCGAGACGCTGGCGTTGCTGATGATCGTCTTCCTGATGATCGAGGGCATCGCCAAGATCGTCCTGGCGCTGACCATCCGGCCCCTGCCGCGCTGGGGCTGGATGCTGGTCAGCGGGCTGATCGGCGTGCTGCTCTCGGCCTGGCTGCTGGCCAACCCGACCGTCAGCATCGTGATCCTGGGCCTGTTCTTCGGAATCACGCTGATCATCGAGGGGGCGGCGCTCGCGGCGCTCGCCTGGGAAGCCCGCCGGATTTGAACTTTGCCGCCTGCGGTCAGCCGCGGGCTAGCGCCGCACGATCAGCTGGACGATGACCAGCACCGCCACCGCACCGATCGCCGCGACGAACAGGATCAGCAGAAGCCCGCCCGCGGCCAACGCGCCCGCGGCGAGCAGCGCCACGAGGAACGGCAGCAGCAGCGCGCCGGCCACGCCGATGGCGATGTTGCGCGGCATGTTGCGCCCGCCCTCGACCTGCGAGGCGAGCACGCCGGCCAGCACGCCGACGATCACCAGGAAGACGAAGCCGATGATGCCCAGCGCGTGAAAGAATTCTTCCATGCGGCCCTCCTCCCCCGCTCCGGAGCCATGAACGTCGCATGTGCAGCGGCATTTGCCTAGTGTCCGCCGGTCCCTTGTCTTGCGCCGCCGCCTGCTGCGCACCAGGGAACAGACGGCAGCGACTGTCCGACTGTCATTGAGCCCAGCGGACAAGCGGGCGCCCAGGCCGAAGGCGGCTGAGCGAGGTTCAAGGCCGGGCGCCGCTCACATCGTGTAGAAGAACTCCTCGCGCACGATCCTGCCATCAGCGACATGGTAGATCCCGAGCTCCTTCATCCGCGGCATCCGCTCGCCCGTGCTGCTTGTTGGAAACCTCGAACTCGAAGATGACGCCGAAGCGGTCGTCGCCATGCATGAACGGTCCCTCGACCTTGGCGTCGTGCACCTCGTGGGTCGAGTTCCACCATGCGTGCTTGCCCTGGATCGCCTCGATACCCTTCGCCTCGCGGCCGGTGCCGCCCATGTCGGCGGCCTCGACGGAGATCGCATCAGGCGCGTAAAGCGTCTTCAGCCCCTCCGCCTCGGTATGATTGCGGCAGTGGGCGACGAGCTGTTCGGCGACTTCCTTGGTGGACGGCATGGGGTTCTCCCTTCCGATGTTCCTATAACGTTCTCACTCTAGCCGAATCGCATGGCATGCACCAAGACGCCTTTTCACGGAGGTCACGCCGCCGCTATCTGACCGCGCATGCTCCAGACCCCGAAAGGCCACAACCGCCCCGCCCTGCCGCCCGAGATCGCGCGGCGGCGGACCTTCGCCATCATCTCGCACCCGGACGCCGGCAAGACGACGCTGACGGAAAAGCTGCTGCTGCACGGCGGGGCGATCCAGATGGCCGGGCCAGGTGCGCGCCAAGGGCGAGGCGCGGCGGACGCGGTCCGACTTCATGAAGATGGAGCAGGAGCGCGGCATCTCGGTCTCGGCCTCGGCCATGTCGTTCCCGTTCGACGGCCACTGGTTCAACCTGATCGACACGCCCGGCCACGAGGATTTCTCCGAGGACACCTACCGGACGCTGACGGCGGTCGACGCCGCCATCATGGTCATCGACGGCGCCAAGGGCGTCGAGAGCCAGACGCGCAAGCTGTTCGAGGTCTGCCGGCTGCGCGACCTGCCGATCCTGACCTTCTGCAACAAGATGGACCGCGAAAGCCGCGACACCTTCGAGATCATCGACGAGATCCAGGAGACGCTGGCGCTGGACGTCGCGCCGGCGAGCTGGCCCATCGGCATGGGCCGCGATTTCGTCGGCGCCTACGACCTGCTTGCGCGACCGGCTCGAGCTGATGAGCCGGGCCGAGCGCAACGTGAAGGGCCAGTCGATCAACCTCGAGGGGCTCGACGATCCCGAGATCGAGAAGCACGTCCCCGCGCACCAGCTCGCCCAGCTGCGCGAGGAAGTGGCGATGGCGCGCGAGCTTCTGCCCGCCTTCGACCCGCAGAGCTTTCTCGAAGGCCACATGACGCCGATCTGGTTCGGCTCGGCCATCAACTCCTTCGGCGTGCGCGAGCTGATGCGCGGCATCGCCGGCTACGCCCCGCCGCCGCAGCCGCGCATGGCGGATGTGCGCCAGGTCTCGGCCGACGAGCCAAAGGTCTCGGGCTTCGTCTTCAAGGTCCAGGCGAACATGGACCCCAAGCACCGCGACCGGGTTGCCTTCGTCCGCCTCTGCTCGGGCCATTTCGAGCGCGGCATGAAGCTGCACCACGTCCGGGCGAAGAAGCCGATGGCCGTCTCGAACCCGGTCCTGTTCCTCGCCTCCGAGCGCGAGACGGCCGAGGACGCCTGGGCGGGCGACATCATCGGCATCCCGAACCACGGGCAGCTGCGCATCGGCGACGCGCTGACCGAGGGCGAGAACCTCAGGTTCACCGGCATCCCGAGCTTTGCGCCCGAGCTTCTGCAGGCCGTGCCGCGCCGGCGACCCGATGAAGGCCAAGCATCTCGACAAGGCGCTGACCCAGTTCGCCGAGGAGGGCGCGGCCAAGCTCTTCAAGCCGACCATCGGCTCGGGCTGGATCGTCGGCGTGGTCGGCCAGCTCCAGTTCGACGTGCTCGCCAGCCGGATCGAGAACGAGTACGGCCTGCCGGTCCGCTTCGAGCAGACGCAGTGGGTGGGCGCGCGCTGGATTTCCGGCCCTCGGGACAGGGTCGAGGCGTTCGTCCAGGCCAATAAGGGCCAGATGGCGACCGATCATGACGGCGACCCGGTCTACCTCACGCGCCTGCAATGGGATATCGACCGCGTCGTGCGCGACTGGCCCGAGATCACGCTCGCCCGCACCAAGGAGACGCACGTCTGACGCCTGTCGGCGCGGCGCCGGAACGATCAGCCAAGCCGAGGAGGCAACGACCATGAAGATCAGCGCCCGCAACGTGCTCAAGGGCAAGGTGCTCGACATCAAGGAGGGCCCGGTCAACAGCCAGGTGCATGTCGACATCGGCGGCGGCAACACCGTCACCTCGATGATCACGACAGACGCTGTCCGCGACCTCGGCGTTACGGCCGGCGAAGACGTCTACGTCGTCATCAAGGCCTCGGAGGTCATGCTGGCGACCGACTGACCGGACTGACCGGCTGACCGCTGACCCACCGGGCGCGCGGTTCGCGCCTCACCGCGCCGGCGGCAGCCGCGAGGGATCGAAGGCGCCGAGGTCGACCGTCGACGCGGCACCCTCGAGGATCAGCTCGGCCATTGCCTCGCCCGTCGCCGGGGCGTTCAGGATGCCCCAGACGCTGTGCCCGGTCGCGACATAGGCGCCCGCCACGTCCGGCACCGGGCCGATCAGTGGCAGGCCGTCGCGCGTCACCGGCCGGAAGCAGGCCTGACGCGCCAGCACCGGGCTTGCGCCCAGCACCGGCGACAGCGTGCCGCAGATCGCCTCGAGCCGCTCGAGCGCTCCGGGGTCGGCGATCACCTCGGCCGGGTCATCGGGCAGCGGGGGCTCGCTCGAGAGGCCGCAGACATAGGTGGTGCCGTCGTCCCGCGGGTAGACCTCCGGCGAGGCCGTCCGGCCATCCTCGCCGCGATGCTCGAGGAACAGCGCCTCGGCCGGCAAGGCATCGCCCGTGCCGAAGACCAGGCTGTGTCCCTTGAGCCCATGCACCGCCGGCAGCGGCAGCCAGTCGGCGGCGCGCCGCGACCACGGCCCCATGGCGATCACGACGGCGTCGGCCTCGAGCACGTCTCTCGCCGAGCGCGACGCCGCGCGCTCGCCCGTCCGGATGGCGCGGGATGCCGGTGACCTCGGCCCGGTGCAGCACGGCCCCCAGATCCTCGGCGGCGCGCACGAGAGCCTCGGTGAAACGGCCGGGATGCACCTGCGCCGTCGACTCCGGGCCACCGAGCCGTCCGGTGAGCGTCACGCTGCCCGAAAGCCAGCCCGGGCCCTGCGCCGCGCGCCGGGAGTGCGGGCCTGAGACACCGCCCCGAGTCGTGAGGCGCCGATAGCCCCAGTCACCCGCAGAGCTCGTCGGCGAGCCAGGAATGCAGCGCAAAGCTCCGCCGGGCCAGCGCCTGAAGCGGCGTGCCGTCACACCAGTCGAGCGCGAGGAAGCCGCCCGACTTGCCCGAAGCGGCACAGGCGACGTCCGTCCGCTCGATGATCGCAACCTCGGCGCCCCGACGGCTGAGGAAATAGGCCGTCGCCGCCCCGATGACACCGCCCCCGCAGACAAGAACCTTCATGCCACCCACCCATTGCGCCTCTTCGGCTCGGCGCTCTTGCAAACGCGCAGCCACGCTCAGCCGGGCAAACGCGCAGCCGGGCCGGAACGATGCTATGCCCGGCGCGGCCGGCGGATCGAACGGCGCCGAGACGCGACGGTGCGCTTCGCCTGCTGCGCGGGCTCCGGCGCCTGCATCCCGGCGTCGAAGCGCTCGTCGACCGGCACCTGCAGCGCCGTCGCCAGCGCGTTCGTCGACGAGGCGAGCATCACGATGGCGATCAGCTCGGCGTGCTGCGCTTCCGTCATGCCTTTGGCGCGCGCCGCGGCCGTGTGCGAGTGCACGCAATACTCGCAGCCATTGGCGATCGAGACGGCGACATAGATCATCTCGCGGGTCACCGGATCGAGTGCGCCGGGACGCCCCATCACCGCCTTGACCCGCGCCCAGGTGCTCGCCAGCAAAGGCGGATCCCAGGCCAGCGCCCGCCAGACGTTGTTGACGAAGTCGCTGCCTCGCGTGGCGCGGATGTCGTCGAAGACCGCCTGCGCCTGGGGCGAAAGCTCGTCGTCGCGCATCAGACGGGTGGTCGCCATGGCTTCGCCTCCTCCAAACAGCGCACGAAGGCGGGGCCGCCCGTCCTGCTCAGCTTACCCGCTGGCTTTGCCACGGCGAGGCCAGGCGAGGCCAGGGTCATGTCCTGGATTATAAGCGTCAGCCTGATATCGGGCGGGCGCCGCAGAGCATCTCGCGCTTCGACCCAAAGCCGCGCCGCCGCTCGACGCGGAACCCCGCCGCTTCCAGCGCGCGCCGCACCCGGCCGGCGGCGCTGTAGGTGGAGACCGTGCCACCTTGCGCCGTTCGAGCGAACACCGCGTTGAGCAGCGCTGGCTCCCACATCTCTGGGTTGCGCGCCGGGGCGAAGCCGTCGAGGAACCAGGCATCCGCGCAGCCATTCCACTGACGCACCGTCGAACGCGCGTCACCGACGATGAGATCGAGCCGGAGCCCCGGCAGCTCGAAGCGGCCCGCCTGCCCCGTCCAGCATGCAAGCAGCGCGTCGGCGCATTCCGCGAGCTCGGGCCAGCGGCCGAGCGCCCGCACCATGTCGTCGCGCCCAAGAGGCCAGCGCTCGAACGAGGTCGCTTCGAGAACCGCCGCCGGAGCGGCAACGCTGCGCCAGAGCTGCCACGCGGCCAGGATGGCGAGGCCGGTGCCGAAGCCAAGCTCGGCGATGCGGAACCGGCCGGCACGCAGCCAGCGGGATGGCAGGTCGTTGCCATCGAGAAAGACGTGTCGCTTCTCTGCCAAACCGTCCGCGCGGGCGTGATAGGCATCGTGAAATCGCGCCGACACGGGGACACCCCGATCCCAACCGAGCTTGGCCGCGTCCTCGTCAGCTGGCATGAGACACCCTTCCTCGAGCGGTCGTGGGAGTGCAACCACAAGCCATGCAGGCTGACGTGCTGGTCATTGGCGGAGGCGTGTTCGGTCTCTCGGTCGGATGGGCGGCGCGGCGGCGCGGGATGACCGTGCGCGTGCTCGAAGCCGGGCGGATCGGCGCCGGCGCCTCCGGAGGGCCGGTGGGCGCGCTGGTGCCGCACGCGCCGGGGCGGTGGAGCGCGCTGCATGCTTTCCAGCTCGCCGCGCTGGGAACGCTGGCCAGCCACGCGGCCGGGCTCGAGGCGGCGTCCGGCAAGCGCACAGGCTATGCGCGCACGGGCAGGCTGACACCGCTCGAGACGGCCGAGGCGCGCGCCAGGGCCGAGGCGGATGCGGCCGCGGCCCCCACGCGCTGGGCCGGCCTTGGTCGCCTTGATGTCCTGGACGCACCGCCGCCCGAGGCGCAGGGGTGGCTCGCGCCGTCGGCGGCGCCCCATGGCGTGCTCCGCGACAGCCTGTCAGCGCGGATCGAGCCGTCGGCCTATCTGGCGGCGCTTGCCACCTGCCTCGGCGACGCGCTCAGCGAGGGCGTCACCGTCTGGCTGGAAGACGACGGAACGGCGGCGACGGCTTCCGGCCGGCTGCATGCCGGCCATGTGGTGATCGCCGCCGGCTGGCGGACGTGGGAGCTTGCCCGACCGTTCCGGCCCGAGCTGGCTGGGACAGCCGTCAAGGGCCAGGCGGCGCTGCTTGCCGTCGGTCCGGGCGTGCGGCCGGTGATCACCGCGTCGGGGCTCTACATCGTGCCGCATGGTGAAGGCGTCGCGATCGGCTCGACGAGCGAACCCACCTTCGAGGATGCCGCGGCCACGGATTGGCGTCTCGATGCGCTCGTCGACCGGGCGCGGCGCCTTTGTCCCGCCATCGCCGCAGCGCCTGTCATCCGCCGCTGGGCGGGCTTGCGGCCGAAGCCGCCCGGGCGAACGCCGGTCGCGGGGTCCCTGCCCGAATACCCCCGCCTCTGGCTCGCGGGCGGCGGGTTCCGCATCGGGCTCGGGCTTGCGCATGCCATCGCCGAGGCTTTGGTCGCCGAGATCGCAGGCGAAGTCCCGGCCATCCCCTTGCCGCGGGCGTTCCGGCCGGAGGCGAAGGGATGACGCCCTTGCCTCAGACCTTGGTTCCGTAGCCCATATGCGGCGGCTCCGCATCGGTCGAGGCCACGCCGACTTCGTCGCCGAAGTGCTTCATGGTCAGCAGGATCGGGTTCGGCGCCGCCTGGCCGAGCCCGCAGATCGACGCATCCGCCATCGCCGCGCAGAGATCCTTGAGCAGCTCGCCATCCCAGCGCTCGGCCTGCATCAGCTTGACGGCCTTCTCGCAGCCGACGCGGCAAGGGGTGCACTGACCGCAGCTCTCGTCCTCGAAGAAGCGCAGCATGTTCAGGGCCGCGGCCTTGGCCGAGTCCTTGTCCGACAGGATCACGACGGCATGGCTGCCGATGAAGCTGCCATGCGGCTGCAGCGTGTCGAAATCGAGGGGGATGTCGCCCATCGAGGCCGGCAGCAGTCCGGACGAGGGCCCGCCCGGCTGGTAGGCCTTGAACGCGTGTCCGGGCGCCATGCCGCCGCAGTGCTCGTCGATCAGCTCGCGGACGGTGATGCCGGCCGGCGCGATCTTGACGCCGGGCTCGCGCACGCGGCCGGAGACCGAGAACGAGCGCAGGCCCGTCCGGCCATTGCGGCCATGCTGATTCAGCACCTCTGGCCCGTGGCGGGCGACCTTGGCGACCCAGATGAGGGTCTCGACGTTGTGCTCGAGCGTCGGTCGCCCGAAGACGCCGACCTGGGCGACATAGGGCGGCCGGTGGCGCGGCAGACCGCGCTTGCCCTCGATCGATTCGATCATCGCCAATTCTTCGCCGCAGATATAGGCGCCTGCCCCGCGGCGCAGATCGATATGACCAGGCCGCGCGATGCCGGCGGCTTCCAGCGCGGCGATCTCGCGGCGCAGAATGTCGATCACCGCCGGGTACTCGTCGCGGATGTAGAGAAAACAGGTCTCGGCCTCGACTGCCCAGGCGGCGATCAGCATGCCCTCGAGGAAGAGGTGCGGCTCGCGCTCGAGCCAGTAGCGGTCCTTGAAGGTGCCGGGCTCGCCCTCGTCGCCGTTGACAGCGAGATAGCGCGGCGCCGGCGCCGCCCGCACAAACGACCACTTCTTGCCCGCGGGAAAGCCGGCCCCGCCGAGGCCGCGCAGGCCAGACTCAAGAAGGGCCTGTTGCACCTCCTCGGGCGTCCGCCCGCCGTCCCGCAGGCTGGCCAGCGTCTCATAGCCGCCCGCCGCGCGATAGGCATCGAGCCCCTGGTAGTCGGGGATGACCGCATGCGTATGGCCGTGGGCAATGGCGTCGACGACCTTTTCCGGCGTGGCGTGGTCGATGTGCCCATGCCCGATCTCGAGAGTCGGCGCCGTGTCGCAGCGGCCCATGCAAGGCGCGCGCAGGACGCGCACCTTAGCGGGATCGAGCCCCTCCTCCAGCGCCGCCAGCAGCTTCTGGGCGCCGGCGAGCTCGCAGGAGAGCGAATCGCAGACCCGGATGGTCAGGGGCGGCGGCGGGGTCTCGCCCTCCTTTACCACGTCGAAATGCGCGTAGAAGGTGGCGACCTCGTAGACGGCGGCCATCGGCAGCCGCATCTCCTCGCCGAGCGCGCGAAGATGCGCGGCCGAGAGATGGCCATATGCGTCCTGGATCAGGTGCAGGTGCTCGATCAGCAGGTCCTTGCGGCGCGGGCGATTGCCCAACAGCGCCCGCACCTCGGCCAATGCCTCGTCGTCGAGCTGCCGCCCGCGCGGCGTGCGCCGCCCTTTGCCGCGTCCGTCCTTCCAGACGCCCTTGCGAGGGCCGCCAGAGCCAGGCGAGCCGGCACCGGGCTTTTCGTCGAGCGGGGTCATGCGGGCGCTCCTGATACCGCGATTGGTATACCAGAGTCCTAGCTGCGGCGTGCCGCGCCGTCCAGCCGCATTCCGGCGCCATGGCGCCCGGCAGCGACCTCAGCGCGCGATGACCTCGGTGATCCGGCGCGTGCCGGCATCGATCCGCAGCACATCGTTGCCGATCCGGGCATATTTTTCGCCGAGAGGAGGTACCGGCAGTCCGTAGGCGGCGTGGTCAAGCGTCACCTGCGGCGTCTCGTCCGGCAGCACGTCGCCGGGCGCCCAATCGTCGGTCGCCTGCTCCTCGGTGGCCACGACCTTGATGCGGCCGCGAGGGTCGAGGCCCTGGTCAGGCTCGGCCGGCTGCGCGACGGGCTCGGCAGCAGCCGGCGGCGCCGTCACCTGGACGATGATCACAGGCGGCACGCCGTTTCCCGGAACCCCCAGCGCCCAAGGATAGTAGACTGGCCCGACGCAGCACCGCCCCCGGCGGTGGTGGAACCGCCGCAACGCGTCGCCTCCGAGGTACTTGGCGTTGAGGCGGCGCCGCTGGGCGACCAGTTCGGCAGTGCCGAGCGGCACGAAGGCGGGCAAAGGGCGACCGGCCACCCGTGCACGCTGGTAAGCGAGAAAGCGGTTGCCGAGCAGCGCGCCTGGCCCCTTATGGCCGCGGGGGCCATGATAAGCGCCAGACCGCCCGAAGGTGCCGACGCCGAGGCGGAAGCTGCCCCCTATGCCGCCGCCGCCATAGCCGATCCGGCCGGCGGGCCCCGCATTGCCAAAGGTTCCGGTAAGCCCCCCGGCGACGCCGGCGACCCCGAACCCGCCGCCAGAGCGCCCGGCGACACCGACATCGGCCCGCGCACGGTCCGGCGAGGAGAACACCCCAATCACGGCCAGCACGGCGGCGACGGCGACCAACAACGCATTCCGCTTCCACATTCATAAAGATTAACACGATTCGCGCAGGTCAGCTGTCCTGCTTTGGCGCGATCAGCGCATCGAATCGCAACGCGGGGTCGAGCGGCTGACCCGCGGCGGGACCCTGGAACGCGGCCGGAGGTTAGCGCAGGGCCAGGACCTCGGGCGTCGGAGCGCGCAGGATCATATCCGAGCCTGCGATCCGCCCGGCGCCGCGCGGCGTGCGGACCTGGATGCCGGCGGTCTGCCGGTTTCCGACGGACGCGCGGACGACCAGCGGAGAGACCACTCTGGCGCGCTGCCGCGACGGCTCGGCCAAGGCGGGAGAGGCAGCCTGCGGCGGCGGCGAGCCGGAGGGGCTCGGTCGCGGAATCGCCCATCCGCCTGATCGTGTTCGCAACCAGGTTGCGATAGCGCGTGGCGTGCACCGGCGTGCGCGAATGATAGTTGCCCGAGGCGAGCATCCAGTCACCCGTCTCGGCATAGAGCTCCTTGAGGAAGCGCGCGGCGTAGTCCCCGGAGGGGCCCGGCTCGAACATCGCGTCCACGGACGGGAAGTGCTCTCCGTGCCAGCGATAGTTGAGCTGGAAGCAGCCGACGTCGAAGGATTTCTCGCCCGATTCGAGCGCCTGCTGGGCATGCAGCAGCGCGGCGGCGCGGCTCTCGAACCAGGCGCCCCTGCCGGCGACGTTGACGGTCCAGGGCCACGGCCCGCTGCGCCCGCCGCTTTTGGTGCGGGTCTCGACCTGGGTGATCGCCAGCATGACCTCGCGCGGCACGCCGTTGCGGTCGGCCGCGGCAATCGCGGCGTCGCGGCAGAGCGCCATCGTCTGGTCCGGCGAGAGGGCCCGCGCCTGCGTCGCCACCACGCCCGCCGACAGGGCAACGAGCAAGGCTAGAGGGCGGGCCAGGGCGGCGAGGAGCGGGGCAAGGGACAGTGCGGGCATCGGCAAACCACTCACAGGACCGCGACGCCTTCCGTGCTCGCATGAACCGCTTAAGCGAGTGTTGCCGTACCGAAGATCAACCGTGCCGCGAATAGACCCGGGCTGGGCGACTGACCGGGCGCTCAGAGACGGAGCGTTCCCTCCATCAGCACCACGCCCGAGCCGCCGACGCGCACACCCTCGATGGCGTGCGGCGGCCCCAGGACCTCGACCTCGGCCCGGCCGGGGCGGCCCATCCAATGGCCCTGCTCGGCAACGAAGCGCGGGCGGCCGATCAGCCCGTGATGCCAGAGATAGGCGGCCATGCAGCCGGTGGCGGAGCCGGTGAACGGGTCCTCGGCCGGCATCGGGGGCGGCAGCAGCAGGCGGGCGAAGGTGTCGCCGTCCTCGACACCGCCGAGCGTCACCAGGAAGGGTTCCATCAGCCCGGCATCGCCGACCGCCGCTCGCCAGTCGTGCAGGGCTGCGGCATCGAGGCGGGCACGGCGCAGCGCGTCGTGGTCGCGCAGAAGCGTGACGCAGAATGGCGTGCCGGTCGAGACGATCTGCGGCGGGTGGGCGATGTCGTCGGCCTGCAGCCCCACGCAGGCAGCGATGCGGCCGGGGTCCTGCGCGGGCCCGAACTCGGGCCGCCGCTGCGTCATCGTGATCAGGGGCGGGCGGCCGTCGCGCGCGGTCACCTCGATCGGCAGGACGCCGGCGCCGAGCTCGAGGGTGAACGTCGCCCGGCCGGAGCCGAGGTCGACGAGCCCTCGATGGACCAGCGAGGCGACGGTAGCGATCGTCGGATGGCCCGCCATCGGGATCTCGCGCGTCGCGAGATAGTAGCGCGCGCCGAAATCGGCCCGGTCCGAGCCGACGAGGAAGGCGCATTCGCTGAGCGAGGTCTCGCGCACCAGCCGGAGCCGGTCATCGACGGAGATGTCCGCCGCGCCGTGGAAGACGGCGCAGGCATTGCCGCCGAACGGGTGCTCGGTGAAAGCATCGACCCAGTCGAAGTGATAGATCGGCATCGCCAGGCCCCGCCGTTTCCCCGCCGTTTCCGCCCGCACGTGTTGCCAGCTCGGGCGAGCCGAGGCAAATCGCCATGCGTGGTGCGGACGATCGCCGCCGCTGATGGCCGCCGCTGGATCGGCGTTCGAACATTTCCATAGGGCGTGCACGCATGTGCACGCTTGTGCACGCGTGCACACTTGCGCAATTGCTTGACTTCATTGACAAATCGAAATTCCATTAACCGGATGGAAAGGGCGTGCAGGCGCACATGGCCGGGTTGGTCGGACCCTCTGGTGGTGCGTCCTGGGCATGCCCGGCGCCCGGCATCTCGCGCATAGCTTTTCGGCAGGCACAAAATGTGGTAGTCGGCTCGCTCTCGCAAGAATTCAGCAGCTGAAGAGCGCAATCCTGGATGACCCTTGTCCTCACCGTTCAGACCCGAAGAATCCATATGGCTAGTCGCAGACAGACGCCTTTCAGCACCCGGTCGGCAACCGATCGAAGATGCAATCAAGGTAACGGAGGTTGAGGTCAGAGACGGGGTAGCATTATTGGGCTACGCCGGATTGGGCGCCACCTCCAGCGGGAACCAGCCTTCACGATGGGTAAGTAACGTTCTCAGAGGAAGGCATTTACCTTTAGAGAAAATGCTCGGCATCGTAGCAGACGCGATGAAGCGTGAGTTTATACCTCATATGGATGATGTGCGTGATACAAAGTTACGGCAGCATAGCTTCATAATCCCTGCGTTTCTTGATGGCCGACCGCGCCTCTGCACTATAGGCATGGTCTATGCAGAAGGTGGCTACAAGTTCCGCTATACGAGACACATCGCGGGAGGGCCGCTGATGCCCTTGCAGGTCACCCTTCCCATTGGGTTGGCTGGATCAGGTTCAGCCGCCTTGCTTCGTGTAAATAGTTGGGTGCGGCCGCTCCTCGGATTGGTGAAGGCCTATAACAAAAAGAAGATTTCTGGAACAGCAGTGGCAAACTTTATGGCAGAGATCGCATACAAGAGCCATCTTGAAACGGCTGATGGTACGGTCGGTCCAAATTCCTTAGTTGTGTGGCGGAACTCAAAACTTGGAATTTACAATGGTGGAGGTGCGCATCTATTTTTCTTTCATGGGGTGCAAGCCAAAATAAATCCAGCATTACCGAGCATAGCAAGTGGTCTAGATGTTTCGGAAATTGTCCGTATTACGATGCAAGTAGACGGGCCGTGGCTTGATTTGGCAATGGCAGCATTAGAGCGAGGCGAGGAGCCGCCAGAGTTTGACGAACGCCAGCGCAAAGAAGAGATAAATAAGCATCTATCTCGGCTATCATCCGGCCCTGATGAAAAGCTGCGCTGAATGGCCGCGCACTCGGCCGAAGGCACCTACTTGGAATCGGCTTTTTGGCGCTGAAACCGAGCAAGCGTAGGGTGGGTGCCAACCCACCACCAACGACGATACCTCCCTAGCGATGGTGGGTTGCCACCCACCCTACCAGCCAAACTTCCGCTTCGTCCGCATAGCGGTCAAACGCGGAGCGCAGGTTCGAAGCGTCTGAGTCAGACTATCAGTTGCTGGGCGGGCCCTCCCAATGGCCCTGGGCGCGAAGGGCGTCGGCGACCTCCTTCGGCATGTAGTTCTCGTCGTGCTTGGCCAGCACCTCGGTCGCCTCGAAGGTCCCGCCGCGCCAATAGCCTTCGGCGACGATGCCCTGGCCTTCGCGGAAGAGGTCGGGCAGCACGCCGGTGAAGGCGACCGAGACCACCCCGTTCCCGTCGGTTATCTCGAAGTGATGCGTCGACCCCTCGGTCGTGCTCGAGCCTTCGACGACGAGGCCGCCGACCCGCAGCAGCTGGTCAGGGCGATGGCTTTCGGCGCGCAGCTCGGTCGGCGACTTGAAGAAGGCGATCGCATCCTGGGCGAGAAAGCCGAAGAGCCCTGCCGCGCCGACAAGCAAAGCGCCGCCCATCACCAGCATCTGAATGCGCCGCGCCTTCTTCGTCCGTGCCATCTTCACGCCCGCGTATTCCCTGCCCGTCCCTAACATATTCCGGGACGCGGCGATTGCGACAGATCAAGCGCCGCAGGGCCTAGTGGACCTCGGGCGGCACCGGGCGCTGGCTGCGCCGGGCACCACGCCGCGCGAGTTCGTCGCGGTTGACGATCGCGTTGATCTCGGCGCCGAGAATGATGATCGCGCCCGTCACGTACATGAAGAGCAGCGTGATCACCACGCCGGCCAGCGTTCCGTAAGTGAGCGTGTAGGACGGCGCGTAGGAGAGGTACCAGGAGAACGCCGTTGCGGCGATGATCCAGACCAGCACGCTGGCGAGGATGCCGGGCCAGAGCTTCAGCCCGCGCATCCGCCGCGAGGGCAGGATCCAATGCATCGCCCAGAGCGAGAGCGCGAGCACCGCGAAGCCGAGCGCATAGCGGATGACGTCGGCCTCGAACGGGATGTCGGTCCGCGTCCACGCCTCGAACAGCGCGAAGACGATGGGCGCCAGGATGATCAGCACCGAGAGCAAGATGAAGATGACATAGCCGATGATGACGATGCCGATGGCGATCAGCCGCGAGAAGGCGATGTGCCGATAGGCCTCGACGTCATAGGCGCGGTCGAAGCCCACGCGCAACGCCTCGACCCCGTTCGACGCCGCCCAGATGGCGCCGAGCGCCGAGACGGTCAGCAGCCCGCTGCGCCGCTGGCCCGCCACCTCGTAGATGACGGGCTCGAGCGTGCGCGCGACGTATTCCGGCACCGCGTCGAAAAGCGCCTTCAGCACCGCCTCGCCGCCCTCGGCGCCGATGACGAAGCCCGTCAGCGCGGTGGCGAAGATCAGGAAGGGGATCAGCGCCAGCATGCCGGAGAATGCCAGGTGACCCGAGAGCACCCACCCCTCGTCCTCGATGTAGCGGTTGACCACCGCGACGCAGAACGGCCAGGCCGTCCCGCGCAGCCAGCGCCAAAAAATCACGGCCGGCGGATCACGGGAAGAGGGGCGCCGCCATCAGCCCGGTGGTCTCGTCGAGGCCGAGCATGAGGTTCGCGTTCTGGATCGCCTGGCCGGACGAGCCCTTGGCCAGGTTGTCGAGCGCCGAGAAGACGATGGCGCGACCGGGCACGCGGTCGGCAACCACGCCAACATGCGCGAAGTTCGAGCCGCGGACGTGCCGCGTCGCCGGCGCCTCGCCGAAAGGCAGGACAACGATGAAGGGCTCGCGCGCATAGCGGTCCTGCAGGGCCGCGTGCATGGCGCGGGCATCGCCCTTGACGTAGATCGTCGCCAGGATGCCGCGGTTCTGCGGCAGCAGGTGCGCCGTGAAGCTGCACCTCACCGGACGCCCGGCGGTCTTGGAGAATTCCTGGTCGAATTCGGGCATGTGGCGGTGCTTGGCGATGCTGTAGGCGTGATAGCCTTCGGCGACCTCGGCGTAGAGCATCGATTCCTTGGCCGATCGCCCTGCCCCGGAGACGCCGGTGGCGAGGTCGATGATGATCTCGTCCGGGTCGATGCAGCCCGCCTCGAGGAGCGGCAGCACGCCGTACATGCCGGTGGCCGCATTGCAGCCCGTGCCGGCGACCAGCCGGGCGCCGCGGATCTCGTCGCGGTAGTACTCGGTCAGCCCATAGACCGCCTCGGCCTGCAGCTCGGGGGCGCGGTGCTCGTGCCCGTACCACTCGGCATAGACGCTCACGTCGCGCAGGCGGAAGTCGGCCGAGAGGTCGACGATCTTGAGGTCCCGCGGCAGCGAGGCGATCACCTCCTGGCTTGTCGCGTGCGGCAGCGCGCAGAAGCAGAGGTCGATGCGCGAGAAATCGATCTCCTCCACGCGCACCAGGGGCGGCAGGTCGAGATGGCGCAGATGCGGAAAGACGCTTGCCATGCGCTCGCCGGCCTTGCGGTCGGCGGCCATGGCGGCGATCCGGATGTCGGGATGGGTCGCGAGCAGGCGGACGAGCTCGGCGCCCGTGTAGCCGCTCGCGCCCACGATCGCGATGTCGAGGGTCATGACGCGTGACCTCCAAGCGCACCGGCGCCCTGGATCGGGCGCAAAGTCGGCTGCCGCCTAGCGCATTCCGCGAAGCGGCGCAATTGCGCCAAGAGCGCGCGGCCCGTGCCCCCGTCAGCCGAGATAGAGACCGTAGGAGAAGTCCTTTCGCGGGTCGGGCGAGAGGTTGTAGGTCTCGCGCCGCAGGAAATCCATCAGCGCCCGGCTGTCGCGGGCGCGCAGCCGGATCTCGTCCGGCGGCAGCGGACGACCGATGCTCACCTTGAGCGGATCGCCGACGCGGCTGTCGAATTCGCTGATCAGCAGCGCCGTGCGCAGCGTCTGGTTGAGATGGCTGGCGATCTGGAAGAGGCGCGAGTTCGCGCCGTCGAAATGCACCGGCACGACGGCCGCCTGCGACCGGGCGATCATCTTGGCGGTGAAGGTCTTCCAGAAGGGATCGCGCGCCTTCGAGAACGGCTTGGCCGCCGTCGACACCGTGCCCCCCGGGAAGATGCCGATCGCTCCGCCATCGGCCAGATAGGCCAGCGCCTGCTTGCGCGTCTCGAGATTGCGCGCCATCGCCTCCTTCGATTCGCCGAAGTCGATCGGCAGGATGACGTTCTCGAGGTCCCTGGCCTTGCGGAAGACGACATGCGCGATGATGCGGAAATCGCCGCGCGCCGCGGACAGGATGCGCCCCATGGCGAGCCCGTCGAGGATGCCGTAGGGGTGGTTCGCGACCAGCACCACCGGGCCCGTCGCGGGGATGTTCTCCAACCCGCCGCCGACAAACTCCATCTGGATGCGGTAACGCTCCTGCATCACCTCCCAGAAGTTGCGCCCTGATTCGACCTCGCGCTCGTAGCCGAGGGCGAGACGCAGCAGGCGCGGCCGCCCGGTCAGGTTCTCGACCGTGCGGATCAGGAGGCGGGCCGCCCTGGTCTTGGCGGCGAAAGAGTAGCTGATCTCTTTGGGAGCGCCCGCTCGGCGCGACCCGGCTTCGCTGGCGATTCTGCCAATGGGCATCGTCAGGACCCGCTCGAGACTGGGCCCTGAAGGGCCACGACGGAATCACATAGGCGGGAACTTCTGCCGAGGCAATCGTGCAAACGCCCGTGATCGACCGGAGGTTTACCCGCGGTTGCATTGTGCGGCGCGGCAATCCTGCGAAGGGCGGTCGTGCAGCGCGGAAGGGGAGCGAGCGCCCCCCTCCCCTGTTCGGTCCGTCAGCGCTTGGAGAACTGGAAGCTGCGGCGCGCCTTGGCCCGGCCGTACTTCTTGCGCTCGACCACGCGCGGGTCGCGGGTGAGAAAGCCGGCATGCTTCAGCGCGGGGCGCAACCCCGGATCCCAGAGGCTCAGCGCCTTGGAGATGCCGTGCCGCACGGCGCCCGCCTGGCCGCTGAGGCCGCCGCCCTTGACGGTGCACATGACGTCGAACTGGCCGGCGACATTGGCGACCGAGAACGGCTGGCCGATCATCATCTGCAGCACGGGGCGGGCGAAGTACTGCGCCATCTCCTTGCCGTTGACCATGACGGCGCCCTTGCCGGGCTTGACCCAGACGCGGGCGACCGATTCCTTGCGCTTGCCGGTGGCGTAGGAGCGGTTCTGCGGCGTCGCGCACCGGCTCGCGCGGGGCGCGCGCTCCTCGGTCTCGGGCGTCTGCTCGCCCGGCGGCGTCGCCCAGCTCCTCGAGCGATCTGATCGTCTCTGCCATCTCAGGCGCTCCGCGTGTTCTTGGGGTTCAGGGCGCGCAGGTCCAGCGCCTCGGGCTGCTGCGCCTCGTGCGGGTGCTCGGTGCCGGCATAGACGCGCAGATGCGTCATCTGGCGCCGCGTCAGCGGGCCGCCAGGCATCATGCGCTCGACCGCCTTGGTGACGACGCGCTCGGGGAACTTGCCCTCGAGGATCTGCGCCGCCGTGCGGCTCTTGATGCCGCCAGGATAGCCGGTGTGCCAGTAGTACTTCTTGTCCTGGCGCTTGTTGCCGGTCATCTGCACCTTGTCGGCGTTGATGATGACGACGTTGTCGCCCATGTCCATGTGCGGCGTGAAGGTCGCCTTGTGCTTGCCGCGCAGCCGCATGGCGACGATCGAGGCGAGCCGGCCCAGCACGATGCCCTGGGCATCGATCAGGATCCACTTCTTCTCGATCTCCGCCGGCTTGGCAGAGTAGGTTTTCATCGCTTCGGGTCCATCCGCTGGTAGGCCCGCGTGCCACGGGCAGCAGGTTGCCGGCCGGCTATCTACGAATTTCGCCCTGCGAGTCAAGACAGACGGCGCGGAAATGGCCCTTTTTTCCCAGCGTGCTACGCCTGGGGTTATTAGATACCCCAATTCTCAGCTGCGCTTGGGCGGCACGGCATAGCTCACCACCGCATGCGCGACCGGATCGGGCACGCCCGCCGAAAAGACCAGCACGTCGCCCGTCGCGAGCGTCCGGCCGAGCTTGAGGATCCGCGCCTCGGCGCGCAGGTCGGCGACGGGCGGCTTGCGCAGGAAGTTGATCGTCAAGGTGGTCGTGACCGTCAGCGGCTCGCGCCCGATCATCGCCAGCACGGCGATGTAGAAGACGTAGTCGGCGATGGCGAACATGGTCGGCCCGCTGATCGTGCCGCCGGGCCGCAGGTGGCGCTCGTCGATCGCCTGGGTCACCACCGCCGCCATCGGCGCGACCGAGGCGATGCGGTAGACGCCCGCCTGCTGCGGAAAGACCTCGTCCGAAAAGGCGGCGACTTCCTCCGCCGTGAGCACCGGCTGCATGCTTGACCCTTCCCCCTCGGCCGCTCATCCTAGGGGCAATCCTCTAGGCTGGGCGCCGCCCGCCGGGCAACCCCGAGGCAACGACCATGACCGCAGAGACCCTGACCGCCCGCGACACCGCCGCCGACGCGGCGGAGGTGCTGCTCCGCGAGGACGCAGACGCCGTCGCCACGCTGACGCTGAACCGGCCCGATCGACTGAACGCGTTGAGCGACGCGTTGATCGCGGCGCTCCAGGCCGAGCTCGACCGGATCGCCGCCGACCGGTCGGTCAAGGCGGTGATCATCCGCGGTGCCGGCCGCGCCTTCTGCGCCGGGCACGATCTGCGCGAGATGCAGGCCGACCGCCAGGCGCCTGACGGCGGGCGCGAGGCTTATCAGGCGCTGTTCGCCCGCTGCTCGCGGATGATGACGACGATCCCGCGGCTGCCCCAGCCGGTCATCGCCGAGGTGCAGGGCGTCGCGGCGGCCGCCGGCTGCCAGCTGGTCGCGACCTGCGACATGGCCGTCGCCGGCGAGAGCGCGAGGTTCGGGGTCAACGGCGTCAACATCGGCCTCTTCTGCTCGACGCCGATGGTGGCGCTCAGCCGCAACATGCCGCGCAAGCAGGTGTTCGAGCTGCTGACGACCGGCGATCTGCTCGGCGCGCAGCGGGCCGCCGAGCTCGGCCTCGTCAACCGCGTCGTGCCGGATGACCGGCTGGCCGGCGAGGCCCGCGCGCTGGCGCTTGCTGTCGCGGCCAAGCTCGCCTCGGCCGTGCGCGTCGGCAAGCGCGCCTTCTACGAGCAGCTCGAGATGACGCTCGATGCCGCCTATGCCCACACGGGCCGCGTCATCGCCGAGAACATGATGCAGCCCGACACGGCGGAAGCCATCCAGGCCTTCATCGAGAAGCGACCCGTCCGCGGCGGCGACGGCGACTGACCGAGCCGCGGAAACCTTCACGGTCCTGCCAGCGTTCAATCCTGTATCGATTGGACCTGGTATTGGGCATGGCAGTTCAATGACGACCATTGCTTACGTCTTCGGCGCGGCGCTCGTGGTCGGGGCCGAGATCGCCTTTGCAGTTGCGCATTTTGACGGCCCTGCCTTCTCGGACAGGGCGACGCTGGTCGAGGACCGCCTCGACCGCGAGCTGCGCGAGCTGGTGCTGCCCGGCACGCCGCGAGGAGACGCGAGCGCGGCGGCTGGGCAGCGTGGCATCCATCCGGCGATCTGAGGGCGCGGCGCCGACGCTCAGCGCTCGATCCGCTGCTCCGGAGGATAGGCGGCGGCAAAGCGTGCCCGCAGCAGAGCGAAGACGACAACCAGCGCGCCTGCCTGGTGGAGCAATCCAAGTCCGAGCGGAGCCGCGTTCATCACCGTGACGATCCCGATGCAGGCCTGGGCGAGAACCGCCGCGCCGCTCAGCAGGACCCATTTGCGGACGTAGCGATGGCCCGTTCGCGCCCGCCACACGAAAAGCGCCGTCACGGCCAGCAGCAGGTAGGCCAGTATTCTGTGATCGAACTGGGCCAGGGCCGGGTTCTCGAAGACGTTGTGCCAGACGGGCGAGAGGTCGAAGGCCTCGGGCGGCAGGAAACGGCCTTCCATCAGAGGCCAGTCGACATAGCCCCGCCCGGCATCGAGCCCCGCCACCAGCGCCCCCGACAGGATCTGAGCGAAAGCCAACGCGCCGAGCCAGCCGGTCCACGCCATCACGCGGCCGATGCGTCGCCGCCGCGCCGCCAGCGTCCTGACCTCGTCGAGCGGAACCCGCAGGGCCAGCCAGACGAGCAGCGCGAAGATGGCAAAGGCCAGCCCCAGATGCAGCATCAGCCGGTAGGGCGCGACGTCGAGCCGCCCGGACAGCCCCGAGGCCACCATCCACCAGCCGACGCCCGCCTGCACGGCACCGAGCGCGCCGGGCAGCAGCAGGCGCCCGGTCCAGCCGCGCGGCACGGCGCGCCTGGCCAGGAACCAGACGAGCCCCAGCACCCAGACGAGGCCAATGATCCGGCCGAGCTGGCGGTGCGCCCATTCCCACCAGTAGAGCGGCCGGAAGTCATCGAGCGTCATCCAGGCGTTCTGCTCCTGGAACTCGGTGGTCCCCTGATAAGCGGCGAACGCGTCTTCCCAGTCGGCGTCCGAGAGCGGCGGCAGCCCGCCCATCACGGGTGCCCATTCGGTGATCGTGAGGCCTGAATCGGTCAGCCGCGTCGCCCCGCCGACCAGCACCATGAGCGCGACGAGGGCGGCGAGCAGCCAGAGCCAGAGGGCGATGGCCCGGCGCGCCGGCTCGCGCTTGGCCATGGCGGCGCGCGCCGCCGGGCGCCGCTCGCCAACCTCCTCGAAGACAGACCGCTTTGCCATCAGGGCACTCCTTCAGCCGCGGGACACCTAGCGGCGGCCGCAGCGATCGGCAAGCCGGTGGCCCCGCCGGGTGCCCCGTTCTGCGACTTCGGGTGCTCGAGGGCGATCAGCTGCGGCGCTTCGGGCCGTCGGAAAGCGCGCGGACGACGCCCCAGAGCGTGCGGACGTCCTGGTCGGTCAGCGGCGCGCGCCGAAAGAGGTTGTGGAGGTTGGCGACCATCGCCGCGCGCTTGTGCTCGGGGAAGAAGAAGCCGGTCGGCGTCGAGCTCGGCCGTCAGGTGGTCGAGCAGCCGGCCGACATCGCCGCTGGCGGCGCGCTCGGGCGCCTCGACGGGAAATGCCTCGCCCTGGCGTCGCCATTCATAGGCCATCAGCAGCGCCGACTGAGCGAGGTTCAGCGAGGCGAAGGCCGGGTTGACGGGCACGGTGACGATCGCATCGGCCAGGATCACGTCGTCATTGCCCAGCCCGGCGCGCTCGGGCCCGAACAGCACGCCCACCCTGCCGCCGGCCGCGACGATGCCGCGCGCCTCGGCCATCGCCGCCTCGGGCGTCAGCACGCGCTTCGTCATCTCGCGCGGCCGTGCCGTCGTGGCGTAGATGGTGCCGCAGTCGGCGACCGCCTCGGCCGTCGTCGCAAAGAGCCGCGCCTCGTCGAGCAGCCCGCCCGCCCCGCTCGCCATCGCCACGGCAGAGGGGTTCGGCCAGCCGTCGCGCGGCTCGACCAGCCGCAACCCGCGCAGTCCGAAGTTCCACATCGCCCGCGCGGTCGCGCCGATGTTCTCGCCAAGCTGCGGGCGTACCAGCACGAAGGCCGGCGCCTCGGGCGACCAGTCGGCGCCGCGGCTGCTGTCAGTGCCGGCCATCACCGCCAGGCGCGTTTCGGAGCCCGTCGACCGCGGCCCGGCTGGTTTGGATGCTCTGTCCGAGGTCGCGCACCGAATTGCCCGCAACATCGATGTGAAATCGTGCATGCCTGCGCGCGAGGTTCCCGTATGACGGGGGTTGCCCTCACAAGATCAACGACAAGTTGCGTTCGAATCATATATAAGCATTTCCACGTAGAAGCGGAGGAGGAGAGACGACCATGCCAGGCGACACCGCGACTTCGGATCCGGGCGAACGCCCATTCCCGATGCCGACGTTCGATGCGGCGCACATGATCGAGTCCAATCAGCGCGCCATGCGCGCGGCATTGGAGGCTCAGAGCCAGGGATTGCAGCGCGCGGCCAAGATCGGCACCTCGGTGTTCGAGTTCATTCAGCGCCGGCTGACGCATGATGCGGAGCTGGCGCATCGGCTCGGGACCGCGAAGGCGCCGCAGGATGCTTATGCCGCCTATCACGACTTCCTCGGGACGGCGTTGGAGGAATACGCCGCCGAGCTCTCGACGCTGAGCTCGATCTATGTCGACCAGACGCGCGAGGCGATGCACCACGCCGAGCGCCAGGTCGACGGGATCGCGCGGCCGATGGCGGCCGAGTAGATCGCCGCGGCCGATCGGTGGGCCTGCGGGCCCACCGCCCCCACACGTCCGAACGGCGCCGGCGCCTCAGGCCGCCAGCGCCTTGTTCAGGTTCTCGTCGATCTTCTCGAGGAAGCCCATCGTCGTCAGCCACTTCTGGTCGGGGCCGACCAGCAGGGCGAGATCCTTGGTCATGAACCCCGCCTCGACCGTCTCGACGACGACCCGCTCGAGCGTCGTGGCGAACGTCATCAGCGCCTCGTTGCCGTCGAGCTTGGCGCGGTGCTTGAGCCCGCCCGTCCAGGCGTAGATCGAGGCGATGGAGTTCGTCGAGGTCTGCTGGCCCTTCTGATGCTGGCGGTAATGCCGGGTCACGGTGCCGTGCGCCGCCTCGGCCTCGACCACCCTGCCGTCCGGGGTCATCAGCACGCTGGTCATCATGCCGAGCGAGCCGAAGCCCTGCGCAACCGTGTCGGACTGCACGTCGCCGTCATAGTTCTTGCAGGCCCAGACATAGCCGCCCGACCATTTCAGCGACGATGCCACCATGTCGTCGATCAGCCGGTGCTCGTAGGTCAGCCCCTTCGCCTTGAAGGCGTCGGCGAACTCGGCGTCGAAAACCTCCTGGAACAGGTCCTTGAAGCGCCCGTCATAGACCTTGAGGATGGTGTTCTTGGTCGAGAGATAGACCGGGTAACCCTTCGTCAGACCGTAATTGAACGAGGCCCGAGCGAAATCGCGGATTGAGTCGTCGAGGTTGTACATCGCCATCGCGACACCGCTGCCCGGCGCGTCGAAGACCTCGTGCTCGATCGTCTGGCCGTCCTCGCCGACGAACTTGATCGTCAGCCGGCCCTTGCCGGGGAAGCGGAAATCGGTCGCGCGGTACTGGTCGCCATAGGCATGGCGGCCGATGACGATGGGCTCGGTCCAGCCCGGCACGAGGCGCGGCACGTTGCGGCAGATGATCGGCTCGCGGAAGATCACGCCGCCGAGGATGTTGCGGATCGTGCCGTTCGGGCTGCGCCACATCTTCTTCAGGCCGAACTCTTTGACGCGGTCCTCGTCGGGCGTGATGGTGGCGCATTTGACGCCGACGCCGACCTCCTTGATCTTCTCGGCGGCGTCGATGGTGATCTGGTCGTCGGTGGCGTCGCGGCTCTCCATGCCGAGGTCGTAGTAGAGGAGCTCGACGTCCAGATAGGGCAGGATCAGCTTGTCCTTGATGAACTGCCAGATGATGCGGGTCATCTCGTCGCCGTCGAGCTCGACGACCGGGTTGTCGACCTTGATCTTCGCCATCTGGCTGCCCTCTCCTGCCAATTCGCCGGCGGAGACTAGGCGGGTTGCCGGGGCGCAGCAATGGCCGGCGGCTGCAGGAGCGTTCTGCTATGAAGAACAGGCACTTACGGCGGCTGCGGATGGGGCTGCTGACGCTTTCGGGGCTGCGGACGCCAGGGCTTTTTCGCGCCCTACCGCTATGCCGGGGGGGTGGTGCCGCCTTCCGGCTATCCCGAGATCGAGGCGATTTTCGCCGCGGCCGGCATGGGCGCGGCGCTCGACCGGGTCGAGGCCGCCGCCGCCCGGCTCGGCGCCTTGGACGGGCCGCCGCCCGAGCCGCGCTGGGGGCAGAGCTGGTTTCCCCGGCTGGATGCCGCCGCGGCCTGTGCGCTTGTGTCGGAGGCGCGCCCGGCGCGGATCGTCGAGGTGGGCTCGGGCCACTCGACGCGCTTTCTGGCCCGGGCGGCGCGCGAGACGGGGGCGCCCGTCGCGATCACCTGCATCGACCCCGCCCCGCGGGCGACCCTCGACGGCCTGCCGATCGACTGGCGCCGCGAGGTTCTGCGGCCCGGGCACCTGCCGCTCTTCGCCGGGCTGATGGCCGGCGACATCGCCTTCTTCGACAGCTCGCATCTGCTCTGGCCGGGGACGGATGTAGACCTGGTGCTGAACCGGATCCTGCCGGCGCTGGCGCCGGGCGTCCTCGTCCACATCCACGACGTCTTCCTGCCAGACCCCTATCCGGCGGACTGGGCGTGGCGCGGCTACACCGAGCAGCTGGGCCTCGCCGGCTATCTGACGAGCTCCGGCTGGCAGGTGGTCTGGGCCAGCCACTATGCGGTGACCCGGCTGGCGGCGGCGGAGCGGCCGGCGATCGGGGCGTTGCCTCTGGCGCCAGGCGCGCGGGAATCGAGCCTGTGGCTGCGGCGGCGCTGAACGCGCGGCATGCGGACCGCAGCCCGTCGGCAAGTCCCCGGATGTCGGTCCCAACGCTTCCGAGGTTGATCCAGTCGCGGACGGATCAGCCTGCATCCGCCGGATATGCGATGCTTGACGCAGCGTCACCGCATCCGCGGCGGCGTCATGACAAGGGGGAAGTGCAATGCCGTTCTACCTGTTTCAAGGGCGCTACACGCCCGCCGCGATCAAGGCGATGATCGACACGCCGCAGGACCGCGCGGCCGGCGCGCGGCCGATGATCGAGGCCATCGGCGGCAAGCTCCACCACCTGTTCTTCTGCTTCGGGCAGGAGGACGTGATCGCCCTCATCGAGGCGCCCGACGACACGGCGATGGCGGCCTGCGCGCTGATCATCGGCGGCTCGGGCGCCTTCGGCGGCGGCGCGACGACGAAGCTGATGACCTCGGCGGAGGCGATGAAGGCGATGGAGAAGGCGAAATCGGCCCGCAGCAGCTACAAGCCCGCGACCGGCTAAATCCCGAGCCAGCGGGCCTGCGCCGCACTGTCGGCGCGGATCTCGGCCGGCGTGCCCTGCCAGACGACGCGGCCGCGGCCGAGGACGGCGACGCGGTCGGCCAGCGAGGTGGCGAAGCCGAAGTTCTGCTCGACCAGCAGCAGCGTCAGGCCCGAGCCGCGGAGCTCGGCCAGCGTGTCGTGGATCTGGCCGACGATGATCGGCGCCAGCCCTTCCGTCGGCTCGTCGAGCAACAGGAGGCGCGGGTTCATCAGGAGCGCGCGGGCGATCGCCAGCATCTGCTGCTCGCCGCCCGAGAGCTCGGCGCCGCCGTTCGAAAGGCGCTCGGCCAGCCGCGGGAAGAGGCCGAGCACGCGCTCGACTGTCCAGGGGCCGGGAAAGCGGCGCGCGGCCAGCGACAGGTTCTCGGCGACCGTCAGCGAGGGGAAGATGTCGCGCGTCTCCGGCACATAGGCGATCCCGAGACCGGCGATCCGGTGCGGGGCCATGCCGAGGAGCGGTCGTCCGGCGAGCTGCGCCGTGCCGGAGGTGGCGCGCACGAGGCCCATGATCGGCCTTCAGCGTCGTCGTCTTGCCGGCGCCGTTGCGGCCGAGAAGGGCTGTCACCTGGCCCTGAGGGACGGAGAGCGACAGGCCGTGCAGCACGCGCGTCTCGCCATAGCCGGCGTGCAGGTCGGCAATGTCGAGCACCGACCCCTCCCTAACCCTCCCCCACAAGGGGGGAGGGGACGCCGTCGCGCGGCTTGTCCGGCGGCGTGACCGGCGGCGTGACCGGCGGCGTGACCGGCGCGCTGGAGGCAGGCGCCAGGGACGCGATGCCGGCGCGGCGAGCGGTGGCGGCGCCGTCAGCCATCGGCCCAGCCGCCGAGGTAGATCTCGCGCAGCAGCGGCGAGGCGCGGGCCTCGGCCGGGCTGCCTTCGAAGACAAGCTCGCCGCTGTTCAGCACGCTGACCCGGTCGGCGATGTCGAAGGCCAGGTCCATGTCGTGCTCGATGATCAGGACGGTCAGCTCGCGCGGCAGCGCGTGCAGCAGGCGGTGGAAGGCCCCGACCATCTCCGGGCCGACGCCGGAGGTCGGCTCGTCCATCATCAGGACACGCGGCCGGGTGGCAAGCGCCAGCCCGACCTCGAGCTGGCGGCGCGGGCCGTAGGCGATGGCGTCGACGGGGGCGTCGAGAAGCTCGGTGAGGCCGACGCGGGCGGCGGTCTCGGCGACGCTCTCGCGCACCTCGGGCAGCGGCGAAGCTGTCGGCAAAGAGCGCTCCGTCGCGGCCCTGCGCGGTGGCGGCGGCGAGCGACAGGTTCTCGGCCACGGTCAGCCCGGGCAGGAGGTTGTTCTTCTGGTAGCTGCGGGCGAGGCCGGCGCGGGCGCGGGCGTGCACCGGCAGCCGCGTGATGTCGGCGCCGCCGAGCAGCACGCGAGCCGGCATCAGGGCGAAGCTCGCCCGCGAGCAGGTTGAAGAGCGTGGTCTTGCCGGCGCCGTTCGGGCCGAGCACGACGCGCCGCTCGCCCGGCTCGAGCGCCAGCGAGACGTCGCGCACGACGCTGAGCGCGCCGAAGCTTTTCCTGAGGCCCCGCGCTTCAAGCATCGGCTCTAAGCATCGGCTCTAAGCATCGGCTCTAAGCATCGGCGGCCTCAAGCATTGCGCGCGGCGCGCCGCCGGGCCAGGCGGTCCTCCAGCGTGCCGTAGAGCCCCCGGCCGCCGGAGACGACGACGGCGATCAGCACGAGGCCGACGAAAAGGTGCCAGTAGTCGGTCAGGGCCTGCACCTCGTGCTTGAGGAAGACGAAGACCGCCGCGCCCAGCACCGGGCCGACCAGCGTGCCGAGCCCGCCGAGGATGACGACGACCAGCGCCTCGCCCGAGACGGTCCAGTGCAGGAGCCCTGGCGAGATGAACTGCGTGTGCTGGGCGGCCATGCGCGCCGGCGAAGCCCGCCAGCGCGCCGGACAGGCCGAAGGCGTTCGCCTTGTGCCGCCAGACGGCGAGGCCGAGCGCGCGCATCCGGGCCTCGTTGGCGCGGATGCCGACCAGCGTGCGGCCGAAGCCCGAGCGTCAGAAGCCAGGCCGCGGCGGCATAGGCGAGCGCGGCGAGGGCAACGCAGAAGAGCGCAAAGCTGCCGGAGTCGGAAAGGTCGATCCCGAGGCCCGAGAGATCGAGGCGCGGGATGCCGAAAAGGCCGTCGTCCCCGCCAAGCGACCGGCTCTCGAAGACCCAGACATAGGCCATCTGGCCGAAGGCGAGCGTCGCCATGATGAAGAAGATGCCGTGCGTCCGCGCCGTCACAGCGCCGATCGCCCAGGCGAAGCCCGCGGTGGCGAGGACGGCGGCGAGGAGCCCGAGCCAGCGCCCCCTGCCCGGCCAGCAGCGTGACGGCGGCGAAGACATAGGCGCCGGTGCCGAAGAGCGCGCCATGCGCCAGGCTGACCATGCCGCCATAGCCCGCGACGAGGTCCAGGCTGATGGCGAGGATGGCAAGGATGGCGACCTCGGTCAGCAGCTCGCGACCGAAATAGCCGGCCGTCAGGCCGTAGGCGGCACCGGCGGCGAGCAGCAGCGCCGCGGTCGCGGATCTTGAGCGGCGTCTGGCGGAACATGCGAGCTCAGGCTCGGGCGGGAAAGAGCCCGGCCGGGCGCAGCACCAGCACGGCAGCGAGCAGGGCGTAGACCAGGATGCTGGCCAGCTGCGGCGCCAGCACGACGCCGAATGTCTGAGATGAAGCCGACGACCAGCGCACCCGCGACGGCGCCGCGCAGCGAGCCGAGCCCGCCGATGACGACGACGATGAGGACCGGGATCAGGATCGGCGTCCCCATGTCGGGCTCGACCGACAGGACGGGCGCGGCGACGATGCCGGCGAGGCCGGCCAGCGCGCAGCCGACGACGAAGACGGCGAAGAACAGCCGCTCGACATCGACGCCGAGGCAGGCGGCCATCGCCTCGTTGTCGACGCCCGCCCGGATCATCGCGCCGACGGGCGTCCGCGACAGCACCAGCCAGAGCGCCGCCATGACGGCGAGCCCGAGCGCCGATGACGAAGAGCCGGTAGGTCGGGTAGACGACGCCGAAGAGCTCGGTCCGGCCGGTCAGAGAGCGCCGGCTCGGGCACGCCGAGCGCGATGTCGCCCCAGCCGATGCGGAAGAGGTCGACGAAGACGAAGATCAGCCCGAAGGTGACGAGCACCTGGTTCATGTGCCCGGCCCGGCGCATCCGGCGGATCAGCGCGAGGTAGAGGGCGGCACCCGCGGCGGCCACCGCCAGCGGCGCCGCCACGAACCCCGCCCAGTACGAGCCGGCCGCCGCGGCCGCGGAATAGCCGACGAAGGCGCCGAGCGCATAGAGCGCGCCATGCGCCAGATTGACGAAGTGCATCAGCCCGAAGATGACGGTCAGCCCGATCGAGAGCAGGAAGAGCAGCATCGAGAATTGCAGCGCATTCAGCCCCTGCACGATCCAGAACTCGGCGCTCATCTGGCGAGCCCGGCGGCGTGCGTGGGCAGCCGTCGGAAGCGCGCGAGGCGGTATTGCAGGATCGCTGGGTACGGCCGCCCACCCTGTGGCGCGGCTGCAAGAGCCTGACCCCTCCGTTCACCGCCGGCCCCGCAGGGTGGGCGCAGGGTGGGCGGTCCGCCCCCCTGATCGCCGCCGCTCAGCCGAGCTGCTCCATCTGGCAGCCGTTCACCGGCGGCGTGAAGTTCTCGACGGTGCCGATCACCTTCTGCGTCAGCTTGCCGCCCTCGCCCGCCACCGTCTCGTAGATGTACATGTTCTGGATGATGTTGTGCGTCGCCGGGTCGATCGAGACCGGCCCGCGCGGGCTGCCGGACAGGTCGACCTTGGGCAGTGCCTTGGCCAGCGCCTCGCGATCGGTCGCGCCGCCCTTCGCCGCCTGGGCGATGGCGCGGCCGGCGTCATAGCCCTGCACGGCGTATTCCGAGGGCACGTGGCCGTACTTGGCCTCGAAGTCCTTCACGAAGGTGGCGTTGGCCTCGTTCTCGACCGTCGGCACGTAATGCAGCGAGGCGACGACGCCTTCGGCCGCCGGGCCCGCCGCGTTGACGTAGAGCGGCGAGGTCAGGAAGCCCGAGCCATAGAGCGGCAGCGAGCCCTTCAGACCGAAGCTGTCGTATTGCTTGAGGAAGCTGATCGCCTCGCCGCCGGCATAGAAGACGTAGAGCGCGTCGGCGCCCGACTCCTTCGCCTTGGCCAGGTAGGGGCCGAAGTCCTGCGTCTTCTGGAAGGGCGTGAACTCCTGGCCGATGACCTTGCCGCCGCCCGCCTCGAACGCCTCCTTGAAGGCGCCCATGCTGTCGTGCCCGGCCGCATAGTCGGGGGCGAGCGTGTAGGCGGTCTTGACCCCCTGGCCGGAAAGCCACTGGCCCATCGACGTGCTGGGCGAGGCATTGGTGAAGGAGACGCGCGTCAGATAGGGCGTGCAGCGCTCGCCGGTCGCCGCATCGAGGCCGGCGTTCGAGACGACGATCGGCACCTGCGCCTGGTGGACGAAGTCGCGCAGCGCGCCCAGCACGCCCGAGGAGACGACGCCCGTCAGCACGTCGACCTCGTCCTGCAGCACCAGCTTCTTGGCCTTGGCGAGGCCGGTCGGCGGATCGACCTCGGTGTCCTCGCGGATCACCTCGAACTCCACGCCCTGCCCATGCTGCTCGAGCGCCATGTCGAAGCCCGCGTCGATCTCCTTGGCGAGCGCCGCGTAGACGCCCGAATAGGGCAGCAGCACGCCGATCTTGACCGGCTCGGCCGAGGCCTGCCCTGCCGCCAACCCTGCGCCCAACCCCGTGCCCAGCACCGCCCCCAGCAGCGCCGCGGCGGCAAGCGCCCTCAGATTTCCCATGGCACCCTCCCCGATTTCTAGCCTTTTGCGCCCGCCTTTCTGCCCCGCCGCAGGTCGCGCGGCAAGGGCATCTCCGGCATCGCCGGCGTTGCGCCGGCCGGCGCGCCGCCGCTAGGCTCCGGACGGGAGCGGGCGAGGACGCCGTGAACGCCGCCAGTCGTCACGGCCGCCACGGGGGCCGCACGGGGACCGCCACGGGGGCCGCACGAACGCCAACGCCGCCTGCTGGTTCGTCGACCGCCACCTGGCCGAGGGGCGGGCGGAGAAGCCCGCCTTCCTCGAGGGCGACCGGCGGCTGACCTATGGCGAGCTCGCCGAGCGCTCGGGCCGTATGGCGGGCCTGCTGGCCCGGCACGGGCTGCGGCCCGAGGAGCGGGCGGCGATCATCGCGCTCGACACGCTGGACTGGCCGGTCGTCTTCTGGGGCTGCCTCCGCGCCGGCGTCGTGCCGGTGGCGGTCAACACGCTGCTGACGACCGAGCAGTACCGCTACATCCTGTCGGACAGCCGGGCGCGGGCGCTTTTCGTCTCGGCGCCCCTGCTGCGCGCCGTGCGCCCGGCGCTGGACGGGCCTGCCGCATCTGCGCGAGGTCTTCGTGCTCGGCGGCAGCGACCGGCCTCGATTGCGCGGGCCGCGACTTCGCGGCCGAGCTGGCGGCCAGCGACCCTGCGCCGGCGGTCCGGGCCAGCGCCGACGACTGCGCCTTCTGGCTCTACTCCTCGGGCTCGACCGGGCCAGCCCAAGGGCGTGCGGCACGTCCATTCCTCGATGCGCGGCACCGCCGAGACCTATGGCGCGCAGGTGCTCGGCATCCGCGAGGACGACGTCGTCTTCTCGGCCGCCAAGCTCTTCTTCGCCTACGGTCTCGGCAACTCGATGAGCTTCCCGATGTCGGTCGGCGCCAGCACGGCGCGCTGCTGCCCGGCCGGCCGACGCCCGACGCCGTCTTCGAGGTCATGCAGGCGGTGCGGCCGACCATCTTCTGCGGCGTGCCGACGCTCTACGCCGCCATGCTGGCGGCCGGCGGGCGACCGGATCCCGGGCACGGACCGGCTGCGCGTCTCGATCTCGGCCGGCGAGGCGCTGCCCGCCGAGATCGGCAGCCGCTGGCAGCGGATCACCGGCACCGACATCCTCGACGGCGTCGGCTCGACCGAGATGCTGCACATCTTCCTGTCGAACGCGCCCGGCGATGTCGAGTACGGCACCTCGGGCCGCGCCGTGCCCGGCTATCGAGCTGCGCCTCGTCGACGAGTGGGGGCGCGATGTCGCCGACGGCGAGGTCGGCGAGATGCTGGTGCGCGGCGACACGGCCGCCGACGGCTACTGGAACCAGCGCGCGAAGAGCCGCGCGACCTTCGAGGGCGACTGGACGCGCACGGGCGACAAGTACGTCCGCCGCGCCGACGGCCGCTATGTCTACTGCGGGCGCACGGACGACATGTTCAAGGTCTCGGGCCAGTGGGTCAGCCCCTTCGAGGTCGAGCAGGCGCTGGTCTCGCATCCCTCGGTGCTCGAGGCGGCCGTGGTCGCGGCCAAGGACGCCGACGGGCTGGAGAAGCCCAAGGCTTTCGTCGTCCCGAAGGACCGCGCGGCCGGCATCGACGCGGCCGCGCTGCAGGAGCACGTCAAGGCGGCGATCGGCCCGTGGAAATACCCGCGCTGGATCGAGGTGGCCGACGAGCTGCCGAAGACCGCGACCGGCAAGATCCAGCGCTTCAAGCTGCGCGGCGACGGATGAGCGGCGCCGCCGTCTCGACCCCTCGCGCGCCGGGGCGGCCGTCAAGGATGCGACGCACGGGCGAAGCCGGCTCGTCCTTGACGGCCGCCCCGGCTCGCAGAACGCTTGCCGTCGGCCCGACCCCCGTCGGGCCTTCCCCAGCGCGCCTTGCCGCGTCTTGGCCAGGCGCATCGTTCGCGACCGCGGCCGAACGGTGCCGCCTGGCGGCTCGGCCGAAAGCGGCGCCTTGGCGCCGCGGCAGGCCGAGCGCAAGTTGCATGCGGGCGACCAGCCCGCATTCCGCTTGCTGCTGTCCCGCCGCGCACCCGCGATGATCTGGCGGCCGGGCGAGGAGCTGCGGATCGAGGCCGGCGCCTCGCTCGAGGCGCGCTGCTGGGGTCCGCCGCCGGAGCGGGCGCCGACGCTGCTCCTGCTGCACGAAGGGCTGGGCTCCGCCGGGCTCTGGCGCGACTTCCCGGCCCGGCTGGCCGAGGCGACGGGCGTGGGGCGTGCTGGCCTGGTCGCGGGCCGGCTATGGCGCCTCGGACCCGTGCGCCCTGCCCCGCCCGCTCGACTACATGGAGCGCGAGGCGACCGAGGTGCTGCCGCAGCGTGCTCGACGCGATCGGCTTGCGGCGCGGCGTGCTCGCTCGGCCACTCGGACGGCGCGTCGATCGCCGCGCTCCATGCCGGCACGGTCGAGGATTTCCGCGTGCGCGGGCTGGTCCTGATGGCGCCGCATTTCTTCGTCGAGGAGGTCTCGCTCCGCTCGATCGCCGCGGCCCGCAAGGCGTACGAGACCGGCGAGTCTGCGCGCCCGGCTGGCCCGGCACCATCGCGACCCGGACGCCGCCTTCCGCGGCTGGAACGACGCCTGGCTCGATCCCGGCTTCCGCGCCTGGAACATCACGCGCCGCGCTCGACTACATCCGCGTCCCCGTGCTGGCGATCCAGGGCGAGGACGACGAGTACGGCACGCCGGCCCAGCTCGCGGCGCTCGACGCCGTGCCCGGCGCCCGTCGAGGCGCACCTCCTGCCCGGCTGCCGGCACGCGCCGCATGTCGACCGGCCGGACGAGACCCTGCGGCTGATCGTGGATTTCCTCGCCCGGCTCGACGGCGATCGAGGCGGCCGGGCAGCCGTCCCCGCGTGACAGCGCGCCCCGCTAGAGGCCGACTCTAGGCTCTGCCCATGCGCATCGACTTCCAGACCGACCCCTCCCGCTGGCGCCATTGGCGACATCGAGATCGATGGACCCGTCGCGCGGCTGGTCATGGACGTGGACGAGGCGGGCGGCCTCTTCCCCGGCTACGAGCTCAAGCTCAACTCCTACGACCTGGGCGTCGACATCGAGCTCGCCGACGCCGTGCAGCGGCTGCGCTTCGAGCATCCCGAGGTGCGGGCCGTGGTGCTGATGTCGGGCAAGGAGCGCGTCTTCTGCGCCGGCGCGAACATCCGGATGCTGGCCGGCGCCAGCCACGCCCACAAGGTCAACTTCTGCAAGTTCACCAACGAGACGCGCAACGCCATCGAGGCGGCCGCCGAGGAGTCGGACCAGCACTGGATCGCCGCGATCCGCGGCTCCTGCGCCGGCGGCGGCTACGAGCTGGCGCTCGCCTGCAACCACATCATCCTGACCGATGATGGCGCGTCGAACGTGGCCCTGCCCGAGCTGCCGCTGCTGGCCGTGCTGCCCGGCACCGGCGGGCTGACCCGCGTCACCGACAAGCGCCGCGTGCGGCGCGACCGGGCGGACGTCTTCTGCACCATGGAGGAAGGGGCGCGGGGCAAGCCGGGCGCTCGACTGGGGTTTCGTCGACGAGCTGGTGCCGAACCCGTCCTTCGACGGGGCGGTGGCGGCCCGCGCGGCCGAGATCGCGGCGCGGTCCTCGCGGCCGGCGGATGCCCGGGGCGTGCGGCTGACCCCGCTCGACCGGACGTTCTCCGACGACGCGGTCACCTACTCCGCGGTCGAGGTGGCGATCGACCGCGCCGCCGGCATGGCGACCGTCACGGTCTCCGGCCCCGACGCCCGTGCCCCGGCCTCGATGGCAGGCGCTCGCGGCAGGATGGCGCGGGCGACCTGGACGATCCGGGCGGCCCGCGAGCTCGACGACGCCATCCTGCATCTGCGCTGCAACGAGCCCGAGATCGGCGTGCTGGTGCTGAAGACGTCCGGCGACCCGCAGGCGGTGCTGGCGCACGAGGCGCTGCTGCTCGCCAACCCCGACGATTGGCTGGCGCGGGAGATCCTCAGCCTCTGGAAGCGCACGCTGAAGCGCCTCGACGTCACCGCCCGCTCGCTGGTGGCGCTGGTCGAGCCCGGCTCCTGCTTCGCCGGGCTGCTGGCAGAACTGGCCTTCGCGGCCGACCGCAGCTACATGGCGGAAGGTGCGTTCGACGGCGACAACCGCCCGCCCGCCAGCCTGACGCTGACGGAGGCGAACTTCGGCCCGCTGCCGATGGCGAACGGCCTCGGTCGCCTGGCCACGCGGTTCCTCGACGACGCGCCCGCGCTCGATGCGGCGCGCGCCCGCATGGGCGAGCCGCTGGAGGCGGAGGAGGCCGAGGCGCTCGGCCTCGTCACCTTCGCCTTCGACGAGATCGACTGGGAGGACGAGATCCGCATCGCGCTCGAGGAACGCGCGAGCTTCAGCCCGGACGCGCTGACGGGGCTGGAGGCGAACCTGCGCTTCGCCGGCCCCGAGACGATGGAGACGAAGATCTTCGCCCGCCTCAGCGCCTGGCAGAACTGGATCTTCCAGCGCCCGAACGCCACGGGCGAGGCTGGCGCGCTGAAGCGCTACGGCACCGGCCGGCGGGCCGAGTTCGACCGGACGAGGACCTGAGATGATCGACGCGGCAGACCTCGCGCGCATCCGTGCCGAGACGCCGGGCATCGGCGGGGCCGTGCACCTGATGGCCTGCGGCTCGTCGCTGATGCCCGCCCCGGTCGTCGACGAGGTGATCCGCTTCACACGGCTCGAGGCCGAGCTCGGCGGCTACGAGGCAGCCGAGGCCGAGGCGGCGGCGCTGGACGCCGTCTACGACAAGATCGCCCGGCATATCGGCGCCAGCGCGCACGAGATCGCCATCGTCGAGAACGCGACCGTCGCCTGGTGCCAGGCCTTCTACGCGCTGCCGCTGGCTCCCGGATCGCGCATCCTGACGGCAGAGGCGGAATACGCCGCCAACTACCTCGCCTTCCTGCAGCGCGCGAAGCGCGACGGCGTGCGGATCGACGTCGTGCCGTCGGACGGGACGGGGGCGCTCGACACCTCGGCGCTCGAGGCGATGATCGGGCCCGATGTCGCGCTGATCGCCGTGACCTGGGTGCCGACCAATGGCGGGCTGGTGAACCCGGCCGCCGAGATCGGCCGGATCGCGCGCCGGCACGGCGTGCCCTATCTGCTCGACGCCTGCCAGGCGGCCGGGCAGATGCCGATCGACGTGACCGAGATCGGCTGCGACTTTCTCTCGGCGACCGGTCGCAAGTTCCTGCGCGGCCCGCGCGGCACCGGCTTTCTCTATGTCCGCGACGAGTGGATCAGGCGGCTCGAGCCGGCGATGGTCGACCTCTTCTCGGCGCATTGGGTGGCGCGCGACGCCTACGAGTTGCGCAGCGACGCGCGCCGCTTCGAGACCTGGGAGAACGCCTATGCGCTGCGCGCCGGACTCGGCGCCGCCTTCGACTACATGGACGCGATCGGCATCGAGGCCATCCACGCGCGGGTCACGGCGCTGGCCGGGCTGATGCGCGAACGCCTCGCGGCCATTCCGCGCGTGACGGTGCGCGATCTCGGCCGGCAGCCCTGCGCCATCGTCAGCTTCGACATCGCCGGGCTGGAGGCGGATGCCGTGGTCGCGGCGATGCGCGCCCAAGGCTTCGTGCTCGGGACATCGACGCCGTCCTCGACGAGGATCGATGCCGAGCGGCGCCAATTGCCGACCCTGACCCGGCTCGCGCCGCACTACTACAACACCGAGGACGAGATCGCGGCCTGCGCCGACGCGCTGGCGCGGCTCGCCGCCTGACCGCCGCTCGACCGGGAGGACCCGATGCCCGATCTGATCAACGTCGACTACGACACCGCCATCCCGAACAATGTCGACCTGTCCTCCGACCGGCGCGTGCTCAAGGCGCTGGAGAAATGGCATCCCGGCTATATCAGCTGGTGGAACGACCTGATCCCGCAGCGCTTCCAGGACAGCCTCGTCTACCTGCGCACTGCCGTCTCGGTCGATCCCAAGGGCTGGGCCAAGTTCGACTATGTGCGGATGCCCGAATACCGCTGGGGCATCCTGCTCGCGCCCGCCGTCGAGGACCGGCGCATCCCCTGCGGCGAGCATGCGGGCGAGCCCGCCTGGCAGGAGGTGCCGGGCGAGCACCGCGCGCTCCTGCGCCGCCTGATCGTCATCCAGGGCGACACCGAGCCGGCTTCCGTCGAGCAGCAGCGCCATCTCGGCCGCACGGCGCCAAGCCTCTACGACATGCGCAACCTCTTCCAGGTCAACGTCGAGGAGGGCCGGCACCTCTGGGCGATGGTCTACCTGCTGCAGAAGTATTTCGGCCGCGACGGGCGCGAGGAGGCCGACGACCTGCTGCGCCGCCAGTCGGGGTCGGAGGAAGCGCCGCGCATGCTCGGCGCCTTCAACGAGGCGACGCCCGACTGGCTGTCGTTCTTCATGTTCACCTACTTCACCGACCGCGACGGCAAGATGCAGCTCGAGGCCCTCGCCCAGTCAGGCTTCGACCCGCTGTCGCCGCACCTGCCGCTTCATGCTGACGGAAGAGGCGCACCACATGTTCGTCGGCGAGACGGGCGTCGGGCGCATCATCCAGCGCACCTGCCAGGCGATGGTGGAGGCCGGCATCGACGACCCGACCGACATCGGCCGGGTGCGCACGCTCGGCGTCATCGACCTGCCGACGATCCAGAAGAAGCTGAACCTGCACTACACGCTCAGCCTGGACCTCTTCGGCTCCGAGGTCTCGACCAACGCCGCCAACGCCTTCAACGCCGGCATCAAGGGCCGCTACCGCGAGGCCAAGCTCGAGGACGACCACCGGCTGACGGAGGCCACCTACCCGGTCAGCCAGGTGGTCGACGGCAAGATCCGCACCGTCGAGATGCCGGCGCTCTCGGCCATCAACATGCGGCTGCGCGACGACTACATCCACGACGCGGCCGGCGGCGTGCGCCGATGGAACCTGATCATCAAGAAGCACGGCGTCGACTTCGAGCTGAAGCTCCCGCACGAGGGCTTCCACCGCCAGATCGGCGCCTACAAGGACGCGCCCGTCACGCCCGAGGGCCGCATCGTCACCCGCGAGGCGTGGGAGGCGCGCCGCACCGACTGGCTGCCGACGAGCGACGATGCGGCGTACATCGAATCGCTCATGGTCCCGGAATTGGAGCCGGGCCGCTTCGCCGGCTGGATCGCACCGCCGCGCGTCGGCATCGACAACAAGCCCGGCGACTTCGAGTACGTGAGGCTGGCGATGGCATGATTCCGTCGCTGGTCTGCACGGCTTTGGCCGCGCAACGACTCAGCGGACGACCCGCTACGCCCGCCCGCCTCGCGACTGCTGCCACGGGCAAGATGCATGCAATCTCGCCGCCGTCAGCGAGTAGGCCTCAGCCCTCGAGCAAATCCGGATTTGGAATGATCGTCGATTTCACGGTTCTCATCGCCAGCGCGTCGGCGACCGCCCGCGAGATCCCGTCCTCGGAGAACTCGAACAGCGTCTGCATCTCGAGCCAGGGATAGCGGTCGCGCGCCTGCCACAGCATGTCGACGCCCTTCGGCAAGTCGTTCGCCGTGAAGGCCCACGAGCCGAGAACGTTCAGATCCTTGGTGCAGATGCGGTGCCAGCTCGTCTCGATCGAGCCCGCATCGGTGAACTGGCCCATCTCGACATAGGTGCCGCCGTCGCGCAGGAACTCGATGCCCTCGGGGCCGGCCGAGGGGTGGCCCGAGCAGTCCATCACCAGGTCCGCGCCATAGCCGCCGACGATCTCGCGCACGGCGGCGATGCGCTCGGCCGGCGTCTTCACCTCCTCGATGTTGACCGTCGCCTCGGCGCCGAACCGGCGGGCGAGCCTCAGGCGCGGCGCCTCCGGCGCGCCGACCGAGATCACGCGCCCCGCACCCATCTCGTGCGCCGCGGCAACCGCCAGGATGCCGATCGGCCCGGTGCCCTGGATCACGACGGTCGCATTCCAGGCGAAGCCGTTCACCCGCTGCGCGCGCTCGAAGGCGCGGATGCACGAGGTCAGCGGCTCGCTGAGCGCGCCGAGCCGCAGCGGCATTGCGTCCGGCAGCTTGTAGATCTTGGTGCCGGGCAGCTCCTCGAGGTCGACATAGACCATCTCGGCCCAGCCGCCCCAGAGGTGCGGCGGTTTCTCGAAGCCGAGATACCGGCCGTAGTAGACCGGGGTCAGGCACTTGTTCGCCGTCTCGGGATAGTGCAGGCACCAGTCGCAATGGCCGCAGGGCATCAGCGGCGGCAGCATCAGCTTGGAGCCTATGCCGATCGGCTTGCCCATGAAGTCGGTCTTCAGGTCGTCGCCGATTTCGACCACCACGCCCGCCAGCTCGTGGCCGAGCGTGAACGGCCAGGGCAGCGGCTTCGGCCAATGGCCCTTCAGGATGTGCAGGTCGGTGCCGCAGACGCCGCAGGCGCCGATGCGGATCAGCGCCGCCTTCGGGCCGATCTTCGGCCGCGGTACGCTGCGGATGACCGCCGAGGCGCCCGGCCCGTCGAAGGTTGCAACCCTGATATCGCCCATTCCGGCCTCCCGCTCGGTCATCAGTTCAGGTCTTCGGTCACCGCCCGGACCAGCGCCGCAAGATGCCGCCGCTCGAGCATCAGCAGCGCGCCGGCCGCATCGAAGGCGAGCTCGACGCGGCGGGCGTCGGCGATGTTCGAGGTGCCGACGCGCAGGCCGGGCGCCATCGCCAGCCCCTCGATCGGCCAGCGCAGCCCGCGCGAATGCGTGCCGGTGACGGGCCGCAGGGGAAAGAGCGACACGCGAGCGCCAGGGTCCAGTTCAAGCCCGAGCACGCGGCCGGGCGGCAGCAGCGCCATCGCCTCGGCCTGCCCCAGCAGGACCACCGTCTTCTCGGGCCGCGCCAACATGGCGTGCAGGACGGCAAGGAGGTGGTCGACCCTGTCCCCGGTGAAGCCGACCCCCACGTAGAACGGCGCCTCGGTCGCGTAGAGGCACTTCTCGAAATCGGTCGTGTCCTGCTCGGCGAGGTGCAGGAAACGCGCCGGTCCGCCGCGCCAGCGTTCGGGCTCGGCGATCGAATCCATGTCGCCGATGACCCCCGCCGGCTCGATCCGCCACTCGGCCAGGCGGTCGGCGCCGCTGTCGGCGGCGACGAGTTCGGGCGCGAGCGCACGCGCCTCGTCGACCACGTCGCGCGTGACGGCGCCGCCGCCGACGAGCGTCACGGGCCGCTCGAAGATCATCGGAAGCGCGTGCGAGACGGTCATGACATGTGCATTGACCGGGACGTGGCCAGCGTCAACCGACGAGCGATCGATCGGCGGATCTCCCCACCCTCCGGCGCGCCCGCGCCTTGACCGTTTGCGGCAAATGGGCGAGGTTCGCGGCCCGGGATGCGGCCGGACCGGTCCCGGACCCCAGCCCCGAACCGGGAGCCGCGATGGCCGACACAGGCACGAGGGTCGAAGTCCGCTACGGCGCCTTCTCCTGCACGATCGAGGGCTGTGACGATGCGGTCGGGCAGCTCCGCGAGGTGCTCGCGCTGATGCAGCGCATGATCGCCGAGACGCCGGCACTGGCCGATGCCGACCTCCTCGACGATGAGCAGTTCGCGCGGCTGGACGACGCGCTGGCCGACTGGCGCGCGCGGGCGGATGACGAGGGCGTTATCATCGTTCGCAGCGGTCACCGTGTCGCCGGCGACGTCGGCGACGTCGGGGACGCCGAAAGCCTGGCCGACGCCGCGCAGGACGAGGAGGGCCGGGCCGGGCCGCGGCAAGCTGACCAGGCGGATGCCGACCTGTCCGGCCCGCCCCCCTCGGCGGCCATCTTCTCGGCGCCGGCGGCGGCCGTCGCCGAAGCCGCCTTTGCCGCGGGCATGGCGTCCGGCGAGGCAGACACGCCGCAGCCCGAGACACCGCTCGGCAGCGAAACGCCGGGCGAGGCCGCCACCCAGGCCGCGCTCTTCGCCGCACCGGCGGCCGAGGTCGCCGACAGGACGTCTCCGGCGGGTCCTTCGGCGGCCGAGCCTGCCGATCCCGACGACGATGCCGAGGACGCCGTGCCGCTCTGGCAGGACGAAGCGGCCGAGGAGCGGCTGCAGGACGCCGAGACGGCGGCCGCCTCGCGGTTCGCCGGCGACGCCGGGCCGGATGGCCCTTTGGACGCGGACGGTCCGCTGTCGGAAGGCCTGGAGCCTGCAGCGGCCCCGAGCGCCGCTCACGATCGCCACCGGAGAGCGCGACCCAGCACGGATTCGGACTGCTGACGACGCCTGGACGGCAAAGCAGGACCAGGCGCCGGACGGCCTTGCCGACGCCGACGCCCCACTGCCCCGGATCAACATCTTCGCACCGCCCCCGCCTGACGTTCCCGCCCCGCGCCCCATCGGGCAGGCCGCCGAGCCGAGCGCCCTGCGGCGCGCGCCGGGGTTGGGTCCCGCCGCCCCTTGGGAGCACGACGAAGAAGGCGAGGATGCCGACGAGGTCCTGGATGACGGCGCCGGCGACTGGCCGGCTGCGGCCGACCCGCGCCTCCGATCCGCAGGCGAGGCGGGCATGCCGGCGACGGCGCGGCGGACAGCACCGAAAACCGGCTCGCCGCGCTGATCACGCGATACCAGAGCGGCATGCACGAGCGCGAGGCCGTTGCCGCCCAGCACGCGGCCGAGGCCGGCATCTCGGCGGCCGAGCTGGCCGAGCGTGCCGGCGCGACCGAGGTCGCCGACCTGCTGGCGGTCTCGGCGGCCTGGCTGACACTCGCCGGCGGCCGCGCGCATGTCACCCGGCGCGAGGTGATGGAGGTCTTCGAGACCCTGCCCGGCGACCATCTGCGCACCCTCGAGGCACGCATCAAGGGGTTCGGCAAGCTCGTCCGGTCGGGCGTGTTGGTTCTGGTCGAGGACGGCGCCTTCGCCATGCCCGCGCGCGAGCGCGACCGCTTTCGCGAGCTGATCGATCAGCGCTGAGGCGGACGCACCGCCTTGGCCGGGTCCGGGCGGGCGATGCCCCTGAACAGCGGCCGCAACGGCAGCGCCCAGAGGATGCCGAGCCCGACGTAGACGGCGAGCTCGACCAACGGGTCCGGCCGGTCCATCAGGCCGACCAGCGTCGTCGCGGCGACGATGTAGAGCGGCAGCCCCATCATCAGCAGGACGGCGCAGGCGATCTTTCGCAGGCGATAGCTCATGACCGCGAGGTAGCATCCCGGCGCGCCGCGTCCAACCGCATTGGCATGACTCCCGGCCGAAACCGAGCAGGTCGCAAGGGTTCGACGGCGTCGCCGCTCAGTCGGCGAAGGGATCGGTGACCAGGATCGTGTCGTCGCGCTCGGGGCTGGTCGAGAGCAGCGCGACGGGGCATTCGATCAGCTCTTCGACGCGCTTGATGTATTTGATCGCCTCGGCCGGCAGGTCGAGCCAGCGGCGCGCGCCGGCGGTGGTTTCCGACCAGCCGGGCAGCGTCTCGTAGACGGGCTCGACCCGCTCCTGCTGCGCGGCGGCGGCGGGAAGGTAGGGGACCTCGGCGCCGTCCAGTCGATAACCGGTGCAGACCTTGATCTCATCGAGCCCGTCCAGCACGTCGAGCTTGGTCAGCGCGATGCCGTCCACCCCGCCCACCCGGCAGGTCTGGCGGACCAGGGCCGCGTCGAACCAGCCGCAGCGGCGCTGGCGCCCGGTGACGGTGCCGAACTCGCGCCCACGCTCGCCCAGGCGGCGGCCGACCTCGTCGCTCAGCTCGGTCGGGAAGGGGCCAGAGCCGACCCGCGTCGTGTAGGCCTTGACGATGCCGAGCACGAAGTCGATGGCGCCGGGCCCCATGCCCGTGCCCGTCGACGCCATGCCCGCCATCGTGTTCGAGGACGTGACATAAGGATAGGTGCCGAAATCGACGTCGAGCAGCGCCCCCTGCGCCCCCTCGAAGAGGATGCGGTCGCCCTTGCGCCGGCGCGCATCGAGCACCTGCCAGACGGGTCCGGCAAAGGGCAGCACCTTGGGCGCGATCTCGATCAGGCTGTCCATCAGCGCGGCGCGGTCGATCTCGGGCTGGCCGAGCCCGCGGCGGAGCGCGTCGTGATGCGCCAGCAGCCGGTCGAGCCGCGCGTCGAGCGTCGCGCGGTCGCCGAGGTCCGCCACGCGGACGCCGCGCCGCCCGGCCTTGTCCTCATAGGCCGGGCCGATGCCGCGCCCGGTCGTGCCGATCTTGGCCGCGCCCGCCGCCTCTTCGCGGAGGACATCGAGCTCGCGGTGGACGGGCAGGATGAGGGGCGCGTTCTCGGCGATCAGCAGGGTCTCGGGCGTGACCTCGACGCCCATCTGGCCGATGCGCTCGATTTCGGCCACCAGCGCCCAGGGGTCGAGCACGACGCCGTTGCCGATGACGGAGAGCTTGCCCGGCCGCACCACGCCCGAGGGCAGCAGCGAGAGCTTGTAGACCGTGCCGCCGATGACCAGCGTGTGCCCGGCATTGTGCCCGCCCTGGAAGCGGGCGATGACGTCCGCCCGCTCGCTCAGCCAGTCGACGATCTTCCCCTTGCCCTCGTCGCCCCATTGGGCGCCGACGACCACCACGTTCGCCATGCGGACCTCCCATTGACCACGGGGTTAGAGCAAGCCGGGCGCCGGCTTGCAAGCGGTGACGCGACCGGAGAACTTTGTTCTTGTCTCGTTCCCATCTCCATGTCAGAGTTCGCGGTATGGGCATAGCGGACCACAACATCTTGGCCTACTTGGACACGCTCCCGGCGTTCGATCCTGTGCATGTCGCCGCTGTCGCGGCCGCGGCGCTGATGGGGCTGCTGCTCGGCGGCCTGGCCCGGGCGCCGTCGCTGCGGGCCGCCCGCGCCGAGGCGGCGCGGCTGCGCGAGGAGTGCGCGGCGCTCGACCGCGACTGCGCGATCGCCGAGGCGTCGGCCTGCCGGGTGCCCGAGCTGGAAAGGCGCATCGTGACGCTGACCGACCGGGTGGCGGAGGAGACGCGGCGGGCCGAGAACCTGGACGGGCAGCTCAGCGCCGCGCGGGCCGAACAGAAGGCGCGGCTCGACGAGTTGCGGCGGATGGGCGACGAGGTCGAGCGCAAGTTCGGCGCGCTGGCGCACAAGGCGCTGAGCGGTAATGCCGAGAGCTTCCTCAAGCTCGTCAGCGAGCGCTTCGAGAAGCACAAGGCGGCGGCCGAGGCCGATCTCGGCCAGCGCCACAAGGCGATCGAGGGGCTGATGAAGCCGGTCGCCGAGAGCCTGTCGAAGTTCGAGGCCCGCGTCGGCGAGATCGAGAAGGCGCGCGAGGGCGCCTATGGCGCGATCCGCGAGCAGGTGAAGCAGCTCACCGAGGGCCAGACGGCGCTGAAGGGCGAGACCTCGCGGCTGGTCCAGGCGCTCCGCCAGCCGAAGACGCGCGGCCGCTGGGGCGAGTTCCAGCTGCGCCAAGTCTTCGAGATGGCCGGCATGGTCGAGCATGTCGACTTCCTCAGCGAGCACCACATCGCCACCGAGACGGCGCGGCTGCGCCCCGACGCGGTCGTCCGCCTGCCCGGCGGCAAGTCGATCGTGGTCGACGCCAAGACGCCGCTCGACGGCTATCTGGCGGCCGTCGAGGCGCAGGACGAGGCGGCGCGCGACGAGGCGCTGCGCAGCCATGTGCGCCACGTCCGGCAGCATGTGACGAACCTCTCGCGCAAGGAGTACTGGGCCGCGCTCGACGTCACGCCCGACTTCGTCGTGATGTTCGTGCCGGGCGAGGCGTTCTATTCGGCGGCGATCGAGGCGGCGCCCGACCTCTTCGAGGAGGCGGTGCGCAGCCGCGTGCTGATCTCGACGCCCACGACGCTGATCGCGCTGATCAAGGCGATCGCCTATGGCTGGCAGCAGGAGAATCTGGCGCGCAACATCCGCGAGGTGGCGACGCTGGCGCGCGACCTCTACGAGCGCATCGGCACGTTCGGCAAGCATCTCGACGGCGTCGGCAAGGCGCTGCGCCAGGCCGTGGAGAAGTACAACAGCAGCGTCGGCTCGCTCGAAGGCCGGGTCCTGCCCCAGGTGCGCAAGTTCGAGCGGCTGGGCGTCGTCGAGAGCGGCACCGAGCTGCCCGAGATGGCGAAGGTCGATGTCGAGCCGCGCGGGCTGACCGCCGTCGAGTTCACCGAGCAGGTCAGGGAGATGCGCTTCGCCTTGGCGACCCCCGCCGAGTGACGCGCCCAGACGGCGCCCGCGCCCGGCTCAGAGGACCGGCTCAGAGCACCGGCCCGACGATGGCCATGGCGTTGTGCCAGAGGCGCCGGGGCCAGCCCCAGGCGGCGACGTCCTCGGGGCGGACCGGATCGCAGTCGGCCAGATAGCTTCGCTGCCGCTCGAGCATGGCGGCCGTGACGGCGCGGTCCATCAGCAGGACGTTGTTCTCGTAGTTCAGGTCGAAGCTGCGCCGGTCCATGTTGGCCGAGCCGATGAAGGTCAGCTCGTCGTCGACGGTCAGCGACTTGGTGTGCAGCAGGCCGGCGCGGTATTCGTGGATCTTGACCCCCGCCTCGAGCAGGTCGGCGTAATAGCTCCGGCTGGCGGCGGCGACGGCGAAGTCGTCGTTTCGGGCGGGAAAGACGATCGTCGTGTCCACGCCGCGATTGGCCGCCGCCACGAGCGCCGCCTGCAGCGACTCCACTGGGACGTAATAGGGGGTGGTGATGAAGAGCCGCCGGCGGGCGCCGTACATCAGCGTCTCGAACATCTCGGGCGCGGCCGAGAAGCGGGCGGTCGGCCCCGTTGCGATCACCTGCGCGGGGAAGCCGGGCCGTGCATCCGCCAGGGGCTCGAGCAGCACCTCGCGCAGATCCTCGCCCGACCACATCGTCCAGTCGCCGGCGAAGAGGTGCTGGTTCTGCCGCGCGACCGGGCCCTCGAAGCGCATCACGGCGTCGACCCAGGGGCCGAAGCGCGCCTTGGGCAGGAATTCGGGGTCGGCGCAGTTCTGGCTGCCGCAATAAGTGATGCGGTTGTCGACGACCACGATCTTGCGGTGGTTCCTCAGGTCGATCCGGCCGTTGAAGACCCGCAGCAGCGGGTTGCCGACCGGCAGCGCGCGGGCGAGGCGCACGCCGGCGGCGCGCATCTTTGCCCAGAGCGGCGAGCGGATCAGGGCGCGCGAGCCGATGTCGTCGACCATGGCGCGGCAGGCGACGCCGCGGCCGGCCGCGCGGATCAGTGCATCGGCCATGCGGGTGCCGTTCCGGTCGGGCAGCCAGATGTAGAAGAGCAGGTGCACATGCGCCGTGGCGGCGTCGATGTCCCTGATCATCTCGGCGATCGCCGCGTCCGAATCCACCATCAACCGTGCGCCATTGCCGCCGACGGGGTCGAAGTCGCTGATCGAACGGCCGACCCTGAAGACCGGGGGCACCGTCTCGTCGTCCGCCGCGATCACCTGGGCCGCGTAGCCTGGCGCCCGGCGCGGATCGGGCAGGCCCGCCATCACCTCGTTCAGGCGTCGGGCGCGGCGGCGGCCAATGCTGGTCTCGCCCAACAGCAGATAGGCGGCGATGCCGAGGAAGGGCAGCGCCAGCACCACGACCGCCCAGGCGGCGCGCGATGCCGGATCGCGGTGCGGGCGCAGCAGCACCCGCACGATCACCGCGACCTGCACCAGAACGTGAAGGGCGATCAGCAGCTCGCTGCGCACGCGTCGCCCCTATCCCCGGCGCCCCCGAATCAGAGGCGGTTGTGCGTTCCGTCGCAGAGCGGCCGCCCGCCTGTGCGCTTGCAGCCGCAGAACCAGAGCGTCGCATCCGCCTCGGCGACGTGCCGGACGGGCTCGAACGCGGTTCCCTTGTGAGAGCCGTCGCAGAACGGCTGCTTCGACGACCGGCCGCAGGCGCACCAGAAATACGCTTTGCCGGCGCGGACCTCGACCGGATAGGGCGCGCGCTGGGCGATGGTTGGCTCGTCGGTCATCTCTCTCCCTTCCCGGCGTTGATTGAGGTCGGCGGCCGCCCGCCTGTCAAGCCGACGCCGGCAGCTGACGGCGTCCCATGAGGCCCGTCAGAAGGCCAGCGCCTTGGCCTGGCGCACCTGCGGCAGCGCGGCGATCTCGGACAGGACCTCGGCCGAGACGGGGTCGTCGACGCCGAGGAGCGCGATGGCCTCGCCGCCCTTCTCGGCCCGGCCGAGCGCAAAGGTCGCGATGTTGACCCCGAGCGTGCCGAGCCGGGTGCCGAGGGCGCCGATATAGCCGGGCGTGTCCGTGTTGGTGGTGTAGAGCATGAAGGGCATCGGCTCGGCCTCGAGATTGATGCCCTTGATCTGGATGAAGCGCGGCCGGCCGTCCGAGAAGATCGTGGCGGCGATCGAGCGGGTCTGTGCCTCCGTCGTGACGATCAGCCGGATGTACGAGCCATAGGCGCCCTGCGCGTCCATCCGCGTCTCGGCGATCTGGATGCCGCGCTCGCGCGCGACGAGCGGCGCCGAGACCATGTTGACCGCGCCCTCGCCCATCACCGGGCCCAGCATCGAGGCGGTCAGCGCCGCGGTCAGCGGCCGGAGGTTCAGCTCGCCGACGCGGCCGACATACTCGATCTCGATCGAGCGGATCGCGTGCTCGGTCAGCTGGCCGGCAAAGCCGCCGAGCACCTCGGCGACGCGGATCCAGGGGCGCAGCACGGGCGCCTCCTCGGCGGTGATCGACGGCGCGTTCAGTGCGTTCTGGATGGCGCCGTGCCGCAGATAGTCGCTCATCTGCTCGGCAACCTGCAGGGCCACGTTCTCCTGCGCCTCGGTCGTCGAGGCGCCGAGATGCGGGGTCGCCACCACGTTGGCCATGCCGAAGAGCGGGTTGTCCTTCGCCGGCTCGACGGCGAAGACGTCGAAGGCCGCGCCGGCGAGCCGCCCGTCCCTCAGCGCCTCGGCCACGGCCGCCTCGTCGACCAGCCCGCCGCGGGCGCAGTTGATCAGCCGCGCGCCGGGCTTCATGGCACGAATGCGCGCGGCCGAGAGGATGTTCGCCGTCTTCTCGGTCTTGGGCAGGTGCAGCGAGACGAAATCGGCGCGGGCGAGCAGAGCCTCGAGCTCCTCGATCTTCTCGACGCCCAGCTCTTGCGCGCGCGCCGCCGACAGGAAGGGGTCGTAGGCCGCCACCTTCATCTTCAGCCCCAGCGCCCGGTTCGCCACCACCGAGCCGATGTTGCCGCAGCCGACCAGGCCCAGCGTCTTGCCGGTGATCTCGACGCCCATGAAGGCCGACTTCTCCCATTTGCCGGCATGCGTCGAGGCGTTCGCCTGCGGGATCTGGCGGGCCAGCGCGAACATCAGCGCGATGGCGTGCTCGGCCGTGGTGATCGAGTTGCCGAAGGGCGTGTTCATCACGACGATGCCGCGCGCCGAGGCGGCGGCCAGGTCGATGTTGTCGACGCCGATCCCGGCCCGGCCGATGACGCGCAGATCGGTCGCGCGCTCGAGGATGGCGGGCGTCACCTTGGTGGCCGAGCGGATGGCGAGACCGTCATAGCCGCCGATCACCTCGGCAAGCGCCGCGGGGTCCTTCCCCAGCTCGGGCCGGAAATCCGCCTCGACGCCATTGGCGGCGAAGATGCGCAGCGCCTCGTCAGAGAGCGCGTCCGAAATCAGAACCTTGGGCATGTCGGTTATCTCCTGCGCCCGCGGCCTGGGGTGGGCCGGTCGCCCACCCGCCGGCTCACAAGCGGCGGTTTGTTCCTGAAGGATCGAGCCAGGCGGCTCCCCTCCCCCTTGTGGGGAGGGGATGGGGGTGGGGCGGCGACGCCGATCAAGCCGCCAGCCGCTCCTGGCGCGCCCGCGCATAGGCCCAGTCGAGCCAGGGCGTCAGCGCCTCGATGTCGGCGGTCTCCACCGTGGCGCCGCACCAGACGCGCAGGCCCGGCGGCGCGTCGCGATAGCCGCCGATGTCGAGGGCGACGCCCTCCTCCTCGAGCAGGCCGGTCAGCGCCTTGACGAAGCCGCGCTGCGCCGCCTCGTCGAGGCGCCTGACGTCCGGATCGGCGACCCGCAGGCACACGGAGGTATTGGAGCGCGCCGCGGGCTCGGCGACGAGGTTCTCGATCCAGGGCGTGCGGTCGACCCACCCCTGCAGCGCCGCGAAATTGGCATCGGCGCGCGCGATCAGCGCGGGCAGTCCGCCCACCCCCTCGGCCCAGTCGAGCGCGTCCTCCCAATCGGCGACGCAGAGCATCGAGGGAGTGTTGATCGTCTCGCCCTGGAAGACGCCCTCGATCAGCGCGCCCGCCTTGGTCAGCCGGAAGACCTTGGGCAGGGGCCGGCCGAACGAGATCCGGTCGAAAGGCCAGCAGCCGCTCGACGGCGCGGGGCGACAGGGCCAGCATGCCGTGGCCAGCCTCGCCGCCGAGCGCCTTCTGCCAGGAGAAGGTGACGACGTCGAGCTTGCCCCAGTCGAGCGGCTGGGCGAAGGCCGCCGAGGTTGCGTCGCAGATGACGATCCCGGCGCGGTCGGCGGCGATCCAATCCGCGTCCGGGACGCGGACGCCGCTGGTCGTGCCGTTCCAGGTGAAGACGAGGTCAGCCTCCGCGGCGAACGGCGCCGAGATCGGGCAGCGCGCCGTACTCCGCCTCGAGCACGCGGGCGTCCGGCAGCCTCAGCTGCTTCATCGCGTCCGAGGCCCAGCCGGCGCCGAAGCTTTCCCAGGCGAGCACGTCGACCGGGCGGGCGCCCAGCATCGTCCACATCGCCATCTCGACGGCGCCGGTGTCCGATCCCGGCACGATGCCGAGCCGCCAGTCGGCCGGCATCCGCAGCAGACGCGCCGTGCGGTCGATCACCGATTTCAGCTGCGCCTTGGGCCCGGCGGCGCGGTGCGAGCGGCCGAGCCAGGCGCGCGCGGCGACCGCCTCGGCCGACCAGCCGGGGCGCTTGGCGCAGGGACCTGACGAAAAATAAGGGCGTCCGGGACGATGCCCGGGCTTTTCGGGGAACGTCATAGACGCGCTCCGTCGTCGAGGGCGAAGTTCCTGAGCCCGGCTCCGCTCGCCCCCCTCCGGGGCCGCGCCCGCACCTCGGCTAGGGCAAATCCCGGGCCCGGTCAATCGCAGAGCCGCTAAGGTCCGGCCCGGGCAGGCTCACCGACGCCGGCCGAGGCCAACAGGTAACAGGGGGGCCGGCCGCGAATCACCCCGGTGCCGGCGCGGGCGCCGGCACCGGCGACTGGATATCGGCGACTGGAAGTTGCGCCCGGACCTTGCGGCGCCGCGCGTTATGCCGGCTGCAACCCTTTGGCGCAAAGAATCGTACGCGGTTTGAACAGGCTCGCAGGAAGGCGCAGGATGCGCCTGACGAAGCGCCTCGGAGGCATCCATGCTCTTCACGCACCCCGATTTCGATGACCACGAGCAGGTCGTCTTCGCCCGTGATGCCGCGGCAGGGCTGACCGCGATCCTTGCCGTGCACAACACCACTCTTGGGCCGGCGCTCGGCGGCTGCCGCATCTGGAAGTACGCCAGCGAGGAGGAGGCCGTGGCCGACGCGCTGCGCCTCTCGCGCGGCATGACCTACAAGGCGGCGCTGGCCGGGCTGGCGCTCGGCGGCGGCAAGTCTGTGATCCTGGCCGATGCGCAAACCGAGAAGACGCCCGCGATGATGCGCGCCATGGGCCGCGCGGTCGAGCGGCTGGGCGGGCGCTACATCGTCGCCGAGGATGTCGGGGCGACGGTCGCCGACATGGACGAGATCGCGCGCGAGACCGCTCATGTCTCGGGCACCTCGGCCACCGTCGGTGACCCCTCGCCCTGGACTGCCCGCGGCGTCTTCCTCGCCATGCAGGCGGCGGCCCGGTACCGCTGGGGCAGCGGCCTCGAGGGGCGCGTCGTCTCGGTGACGGGGCTTGGCCATGTCGGCGCGAACCTTTGCCGCCACCTCGCCGGCGCCGGCGCCCGGCTGGTCGTCTCGGACATCCGCGGCGAGGCCGTGCGCCGCGTCGCCGAGGAGACCGGGGCCGCGGCGATCGAGCCCGAGGCCGCACACGCCGCTGACGCCGACATCTTCTCGCCCTGCGCGCTCGGCGCCGGGCTGAACGCCCGCACGATTCCCGAGATCCGGGCGGAGCTCGTCTGCGGCGCCGCCAACAACCAGCTGGCGACGGCCGAGGACGGCGAGCGGCTGGCGGCGCGCGGCATCCTCTACGCGCCCGACTACCTGGCCAATGCCGGGGGCTCGTGTCCGTCGCCCGCGTCAGGCTCGGCATGTCCGAGGCCGAGGTCGAGGCCAAGGTGCAGGCGATCCCAGACACGCTGATCCAGGTGTTCCGCTCGGCCGAGCAGCAGGGCACGCACCCTGCCGCAGCGGCCGACCGCCTGGCCGAGAGCCGGTTCCGCGCCGCGGCCTGAGTCCGCGCGAGGGCCCCGCCGGGCCCTCGATCAGCCCTCCAGGCCCTGGTGGGCCGCGTCGCCCCAGAGCTCGTCGATGCGCTGGTCGCGCCCGCAGCTCCAGCGGTAGTATTTGTACCGTACTGGGTTCTTCTCGTAATAGTCCTGATGATAGTCCTCGGCCGGCCAGAACGCGCCCGCCGGCACGATCGGCGTCACGATCTCCTGCCCGAGCGCGCTTGCGGCGTCCGCCTCCGACGCCTCGGCGGCCTGCCGCTCGGCGTCGTCGGCGACGAAGACTGCCGTGCGGTAGCTGTCCCCGCGGTCGCAGAACTGGCCGCCCGCGTCCGTCGGGTCGACCGTCCGCCAGAAGATGTCGACAAGCTGGCGATAGCTGACGATCTCGGGATCGTAGGTCACCTGGACGGCCTCGTAATGACCGGTCCCGCCATGGCTGACCTGCTCGTATGTCGGGTGCTCGACGCTGCCCCCGGTATAGCCCGAGACCGTCTCGAGCACGCCCGGCGCCTTGTCGAAGTCCGCCTCGACGCACCAGAAGCAGCCGCCCGCGAAGACGGCCTTCTGCGGCTCGGCCGCCATCGCCGCCCCGGCGGCGCCGGCCGCGAGCGTGGCCAGCAAGCCGGCCGCCAACATCATCTTGCGCATGCCTCGTCCTCCAGGTTTTCCGCAAATCTGGGGAGGACGTCCGGCATTGCGAGCATTGGGCACGCTTCCGTGAGGCCGCTGCGAGCACGGGCGCGAGGAATGAGGAACCACGCTCGACGGTGGCGCCCCCCCTCACCGCCTCGGATAGAGGGGCCGGGGGAGAGGTCTTCGACGGTTCGACGGGGGCCGCGCGTGCGTCTGCGCCCTAGCAACCCTGCGCCTACCCCGCCGCCGCGCCCACCGCGCCGCAGATGTCGTCGACCACCGCGGCGAGCAGGTCCGGATCGCCCGCCTCGCCCATCACGCGAATCAGAGGCTCGGTGCCCGAGGCGCGGATGACCAGCCGCCCCTGCCCGTTCAGCCGCGCCTCGCCCGACGCGATGGCCGCACGCACGGTCTGGTCCTCGAGCGGCCGCGCCGCCGGGTTGAAGCGGACGTTCTTGAGCAATTGCGGCACGGGCTCGAACAGCCGGCAGAGCTCGGAGGCGGGTTTCTGGTCCTCGACCAGCGCCGCCAGCACCTGCAGCGCTGCGAGAAGCCCGTCGCCCGTCGTCACGTGGTCGGACATGATGATGTGGCCCGACTGCTCGCCGCCCAGGTTGAAGTTGCCCGACCGCATTTCCTCGACGACATAGCGGTCGCCTACCCGCGTCCGGCGCAGCGCGATGCCGTGATCGGCCAGGACCCGCTCGAGGCCGAGGTTCGACATGACGGTCGCGACCAGCGTGTTGCCGGCGAGGTTCCCGCCCGCCGCCCAGCGGGTCGCGATCAGCGCCATGATCTGGTCGCCGTCGACGATGCGCCCCGTCTCGTCGATGATGTGCACGCGGTCGGCGTCGCCGTCGAGCGCGATGCCGAGATCGGCGCGCTCGTCGACGACCATCTTCTGGCACTGCGCCGGGTCGGTCGAGCCGCAGCCGAGGTTGATGTTCTCGCCATCGGGGTTGGTGCCGATCCGGACGACCTCGGCGCCCAGCTCCCATAGGACCTGCGGCGCCGTGCGGTAGGCGGCGCCATTGGCGCAGTCGACGACGATCTTCAGCCCCGAGAGCTGCAGGCCGCGCGGAAAGCTCATCTTGGCGAATTCGATGTACCGGCCGCGCCCGTCCTCCAGGCGCACCGCCGAGCCGATGTCGACGGGCTCGGCGAGATCGGGCACACTCTCCATGCCGCGCTCGATCGCTGCCTCGTCCCCGTCAGACAGCTTGAATCCATCCGGCCCGAACAGCTTGATGCCGTTGTCCTCGAAGGGGTTGTGACTGGCCGATATCATCACGCCCATATCGGCGCGCAGGCTGCGGGTCAGCATGCCGACCGCCGGCGTCGGCACGGGGCCGAGGAAATCCACGTCCATGCCGACCGAAAGGAACCCGGCGGCAAGCGCGTTCTCGATCATATAGCCCGAGCGGCGGGTGTCCTTGCCGATGACGACGCGGTGGCGGTGCGCGCCATGCGTGAAGTGCCGCCCCGCAGCCATGCCGAGCCGCATGGCGATCTCGGCCGTCATCGGGTGCGCGTTGGCGCGCCCGCGCACCCCGTCGGTGCCGAACAGCTTGCGGATCATCTATCCCTCCTCCAGCGCCTGCCAGACGCGCACGGCCTGCACCGTCTCGGCGACGTCATGTGCGCGCAGCATCTGCGCCCCCTGCCCCAGCCCGGCGAGCCCCGCCGCGATCGAGCCGCCCGCCCGGCGCGCCGCGACGGCCTCGCCCGAGAGCCGCCCGATGAATCCCTTGCGCGAGGCGCCCAGCAGCACGGCGCAGCCGAGTCCCTGCAGCAGCGACAAGCCCCTGATCAAGGCGAGATTATGCTCCAATGTCTTGCCGAACCCTATCCCCGGATCGACCACGATGCAGTCGTGGCCGATCCCGGCGGCCTCGGCCGCCGCGATCCGCTCTTCCAGGAAATCGTAAACATCCAGCAACACGTCCGCATAGGTGGGATTCTCCTGCATCGTCTTGGGGATCGCCCCGGGCGTGCATCAGGCAGACGGCCTCGGCGCCCCTCGCGGCCTCGGCCGAAGCGGCGTCGTAGGCCAAGGCAGAGACATCATTGATCATGCGCGCACCCGCGCCCAGGGCTGCGGCCATGACCGCGGCGTTGCGGGTGTCGACCGAGATCGGTGCCGGGCAACCCGCCGCGAGCAGCCCTTCTACGACCGGCAGGACGCGGTCGCGCTCCTCGGCCGGGTCGGTCGGGTCCGAGCCCGGCCGGGTCGACTCGCCGCCAATGTCGAGCAGGTCCGCCCCGGCGTCGACCAGCGCCAGCGCGTGCTCGACAGCCGCCGCGGGCGAGCCGAGGCGCCCGCCATCGGAAAAGCTGTCGGGCGTCACGTTGACGACGCCCATGACGCGCGGCCGGTCGAACGCCAGACCCATCACCGCAGCCCGGCGCGCGCCCGCGCGCTCGAGTGCCTGGGCCGCCTCGGGCCAGAGCGCCTCGACGGCGTCGGCCGGCAGGATCTCGGGCTCCGCCCCGCGCGCCAGCACTTCGACCTCGCGAAAGCCGATGGGCCCGCCGCCGAGGGGGCGCGCGCCCGGAAGACTGCGCGGACAAGGGATCGGACGGAAGTATTGGCGGGATGCGGTCTGCACGCGCCCCCATACCCCAGGCAGCTCTGACCGGCAATCCGCCGGATTGTCCCGTTCAATTACGTGAAATAATGAGTGATTGTCGTTTTTCGTGTTAAATATTGAATTCCACGCCGATGCTCGCGCACCTTCTCGCTCCAGAACTTCTAGCGCGTGGAGAATGTGCGATGGCTAAGAGCTTCACCCCCGCCGTGCTGACCGCCAACAACCTGGCGGAGGGGCATTCGGTCTTCCTGGCCGCCGATGGCTGGTCGAGCCGGATCGACGCTGCCCTGGTCGCGCTGACGCCCGATCAGGCGGACGAACTCGCGGCGCTCGGCAACCGCTTCGTCGACGCCAACGAGATCGTCGGGGCCTATCTGGTGGACGTGGCGCTCGAAGGCGGCGCCCCCGTGCCCCTGCTGCGCCGCGAGCGCATCCGGGCCGACGGCCGCCCGACGATCCCGTTCGGCGCGCTGGTCGAGGAGCGCGTCGCCGCGTGACGGCGGGTTTCACCCACCCTGCCTCTCGCTGTAGGGTGGGTGCCAACCCACCATCTGCTCAGCCGCCCCGGAGCGCGCCATGTACCGCTATGACGAGTTCGATCATCGCTTCGTCGCCGAGCGCACGGCCGAGTTCCGGGCCCAGGTGGCGCGCCGGCTCGACGGCAGCCTGACCGAGGACGAGTTCAAGCCGCTGCGGCTGATGAACGGCCTCTATCTGCAGCTGCACGCCTATATGCTGCGCGTCGCGATCCCCTACGGCACGCTCTCACCCCGCCAGATGCGCAAGCTCGCCGACATCGCCGAGCGCTGGGACAAGGGCTATGGCCATTTCACGACGCGGCAGAACATCCAGTTCAACTGGCCGAAGCTGCGCGACGTGCCGGATATCCTCGACGCGCTCGCGACCGTCGAGATGCACGCCATCCAGACCAGCGGCAATTGCATCCGCAACGTGACGTCCGACCCCTATGCCGGCGTCGCGCCGGACGAGGTCGAGGACCCGCGCATCACGGCCGAGCTGATCCGGCAATGGTCGAGCCTGCACCCCGAATTCACCTTCCTCGGGCGCAAGTTCAAGATCGCCGTCACTGGCTCCGAGGAGGATCGCGTCGCGCTGAAACTGCACGACATCGGCGTGCAGCTCGCGCGTCGCGACGGCGAGATGGGCTACCGCATCCTGGTCGGCGGCGGCATGGGCCGGACGCCGATGATCGCGCACGAGCTGCGCGACTTCCTGCCCCGCGACGAGCTGCTGCCCTATCTCGAGGCGGCGCTGCGCGTCTACAACCTGCACGGGCGGCGGGACAACAAGTTCAAGGCGCGCATCAAGATCCTGGTGCACGAGATCGGCATCGACGCCTACCGCGACCAGGTCGAGGCCGAGTTCGCCGGCATGGACCGCGCCGCCGTCGCCGCGCCCGCCGAAGGAGCTCGCCCGCATCGCCGCCTATTTCGCGCCGCCCGAGCTGCCCGCCCAGGCGAGCCGAGAGACGCGGCCTCGAGCGGGCGAAGAAGGCCGATCCCGCCTTCGCCGCCTGGGTCGAGCGCAACACCTACCCGCACCGGGTGCCCGGCTATGTCGCCGCCACGGTCTCGCTGAAGCCGATCGGCGGCGCGCCGGGCGACGCCACCGCCGAGCAGATGCGCGTGATGGCCGACCTCGCGGAGCGGCACTCGCAGTCCGAGCTGCGCGTCACGCACGAGCAGAACATCGTGCTGCCGCATGTGGCGCTGGGCGATCTGCACGCCGTCTTCCGCGGCCTCGCCGGCATCGGGCTCGACGCGCCGAACAAGGGCCTTGTCACGGACATCATCGCCTGCCCGGGCCTCGACTACTGCGCGCTGGCGACCGCCAGGTCGATCCCGGTCGCCCAAGCGATCAGCCGGCGCTTTGCCGACCCGGTGCGCCAGGCCGAGATCGGGCCGCTCGCGATCAAGATCTCGGGCTGCATCAATGCCTGCGGCCATCACCATGTCGGCCATATCGGCATCCTCGGGCTCGACAAGGCAGGGGTCGAATCCTACCAGATCACGCTCGGCGGCGACGCGACCGAGACCGCGGCGCTCGGCGAGCGCACGGGCCCCGGCTTTGGCTATGACGAGGTGCCGGAGGTCGTCGAGAAGATCGTCGCGACGTATCTCGCCAACCGCAACGGCCCGGAGACCTTCCTGCAGACCTATCGCCGCATCGGCATGGCTCCGTTCAAGGAGGCGCTCTATGCTGCTTGACCGCAATGGCGAGCTCGAGGACCTCTGGACGCCGGTCGCCGACCACGAGCCGCTGCCCGCAGATGGGCTACGCCCTCGTCGCCTTCCCCCGCCTCGCCGAGGCATTGGAGCATGGCGGCCTCTATCTCGGCGTCGAGATCCCGAACAATTGCGACCCGGCAAAGCTCACGCCGCATTTCGACCGGCTGGGCCTGATTGCCGTCGATTTCCCCAGCTTCGCCGACGGGCGCGGCTTTTCCATCGCCGCCAAGCTGCGCGAGACGGGCTTTCGCGGCCGGCTGCGCGCCTCGGGCCCGGTCATCGCCGACCAGTTCGCCTATCTCCTGGCCTGCGGCTTCGACGAGGTGCTGGTGCCCGATGCGGTGGCGCTGCGCCAGCCGCCCGAGCAGTGGGCGCGCCAGCTCTCGGCCGTGACGCTGGCCTATCAGCGCGGGCGGCCGGTGCGCGCCTCGATCCTCGACCAGCGCCGCGCCGGCATGGGCACGCCACCCGGCGAAAGCTGAGCTCCGCCGGGCGTGCACACGTGCACACTTTCCAAGCCATTGGAAAGACAATGGTAATTTTCCTAACGGAGCATGAACGCCCGCGCGGGGACCACCGTGAGCTACGGAATCCTGCCGAGCGAAGGAGATCCCCGATGCCCTGCAAGCCGCTCCGCCTCGGCCCCGTCGGCAATGCCGAGGTTCTGAACCGCATCCACGCCGAAAACAGCGCCGAGGCGCTGCTCGACCACGTGATCCGCTGCGAGTACGCGGGCGAGATCGCCCTCGTCTCGTCCTTCGGGGCCGACGCCGCGGTGCTGCTGCACATGGTGGCCCGCGTCGATCCGGCGACGCCCGTCCTGTTCCTCGAGACCGGCATGCTGTTCCCGGAGACGCTGGCTTATCAGCAGGATCTGGCCGAGCGCTTCGGCCTGAGCGATGTCCGGCTGATCCGCCCCGACCCGCAGGACCTCGAGATGCTCGACCCGGGCGCCGACCTGCACGCCGACAACCCCGACGGCTGCTGCTACATCCGCAAGACCCTGCCGCTCCGGCGCGCGCTCGCGCCCTTCGCCGCCTCGATCACCGGGCGCAAGCGCCACCAGGCGGCGACCCGCGCCGCGCTGCCGCTCTTCGAGGCCGAGAGCGGGCCGCGGCTGAAGGTCAACCCGCTCGCGCGCTGGTCGGCCGAGGACGTGCGCGCCTATTTCGACCGGCACGCCTTGCCCCGCCACCCGCTGGTCGCGCTGGGCTATCCGTCGATCGGCTGCGCCCCCTGCACGACGCCGGTCGCGCCGGGCGAGGACGCGCGCGCCGGCCGCTGGCGCGGGACGGCAAAGGCCGAGTGCGGCATCCACTTCGACGGCAAGGCCTGGGTCCGCGCGCCGCGAACCGACCACGTCCGCAAGAGCTTTGGCTAGGCCAGCGTGGTTCCGAAGGGCTCAGAACCTAAGCGACTTTCACGACCGGCGGCCGTCATCCCCGCGCATGCGGGGATCTCGTTGGTGTCTTTGAGATTCCCGCGTTCGCGGAATGCCGAGACGTGCTCTGGGCGAGTCCGTTCGATCGAACAGCGCTCTGCCGCCGCCGCGACGGCGGCCCGGACCCGTCATCAGGCGAAGGAACTCTGCGTCTTGTGCACATAGGCATGGCCTTGCCTGTGCTCCGCCAGATTGCTGCGGAGGCCTCGCATCAGCCCGCCGTCGAAGCGATGCTGCGGTGACGCATGCGGGTGGAACTCAAGCGTCTCGTCCGAGGGGTTGGTGATCCAGAGCGCGCCGAACGCGCCGCCATAGTGGATGTTCAGCCCCACCTTGTACACGAGCCCGCTGATCCGCACATCGAACCAGCGCAGGCGGACCGCCTTGCTCAGCTCGGCGTCGGTGACGAGCGCAGGCGAGACGTCGCCGAGGTACTCCTGCGCATACATGCGGACCCAGTTCGTGACCCGCTCCTGCTCCTGCTCGTCCATGTTCGGCTCCCGCGGCGTTGGCCGGGGATCGTTGCGCCGCAGCGGTGACCAAACCGTTGACGCCTACTCCTCTTCCGGCTCGCCCTGCTCGGCGATCCAGGCGACCGAGACGACGCTTTCGTCCGCGGCGGTGTTGAGCACGCGGACGCCGCCGGCGGCGCGCGAGCGGAACGAGATGCCCGAGACGCCGCAGCGGATCGACTGGCCGCGGTCGGTGACCAGCATGATCTGGTCGTCCTCGTGCACCGGGAAGGACGCGACGACGCGGCCGCCGCGCATCGCCTTGTCGATCGCCTGCACGCCCTGCCCGCCCCGGCCGCGCACCGGGTAGTCGTGGCTGGAGGAGAGCTTGCCGAGGCCGCGCTCGGTCACCGTCAGGATCAGCTCCTCGGCCGCCGACATCTGGGCGTAGCGGCCTTCGGCCAGCGCGACGTCGGGCACCGATTCCTCCTCCTCGGTGGTCTCGGCCTGGTCCTCGGGCGGCGCCCCGGCGACGGCGCGGCGCATCTTCAGATAGGCGGCGCGCTCCTCCGGCGTCGCCTGGAAGTGGCGGAGCACCGCCATCGAGACGACCTCGTCGTCCTCGGCCACCAGCCGGATGCCGCGCACGCCGGTTGAATCGCGGCCCGCGAAGACGCGGACATCCGTCGTCGGGAAGCGGATCGCGCGGCCCCGCGCCGTGACCAGCATGACGTCGTCGGTCTCGTTGCAGATGCGGGCGCCGATCAGGCGGACCGAGCCGCCATCTTCCAGCCGCATGGCGATCTTGCCGTTCGCCCGCACGCTCTCGAAGTCGGAGAGCCGGTTGCGCCGGACGTCGCCGTCCGAAGTGGCGAAGACGATCTGCAGCTTGGCCCAGTCCTCCTCGGGCACGTCGACGGGCATCATGTCGGCGATGGAGACGCCGGCCGAGACCGGCAGCACGTTGACGATCGCTTTGCCGCGCGCATTCCGGCCGGCCAGCGGCAGGCGCCAGGTCTTGAGCTTGTAGACCATGCCGTCGGTCGTGAAGATCAGGATCGGCGTGTGCGTGTTGGCGACGAACAGGCGGGTGACGAAATCCTCGTCCTTGGTCGCCATGCCGGCGAGGCCCTTGCCGCCGCGCCCCTGCATGCGGAACTCGGTCAGCGGCGTGCGCTTGATGTAGCCGCCATGCGTGACGGTCACGACCATGTCCTCGCGCTCGATCAGGTCCTCGTCCTCGAGGTCGCCCTCGTAGTCGACGATCTGCGAGCGGCGCGGCGTCGCGAACTGCTCGCGCACGGCGCGGAGCTCGTCGGAGATGATCGCCATGATGCGCTCGCGCGAGCGCAGGATCTCGAGCAGGTCCTTGATCTCGTCGGCCAGCTTCTTCAGCTCGTCGCCGATCTCGGTCACGCCCATCGCGGTCAGCCGCTGCAGGCGCAGCTCGAGGATGGCACGCGCCTGCGCGTCCGAGAGGTAATAGGTGCCGTCCTCGTTGATGCGGTGGTTCGGGTCGTCGATCAGCGCGATGTAGCCGGCGATGGCCTGCGCCGGCCAGCGGCGTTCCTTCAGCCGCTCGCGGGCCTCGGCGGCATCGGCGGAGGAGCGGATGGTGCGCACCACCTCGTCGACGTTCTCGACGGCGACGGCGAGGCCGCAGAGCAGGTGCGCCCGCTCGCGCGCCCGGCGCAGCAGGAACGCCGTGCGGCGCGCGATGACCTCCTCGCGGAAGGCGATGAAGGCCTGCAGGAAGGTCTTGAGGTCCAGCGTCTCGGGCTTGCCGCCGTTCAGCGCCAGCATGTTGCAGCCGAACGAGGTCTGCAGCTGGGTGAAGCGGTAGAGCTGGTTCAGCACGACGTCGGGCGTCGCGTCGCGCTTGAGCTCGATGACGACGCGCACGCCGTGCCGGTCGGACTCGTCCTGGACGTGGGCGATGCCCTCTACTTTCCTCTCTCGGGCGATCTCGGCGATGCGCTCCTGCAGCGTCGCCTTGTTCACCTGGTAGGGCACCTCGTCGACGATGATGGCCCAGCGGTCCTTGCGGATCTCCTCGACATGCGTCTTGGCCCGGCAGATGACGCTGCCGCGCCCGGTCATGTAGGCCTTGAGCGCCCCTGCCCGGCCAAGGATGATGCCGCCAGTGGGAAAATCCGGCGCCGGGATGTACTCGATCAGCTCGGCGATCGTCAGGTCGGGGTTCTCGATCAGCGCCAGCGTGGCGTCGACCACCTCGCCCAGATTGTGCGGCGGGATGTTGGTCGCCATGCCGACGGCGATGCCGCCCGCGCCATTGACGAGCAGGTTGGGGAAGCGCGCCGGCAGCACGACCGGCTCCTTGCGCTCGTTGGCATAGTTCGGGACGAAGTCGACGGTCTCGCGGTCGATGTCCTCGAGCAGCGCCTGCGCCGCCCTGGCCATCCGCACCTCGGTGTAGCGGTAGGCCGCCGGCGGGTCGCCGTCCATCGAGCCGAAATTGCCCTGCCCGTCGAGCAGCATCAGCCGCATGGAGAAGGGCTGGGCCATGCGCACCAGCGCGTCGTAGACGGCGCCGTCGCCGTGCGGGTGATAGCGGCCCATCACGTCGCCGACCACGGTCGCGCACTTGCGATAGGGCTTGTCGTGCGTCTGCCCGTTCTCGTGCATGGTGTAGAGGATGCGCCGGTGCACGGGCTTCAGCCCGTCGCGCAGATCGGGGATGGCGCGGCTGACGATCACGCTCATCGCGTAATCGAGATAGCTGCGGCGCATCTCCTCCTCGACCGTTATGGTCGGGCCATCATGCGGCTGGCGCTCGGGCGGCTCGCGGCCCTCGTCCCCGGGGCCACCCGGGCCGGTCGTGTCGTCGTCGTTCAAGCGTTGGGCTCCTGGCCCGCGGCGGGCCTTATTTCAATCGATCTGAGTATATGCATGGGCGCGCGGCGGAGCAACCAAGGTCGCCCCGAGGCCGGCCCGAGGCTTTCGTCCGCGACCCGGGCGCGCTAGGCTTTGCGATGTCGTGGAGCGGCTCCCGGGGGATCATATGGATGCGTCGGCGGAATCGGGTTCTGCCGAGTTCACGGCGGCGGAGTTGGGCGCGGTCGCGCACCTCTATCGCGGCGAGGTCTACCGCTCGACGATCTGGCGCTCGCGGCTCGATCACACGACGAACTGGGCCGTGGTGACGACGGGATTGGCGCTGTCGATCTCGTATTCCAGCACCGAGGCCTCGGCGCTGCCCCTGATCCTGGTCGGGCTGCTCGTCGTCGTGTTCCTGATGTTCGAGGCCCGGCGATATCGCTACTTCAATGTCTGGCGGGCGCGCTGCAGGCTGATGGAGACCGACATCTTCGCGCCCCTGTTGCGCGGCCGCGGCGTGCACATGGACGGCCGTTGGAACACTCTGCTCTCGGACGACTATCTGCGACCGCGCTTTCACATAAGCTATGCGCGCGCGGTCGGGCGCCGGCTGCGCAAGAACTACAGTTGGATCCTGCTGATCCAGGCCGTGGCGTATTACGGCAAGCTGGTGATCCACCCGACGGCGCTGACCAGTGCAGACGAGCTTTTCCGTCGCGCGGCGATCGGGCTGATCCCGGGCGAATTGATCATCGCGGCGGGCCTGCTGTTCCATGGCAGCTGGCTGACCTTTGCGTTCGTCACGCTGAACATCGAGAAGCGCCACCGCCGGCCGGACGCGTTGATCTCGATCGCCTGAGGTCAGGGCCGAGGCCACAGCACCTTTCCGCACGACCGACGTCGCCTCGCACGATCGGCCCGAGCGTTCAGACCTGCCACCGAGGCGTCGGGACAGACGGCATCTGGACCTAGCCGCGCGCGCGGCGTTCCTCTAAGACGCCGAAAAGAGCCGGTGCAGCGCACACGACCAAAAGGGAGACAGCGATGAAGATGACGACGGAAGAAGCCTTCGTGAAGGTGCTGCAGCGGCACGGCATCCGCGAGGCGTTCGGCATCATCGGCAGCGCCTTCATGCCGATCAGCGATTTGTTCCCCAAGGCCGGCATCCGCTTCTGGGACGTGGCGCACGAGTGCAATGGCGGCTTCATGTGCGACGGTTACACGCGCGCCAGCGGCAAGATGGGCATGTGCATCGCCCAGAACGGGCCGGGCATCACCAACTTCGTCACGGCGATGAAGACGGCCTACTGGAACCACACGCCGATGCTGCTGGTCACGCCGCAGGCGGCCAACAAGACCATCGGCCAGGGCGGCTTCCAGGAAGTCGAGCAGATGGCGCTCTTCAAGGACATGGTCTGCTATCAGGAGGAGGTGCGCGACCCCAGCCGCGTCGCCGAGGTGCTGAACCGCGTCATCATGAAGGCGCGCCGCCTGTCGGCGCCCGCGCAGATCAACATGCCGCGCGATTTCTGGACGCAGCAGGTCGACATCGAGCTGCCCGCGGTGGTCGACTTCGAGCGCCCGGCCGGCGGCGACCAGGCGATCGAGCAGGCGGCGAAGCTGTTGAGCGAGGCGCGCCACCCGGTGATCCTGAACGGCGCCGGCGTGGTCCTCGCGGGCGGAATCCCGGCCTCGAAGGCGCTGGCCGAGCGGCTGGATGCGCCGGTCTGCTGCAACTACCAGCACAATGACGCCTTCCCGGGCAGCCACCCGCTGTTTGCCGGGCCGCTCGGCTACAATGGCTCCAAGGCGGCGATGGAGCTGATCTCCAAGGCCGACGTCGTGCTGGCGCTCGGCACGCGCCTCAACCCGTTCTCGACGCTGCCGGGCTATGGCCTCGACTACTGGCCCAACCAGGCAAAGCTGATCCAGGTCGACATCAACGCCGACCGGATCGGTCTGACCAAGCCCGTCGCCGTCGGCATCATCGGCGACGCGAGGCTGGTCGCCGAGCGCATCCTCGCCGCGCTGTCGGACACGGCGGGCGACGAGGGCCGGCAGGCGCGCCGCGACCTGATCGCCGAGACGAAATCCCGCTGGGCCCAGGAGCTGAGCTCGATGGACCACGAGCAGGACGACCCCGGCACCACCTGGAACGAGCGCGCCCGCAACCGACAGCCCAAGCACATGAGCCCGCGCATGGCCTGGCGCGCGATCCAGGCGGCGCTGCCGCGCGAGGCGATCATCTCGTCCGACATCGGCAACAACTGCGCGATCGGCAACGCATACCCGACCTTCGAACAAGGGCGTAAGTACCTGGCGCCTGGGCTTTTCGGCCCTTGCGGCTATGGCTTTCCCGCGATCATCGGCGCCAAGATCGGCTGCCCGGACACGCCCGTGGTCGGCTTCGCCGGCGACGGCGCCTTCGGCATCAGCATGAACGAGATGACCGCCTGCGGGCGCGAGGACTGGCCGGCCATCACCATGGTCGTCTTCCGCAACTACCAGTGGGGCGCGGAAAAGCGCAACTCGACGCTCTGGTACAAGGACAACTTCGTCGGCACCGAGCTCGACCCCGACGTCAGCTATGCCGGCATCGCCGAGGCCTGCGGCGTCCGCGGCGTCCAGGCGCGCAGCATGGACGAGCTGACCGGCGCGCTGCGCGACGCCGTCGAGGCGCAGATGCGGGGCGAGACCGTCTTCATCGAGTGCATCCTGAACCAGGAGCTGGGCGAGCCCTTCCGCCGCGACGCGATGAAGGCGCCGGTGGCGGTGGCAGGCATTGACCCCGCCGACATGCGCGAGCAGGCGCCGGCCTGATAGCCGGCACTTAAGGCGTCGTCATGCCCCGGTACGGGGCATGACGAAGGCGGGGAAATCGTCCGGTCGGGCGGGACGATGACGACGGCAGCGTGTCGGTGCGGCGCGACGCCTCAGTCCGAGCTGATCGTCGCCTTGACGATCTTGTCCGGCTGGCTGACCGATCCGCCCTGGCCGCTGCCGCGCTTGATCGCGTCCACGTTCTCCATGCCTTCGACGACGCGGCCCACGACCGTGTACTGGCCGTTCAGGTGCGGTGTCGGCGCGAAGGTGATGAAGAACTGCGAATTGGCCGAGTTCGGGTTGTTCGTCCGCGCCATGCCGACGGTGCCGCGGTCGAAGGGCACGTCCGAGAATTCGGCGGGCAGGTCGGGCAGGTCCGAGCCGCCGGTGCCCGCGCGCGGGCTGACCGAGCCGTTCGACTCGACCTTGCCGTACTGGACGTCGCCCGTCTGCGCCATGAAGCCGTCGATCACGCGGTGGAAGGCGACGTCGTCATAGGCGCCCTGCTCGGTCAGCGTGACCAGGCGCTCGACGTGCTTGGGCGCCACATCCGGCAAGAGCTCGATCTTCACGGGCCCGGACTCGAGCTCGAGGTTCAGGTACTGATGGTCCACGGCCGAGGCCTCCTGGTTGACAAAGAACACAAGCGCCAGTGCGGCGACGAGGGATCTGAACATGCATCCTCCGGATGAGCGGGTGGTGGACAGGTAGCGGCGCGCCGGCCGGCAGTCAAACCCGCCAGGCAAGCCCGGCGCGGGGCGCTCGCGTCACCGCCTGCCGGCGGGGAACTTGGCGGCCAAGGCCGCCGCCACCTCCGGCGAGACGAATTTCGACACGTCGCCGCCCATGCGGGCGATCTCCTTGACCAGCTTGGAGGCGATCGCCTGGTGCTGCGCCTCGGCCATCAGGAAGACCATCTCGATCTGGTCGTTCAGCGCCCGGTTCATGCCGACCATCTGGAACTCGTACTCGAAGTCCGAGACGGCGCGCAGGCCGCGGATGATGACGGTGGCGCCGACCTCCTCGGCAAAGGCGATCAGCAGGTTCTCGAAGGGCAAGGGCTCGATCTCGATCCCCGCCTTGGCGGCGATCGGCCCGGTCTCGCGCCGGATCATCTCGACGCGCTCCTCCAGCGTGAAGAGCGGCCCCTTGTCACGATTGATCGCGACGCCGATGACCAGCCGGTCGACCAGCTTGGCGGCGCGTCGGATGATGTCCTTGTGCCCGCGCGTGACGGGATCGAACGTCCCAGGATACAGTCCGATGCGCAACGCCGCCCCCTGATCAGTCCCGCGGCGCCAAGCAACAGCGTCGCGCCGCCGCGGTCAAGTGCCCGCGTCGCGCCGGGTCCGATCCAGGGGTGCGCCGGCCACCCTCAACTGCTCAGCATGTCGGCCATTGCGGCGTTCTCGGTCTCGATCTCCTCGAGCCGCGCCTTGACCACGTCGCCGATGGAGAGAATTCCGGCCAGTCGGCCATTGTCCCCCAGCACCGGCATGTGCCGAAACCGCCCTTCGGTCATGCGGTCGAGCAGGTGAAACGCGGTGTCGTCGGCGCCGCAGGTCTCTACCTTGTGCGTCATCAGCTCCGACACCGGGCGCGAGAGAACGGCCGGCCCCTCCTCGCCCAGCCGTCGCACGATGTCGCGCTCCGACACGATCCCGGCGATCCCGCCATCGGCCGAGGTCACGACGAGCGCACCAATGCGGCGACGCGAGAGCTCTCTGACGGCGTCGGACGCGGTGGTCGCCGGCGCGATCGTCGCCACTTCGGTCGAGCCCTTCTTCTGCAGAATGACTGACACTTTCATCTCAGCACTCCTCGCGATGATCGAACCCGAGGTTCACGCGAACGCGCGATGCTGTCAACCAAGCGCCCCGCTTTGCGCCCCGTCCGTGCCCGTAAGGAGACGGGCACAGCCCATGCGCGCCCGGAGGGAGAACCGGGCCGAGCCCGTGGGAACGGCCCGGCGCAACCAAACGTTCTCATCGCAACACAAAATCTAGGAGGCCAAGATGCTGAAGCACACGACACTGGCCGCCGCCGCGATCCTGCTTGCCGCGCCGGTCGATGGCCGACGACACCTGCCTGGACGACGGGCCGGGATCACAGTGCGACATCTTCATGGACCAGTACCGCGCCGACGAGACGCCGGTCGGCACCACCAATGTCTGGACGTCCAAGCCATTCGTCGTCGAGAACTTCCGCTACCTCGACTCGGGCAGCACGCGGACGCTGCCACGCGGCGGCGGCGAGAACGTCCTCTACTGGGACGGCGAAAGCGCGATGGTGGTCCCTGAGGAGAGCGGACCACAGGTCAAGATCGCCGACTGGTGATCGGCAGTCACAGGAAACCAGATTTCCTAAAGTAGCGAGAGGGGCAGCGGCGCCGGGCGCGGCTGCCCCTATTCCGCTGCGATCCGGCCGGCCTTGACCAGCATGGGGCGCAGGTACTGGCCAGTATGGCTGGCCTCGACCTCGGATATGTCCTCGGGCGTTCCGGTCGCGACGATCCGGCCGCCGCCGTCACCGCCTTCGGGGCCGAGGTCGACGACCCAATCCGCCGTCTTTATAACATCGAGGTTGTGCTCGATGACCACGACCGTGTTGCCGCTCTCGACGAGCTCCTGCAGCACCTCGAGCAGCTTCTTGACGTCTTCGAAATGCAAGCCGGTGGTCGGCTCGTCGAGAATGTAGAGCGTCCGGCCGGTTGCACGCCGGCTCAGCTCCTTCGACAGCTTCACGCGCTGCGCCTCGCCGCCCGACAGCGTCGTCGCCTGCTGGCCGATCTTGATGTAGCCGAGCCCGACGCGCTGCAGCGTCTCGAGCTTCTCGCGGATGATGGGGATCGCCTCGAAGAACCTGCACCCGTCCTCGACCGTCATGTCAAGGACGTCGGCGATCGACTTGTTGCGGTACTTCACCTCCAGCGTCTCGCGGTTGTAGCGCGCGCCCTTGCAGGTCTCGCAGGTGACGTAGACGTCCGGCAGGAAGTGCATCTCGATCTTGATCACGCCGTCGCCCTGGCAGGCCTCGCAGCGCCCGCCCTTGACGTTGAAGCTGAAGCGCCCGGCCTTGTAGCCGCGCGCCTTGGCCTCGGGCAGCCCGGCGAACCAGTCGCGGATCGGCGTGAAGGCGCCGGTGTAGGTCGCCGGGTTCGACCGCGGCGTCCGCCCGATCGGCGACTGGTCGATGTCGATCACCTTGTCGAGGTGCTCGAGCCCCCTTATCGTGCGCGACGGCGCCGGCTGCGTGCGTGCGCCGTTCAGCCGGTTGGCGGCGGTCTTGTAGAGCGTCTCGATCGTCAGGGTCGACTTGCCGCCGCCCGAGACGCCGGTGATGCAGGCGAAGGTGCCTTGCGGTATCTCTGCCGTCACCTCCTTCAGATTGTTCCCCGTCGCGCCCTCGACGACAATCCACTTGCCATTGCCCTCGCGGCGCGAGCCCGGCACGGCGATCTCGCGTCGGCCGATCAGGTACTGGCCGGTGATGGACTCAGGGGTGCGCGCGACTTCCTCCGGCGTGCCGTGGGCGATGACCCGCCCGCCATGCACGCCGGCGCCAAGCCCGATGTCGATGACATAGTCGGCCTCGCGGATCGCCTCCTCGTCATGCTCGACGACGATGACGGTGTTGCCCTGGTCGCGCAGGCCGCGCAGCGAGTTCGAGCAGCCGCCGGTTGTCGCGCTGGTGCAGCCCGATCGAGGGCTCGTCGAGCACGTAGAGCACGCCGGTCAGGCCAGAGCCGATCTGGCTCGCCAAGCCGGATGCGCTGCGACTCGCCGCCCGAGAGCGTGCCGGAATTGCGGCTGAGCGTCAGGTAGTCGAGGCCGACATTGACCAGGAAGCCCAGCCGCTCGCGGATCTCCTTGATGATCGCGGCGGCGATCTCGTTCTTCTGCCGGCTGAGCTGCCCGGGCGCCGCCTCGATCCAGGCCAGGGCCTCGCGGATCGAGAGCTGCGTCACCTGGCCGATATGGTCGCCGGCGATCTTCACCGCCAAGGCCTCGGGCCGCAGGCGGTGTCCGTCGCAGGCATGGCACGGCCGGCTGCCCTGGAAGCGCTCGAATTCCTCGCGGACCCAGGCGCTGTCGGTCTCGCGATAGCGCCGCTCCATGTTGGGGATCACGCCCTCGAACGGGCGTTTCACCGTGTAGACGCGGCCGCCATCGTCATAGCGGAACTTGATCACCTCGTCGTCCGAGCCGCGCAGCATCACCTGGCGGACATCCTCGGACAGCTTTGACCAAGGCGTGGCGTGGCTGAAGCCGTAATGCTCGGCCAAGGCCTCGAGCGTCTGCCGGAAATAGGGCGTCTTCTGCCGCGCCCATGGTGCGAGCGCGCCCTGCATCAGGCTCAGGCTCTCGTCCGGCACGATGAGGCGCTCGTCGAAATAGAGCTCGGCTCCGAGGCCGCCGCAATCCGGACAGGCCCCGAACGGCGCGTTGAAGCTGAACAGGCGCGGCTCGATCTCCGGGATAGAAAAGCCAGAGACCGGGCAGGCGAACTTCTCCGAGAACACGGTCCGCTCGGGCTCGCCCTCGACAGGCGCCGTCTCGACCACGGCGATGCCGTCGGCCAGACCCAGCGCCGTCGTGAAACTGTCGGCCAGCCGCGTCTCGATACCCGGCTTCACGATGATCCGGTCGACCACCACGTCGATGTTGTGCCGGAACTTCTTGTCGAGCGTCGGCGGCTCGTCGAGGTCATGGAATTCGCCGTTCACCTTGACGCGCTGGAACCCCTGCTTGCGCAGGTCGGCGAACTCCTTGCGGTACTCGCCCTTGCGGTCGCGGATCATCGGCGCGAGCAGGTGCAGGCGCGTGCCCTCGGGCATGGCCAGCACGCGGTCGACCATGTCGCTGACCTGCTGCGCCTCGATCGGCTGGCCCGTCGCCGGGCTGTAGGGCGTGCCGGCGCGCGCGAACATCAGACGCAGATAGTCGTAGATCTCGGTGACGGTGCCGACCGTCGAGCGCGGGTTGCGGCTCGTCGTCTTTTGCTCGATCGAGATCGCCGGCGACAGTCCCTCGATGTGGTCCACATCCGGCTTCTGCATCATCTGCAGGAACTGACGGGCATAGGCGCTGAGCGACTCGACATAGCGCCGCTGCCCCTCGGCATAGATCGTGTCGAAGGCCAGCGACGACTTGCCCGAGCCCGACAGCCCGGTGATGACCGTCAGCGTGTCGCGCGGGATGTCGACATCGACGCTCTTCAAATTGTGCTCGCGCGCGCCGCGCACGCGGATGAACTTCTCGGCCATGCTGGCCCTGCCTCTGCCTCGGGAGCTTCAGATGTAACCGCCCGCGCCCGGATTGCGAGTCGCGCGACTGTAAACAAAGAGGCGAACATCCGGCCAGCGGCGAAATGCCCGAGGGCCGCGGTCTGCTGACATCGCCCTGCCTCAGGGCGCGGCCACGCCGCCATCCATGAGATCTTCAAGGAACAGGCTGACGAGCTGCGTGCGACCGCTCACCCCCGCCTTGCCATAGACCTTGTTGCAGTGCGCCTTCACCGTTCCCTCGGCCGAGTTGCGCAGGCCCGCGATTTCGGCCAGCGACAGGCCCTTGACGAGCAGCAGCGCCACGTCCCGCTCGGCAGGCGTCAGATTCCATTCGGTGAATCGCTGCTCCAGCAGCTCGTGGAAGGCGCCGGAGGCGACGCGGATCGTGGCGGCCATCCGCGCATGGCGATCGAGCAGCCGCCGCAGCTCGAGGCCGAGCACGACGATCCCAAGCAGCAGCCCCAGAGCCGCGACCAGTTCGACGCCGTTGTGGAGGAGGCCCGTGCCGCCGGCCCCCTCCTCCGACCAGTCCATCGCCACGTCGATCAGGAAGAACAACGCCGCGACCAGCTGGATGCCTATGCCGGCGACGAGCAGCGTGAGCCGGCCATTGCGGCGCGGCGCGAGCCGGCGATCGGCCGGCGTCGCTTCGGTCAGCTCGACGGGGGGAGCTCCTTCCATCCAGTCAACATAGCCCGGACGAGGGACACTTTCGACCGCCGGCTCTCGACTGCGACGCCGAGGACATGCAGCCCGACCGAGATCGCCGCGAAGTTGGCGATAATTTCGTGCGCCTCCTCCACCCAGTCGACGCCCCAGAACGCGTCGAGCGTCATCATCCAGCCGGTCAGCCCCAGCAGCAGCATGCAGGCGAAGAGGTTGTAGACCATGAGTGCGCCGAGTGGATTGTGCCCCGGCGCCGGCGCCTCGCGCTCGCCGCGGACCAGCGCGACCAGGTGGTCACGCGCGGCGGCCAGGCTCGGCGGGAAGGCGCTGAATCTCGCATAGCGCGTGCCGACGACGCCCCAGAGCAGCCTCAGCGCCACCAGCCCGACGACCGCGTACCCGACCCATTCGTGCAGCTTCGACTCGGGGTCGAGCACCGCGAAGTTGAGCAGGAACAGCGTCGCGAGCGACCAGTGAAAGACCCGCACGCCGAGATCCCAGACCCGGACCGCATGCGGCCCGGGCCCGGCGACGACGGAGGCCGCCGTGTCAGTCATCCTGCTTCATCTTCTCGACGGCGCCGCTCTGCCGGTCGACATAGATCTCGTACCGCTTGCCGTCCTTCAGCGCGTATGCCTCCAGCGCCTCGCCGCCATCATCGTCCTCGCCCTCGATCTTGCGCACCTCGAAGCCCTGCGCCTCGAGCGCCTGGCGCACGGCGGCCTCGTCGGTGCCGAGCACGTCGCCCTTCTCGAGCGCGAAGGCCGTGGCGCCGCCGAGCGCCGCCGCCAGAAGGCCCAGGATCAGTTTCTCGCGCATTCGCGTTCTCCCGCTGTCGCGCCGGCGGCCCATCCGCCGACCCGGGCCGCTAACTGGGCGCTCGCCGGCTGGCTGGCCATCACCCTTCCGGGCCGGAGAGCGTCCATAGACCGAAGGTTTAGCCCGCGCTGGCCTGCCGGGCGCCCAGGGTCTATCGTCCGGCGCGAGCGGGGGATTCGGCGGATTCGTGGGAGACGAGTATGGCAGGCAGCGTCAACAAGGTGATCCTGATCGGGAATCTGGGCGCCGACCCGGAGGTGCGCAGCTTCCAGAACGGCGGCCAGGTCTGCAACATCAGGATCGCGACCAGCGAGACCTGGAAGGACCGCAACTCGGGCGAGCGGAAAGAGAAGACCGAGTGGCACAACGTCGCCATCTATAACGAGAACCTCGTGCGGCTGGCGCAGCAGTACCTGAAGAAGGGCTCGAAGGTGTATGTCGAGGGCCAGCTCGAAACCCGCAAATGGCAGGACCAGAACGGCCAGGACCGCTATACCACCGAGGTCACGCTGCGCCCCTTCCGAGGCGAGATGACGTTCCTCGACGGCCGGCCCGGCGGCGGCGACCGCGATTTCGGCGGCGGTCCCGGCGGGGGGATGGGCGGCGGCACGGGCGGCGGCCGCGACTTCGGCCCCTCGGGCGGCCTGGACGACGAGATTCCCTTCTGAGCCGGCCGGCCGCCGGCCGCCCTCTCCGCCTTTTCGCGCGCGGGTCTCGGCTGAGGCCGCCCGCGGCAAAGCGTGCCGGAACGCAGCGCGCACAGCGACGTTGCGCTGGTTGGACGCGCTGAAAGGGCCAGAGGATGTCAGAGGCACGCAAGGAACGCGGCGGCGCGCCGCCACAATCATCCGCTGCTGTGCCCGCGGATCCAGCCAACCGCGGACCAGCTGCGGGGCGAGATCGACAGCGGCGCCACGCACGACAAGGTCGGCCACTCCGACCCGGCCGCGGCGCCGCTCGGCACGGATGACGAGGCCGCCGGCACGCCGCCCACCGCCGAGCAGGTCGCGACCGCCCGCCGGCACGAGACCGCCCGCGAGGTCCGCGACCCCTCGCCCGCCGATCAGCCGCCGCTGCAGCGCGGGATGGCACCGGGCCGCGGCTTCATCCTGGCGATCGTCTCGGTCCTGGTCATCTTCGCCGCGATCGGCATCGCCTTCTCCTGGTGACAGGCCACCAGGCGCGCGCCACTACCGGTGCGCGAACTCCCAGTAGAGCTCGCGCGCCCGGCGCGTGACCGGGCCATAGTCGAGCCTCCGGTCGTCGAAGCGCGTGATCGGCAGCACCTTGCCGGCATTGCCCGTCGAGAAGATCTCGTCCGCCGCCCGGAAATCCTCCAGCGTCAGCGTCGTCTCATAGGCGGGCACGTTCGCCTCGCGCAGCAGCTTCAGCACGCGCTGGCGCGTGATGCCGTTCAGGAACGTCCCGTTCGGGATCGGCGTCAGCGCGACGCCCTCCTTCACCATCCAGATGTTAGAGGTCGCGGTCTCGGCGACGTTGCCGATCATGTCGAGCACGATGGCGTTGTCGAAGCCCTTGGCCCGCACCTCGCGCAGCATGCGCGCATTGTTCGGGTAGAGGCAGCCCGCCTTGGCGTCGGTCGGCATCGTCTCGACCGTCGGCCGGCGATAGCGCGTCGTCGTGATGGAAAAGCCCTTGTCGGCCGGCATCGGCACGTCCTCGATGCAGAGCGCGAAATCGGTCGATTCGGGGTCGGCCAGCACGATCGACCCCGCGCTCTCGCGCGACCAGTACATCGGCCGGATGTAGGTCGCCGTGTCGCCCGGGTACTTGGCGATGCCCTCGCGCGCGATCTCGAGCATCTCGCCATCCGCATGCAGCGGCTTCAGCCCCATCGTCCGCGCCGAGGCGTTGGCGCGCGCACAGTGCAGCTCGAGGTCGGGCGCCACCCCTTCGAAGGCCCGGGCCCCGTCGAACACCATCGTGCCGAGCCAAGCACCATGATCGGCGGCGCCCAGTATCGGGTGATTGCCCTGATGCCAGCTGCCGCGATGCCAGGTCCAGATGGTCTTGCCGACGGCCATGCGTGCCTCCCTTTTGTCGACGCAGTAGCGCGCCGCCTCCGGCCGGGCAAGCGCGCGAGATCGGCTTCACAAGTGAGCGAGGCCCGCCCCGGTGCCGCCCCGGTGCGCCTCCCGGAGAAGCCCCCGGCCGCGAGGGCGTCGCGCAGTTTTGACGGTCCGGCGGTTCGCCTCCGGTGCTATCATGCCGCATGGCGCTGCGAAAATGCCGGCGCCAACTGACGCCCAGGCTTGGCCGAGACGTCGCGACGCGACCTACGGGAGCGTCACAGCTCGGTGCCAGGGCCGACGCCGGATGAGAGGGAGAGAAAGATGGCAGATCTGGTCGCAGTCGCCTTCGACGACGAGACGACGGCCTTCGAGCTTCGCGCCGAACTGGCCAAGCTGCAGAAGGAATATCTGATCAGCATGGACGACGTCGTCGTCGTGACGCGCGACGAGGAAGGCCGGGTCAAGCTGCACCAGGCGGTCAACATGACCGCCACCGGCGCCGTCGGCGGCGGCTTCTGGGGGATGCTGATCGGCCTGATCTTCCTCAACCCGCTGCTGGGCGCCGCGGTCGGCGCCGGCGCGGGCGCGCTATCGGGCTATCTGACCGACATCGGCATCGACGACAAGTTCATGAAGGATTTGGGCGAAAAGCTGCCCAAGGGCGGCTCGGCGCTGTTCGTGCTTGTGAAGAAGGCGACGGGCGACAAGGTGCTGGAGCGTCTCGAGCCGTTCCGCGGCAAGGGCCACGTCCTGCAGACCTCGCTCTCGCAAGACGAAGAGCAGGCGCTGCGCCAGGCGCTGGAGAAGATGACGAGCTGAGGCGCCCGCCTCGGCGGCCCTTGCGGCGCCCGGCCTCGCGGGCGCCGATATCCTCGCCTGGATTTACTGGCGTGCCGATTGGCCCTATTCCGCGCGGCCGGGGCCCGCGCTATGCTGCGCGCCATTTCGGGGCCACTCGCCCTAGGGAGCTTTCGACATGCACGACCTGAACATCGCCGACGCGGCCCGCGCCAACTCGCTCGAAGAGCATTGGATGCCGTTCACCGGCAACCGCGACTTCAAGGAGAACCCGCGCCTCGTCGTCAAGGGCGAGGGCATGTACTACACCGACCACAAGGGCGGCAGCGTCATCGACGGCTCCTCGGCGCTCTTCTGCTCGCCCGCGGGCCACGCCCGGCCCGAGATCGCCGAGGCGGTCTACAAGCAGCTGCAGCAGAACTCGTACACGCCGCACTTCCAGCTCGGCCACCCCGGCAGCTTCGAGCTCGCCCGGCGCGTCGCGGCGATCCTGCCCGACCCCTTCAACCACGTCTTCTTTACGAATTCGGGGTCGGAGTCGATCGACACGGCGCTGAAGATGGTGATGGCCTACCACCGCGCCCGGGGCCAGTCGCAGCGCCTGCGCTTCGTCAGCCGCGAGCGCGCCTATCACGGCGTCAACATGGGCGGCGTTTCGCTCTCGGGCATGGTCAAGAACCGTGAGACCTTCCCCGTCACCATGCCGAACATCGTCACCATCCGGCACACCTGGACGGGCAAGGACCTGTTCCACGACGGCCAGCCGAGCCATGACGGCCCCGAGCTCGCCGACGATCTCGAACGTCACTGCCAGACCTATGGCGGCGCCACCATCGCCGCCGTCTTCGTCGAGCCCGTCGCCGGCTCGACCGGCACGCTGGTGCCGCCCAAGGGGTACCTGGAGCGCCTGCGCGAGATCTGCGACCGACACGGCATATTGCTCGTCTTCGACGAGGTCATCACCGGCTTCGGCCGTCTCGGCGCGCCCTTCGCGGCGCAGCTTTTCGGCGTGACGCCGGACATCATGACGATGGCCAAGGCGCTGACGAACGGCTCGATCCCGATGGGGGCGGTGGCCTGCCGCGACGAGATCTACGAGACCGTGACCAACGCCTCGCCCGAGAACGCGATCGAGTTCTTCCACGGCTACACCTATTCGGCGCACCCGGCTGCCTGCGCCGCCGGCAACGCCGCGCTGCAGATCTACGAGCGCGACGGGCTGTTCGAGCGCGCCGCCGAGCTCGCGCCCTATTTCAAGGACGCCGTGATGTCGCTGCGCGACCACGAGCTCATCAAGGACATCCGCACGATCGGTCTGATGTCCGGGGTCGAGGTGCACCCGCAGCCGGGCAAGCCGGGCCTGCGCGGCCAGGAGATGCAGAAGGCGCTCTTCTGGAACGGCGCCCACGTCAAGTTCACCGGCGACACCGGCATCGTCGCGCCCGCCTTCATCGCCGAGCGCAGCCATGTCGACGAGATCGTGGAGAAGTTCCGCAAGACGCTCGACCAGTTCGCTTAAGGCCTCTGGCCGACGCGCCCTGTCGACCTCGCCCGTGGGGTGGGCGGTCCGCCCACCCATGCCAAGATGAACATGCTTCCGGTCCTCGAAACTCGGCGCCTGCGGCTTCGGCCGCGCACCCTCGACGATCTCGAGGACTGCTTCCGCATGGACCGCGAGCCAGGCACTGTCGAATGGGTCGAGTGGCCCGGCGGCAGCGGCGGCTGGCATGACGAGGTCGCGCACCGCGCCTTCATCGGCTCGCGCACTCTTGCCAAGTACCCCGCCGGGATGGGCTACTGGATCATCGCCCGCCGCCGGCACCCCGACGAGTTCCTCGGCTGGGTCCTGCTGATCCCCGAGAACGCGCAGGGGCCTGAGGTCGAGATCGGCTGGCGCCTGCCTGTCGCAGCCCGCGGCAAAGGTCACGCCACCGAGGCGGCACGCGCCGTGCTGGCGCACGGGCTCCGCGCACTCGGGCTGCCGCGCATTGTCGCGGACATCCGGCCGGAGAACGCCGCCTCGATCCGGGTGGCAAGCAAGATCGGCATGCGCGATACCGGACCCACGCCGGGCGCCCCGCACATGCGCCGCTTCCTGGCCGAGGCGACCGCCGAATAGGCCTCGCCTCGTTCCGGCAACGCCCGTGTCGAACCCAGGCGCCGCCCCACGTCGCAAACGGGCGGCACGCGGCAAAATTGCGATAGAACGGCAGGCGACTAAGCCGCATATCGCGCGCGGTGAGTTCCAACGACAGGGGAGGTTCCGGGAATGGGTGCGGCTCTCGGGCTATCACGAGTTATCGACAGAATGAACGAGCTGATCGGCAAGGGCGTCTCCTGGCTGATCCTGGTGGCCGTGCTGGTCAGCGCGGGCAACGCCATCGTCCGCAAGGCCTTCGACATCTCGTCGAACGCCTGGCTCGAGCTCCAGTGGTACCTCTTCGGCGCCGCCTTCCTGCTGGCCGCGGCCTACACGCTGAAGCAGAACGAGCATATCCGCATCGACATCGTCTACGGCCTGTTCTCGCGCCGCGTGCAGCACTGGATCGACCTCCTCGGCACGCTGCTCTTCCTGCTGCCCTTCGTCTTCCTGATGCTCTACTTCCTCGTGCCTTACGTTCAGTCCTCGTTCCGGTCGGGCGAGATGTCGGCCAATGCCGGCGGGCTGATCATCTGGCCGTCCAAGGCGCTCTTGCTGATCGGGTTCTTCCTCCTGGCGCTGCAGGGCATATCCGAGATCATCAAGAAGATCGCGGTGATGCGCGGGGCCATCGACGACCCGGCGCCCTTCGTCTCGCACCATGCCAGCGCCGAACACGAGGCCGAGCTTTTCGCCGGCGAGACGCGGGAGCCCCGCAAGTGACGGAGCTCATCGCCACCAACATGGCGCCGATCATGTTCGGGTCGCTGATCGTCTTCCTGCTGCTCGGCTATCCGGTCGCCTTCTCGCTGGCGGCGCAACGGGCTGCTGTTCTTCATCATCGGCGTCGAGCTCGCGCCGCTCTCGAACGGCGTCGATCTCGCTCGACTGGCCGCTGCTCAACGCCCTGCCCGAGCGGTTCTGGGGCATCATGGCGAACGACACGCTGCTCGCCATCCCGTTCTTCACCTTCATGGGGATCGTGCTCGAACGCTCCGGCATGGCCGAGGACCTGCTCGACACCATCGGCCAGCTCTTCGGGCCGGTCCGGGGCGGCCTCGCCTACGCCGTCGTCTTCGTCGGCGCGCTGCTCGCCGCCACCACGGGCGTCGTCGCCGCCTCGGTCATCGCCATGGGCCTGATCTCGCTGCCGATCATGCTGCGCTACGGCTATGACCGCTCGATCGCGTCGGGCGTCATCGCCGCCTCGGGCACGCTCGCGCAGATCATCCCGCCCTCGCTGGTGCTGATCGTGCTGGCCGACCAGCTCGGCCGCTCGGTCGGCGACATGTACAAGGGCGCGCTGATCCCGGGCCTGGTGCTGACCGCGCTCTACATGAGCTGGGTCCTGATGGTGAGCATCTTTCGGCCGAGCTCGATGCCGGCGCTGCCGATCGAGGCGCGGACGCTCGGCTCGGGCGTGCTGTCGCTTTTCGTCGCGCTGGCGGCAGGCGTCGGCGTGGCCATCGGCGCGCATCTACTGGCTGTACGCCGAGCCAGGGCGTCCAATGCCGACATCCTCGGCGCCACCATCGGCGTCGTCGCCGTCTACGTCGCCGCGGTGCTCGACAAGGCGATCGAGCATCGAACGCCATGTCGCGGCTGGCGCAGCAGGTCATCATCGTGCTGATCCCGCCGCTGGCGCTGATCTTCCTGGTGCTCGGCACGATCTTCCTCGGCATCGCCACGCCGACCGAGGGCGGCGCGATGGGCGCCGTCGGCGCGCTGGTGCTGGCGGCGGCCAAGGGGCGGCTGACGCTCGACGTCGTGCGCCAGGCGCTGGCCTCGACGACGCGGCTCTCGGCCTTCGTCATGTTCATCCTGATCGGCGCGCGCGTCTTCTCGCTGACCTTCTACGGCGTCAACGGCCACATCTGGGTCGAGCACCTGCTGACCAGCCTGCCGGGCGGCGAGCTCGGCTTCCTGATCGTCGTCTCGCTCCTGGTCTTCTTCCTGGCGTTCTTCCTCGACTTCTTCGAGCTCGCCTTCATCATCGTGCCGCTGCTGGCGCCGGCGGCGGCCAAGCTCGGCATCGACCTGATCTGGTTCGGCGTGATCCTGGGCGTGAACATGCAGACCTCGTTCATGCACCCGCCCTTCGGCTTCGCGCTGTTCTACCTGCGCTCGGTGGCACCCCGCGAAGCCTTACGTCGACAAGCTGACCGGCCAACGGATCGCGCCGGTCACCACGGGCCAGATCTACTGGGGCGCCATCCCCTTCGTCTGCATCCAGATCGCGATGATCGCGGTCGTCATCGCCTTCCCGGGGATGGTGATGCACTACAAGGGCGCGCCCGTGGACCTGAAGGACATACAGATCACGGTGCCCGCGTCGCCCGGCCTGGGCGGCGCGCCCGGCGGTCTCGGCGCGCCCCCGCCGGGCGTGGGCGGCAGCCTGCAGGGCCCGCCCCCGGGCCTGGGCGGCCAGCGGCCCGCCACCTCCGGGAACCCGCTCGGCGCGCCGCCGACGATCACCGGCACGCCGCCGGCCAGCGGCGGCAACCCGCTGGCCGCGCCGCCGACCATCCCCGGCCAAGCCCCTGCCCCCGGCGCCGCGGCGCCCGACGGTGCGGCTTGGCGGCGGCGGCCTCGCCGCGCCGCCCGCCATACCGGGGCAGACGCCCCCGCCGGCCGCACCTGGCGGCGGCGGGCTGTCGTCCCCGCCGACGATCCAGCCGGCGCCCCAGCAATAGCCGGGCGCCGGGCTCGCCGCCCGGAATGAGAGAGGCCCCGGAGCATCGCTCCGGGGCCTCTTCGCACGGGCCGCGGCTCAGAGCAGGTTGTTGCGCTGCGCCAGCATCATGAAGGTGTCGAAGTTGTACTCCGAGATCTGCATCCACAGGTAATAGTCGCTCCGGAACCCCTTGATCGAGTCCCACAGCGTCTTGAAGTCGGCGCTCTGCGCCTCGATCTCGGCATAGACCTCGTTGGCCGCCTTGAACGAGGCCTCCATCACGTCCGGCGTGAAGGGCTGCAGCTGCGCGCCCTGCGCCACCAGCGACTTCAGCGCCGGCGGGTTCACGTCGTCGTAATGCGCCAGCATGTCCATGTTCACCGCCTGCGAGGCGGTGCGCAGGATCGCCTGGTAGTTCTTCGGCAGCTCCTCGAACTTGCCCTTGTTGAACATGAAGTGCAGCGACGGGCCGCCTTCCCACCAGCCGGGATAATAGTAATAGGGCGCGACCTTGAAGAAGCCGAGCTTCTCGTCGTCATAGGGCCCGATCCACTCGGTGGCGTCGATCGTGCCCTTCTCCAGCGCCGGGTAGATGTCGCCGCCGGGGATCGACTGCGGGACGACGCCGAGCTTGGAGGCGACGCGGCCGCCAAAGCCGCCCATGCGCATCTTGAGCCCGTTCAGGTCGGCGACGCTGGTGACCGGCTTGCGGAACCAGCCGCCCATCTGGGCGCCGGTGTTGCCGCCAGGGTAGGCGATGATGTTGTGCTTGCCGTAGAACTCGTTGGCCAGGTCGATGCCACCGCCGTAATAGTGCCAGGCGTTCATGCCGCGCGCGTTCAGCGAGAACGGGATGGCGCAGGGCACCGCCCAGGCCGGATCCTTGCCCCAGTAGTAGTAGCTCGCCGTGTGGCAGCTCTCGATCGTGCCGTCGGTGACGGCATCTGCCACCTGCAGGGCCGGCACCAACTCGCCGGCGGCGAAGGCCTGGATCTTGAAGTTGCCGTCCGTCGCCTCCGAGACATATTTCGACATCGTCTCGGCGGCGCCATAGATCGTGTCGAGCGACTTCGGGAACGACGAGGCGCAGCGCCAGGTGACGGAGGGCGCGGACTGCGCGATGGCCGGAGCCGCAAGCCCGCCCCCTGCCGCCACGCCTACGCCCCCGATGGCGGCTTTGGTCAGAAAATCACGACGTTGCATTCGGATACCTCCCTTGAGAACTCGGCGGAACTGGATCGCCGCCTCCCAGAAACGCCTCGTCTAGCGCCAGACGTGCCGATTTCTATCCCAAAATCGACATCGGGGGCGACAAGCGACCGGGTGCCGTGTGGCATGCCCCGCCGCGCGCCGGCATCGCACCTTCGGCACAGCGTCAGAGCGCCGGCCCGACTGCACCGGCCGCGCGCTCGAGCGGCTGTGCGCCCGTCGAGCTGGCGGGGCATCCGGGGCGCGCAGGCGCGAGCAGCGCCCGGCCGAGCTCGGCCATGAAGGCGTCGGGCTCCTCGAACGGGATGTTGTGCGCGCTCCCGGCGAAGCGCAAAAGCGTCCGGCAGGGCGCATCGATCGCGTCGAGCCAGCCTTCGGCCAGCGCGGGGTCGAGCAGCCGGTCATAGCGGCCGACCATCACGACCACGGGCACGCCGAGCGCCGGAACCTCGCGCCGCAAATCCAGCTCGGCGACGGCGCCCGCCATGGCGTCGAGGCTCACCTCGTTGCCCTCGATCAGGCGCGGAATCTCCCATGGCGTGACATAGCCGCGCAGAACCAGTTGAAGCGTCGCCCCGAAAAGGTTGGGGCGGCGGTGAAAGACCCCGCCATAGCTGTCGACCAGCTCCTGGAGTTCCAGCTGCGCCGACCCGCCATAGGGCGGCGCGCCCAATGCCGCCAGCCGCTCCAGGCTTTCGGCATCTCCGGCCGCTCCCGCCGCCCCGGCGACGAACCGCCTCGCCGCCTCCTGGGCCGGCAGGCCGGCGATCAGCGGCGCGACGCCGACGACGGCCGCAACCCGTTCGGGATGCCGCCCGGCGTAGAGCAGCCCCAGCGCGCCGCCCCATGAATGGCCCACCAGGATGACGCGGGGGTGGCCCGTCCCGGCGCAGAGCGCAGCGACGACCCGGTCGAGATCGGCAAGATGCCTCTCGACCGTCAGCTCGGCCGGGTCCGCCTCGGGCTCGAACGAGCGCCCCGCGCCGCGCTGATCGAGATAGGCGACGACGAAACGGCGCTCCAGGCCCGAGTCGTAGAGCCGAAACAGCGGTCGCTCCGCTCCGCCCGGGCCGCCATGCAGCCATATCAGCAGGGGCGCGTCGCAGGACGCGCCCCGCACGTCCAGATAGAGGCTCGCGTCCTCGACAGGCACCCGCCCGGACCAGCGGACCGGCTGGCTTCCCTGACAGATCGCCCCGTCGCCCGACGCCCCGCCCGCCGCGTCGCAGCCGGCCAGCGCCAGGGCAGCGAGCGCCGCCGCCAGCAAGGCCGGCGCCGATCGCGCGATGCCTCGCGCCAGCTGACCCCCCCTGGGCGGAGCGGCCGACCTCGATCGGGCTAGGCGCCCGCCTGCGCTTGCGCCGACTGGGCGGGCGCAGTGTCGACATTGACCATCCATCGCGTGCCCCAACGATCGGTCAGCTGGCCGAAACCCGCCGACCAGAAGGTCTCGGCGAACGGCATGGTGACCTGTCCGCCCTCGGCCAGCGCGTCGAAGATCCGCTGGCCCTCGGAGAGGCTCGCCGGGTGGAGCGCGACCGAGAACCCGCCCCCTCTCGCGTCCCCTCCCGCGCCATCGGCCGCGCACATGCCCGGGGCCCCGTCCGAGCCCATCAGGACGCCGTCGCCCAGGTCCAGCATCGCATGCATGACCTTGTCGCGCCACTCGGCCGGGACATGCGCCTCGGCCGGCGTGCCGGCGAAGGTCATCACATCAACGACGCGGCCGCCCAGGATGCGGGCATAGGCCTCGAACGCCTCGCGGCAGCTCCCGCTGAAGTTGAGGTACGGATTGATCTTCATCTGTGCTTCTCCGTCGTCCCGGCTCGGCCGCCGGGCAGACCCTCTGCCCCGCGCCGCCGCCGGCATCTGCGCCCGTCTTGGACGCCGATCCAAGGACGATCGGGCGCCCCGCGTCCCGACAGGCCGCCCGCGCGAAGGCGCACGGGCTCGACAAGGCCGGCGTTAACCGGCAAAGAGCCCTCCGGCTTGCGAGAAGGTCCGGGCCGAAGGGATCGAGAACGTCCTAGAATGGGCATAAAGCTCTGGCCAGCGCGTCGCGCCTCGGATCGCCCGGGATGACGCCCGCTGCGGGCGGCATCGCCGTCGTCATGCCGCGCAACATGCGCTTTGCGCCCGAGCGGGCCACCTCGATCGACCTCTACACGCACGAGGTCGCGCGGACCAGCCGGCATGCCCAAGCGATCACGATCTTCGCCGAGCGCGTCGAGCAGCCCTTCGCAGGCGTCCACCTCCGGTTCTGGGAACCAGGGGCCGGCCATGCCGCGCGATCGCGGCTGATCGCCGAAAGCCGGCCGCGGCTCGTCGTCGTCAACCAGCACCTGCCGAGCGCCGTCGCGATCGCTCGCCGCCTGCCCGACGTGCCCGTCGTCCTGCTGCGGCACAACTTTCTCAAGCCGCCGCGCGGCCCGCTCTCGGGGTTCTGGCGCCGCCGGCAGTTCGGCCGGCTGACCGCGCTGGCCTTCGTCAGCGAATGCTGCCGCGACGCGTTCCGTGCGGATTGGCCGCAAGTGGCGCTGCCGATCTTCGTCACGCCGAACGGCATCGACGTCGATGCCTGGCGGCCCGCACCGCAGAAGCTGCGCCGCATCGTGTTCACCGGCCGCCTCGCCCCGGAAAAGGGCGTGCTCGAGGCGGTGCAGGCGCTGGCGCAGGTCCTGCCGCGCCATTCCGACTGGGACGCCGAGATGGTGCTCGCGACCGCGGCCAAGCCCGACGCATATGCCCAGAGCGTCGAGCGCGCGGTCGCGGCGGCGGGCGGACAAATCGCGGTGCAGCGCGACATCCCGCACGACGCGGTGCGCGGCATCCTCTCGACCGCCGCGATCGCCCTTGCCCCCACCCAGAACGCCGAGCCCTTCGGCCGCGTCGCCATCGAGGCATTGGCGAGCGGCGCCGCCCTCATCGCGACCCGCCGCGGCGGCTTTATCGAGATCGTGGAGGACGCCGGCCTCTTGCTCGACCCCCCATCGGCCCAGAACATCGCCACGGCGCTCGAGACGCTGATGACGGACGTCGCGCTGCGCGAGCGCTGCGCCGCGCTCGGCCGGCAGCGCGTCGAGGGTCGCTACGACCTGGCGAGCGCGGCAGCCGCCTTCGACGCGATGGTCGACGCGCTGATCAACGGGGCGCCGGTCAGCTGACGACGTGCCCTCAGACGTTCAGCAGCAGATGCTCCCGCTCCCAGGGGCTGATCACCCGCATGAATTCCTCGTATTCCTGCTGCTTGACCGCGATGTAGAGCCGCGAGAAGCGCTTGCCCAGCACCTCCTGCAACGGCTCGCATCCCTTCAGCTCCTCGATCGCGTCGAGCAGGCCGTAGGGCAGCTCGCGGGGTCGGTCATAGCTGTCGGACTGCACCGCCTCGCGCGGCCGGATCCGCTGCATCATGCCCAGGTATCCCGTGGCAAGGCAGGCCGCGATCGCGAGATAAGGATTGGCATCGGCGCCGACGACGCGATTCTCCACCCGCCGCCCCTGCGCCGACGAGATCGGCACGCGCAGCCCCGTGGTCCGGTTGTCCTGCCCCCAGTCAAGGTTGATCGGCGCCGATTGCTCGGACACCAGGCGGCGATAGGAGTTGACGTAAGGCGCGACGATCGAGGCCGCCGCACGGAAATAAGTCTGCTGCCCGCCGAGGAAATGGTAGAACAGCTCGGACGGCTCCTCATCCGGGCCGCTGAATATGTTCTTCCCCGTCTCGACCGACACGACGCTCTGATGGATGTGCATGGCCGAGCCGGGCTGCTCGGCCATCGGCTTGGCCATGAAGGTCGCATAGGTGCCGCAGCGCAGCGCCGCCTCGCGGATCAGCCGCTTGAAGAGGAACACCTGGTCGGCCAGGTCCAGCGGATCGCCATGGTTGAGGTTGATCTCCAGCTGCGCCGCCCCGGCCTCCTGGATGATCGTATCGATCTCGAGACCTTGTGCGGCGGCGTAATCATAGATGTGCTCGATCACGCGGTCGTACTCGTCGACCGCCGAGATCGAATAGGCTTGGCTTTTCGCCCCGATCCGGCCCGAGCGCCCGACCGGCGGCTCGAGCGGATAATCCGGGTCGGTGTTCGGCTTGGTCAGGTAGAACTCGATCTCGGGTGCGACGATCGGCCTCCAGCCCTGCTTCTCGTAGAGTGCGATCACGCGGCGCAGCACCGAGCGCGGGGCGAACTCGACCAGTCGCCCGCGCCGGTCGCAGACATCGTGGATCACCATGACCGAAGGGTCGGCCGCCCAGGGCACCGCGCGGCAGGTCGGCAGGTCCGGCCGCAGCATCAGGTCGGCATCGGTGTTATAGCCGCGGAAGTTCTCGAGATCCGGGTAGCCCCCAGTGATCGTGAGGAAGAACAGCGAGGTCGGAAGGAAGACCGGGTTGAACTGCGTGAACTTGGCCGTCGGCATCACCTTGCCGCGTCCGATGCCGGCGAAGTCAGGGGTGACGCACTCGACCTCCTCGACGGCGTTCTCGCGCAGCCATTTGGCCAGCGCCTCGGCCTCGGTGAACTCCACCTCGGGCGAGAGCGCGAGGCCGATTTCGGGCGTCAGCGAAACCCGGCTGCTCGGGGACGTGTCACGGGCGGTCATCGGCGGCCTCCAATCGCGCTCGCGCCCCAGACTAGCACGGCTGCGGGTGTCGTCGTCAGCTTCATGCGGCAGCCGCCGTCGGTGCCGCGAGCCCGGCGGCGACGGCGCTCTGGCAATGGTCGGCCAGCCGCTTGCGGTCGGCAAACTCGGCAGCGGCGACCGGCGGGTGGAAGGTCACCTCGACCGTGCCGCCGCGGGACCGGGCGGCCACATCCCAGACATTGCCCTCGAAGGTCATGGTGCCCCACCAGCCGTAGAAGCAGTCCGGCAGGCCGCTGCCCAGCGCCGGCCGGAACCGCACCGTCACCGGCTGGATCGCGATCTCCGTGCCCTGCCCCTGCGTGAAGAAGGCCGAGAACAGCGAGCTCTTGAACGGCAGAACGCGCAATCCGTCGGTCGAGGTGCCTTCCGGGAAAAAGCACAGAAGCTGGTCATGCGCGATCCGCGACCGCAGCATCGCCTCGTCCCGCTTCGCCTCCGTCCGCCGCCTGTTGATGAAGATCGTGCCGGTCACCCGGGTGATGAAGCCGATTCCCGGCCAGCTCGCCACTTCGGCCTTGGAGACGAAGTACATCAGCCGGACCGAGCGCAGCGCCGGAATGTCGAGCCAGGACTGATGGTTGGCGACCAGCGCGCCGGCCTGGACAGGCGTGCCCCTGACGATCAGGCGGAGGCCTGCCAGCCAGAGCACCGCGACGGACCAGAGCCGCGCGACCTCGAAGTGAAAGCTGATCCGGCGACTGACCTTGCCGCGCAGATATCGGCCGAGCATGAAAAGGCCGAGCGCCAGCCCGGTGACAGCCACGAGCCCGACGAGGCGAACGGCGCCGCGCACGCGCTGGCCGAAGGACAGCGCCGGCAGCTCCGGGATCGGTGCGTCGTTCCAAGCCTCCATCGGATCAATCAGAGCAGAGCGGGGTCAGCCGAGGATCCGGTCGACCGACCCGCCCCGTTTTCGCGAGTAGAACACCCGGTAGCGCTCCACCATGCGGGACGTATCCATCAGCAAGCAGACATCGACCGTGTTGAAGTCATGATCGACATAGGCGCCTTCGCCGACCGACCCCCCGAACCGCATATAAGCCTTGATCAGCGCCGGGATCTGCCGCAGCGCCTCGACCTTCTCGACCTGTTCGGGCGGCAGCATGTCCATCCGGACATAGCGCTCGGGGACCGCGCGCACGCGCAGGTCGGGCGGCGCCAGGTGGTAATGGTGCAGATAGCTCAGCGCCTGGGCGAGCGGCGCCGGGTCGCTGCCGTGGAAGCTCGCCACCCCGAACAGGATGGAGACGCCGTGCTCGGCCACGTACTCGCTCAGCCCGGTCCAGAGCAGGTGCATGCCCGCCCCGCCGCGATGCTCCAGATCAACGCAGGAGCGCCCGAGTTCGAGCGTCTCGCGCGGATAGTTCATGAGCAGCGACAGGTCGTATTCGCTGGCGCCATAAAAGCCGATGCCGGCCCGCGCCCGGCTGCCGCGCATCAGCCGGTAGACGCCGACGACGCCGCGCTCGACATCGGGGTGCGTGCTCTCGTTGTCGATGAGCAGCAGGTGTTCGAAATAGGGATCAAAGCGGTCGCGCTCGCGCCGCTCGGCGGCATCCTCCGGGGTGGTCTTCGCCCCCATCTCCTCGACGAAGACGCGGTAGCGCAGGCGCTGCGCCGCCGCCACGTCGGCGTCGCACGTCGCGAGTCGGACCGTGAACCGTCCGGCTTCGATGTGCATGGCGCGCTGTTCCTCCGCTCGGCCCCGCGACGGCACTTCCGGAGGGTCCGGCACCCCACCGCGCGGTCGGCGGACACTAGGTGCATTGCAAGGACGGCGCAACCTCACCCACCCCGGTCGCCGCCGCCCCCCGTTGCCGATCCGGCGCGCCGCCGCCCGGCCGCGGCGCGCGACGGCGTTAACCTCTCGGCCGGGATGGCCGTGTAAAGTGTCCGCCACGATCAGTCGAGATCCGGCGCGACCAGCTCCAATGACGTTCCGTCCCCGCGCAGCACGACCTTGCCGCAGTGCTCGAAATTGACGGTGATGCGCGATCCGACGATCGACTGCACCTGCCCGAGGCCCCAATGGGGCCGGGCGGGCATGCGGACGATGGCGCCGACTTCCAGCCCGTAGATCACCAAGGTATCGTACACCCACGGCTGGCGCCGCGCCACCGCGAAAGGAAGTGACCATGCCCGATTCCAGCCTCGCCACCAGCATCTCGTCGCGCATCTGTCACGATCTCGTCAGCCCGATCGGGGCGATCGTGAACGGCGTCGACCTCGTGCGCGAGATGGGTGCGGGCGATCACGCCGAGGCGATCGGCATGATCGGGCAGAGCGCCGAGCGTGCCTCGGCGCTGCTGCAGCTCTACCGCATCGCCTTTGGCGCGGCCGACGCCGATTCCCAGAGCGTGCCGCGCGGCCTGCTGGCCGAGCACGCCGCCGTCCTCTTCACGCCGCCGCGGATCGTCCTCGAATGGGACGGTCGCATGGGGCCGGCACTGCCTCGCCAAGAGGCGCGGCTGCTGACACTGCTCCTGCTCTGCGCCAGATCGGTCCTGGGGATTCGCGGCTCGGTGCTGCTGCGGACGGCGACGCGCGCCGTGCTGCCGTTGGAGCTGACCGTCGTTTCCGAGAGCTTCTCGAGCACGGTCGGCCTGCTTTCCCTGCTCGCCGACGACGGCGGCAACGGCCAGGTCTCGCCCCGCGCCGTCGAGTTCGTGCTCGCCCGCCACGCCGCGCACGACCTGAACGTGAGCCTTCGGGTCGAGAAGACCGCCGACCGGGCCACGATCAGCGCCGAAGCTCCGGATTAGCCGTCCGGCAGCAGCCGCATGCCCTTGCGGTACTGCTGCTGGCGTGCGCGGTAGCGGACGGACGCCTCGCGGATCAGACTGACGGTCGCGTCGTCGAGCGTGCGCACGACCTTGGCCGGCTGGCCGACCACCATCGAGCGATCCGGTATCTCCTTGCCCTCGGTGACGAGCGCATTGGCGGCGAGCAGGCAGCTCGCGCCGATGCGGGCGCCGTTCATGACGACCGCGCCCATGCCGATCAGGCTGCCATCGCCGACGGTGCAGCCATGCAGGATCGCCCCGTGGCCAACGGTGACGTCGGCGCCGATGGTCAGCGGAAAACCGGGATCGGTATGGAAGACGCAGCCGTCCTGCACATTGGTGTCGCGCCCGATCGTCATCGGCTCGTTGTCGCCGCGCAGGACGGCGTTGAACCAGATGCTGACGCCCGGGGAGAGCGTGACGTTACCGATGACGTGCGCGCCGGGAGCGATCCATGCCGTCCCGTCCTTGGGCAGGCTGGGCGCGACGCCGTCGAGTTCGTAAAGCGGCATGGCGTGGCTCCTACTTGGCGTCGAATTCCGAGTTCAGCCGGTCGACGAACCGGCGCATGCCGCGCTGGCGCGGCAGCCGCAGCCGCTCGGCCGCGATGATTGTGACGATCTGGGCATAGCACCTGTCCAGGTCGTCATTGATCAGGACATAATCGTACTCGGCCCAATGGCTGATCTCGGCGCGCGCCTTGGCCATCCGCCTCGAGATCACCTCGGCGCTGTCCTGGGCGCGCGTCTGCAGACGCTCGGCAAGCGCCCTGATTGACGGCGGCAGGATAAAGATCTGCACCACCGACCGGCCGAGCGCCGAGAGCCGGAGCTGCTGCGCACCCTGCCAGTCGACATCGAAGATCATGTCGCGGCCCTGGGCCAGCGCCGCCTCGACGGGCGCGCGGGGGGTGCCGTAACGATGACCGAAGACATCAGCATGCTCCAGCAAGTCGCCGGAATCGACCATTTCTGCGAAATCTCTGGTGCGAAACGAAAAGGTAATCGACCCGGTCGATCTCGCCCGGCCGCGGCGGCCGCGTGGTTACCGAGACCGAGACGCTCACCCCTTCCTGGTCAGCCAGCAGGCGCCGCGTCATCGTCGACTTGCCCGCGCCCGAGGGCGAGGACAGTACCACCAGGACGCCGTTGCGCTCCATTCGGTGCGTCATCCTCCGCTTGCTCCCGCCGACCCGGCGGCGGGGCGGCCCGTTGGTGACCAGCCGTCGCGCCCGACGGCCATGGCGAGTCGCTGGTACGCCACTTGCATGGTGGCGCTCGACGGTTCGGTGATCCGGCGCGAAAGCCACTCGGGGGAAGTCAAGGCCATGGACTGGGACAACGCAACTGGCCATAGTTGCATCGACCTGGCTGCGTACCGGCTGAGCCGAAGCAACGACATGATTCACTCCGAACTGCGCGCGCTGTACGCTTACTGGAACAGGCTGCGCGCGGGGCGCAAGACGCCGCTCCGCTCGGACATCGATCCGCGTGACATGACGTGCGATGCGCGCAACCTCTTCATCCTGGAGAATCTCGGCCGCGGCAACATCCGCTTCCGGCTGGCCGGCACGGCCATCGCCGAGGCGTTCGGCATGGAGCTGCGCGGCATGAACGCGCGCTCGATCATGGCGACCGGTTCGCGCGAGAGCTTCACGGCGCTGATCAACGAGACGCTGGAGGATCCCGGCATCGGCTATGCGCGACTGCGCAACGCCACCGACGAGAGCGGGATCTGGGAGGTCAACCTTCTGCCGCTGCGCAGCGACTTCGGCCTGATCGACCGGGTGATCGGGTGCCTGCACCCGCTGGTCGGCGCACCGGGCAAGAACGCGGGCGCGCCGCTGCGCTTCCGCATCGAGCATATGAGCGTCGATCCGATCGAGGCGACGGTTCGCGAGCTCGACCTGCCGACGCCCCTCTCCGGTCTGGCCGAGGGCGGCCAGCCATACATGCCACACGCGCCGAGGCACACCGAGGAACAGCCGCCGCGCTTCATCGCCATCGAGGGCGGCGGCCAGGACGAGCGCGGCGGTCGTCCCCGGCGCCCGCGGGGACATCTGCGCCTCGTCAAGAAGTAAGGCCCTCGCCGCGCGCGACCCCGGCGAGCACGGTCGCGAGCTCGCCATATCCCGTGCGGCGCCGCTCATAGGCCAGGCCCAATCGCTCGGCGGCGGCGCGCGCCTTGGCGTCGAGCCCAGGGTCGTCGGTCTGGGCGAGGTAGATCAGCTTTTCGTAGTTGCCGAAGATCATCGGCAGCAGTTCAGGGTGGCGGTCGAGGCCCATGCCCTTCCAGACCAGCGCGTCGAACTGCCGGGCGAGGAAGTCCGTCAGGTAGAAGGCCGTGATCTCGCCCGCCTCGGCCCGCGCCGCGAAAGCCTCATTGCCGTCGAAGAAGCTGTAGCAGTGCGGCCCCTCGATCCGCTCGACGCCCTCCTCCACGCACACCTTGTCGAGCAGCCCGCCGGTGCCGCAATCCGCATAGGCGACGAAGACCTGCGCATAGCCGTCGCCTCGGGCGCGCCGAATGCGCGCCCGAACGGCCTCGGGGATGGCGCTCGGCGTGTTGTGCAGCTTCGCAGGGAGGCAGGCGAGGTCGAGATGGTCCCAGCGATTGGTCTCGCAGAGCGCGATGATCTCGCGCGCCAACGCGCCGCAGGCGATCATCAGCACGCGCCCGCTGCAGCTCGAGGCAGCCTCCAGCCCGGCCTCGGTCAGTTTGCCGTCGTCGAGCACCTGGGCCCGACCTTCTGCCGAAGGCTGGCTGCCGCTCACCCCGCCGCGTGCACGTTGTGCTTGCGGTCCATGAAGCGCTTGGCCGTCTCGACCGCCACCGCGGCGTCGCGGCAATAGGCGTCGGCGCCGATGGCCCGGCCGAACTCCTCGTTCAGCGGCGCGCCGCCGACAAGCACGACGTGGTCGTCGCGGATCCCCTTCTCCTTCATGGCGTCGATGACGACCTTCATGTAGGGCATGGTCGTCGTCAGCAGCGCCGACATCCCCAGGATGTCCGCCTTATGCGTCTCGAGCGCATCGAGATACTTCTCGACCGGGTTGTTGATGCCGAGATCATAGACCTCGAAGCCGGCGCCCTCCATCATCATGCCGACAAGGTTCTTGCCGATGTCGTGGATGTCGCCCTTGACGGTGCCGATCACCATCGAGCCGAGCTTGGGCGCGCCGGTCTCGACCAGAAGCGGGCGCAGGATCGCCATGCCGCCCTTCATGGCGTTGGCGGCCAGCAGCACCTCGGGCACGAAGAGGATGCCGTCGCGGAAGTCGATGCCGACGATCCGCATGCCCTCGACCAGCGCCTTGGTCAGGACGTCATACGGAGTCCAGCCGCGCTCCAGCAGGATGTTGACGCTCTGCTCGATCTCCTCCTTGAGACCGTCATAGAGGTCGTCATGCATCTGCTGGACCAGCTCGTCATCGTCCAGCTCGCTCAGGACGATGTCGTCCTCACCCTCGGCCATGCTCTTCCCCGTCTCCGACCACGACGATCGCCCGACCGATATCCGCAGCGATCCTCTAACGTAGCGACAAATTCGTCATTTGCCAGCCGGTAACCGACGCAGGCGCTTGACGCTGCGAACCGCTCGCGGGCATGGGCAGCCCCATGGCCCGCGACACGCTCTCGCGCACGTTCCGCCCGGTGCTGATCCTGATCGGGGCAATCTGGGCGGTCGAGATCGTCAACCAGCTCCTGGGCTATCGCCTGAACCTCTGGCTGGGCCTTAGGCCGCGCGACTGGGTGGGGCTCGTCGGCGTGCCTGCAATGCCCTTCCTGCACGGCAGCGTCGCGCATGCCGCGGCGAACACCCTGCCTCTGCTGGTGCTTGGCGTCATCGGCATGTCCGTGGCGCCACGGCGCTTCGTCGGCGCGAGCGTGGCCATCGTGATCGTCTCCGGGCTCGCCGTCTGGCTGCTCGGCCGGCCGCATTCGATCCACATCGGCGCGAGCGGGCTCGTCTTCGGCTGGTTCGGCTTCCTGCTGGCGCTGGGCTTCGCCGAGCGCAGCCCCAGGGCGATTGTCGGCGCGCTCCTCGTCATGGCGCTCTATGGCGGCATGATCTGGGGGGCGCTGCCCCGGCTTGGGACGGCGACCTCGTGGGAGGCGCATCTCTTCGGGGCGCTGGTCGGAGCGGGCGTGGCCCTGTGCGGACGCCCGCGCCGCCGCTGATCAGGCGCGGCGGCGGCCCCTGCGGCCGGCCCGCGCCCGATCGGCATGCTCCTCGCCGGTGCCGTCACCGGCCGAGGTGAACTCGCCGACATCGGCGCGGATGCGCTCGAGCGTCGGCCGCTCGCCCGGCACGTAGCCCTCGAGCGCCGCCCGCATGGCGACCAGATGCTCGGGCTTGGTGCCGCAGCAGCCGCCGATCAGCCGGGCACCGGCGTCGCGCGCCAGCCTTGCATAGCGCGCCATCAGCTCGGGCGTGCCGTCATACTCGATCTGGCCCTCGACATAGCGCGGGATCCCGGCGTTCGCCTTGGCGACAACCACCGCGTCAGGGTCGGCGGCGCTGATGCCCAGCACGGTGCGCAGCAGGTCGGGCGCGCCCGTGCCGCAATTCGCGCCGAAGGCGATCGGCGTCACGGGCAGGTCGTGCGCGATCCCGGCAAAGGCGCTGGAGGTGACGCCCATCATCGTCCGCCCGGCCGTGTCGAAGCTGAGCGTGCCGCAGAACGGCGCGCCCTCGGCGGCGGCCGCCTCGGCGACGGCGCGGAACTCCTCCTCCGAGCTGATCGTCTCGGCCCAGATCACGTCGACGCCGCCCTCGATCAGCGCCGCGATCTGCTCGCGGAAGGCGGCGACCGCGTCCTCGTGGCTGAGGGCCCCGACCGGCTGCAGGATCTCGCCCGTCGGCCCGACGGAGCCCGCGACCACCACCGGGCGACCGGCGGCGTCGGCGCATTCGCGGGCAATCCGGGCCGCGGCCATGTTCAGCTCGCGCACCCGCCCCTGCGCCTCGTGCAGCTTCAGCCGGTAGCGCGAGCCGCCGAAGGAGTTCGTCAGGATCAGGTCGGAGCCGGCCTCGATGAAGCCGCGGTGCAGCGCGCGGATCTTGTCCGGCGCCGAGATGTTCCAGAGCTCCGGCGCCTCGCCCGCCTCCAGCCCCATGGCGAACAGGTTGGTCCCGGTAGCGCCGTCCAGCATCAGCCAGTCGCGCTGGGACAGAAGCTCGCTCAACAAGTTCGTCATGGAATGATCCCTTCGACGGCGCCCCGGAAACCCCCGGAGCCCCGCTTACGCCGCCTGCGATGCGCGGGCAATATCCTCGATCCGCGCAACCATGGCGCGCAGTCCGTTCGACCGCTGCGACGACAGCGCCTGGTCGAGCTGAAGGCGTCCCAATTCGGCACGGATGTCGAGCTTGCGGATCTCGTCCAGCCGCTGGCCCGAGATCAGGCTGATGAGGATCGCGATCAGGCCCCGCACGATCATGGCGTCGCTGTCGCCCCGGAAGAACAGCCGCGGTCCTTCGGTCGAGCCGCGCACCTCGGGCACCAGCCAAACCTGGCTGGCGCAGCCCTCGACCTTGGTCGCGGCCGTGCGGCGATCGTCCGGCAGCTCGGGCATGTCGCGGCCGAGCTCGATCACGTACCGGTAGCGATCCTCCCAGTCGTCGAACAGCTCGAAGTTCTCGACGATATCGTCGAAGCTCTCGCCGGCACTCATCGCGGGCTCCCTTGGCTCCTCGCGATCTAGGCGCTTGAGGCGCGCGCGTCCAGCCCAGCCCAGCGCCAAGGTGCCAAGGCGCTTCCATTTCCGCCAAGCGCGGCTATCGTCCGCCGGCAAAAAACGGGAGGAATGCTCGATGCCGTGCCGATCTCGACCGCTGGCGCTGATGACCGTGCTGCTGCTCGCGGGCTGCGGCGCCTTTGGCGACATCCAGACCCTCTGGGGCGGCGAGAGCCGCGCGGAGAAGGCGGAGCGCCAGGCGGTCGAGACCGCAGTCGCAGCACAGGTCCCCGTCCAGGAGGTGACCCGCGTCGAGATCGGTCGGACGCGCAATGGCTTTCTCATCACCGCCTACGGCACCGCACCCGGGCTCGGTTATTCGCTGCCGCACCTGCGGCCCCGCCGCGAGGGGCGGCCCGGGCTTGACGGCTATATCGAGTACGACTTCGTCGCGACCGAGCCGGCGGTGGGGTTCGACCTGCCCGCCGGCACGCAGCGGACGCGCGCGATCAGGGCCGACCTGCCGGTCGCCACGGACGATCTGCGCGGCGCCGCCGGCATCCGCGTCCTGGCGGTGCGCGGCGGCGCCCAGCTCGATTTCGCGCCGAGCCCGCCGCCGACGGCCGCCGCCGGGCAGCAGTCCTGAGCCCTAGTCGGCCATCTCGCGCAGATCGACGATGCGAATGCCGTCCCTCCGGGCCACGAGCCCGGTGTCGCCGTTCTTCAGCCGCAGCGCGTCGTCGCCGAAGACCTCGCGCCGCCAGCCCTTGAGGACGGCGAGGTCGTCGATCTCCTCCTCGCCCGCCAGCGCCTCGATCTCCGAGGACGGCGCGATCAGGCGCGAGGCGACGCCGATCTCGTCGGCCCGGGCCTTGAGGAACACCTTCAGAAGCTCCGCGACGGCCGCGGACCCTTCGCGCCGCTTCGGCGGGGCCGGCAGCTTGGGCTGACGCTCGGCCGGGCAGGCCAAGCCCTCGGCGACGGCGGCCAGGATCTCGGCCGCCATCTCGGGCTTGCGCGCCTCGCGCTGCAGCAGGCGCATGCGCATCAGCTCCTCGGGCGTCTTGGGCTGCGCCGTCGCGATCTCGAGCAGCGCGTCGTCCTTGAGGATGCGCGAGCGCGGCACGTCGCGGTCCTGCGCGTTGATTTCGCGCCATTTCGCCAGCGCGCGCACGACCGCGAGAAGTTTCGGGCTGTGCGAGCGCGCCTTGATGCGCTGCCAGGCCTCGTCCGGGTCGGCCGCATAGGTCGCGGGGTCGGTCAGCACCGACATCTCCTCGGCCACCCACGAGGTGCGGCCGCTCTTGGCCAGCCGGTCTTGCAGCGCCTCGTAGATCTGGCGCAGATGCGTCACGTCCGCCAGGGCATAGGCCAGCTGCTTCTCGCTCAGCGGCCGGCGCGCCCAGTCGGTGAAGCGCGAGGACTTGTCGATCGTGACCTTGGCGATCTTGCGGGCAAGTGTCTCATAGCCGACCTGCTCGCCATAGCCGCAGACCATCGCCGCGACCTGCGTGTCGAACAGGGGGCGCGGGATCACGCCGCCCAGATGGTGGAAGATCTCCACATCCTGGCGGGCGGCGTGGAAGACCTTTGTGACCCGTTCGTCGGCGAGAAGGTCCAGGAGCGGCTGCAAGTCCATTCCTTGCGCCAGCGGGTCGATGAGCACGGCATCGTCCTCGCCCGTTCCGGGGCGCGCCATCTGCACGAGGCAAAGCTGCGACCAATAGGTCCGCTCGCGCAGGAACTCGGTGTCGACGGTGATGTAGGGGGCCTCGGCGAAGGCGGCGCAAATGTTCGCGAGCTCGCCGGAATCGGAAACAAGATGCATGGCCCGTGGGATAGCGCCCTTTTCGCCGCCTGTCGCCTGGGAACTTGCGCCGCTTTCCTCGCCGGAAGGCTGCACGATAGAGTGGCCCGCGGGACGCGGGGAATCTCGGGGGGAGTGGATGCGCACTGTGCTCGTTGCCAACCGCAAGGGCGGGGTGGGCAAGACCATGATCGCCGCCACGCTGGCTTCGGCTCTGGCCCGGCGCGGCGAGCGCGTCGCACTGGCCGATGCCGACCGCCAGCAGTCCGCTCTTGGCTGGCTCGAGCGAAGGCCGGACAGCGTGGCCCACATCCGCGGCCTGGACTGGGGCAAGGGCTCGGCGATCGGCGAGCACCCCCGCCAGCTCGACTGGCTGGTGATCGACGCGCCGGGCGCGCTCAAAGGCTCCAAGGCCGAGGCGCTGATCGCCGAGGCGGCAGCGGTGCTTGCGCCGGTGCAGCCGTCGGTGTTCGACGAGAACGCGACGCGGCGGTTTCTGGAGGACATCGACGAGATCAAGCGCGTCCGCAAGGGACGGGTCGCCGTGCAATTGATCGCCAACCGGCTGCGCACCGGGTCGCGCGCGGCGCAGGGCCTCGACGCCTTCTTTGCCCGCATCGAGCGCCCGCCGCTGGCCCGCATCGCCGAGCGCGCCATCTATGCCGAGCTCGCAGCCGAGGGGCTGAGCGTCTTCGACCGGGAACTTTCATCGCTTCGGCCGATTAGGCAACAATGGCAGCCCATTGTTGATTTCCTGAGCGCCTGATGTCACCCGACGCCGCGTTCAAGCCAATGCCTGCCGCCCGCACCGCGCTGACGGGGGCGGAGATGATTCGATGCAAACGCCCGGCCCACGGGCAATCCGTAGAGAGGACGACTATGAGAAAGATGTTGATCGCCGCGATCTGCTGCATGTCCCTGGTCGGCTGCGAGACCGTCCAGGAGAACCAGCGCACCGCAATCGGCGCCGGTGTCGGCGCGGCGGCGGGCGCGGCGCTCGGCACGCTGGTCGGCGGCAACGACCGGCGCAATGCCCTGGTCGGGGCAGGCATCGGCCTTCTCGCGGGCGGCGCGGTCGGCCAGTACCTCGACCGGCAGCAGCGCGATCTCGAAACCGGCCTCGCCGGAACGGGCGCCGAGGTCGAGCGCCAGGGCGATCAGCTGCTCGTCACCATGCCCTCGCAGGTGACCTTTGCCACCAATTCGGCGCAGATCCAGCCGCAGTTCTACTCGGCGCTCGACAGCGTCGCCTCGACGCTGCAGCAGTACCCGTCGAGCTATATCGACATCATCGGTCACACTAATTCGACAGGCGAGGCGGCCTACAACCAGCGCCTTTCCGAGCAGCGCGCGCGCGCCGTCGCGGACTATCTGGTCAGCCGCGGCGTCAGCCAGGCGCGCGTCGCCTCCTACGGCCAGGGCGAGAGCCAGCCGATCGCCTCGAACGAGACCGAATCCGGCCGTCAGGCGAACCGGCGAGTCGAGCTCTTGATCACCCCGGCAACCGAGGGCTGACCAAGTCCTCGCTTTTCCGTGCGCGGCCCTTGCGGCCGCGCCCGCCCTCAACGCACCTGCTCCGGTCATGAACACCGCCGTCAGCGCCTCGTGGCGTCGCGTCCAGCTCTGGTCTGAATTCGTCGCGCTGTTCGTCGGCGTGCCCCTGCTGATGACGGCTTTCTTCGACCGCATCCTCGCCTGGGGCGCGCTCGGTTCCTTCTCGCTGATCGCGACCATCTGGTGCCTGGCCGGCATTGCAGCGGCGCTTCTGGCCGTCACGCCCGGCTTCACCTTCCGGCGCGTCTTCAACGGCGCCGTCCTGATCGAATGGCGGCTGATCCTGCTCTATGGCCTGCTGACCGCGGCCACCTGCGTGCTCTTCGTGACGGTGCTGCTGCCCGGCCGGCTGCTCGACCTGCCGCTGCAGCACACGCTGCTGTGGCTCGTGGTCGTTGTCGGCTACCCGCTGCTTTCGGCTTTTCCGCAGGAAGTCATCTTCCGGTCGCTGTTCTTCGAGCGCTATGGCGCGCTCTTCCCGAACAAAGCGGCCGCGATCGCGGCGAACGGCGCCGCCTTTGGCCTCGGACACCTTTTCTTCCTCAATCCCGTCACGATCGGGATGACGGCGCTGGGCGGCGCGCTGATCGGCTGGGCCTATCTGACGCGCGGCCGGTCGCTGATGCTGGCCTGGGTGCTGCACAGCCTTGCGGGCCAGATCATCTTCACCTCGGGAATCGGTATCTTCTTCTATCACGGCGCGGCCGGCCCCATCCCTTGACAGGAGCGGGCCCAGGCGGTCTATCCGGCCGCGTTCGCAGAGCGCCTGACGCGCCCTGCCCCGCGCCCGGAGCCACGGCATGCACGCCTATCGCACCCATACCTGCGGCCAGTTGAACCGGAGCCATGTCGGCGAGACCGTCAGGCTCTCGGGCTGGGTGCACCGCGTGCGTGATCATGGCGGCATCCTGTTCATCGACCTGCGCGACCATCATGGCATCACCCAGGTGCTGGCCGACCCCAACTCGCCGGCCTTCGCCGATGCCGAGCGGGTGCGGGCCGAATGGGTGATTCGCATCGATGGCGAGGTGAAGGCGCGCGCGCCGGAGCTGGTCAACCCCAAGATCCCGACGGGCGAGGTCGAGGTGTTCGTCCGCGAGCTCGAGGTCCTCGGCGCCGCCGACGAGCTGCCGCTGCCGGTGTTCGGAGATGTCGAGTACCCTGAGGAGACGCGGCTGACCTACCGCTTCCTCGACCTCCGCCGCGAGCGGCTGCACCGCAACATGATGCTGCGCTCGGCCGTGATGGCCTCGACGCGGCGGCGCATGGAGGAGACGGGCTTCACCGAGTTTCAGACGCCGATCCTGACGGCGTCGAGCCCGGAGGGCGCGCGCGACTTCATCGTGCCCTCGCGCCTGCACCCGGGCAAGGTCTACGCGCTGCCGCAGGCGCCGCAGCAGTTCAAGCAGCTCATCATGGTGGCGGGCTTCGACCGCTATTACCAGATCGCGCCCTGCTTCCGCGACGAGGACCCGCGCGCCGACCGCTCGCCCGGCGAGTTCTACCAGCTCGACGTCGAGATGAGCTTTGTCACGCAAGACGATGTTTTCGCGGCGATCGAGCCCGTCGTCCGGGGTCTGTTCGAGGAGTTCGGCGGCGGCCGGCCGGTGACGGGGGAGTTCCCGCGCATCGCTTACGCCGACGCCCTCCGCTGGTACGGCTCGGACAAGCCGGATCTGCGCAACCCGCTGAAGATGCAGGATGTCTCGGAGCACTTCCGCGGGGGCGGCTTCGGCGTCTTCGCCAACATCCTGGGCAAGAACCCGAAGGCCGAGATCAGGGCAATTCCGGCGCCGGGCGGCGGCAGCCGTGGCTTTTGCGATCGCATGGACAGCTGGGCTAAGACCGAGGGGGGCCTGCCGGGCCTGGCCTATATCTTCTGGCGCGAGGACGGCGCGGCCGGGCCCGTGGCCAAGAACCTGGGCGACGAACGGACGGAGGCGCTGCGGGCGCAGCTGGAGCTGAAGTCCGGGGATGCCGTCTTCTTCTGCGCCGGCGAGCCTGCCAAGTTCCAGGACGCCGCCGGCAAGGCGCGCAACATCATCGGCGATGAATTGGGGATCACCGACAAGGAGCGGTTCGAGCTCGCCTGGATCGTCGACTTTCCCATGTATGAATGGGACGACGAACACAAGAAGGTCGACTTCTCGCACAATCCGTTCTCGATGCCGCAGGGCGGGCTAGAGGCGCTGAACTCCAGGGATCCGCTGGAGATCCTGGCCTGGCAATACGACGTTACTTGTAACGGGTATGAGATCGTCTCGGGCGGTATTCGCAACCACAAGCCAGAGATCATGTTTCGTGCCTTCGAGATCGCCGGCTACCCGCACGAGGAGGTGGAAAAGCGCTTCGGCGGCATGGTCAATGCCTTCCGCTATGGCGCGCCGCCGCATGGCGGGTGCGCGGCGGGGCTCGACCGCATCGTCATGCTGCTGGCGGACGAGCAGACGCTGCGCGAGGTGGTGATGTTCCCCAAGAACCAGCGGGCCGAGGACCTGATGATGGGCGCCCCGTCGGAGCCGACCAGCGAGCAACTGCGCGAGCTCGGCCTGCGCTATCTGCCGCGCGACTGAGGGCGGCCGCTTCGCCAACCCGTTCGGCTAATCGTTCGGCAAACTGATCGTCGATCCCTGCAGCGACGATCTTTGGCAAACCTTTCGCTAATGCGATGGCGCCTCTGCCAAGCAAGCGGAGCGCCAATCTATCGCGCTGTTGCGTCCTCGCCAGCCCCGGCGCGCGCTCGTCCCGCCTCGGTGTCACGCCCCCTGCCCTTGGTGTAAACTCGCCGCGGTCCTGCCCCTCGCCCCGACGGGCGTTCCTCGGGTGTCGGTGGGCAGCGGAACTAGGGGGTGACCGCGTGACCGGATTCGCGCTGCTCGACGTCGCCATCGGCGTCATTTTCGTCGTGCTGGCCTTCAGCCTGATCGCCAGCGCGCTGCAGGAAGTGCTGGCCTCGTTCCTGAACTGGCGCGGCCGCGTGCTGCGCCGCGGTCTCTTCCGGCTGCTCGAGGGCTCGGTCGAGCACGGCCAGACGCTGGTCAACGTGACCTGGCTGACGCCGAAGCGGGTCAGCCGCGCCGAGCTGACGCTGAAGGTCCTGAAGGACCCGTCGATCCGCTCGCTCTATGGGCCGCAGAACGCATTCGGCCGCATCTGGGACTGGATCATCGCGCGGGTCTGGACCGAGGTCGAGAAGCCGCTCGAGGACCTTGGCCGCATGCCTTCGTCGATCCCGCGGCAGACCTTCGCCCGCGCCCTGATCGACACGCTGGCCCGCGACGCCAAGGAGGCCTATGGCGAGCTCCGGCTCGGCGACGGCATCCAGGCGGCCGAGCTGCCGGCGGCGCTGGCGGCGACGCGGAGCTTGCTGGCCGACTGGGCCGGGCGGATCGATGCCGGCGTCGGCGCTGCCGCCAATGCGGTCGACGGGCTGCCGATGGACCGCGAGCTCAAGGACCGCCTGCTGCGAACGCTGCGCGAGGTGTCGATGGCGCGCGAGCTGCAGGCGCGGCTCGGCCAGATCGAAGGGGCGGCGGCCGAGGTCCGGGCCGAGTTCGAGGCGCGCGTCGACCGGGCGCAGGCGATGATCGACGCCACCGTGCTGGAACTCGGGCGATGGTTCGACGCGACCATGGACCGGGTCACGGGCTGGTATGTCCGGCGCGTCAAATGGGTGCTGTTCGCCGTCGGCGCGCTGATGGCCTTTGGGATGAACTTCGACGTGATCGCCTATGGCGGGCAGCTGATCAACAGCGAGTCGCTGCGCAACCAGATCGTCGCGCGGGCCGAGCTGGCGGTGGCCGAGGGCCGCGTCGGCGCGCTCGACGTCAAGGACATCGAGACCAGGTCCGCGCTGCGCCGCCTGGCGCTCGCGGTCGATGCAACGGCGCCCGCGGCGAACGGGCTGCGCGACATCACCGCCGACGAGATCGCGGCGCACAGCTTTGGCCCGCAGGAGCTGGGCGCGCTCGACCTGCCGGCCGACGCGGCCGAAGGCGGCCGGCTGAAGCCGCAATACGTCGAGCATGCGCGCTCGGTCCTGAACGCGGCGGCGAACGACCGGAAGGTGGACCTCGACAATGACGGCGAGATCAGCCCCGAGGAGGCCGAGCAGGCGATCGGCGCCACGCTCGAGCGGGTGCGCAGCGTCGTCAATCTCTCGCGCGACACGCTGACGGACGAGCTCGGCGCCGAGGACATCCCCATGGGCTGGCGCTGCGAGGGCCGGCCGGTGCTGGTCTGCGTGACGGATATGGGCGTCTGGTTCCCGACGGGGCTGGCCAGCTGGCTGCTGATCGGGCTCGGCTGCACGCTGGGCGGCCAATTCTGGTTCGACCTGCTCCGCCAGATGGTCAGCGTCAAAACGGCCGCCTCGGGACTGAACTCGGACCTCAAGGCGCTGGCCGGCGCGAGCGGCGGCCAGGCTCAGGGCAGCGCGGCGGCGCCGCAGGCGGGCTGAGCGCCAGGGGTCGGGGCGGTCAGCCGCGCTGCGGCTCGAGCCAGAGCTCGAGCGTGCCGGGGCGCGGCTTCTGGCCCGTGAAGCCGGTCAGGTCGCGCACGGTCACCTCGGCGCGATAGCCCTGCCGGCGCAGGATGTCGTTGGTCGCCTCGGCGAGCTGGCGCGCGCGGGGCCCGTCGCCGTCGAAGAAATAGCGCACCTCGTGCAGGCCGGCCGCCGTCTTGATCCGCTCCTCGCCCGGCACCTCGAAGCCGAGCGGCGCGAGACCCGCCGAGATGCTTTCAGCCACCTCGCGTGAAACCCCAGCGAACTGCAGGTAGACGGTGTTCCTGGCGCCCTCGCCGCCGGAGCTGGCATCGCCCGAGGTGGTGCCGAGGTCGCTGCCTGCGGGGCCCATGTCCTCGCCGCTCGTCGGCCCGCCGCCACCGTCGGTGCGGGCCATGTCGGGGCGGGATGCGTCGGGGCGGGGACGCGGCATCGGGCATCAGAACGGGACCGGGCGGCAGGGCCGCCGCGGCCATCTCGGCCGGGGCCACCCCCACCGACTGCGCCTGCGCGGTGGCGAGGCGCTGGATCGTCTCGATCCGCCCGGCATCGGCCAGGGGAGCCTCGTAGCCCTGGAGGCCGGCGGTGCGGGTGCGGATCTCGCGCAGCTGCTCGTCGAGCAGCGCGACCTGGTGGGAGAGTTCGGCCAGGTTCGCCGCCAGCTCGGCGAAGTTGCCGATCCCCGCGGTCTCGCGCACGCGCGCCTGCTGGGCCGAGAGCTCGGACTGCGCGTCCTGCAGCTGGTCGCGGGTCGCCTGTACCTGCACCTGCGTCTCCTGCAGGCGCGTGACGATGTCCTGCAGGCGCCGCTCGATCTCGTCCGCCAGCTCCTTGACGCGGCTCTGATTGCGCTGCACCTGCCGCTCGCCCTCGAGCAGCGCGGCCTCGCGGCGGCTCTGGAAATCCTCGAGCGCGTCGAGCCGGGCGGCGATCTCGGCGGCGCGGGCGCGCGCCTCGTCGGCGGCGGCGTTGGCGGCCTCGACCGACGGGGCGACCGCCGACTCGGCATAGCCCTGGGCGCGGCTCTCGAGCCCGGTCACGATGTTGTAGCCGAAGAAGCCGATGACGGCGAGGATGACCGTGCCGACCGCTGTGTAATAGGCGAAGAGGCGCCCGCGCACGCGGGCCTCGACCCGCTCGGCGAGCCGTCGCTCGAAGAGCTCGAGCGTGTCCTCGTCCATGGCGCTCCTCCCCCGGCAAGCTGCGCGCTGAAAGGCTGACTATCCGGCATGGACGCCGTCGCCCGCAAGATCGCCGCTTGCGCCGCGGGACGCGCCCGGCCAGTCTCGGGCCGAGTCTGGAGGGCCCGATGACACACAAGACCGCGCTCGGCGAGCCGATCGGCGCGCCCGTCGTCGACTGGACGCCGCCGCCGGCGCCGACCCGGATGACGATGGAAGGGCGGTACTGCCGGCTCGAGCCTCTGGTGCTGGGCCATGCCCCGGCGCTCTTCGAGGCGTTCTCGGCCGACCGTGACGGGCGGATCTGGACCTATATGCCGCACGGGCCGTTCACCACGCGCGAGGCCTATGAGGGCTGGGTCTGGGGCGCGGCGCAAGGCGCCGACCCGCTGCATTACACGATCTTCGTCGAGGGTCGGCAGGTCGGCACGGCCAGCTATCTGCGGATCGCGCCCGCGGCCGGCTCGATCGAGGTCGGCTGGATCACCTATTCGCCCGCGCTGCAGCGCACGCGCGCGGCGACCGAGGCGATGTACCTGATGATGCGCTGGGCCTTCGACGCCGGCTATCGCCGCTATGAATGGAAGTGCAACGCGCTGAACGCGGCTTCGCGCGGGGCGGCGCAGCGCCTGGGGCTGAGCTATGAGGGCGTCTTCCGGCAGGCCGTGGTCGTCAAGGGGCGCAACCGCGACAGCGCCTGGTACGCGGCGGTCGACCGCGAGTGGCCGGCCATCCGGGCGGCGATGGAGCGTTGGCTCGACCCGGGCAATTTCGACGCCGACGGCGTGCAGCGGCAAAGTTTGAGCGCGCTGACGCGGCCGGTGCTGGTGGCGACGGGGTGATGCGGTAGACGCCGGGCCCCGGCGTCGCCCCCTCCCTCACGAGGGGGAGGGGATGGGGCGCGGCCGGCGGTGCGGATTGCCGCTGATCTTTGAGGGTCCGTGAGCCCGAGACGGGAGGGCACGGGCGGCGGCCGGCAGGCGCCGGTTGCGCGCGGGGGCGGCGGCCTCTAGAGAACCTGCGGTCTGTCGCCTGTGCCGGAGCTGTCCAAATGCCAGAGAAGCGCCCCGAGGTGCTCGACTTCCTGCTGACGCGGCGGTCGCGGCCGGCCAAGACCCTGGGCGACCGGGCGCCGGACCGGGGCGAGCTTCAGACGCTGCTGACGGCGGCCTCGCGGACGCCCGATCACGGCAAGCTGGTGCCCTGGCGGTTCGTCGTCCTGACTGACGGGGAGAGGCGCCGCGAGCTGGCCCAGCTGGCGGCGCGGCGGCTGGCCGAGATCGGGCACGATCCGGCCAAGATCGACAAGGATTCAGGCGCCTTCCTGCAGGGCGGGGTCATCGTCGCCGTCATCTCGTCGCCGCGCGAGGCGCACATCCCGCGCTGGGAGCAGGAGTTCGCCGCGCCGTGCGTCTGCCTCTCGCTGTTGAACGCGGCGCTGGCCTCGGGCTGGGGCGCCAACTGGCTGACCGGGCCGCTGGCGCGCGATCCGGCCTTTCTGGCCGAGGCCTTCGGCTGCGCGCCCGGCGAGACGGTGGCCGGCTTTGTCCATATCGGCGACGAGACGGTCGTGCCGGCCGATCGCGACCGGCCGGACGTCGCCGCCATCACCCGGTGGGTGTGACGGCGCCCGTGAGCCTGATCGGCGACGTGGCGCTGGCGCTCGGCCAGCTCGGCGACCGGCGCTTTCTCTGGGTCGTGATCAAGGCGGTCGCGCTGACCGTGCTGCTGCTGCTGGGGCTCAGCTGGCTTGCGGGTTGGGGGGCGAGCTTCCTGCCGACGGACCTCGGCGACTGGCCGTGGATCGGCCAGGTGACGCTGCCGGTGAGCGGCCTCGAGGGGCTGGCAGTCCTGGCCGTGCTGGGCGCGTCGGTCTTCCTGATGATCCCGGTCGCGGCGATCTTCGTCGGCTTCTTCCTCGAGGACATCGCCGAGGCGGTCGAGGCGCGGCACTACCCCGATCTGCCGGCCGGTGCGGCCGCAGGGCCTGGCCGCCAACCTCGTGAACGCGCTTCGCTTCGCCGTCGTGGTCGTCGCGGTGAACCTGCTGGCCCTGGTCCTCTACCTGTTCTTCCTGATCTTCCTGGGGCCGGCGGCGGCGCTGGTCTTCTACGCCGTCAACGGCTACCTGCTGGGGCGGGAGTATTTCGAGCTGGTCGCCGCGCGGCACATGCCGTTCGCCGACGCTATCGCGCTGCGCAAGCGGCATTGGCTGCGGGCCTGGGCGGCCGGAATCCTGATGGCGATCCCGCTGACCATCCCCATCATGAACCTCATCGTCCCGGTCCTGGGCGTGGCGACGGTCACGCACCAGTTCCACCGGCTCTGGCGACCGGGCGCCGCGCGCTGAGCGGAGCCCCGCCGGGGCGGAACCCCATCGCGCAGGGCTGCGTTGCGGGGAAGCCGCGGGGCGGGGAAGCCAATCGGGGCGGGTGGAGACGATCGATGAAAAGGGCTGTCCTGGCCGTTGTGGCGGCCGTCCTCTCGGGCGGCGCGCCGCTTTGCGACGGGCTGCTCGGCTCGGCCGCGCTGGCCCAGACCGAGCTCGCGCCCGACAGGGCCACGGCCCCTGCCGAGCGACCGGAAGCGCCGGCCAAGGTGCCGACGCCCAAGCCGGAGAGCGCCCGAGGCGCCGGGCGGCATCGCGCCGGTCCCCGAGCAGGCGCCCGAGGCGCCAGGTACCGCACCCGCGCCGGAGCAGGCGCCCGAGGTGCCGGGAACGGCGCCGGTGCCCGGTCAGGCGCCCGAGGCTCCCGCCGCCTCGCCGCTGCCGCCCGAGGACCCCGATGCCGGCGCCGAGGCGCCGACGCAGGCGCCGACGCCGGCCGAGCCGCCGGTGCCCGAGCAGCTGGCCGAGGACGATGCCGAGCTGGCCGCGTGCCTCGGCCGGCTGCAGGCGCGCGGCACCGCCTTCGAGCGCGCCGACGCCGTCAGCGACGAGGACGGCGCCTGCGGCATCGCAAACCCGGTGCGCATCGCCGAGATCGTGCCGGGCGTGGCGCTCGAGCCCGCCGCGATCATGCGCTGCGCCACGGCCGCCGCGCTGGCCGACTGGGTCGCGACCTTCGTCCTGCCGGCCAGCCGGATGCTGCCCGGGCGCGGGCCTGTCACCGCCGTCGAGCAGGTCTCGGCCTATGTCTGCCGGAGCATCGATGGCGCGGAGGGCGGAGGCGCCAGGCTTTCGCAGCACGCCTTTGGCAATGCCGTCGACGTCATGGGCTTTCGCTTCGCCGAGGGGCCGCCGATCGCCGTCGAGCCGCGCGAGGCCGACGGGACCGAGGCCGAGGCCTTCCAGCGAACCGCGCGGGCCTCGGCCTGCCTCGGCTTCACCACCGTGCTCGGGCCCGGGCAGGAGGACCATGACGACCACCTGCATGTCGACATCGACGAGCGCCCGTCGGGCTATCGGCTCTGCCAGTAGCCGGTCCCGCCCGAGGGCGGCGTCAGGAACGGGATGTCGTCGAGAGTGAAGAGGTGGAAGGTGATCACCGTCCAGACGGCGGCGAAAAGCACCGCCGAGATGCCGGAGGTGATCGCCATCTTGCGCCGGACCATCGCCTCGGTCGGCGCGCTGGCCGGCGTGCCAGGCTCGATCTCGCCTGCCTCGTGCTGGCTGACGATGCCCTGCGGCAGCACCATGAAGAACACGACGGCCCAGATCGAGCAGTAGAGGACGAGGCCCGAGACCCAGCTCATCAGGCCTGCTCCAGCTCGACGAGCGTGCCGGTGAAGTCCTTGGGGTGCAGGAACAGCACCGGGCGCCCATGCGCGCCGGTCTTTGGCTGGCCGTCGCCGAGCACGCGCGCGCCCGTCGCCGCCAGCCGGTCGCGCGCGGCGATGATGTCGTCGACCTCGTAGCAGATGTGGTGGATGCCGCCGGCTGGCGATTTCTGCAGGAAGCCAGCGATCGGCGAGGCCTCGCCCAGCGGCGCGAGCAGCTCGACCTTGGTGTTCGGCAGCTCGACGAAGACGACGGTTACGCCGTGCGCGGGCTCGGGCTGCGGCGGCGAGACCCGGGCGCCGAGCGTGTCGCGGTAGAGCCTCGCCGCCGCTTCCAGGTCTGGCACGGCGATTGCAACGTGGTTCAGGCGACCGATCATCCTGCGGCTCCGGTCTGCGGCTGGTCGAGACCTAAGCGAGAGCCCGCCGCGTGACAAGGTAGCCTGCCGTTGCACAAGAACGGGGGGTGAAACATTAATCAGCCTGTGGCAGAAGGTTGACCCTGCGGATCAACCTGCAGGCTTGCTTTGCGGCGATGGGGATCGCCGTCCGAAAGGGAGGGGAGAGGCGATGCTGGCGCGCGGTCCGCTCCACCGCCGGTCGGTGCGACCATCGCGCGTCGCCGCGATCACGGCCGTCTACCTGACCCTGGTCATCGCCGCGATCGTCCTGATCCTGAACAACCCGGCCCAGGAAGAGCTGGAGGAGAACCTCGCGCCGATCCTGCGCACCGTCCAGGGCGAGTATGTCGGGACGATGTCGGCGCTGGCCGTGCACACGACGCTCTTCAACGAGCAGTCGGGCCGGCACGCTGCCGAGGCCTATGGCAGGCTGCTCGGGTCCGCGACGGCCTTCAGCGAAAGCCTGAGCTCGGCGCCTCTGCCCGAGCCTCTGACCGCGCGGCTGCGCGGGATCGTCGAGGAGATCACGCTGGCGCGGCCGGTGATCGACCAGATCGACGCGAGCCTCATCGATGCGAGCCAGGGCTTCAGCGCGCTCTACGGGCTCGAGCCGGAGCTCGGCGAGCTGACGCGCCAGCTCGACATGCTGCATGAGGAGCGCCAGATGGCGGCCGTCGCCGCGCAGCGGTCCTTCGCGCTCGAGATCATCGGCGTCCTGATCGGCGCCATCCTGTTCTCCGGCATGATCGTCGGCCTGTTCTGGCGCGACTATCTGAGCCTGCAGGCGCGCTATGCGAAGCTGGCCGACGACAGCCAGGCGCTGCAGGCGGCCAAGCGCCGCGCCGAGGCGACGAGCGAGGCCAAGTCGCGCTTTCTCGCGACCATGAGCCACGAGGTGCGCACACCTCTGAACGGGGTGATCGGGCTCGCCCAGCTTCTGATGCGCGAGCAGCTGAACCCGCGGGCGCAGCAGTTCGCCGGCAAGGTCTACGACAGCGCCACCGCGCTTTTGCAGATCATCAACGAGGTCCTCGACATCAGCTCGATCGAGGCCGGCACGGTTCGCGTCTCGGCGCGCGTCTTCGCCATCGACGAGCTGCTGAAGGCGGCCTGCGCGCCCTTTGAGGGGCTGGCGCACCAGAAGGGCGTGACGCTCGAGGCGACCATCGCCCCGAGCGTCACCTACGGGCGCTTCGTCGGCGACGATCTGCGGCTGCGGCAGGTGCTGCACAATCTGATCGGCAATGCCGTCAAGTTCACGCAGGATGGCACCATCGGCATCGTCGTGTCGTGCGACGGGCCGGGCCAGCTCTGCTTCGAGGTGTCGGACACCGGCATCGGCATTCCCGAGGACCAGCTCTCGCTGATCTTCGAGCGCTTCCACCAGGTCGACAATCCCGAGACGCGGGGACAGGTGGGCACCGGGCTCGGCCTCGCGATCAGCCGCGAGCTGACCGGCATGATGGGCGGCACGATCACGGTCGAGAGCCGGCCCGGGCAAGGCTCGACCTTTTTGGTCAAGGTGCCGCTCTCGCCGGTGGCCGAGGGCGAGAGCCGGGCCGAGGGCGAGAACGGGGCCGCGAGCGAGAGCAGGGCCGAGACCGCGGCGGCGGGCGGCAGGGCCGAAGCGGCGCCGCTCTCGCGGAGCGCCTGAGCCTCAGATCAGCCGCACGGCCTGGACGCCCGGTACCGATTTGATGGCGCCGCGGATCTCGGCCGAGACGGCGTATTTTCCATCCAATTCAACAGAAACTAGATCATTCTTGTCCTGGCGATGAATGAGTAGCTTTATTAAGCCTTGACCCCGCTGACGGCGCGCCGGCGTGGAGACATGCGACAGAAGATTACTAATTGACTCCAACGCTTCCTTCGTCTGCACCTCGATTTCGAGCTCGAATGCGCCGTCTTCTTCTGTAAGCTGCTCGACGGGCTGGACGGCGCGCAGCGTCAACCGGGTCTGCTCATCGGTCACCTCGGCGCTGAGGTGGCAGATCAGGTTGCGGCCGGGCTGCAGCAGCTGGTCGTTCTCGGCCAGCAGATCCGAGAAGGCCGATGCCTCCCAAAGGCCATCAGGGTCCGAGAACTGGATGAAGGCATAGCGGTTGCCGCGCGCCGATTTGCGGTCGCGCCGGCCGGCAAGCGTACCGGCGACGCGGCCCGCGCCCCCTGCCCGGCCGGGCCCCGCCATGAACTCGGCGCCGGTCATGATCTTGCGGCGGCGCAGCGCCGGCATATGGTCGTCGAGCGGGTGGCCCGAGAGATAGAAGCCGATCGCGCCGAGCTCCTCTCCCAGCCGCGCGGTCGGCAGCCAGTCCTCCGTGCGGGCGAGCCGCGGCGGCGGCAGCGCCTCGTCGCCCGCCCCGAACAGCGAGACCTGCGCCGAGGCGCGGTCGGCATGCGAGGTGGCCGAGTACTCGACGAGCGCGTCGAGCAATTCGAGCACGCGGCGCCGGTTGCGGTCGAGCGCGTCGAAGGCGCCGGCGCGGGCCAGGTTTTCCAGCGGGCGCTTGCCGATCGCCTTGAGATCGACCCGGCGCGCGAAGTGGAAGAGGTCTGCGTAAGAGCCCTCGGCGCGGCCGGCGACGATCGCCCGCATCGCCTCGACGCCGACATTGCGCAGCGCGCCGAGCGCATAGAGGATGCGCCCCTCGCTGACCGTGAAGGTGGCATCCGAGCGGTTGACGCAAGGCGGCACGACATCGATGCCGGTGCGCCGGCACTCCTGCACATAGACGTTCAGCTTTTCGGTCTGGTGCAGGTCGAGGTTCATGACGGCCGCCATGAACTCGACCGGGTGGTTCGCCTTGAGCCAGGCGGTCTGGTAGCTGACGACGGCGTAGGCGGCCGCGTGGCTCTTGTTGAAGCCGTAGTTCGCGAATTTGTCGAGGAGGTTCCAGACCTCGAGCGCCTTGGCCTCGGGTACGCCGTTAGCCTTGGCGCCCTCAAGGAACTTCGGGCGCTGGGCGTCCATCTCGGCTTGTATCTTCTTGCCCATGGCGCGGCGCAGCATGTCGGCGCCGCCGAGCGAGTAGCCCGCCATCTTGCGGGCGATCTCCATCACCTGCTCCTGGTAGACGATGATGCCTTGCGTCTCGTCGAGCAGCGGGTCGATGAGGGGGTGGATGAACTCGCGCTTCTCGCGGCCGTTCTTGACGTTGCAGAACTTGGGGATGTTCTCCATCGGGCCGGGGCGGTAGAGCGCCACAAGTGCGACGATGTCCTCGATGCAGGTGGGCCGCAGCTGGCGCAGCGCGTCGCGCATGCCGGCCGATTCCACCTGAAAGACGCCGACAACGTCCGCCCGGGCATAGAGCTCATAGGTCTTCGCATCGTCGAGCGGGATGGCGCCGATGTCGATCTCGATGCCGCGCTGCTTGAGCAGGTCGAGGCAGTTGCGGATGACGGTCAGGGTCTTCAGCCCGAGGAAGTCGAACTTGACCAACCCGGCCGGCTCGACCCACTTCATGTTGAACTGCGTCGCCGGCATGTCCGAGCGCGGGTCGCGGTAGAGCGGCACCAGCTCGACCAGCGGCCGGTCGCCGATGACAACGCCCGCCGCATGCGTCGAGGCGTTGCGGTAGAGGCCTTCCAGCTTTTGCGCGTAGTCCAACAGGGTTGCGACATTTTCCTCGCGCCGCGCTTCTTCTTCCAGCCGCGGCTCCTCCTTGCGGGCGCGGGCGACCGACATGGGCTTGACGCCCTCGACGGGGATCAGCTTGGCAATGCGGTCGCACTGGCCATAGGGCATCTGCAGCACGCGGCCGATGTCGCGGACTGCCATCTTGGACAGCAGCTGGCCGAAGGTGATGATCTGGGCAACGCGGTCGCGGCCGTATCTGCCCTGGACGTACTGGATCACCTCCTCGCGCCGATCCTGGCAGAAGTCGATGTCGAAATCCGGCATCGAGATGCGCTCGGGGTTCAGAAACCGCTCGAAGAGAAGGCCGTAACGCAGCGGATCCAAATCGGTGATCGTCAGCGCGTAGGCGACGAGCGAGCCGGCGCCCGAGCCGCGGCCCGGGCCGACGGGGATGTCATGCGCCTTGGCCCATTTGATGAAGTCGGCGACGATCAGGAAGTAGCCGGGAAAGCCCATCGCCTCGATGACGCCGAGCTCGAAGTCGAGCCGCTTCTCGTAGGCCTCGACGGGGGCGGCGTGCGGGATGACCGCAAGCCGCGCGGCGAGCCCCTCGCGTGCCTGGGCGCGCAACTCGTCCACCTCGTCCTCGGCGAAACGCGGCAGGATCGGGTCGCGGACGCGCGGGCGGTAGGCGCAGCGCCGGGCGATCTCGACGGTGTTGTCGGTTGCCTCAGGCAGGTCGGCGAAGCGCGCCACCATCTCGTCCTCGGACTTGAGGTGGTGCTCGGGGCTGAGCCGGTCGCGGTCGGCCTGGTTGAGATAGGCGCCCTGCCCGATGCAGCGGAACGCGTCGTGCGCCTCGGCCATCTGCGGCGTGGCGTAAAAGACCTCGTTTGTCGCCACCAGCGGCAGGTCGAGCTCGTAGGCGAGCCGGACGAGGCCGGGCTCGGTCGCGTCCTCGAGGTCGGTGCGCGAGCGACCGCCCGTGCCATGACGCTGCAGCTCGACATAGAGCCGGTCGGGGAAAAGCTCGGCCAGCTGACGGGCCAGCGGCGCGGCGGGGCGCCCGGCGGCGATCAGCTGTCCGAGCGGCCCGCGGGGACCGCCCGTCAGGCAGATGACGCCTTCGGCGTGCTCGGCCAGGCGCTCGAGCCCGACCTGCGGCGTGCGCGCGAGATCCGTCTCGAGGAAGGCGGCCGACGAGAGCGCCATGAGGTTGCGGTAGCCGGCATCGTTCTGGGCATAGAGCGCGAGCGGCGCGGGCTCGGGCGGCTTCTTGCCGGGCTCGGACGGCAGGTAGGCGAGCGCCAGCTGCAGGCCGATGATCGGCTGCAGGCCCGCCTTGACGGCGCCCTCGGAGAATTCGAGCGCGCCGAAAAGATTGTTCGTGTCGGTGACGGCGACGGCCGGAAAGCCGGCGCCGGCGACCAGGCCCGGCAGCGCCTTCAGGGGAATCGCCCCTTCGAGCAGCGAATAGGCCGAGTGGACGCGCAGATGGATGAATTGGGGAGCTGCCATTTGCCTGCAGCCTACGGCCCCCGCCCCGCGAGCGCCAGCACGACCATGCCGCAGCGCGCCGCTAAGTTGTGGCGACGAAAGCCAATTCGACAGCGGTCAGCCTGGATCACGCGTCGAGCGGCGGTCCGATGAAGGCGTGGCCGTGGCTTGCCGCCAGCTCCATCAGCGGCTGCATGTCTTCGGGGATGCGGTAGCCCTTGGCCTCGACCTCGACCATGAAGTCGTCGAGCCCGCCGGGGACGACGGTGGTCAGCATCCGCCCAGGTTCCGGCCCCAGGCACAGGAAGGCGTGCGGCATTCCCTTGGGGATCATGGCGAAGCCGCCGGGGTCGAGGTCATAGGTGCGGGCGTCGCACCAGACGCGGTAGCGGCCCTCGAGGATCTGGAACGCCTCGTCGACATAGTGGTGGACGTGGCGCGGCGGGCCGATCAGCGGCGGCGACCACTCTTCCCAGACGGCGAAGTCGCCGCCCGTATCGCGCGAGGCGATGCGGATCTTCAGCGTGACCCCGAAGACGTGCACCGCCCGGCCTTCGTCCGACCGGCGCACGAGCTCGTGGAGCCCCTCGGCCATGATCTCCCCCGACAGCCTTCGCCGTCGATAGTGCCGCAGCCGGGGCGACTTGCCTAGCCTTGCGTTCGCGGGGCGTAGAACGCTCGGGGACCCGCGCGCCCGACGGGCGCCGAAGCTGTCCCGTCGAGCGCAGGGCCGGCAACGCAGGTCGGCCTCAGTAGTAGGCGCGCCAGCCGAAGCAGCGGTCGAGAAGATCGGTGCGCTTCATGTCCATCCGGGCGAGCTGCGCGTCCTCGAGCGCATTGAGGCGCCGATATGCGGCCGCCTGGCGCGCCATGGCCGAGCGCTCGCCGATGCGGGCCAGCCAGCCCAGGAATGCCTCGCCGATGCCGCGGCGTTCACCGTCTTTGGGGTAGACGTCGACGGGGCGGAAATGAGCCTGCTCGTAAGTCGTCGAATTCATGGTGTCGCTCCTTATGACAGAGGTTCACCCGATCCGCGCGCTTCCTCGCCGCTAAAGGTCAGCGAGACTGACAAAACTTTCAACCGCCCCCCGCGCATAGGCGCCGTGCGCCAGACGCAAGGCAATCTTCGGAACATCTTTACCTGGACGTGCAGCCGGGTGCTCTATGGGCGAAGACATCAGCCTCGAGGATCACCGCCCCATGCCCGACAGCGAAGCGCTCGAGTTCGGCGACCCGATGCAGCGGCCCCGCTATACCGGGCTCGCCACCTTCTTCCGCCTGCCCTACCAGGAGGAGTTCGAGACGAACCCGCCCGAGATCGGCGTCTGCGGCGTTCCCTACGATGGCGGGGTGACGAACCGGCCGGGGCCGCGGCACGGGCCGCGCGAGGTGCGCAACCAGTCGAGCCTGATGCGCCGGATCAACCAGGCGACCGGCGCGAGCCCCTTCGAGGCGGCGCGCATCGCCGACATCGGCGACGCCTGGGTGCAGCGGCCCTACGAGCTGGAAGGCGCGCTGGCCGAGATCGAGGGCTTCTTCGCCCGGGCGCGCGGCGCCGGCATCCGCATGCTGGCCTGCGGCGGCGACCATTCGGTCAGCCTGGCGATCCTGCGCGGGCTGCGGCCCGAAAAACCCATCGGCATGATTCACATCGACGCCCATTGCGACACGGGCGACAACTATCTCGGCTCGAAGTTCCACCACGGCGCGCCCTTCAAGATCGCCGTCGACGAGGGGTTGCTGGACCCCAAGCGCGTCGTGCAGATCGGCATCCGCGGCTCGCTCTTCCACCTCGCCATGCAGGCCTTCAGCTACGAGACGGGGATGCGGGTGATGCGCATCGAGGAGGTCGAGGAGCGCGGCTGGCGCGCCTGCATCGACGAGGCCCGCGAGATCGCCGGCGGCGGGCCGGTCTATGTCTCGTTCGACATCGACAGCCTCGACCCGGCCTTTGCGCCCGGCACGGGCACGCCCGAGGCGGGCGGGCTGACCATGCGCGAGGCGCAAGGGATGGTGCGCCGGCTGGCGGGCCTCGACATCGTCGGCGCGGACATGGTCGAGGTCTCGCCGCCCTATGACCAGGGCGGGATCACGGCGCTGAACGGCGCGACGATCATGTTCGAGCTGCTCTGCGTGATGGCGGGCGGAAAGCCGGCCGCCCTGCCGGGGTGACGAGACGCGTGGTGCGTGCAAGCAAGCACCCTACCGCAGAGATCCGAGTCATCGGGGAGCGTGCTCGCACACACCCCTGCCAAGGAACCGCCTACTCACTCGGCGATGGTCTCGCCCGAACCGCCGGCATGGGCCGGGACCGGCCATCCCCCTCCTCCCGCTCAGGCCACCACCCGGCCCTGGTGCAGTCTCACCACGCGGTCCATGCGTGCCGCAAGCTCTTGGTTGTGCGTGGCGATCAGCGCCGCGAGGCCGGTCTCGCGCACCAGCTCCAGCAGCATGTCGAAGACGCGGCCGCTGGTCTCGGGGTCGAGATTGCCGGTCGGCTCGTCCGCCAGCAGCACGGCGGGCTCGTTGGCGAGCGCCCGGCAGATGGCGACGCGCTGCTGCTCGCCGCCCGAGAGCTCGGCCGGGCGGTGGCCGAGCCGCTCGGCCAGGCCGACGCGGTCGAGCAGCCCCCCTGCCCGCTCGAGCCCCTCGGCGCGGCGGCGGCCGGCCGCCCACATGGGGATCGCGACGTTCTCGACGGCCGAGAACTCGGGCAGCAGATGGTGGAACTGGTAGACGAAGCCGAGCAGGTCGCGCCGCGCCCGCGTGCGCTCGTCGTCGCCGAGCGTGCTGAGGTCGCGGCCCTCGATCGTGACGGTGCCGCCCGTCGCGGTGTCGAGCAGGCCCGCGATCTGCAGCAGCGTCGATTTGCCGGCGCCGGAGGGCGCGACCAGCGCCACGATCTCGCCCCGCGCGACCGAGAGGTCGACGCCGCGCAGCACCTCCAGCGTCTTCTTGCCCTGTCGGAAATGACGCGTGATGCTTGCGAGGCGCAGCGCCTCGTCACTCATAGCGAAGCGCCTCGACGGGGTCCATGCGGGCGGCACGGCTGGCGGGATACCAGGTGGCCAACAGCGAGAGCACCAGCGCCACGGCGGCGGTCGTGATCACGTCGCCCAGCCTGCATGTCGGCCGGGATCTGGCTGAGGCCGCGCACCTGGACGGGCCAGAGCGGCACGCCGAGCACCGCCTCGATCGCCGCCTGGATCTCGCGGATGTAGGTCACGAAAAGGACGCCCGCGACGACGCCAAGCAGCGTGCCGATCACGCCGATCGACGCGCCGCAGATGAAGAAGACGCGCAGGATGGCGCCCCGCGTCATCCCGAAGGTGCGCATGATGCCGATGTTCTGGCCCTTCTCCTTCACCAGCATGATGAGGCCGGAGATGATGTTGAGCGCGGCGACCAGGATGATCAGCGAGAGGATGACGAACATCGCCGCCCGCTCGGTATCGAGCGCGGCGATGAAGGCGCCGTTCTGCGCCTTCCAGTTCCACAGGGCGAGCGGGCGGCCGAGCGCGCGCTCCAGCGCCTGGCTGACCGGGTCCGAATTGTTGATGGCGAGCTCGTCGGGCTGCGCGACATGGACCTCGATCCGGTCGACAGTGTCGCGCTCGTTGAGCAGGCCCTGCGCCTCGTCGAGCGGCAGGAAGACGAGCTGGCTGTCGTAAGGGTAGTAGCCGACGCGGAAGATGTAGCTGACGGGATAGCTGCGCCGCGTCGGGATGCGGCCGAAGGGCGTGGTCTTGTTGGGCGGGGTGATGACGCTGAGCATGTCGCCGACCTCGAGCCGCAGCTTCTCGGCGACGCCCGCGCCGACCGTGATGCCGGCGGCGTAGTCCTCGAGGCTGCCCGCCGACCATTCGGGGTCGACGATGGCGGGCGGCAGGTCCTCGCGCCGCATCCCGCGCAGGAGCACGCCGGTGGCCTCGCCCGACGGGGCCGAGATCATCACCGTCTGCTCCATCTGCGGCGCGGCGCCGGTGACGCCGGGCACGGTGGAGAGGCGTTCGGCCAGCGCGTCGTAATCGGTGACGCCGCCTGCGCCCGGATCATAGGCGATGACATGCGGCTGGGCGCCGACGATCTGGTTCACCAGCTCGATGCGAAAGCCGTTCATCACCGACATGACGACGATCAGCGTGCCGACGCCGAGCAGGATGCCGATCAGCGAGAACCCGGCGATCACCGAGATCGCGCCTTCCTTGCGCCTGGCGCGCAGATAGCGCCCGGCGATCATCCATTCGAGGCGGGAGAACAAGCTGCGCCCCCCTCCCTAGCCCTCCCCCCGAGGGGGGAGGGGACAGGGCGCGCCCGGCGGCTGGGGGCGGCCATCAGCAACAAGCGTCGTGCCCCGGCTCGCGGGGTATCTCCTGCGAGGGCGGGAGATCGCCCGGTCGGGCCCGACGATGACGGGGTGTGGGACGCCGCCTTGCGTGAGGTCACGCGATCTCGCCGAAGATCTGCAGCATCCGGTCGGTGGCGGCCTGGGGGCTGACCTCCTCGGTTTCGCCGGTGCGGCGCGAGGTGACCTCGACGGTGCCCTTCTGCAGGCCGCGCGGGCCGACGGTGATGCGCCAGGGGCAGCCGATCAGGTCCATCGTCGCGAACTTGTCGCCCGCACGCGCGTCGCGGTCGTCGTAGAGCACTTCGAGGCCCGAGCGGGTCAGCTCGGAGTGGATCTCGCCGCAGGCGGCGTCGGACGCGCTGTCGCCCTGGCGCAGGTTGACGAGGCCGACCTGGAAGGGCGCCACGCCCTCGGGCCAGATGATGCCGTTCTCGTCGTGGCTCGCCTCGATGATGGCGCCGACGAGGCGGCTGACGCCGACGCCGTAGCTGCCCCATGTGCACCGGCACCTTCTCGCCGTCCGGCGCGGTGACGAGCGCCTTCAGCGGCTCGGAATACTTGGTGCCGAAGTAGAAGATCTGGCCGACCTCGATGCCGCGGCCGGAGACGCGACGGTCTTCCGGCACCTGGGCGTGGAAGGCGGCCGCGTCGTGCATGTCGCCGGTGCGGGCATAGGCGCCCGTCCACTCGTCGAAGATGCCCTGCAGCTCGTCGCGGCTGTCCCAGTCGATGCGGCGGTGGCCGAGCTTCTTCTCGACGATGCGCGCGGTCGTAGTGCACCTCGGACTCGCCCGTCTCGGCCAGCACCAGGAACTCGTGGGAGAGGTCGCCGCCGATCGGGCCCGTCTCGGCCCGCATCGGGATGGCGCTCAGCCCCATGCGCTCGTAGGTGCGCAGGTAGGCCGCCATCTGCTGGTTGTAGCTGTGCACCGCGCCGTCGCGGTCGAGGTCGAAGCTGTAGGCGTCCTTCATCAGGAACTCGCGCCCGCGCATGACGCCGAAGCGGGGCCGCACCTCGTCGCGGAACTTCCACTGGATGTGGTAGAGCATCTTCGGCACGTCGCGATAGCTGCCGCAATAGGCGCGGAAGATCTCGGTGATCATCTCCTCGTTGGTGGGGCCGTAGAGCATGTCGCGCTCGTGCCGGTCCCTGATGCGCAGCATCTCGGCGCCGTAGTCGTCATAGCGGCCCGACTTCGCGCCAGAGATCGGCCGACTGGATCGTCGGCATCAGCATCGGGATGGCGCCGGCGCGCTGCTGCTCCTCGTGCACGATCTGCTCGATGCGGCGCAGCGCCTTGTAGCCGAGCGGCAGCCAGGAATAGATGCCGGCGCTGGCCTGCCGGATCATGCCGGCGCGCAGCATCAGGCGGTGCGAGACGATCTGCGCCTCGGCCGGCGTCTCCTTCAGCACGGGCAGGAAGTAGCGGGTCAGGCGCATCGCGGGTCTCCGGGCGGCTCGCGCGCCGTGGTGTAGGGGCAAAGCGGGGGCGGGGCAAGCGGGGCACCGAAGGTCGCGGCGCGCGGCGTCGCACGCCGGGTCGATCAACCCACCGTCAGCCCACCGTCACCGCCGGCTCGACCCCGAACGCCTTCGCCGCCTGGCCGAGGCGCTTTTCCACTTCCTCGCCCATCAGGGGCAGCGCCTCGGGCGCTGGCGCGAGGCGCAGCGCGTCCTTGGACAGCGTCGCCGGGCAGAGCGGCAGGAAGCCGGGCGTGGCGCCCGACAGCGTGCAGCCGAGGCGCATCAGCGCGCCGACGCGGGCCGCCCGCTCGGCCGCCTCGGGCGAGAGCAGCAGCAGGATCGGCTCGTCCTCGAGCCGCTTCGGGCCGCGATAGCGCGCCAGCAGCGCCGCCGCCATGAATGCGCGCCCGGCGTGGCCGATGCTCGAGACGTTGTTGCGGGTCACGACCTCGACACAGGCCTGGTCGCGATAGTCGGGGTGCGTTCGCCAGCTGACATCCGCCAGGTGGCAGGCGGCGCGGATCAGCCGCTCCTCCTCCGCGTCGCGGGCCGGCAGCGCGCCGAGCAGCCAGTCGGCGAGCTCGACGCCGAAGCCCGGCGCGCGGGCGCGCGTGCGCTCGTGGCCGGCGAAGGTCGAGATCAGCGGGTCCTGTCGGCGGATGTGCGCCGGCAGGTACTCCCAGGCCAGCCCCTCGCGCAGGCCGAAGCCCGAGAGCATGATCTCCTCGGGCGCGAAATGATCGATCAGCGCCTCGAGCAGCAGCGCGGCATGCGGCAGCGTCGCCACGCGGTCGGACGAGACGCCAGGGATCCCCGCCAGCGTGGCGGCGTCGCTGCCGAGGATCCAGCGCGCCACGAGATGGCCGTCCTCGGGCGAGAAGACGTGCTCGTGCAGCACCAGCAGCGGATGGCCCGTGCGGTGGATCTCGATCCGGCCCAGCGTGCGCCAGGCGCCGCCGACGAGGTAGAGCCGCTGGGTGTTGCGCGCGAACTCCGTGACGAGCGGCGCCAGATGCCGGTCGATCAGCGCGCGCGCCTTGTCGGTGCCCTTGCCGAGATTGCCGAGCCGCTGCGGCCCGAGCGGGGTCGTCACGCCGCGCCCCGTCCGGTCGCGCCCGACGGGGCAGAGCTCCATCGAGGCGCCGCCGAGATCGACGACCAGCCCGCGCGCCGCCGGATTGCCGAACAGCACGCCCTGCGCCGCCAGCCGCGCCTCGTCCTCGCCCGTCGCGATCTGCAGGCGGATGCCGGTCTCGCGCGCAACCTCGTCGCGAAACTCGCGGCCATCGGCCGCCTCGCGCACGGCGGCGGTGGCGACCGCCGCGAGCGCGCCGACGCGCAGGCCCGGCGCCAGCGTCACGAAGCGGGTCAGCGCCCGCATGGCGCGCTCGCGGCCCTTGGCGCTGAGCCGCCCCGTCTCGCCGAGCTCGGCACCGAGCCCGCACATGATCTTTTCGTTGAAGACCATGGCCGGGCAGCGGCGGCCGCCCTCGAAGACCACCATGCGGACCGAGTTCGAGCCGACGTCGACGACGCCGATCCGGGCGTCGTCCGGGCGCGGCAGGGCGAATGAGCGCGGCTCGCCGGCGAAGAGATCGCCCTGTCTCGCCCAGGCACCGGCGCGGGCGCGCGGCTTCGCCCGGATCTGCTGATCGCTCAGCGGACCGCCCCCCCTGCCGCCGCGGCCGGCACGCCTACTCCGCCGCCTCGGCGACGCGCGTCAGGCGCGGCGCGTCCTCGGCGCCGCTGCGGCCGCGGCCCGAGAGCGAGGGATAGCGCATGAAGAAGTCGTGACAGCTGAACAGCTCCTCGCCCGGCGCGCCCTCGGCGCGCACATAAGACCCGTCTGGCATCAGCACCCAGCTCTGCGCCTCGTCGCGCAGGTTGGCGGCCATGATCTGGTCGATGATCTGCGCATGCACGGTAGGATTGATGACCTCGACCAGCGTCTCAACTCGGCGGTTGAGGTTGCGATCCATCCAGTCGGCCGAGCTGATGAAGACGCGCGCGCCCTCCGAGGGCAGGCCATGGCCGTTGCCGAAGCAGACGACGCGGCCGTGCTCGAGAAAGCGGCCGACGATCGACTTCACCCGGATGTTGTCGCTCATCCCCGGGATGCCGGGCCGAAGCCCGCAGATGCCGCGCACGACCAGGTCGATGCGCACGCCCGCCTGGCTTGCGCGATAGAGCGCGTCGATGATGTCGCCCTCGATCAGCGAGTTCAGCTTGGCCCAGAGATGCGCCGGTCGGCCGGCCCTGGCGTGCGCGCATTCGGCCTCGAGGCAGTCGAGCAGCTGCTTCTTGAGGTAGAGGGGCGCCACATGCACGAGCTGCAGCCCGCTCGGCTCGGCATAGCCGGTGATGTAGTTGAAGATCTTGGCCGCGTCATAGCCATAGGCCCGGTTGCAGGTAAAGAGCGACAGGTCCGTGTAGAACTTGGCCGTGATCGGATGGTAGTTGCCCGTCCCGAAATGCGCATACGAGACGAGCTCGCCCGCCTCGCGGCGCACCACCAGCGACATCTTGGCGTGCGTCTTCCAGTCGACGAAGCCGAAGACGACCTGGGCGCCGGCGCGCTCGAGCTGGCGGGCGAGCTGGATGTTGGCGGCCTCGTCGAAGCGCGCCTTGAGCTCGACCAGCGCCGTGACGGACTTGCCCTCCTCCGCCGCCTCGCAGAGCGCCCTGACGATCGGGCTGTCCTTCGAGGTGCGGTAGAGCGTCTGCTTGATCGCGACCACGTTGGGGTCGCGGGCGGCCTGCTGCAGGAACTGCACCACCACCTCGAAGCTCTCGTAAGGGTGGTGCAGCAGCATGTCCTTCTGGCGGATGGCGGCGAAGATGTCGCCGTCATGGTCGCGCACCCGCTCGGGCAGGCGGGGCAGATAGGGCTTCCACATCAGCTCGGGGCGATCGTCGACGACCAGCAGCCGCAGGTCGCCGATGCCGACGACGCCGTCCACCTCGATCAGCTCGTCGCGGCCGACCTCGAGCCGGGCGGCGATCAGCCGCTTCAGCTCGTCCGGCGCGTCGGCGTTCAGCTTCAGCCGGATGGCGCGGCCCTTGCGACGGCGCTTCAGCGCCGTCTCGAACTCGCGCATCAGGTCCTCGGCCTCTTCCTCGACCTCGAGGTCGCTGTCGCGCAGCACGCGGAAGATGCACCGGCCATGCGCCTCGTAGCCGGGGAAAAGCTGGTCGAGATAGACCTCGAGCAGCTCCTCCATCGGCAGGAAGCGGATCGCGCCGTCGGGGCCGTCGGCGAGGCGCAGGTAGCGGTCGAGCTGCGGCGGCACGAGCAACAGCGCGATCAGCGGCTCGCCGTCGCGCACGCGCGTCATCTGCAGGCCGAGCGCCAGCCCCATGTTCGGGATGAACGGGAACGGGTGCGCCGGATCGACCGCCATCGGCGTCAGCATCGGGAACACCTGTTCCATGAAGTGCTCGTCGAGCCGCTTGCGGTCCTCGGGCGTCAGCCCGCCGCGGCCGATGACGAAGATGCCGTTCTCGCCGAGCAGCGCCTGCAGCTCGTCCCAGGTGGCCTGCTGCGCCTTCTGCAGCCGCATGGCCTCCTCATCGATCAGCGCCAGCTGCTGGGCCGGCGAGCGGCCGTCCAGCGAGCGCTGCTCGACGCCCGCGCGCATCTGGGCGCGCAGGCCGGCGACGCGCACATTGTAGAATTCGTCGAGGTTGGAGCCCGAGATCGACAGGAACTTGACGCGCTCGAGCAGCGGGTTGCGCGGATTGTCGGCCTCCTCCAGCACGCGCCAGTTGAAGGCGAGCCAACTCAACTCGCGGTTGAAGAAGCGATCGGGTGACGCTGCGTCGACACGGACGACACGCCCCTCCGGGACACCAGTCGTCGCGGTGTTGAGAAAATCAGCGCGCATGCTCACCCTTTTTCCCCTTCGTCACCGCCGCGGCCGCCTCCGCCCATCTGCGCTGCGAACAGCTCGATCGCAAGGGGACGCGTGATGCGCCGCCGCTCGGCCAGGGCCTTGTGGTCGAGCGCCGCGACCAGCTCGCGGGCAGCGGCGGAGGATCGCTCCATCCGCTTGAGCAGAAACTCGATCAGATCGTCGCCCACCTCCTGACGGCGGTCGCGGAAGAGCTTATGCAGCAGGCGTGACAGTAGTGCGTCGTCGGGCGGCATGATCGTCACCTGCGGCATGGCGGCGACGCGCGAGGCGAGGTCCGGCTGCTCGATCCGCCAGTGACCCGCCGCCGTGCGCCCGGTCAGCAGCAGCGGCACCCCCTCGGCCGCCGTGAAGTTCATCAGGTGGAAGAGCTGCGTCTCGATCGCCTGGCGCACGGTCGCCGGCAGCAGGGCCACCCGGTCGACGTTCTCGACGATGACGGCCGGCGCCTCCATCAGCCGGCGCAGGCGCGCCTCGGTCAGCTCGGCGGCATGCAGGCGGACCGCGCCGGCGCGCTGTCCCCAGATGGCCGCCAGGTGCGTCTTGCCCGATCCCTCGGGCCCGATCAGCGCCAGGCGCCGGTCGGGCCAGCGCTGCCACCCCTCGATCGCGGCCCAGGCCGTGCGATTGCAGTCCGACAGCAGGAACTCCTCGGCCGCGAGGTCCGGCCGGTAGACGAGGTCGAAGGCGAGTTGGCGCCGGCCGCTCATGGCTCGCGCCCCGTCAGTTCCGGCCGGCGTTCCTCGGCCGCCGCGCCCTGATAGAGCGGCCCCTCGCGGTAGCGTTCCAGCAGGAACCGGCCGATCACGCCGATGGCCGCGGCGGCCGGAACCGCGACCAAGAGCCCGACGAAGCCGAAGAGAACGCCGAAGGCCGACAGCGCGAACATCAGCCAGACAGGGTGCAGCCCGACCTTGTCGCCGACCAGCTTCGGCGTCAGGAAATTGCCCTCGATCGCCTGCCCGCCGACGAAGATCAGCGCGACGACGGCGATCCAGATCCAATCGCCCCAGAATTGCGCCAGAGCCACGCCGATCGACAGCGTGCCGCCGAGGATCGAGCCGACGAAGGGGATGAAGCTGATCAGCCCGGCGAAGACCCCGATCAGCAGCCCGAAATTCAACCCGACCGCCATCAGCGCGACGGCGTAGAAGGTGCCGAGGATCAGGCAGACGGTCAGCTGGCCGCGCACGAAGCCGGCCAGCACCCGGTCGAGGTCGCGCGCGATCCTGTGGATCGATGCGCGGTGCGGGCGCGGCAGGTAGCTGTCGATGCTGGCGACGACCCGGTCCCAGTCGAGCAGGAGGTAAAAGGCCACGACCGGCGTCACCAGCACGACAGCGAGAAAGTTGACGACCGCGATCCCGCCCGACCAGACGCGCTTGAGCACCTCGCCGCCCCAGCTCTGGGCGGTGTCGCGCAGGTCGCCGAGCGCGCGGTTCAGCATCGTGCTCTCGCCCGGCACATCGTGGATCCACTGCACCGCCAGCTCGCGGGCGCGGTCGACCCACACCGGCAGCACGGCGATCAGCTGGCGCAGCTGCTCGACCAGCAGAGGCACCAGCAGCAGGATCGCCAGCACGACGAGCCCGAGCGAGCCGATCGTGATGACGACCGTCGCCAGGACCCGGCCCAGCCCATGCCTCTCGAGCCAGTCGGCCAGAGGGTCCGTCAAATAGGCGATCGCAGCGCCCAGCACGAACGGCAGAAGCGCGTCCGACAAGAGCCAGAGCAGCACGATGAAGAGCAGCAAGCCGACGCCCCACCACCGCATTTGCTCGTTAACGGTCAACTACAACCCTCCGCCCTCGCGCCGAACGTGCGCGCACGCGACGGCTAACGTCAAGAAAGATGGGCTCAGACCGTGAACTGCTCGCGCAAAAGTCGCTCCTCCAGCCCCTGTCCGGGGTCGTAGAGCAGGCGCAGCTCGACCTCGGGGGCCATGGCCACGTCGACGCGGGCGACGTCGCGCACCTCGAAATGGTCGGCGGTCGCCGCGATCGGCCGCTTCTGCTGCTCGAGCACCCGGAACTCGATCCGGTTCTCGAGCATCAGGATCGCCCCGCGCCAGCGCCGCGGCCGGAAGGCCGAGATCGGCGTCAGCGCCATCATCTTGGAGCGGATCGGCAGGATCGGCCCATGCGCGCTGAGGTTATAGGCGGTCGAGCCCGCCGGCGTCGCCGCCAGGATGCCGTCGCAGATCAGCTCGTCCAGCATCACCATGTCGTCGACGACGACGCGGATCTTCGCCGCCTGGTGCGTCTGGCGGAACAGCGCCACCTCGTTGATGGCCAGCGCCACGTGCTTGCGCTCCATGGCGTCGGTCGCGACCATCCGCAGCGGGTTGATGATGGCCGACCGAGCATGCGCCAGCTTCTCGGGCAGGTCGGCATCGGCATAGTCGTTCATCAGAAAACCGACGCTGCCGCGGTTCATGCCATAGACCGGCACGTTCAGGTCCATGACCGCGTGCAGCGTCTGCAGCATGAAGCCGTCGCCGCCGAGCGCCACGATGACCTCGGCCTCGTCCGGCGGCACATGGCCATACCGCTGGCGCAGGTCCTGGACCGCCGCCTGGGCATCGGGCGTCTGGCTGCCCAGGACACAGATCTTCTGCATCGGCGCAGCTCCCCTCCCCGACCGGCGCCCGGATCATAGCCACGCCGCCAACCGAGGGCAAACGGCCGCATACGCGATGCGCCCTACTGGCCGCGCCCTATAATCGTGCTAGAGCGTGCCGCAACGTCAGGCGCTCCAGCCGGAGGGAGGAACATCATGGATGCCGCAACCCGCGATCGCGGATTCTTCACCGAAACATTGGCCGAGCGCGACCCCGAGCTCGCCGCCGCCGTCGCCGACGAGCTGCACCGCCAGCAGGACGAGATCGAGCTGATCGCGTCCGAGAACATCGTCAGCCGCGCGGTGCTCGAGGCGCAGGGATCGGTGCTGACCAACAAATACGCCGAGGGCTATCCCGGCCGGCGCTATTACGGCGGCTGCCAGTATGTCGACGTCGCCGAGCAGCTGGCCATCGACCGCGCCTGCCAGCTCTTCTCGTGCCGCTTCGCCAACGTGCAGCCGCACTCGGGCGCCCAGGCCAACCAGGCGGTCAACCAGGCGCTGCTGCAGCCGGGCGACACGATCCTGGGCATGGAGCTGGCCAGCGGCGGGCACCTGACGCACGGCGCCAAGGTCAACCAGTCGGGCAAATGGTTCAACGCCGTGCAGTACGGCGTGACCCGCGACACGAACCGCATCGATTACGAGCAGGTGGCCAGGCTGGCCGAGGAGCACAGGCCGAAGCTGATCATCGCCGGCGGCTCGGCCATCCCGCGCCAGATCGACTTCGCCCGCTTCCGGCAGATCGCCGATGGCGTCGGCGCCGTCTTCCACGTCGACATGGCGCATTTCGCGGGTCTGGTCGCCGGCGGCGCCCATCCCAACCCGCTCGACCATTGCCACATCGCCACGACCACCACGCACAAGACGCTGCGCGGGCCCCGCGGCGGCATGGTGCTGACCAATGACGAGGACATCGCCAAGAAGATCAACTCGGCCGTCTTCCCGGGGCTGCAGGGCGGGCCGCTGATGCATGTCATCGCCGCCAAGGCCGTCGCCTTCGGCGAGGCGCTGCGGCCCGAGTTCCGCGCCTATTCGGCGGCCGTGGTCGAGAACGCCCGCGTGCTGGCCGAGACGCTGATCGAGGGCGGGCTCGCCTGCGTCACCGGCGGCACGGACACGCATGTCGTGCTGGTCGACCTGCGGCCGATGAAGGTAACGGGTGTCGCCGCCGAAAAGGCGCTGGGGCGGGCCAAGATCACCTGCAACAAGAACGGCATCCCCTTCGACCCGGAAAAGCCGATGGTGACCTCGGGCATCCGCCTCGGCTCGCCGGCCGGCACGACGCGCGGCTTCGGCGCCGACGAATTCCGCCAGGTCGGCCAGATGATCGTCGAGGTGGTCGAGGGACTGGCAAAGAACGGCGAGAACAACGGCGCGGTCGAGTCGGCTGTCGCCGAGCGCGTCGCCGAGCTCTGCCGGCGCTTCCCGATCTATCGTCACTGAGGCCGGTGGCCAGGGAAAGGGGCTCCGGACGCGCCGGGGCATCCGAAACGTCGCCGAAGCGAGAGCGGGCTTGGCCGGGGCGGCCCGAGCCCGCAGCGTGCACGGGCGGACCTGGCCGATCGCGATGTCGTGGTTTCCTTCTGCCCAAGTGCGGGGCGCGTCAAAGACGGGAGGAATTCAATGAGCTATGGAAGCATCATCGACGGACTTTTGCAGCAGGGCATGGCCAGCCAGTCGCATCAGCGGCTGCGGACCGGCGCCCAGAACGCCGAGCGCAGCGGCGGCATCGAGGACCTGCTCGGCTCGCTGCTCGGCGGCGCGGGGCGGGCCGGGCGGTCTGGGGGGCGGTGCGGGCGGCCCAGGCGGCGGGGCAGGCTCGATGGGAAACTTCTCCGAGATGGCGCGGGACTTCCTCAGCAAGCCCCAGGCCGGCGGCATGAGCGGCGGCCAGATCGGCGGGCTCGGCGCGCTGGCGGGCGCCCTTCTCGGGCGCGGAGTTGGCGGCGCGGCCAAGGGCGGCGCGATGGCCATCCTCGGCACGCTGGCGCTCAATGCGTGGCGCGAATACCAGGCGCAGTCGGGCGGCGCTGCGGCGCCAGGATCTGGCTCAGGGTCTGGCGCGGGATCTAGCCCGGGATCTGTCGACGCCGGCCAGCCGATGCCCGGCGCCCACACCTCCGGCGCGCCCAAGCCGACGCCCGACCAGGTTAAGGCAATGACCGAGCCGCGGACCGAGCGCCTGATGCTGCAGGCCATGATCGGCGCCGCCCAGGTCGACGGCCGCATCACCGGGCCCGAGCTGGACAAGATCCTCGGCCGGATGGGCAACGACGACGTGACCGAGGAAGAGCGGCGCACCGTGCAGCAGGAGCTCGCCCGCCCGGTCAGCGTGGACGAGATCGGCCGCGCCGTGTCGCGCCCCGAGGTCGCCATGCAGATCTACCTCGCGGCGCTCATGGCGGTCGACATCGATACCGACGCCGAGCGCGACTACTTCCGCCGGCTGGCGAGCGCGCTCCGCCTCGACCCGGCGGCCGCCCAGCGGCTGCACCGGATGACAGGCGCGCCGTCCATCTAGGCCCGATCATAGGGTGGGCGGTGCGCCCACCCTCACTTCAGCGGGTCGTGGCCCCAGTTCATCAGGCTGTAGCGCCAGCGCGTCTCGACTGACGTCGCCCGACGGCCGCTGCGCCATGTGCCGGTGGACATAGCCCACGACCTTGCGCATGTGCGCGTAGTCCTCGTCGGTCAGGTCGGCCACCTTCTTGCGCTTGATCTCGACGATCTGCCGGCCCGATTTGTGCCCGGTTGCCTCGGACTGGCCATCGCGCGTCCAGCCGACCTCCTGGCTCTGCTCCGTCGCCAGCCAGTCCTCGAGCTCCTTGGGGCTCATGTTGACGGCGTCGCGGAAGTCGTCGCGCGTCGCCTTCCTGTCGTCCTCGTCCACCACTGCCTCCTGCTGTGCTTCCGTCCGCAGGGCCCGCACCAGCTCGTCCTTGCCCATCTTCGAGCGCCCTTCGACGCCCCGCTCCTTGGGCGCGGTCGTAAAGCTGGCCCTTGCTCAATCCCTGCAGGTCCGAGCGGGATCCGCCGCCCGCCTGCCTATGCCGGCCGTGCCCGTCCGTTGCCTGCTCGACCGCCTTCAGCAGCTCGCCCCTTGAAATCCCGGACCGCCCGCCGATGCGCTTACTCCTCTCAGTGACCCTCGGTTGAGCTAAAGCAGCGGCTCGGCGAGGCAAGCCGAGGCTCGCCCCGTCTTTAGCGCGGCATTCGTCCCGAAGCTTCGGTGCGTTTGCGGACGTTCCGCGCTTAGTCGATCTTGGCGACCCCGAGAGGGACCGAGAACTGCCGGCACCAGACATAGACCTCGTCGTACTGCGAGGGATCGACGCCGACCGGTACCTTGTAGACCTGCGCGCCGGAATTGGCGTGCAGCGGCTCGAAATCGGTCCGGTCGGCAAAGCTGCCGCCGGTGCCGAAACCGATCCGGGGATCGGGCGCGCCGTCGAAGCTGAAATCGTCCTGCAGCCGGACTTCCCAGCCCGAGTCCGTCTGCGCGACCTCAACTCCGCCCGCCGTCTTGTGGCCGTTGAGCCCGGTGAAGGCACCACTGCCCGGGCCCGCCATGGCCTGGCCCGCGGCCAGCAGCAGAGCGCCTGTCAGAATACCTGCGATCCTCGTCATCTCTCCCCTCCCCGGAGCAGCACCCCACGATCCGTGGGCGGCGACCAGGATACCCGCTGCTCGAACGGCCTGCAGCCGGCCGTCACGCGCTGTTGACGTTGCGTGACGCGCCGTCCTGCACCGTACATCTAGCGGACTGGCGCGAAAGGCTACACAACGGCTTGACTTGCCGCTATTGTGCGCCGCGCGGCATTGACGGAGGCCCTGGATGCGCTGCCCCTTCTGCGGAAACGCGGACACGCAGGTGAAAAATTCGCGACCCGCCGAGGACCATGTGGCGATCAGGAGGCGACGGTACTGCCCGGCGTGCGGCGGCCGGTTCACCACCTACGAGCGCGTGCAGCTGCGCGACCTGGTCGTCATCAAGAAAAGCGGGCGGCGCGAGGATTTCGACCGCGACAAGCTCGCCCGCTCGATCCGCATCGCGCTGCAGAAACGCCCGGTCGAGCCCGAGCGGGTCGAGCAGATGATCTCTGGCATCGTACGCCGGCTCGAGAGCACGGGCGAGACCGACATCCAGTCGCAGCAGATCGGCGAGATCGTCATGGACGCGCTCGCCCGCATCGACACGGTGGCCTACGTCCGCTTCGCCAGCGTCTATCGGAACTTTCAGGCAGCGGGCGACTTCGAGGACTTCGTCTCCGAGCTGCGCCCCCGCGCCGCGGTGGAAGAAGGCTGAATGGAGGACGAGCGCTGGATGCAGGGCGCCCTCGCCCTCGCCCAGCGCAGCCTGGGCCGAACCTGGCCCAACCCCGCGGTCGGCACTATCCTCGTAAAGGATGAACGGGTCCTGGGCCGCGGCGCGACGGCGCCCGGCGGGCGGCCGCATTCCGAGACGACAGCGCTGGACATGGCGCGCGAGCGCTACGGCGCCGCTGCGCTGCGCGGCGCGACGGCCTATGTCTCTCTCGAGCCCTGTGCCCATCACGGCCGCACACCGCCCTGCACCGGGGCGCTGATCGAGGCGGGCATCGGCCGCGTCGTCTGCCCGATGATCGATCCCGACCCGCGCGTCTCGGGCCGCGGCGTCGAGGCTCTGCAGGCGGCCGGCGTCAAGGTACGGCTCGGCGTCCTGGCGGACGAGGCCCGACGCGTCAACGCCGGCTTCATCTCGCGACTGGAGCGCGGCCGCCCGCACGTGCTGCTGAAGCTCGCCGCCACACTCGACGGCCGCATCGCCACGCAGGCGGGCGAAAGCCGTTGGATCACCGGGCCCGCGGCGCGGCGGCGCGTGCACATGCTGCGCGCCAGCCATGACGCGGTGCTGATCGGCGCGGGCACGGCGCGCGCCGACGATCCGATGCTGGACGTGCGCGACCTCGGCCTGGGCGAGCGCCGGCCGGTTCGCATCGTGGCCGACAGTGGGCTATCGCTGCCGCTGACCGGGCGTCTCGTGCGCACGGCGCAGGAGCAGCCCCTCTGGGTCCTGCACCGGGCGGGGGCCGACCCCGAGCGGCGCGCGGCGCTGGAGGATCTGGGCGCCGTGCCGATCGAGGCCGCGACGGAGGAGGGCGTCATGTCGATGCCGGCGGTGCTCGCACTGCTGGCCGAGCGCGGCATCACGCGTCTTTTGTGCGAGGGCGGCGGCCGGCTCGCCGCCAGCCTGCTGGCCGCCCGGCTGGTCGACGAGGTGGCGCTCTTCACGGCCGGGATGGCCTTCGGCGGCGACGGCGTCGCCGCGGTGCATGGCTTTGGCCTCGAGCGGCTGGCGCAGGCACCCGGCTTTCATCTCGACCGAATCGAGAGGGTGGGCGGCGACGCGCTGAGCTGGTGGCGCGCCGGCTGACGCCTTGTCGAGGCCAGGCGCTGCCACTAAACCGGGGCAGAGCCCGAGAGGATCCCGAGCGATGTTCACAGGAATCGTCCGAGAGGTCGGCCGCGTGCTGCGGATCAGCCAGTCCGGCGACACGCGGATCCGCATCGCTTGCGCGCGCCCGGCCGCATCGATCGAGATCGGCGCCTCGATCGCCTGCTCGGGCGTCTGCCTGACCGTGGTGGCGCGCGGCAGCGACGGGTCCGGCAGCTGGTTCGAGGTCGACGCCTCGGCCGAGACGCGCTCGAAGACGACGCTGGGCGAGTGGGCCGAGGGCACGCTGGTCAATCTCGAGCCTTCGTTGCGGGTCGGCGACGAGCTCGGCGGGCACATCGTCTCGGGCCATGTGGACGGCACGGGCGAGATCGTCGCCATCCGGCCCGAAGGCGGGTCGCGCCGCATCACCATCGAGGCCGCCGGGTCGCTCGGCCGCTTCATCGCGCCCAAGGGGTCGATCGCCCTCGACGGCATCTCGCTGACGGTCAACGACGTGGCCGACCAAGGCGGCACGACACGCTTTGGCGTCAACATCATCCCGCACACCTGGGAGGTGACGAGCCTGTCCGCGGCCGGCGAAGGCAGCCGGGTCAACCTCGAGGTCGATACGCTGGCGCGCTATGTCGCGAGGCTTGGCCAGACGGCATGACCGAGCTGCCTGGGACGCTGCGGACGGCGCGGTTGCTGCTGCGCCCCTTCCGGCCCGACGACCTCCCTGCCTACACGGCGATCCGCGCCGACCCCGAGACGGCGCGCTTCCTGCCGGGCGGCACCGCGGCGGCGGCCGAGGCGCCGGAGCGGGCGCGGCGGACGATCGAGGCCTGGGGCGCCGGCGCCTGGGCGGATGGCGGCTACGCGCCCTGGGCGGTCGAGCGCGACGGGCGGCTGATCGGCCATCTGGGGCTGCGCCATCTGCCAGAGATCGGCGAGACCGAGCTTCTCTATCTGTTCGAGCGGCCTTGCTGGGGCCAGGGCTTCGCCACGGAGGGCGGACGCGCCGCGGTGGACTTTGCCCGCGACCGGCTGGGGCTCGATTACCTCGTCGCGCTGGCGATGCCCCGGAACACCGCGTCGATCGCCGTCATGCGCGCTGCGGATTTGCCCTCGAGGGGCCGATCCACATCTTCGGAATCGACGGCGTGCGCTATGGGCGGCGCCTTCGGCCGGCGGTCACTCCGGCTGCTTCAGGCTGAGGATGTACGAGATGATATTGTCGCGGTCCTCGTCCGAGAGGATCAGGTTCGGCATGTTCTCGTGGGGAGTGCGCAGGAACGCCTTCAGGCTCATCTCGGTGGTAGACGGCAGGGCCGCGATGTCGACGAAGGGAGGCCCGTAAAAGGCCGCGATCTCGTCCCATTCGCGCTCGACATCGTGGCAATCAGCGCAGATCGCCCGGGCGTAATTCAGGCCTGCCGCCGGGTCGCCCGGCAAATCCTGCGCCGCGGATGTGGCTGCCTGCAGGACGAAGGCTGCCGCGGCGGCGATGAGAAGGCGCATTCTGTTCTCCCGGTCTGCTCGCCCTCAGTCCTGCCCGTCCGACACCAGGGCGGACATGATCTGGATCAACGGGCGATTGCAGCGGCCCTGATCGATGGCTCGCCTCTGGCAATCGGGGCCCGCGCGCGTTATCTCGCGCGGCGAGACCGGGGCCCGCGCATGCACGACACCGAATACACAGACGCCATCTCGTCCGTCGCCGAGATCATCGACGAGGCGCGCAATGGGCGCATCTTCATCCTGATCGATCATGAGGAGCGCGAGAACGAGGGCGACCTCGTCATTCCGGCGCAGATGGCGACGCCCAACGTCGTCAACTTCATGGCGACGCATGGCCGCGGCCTGATTTGCCTCGCTCTGCCCGGCGAGCGCATCGACCGGCTGGGACTGCCGCTGATGGCGCGCACAAACCAGTCGCGGCACGAGACCGCCTTCACCGTCTCGATCGAGGCGCGCGAAGGGGTGACGACCGGGATCTCGGCGCATGACCGCGCGCGCACCATTGCGGTCGCCATCGACCCCAACTCTGCCCCTGCCGATATCGTGACGCCCGGCCATGTCTTTCCGCTGCGCGCCCGGGACGGCGGCGTGCTGGTCCGTGCCGGGCACACCGAGGCCGCGGTCGACATCGCGCGCCTGGCCGGAATGAACGCCTCGGGCGTGATCTGCGAGATCATGAACGAGGACGGCAGCATGGCGCGCCTGCCGGATCTCGTCGCCTTCGCGCAGCGGCATGCGCTGAAGATCGGCACGATCTCGGACCTGATCGCCTATCGCCGCAAGCACGACAACCTGATCCGCGAGACCGAGAGCGCGACGATCACCTCGGTCTTCGGCGGCGAATGGCGCTTGCGCGTCTTTCACGACGAGCCCGGGCGGATGGAGCACTACGCGCTGACCAAGGGCGAGGTCGACGATGGCCGGCCCGTGCTGGTGCGCATGCACGTGCTCGACCCGCTCGAGGACGTTCTGTGCCTGAACGAGGACCGCTGGCGGCAGGTGCCGAACGCCATGCTGGCGATCGCCGAAGAGGGCCGGGGCGCGGTCGTGATCCTGCGCGATGCCTCGCCCAACGCCGTCTCCGAGCGGCTGCGCGCACGGGTCGGCGGCACGGGCTTGGGCACGGGCTTGGGCACGGGCTTGGGCACGGGGCCGAAGCAGCTGCGGCAATATGGCGTCGGGGCCGAGATCCTGGCGAATCTCGGCATTCACGAGCTGGTCCTGCTGACGAACTCGCCGACGCCCAAGGTGGTCGGCCTCGAGGGCTTCGACATCACGATCCTCGACACGCGCCCGATCCCCGAGCGGAGGCGTCCATGACCGCGACCGAAGGCACTGTGCCCCTGCCCCATCTCGACCCGCCGCCGCTCTTGCTGATCGTGGCGGCGCCCTTTTACCGGGCGATCGCCGCCGACCTGATCGCGGGCGCGCGCGCCGTGCTCGACGCAGCCGGCGCCCGGCATGAGTTGGTGGAGGTGCCGGGCGCGCTGGAGATCCCGCCGGCGATCCGGCTGGCCGCGCGGGCGGGCGCCTATGAAGGCTTCGTGGCCCTCGGCTGCGTCATCCGGGGCGAGACGACGCATTACGAGATCGTCAGCACGGACGCCTCGCGCGGGCTCATGCATCTGGGCCTCGAGGGGCTTTGCATCGGCAACGGGATCCTGACCTGCGAGACCATGGAGCAGGCGCATGCCCGCGCCGCGGGGGTGCCGGCGGGCGGCCAGGACAAGGGCGGCGGCGCCGCGGCGGCGGCGCTGCACCTGATCGCGCTCGCCCGGCGGTTCCGCGCGCCTGCGCCAGACGGCACGCCACGGCGCGCGCCGAACGATGCCGAGTTCCTGCTGGCCGGACCGACCGGCCTGACGCGGACCGCCTGATGTCGACGAGTGCGAGCCATCGCGACCGGCGACTCGCCCGGTCCGCCGCGCGTCTGGCCGCCGTGCAGGCGCTCTACCAGATGGAGATGACGGGCGCGGACTGGCGGGCGGTGGTGCGCGAGTTCGACGAGCATCGCCTGGGCGCCGAGATCGAGGGCGTCCAGTACAGGGCAGCGGATGCCGAGCACTTCCGGGCGACGGTCGAGGGCGCCGTCACGCGTCAGGCGGCGATCGACCAGCTGACCGACCGGGCGCTCGTCAAGGGGTGGCCGCTGGGGCGCATCAACTCGATCCTGCGGGCGCTCTTTCGTGCGGCCGGCGCCGAGATCACGGGCCGGCCGGACATCCCGGCGCGCGTCGTCATCGGCGAGTACCTCGACGTTGCGCAGGCCTTCTTCGGCGCCGGCAAGGTCAGCAGCTTCGTGAATGCCGTGCTCGACCACATGACGCGCGAGGCGCGCCCGCAGGCGCTCTCGGACGAGCGCGGGCAGTGACCATCACCCGGTGAACCGAGGCGGCGCCCTCGCCGTTGATGCGGCGAGGAGGGCCCGCGATGTCCTACACGCTCGATCCGGGCGTCCCGCTGGTCGACGCCGTCCGCGCGGTCGCGCGCGACCAGATCGATGGCGGGATCACGTCGCTCGAAGGGGCCCGCTCGGATCTCGAGGAAGCGGTTGGTGCCATCGAGGGACTCGCCCATTCGCGGTCGCGCGCCCTGCGCAACGACGCCCTGCAACGGGCGCCAAGCCTGTTCATCGAAAAGCCGAAGGCCCTCGCGCGCCGGCTGGCAGGGCAGTGGTCGCTCGTCGCGGCCTGAGCGGCGCGCCGGCCGTTCGGATCAGGTGCTCTTCAGCACTTCGATGCGAACGCGCCCGACGCCCCTGGCCTTGATGCCGATGAGTTCGGCGGCGGTGCGCGAGAGGTCGATGACCCGCTGGCCGCTGTATGGTCCGCGGTCGTTGATCCGGACCACGACCGACCTGCCGTTCCTCGGGTTGATGACGCGGACCTGCGTCCCGAAGGGCAGCGTGGGGTGCGCGGCCGTCAGCTCGGTCATGTCGAATGGCTCGCCACTCGCCGTCGGCTTTCCCTGAAAATCCGCCCCATACCACGAGGCTTGCCCGACGATTTCCTTGACCACCACCAAAGAAGGCTGAGATGAGGCTGGCTGAGCTGCGATCAGATGAACGGCCATCAACGCGGCTGTGATCGCCGCGATTTTCGTATATGCCACTCTGTGTCCCTCGCCGATTGGTCGGTCGACTTTTTGTAGTCCTGTTTATTGCCATCCTGTTTACGGCAACACCAACCACAAATCGTGATATGCGACAGTCTGCCGCATATCAGCGCGGTACAAACGCCGAACGTCTGAAGTAAGCGACTGATTCTATTTGCTCTGCCTCGCCCGCATCGTCACCGAGGCCGTCGTCGGGGCGGTGTGGTCAGAGCCGCTTGGCGACCTCTTCCAGCATCACCTCGGTCGCGCCGCCGCCGATGGCATGGACGCGCACGTCCCGGTAGAGGCGCTCGATCTCCATGCCGCGCATGTAGCCGCTGCCGCCGTGCAGCTGCAGGCACTCCCAGACGACCTTCTGGACGACCTCCGCCGCGAAGGCCTTGAGCATCGAGACCTCGCGGACGCAGTCGCGGCCCTGCGCGTCCGCCCAGGCGACATGGTGCGTCATCCGCTTCAGCGCCTCCGCGCGCATGGCGCAGTCGGCGAGCTTGTGGCGCACCACCTGCTTGTCCCAGAGCGTGCCGCCGAAAGCCTGGCGCTGGCGCACATGGTCGAGCGTGATCTCGAGCGCCCGCTCCGCCTCGCCGGTCATCATGGCCCCGGCGACCAGGCGCTCGTTCTGGAAGTTGTCCATGATCTGGTAGAAGCCGCGTCCCTCCGTCCCGAGCAGCGCCTCTGCCGTCAGCTCGACGTCCTCGAAGGCCAGCTCGGCCGTGTCCGAGCAGCGCCAGCCCATCTTGTCGAGCTTGGCGGCCACGCTGAAACCGGGCGTGCCTTTCTCGACGATGAAGATCGACAGCCCGCGCGAGGGCTTCGCGTCCGGATCGGTGCGCGCGGCGATGAAGTAGAGGTCGGCCAGCACACCATTGGTGATGAACATCTTGGCGCCGTTCAGCAGCCAGCCATTGCCGCGCCGCTCGGCGCGAGTGCGGAGCGATGCGACATCCGAGCCGGCGCCGGGCTCGGTCACGCCGATGGCCGTGACCATCTCGCCAGCGATGATCGCGGGCATGTAGCGGGCCTTCTGCTCGGGCGTGCCGTACCGCGCGAGGTGCGGCGAGGCCATGTCGGTGTGGACCAGCGTCGAGACGGCAAAGCCCGACAGGCCGGCGCGTCCCAGTTCCTCGCCCAAGACGACCGAGCCGAACGTATCCATCGCCGCGCCGCCATGCTCCTCGGCGTAGCGGACCCCGAGGAAGCCAAGCGCGCCCATGCGGCGGAAGACCTCGCGCGGGATCTCGCCCGCCGCCTCCCAGGCATCGGCGTTCGGGCGCACCTCCTCGGCCACGAAGCGGCGGAGCTGGTCCCGGAATGCCGCGTGCTCCTCGCCGAAATAGATCGAATCCATCAGATCTTTCGGAACTTGGCCATCGCCTCGGAGAAGGTCAGCCCCTGCTCGATCTCGCGCACGGCCTGGGCGTCGTCGGCGGCCAGCTTCTCGGCGATCTGCAGGACCTGCTCGGCCTTGTCGTGCGGGATGCAGACGATGCCCGTGCCGTCCGCGACGATGACGTCCCCGGTCGCCACCTTCTGGCCCGATACGGCGACGGTACCGCCGATCTCGATGACGCGGATGCGGCTGCGGCCGGTGCGCGGCACCATGTGTCGGGCGAAGACCGGGAAGCCGAGCTCGATCATCTCCTCGCGGTCACGGACGCCGCCGTCGACGACCAGCCCGCCGATGCCCTTCACCTTGGCGGCGAGCGACGCCGTCCCGCCCCAGGACGAGACGGGATGGCCGCTGTTGGCGACGACGACGATGTCGCCCGGCCCCGCGGCGTCGATCATGGCGCCGACCTTGAAATCGGAGCCCGGGAAGGCGCCCGCCTCGCCGGTGATCTGCAGCACGCACATGGCCCGTCCCGCGAGGCGCATGCCCGGAGCGACCGGCGGCAGCCCGAGGATGACGCCGTCCTGGCCGAAATCCTCGAGCGCGTTCGACAGCGTCGCCGTATAGAGCGCGCCCAGGCGCTCGATGATCTCGTCGCTGACCATCCTGTTCCTCCGGGCCTAGCCCTCGAAGGCGGCTTGGATCACCGCCGAGAGATGCGCATCGTCCCACTGTTTAGGCCCGGACGACGCCGAAGGCGAGGCCGGGCGCGTGACCAACCGCCAGCGCCTCCCGGCGATGGCCTCGAGCCGGCGGTCGAGCCAGCCGAAATAGCCCATGTTCTCCGGCTCCTCCTGCGCCCAGATCAGCTCGGCGTCGCGATACGGCGAAAGGGCCTGTTTCAGCGCGCCGGCGTCGAGGGGATAGAGCTGCTCGAGCCGGAAGAGCGCCACGTCGGAGTACCCGCCCTCGCGGCGGGCACGCTCGAGCAGGACGGCGAGCTTGCCCGTCGCCATCACGACCCTGCGGGCCGCCCGCCACTCGGGTATCACCGTGCGAAAGCCGCCTGACAGGTCCGCCAGGGGCGAAACGCAGCCCTGATGACGCAGCAGCGTCTTCGGCGCGAGCACGACCAGCGGTTTCGGCAGCGGCGACAGCACCTGGCGACGCAGCGCATGAAAGTAGTTGGCGGGCGTCGAGAGGTTCACGACCTGCAGATTGCCGTTCGCGGCGGCTGCCAGCAACCGCTCGGGATGCGCCGTCGCGTGGTCCGGCCCGCCGCCATCCACGCCATGCGGCAGCAGCATCGTGAGGTTCGAGGTGAAGTGCCAGCGGTCCTCGCCGCAGATGATGAACTGGTCGAAGATCGGCTGGCAAACGTTGAGGAAATCGCCGAATTGTGCCTCCCATAGGGTCAGGCCGTCCGGCTCGCCGATGCTGTAGCCGTACTCGAAGGCGAGCACGGCGTTCTCGGTCAGGGGCGTGTTGAAGACCTCGGCCGGGCCGAACTCGTCGAGCATGCCGTGGCGCGCGCCAGTTCGCTGGCAGTGGATGTCGAGGTGGCGCTGGGTGAAGGCGCCGCGTACCGAGTCCTGGCCGGAGAGGCGCACGGGCACGCCTTCGTCCAGCAGCGATGCAAGCGCCAGCGCCTCCGCCGTCGCCCAGTCGATCGCATCGCCCGCCTCGATCGCGGCCCGGCGACGGTCGAGAAAGTCGACGATGCGCGGATGGGGCTCGATGCCCTCCGGCAACGCCGTCAACCGCGCCCCGAGGGCGCGCAGCCGCGCCTGCGGCACGCCCGTGGCGACGGGGCCGAGCATGCGCGCTTCGGCGTCGGGCGCGAGGCCCTCGGGCGTCCGGCGCAGGTTCGGACGAAAGGACTTCGCCGCTGCGAACGCCGCGTCCACCGCGCTTCGGAAGGCGTCGAGATCCGGGGCCACGCCGATGCGCTCGGCATAGCGCTGGGAGAGCGGCGGCAGGGCGTCGACCACGCGGTACATCGCCGGCTGGGTGAAGCGCGGTTGGTCGATCTCGTTGTGGCCCTTGCGCCGGCAGGCGATCAGATCAACGACGATGTCCGCCGCGAAGGCGGCGCGATAGGCCACGGCGGCCTCGGCGACCCGCATCACGGCGTCAGGGTCGTCGCCGTTGACGTGGAGGATGGGCGCCTCGATCAGCTTGGCCATGTCGGCGCAGCTGCGCGCCGTGCGCGCCTCGGCCGCGCCCGTCGTGAAGCCCACCTGGTTGTTCAGGATCAGGTGGACCGTGCCCCCGACGGTATAGGGCACAAGCCCCGAGAGCTGCAGGGCCTCGGCATTGACCCCCTGCCCCGCGAAAGCCGCATCCGTGTGCAGCGCGAGCGGCAGCGGCGCTGAATTGCGCTCGCGGACTGCCCGCGCCCGGCCCATCGCGACGGGCGCCACGATCGACAGATGCGAGGGGTGGGGTGCAACCCAGATGCCGACCGTGCGGCCGCCGATCTCGACGGTGCCGTCAAAGCCGAGGTGGTAAGGCGAATCCGACGAGCCCATGCCCTCCGGCACCGCCGGCATGCCCTGCGCCTCGGCGATCACCGCGGCCAGCGGCTTGCCGAAGACCAGCGCCATCTGCGTCATGCGTCCGCGATGCATGCCGCCGATGACGACCTGACGCGCCCCGGCCGTGACCGCGCGGGCGATGACCCGGTGCAGCAACACCAGGAACCCCTCGGCGCCAGACAGGCCGAACGTCTTTGCGCCCGGCAGGCGGCGGTCGAGCGCGCTCTCGAAATGCTCGCCCCGGGCGATCAGATCGAGCGCCTCGCGCCGGTCGGCATCGCCGAGATGCCATTGACGCTCGGCCTGGCGCGCCAGCCAAGCTCGGCGGCTTGCGTCCTGCACATGGCCGAACTCCCAGCCGATCGTGCCGCAATAGGCGCGCGCGAGCGGCGCGGCGTCCGCGGGCGTCAGCCCGTATGCTGCCGGGTCGAGCTCGGGCACCTCGTCCGGCGCGACGAGGCCAAGAGGATCGAGTTTTGCCGCGCGCCAGCCCCACCGCCGAAAGGCCTCGGCGAGCGCGGTCAGCGCGCCCGCCTCGGTCGGCCCCGCCCAGAGCGCGTCGAGCGCCCCCGGGTCGCCGGCGCCCAGCGCCTCGGTATCGCGCATATGATCCCCGTCCCCGTTCACGACCTCGCGGTTTGCCCCTGCGGTCGCGAGCTGTTAGTAAGCGGCCATCCGTAGCCCAACAATGGTGCGGAAAGCGAGGGCGCCCATGTCGGACGTCGATCACATCCGTGTTGAAGACATAGCAAGCGCCGTGCCGGACGGGGCGCTGCTTGGGATCCCGGCGGACTATTCTGGCGCTCCGATGGCGTTCACTCGCGCTTTGATTGCGCGGGGCGCGCGGGGGTTGCGGCTCTACTGCCTGCCGCAGACGACGATCCAGGGCGACGTGCTGATCGGCGCCGGTTGCGTCGCCGAGGTCGAGGCTGCGGCGGTGACGCTCGGCGAGTACGGGCTGGCGCCCTGCTTCAGCCGCGCCGTCGAGGGCGGCGCCATCGGCATGCGCGACTCGACCTGCCCGGCGCTGCACACGCAATTGCAGGCGGTCGAGAAGGGCGTTCCCTTCATGCCGATGCGCGGCCTGATCGGCTCGGACATCGCCCGGTTCCGCCCGGACTGGCTGACGATGCAGAACCCGTTCTCGGAGACGCCCGACGAGATCGTGCTGCTGCCGGCGACGCCGCTCGACGTCACCGTCTTCCATGCCCCCTTCGCTGACGCGAAAGGCAACGTCTTCATCGGGCGCCGGCGCGAGCTGGCGACGCTGGTGCATGCCTCGCGGCAGGTCTTCGTCACGGTCGAGAAGATCGTCGACGCCGACCTCTTCGAGACCGAGGCGACGGCGGCCGGCGCCCTGCCCGCCTTCTACGTCAGCGCGCTGGCGATCGCCGAGAACGGCGCCTGGCCGGTCGGGCTGACCGACGTCTACCCGCCCGACGGGGCAGAGCTTCGCCGATACGCGCAGATGGCGCGCACCGAGGCGGGGTTCGCCGATTATCTCGCCGGGCTTGGCCTCGCTGTGCGACCGGCCGCATGACGGAACCTGCCTCGCGCGAGGAGCTGCTGATCTCGGTGCTCGCCGACCTGCTGGCAGGCGACCGGCACGTCGCCGTCGGCGCGGCGTCTCCAATCCCGGGCGCGGCGGCTCTGCTGGCCAAGGCGGAGAAGGCCGAGCGCGGCGGCCGAATGCAGGTCTCGATCCTGCATTCGCGGCGCGACAACCCGTTCACCGAGGGCTCGCGCGAGCTCTTCGACCTGGCCGGGAGGGGCGCGATCGATTCCTTCTTCCTCGGCGGCGTCCAGATCGACGGGCAGGCCAACATCAATCTCGTCGGCACGGGCGCGTATCCGCGCCTGAGCAAGCGCTTCCCGGGCTCGTTCGGCTCAGCGCTCATGTATTATGTCGTGCCAAAGGTGATCCTGTTTCGCGAGGAGCATTCGCCCCGCACGCTGGTCGAGAAGGTCGACTTCGTCTCCGCCCCCGGCATCAGCCCGCCCGGTGTGCACCGGCCGGGCGGCCCGCGCGCGCTGGTGACCGGGCGCGCCGTCTTCGAGTTCGACCGTGGGGCGGCGCGCTTTCGGCTGCTCAGCGTCCATCCCGGGGAGACGGTCGAGACGATCCGTGAGGCGACCGGGTTCGCGTTCGACAGCGGCCACGTTTCGGAGACGCCGGCCCCGTCGGAGGCTCGGCTCGCCCGCATCAGGGCCGAGATTGCACCCAAGGTGATGACCTTCTATCCCGAATTCGCCGGCCGCGTCTGGGGTCTGGCGGCATAGCTCGAAGTTCAAACGGAGGCGGAGATGGGCGCCCTCGACGGCGTTCGGGTCATTGACCTGACCAGGGTTCTCGGCGGACCCTTCTGCACGCAGTGGCTCGGCGATCACGGCGCCGAGGTCATCAAGGTCGAGCCGCCGCATGGCGACGACGTACGCCATTGGGGCCCACCCTTTGACGAGGAGGTCGGCGCCGCAAGCTATTTCCTCGGCATCAACCGCAACAAGCGCGGCATGGCGCTCGATCTCGGCCAGGAGCAGGGGCGCGAGGTGCTGTTGCGCCTGCTCGAGACCGCCGACGTTCTGGTCGAGAACTTCAAGCCGGGCGGCATGGAGAAATGGGGGCTCGGCTATGACCGGCTGGGGCCGAGGTTTCCCCGGCTGATCCACTGCCGGGTCTCGGGCTTCGGCGCCGACGGGCCGCTCGGCGGGTTGCCGGGCTACGACGCCGTCATCCAGGCGCAGGCGGGGCTGATGAGCGTCAACGGCGAGGCTGGCGGCGAGCCGACCCGGCTGGGCATCCCGATCGTCGACATCGGCACGGGCATGGCCGCCGGCTTCGGCATCGCCATGGCGCTTTACGAGCGCGAGAAGTCGGGCAAGGGCCAGTACCTCGACATGACGCTCTACGATACGGCCATCTCAGTGCTGTTCCCGCATTACGCGAACTACTTCCTCAGCGGCGCGCATCCGGTCATCACCGGCAACAAGCACTCCAATCTTGCGCCCTATGACGTCTACCCGACGCGGACATGCGACGTCTTCATCGCCGGGGGCAACCAGGGGCAGTTCCGCCGGATCTGCGAGGTGCTCGGCGCCCCGCAGGCGGTCGAGGATCCGCGGTTCAAGGACAACAGCGCGCGGCTCGGCAACCAGCCGGCGCTGCGCGCGTTGCTCGAGCCGCTGATGGCGAAGTGGGATGGCGAGGAACTGGCCAGGACGCTGATGGCGGCTGGCGTGCCGGCGGGCGCCGTGCTCGAGACGCACGAGGTCATGGCCGCGCCGCATACGCTGCACCGCGAGATGACGGTCGAGATCGATGGCTTCCGCACCACCGGAAACCCGATCAAGATGAGCCGCACCCCGGCGCGGCCCGACCGCAAGAAGCCGCCCCGCTTCGGCGAGGAGACCCGCGCCGTGCTGGCCGAGATCGGCTATTCGCGGGACGAGATCGAGGCGATGATCGCGGCCGGCGCCGCACTCGACCGACCGAAGACCTGACGAGGTTCCGGGCCACGCTGGCCCGCGTCCTGCGGCGGCAGCCGGCGGGCGATTTGCCGGCGTTGATGGCGCGAACCGTCGGCCAAGGTTGCCGGGGCCGACGGCCTTGGCATAAGAGGGATGCGGTGACCGGTCGCCGTTGCGCGGAGGGAAGCGATGAAATCCATCCTGATCACTGGCGCGGGGACCGGCATCGGCCGGGCGACGGCGCTCGCCTTTCTCGGCGCGGGCTGGGGCGTCGCGCTGGTCGGGCGACGCCGCGACGCGCTCGAGGAGACCGCCGCGCTGGCCGAGGCGGGGGAACGGGCGTTGGTCGTGCCGGCCGACATCGGCGAACCCGAGGCCGTCGACAGTGCCTTCGCGGCCGCCGCGAAACGGTTTGATCGGTTGGATGTGCTGTTCAACAACGCCGGCGCCGGAACGCCGTCGCAGACGATCGACGAGATGGCGATCGAGGATTGGCGGCGCGTGGTCGACGTCAACCTGAACGGTGCTTTCTACTGCGCCCGTGCGGCGTTTCGCCAGATGCGCGCGCAGCGGCCGCAAGGCGGACGGATCATCAACAACGGCTCGATCTCGGCGCATGTACCGCGGCCGGGCAGCGCGCCCTACACCGCCACGAAACACGCGATCACCGGCTTGACACGGACCATTTCGCTCGACGGACGGCCCTTCGACATCGCCTGCGGCCAGATCGACATCGGAAATGCGGCGACGCCGATGACCGAGCGCATGACCCAGGGCGTTCCGCAAGCTGACGGCACGGTCGCAGTCGAGCCACGCATGGACGTCGACCACGTCGCCCGGGCGGTGCTGATGATGTCCGAGCTGCCGCTCGAGAGCAACGTTCAGTTCATGACGATCATGGCGACTAAGATGCCGTTCGTCGGCCGCGGCTGAGCTATGGGATGACCCGCGTCGGCCGCCGCTTGCTCGGCTGGCGGCCCTCAGGCCAAGGCCGACAGGCGACGGTGCGATAGGAAAGCAAGGCCGCCGAACGCCGCGAGCATCAGCACCACCGACACGGGCAACGGAACCTGTACCGACGCCAGTTCAAAGTTGAAGGCTGCGCTGCTGCTGCGGCGGCTGTCGCCAGTGGTCGAGAAGGTCCGCGCAAGCAGGCCTGACTCGCCCACATTGAACTCCATTTCGGAGATGTATGACTTAGGCAGATCGGCCGGTATTCTGGACGGGTAAACGCCGCGCTGTACCGTAACGGCATTGGCGGCCAACGGGAGTGCAATGAGCGCTGCCGTAACGATGAGCAATGCACCTCTCACCCTGCGCCCCTCCGATGAACAGCACCGATCTGCAGCACGCGGATCACGCAAAGCGAGCATCGCTACACCCAGAGCGGCTATTACGAAAGAATACGCGAGCACACGATCATCCGACTATCCGAAGACAAAGTCGACGAAAAGAATTCACATATCAGTCAACCGGACGCAACGACCCTTCTGACCACACGACGTGATGCAAGATGATGCGCCGCCGATAGCGATTGGCAAGGGCAGTCACGAAACCATCGCTATTGTTGGCCGCAATCGTGACAACAAACGCCGGGCTTGGGCATCGCCGGACCGGAGCCGGCGGTCATCGCTCCGAAGGCGCTCTCCTGGCCGGTCCACAGGAATTCCGCTGGAGATGCAATTGATGTGGCGGAGGTTCTGGGTCCGTCCAGATCCAGCATTGCCACTCACGATGGCCAGTCAATCGATAGCCCAAAATAAAAGGTACGCGGCAGAGACTGCCGCGTACCTGTTTCGATATCGTCGCGCGCGGCGCGTGTCCGTCAGGCGACCTGGTCCTTCCGGCGCCGGGACAGCAGCCCGAGGCCACTGAGCGCACCGAACATCAACAGCGCCGACGCCGGCAGCGGGATAGCCGTCATGGGCTTCTCGAGAGCGAACTCGAACGCCGCAATGGTCGAGCTCGAACTGGATGCTCGTCAGTCGCACCGTCGCCAAAGCCCCCGAAGTTCAGCAAAGCGACACGCTCGAAGTTGGGCGCCGATCCGCCGAGGCCAAACAGGTTGACGATATCTTCGCCGGTGAACGACATCAGCGACGTCGCACCGCTGAAGAATTCAATGGTGTTATAATCGTCGAGCGAGCCCCAAAGAATCTTGAACTCGTCAACAGGGCTACCAAGCGTCAGCGTCACTGGGCTGGGCGCGCCGTTGCCATCGAATTCGGAGTACACAGAGAAGTAGCTCTGCGTGTCCACCAGCGGCGTGTTGTTGAACGGCGACTGGAAGGCGCCCGGCTCGTTGCCCGGCGGAGGCGTGACCAGCGGATTGCTGCTAAAGTTGCCACCGGTAGGCGTGTGGCCGGCAAAGTTGCTGGCGTAAACGTCCGCGTCGTTCCCCGGCCCTTGCACCGAGGAATCAATCAGGCTGACCGTGACGGCCTGTGCGGTGAACGCCAGCGCGCTGAACGCGGCTGCCAGCACTGCCATGCGAGAGACGTGCATCGAAATGACCCTTTTTACCTCAAGCGCACCCCTGCGGTGCACGCTCTCGTAGAGGTATCAGGTCCCCCGACACTTGAAAATGATTTCTTGTCAAATGCTGAAGATTTACCCAGCCGTTCTCCTCAGGGTTGTGCTGTAACCTTTGCGTTCTCTCGCAGACTGCAAAGGACGTTCACCAGTTGGTTGAATTTGTGACAGGTTTGCAAGGGCTAAGCGACGACACGTGATGAGTGATTTGCGCCGACATCGGCTTCACGCATGCTGTCACCATCCGCTCTACAGGTTTAAATATGGTTAACACCACCTGCCCCGTACCCGCGCGCCGCGCCGCTCAGGGGTTGATCAGGGACGCGTAGACGAGCGCGCGCAGCTCCTTGCGCAGCGGATAGGACGAGGACGGGATCAGCTGGGTCAGGAAGACGACCGAGAGGTCCAGAACCGGGTCCACCCAGAACACGGTCGACGCCATGCCGCCCCAGCCGAAATCGCCGCGGCTGCCGAGCGTCTTGGCGCGCGCAGGGTCGAGCGTCACCGACACGCCAAGCCCGAAGCCGACACCGTCGAAAGGGGTCTCGGAGAACACCGGCTGCCCCATCGAGGCGATGTCGCCGGGCAAGGCATTCGACGTCATCACCTCCACCGTCTTCGGCGAAAGCAGCCGCACCTGCCCCAGTGCGCCGCGACCGCGCAACATCTCGGCGAAGCGCAGATAGTCCTCGGCGGTCGAGACGAGGCCGCCGCCGCCCGAGAACTGGGTGACGTTCAATAACCTGCTGGCGCGCCCCGCATCGGCCAGCGCCATGCCGTCGCCCTCGGTCCGGCTGTAGCAGCTCGCCAGCCGCTCGGCCGAGGCCGCCGGCACGCCGAAGACCGTGTCTGCCATGCCGAGCGGGCCGAAGATGCGCTCGGCGAAGAAGCGATCGAGCGGCTGGCCGGCGATGACCTCGACGACGCGGCCGAGCACGTCGGTGGAGACGCCGTAATTCCAGCGGCTGCCGGGCTCGAAACCGAGCGGCAGTTCCGCGAGGCGGGCGATCGTCTCTGCCAGCTCTCGGCGCGGCGCGCCGAAGTCGATGCGCCGCTCGAGCATCGCGGCCGCGATCACGCCGGCGTTGAAGCCATAGGTCATGCCCGATGTGTGCGTCAGCAGGTGGTGCAGTGTCGGCCGCACCGCGGCGGGCGCCGCATCGTCGATCCGCTCGGCGCCCGGGCGCAGCACGCGCACGCCGGCGAACTCGGGCAGCCAGAGGTCGAGCGGATCGTCGAGCCGGCAGAGCCCGTCCTCGTAGAGCATCAGGAACGCCACCGAGGTGACCGGCTTGGTCATCGAGTAGATCCGCGCGAGCGTGTCGCGCGCCCAGGGACGCCCGCCCTCGACATCCATCCGGCCAGCGCATTCGTGCAAGACCACGCGGCCGCGCCGGGCGATGATGAGTTGCGTTCCCGGCAGCCGCCCGGCATCGACGTGCCGCTGCATCCAGGGCCGAAGGCGCGCGAGGCGGGTTGCGTCGAAGCCGAGCTCGGCGGGGTCGGAAATGTCGTCGAACATAAGACTTCCTCGAGGCTCAGAGGTGCGTCCGGACACGCAGGCTATCGTTGCGGCTCGACCACCAGCTTGCCTATGGCGCGGCGCTCGGCGATGTGGCGGATCGCGGCGCCGCCCTCGCCCAGGGCATAGGTGCCGGAGATCACCGGATTGATCCGGCCCTCGCGGATCCAATCCATCAGGGTCCGCAGGTCGCGCAGGTTGTTCTCCGGCTCGCGCCGCGCGTAGTCGCCCCAGAAAACGCCGACCAGCGAGGCGAATTTCAGCAGCGTCAGGTTCATCGGGATGCGCGGGATTTCGCCGCTGGCAAAGCCGATGATGAGATGCCGGCCGCGCGGCGCGATTGACCGGAACGCCTTTTCCGTCAGCTCGCCGCCGACCGGGTCGTAGATGATCGTCGGCCCTTCGGGGCAGACTTCCCTGAGGCGCGCGCGCAGATCGTCCTTGCTGTAGTCGATCAGGTGGTCGGCACCATGCCGGCGGCAGACCTCGAGCTTCTCGGCAGAGGAGGCGGCGGCGATCACGGTGGCGCCCGCGGCGTGCGCGATCTCGACGGCCGCCAGCCCGACCCCGCCAGCGGCGCCGAGCACCAGCACGCGGTCCTTTGCCGTCATCTCGCCCCGATCGAACAGCGCGTGCCAGGTCGTCCCATAGGCGATGACGATCGCCGCCGCGATCCTGGCGTCAAAGTCGGGCGGCAGCTTGACCGTTTTCGCGGCCTCGGCCACGCACTGCTCGGCAAAGCCGCCATGCAATGTGGAGGCGACCACCCGGTCGCCCACGGCGAAGCCCTCCACGCCTTGGCCGACCGCGTCCACCGTGCCCGCGACCTCGCCGCCCGGCGAGAAGGGAAGGTCCGGCTTGAACTGGTACTTGTTCTCGATGATCAGCGCGTCCGGAAAATTGACGCCCGCCGCCTCGACGCGCAGGCGCACCTGGCCCGGCCCCGGCTCGGGCGCCGGCACTTCCTCGACGACGAGCGATTCCGGCGGACCATATGATTTGCAGAGGAGCGCGCGCATCTTTCTCTCCGGTCAGGCCAGCGACGTGCCGCGGTGGAAGCCGACATACATTCGGTTCCAGGTGGGGCTGATGATGATCTGGTTCAGGCAGACATGAGCCGGCATGGCGACGACGAAGTGGATCGCCTCGCCCATATCCTCGGGCTGCACCATGCGGGCGCGCTCCTCGGCCGGGACCGGCACCGGGCGCTTGTCCATGATGTCGGTCGAGACCTCGCCCGGGCAGATGGCGCAGGCGCGGATCCCGTTGATGCCCTCTTCCATGTTGAGGTTCTCGGTCATCGCGTTCACGGCGTGCTTGGCGGCCGTGTAGGCCGGCCCCGTCAGGAAACTGACCCGCGCGCCCGCCCAGGACGAGATGTTGACGATCAGCCCCTCGCGCCGCGCGCGCATCGCCGGCAGCACGGCCTGGGTGCAGTAGAAAAGCCCGTCGACGTTGATCCGGAAGATCGACTCCCAATCGTCATGGCTGACATCAGGCCAGTGCCGCTTGGGCACGTTGATGCCTGCATTGTTGACCAGCGTGTCGACGGGCCCGTGCTCGGCCGCGATCCGCTCGCCGGCCCGCGCAACCGCCGCGCGGTCAGAGACATCGAGCGGCAGGACATGCCCGCCGACCTCGTCCGCCACCGCCTGCAGCGGCTCGGGCCGGCGGCCCGACAGCACCAGCCGGCAGCCCGCTTGCGCCAGCCGCCGCGCGGCCGCCGCGCCGATCCCCGTCCCGGCGCCGGTGATCCAGATCAGCCTGTCCGTCAGGTCGCGCATCATCGGCGCCCCCTGTCGTGGTCCGAGAAGCCACTGCCCTCGGCCGCGAGTCTCTCGATCAGCGCCGCAGGCCGCCAGACGTCGCCGAAGCCTGCGGCGTGGAACCCGCGGATCTTCTCCAGCACCTTGCCCAGCCCCTGGCTCTCGGCCCAGAACATCGGGCCGCCGCGGTAGACGGGGTAGCCATAGCCATAGACATAGACAACGTCGATGTCGGAGGCGCGCAGCGCGATGCCCTCCTCGAGGATCTTCGCGCCCTCGTTGACCAGCGCCAGCATCGTCCGGTCGACGATCTCGTCGGCGCCGATCCGGCGGCGCTGGTTGTGCGTCTTGCGCCCCTCCTCCTCGACGATCCGGGCGACCTCGGGATCGGGGATCGGCGTCCGCGAGCCCTCCTCGTAGCGGTAGTAGCCCGCTTTGGTCTTCTGGCCGAACCGCCCCATCTCGCACAGCCGGTCGGCGATCGGGTTCACCTGCCCTGTCTCCTGCCGGATGCGCCACGAGACGTCGAGCCCCGCCAGGTCCGACATGGCGAACGGCCCCATAGCCATGCCGAAATCGTAGAGCGCCCGGTCGACCTCCTCCGGCTGCGCCCCCTCGTAGAGCAGCGCGAAGGCCTGGTCGAAATAGGCGTGCAGCATGCGGTTGCCGACAAAGCCGTGGCAGACGCCGACCAGCACCGGCACCTTGCCGATGCGCTTTGCCATGTCCATGCAGGTGGCGATCACGTCCTTGGCGGTCTTCTCTCCCCGCACCTCCTCCAGCAGCCGCATGACGTTGGCCGGGCTGAAGAAGTGCAGGCCGATCACGTCCTGGGGCCGCGAGGTCGAGGCGGCGATCTCGTCGACGTCCAGCGTCGAGGTGTTGGTGGCGAGGATGGCGCCAGGCTTGGCGAGCTTGTCGAGCTTGCCGAAGATCTCCTTCTTCACGGCCATGTTCTCGAAGACCGCCTCGATGACGATGTCGGCGTCGGCGACCTCCTCGATCTTCAGGCTGGGCGTCAGCAGGCTCATGCGCGTCTCGACGTCCGCCATGCTCAGCCGCCCGCGCTTGGCGCTGCCTTCGTAGTTGCGCCTGATCACGCCAAGGCCGCGGTCGAGCGCCTCCTGGCTCTGCTCGACGATCGTCACCGGGATGCCGGCGTTCAGAAAGTTCATCGATATGCCGCCGCCCATCGTGCCGGCGCCCAGCACGGCAGCCTTCTTGATGTCGCGCTTGGGCGTCTCCTTCGGCACGTCGGGGATCTTGGCGGCCTCGCGCTCGGCGAAGAAAAAGTGGCGCTGCGCCTTGGACTGGTCGCTGTGCAGCAGCTCCTCGAACAGCTCGCGCTCGCGCTTCATGCCCTGGTCGAAGGGCAGCTCGGCTGCCGCCTGGATGGCGAGAATGCAGTTCTGCGGCGCCATGAAGCCGCGCTTCCTCCTGGCCCACTCGGCGCGGGCCTTCTCGAAGACGTCCGGGGCGACGCCCTGCACCTTTTCGTTCCGCGCGCTGACGGGGATCAGCGCCTCGGCACGGCTCGCGAGCTCGCGCGCCACCTTCACGGTCTCGGCCCGCAGATCGCCTTCGACGATGCGATCGACGATGCCGAGCTCGTTCGCCTCCGCGGCGCCGACCGGGTCGCCGACGCAGATCATCTCGATCGCCCTCTCGACGCCGACCAGGCGGGGCAGGCGCTGCGTGCCGCCCGAGCCGGGCAGGATGCCGAGCTTCACCTCCGGCAGCCCGACCTTGGCCGAGGACACGGCGATCCGGTAGTGGCAGGCGAGCGCCGTCTCGAGCCCGCCGCCCAGAGCCGTGCCGAAAATGCCTGCGACGATCGGCTTGGGGCACCTCTCCTGGATTGCGTTGACCTCGCGCAGCCCCGGCTCCTTCGGCGGCTTGCCGAATTCGGTGATGTCGGCGCCGGCGATGAAGGTGCGCCCCTCGCAGACCAGCGCCACGGCCTTGACCGCCGGATCAGCGGCGGCGCGCTCGACGCCCTCCTTGATGCCGGCGCGCACCGGCTGGCTGAGGGCATTCACAGGGGGGTTGTTCACCGTGATGACGGCGACATCGCCGTCCGTCTCATAGCGCACGACCTCGGCCATAGCGTCCTCCCGTTTCTTCGCGCCCTTCTCCCCGGATCGCCGGGGCGATGCAAGCGGGGTGCGATCATGAGAGCGATGGCCGGACCTGACCTTCCCGGCAGGTGGAGAGATCGTGAAATGGACGGGCCGCCGGCAACCCAGAGGGCGAGACTGCGTTCATTTGATCGCGACACCGGCGAAAGCGCTCGGAGGTCACGAGGCGCCCAGGCCGGTTGCAAGAAACAGTGTTGGAGACCACGATGAAGCGTCTTTTCGTAGCTACCACCGCGCTCGGCCTTGCGTTCGCGGGCTCGGCGTTCGCTCAGTCGACCACCCAGTCGACGACCATGAGCGGCAATTCGGGTTCCGATCTCTGGGCGTCGATGACGTGCAGCGATTTCATCGGCACCTCGGCGGCAAATCAGCGCGACATCGTCGCCTCGATCGAGGCCCACAGGCAGAGCATGGACGATAACTCTTCTGCAGAGGCCGACGCCGAGAAGAACGACGCAATCAACTCTGGCGCCGATGTCAGCATGGGCACGCGCGGCGTGGACCAGAGCGGCACGGCAGCGCTGACCGCCGAGGGTGCGACCGAGGGCAACCCCGCCGGCACCAATTACGAGCGTGTATCGGTCGATGACCTCGTCGAAGCTTGCCAGTCGTCGCCCGACAGCCGCGTCTCCGAAGTGGTCGACCAGGAGATGACCCGCTAATCGCGGGACGCCGACCCCATAATCGGGACTTCGTAATCGGAAGGCCGGGCGGAGCGATCCGGCCGGCCTTCTTCAGTCCGCTCGCAGATCGGAGGGAATGACAGCGCGTCCGCAGTTCGGGCCGAGACCGCGGGCAATCACCCTTCGTCCAGCACGCAGGCGTCGCGACCCTCCGCCCGCAGCGTTTGGGCGCCGGCCCGGATCGCCCGGGCGCGGCGTTGGACGAACGCCGAGGGGTGCGCCGCGCTGCGCTCCTTGGGGTTCGGCAGCACGGCTGCCAGCCGCGCCGCCTGATCGGCGCTCAGCGCATCCGCCCCACGCCCGAAGGCATGGCGCGCCGCGGCCTCGGCGCCGAAAACGCCTTCGGCGAACTCGGCGGTGTTGAGGTAGACCTCGAGGATCCGGCGCTTTGGCCACATCGCTTCGATCAGCACAGTGAAGCCGGCCTCGAGCCCCTTCCGCACCCATCCCCCGCCATGCCAGAGGAAGACGTTCTTCGCCACCTGCTGGCTGATGGTCGAGGCGCCGCGGAAGCGGCCGCGTTCGCGCTCCTCGATCGCGGTCTGGATCGCCTCCAGGTCGAAGCCGACGTGATCGCAGAACCGGGCATCCTCGGCCGCCATCACCGAGCGCGGCAGCGCCGGCGTCATCTGGTCGAGATCGCGCCAGTCGCGCTCGACCCCGCCGAGCCGCAGCGCCTCGGCCGCCATATAGACCCCGCCCGGCGGATCGACGAGCCGATAAGCCGCGACCCAGGCGACGGCCAGGGCCAGCCCGCCGAGCAGCAAGCGGAGGATCCAGCCCGACAGCTTGCGCAACGGGCGCCTCCTGGCGCGCGGCGCCGCCCGGGCGCTCCGCCGCGCCACCGCCATCCTCCGCCGCCCGTGCCGTTCCTGCCGCCGGTCAGGCGCGCTGAGCTTCGGCCTGATCGGACAGCGGCTGCTCGAGCCTGCCCAGCATCTCCTTGGGGCAGATCTGCCAGAACCGGCCGAGCTCCGCCTCCCAGTTGCGCAGGAGCTCGCGGGCGAGCGGGCTGCCCGTCTGGGCGACATGCTCCTCGACGAGCGCGCGAAGCACGCCCTCCCAGTGACGGCTCTCGACCCGCTGCACGACGACCGTGTCGGGGTTGCAGCGCGCGGTGAACCCGTCCACCTCGTCCCAGACGAACGCCATGCCGCCCGTCATGCCGGCGCCGAAATTGTCGCCGACCCGGCCCAGGATCACCGCCACCCCGCCCGTCATGTACTCGCAGCCGTTCGAGCCACAGCCCTCGACCACGACTGTCGCGCCCGAGTTGCGCACGCCGAAGCGCTCGCCGGCCTGGCCGTTGGCGAAGAGCTTCCCGCCGGTGGCGCCATAGAGCACCGTGTTGCCGATGATCGTGTTCTCGTGCGGCACCAGCGGCGATGTCAGCGGCGGGCGCAGCGTGATGACGCCGCCCGAGAGACCCTTGCCGACATAGTCGTTGGCATCGCCAAAGACCTCGAGCTTCAGCCCGTGCGCCGCGAAGGCGCCGAGCGACTGGCCGGCGGTGCCGTTCAGCCGCACCGTCAGGTGCCCCTCCTGCAGCTTGGCCTTGTCCTCGGCCGTGCGGAAGCGCCGGACGATGTGGCTCGACACCCGTGCGCCGATGGTGCGCTGCGTGTTCTGCACGGTGTAGTCGAGGTGCATCTTCTCGCCCACTTTGAAGAACGGCCCGGCGTCGGCGACGATCTGCGCGTCGAGCGTGTCGAGCACGTCGTTCCGCGGCCGGTCGAGCCGATAGTGGATGTGGTGCCCCTCGTCGACGCGGACCAGCATCGGGTTGAGGTCCAGGTCGTCGAGATGCGCGGCCCCCCGGCTGACCTGCGCCAGCAGATCGCTTCGCCCGATTATCTCCTCGATCGACCGGGCGCCCAGCCGCGCCAGGATCTCGCGCACCTCGGCCGCCAGCAGGCTGAACAGGTTCACCACCTTGTCGGCGGTGCCGGTGAACTTCTCGCGCAGGCGCGGGTCCTGGGTGCAGACACCCACCGGACACGTGTTGGTCTGGCACTGGCGCACCATGATGCAGCCCATGGCGATCAGCGCGGCCGTGCCGATCCCGTACTCCTCGGCCCCCATCATGGCGGCGATGACGATGTCGCGCCCCGTCCGAAGCCCGCCATCCGTGCGCAAGGTGATCCGGTCGCGCAGGTCGTTCAGCGCCAGCACTTGGTGCGCCTCGGTCAGCCCCATCTCCCAGGGCAGCCCGGCATATTTGATCGACGTCTGCGGCGAGGCGCCGGTGCCACCATTATGCCCGGCGATCAGGATGACGTCCGCCTTGGCCTTGGCGACGCCCGCCGAAATCGTGCCCACGCCGGTCGAGCTGACCAGCTTCACGCAGACCTTGGCGTCGGGGTTGATCTGCTTGAGGTCATAGATCAGCTGCGCCAGGTCCTCGATCGAATAGATGTCGTGATGCGGCGGCGGGCTGATCAGGCTGACCCCTGGCGTCGCGTGCCGGAGCTTGGCGATCATCTCCGTCACCTTGAAGCCCGGCAGCTGCCCGCCCTCGCCGGGCTTGGCGCCTTGCGCGATCTTGATCTCCAGCTCCGCGCAATGGTTCAGGTACTCCGCCGTCACGCCGAAGCGCCCGCTCGCCACCTGCTTGATCTTGGCCGACGGATTGTCGCCGTTCGGCATCGGCACGTAGTGCTTGGGGTCCTCTCCGCCCTCGCCCGAATCCGACTTCGCGCCGATCCGGTTCATGGCGATGTTCAGCGTCTGGTGCGCCTCGGGGCTCAGCGCGCCCAGCGACATGCCGGGCGTCACGAACCGCTTGCGGATCGAGGTGATCGAACTCGACCTCGTCGACCGGCACGTGCCGCCCCGCCGGCTTGAAATCCAGCAGGTCGCGCAGATGGATCGGCGCGCGGCTCGCCATGCCGTCCGAATACTTCTTCCACAGGCTGTAGGAGTTCTGCGTCACCGCTGCCTGCAGCATGTGCATCAGCTGCGCTTCCCAGGCATGGCTCTCGCCGCGCCTCCGCGCCTTGTAGAGCCCGCCGATCGGCAGCACGTCAGCGCCGCCGAGATAGGCCTGCTCGTGCAGCGCCCGGAGCTTCTTCTCCAGCCCCGAGACGCCGATGCCCGAGATGCGCGAATGCATGCCGGGGAAGAACTCCGCCACCACCGCGCGGCTGAGCCCCACCGCCTCGAAATTGCACCCGCCGCGATAGGAGGAGATCACCGAGATCCCCATCTTCGACATGATCTTGAGCAGGCCCTGGTCGACGGCGAACTTGAAGTTCGCCACCCCCTGCTCGTGGCTCATGTCGAGCAGCCCGCGGTCGATCCGGTCGAGGATCGAATCCTGCGCCAGATAGGCGTTGACCGTCGTCGCGCCCACCCCGATCAGCACCGCGAAGTAGTGGGGGTCGAGGCACTCGGCCGAGCGCACGTTCAGCGAGCAGAAGGTGCGCAAGCCCTGCCGGATCAGCCAGGAATGCACGGCGGACGTCGCCAGGATCATCGGCATGGCGATCCGCTCGGGCCCCTGCCCCTCATCGGTCAGGACCAGGTGGCCGGCGCCCTCGCGCACCGCCTCTTCCGCTTGCTGGCGGATCTTCATCAGCGCCTGGCGCAGCCGTCCGACCTTGCCCTCGGCCGGGAAGGTCGCGTCGATCACCCGATGCGTGCCGGCGAAGGCCTCGACCATCACGTCGAACTGCCGGTTCGAGATGACCGGGCTCTCCAGCGTCAGGATCTCGGTCTGGCTCGAATCCTGGTCGAGCACGTTCTTCAGGTTGCCGAACCGCGTCTTCAGGCTCATCACCCGGTGCTCGCGAAGCGAGTCGATCGGCGGGTTCGTCACCTGGCTGAAGTTCTGCCGGAAGAAATGGCTGAGCGGCCGGTAGCGGTCCGACAGCACCGCCGGCGGCGTGTCGTCGCCCATCGACCCGATCGCCTCCTTGGCGTCCTCGGCCATCGGGTGCAGGATCGTCTCGAGCTCCTCGACCGAATAGCCCGCCGCGATCTGCCGGCGCCGCAGCGCGGCCCCCTGGAACAGCCGCGCCTCGCCCAGGCCGGCAACCCGGCCGTCCAGGTCCGTGATCTTGCCGATCCAGTCGGAATAGGGCTGCTCGGCCGCCAGCTCGTCCTTGATCTCGCGGTCGTGCAGCAGCCGGCCCTGGCCCAGATCGACGGCCAGCATCTCGCCGGGCCCCAGCCGCCCCTTCTCGACCACGCCCGCCTCGTCCGTCGGCACCATGCCAACCTCCGAGCCCGCGATGACCAGCCCGTCGCCCGTCACGACATAGCGCAGCGGGCGCAGCCCGTTGCGGTCCATGCCGGCGCAGACCCAGCGCCCATCGGTCATGGCCAGCGCCGCCGGCCCGTCCCAGGGCTCCATCACCGCGTTCGAATAGGCGTACATCGCCCGCCAGGCGTCCGGCATCGAATCGTCGTTCGCCCAGGCCTCGGGCACCAGCATCGTCTTGGCCATCGGCGCCGAGCGCCCGGCACGCACCAGCACCTCGAAGACGGCGTCCAGCGCCGCCGAATCCGACGACCCCATCGCCACGATCGGCTTGATGTCCTCGGCCAGCTCGCCGAAATAGTTCGACGCCATGCGGATCTCGTGGCTCCGCATCCAGTTCAGATTGCCCTTCAGCGTGTTGATCTCGCCGTTATGCGCCAGCATCCGGAAGGGCTGCGCCAGCCACCACTGCGGAAAGGTGTTGGTCGAATAGCGCTGGTGATAGATGGCGAAGGCGCTGACGAAGCGCTCGTCCTTCAGGTCCGGATAGAACTCGTGGACCTGCTCGGCCAGCATCATGCCCTTGTAGATGATCGACCGGCAGCTGAACGAGCAGAGATAGAGCGAAGGCACCTGCGCCGCCTGCGCCGCCTTCTCGATGCGCCGCCGGATGACGTAGAGCTCGCGCTCGAAGGTCTCGATATCCACGCCCTTGCGATTGGCGATCAGGATCTGCTCGATCTCGGGCCGCGTCGCGTTCGCCTTGACGCCCAGCACCGAGATGTTCACCGGCACCTGCCGCCAGCCATAGATGTAATAGCCGAGCCGCAGGATCTCGCTCTCGACGATGGTGCGGCAGACCTCCTGCGCGCCGAAATCGTTGCGCGGCAGAAAGACCTGGCCGACGGCGATCAGCTCGCCCTCCTTGGGCTCGTGCCCGGTGCGCCGGATCTGGTCGAAGAAGAAGCCGGGCGGGATCTGCACATGGATGCCCGCCCCGTCGCCCGTCTTGCCGTCCGCATCGACGGCGCCCCGGTGCCAGACTGCCTGCAGCGCCGTGATGCCGTACTCCACCACCTCGCGCCGCGGTTTGCCGTCGATGGCCGCGACCAGCCCGACGCCGCACGAGGCGTGCTCCTCGTCGGGCAGATACATACCGTCGCGGGCAAGACGCTCGATCTCGCCTTGGCGGCGGGCCACCCAAGCGGCATTGTTCGGTGTCATGGCGTCACTCCTCACAGGGGCGGCAATCGGCAGGCTGGCTCGATCGGGAGTAGCGACCGTCCCGGTCTGTCGCTCATGCCGTTCCATTACCCAGATCTCTGCGCAGCCTGCTCGGCGGTCAGCCGCGGCTTGTCGTCGGCGAAGTCATAAAAGCCGGGCTTGTCCTCCACCCAGATATGCGCGCCGATCTCGACGCCGTGGTCATCGGGCAGCGCCGCCAACGAGGCCGAGACGTCGCCTCCCTGCCCCGGTGCGCGCCAGAACAGCGAGCTGCCGCAGCGCGAGCAGAAGCCGCGCTCGCCATGGTCGGACGAGCGGAACCAGACCAGCGTGTCGTCGGCGTCGAAGGTCACGCCGCCCTCGAACCGCACGGCGATGAAGGGGCCGCCGCCGCCCCAGCGGCGGCACTGGCCGCAATGGCAGACGCTGGCGCCGCGCTCGCGCTTGGGCTCGCCATGAAAGCGCACGGCGCCGCAGAGACATTGTCCGTCCATCTCCCCTCCCTCGGGCCGATCCGCACGGCCGGCGACATGCTTGCCACCCGGCTGCGCGCCGGCGCCCGTTTCCTCAGCCTTGCGGAACGCCCGCTGTCCTATCGGCGATGCACCCGCGCCGCGGCATCGGCACGCTTGCGGCACTCGGAGCACACGCTTGCGGCACGCTTGCCATATGCGGGCCTGCCTATTCCGCGGCGATCCGGGCGACGCCGGCGCCCAGCCGGCCGATGATCGCGTCGGCCGCCTCGCGCCCGTCGCGGATCGCCCAGACGACCAGCGAGGCGCCGCGCACGATGTCGCCCACCGCATAGACGCCGGGCAGCTCCGTCTCGTGCGTCCGGAAGTCGGCCTTGATCGTCCCCCAGCGCGTCACCGGCAGGTCCTCGCAGCCCCAGAGGCCGGGCAGTTCCTCGGGCTCGAAGCCCAGCGCCTTGATGGCGAGTTCGCAGGGCTCGGTGAAGTCCGAGCCGGGCACCTCCTGCGGCGACTGGCGCCCCGTCACGTCGGGCGGCCCGAGGCGCATTCGGGCGGCGCGCACGCCCGTGACCGAGCGGTCGCCGGTGAACCCCTTGGGCGCCGTCAGCCACTCGAAGACGACGCCCTCCTCCTCGGCGTTCGAGACCTCGCGCATCGAGCCCGGCATGTTCGCGCGGTCGCGCCGGTAGAGGCATTTCACACTGGTGGCACCCTGCCGGACGGCGGTCCGCACGCAGTCCATCGCGGTGTCGCCGCCGCCGATGACGACGACGCGCTTGCCGCGAGCGTCGAGCGTGCCGTCGTCGAAGGCGGGCACGGCATCGCCGAACCCCTTGCGGTTGGATGCGGTCAGGTAGTCGATGGCCTGGACGATCCCGGCCTGTCCCGAACCGGGCCCGCCAATGTCACGCGGCTTGTAGACGCCGGTGGCGATGACCACAGCATCATGTGCTTCGCGGATCTCGTCAAAGCCGATGTCGCGCCCCACGTCACAGCCGAGCCGGAACGCGACGCCCGACGCTTCCAGCCGCTCGTTGTGGCGCGTCACTACCTCTTTCTCCAGCTTGAAGCCGGGGATGCCGTAGACCAGAAGCCCACCCGAGCGGTCATAGCGGTCATAGACGGTGACCTGGATCCCGGCATGGCGCAGCCGCTCGGCGGCGGCGAGACCGCCGGGCCCGGCTCCGATGATCCCGACCGATTCGGTCCGCTCCTCGGCCGGCCGGATCGGCTCGACCCAGCCCTGCTCCCAGGCATGGTCGGCGATGTACTTCTCGATGGCGCCGATCGTCACCGTGCCATGCCCCGACTGCTCGATGACGCAAGAGCCCTCGCAGAGCCGGTCCTGCGGGCAGATCCGGCCGCAGATCTCCGGGAAGGTGTTGGTCGCTTGAGCCACCTCCCAGGCCTCGCGCAGCCGGCCCTCGGCCGTCAGCTTCAGCCAGTCCGGGATGTTGTTGTGCAGCGGGCAATGCGACTGGCAGAACGGCACGCCGCACTGGCTGCACCTGCCCGCCTGCACCGCCGCCTCGGGGTCCGCGAAGTCGCCATAGATCTCGGCAAAATCCGCCCGGCGCGCCTCGGCGCCGCGCTTGTCCGGCATGGCCCGGCGCACCTCGACGAATCTCAGCATCCTCTGGGGCATGACCGCACATTCCGAGTTGAGGTCCCGAGGCGCACCGCCCTCGACATATTCGTCCGTTTAAGCCAAGCCGACCGCAATGAAAAGACCCGATCTGCACGAAACGTCACCGATCCCTGTCCTAGTTCGCGTCCTGACAGCTGCGCAAAGGCGCCAGACCGAAGCTCACACCGGAAAAATGTCAGGACACCTGACCTGTAGACGTGAGCCTACACGCCGCGTCGCCTCTGGCCCCGGTGCGCGCAACCCCGTAAAGCGAGCGGCCGGCAGTGGGAGGAAACCTTGCAGCAGAACGACCTGATGATCGGTGCGCTCCTCGGCGTGCTCGAGGGGCTGACGGAGTTCATCCCCGTCTCGTCCACCGGGCACCTGCTGCTGGCCGGGCACTTCCTCGGCTTCCACTCGACGGGGCGCGCTTTCGAAGTGCTGATCCAGCTCGGCGCCATCCTCGCCATCCTGTCGGTCTATGCGACGAGGCTGATCGAGATCGCCCGCGCCCTGCCCCATGATCCAAAGGCCCGGCGCTTCGTCGCCGCCATCCTGATCGCCTTTGCGCCCGCCGTCGTCATCGGCGTGCTGGCGCACGACTTCATCAAGACGGTGCTCTTCGAGACGCCCATGGTCGTCGCCATCGCGCTGATCCTCGGCGGCATCGTGCTGCTCTTCGCCGACCGGCTGGCCGGCGACCGCTATCACAAGACGATGGACATCCCGCTCGGCCCCGCGCTCGGGATCGGCCTCTTCCAATGCCTGGCGATGATCCCGGGCGTCTCGCGCTCGGGCGCGACGATCGTCGGCGCACTGCTTTTCGGCGCGAGCAAGCGCGCGGCGGCCGAGTTCTCGTTCTTCCTGGCGATGCCGACCATGGCGGGCGCTTTCGCCTACGACCTCTACAAGACCCATGCCGCGCTCGACGTGTCGGATTTTTCCGTGATCGCCGTGGGCTTCGTGACGGCATTCGTCAGCGCCGTGCTCGTGGTGCGCAGGCTGCTCGATTTCGTCTCGCTGCACGGATATGCGATCTTCGGCTGGTGGCGGATCGTGGTCGGAGGATTGGCGCTGGTGGCGCTCCTCGCCGGCGGGTGAGGCGCCGCCCGGAGCCTATCGGATGGAGCCTATCGGATGAAGTGCAGGCCCTGGAACCGCGCGCGGAAGGCCGCCACCTCCGGCGCGACCTCCTCAGGCTCCCGATAGAGCGCCCGGGCGATCAGCTGGGCGAGCTCGGCCATGTGCTCGTGCGTCATGCCGCGCCTGACGATCTCGGGCGTGCCGAGCCGGAGCCCGTTCAGGTCGCCCGGCACAGGCGCGATCGGCAGGCCGATGCCGCAGGCGAGGATGTTCGCCCGCCTCAGCCGCCTGGCCATCGCCTGCCCGCCGCCCCACTCGGCCGCCAGCACGGCGAACTGGTGCGAGCGCGTCACCACCTCCTCCGGCAGATAGGCGCGCACCCGCTCGACGGTCAGCGACGCCGCGAGCGTCCGCGCCGTCGCCACCATCTCGCGCGCATAGGCCGCCCCATGCTCGCGCCAGTCGAGCAGCGTGCGCGCCAGCGCGGCCACCCGGCCCGCGTCGAAATTGGCGGTCAGGCCCGGATAGGCGATGCGGTCGATCCGCTCGGCCAGGTCGGCGTCGTTGCTGACCACCAACCCGCCGGCCGGCCCGCCCAGCGACTTATAGGTCGACATCGTCATCAGGTGCGCGCCCTGCCCAAGCGGGTTTTCCCAGGCGCGGCCGGCAATCATGCCGCAGAGATGCGCCGCGTCGAACATCAGCTTGGCGCCGACCTCGTCGGCGATGGCACGCGCCTCGGCCACCGGATGCGGCTCGAGGTTCAGGCTGCCGCCGAGCGTTATCAGCTTCGGCCGCACCTCGCGCGCCAGCCGCGCCAGCCCGTCCACATCGACCGAGTAATACATGTCGCGCACGGGCGCCGGGTGGCTCACCAGTCCGTAAAGACCGGCCGCGCCGGCCGCGTGATGCGTGATATGCCCGCCGATCTCGGCCGGCGGCACGATGATCGCATCGCCCGGCCGACACGTCGCCATGAAGGCGTAGAGGTTGGCCATGGCCCCCGACGAGACCCGCACCTCGGCAAACCGCGCGTCGAAGATCTCGGCCGCCAGCTCGGCCGCGAGGATCTCGATCTGCTCGATGGCCTCGAGCCCCGTCTCGTATTTGTCGCCCGGATAGCCGAGCGAGGGCCGCGGCCCGAGGCCGCGCGCCATCAGCGCCTCGGCCGCCGGGTTCATGACGTTGGTCGCCGGGTTGAGGTTGAGGCAGTCGCGGTCGATCGCGTCGTTCCAGCCGACGAGCCGCTCGAGCCGGGCGTCGACCTCGTCCGATGGCGCCGCGGCGACCTCGCCCGCGACCCTCTGGACCAGGTCCTCCGAGCCCGGCGGCACCCAGCCGCGCGGCGCGAGCGCCGTCATTGCCCACCCCCTCTGCCGCACCGGCCGGCACGGCGCCGCTGGCGGCCGTCGCAGGCCGCCTCGGCGCGCAGGAGGTCATGGGGTTGCAAAGGCTGCGATCGCGTCATGGCACCGCTTCATAGCACCGGCGCAGGGTCGCGTCAGGCGTTTCCATTTACTCCGCCCTCTGCGTTATAGGATCGGACGGTCGGACGATCGACCGTGGAGCGGCCGAGGCGGGGCTCTGTGCACCCGGTGCGGAGTGATCTCATGCCTTCCGGACCAACTCTGCAGCACGTGAGCGCGCGCCGGCAGCGATCACGTCCGCGACCGTATCCGATCCTGATCGCCCTTCTCGCTCTCGCGGCCATCACAGTCTCCTTGTGGCACCTCGAGGCGGGCAAGGACGGGCTGGTCATCGAGAGCCGCTCGATCGCCGGCACGCCGGTCACTGTCTACCGGCCGGCCGGCGGCGGGGCGGCGCCTGCCGTGGTGATCGCGCACGGTTTTTCCGGGTCGCGGCAGATGATGGCGCCCTTCGCGATCACCCTGGCGCGCAATGGCTATGTCGCGGTCACCTTCGACTTTCTCGGCCACGGCCGCAACCCGCAGCCGCTGGTCGGGGACATCACCCAGGAGACGGGCGCCACGGCGGCGCTGCTTGCTCAGCTGCAGGACGTCATCGCCTTCGCCAGGCAACTCGACCAGGCAGACGGCCGCATCGCGCTGATCGGACATTCCATGGCCTCCGACATCGTCGTGCGGGCGGCGGTCGCCGATCCGGCGATCAGGGCAACAGTCGCCGTCTCGATGTTCTCGCGGGCGGTGACCGCCGATGCGCCGGCCAACCTGCTGGTCATCACCGGCGAGTGGGAAGGATTCCTGCGCCAGGAGGGTCTGCGCGCCGTCGAACTCGGGCGGGGGCTCGGGCGGGGGCTCGGGCGGGGGCTGGACGGACCCGCCGCCGAGGGTACGACCTATGGTTCGCCGCAAGCAGGCACGGCGCGCCGGGCCGTGGTCGCCGAAAATGTCGAGCATATCGGCGTCCTCTACAGTCGCGACAGCATGGCGGAGGCCCTCGCCTGGCTGGACGCGGTGTTCGGGCGTCAGGGCAGCGGCTATCTCGAGGTCCGCGGGCCTTGGCTCGGCCTGCTCTTCGCTGGCATCGTCGCGCTGGCGTGGCCGCTCTCGCTGCTGCTGCCGCGCGGCGGCCAGAGGGGCGGGCAGAGCGGCGCAGCCGAGATCTCGCGACGACGGCTGCTCGCGATCGGCCTCGCTCCCGCCATCGCGACGCCGCTGATCCTCTGGCCCCTGCCGACGGACATCCTGCCGGTTCTGGTCGCGGGCTATCTCGCCCTGCACTTCGCGGTCTATGGGCTGATCACGGCGCTGCTGCTGTGGCGGGCCGGCGGCCTCCGGGCGCGGCCGCCGACGCCTCGGCTGGCGCTGACGACGCTCGCCGCGACGCTGTTCGCGATCTTCGCGATCGGCCTCCCGCTCGACGCCTATGTTTCGTCCTTCATGCCGACGGCCGCGCGGGCGCCTGTGATCGCGGCGATCACCGTCGGGACGATCGTCTACGCATTGGCTGACGAGTGGCTCGTGCGGCGGCCGGGCGCGCCTTGGTGGGGCTACGGCTTCACCAAGCTCTGCCTGCTCGGCTCGCTGGCGCTGGCGATCGCGCTCGACCTCGAAAATCTGTTCTTCCTCATCATCATCCTGCCGGTCATCCTCTTGTTCTTCCTGATCTACGGCCTTTTCAGCCTGTGGCTGAACCGGGCGACCGGCCAACCGACGGTCGCCGGCATCGCGGTCGGCTGCGCGTTCGGATGGGCGCTGGGCGTGACCTTTCCGCTGATCGCCACATGATTCCCAACGCCGGCCGCAGCCTCGCTTGTGGTCGTTCGAGATCGCCGTCCTTCTGCCGTTTCACACAGCGGCAACGTTGACCTGCCCCCGGGGCCATGTTCAAAATTGTCCCGTTGCAACTACGAGGTGCGTGGGTGCAAGGGATTGATGACCGGCCGCGATACGATTGGCTATTTCCTCGGGAACCTCTCCCGGCTCATGCGTGAGGCGCGCAAGACGCCGCGCCAGCTCTCGCTCGAGATCGGCCGCGGCCCCGACTATCTCGGCGAGGTGATCGACAGCCGTTCGCCCCCCGATATCGCGGCAGTCTACGGGCTGGCCGGCGCGCTCAAGGTCGACATTGCCGACCTGCTGCGCCCCGGCGCGAACTTCGGCTCGATCTCGCGCGCTCCCGCCAGGGACTGGGCCGAGCAGGTGGCCGAAAAGGCTTTGGCCGGCACGCTGGAAGAAAGCCGGCAGCCGGCCGCCTTCGCGGTGCCCACATTCGATGCCGTGTTGAGCTGGTGGGACGGCCAGCGCGGCCTGCTGACGGAGATGGGAAACCTCGACGACTACGTCGAGGTGTTCAGCGCCCCCGATGCCGATCTCATGCGCCCCGTGCCGCGCAAGGTTGGCCGGCAGAGCCTTGCCGCGCGCGAATTGCGCATCAGCACGGTCGAGCAGCTCGACCGCGTGTTCCGGACCTCGGAGCCCACCGTCGCCCGGTCGGTCGCCCTCGCCCACGCGGAGGTGCTCGGCGGGCAGCCCAAGCTGTCGTTTCGCTCGATCCTGATCGACCTCTCGACCGATCAGCTGGTCAAGCTGTCGTATTTCCGCCTGCTCCTGCCGGTCCGCGATGTCGACGGGCAGAGCCTCGTGATCAACTACTCAAAGCCCGTGCGGCGCAGCGAAATCGGTCGCGAGAGCGCCGACGAGCTCGCGCAAGGTCAGGGCGACGGGCCGATCTTCGCCAACCTGGAGTGACGATCGGGCCCGTCCGGACGGTCGGGCGCCGTCGGGCCGCTCGGGCGCCCCCGGTCAGCCGTTGATCAAGCCGGCATGCACCATCGCGGCGCGGATGCGATCGCGCACGGGCTCGGTGACCGGCACCAGCGGCAGCCGCACCTCGTCGCTGCAGCGGCCGAGGATCGACAGGCCGTGCTTCGCGCCGGCAAGCCCCGGCTCGAGGAAGATGGCGGTGTGCAGCGGCATCAGCCGGTCCTGCAGCTCGAGCGCCCGCGCGTTGTCGCCGGCGAGCGAGGCCTCCTGGAACTCGGCGCACAGCCGCGGCGCGACGTTGGCGGTCACCGAGATGCACCCATGCCCGCCATGCGCGTTGAAGCCGAGCGCCGAGGCGTCCTCGCCAGAGAGCTGGATGAAATCGGTCCCGCAGCTCGCGCGCTGCTTCGAGACGCGGACCACGTCGCCCGTCGCGTCCTTGACGCCGATGACGCGCGGCAGGCGGGCGAGCTCGCCCATCGTCTCGGGGCTCATGTCGACGACCGAGCGGCCCGGGATGTTGTAGATGATGATCGGCAGCCCGCAGCAATCGTGCAGCGCCTTGAAATGCGCGTAGAGCCCGGCCTGCGTCGGCTTGTTGTAATAGGGCGTCACCACCAGCGCGGCGTCGGCGCCGACCCGCTCGGCATGGCGCATCAGCCGGATGCCCTCGGCCGTGTTGTTCGAGCCGGCGCCGGCGACCACCGGCACGCGGCCGGCCGCCTGCTCGACGACGATCTCGACGACCCGCTCGTGCTCCTCGTGGCTCAGCGTCGGGCTCTCGCCCGTCGTGCCGACGGGCACGAGGCCATGGCTGCCCTCGGCGATATGCCAGTCGACGAGCGCCCGCAGGCCCGCCTCGTCCACCTGCCCGTCCCTGAAGGGCGTGACGAGCGCCGGGAGCGACCCCCTGATGGCCTTGCCGTTCGCCTGTCCCATCCCCGCCTCCGCCGGCTCGCCCCGACCTTCAACTCGGCCCGTATAGGCATGGCCGGGCGGGCCTGCAAGGCGTGCCGGGCACGGGCGAGGCACGGGCGTCAATCGGGCGGGACAGCGGCCGGCACGGGCATCGGCCAATGCGCAGCCGAGCGAAAAGCGGACACCTTTGCTTAAGCGTTTGTGCTAATCTGCGACGCATCTGATTTGGGGGAGCTTTCGGGGAGAATCCACTTGGCTGCCATACGCCCGTGCCTTGCGCGCCTCTGCGTTCTTCTCTGCCTCTCGGCCGCGGCGCTGCCGGCCCGCGCGCTCGACCTCGACCAGGCGGCGCATGACGGCCGCCAGGTCGCCGAAGCGCTGTCGATCGGCGCCCGCGGCGACTGGCAGGCGGCGCAGGCCTCGGTCGCCGGCGCCGACCCGCTGGTGCGCGACATCGTTCTCTGGCGCAAGCTCCGGCGCGGCGCCGGGACACCGGCGGAGTTCGCCGACTTCACGGCGCGGCGGGGCACCTGGCCGGGCCTGCAATACCTCGACGGCTCGGGCGACGACGAGCCGGGCGTCGTGCCCCAGCCGGCGGTCACCGGCGAGGCGGCGGTGCACTGGCGCGACTTCTCGGGCGCGATCAGCCGGCGCGACTACGCAGCGGCCGAAAGCATCCTGCTGCAGGTCACCGGCAGCCCCGCGACGCTCGGCGCGCCCGGCGCCTGGGCGAACCGCCGGCTCGACCTCGCGCGCCGCGCCATGCGCGAGGGCCGGCCAGAGGCCGCCTACGCGCTGGCCAGCCAGCATTTCCTGACGCCTGCCGCCGGCTATACCTATTCCGACGCCGAATGGATCGCGGGCTGGGTGGCGCTGACCAGGCTGGGCAAGCCCGATCGCGCCGTCGAGCACTTCAAGCGGTTCCGCGAACTCGGTCGACACGCCGATCAGCATCGGCCGCGGCGGCTACTGGCTCGGCCGCGCCTATGATGCCGTCGGCAACCAGGCCGAGGCGCGCCGCTGGTACGCCGACGCCGCGCGCTACCAGACCTCGTTCTACGGCCAGCTCGCCGCGGCCAGGATCAACGCGCCGGGCGACGCCCAGCTGACGCAGGCCGAACTGCCCGATTGGCGCACGCATCCCGCGACGCAGACGGACGAGGTCCGGCTCGCCGCGGTCCTGTTCTACGCCGGCGAGGACAGCCTGGCGATGCAGACCTTCTCGCATCTGGGCGAGACCATGCCCGCCGGCGCGCTGGCGCCGCTGACGCAGCTGACCCTCGACCTCGGCCAGCCGCACTATGCGGTGCGCATCGCCAAGAAGGCGGCCGGCCGGGGCGTGCTGATCTACCCCGCCTACTATCCCGTCCACGAGATCGGCACCTATGCGACCAAGGTCGAACCGGCCTTCGCGCTCTCGATCGCGCGGCAGGAGACCGAGCTCAACCCGCACGCGGTCAGCCGGGCCGGCGCGCGCGGCCTGATGCAGCTGATGCCGGCGACGGCGCAGAAGGTCGCCGGCTGGATCGGCGAGCCCTACGACCAGAACCGCCTGCTGACGGACTGGCGCTACAATGTGCGGCTGGGCGAGACCTATCTGGCGCGGCGCACCGCGCAGTACGGCGGCTCCTACGCGCTGGCGGCCGCCGCCTACAATGCCGGCGCCGGCCGGGTCGACGAATGGATCGCGACCTTCGGCGACCCGCGCCTGCCGGGCGTCGACATGATCGACTGGATCGAGAACATCCCGTTCGAGGAGACGCGCAACTACGTCCAGCGGGTGATGGAGGGCCTCTACGTCTACCGCACCCGCCTGACGGGCCAGGCCGGGCCGATGACGATCGAGCAGGATCTGGCGCGCGGCCGAGGCTGACGTGTCGCTTGCGACAGGACGCGGTGCAGCCGGACCGACCCGCAAGCACCTGCTGCATGGGCCGCCAAGCCCTTTCGAGGTGGTTAACGGAATCTTGATTCAGCAGGCAAATCAATGGCTTGGCAGAGCGTGCACGCGTGCACAGGCGTGCACGCCTGTGCGCGGCCGCTCTCATCCGGTCTGGTCCGCGCTAAAGCCGTCGCGGCAGAAACCGCCAGCTGACAGCGGCGCAGGCCAAGAGCAGCGTGCCCATCGCGGCGAAGACGACGCCGAGGCCGAAGAAGGCCAGCAGGACGCCATAGGCCAGCGGCGGCAGCAGCTCGCCGAAATCCATGTACGAGCGGTAGACCGCCGTCATCTCGGCCCGCTCGGCCCGGTGCACCGCGCGATAGAACGGCACTCCGCCGACCGCGTCGAGCGGCACGACGAAGACCGTCGCGCCAAGCAGAGGAGCCGCGGTGATCCAGGGCGCCGTCGAGCCGACGGCGCCCGCGGCGAGGAGGAAGGCTGCCGCCATGCAGAAGGAAAAGACGACCAGCCGGCGCACGCCCGTGCGCGCCGAGAGCCGGCCCCACCAGATCGTCGTGAACAGCATGACGTTGCCGAGCGAGACCAGAAGTCCGCTCGCCTCCTTCCCCTGCCCGGTCGCCACCATCAGGATCGGCCCGTAGATGAAGAAGGTCGACCAGAAGCTCGACCGCCCGAAGGCGATGAGCCAGGCCAGGCGCAGGCGCGGCTGCGCCACGAAGCGGCCGACGATAGCCGATCGGCCTCGCCGGCCCGGGTCTTGCCCTTCGCGATGATCGGCGTCGCCGAGAGCCGCAGGTACCAGAAGACCGCCAGCAGCAGCAGCGCCGGCCCCGGCGCTGAGGGCATAGACGCGGCCAGATGCCCTGGTTGGCGTAGAGCCAGACCCCGAGATAGGGCGCCACGGTCCAGCCGATCGTCGCATAGGCAAGCCGGATCGAGTCGTAGGGCACGAAATCCTCGCGCCGCACATGGTCGAGCACATAGAGGTTCAGCGTCACGTTCAGGCAGGCGACACCCGCCACGCGCGTCGCCATGCCGCCGACCTGGCCCGTCACCGTATACGTCGCGAACAGCCCCGCGGCCGACCAGCAGCAGAGACACGCCCAGCGTGTAGACCCATTTTCGCGTCAACCGGCCGATCAGCAGCGGGATGATCAGGCTGAAGCACAGCGCGGTCAGCGCGACACCGGTGTAGAGAAAGCTGACGGTCTGCTCGTTCTGCAGCAGGTCGAATGCCTGGATCGGGATGACGGTGGCGAGCGAGGCGCGCGCAAACGTCTCGATCATGTAGAGCAGGGCAAAGACGCGGATGCTGGGCGCCGGCGCCGCCGGGAGCCACACCGGATGCCTGACGTTCAGTGCCATCGCCTGCCCCTCGCGCCTGCGACTCACTCGGGCGGCCGCAGAGTCCCGGTGCTGTCGCAGAGCGACCGGCCGGGCGCAACGGGGCGGCACTGCAACCGCGTGATTGAATGGCGGCGCCGAGGCGTGCATGCTCGCGGGCACACGATGCTCCGGGGGCGCCATGCCGATCACCACCTGCGTCTTCGATGCCTATGGCACGCTTTTCGACGTCGCCGCGGCGGCGCGCGAGGCGGCGGCCGAGCCCGGCAACGAGACGTTCGCCGAGCACTGGCTCGCGCTCGCCAAGACGTGGCGGCTGAAGCAGCTGCAGTACACGTGGCTGCGCGCTGCAGCCGGGGTGCACCAGGATTTCTGGTCCGTGACGCAGGACGGGCTCGACTATGCGCTCGACGAACGGGCGCTGGACGACCCGAGCGCTGCGCCAGCGCCTGCTCGACCTCTATTGGGGGCTCTCGGCCTATCCGGAGGTGCCTGACATGCTGCGGGCGCTGAAGGCCGCCGGAATGGCGACGGCCATCCTCTCGAACGGCACGCCCGACATGCTGGGGGGCGCCGTCAAGGCCGCCGGCATCGGCGACGTTCTGGACGCCTGCCTCTCCGTCCAGTCGGTCGGCGTCTACAAGCCCGCCCGCCCCGTCTACGCGCTTGTGGCCGAGCATTTCGGCTGCCCGGCGCGCGAGGTGCTGTTCGTCTCCTCGAACTGCTGGGACGCCTGTGCGGGTGCGGGCTACGGCTTCACCTCGGTGTGGGTCAACCGCGCGGGCGAGCCGATGGACCGCCTGCCCTGGCGCCCGGCCCACGTGCTCGGCGACCTCGCCGGATCCCTGAACTCGCGGCTGCGGCATGACCGAGGCCGTCAGCATCGCCGACATCCGCGCGGCGCGCGAGCGCATGGGCGGCCGCGCCGTCGTGACGCCGCTGCTGGAAAGCCCGCTGCTGAACCGCGCCGCCGGCCGCCGGGTACTGGTCAAGGCCGAATGCCTGCAGAAGACCGGCAGCTTCAAGTTCCGCGGCGGCTGGTCCGCCGTCTCGGCCCTGCCCGAGCCGGTCCGCCGCCGCGGCGTCATCGCCTATTCCTCCGGCAATCACGCCCAGGGCGTGGCCCATGCCGCCGAGCTGATGGGCGTGCCCTGCGTCATCCTGATGCCGAACGACGCGCCCGCACTGAAGATCGCCAACACGCGCGCGCACGGCGCCGAGGTGGTCCTCTATGACCGCCCCGGCGGCGAAAACCGCGAGGCGATCGGCGCGCGGCTGGCGCAGGAGCGCGGGCTGACGCTCATCAAGCCCTATGACGAGCCGATGGTCATCGCCGGCCAGGGCACCTGCGGCCTCGAGATCGCCGAGCAGGCCCGCGCGGCCGGCGTCGAGCGCGCCGATGTGCTTGTCTGCTGCGGCGGCGGCGGTCTGACCTCCGGCATCGCGCTGGCGCTCGAGGCCGAGGCGCCGGGCCTGCGCGTCCGCCCCGTCGAGCCGGAGGTCTCGGACGATGTGCGCCGCTCGCTCGCCGCCGGGCATCGCATCGCCAATGACGGCCCCAGCCGCTCGATCTGCGACGCAATCGTCACCCCCAGCCCGGGCGAGCTCACCTTCCCGATCCTGCAGCGCCTCGCCGGACCCGGCCTCGCCGTCTCGGACGACGAGGCGCTCCGTGCCATGGCCACGGCCTTCCTGCGCCTGAAGATCGTCGCCGAGCCCGGCGGCGCCGTCGGGCTCGCCGCCGCCCTCTTCCGCGGCGACGAAATAGAGGGCGACGCCGTCATCTGCACCGTCTCTGGCGGCAACACCGACCCGGCGATGTTCGCCCGTGCGCTCGCCACCCTCGACGCGCCGGCCGCCGCGATCTGAGGATCGGCCGGGTCGATCGGCCGACGACGGCCGAGCCGGCGTTGCCGAAGGGCTGAGCCGGCAGGGGCCAGGACGCGCCGCCGGGACGCGCCGCCGGCCCCAAGTTACCGCTTTTCATCGCAACGCCGCGCCCCTATATAGGCGCCACCTTCCCATCGAAACCGTGAGATGCGCCCCGCGCCCCGGTCTTCGGACCTAGGGAAAGCTATTGCGCGAAAGGAGCGATGATGGCCGAGAAACTGCCGCTGATGCCCAAGGCCACCGCCGTTTGGCTGGTCGACAACACCACCCTCACCTTCCGGCAGATCGCGGACTTCGTCGGCATGCACGAGCTCGAGGTCGCCGGCATCGCCGACGGCGAGGTGGCGCAGGGGATCAAGGGCTTTGACCCCATCGTCAACAACCAGCTGACCGCCGACGAGATCAAGCGCGCCGAGGGCGACCCGGCCGCGCGCCTCAAGCTCAAGGAGCGCACGCTCGCCCCCGAGCCGAAGCGAAAGGGTCCGCGCTACACGCCCGTCTCCAAGCGGCAGGACCGGCCCGCCGCCATCGCCTGGCTGGTGCGCTACCACCCGGAGATGGAGGACAGCCAGATCGCCAAGCTGATCGGCACCACGAAGCCGACCATCCAGGCGATCCGCAACCGCACGCACTGGAACAGCAGCAGCATCCAGCCGGTCGACCCGGTGGCGCTGGGCCTCTGCACGCAGATCGCGCTCGACGAGGCCGTGCGCGTCGCCGCCGAGAAGAAGGCCAAGAAGCAGGAGACGGTGCCGACCGCCGAGGAGCGCATCAGCCTGATGCCGGTCCAGAAAAGCCTGTCCGAGCCGGCCCGTCCCTCGGCGCAGCCCCTGCCGAGCCACATCGAGGGCTTCGAGAGCTTCAGCCTCGACGATCCGCGCGGGCAGGACGAGGACAGGGAGGACAGCAACCGGCGGCTCGACCCGAACTCGGTCTTCAACCTGCCCAAGTCGAAGAAGGGCGCGGATGAGGACTGAGCCCGTCGATCCGACCGACAACCGCCCGGGCGGCCTTCTTCGATCGCTGACCGGCTGGCTGAGGCCGCGCCGGCCGCTGGTCGCCGTCGTTCCCCTGCAGGGCGCGATCATGTCGGGCGGCAGGATCGGCCGCGCTTTTGACGACGAGCAGATGGCGTCGGTGATCGAGCGCGCCTTTGCCGCGCGCGGCGTCGTCGCCGTGGCGCTTGCCATCAACTGCCCCGGCGGCTCGGCGACGCAGAGCGCGATGATCGCCGCGCGCATCCGGCGCCTCGCTGCCGAGAAGAAGGTCCCGGTGATCGCCTTCTGCGCCGACGTGGCCGCGTCTGGGGGCTATTGGCTCGCCTGCGCGGCGGACGAGATCCATGCCGACGCGAGCTCGATCGTCGGGTCGATCGGCGTGATCGCGGCGAGCTTCGGCCTGCACGACGCGCTGCACCGGATCGGCGTCGAGCGGCGCGTCCACACCGCGGGCGAGATGAAGTCGTTCTGGGACCCGTTCCGGCCCGAGCAGGCAGAGGACGTCGCCCGGCTGCGTCGGCTGCAGGACCGCATCCATCATCAGTTCATCGACTGGGTGAAGGAGCGCCGCGGCAGCCGGCTGTCGACCGAGGCCGATCTCTTCAACGGCGAGTTCTGGGTCGGCGACGAGGCGCTCGGGCTGGGGCTGATCGATGGCATCGGGCATCTCGCGCCAACGATGCGGGCGCGTTTCGGCGACAAGACGCGGTTTCGCATCTTCACCCGCAAGCGCCGCTTCATGGATCGGCTGGGCTTTCCCGGCGCCGACGCGATCGCCGACGAGATCTCGGCGCGCGCCCTCTTCGCCCGCTTCGGCGTCTGACCGGCCGCACGCCGGCAGGGGCGCCTGAGCCCCTGCCCGTGCACGGGTGTGCACGCGTGCACGCGCGCGCGGTCCTTTGATTCTATTGAGACTTTCGAGGATCCCATTAACCGAGACCTGTGCGCAGTGCCCTGTGGTCGTGGCGAACTGCGAAGAAGGCGCGTTGCCTCGGGGCGTTGGGCGGCTTTACCGGGCTGGGGCGACCGGTTTCCGGCCCGGGAGCCGCAGCCGGGTGGCTGCGGGCGCGTCAGGCGGCGGCGAGGCGCGCCAGGCTGACCGCCCGGCGCAGATTATAGGCGAGGAAGGTTAGGTGGATCTGCAGCGACACCCGTCGTCGGCCGAGATAGCGCGCCCTGGCGAGCCCGTAGCTGCGCTTGGCGGTGCCGAAGACCTTCTCGATCCGGCAGCGCACCGGATGGATCGCCGCGTTCCAGGCGCGCTTCGCCGCCGCCAGCGCCGGCCGCTCGGCACGGTGGCGCCGGCGCACGATCCGCGCCTCGCCCCGGCGCCGCCGGATGCGCCCGACGAAGGCGCCCTGGTCGTAGGCGGCGTCAGCCCAGACCCGGCCCGGATGGCGGTCGAGCAGCCCGGCCGCGCCGCTCGCATCGGGGACGTTCGCCGCGCTAACGGCGATCTTGCGGACGATGCCGCCGGTCTCGTCGGTCGCCACATGCGCCTTGTAGCCCTTGACCGGCGCGTCCCGCCCATAGGCCTTCCAGCCCGCCTGGGCGTCGCCGTCCGAGGCCGCCCGCACCATCGTCGCGTCGACCAGCGTGCCGGTCCTGACCGTCAGGCCGCGCGCGTCGAGCTGGCGCACGACCTCGTTGAACAGCACACGGTCCAGACGGCGGCGCACCAGCTCGCGGCGGAAGCGCACGAAGGCGGTGCGCTCCGGCGTCGCCTCGCTCGCCGAGAAGCCGCAGAAGCGCCGGAAGGACGCGCGGTCGTCCAGCGCCTCGGCCAGCCTGACATCCGAAAGGTCGTGCCAGAAGCCCAGCAACAGCGCCTTGAACAGAGCCAGCGGTGGCCAGCCCGGCTCCCCGGGCCCCGGCGGCGAGATCGCTCCCAGCCGTTGCTCAAGAGGCGCCCAGTCAATCGCCCTCGCCATCTCGTCAAGCTGGCTCCGACGCTCCTCGCGCGCGAACCCCATCACCTCCTGACCGATTTGACGACGACCCATCTGCCCCTCCGTCCCGACCTCCGGAGAACGGAATCACACACGCCCGATCCGCGCAATCGCGCACAGGTCTCTAACCACATCGAAGGGTTTGGGCGGCGCTTGCGGCGCGCCCTGCCGGGCCGATCCGCTCGGATCCCCTTTCTGAGCGGCAAGGGCCGGTCAGAGTGCCCGAGCCCACGAGAAGGCGCTCGGGTGGGGCTTTGTCAGCGGAACGGCGAGGCGAGCGGGTCGAGGAGCGTCCGGCCGCCATCCACCGTGATCACCTGCCCGGTGATGTAGCTCGCATGCTCGGAGGCGACGAAGAGCGCCGTCTCGGCCACCTCGTCGAGATCCGCCAGCCGGCCGAGCGGCGTCACCCGGATCATGTCGTCGCGCAGCGCCTCGTCCTCGCGGAAGGCCGTGCGCAGCCGATCGGTCAGCACGCCGCCGAGCGCGATCGCGTTCACGCGGATGCCATGCGGGGCGAGGCTCGCCGCCATCGAGCGCGTCAGCTGGTCGAGCGCGGCGGACGAGACAGAAAGCGTCAGCAACTCGGGTACCGTCCGGCTCGAGGCGATCGACGAGACGTTGACGATCACGCACGCCGCGCGCTCGTCGGGGGCGCCCTCGTCGGGGATCTCCTGCTGGATCATCCTCTTGGCGACGGCCTGGCTGAGCTGGAAGACGGCCCTGACATTGTCGCCGAAGGCTGCATCGAAAGCCTCGGTGTCGAGGTCCAGGAACGCGCCGGGCGCCATGATCGTCTGGGCGCCGTTGACCAGGATGTCGATCCGGTCGAACCGGTCGATCGTCGCGGCGATCAGGTTGGCGATCGAGAGCCGGTCCTGCGCGACATAGGGAAACCGCGCGAGCCGGTCTTCTTCGGCCGCAAGCTCCTCCGCGGCGCCGTCGAGCGCCTTCTCGTCGGCATCGGCCAGCATGACGCGGGCACCGGCCTCGAGAAACCGCCGGGCCATGGCGAGCCCCACATCCTGCGCCGCACTGGTGATGATCGCGGTCCTGGTACCGAGCGAGATCGGCATGGCTGGGGCCCCTTGGCCGGGGCGTGCCGGTGCGGACGATGGCCAACGCGCAGCGGGCGGAAGCGTTTCTCGGCCTCGGCGGCCCGGAGGCCGGACCATGTCATCGCCCGTCCCGAGCGCGCGATCCGATACGGTTCGAGATGCCCCGGTCGACGCCGGGGCAAATCGACTCCGTTTCAGGCTGTCAGTTCGTCCCCGAAGCCTTGTCGATGAAGCTGCTGTCGAAGGTCTTCGACAGATCGACGCTCTTCAGGTCGAGATCCGGGTCGAACGAGAGCAGCGCCGTCGCGCCCTTCATGCCTTCCTCGGTGATCTTGCCGGTGCGCGAATAGGCCTGAAGAGAGTTGGCCACGGCGTTCGTGTACATCTCCTTGTCGCCCAGATAGTACTCCTCGGGCATGATCGCCGCGACCTCCTCGGGCGACGCATTCTCCAGCCACTGCAGGCCCTTGTAGAGCGCGTTGACCAGCGCCTGCACCGTCTGAGGGTTCTCCTCGGCGAAGTCGGGCTTCATGTAGAGCACGGCCGCCGGCGAGGGCGCGCCCAGCAGCTCGATCGTGTCCTTCTCGGTGCGGGTGTCGACGATCGGCTTGAGCCCGACCTTCTTGTCGATCATCGAGATCGCCGGGTCGATGTTCGAGATGGCGTCGATCTCGCCGTTCACCATCGCCGCCACCGCCGTCGAGCCGGCGCCCACCCCGATGATGGCGACGTCGCGCGGGTCGAGCCCCGCCTTGGCGAGCGCATAGTTGACGATGTTGTTGGTCGACGAGCCCGGCGCCGTCACGCCGATCTTCATGCCCTTGAGATCCTCGACCGAATCCACCTTGTCGGCCAGGTCCTTGCGCACCGCCAGCACGATGCCGGGGAAGCGGCCGAGCTCGATCACCGAGACGAGCGGCTGGCCCTTGGCCTGCATGCGGATGGTGTGCTCGTAGGCGCCGGTGACGACGTCGACCGAGCCGCCCATCAGCGCCTGCAGGCTCTTCGAGCCGCCCTGGAAATCCTGGATGGTGACGTTCAGCCCCTCGTCCTCGAAGAAGCCCTTCTTCTCGGTGACGGTCAGCGGCAGGTAGTAGAGGGCCGGCTTGCCGCCGACGCCGAGCGTCACGTCCTTCTTCTCGGGCTCGGCCTGTGCCGCGCCCGAGATCGCCAGCGCCGCGACCATCGCGCCCGTCAGCAGTCTTGCGAAAGATCTCATCTGCGTCTCCTCCTTGTTTATCAGTCAGGTCGTTCCGGTCGTGGCCGCCGCCGGGCGCCAGACCAGCAGGCGCCGCTCGGCGAGCGTCACGATGCTATCGATCAGGATGACGAAGATCATCAGGATCAGCATGCCGCTGAAGACGCCGGTGACGTCGAAGACGCCCTCGGCCTGCGCGATGCGATAGCCGAGGCCGGCGGCCGAGCCGAGGTACTCGCCGACCACCGCGCCGATCAGCGCGAAGCCGACCGAGGTGTGCAGCGACGAGAACACCCAGGACATCGCCGAGGGCAGGTAGACGTGGCGCAGGAGCTGCCGGTCGTTCATGCCGAGCATCCGGGCGTTGGCGAGCACGGTCGGGCTGACCTCCTTCACGCCCTGATAGACGTTGAAGAAGACGATGAAGAAGACAAGCGTGACGCCCAGCGCCACCTTGGACCAGATGCCGAGCCCGAACCACAGCGCGAAGATCGGCGCCAGCACGACGCGCGGCAGCGCGTTCGCCGCCTGCACGTAAGGGTCCATGACGGCGGCGAGCAGCGCGCGCCGGGCGAACCAGAAGCCGAAGCCGATCCCGGCGACCACGCCGATGACGAAGGCCAGCGCCGTCTCGAGCAGCGTGATCGAGAGGTCGTACCAGAGCTGGGCGGTGACGATGTCACGCGCCGTCCGCCGCAGCACGTCGACCGGCGTCGAGAAGAAGAACGGGTCGAGCAGCGGCTTCTCCGGCGCCGGCACGGTCGTCAGCAGGTGCCAGGCGACCAGCGCCCCGATCGCGGTCAGCATCCGCAGGACAAGGATGCGCGTCCGGCTCATGCCTGGTCCTCGGTCACATAGGCCTTGATGACCTCGCCTTTCAGCGTGTGCCAGATCTCCTTGTGGATCTCGGCGAACTCGGCGGTGTGCCGGATCTCGGCGGGGTCGCGCGGCCGGTCGAGCGTCACGTCGTAGCGGCCGATGATGCGCGAGCCGGGGCCGGCGGCCATGACGACGACGCGGTCCGAGAGCGAGATCGCCTCGTCGAGGTCGTGCGTGACGAACATCACCGCCTTGCGGTCGCGCGACCAGAGGTCGAGCAAAAGCTCGCCCATCAGCACGCGGGTCTGCGCGTCGAGCGGGCCGAAGGGCTCGTCCATCAGCAGGATCTTGGGGTCGAGGATCAGCGTCTGGGCCAGCGCCACGCGCTTGCGCTGCCCGCCGGAGAGCTGGTGCGGATAGCGGTCGCCGAAAGCGGCCGAGGCCGACGCGCGCGAGCCAGCCCTGCGCCCGCTCGCGCGCCTCCGTCCCGCGCGTGCCGTTGACCTCGAGCGAGATCGCCACGTTGTCGATGGCCGTCTTCCACGGCATCAGCGCGTCCGATTGGAAGAGATAGCCGGCCTGCCGGTTGATGCCCGAGAGCTCGCGCCCGAAGACGGCGCAGCGCCCGGCCGAGGGCGTCAGCAGCCCGGCCGCGACGTTCAGCAGCGTGGACTTGCCGCAGCCCGTGGGACCCACGATCGCCACGAACTCGCCATCGGCGACGTCGAGGCTCGCATCCGTCACGGCCGTGTAGCTCTTGCCCGACCGGTCGACGAAGGTGATCCGGATGTCGCCGAGCGACACGGCCGGCGCGGTGGCGGCATCCCGCAAGCCGTTCATTCCCGCCGTTGCGGGCGCGGCGTTTCCCACGCGGCCCAGTCGCCATAGCCGACGACCGCCTTGAAGGCCTCGAAGTCGACCCCCTCGCCCTCGAGCGACAGCCGGCCCGCCGCGAGGTCGCCGAGCGCCTTCTGCATCGTCAGCGCCACGCGAAAGATCAGCGTCGTCGGGTAGGCGATCATCGAGAAGCCGAGCGCATGCAGCTCGCCCGGCGCCAGCAGCGGCGTGCGCCCGCCCTCGAGCATGTTGGCAAGCTGCGGCACGCCAGGGAAATGCCGGCCGATCCGTTCGAGCTCGTCGGCGAACTCGGGCGCCTCGATGAAAAGGCCGTCGGCGCCGGCCTCCAGATACCGTTCGCCGCGCCGCAGCGCCTCGTCGAGCCCGTGCACGGCGCGCGCATCAGTCCGCGCCAGGATGAAGGTGTCGCTGTTGCGCCGGGCGCGCGCCGCGATCGCGATCTTATCCGCCATGACCTCGGCCGGCACGACGTCCTTGCCGGCCATGTGCCCGCAGCGCTTGGGCGCCACCTGGTCCTCGAAGAAGATGGCCGAGACGCCCATCTCCTCATAGGTCCGCAGCGTGCGCGCGACGTTCTTCGTGTCGCCATAGCCGTCATCGGCGTCGACCAGCACCGGCAGCGACGAGGCGGCGACGATGTCGCGCATGCCGGCCGCCATCTCGCCCAGGCCGACCAGCCCAACATCCGGCAGGCCGTAACGCGCGCCGACCAGGGGAAAGCCGCCGATCGAATAGGCGGCAAAGCCCGCCTGCTCGATCAGCCGCGCCGAGAGCGCGTCGTGCGCGCAGGGCAGCAGCAGCGGCTCGGGGCCCGAGACGAGCTCTTTCCAGGTCGGTGACGTCATGCGGACCTTTCGTTCAGGAGGAGCCAGGGCTCGCCGCCGAAATGGCGCGCCTCGAAGCTGTCGATGGCAGACGCGCAATCGAGCGTCAGACCGACTTCGTCAAGCCCATCCAGCAGCATGCGGCGGCGATGCGGCTCGACCTCGAACCGCCAGGGCCCGAGCCCGCCCGCGCTTACGCTCTGCTCGACCAGGTCGATCCTGATGGCCGCCTCGGGCTCGGCCTCCGCCAGACGCGCCAGCGCAGCCACCGCCGCCCGCGGGAGCCGCACCGGCAGCAGGCCGTTCCGGAAGCAGTTGGCGTAGAGGATCTCCGAAAAGCTCTCGGCGACGATCGCGCGAAAGCCGAAATCGCGCAGCGCCCAGACGGCGTGCTCGCGCGACGAGCCGCAGCCGAAATTGCGGCCGCTCAGCAGGATCCGCGCGCCGGCGTGCTCCGGCCGGTTCAGGGGAAAGGTGGCCGCGTCGGGGTTCTGCTCGGGGTCGCGTTCGCGGGCGAACAGGCAATCCCCGAAGCCCGTCGTCTCAAGCGTCTTGGCGAACTGCGCCGGAAACAGCATGTCCGTGTCGATGTCGTCGAGCATCACGGCGACGCCGCGGGCCTCGAGCACGCAGAAGGGCTCCATCACGCTGGCCTCACAGCCATTCGCGCACGTCGGCAATCCGGCCGGCGAGCGCGGCCGCCGCGGCCATTGCGGGGCCCATCAGATGGGTGCGCGCGCCGGGCCCCTGCCGTCCCTCGAAGTTCCGATTGGACGTCGAGGCGCAGCGCAGGCCCGGCTCGACCACGTCGCCATTGACCGCGACGCACATCGAGCAGCCCGGCAGCCGCCACTCGAACCCGGCCTCGCGAAACACGCGGTCAAGCCCCTCGGCCTCGGCCGCCCGGGCCACAAGGCCGGAGCCCGGGACGACGAGCGCCCTGACATGGTCCGCCACCCGGCCCTTGGCCGCCACTGCGGCCGCGGCGCGCAAATCCTCGAGCCGCGAATTCGTGCAGGAGCCGATGAAGACCCGGTCGATCCGGATTTCGTCCAGCCGCTCGCCGCCCTTCAGGCCCATATAGGAAAGCGCGCGCCCGACCGTCGCGGCCTCGGCCGCGTCGGCGGCGTCCCCCGGACGCGGCACGCTGCCCGTCACCGCGCAACCCTGCGATGGGCGCGTTCCCCACGTCACCCATGGGGCGAGGCCGTTCGCATCGAGCGCGACCTCGCTGTCGAAGCGCGCGCTGGCATCGCTCCTGAGCGTCGACCAGTGCCGTGCGGCCGCCGCCCACTCCGGCCCCGACGGAGCCAACGGACGGCCCTTCAGCCAAGCCAGCGTCGTCGCGTCGGGAGCGACCAGCCCCGCCCTGGCGCCGGCCTCGATCGACATGTTGCAGAGGGTCATCCGACCCTCCATCGACATCGCCTCGACGGCGGAGCCGCAGTACTCGATCACATGGCCCGTCGCGCCCTGCGGCCCGAGCCGCGCCATGATCGCCAGCGCCAGGTCCTTGGCCGCCATGCCGCGCTGAAACCCGCCGTCGACACGGACGCGCAGGTTTCGCGAACGGACCTGCACCAGCGTCTGCGTCGCCAGCACGTGCTCGACCTCGCTCGTCCCGATGCCGAAGGCGAGCGCGCCAAAGGCGCCGTGCGTCGAGGTGTGACTGTCGCCGCAGACGACCGTGGCACCGGGCAGCGTGAAGCCCTGCTCCGGCCCGATCACGTGCACGATGCCCTGGCGCAGATCGTCGACGGGGATGTACGGCACGCCGAACTCGGCACAATTCGCCTGCAGCGTCTCGACCTGCCGGCGGCTGCCCAGATCGGCGAGCGGCCGGCTGCGGCAGCCGGTCGTCGGAACGCCATGATCGGCCACCGCCAGCGTCAGCTCCGGGCGACGCACGGCCCGGCCCGCGCGCCTCAGCGCCGCGAACGCCTGCGGGCTGGTGATCTCGTAGGCGAGGTGCCGGTCGATGTAGAGCAGCGTCGATCCGTCGGGCCGCTCCTCGACGGCATGCGCATCCCAGATCTTCTCGTAGAGCGTACGGGCCAAGCTGTTCTCGCGCGAACTGTCCTGCGGTCGCCCCGGCCAGGCGAGACATGGCACCACAGACCAGATCGATGATCGGCTTGCAAGACCGGCCGCCGTCAGGGCGTCCTGCGCGAGCCCGCGCGCTAAAGGCCCAGCTCGGATAGTCCGGGGTGCTCCGCGGGACGCGGCCCCTGCGGCCAGCGGAACTTGCGGTCACCCTCGCGGATCGGCTGGTCGTTGATGCTGGCAAAGCGCAGACGCATCAGGCCAAGCTCGTCGAACTCCCAGTTCTCGTTGCCGTGGCTGCGGAACCAGGTCCCGGCATCGTCGTGCCATTCATAGGCGAAGCGCACGGCGATCCGGTTCTCGGCAAAAGCCCAGAGCTCCTTGATCAGGCGATAGTCGAGCTCGCGCGCCCATTTGCGGGTGAGGAAGGCGACGATCTCGGCGCGCCCGGTCGGGAACTCGGCCCGGTTGCGCCATCGGCTGTCCTCCGTGTAGGCGAGCGACACCCGCTCGGGCTCGCGCGTGTTCCATGCATCCTCGGCCTTCCGCACCTTCTGGATCGCGGTCTCGCGCGTGAAGGGCGGCAGAGGCGGCCGGGCGCCGGGGTCGGTCGTATCGGTCATCGGAACTCCGTTGGCTCGGGCGGACGGCGGCGCCGTCGCCGCTCATGCGCAATCTGGCACAAGGCGCATCCTGAACGAATGCGCGGCACGAGAAAGTGTCCGCTCCCACTCGGAAGAACAATCGACAGTGTCGACGAGCGCCGGCCAGCCGGCGCTCGCGCCGGTGATGGGCCGTCTATGCGCCGGCCCGGATGGTCACGTCACCGCAGCCGGCCGATCGCATAGCGCGGCCCGAGGTCATGCTCGGACAGAAAGCTCTCAAGCCGCGCCGGCTCGGGGTGCTCGGGGTCCGGGCCGAGTTCGCCCGCGGCAAGCCCGCCGGTGACGAAGCAGACGTCGAGCCCGGCCCTGATGCCGCCGGCGACGTCGGTGGCGATGCCGTCGCCCACGGCCAGGATCCGCCCGTGCGGCACCGGGCGCCCGGCAAGCTGCTCGAGCACCTCGGAGCAGCGCTCGTAGATCGGCCGGTGCGGCTTGCCGAACCAGACGACGGAGCCGCCCGCCGCCTCGTAGTCCCGGGCGATGGCCCCGGCGCACCACAGCCGCTCGTCGCCCCGGTCGACGACGATGTCGGGGTTGGCGCACAGCATCGGCAGGCCGCGCGCCGCCCAGGCGGCGATCTCGCCGGCATAGTCCGCGGGCGTCTCCTCCCGGTCGTCGCGCAGGCCCGTGACCAGCACCGCCTCGGCCTGCGCCGTCTCTGCGGGCTGGAACCCGATATCGGTCAGCATGTGCAGATCGCGCTCGGGTCCCACATAGTGCACGCGGTGCCCGAAGGCGCCGCCCTGCAGCGCCGCCTGGCAGGCGCCGCCCGACGAGACGATCTCGTCATAGCTGTCGGGCGGGGCGCCGATGTGGTCCAGGAACCGCCGCACCGAGGCGGCCGGCCGGGGCGCGTTGGTCAAGAGCACGACCAGCTTTCCGCCGGCGCGAATGCCGCGGCAGGCCTCGACGGCCGCCGGGTAGGGCGCGACGCCGTTGTGGTAGCAGCCCCAGAGATCGCAGAGGATCGCGTCGTAGTCGCCGGAAACCTCCGACAGGGTCTGAATGATGCGGCAGCCCATCGGCCCTCCGGCGTTTCTCGGCGCGCCCGGATAAGCGCGCCGCGAGACCTCGTCAACCGGCAGCCCCGCCCTCCCCGCCCCCTTCCGCCCCGCACGCGCCCGCGCGGGCGCAAACCCTCGCCGCTCGCCGGCCGCGCCCTATCCTCCGCCCAGCAAGCGGCGGCGGAGACGCGCATGGACGATCCCACGGAGCGATGGATGCCCGGCGTTCCCGCGGCGGCGCGTTGGCTCGGGCTTGCGGGCCTGATCCCCTTCGCCGGGCTCGCCCTCCTCGCCTGGCTGCCCGACGAGCGCTGGGCCGCGCTCTCGACGCGCCTGCTCGTCGGCTATGGCGCGGTCATCCTCTCGTTCATGGGCGGCTGCCGCTGGGGGCTGGCGGCCGCCGGCCTGGCCGATGGGCCGAGCTGGCGGCTGCTCGGTGCCTCGGTCATCCCGGCGATCTATGCCTGGGGCGCCGCCGCGCTGCCGGCTCCGCTCGCGCTCCTGATGCTGGGGATCGGCTTTCTCGGCCTGCTCGCGGCCGACCTGTCGCTGACGCGCGCCGGCGGTGCGCCGCTCTGGTGGCCGACGCTGCGCTGGCCGCTCAGCCTGGGCGCGGCCGCCGGCCTTGCCGCGGCCGCGCCGGCGGCCATGGGGGCGGCCGTGGGGGCGGCCGTGTCGGGATGAGACGAATCCTGACAGTCTTGATCGGGATTGACAAAGTGTTTCACTCAGGTACTCACGGGAGCGCCCACACAGCAAGACCCCCAAGGAGGTACGATGAAGCGCGCGCTCACCCTGGCCGCCGGCCTGGCAGCCGTCCTGGCCGCGACCGCCACCGCGGCGCCGGCCGCGGAGGTCAACGTCTACTCGTACCGCCAGCCCGAGCTGATCAAGCCGCTGATCGACGCCTTCGAGGAGCGCTCAGGGCACACGGTCAACACCGTCTTTCTCGAGGAGGGCATGCTCGAGCGCCTGAAGGCCGAGGGCGACCGCAGCCCTGCCGACCTCGTCTTCACCGTCGACATCTCGCGGCTGACCGAGCTGGCCGAGGCCGGGCTGACCCAACCCGTGGAATCGGCAGTGCTGATCGACAACATCCCGCCCGAGATGCGCGACGCCGACAACCACTGGTTCGGCCTGACGGCGCGCGCCCGCCTCATCTATGCCTCGAAGGAGCGCGTCGAGCCCTCCGAGATCACGACTTACGAAGACCTCGCCAACGACAAGTGGAAGGGCCGCATCTGCACCCGCCCGGGCGCCCACTCCTACACGCTCGGGCTGATCGGGGCGATGATCGCCCATCATGGCGAGCAGTTCACCAAAGAGTGGCTTCAGGATCTGAAGGCCAACCTCGCCCGCAAGCCGCAGGGCAACGATCGCGCCCAGGTCAAGGCGATCTGGGCCGGCGAGTGCGATATTGCGCTCGGGAACAACTATTACATGGCGGCGATGCTCGGCGACCCCGAGCAGAAGGAGTGGGCCGAAAGCGTCAACGTCGTGTTCCCCGAATTCGAGGATGGCGGCACGCATATGAACATCTCGGGCATGGCCATGACCAAGGCGGCGCCCCATCGCGAGGCGGCGATCGAGCTGATGGAGTTCCTCGCCTCGCCCGAGGGCCAGGAGATCTATGCCGAGATCAACTCCGAATACCCGGTGCTGGCCTCGGTCGAGCCTTCGGACCTCGTCAAGAGCTGGGGCGCGATGACGCCCGACGTCCTGCCCCTGACCGAGATCGCCGCCAACCGCGCCGCGGCGCTGCGGCTGGTCGAGGAAGTCGGCTTCGACAACTGAGCTTCCCACCTGCATCCGCGGCGGGCACCAGCAGGGTGGGGTTCATCCCCACCCGCATCGAAGAACGCTGCGAAAGCTGGTCGGGGATCAGTCGTTGCGCCGCGACAGCCAGGGCAGCGGCGCGACCGGAATGCCGTCCTCCTTGAGCGACTTCGCATCCTCGGCACTGGCCTCGCCCCAGATCGACCGTGCCTCGGCCTCGCCCAGATGCATCCGCCGCGCCTCGTCGGCAAAGCTGTCGCCGACATAATCCGAGGTCTCGCTCAGATAGCGCCGCAGCTCGGCCAATGCGCGCTCGACCGGCGTGGCAGGCTCGGCCAGCTTGGCCGGGGGGGCGGCCTCAGCATCAGCCGGGCGCGGCTCCTCGCCCCGCACGGATGGCGCCATCAGCGCCTTCTCGACGGTCCTTGCCCCGCAGACCGCGCAGGCGACCCGCCCCTCGCCCGACAGCGCCTCGAACGCCGCCGAGTTCACGGAACCAGGAGTCGAAGACATGGCCCGACGGGCATTTCAGCGCATAGAGGATCATCCAGGCCTCGCCCTGCCCTAACCTGCCTTCATCCATATGACGGTCGGATGAACGCCTTTCCAGTACGTTGCACGAGTTCGAGCTGTGCTAGTTTGCGGCAAAAGAGGCGGTTTCGCTAAACTGATGGGTCGCAAGCGCTTGATTGCCGCATGTCTCCCCGCGCTGGCGGCAGGCCTTGCCGGGGCGATCATGCTGGTCGCGACCGGCGACGCGCTCGGCACGCTGGCGGCAGCCGCGTTGGGCGCTGCCGCCGCGGCGCTCGCGACCTTCTCCCCCGCCGCAGCCGATCAGCCGGTGACCGATCCCGCCGGCCTTCCTCTGCCGGCCGCCCGGCGGGGAACGGCGGCCGATTGGACCGAGGTCAGGCATCTGCTCGATGCGCTGCCGATCGGCCTGATCGTCGTCTCGTCCGCCGGCACGATCCGCTTTGCCAACCGTCATGCCGCCGAGCTCTTCGGACTGCCTGACGGCGGCGAGCTCGCCGTCGGGACGATCCGGGCGCGGCGGCTCCTCGACGGCATCGAGGCGGCGCTCGAGCACGGCACGTCCGACACCGTCGAGTTCTGGCTGTCGCGCAGCGGCGACGTCTATCTGCGCGCCCATCTGCGGCCCGTCGAGAACGGCGAGGGCGAGGTCGTCGTCGCCATCGAGGACCAGACCGCCGCGCGCCGGGCCGGCGAGCTCCACCGCGACTTCGTCGCCAATGCCAGCCACGAGCTCAAGACGCCGCTCGCCGCCGATCTCGGCGATCATCGAGACGCTGCTCGGCCATGCGCGCGAGGACCCGGCGGCGACCGAGCGCTTCCTCGGCATGCTGGCCGCACAGACCCAGCGCATGACCCGGCTTGTCGAGGACCTGCTGTCGCTCAACCGGATCGAGCTGAACGAGCGCGTCGCACCGCGCGAGCCGCAGGATCTCCCCGGCCTCCTCGCCGAGGTCGTCGACACCTTGCGCCCGAACGCCGACGCCGCGGGCGTGCGCCTTGCCTATACGGCGCCGGAGGGGGAGGCGCGGGTGCGCGCGGACCGCAACGAACTGTCCCAGCTCTTCCGCAATCTGATCGACAACGCGATCAAGTACGGCGGCTCGGGCACCGAGGTCAGCATCGCCCCCGTTGCCGCGCACCCCGACGCGCCCGGTCTGCTCGGCATCGCGGTGCGCGACACCGGGCCCGGCATCGCGCGCCAGCACATCCCCCGGCTGACCGAGCGGTTCTACCGCGTCTCGGTCAGGCGCTCGCGCGACAAGGGCGGCACGGGGCTGGGCCTCGCCATCGTCAAGCACATCGTCAACCGCCACCGCGGCAAGCTCGAGATCGAGAGCAAGCTCGGCGAGGGCTCGTGCTTCACCGTCTGGCTGCCGCTCGCCGAGGCGGCGGCCCCGCGGGGCGAGGCGCCCCGGCTCGCCCGGACGGGCAGCTGAGACGTCAGGCCGCGCGGGACGACGTCCCCGCCTCGAGCCGTCCGGCCCCGAACGTCATGCGGCGCAGCACGCTGTCGCGGTCCCAGAGATGATGCTTCAGCGCCGCGGCGACGTGCACCGCGACCAGTCCCGTCAGCAGCAACGCCAGGGCGAAATGCGCGGTCTTGAAGATCGCCTCCAGCCGCTCCGAGCCGGGCGTGAACGGATCGGGCAGTTCGAAGAGGCCGAACACAAGATTGCGAAGCCCATAGCTGTCCTGCAGCGGCGAGGCAGAGGCCATCAGCCATCCCGTCACCGGCATCAGGAACAGGCATGCATAGAGCGCCACGTGGCTCCAGCGCGCCGCCCACCGCGCAAACGCCGAGGTCGTCGCCGGCAGGGCGGGCGCCGGATTGGCCGCGCGCCAGGCGAGACGCAGGCAGGCCAGCGCGAACGCCACCGTGCCCCAGCTCTTGTGCACCTGCGTCAGCAGGAACCGCTCCAGCACGGTTTCGGGCTGCTGCGAGGACAGCACCTCGACCATGTAGAAGCCGAGCCCGAGCATGAAGACGACCAGACCGGCCATGGCCCAGTGCAGCACCCTGGCCGGCCAGCCCCAGCTGTCGGCCGTGTTGCGCCAGGTCATCAGCGCGTCGGGTGCGCCCGCAGATCGAAGCTGACCTCGACCTGCGGCCCGATCTCGACGAAGGCAGCCGAAGGCCCGGCCCCCAGCAGATACGCCTTCCGGTCGATTTCGAGCGTGCCGCGCGCGGTCGCGGTCCCCTGGACGACGTCGAGGTCGATTTCGCTCGCGATCGGCCGCTTCTTCCCGCGGATGGTCAGGAAGCCTTCTGTCCGGTAACGCGTGCCGCCAAGCGGTTCCAGCCGGGCCAGCTGGTAGACGATGTCAGGGTGCTCCTTGGAGTCGAACCACTCGGCCGAGGTGGCGAAGGCGCTGGCCAGCCCGTCGTTCAGGTCGATGCTGGCCGAATCGATCGTCAGCGTCAGCCGCGCCGCCGCCGGGTTGGCCGGCTCGAACGACCCGCTGCCCTGGAACCGGTGGAAGAGCCCCGGCGCCGGCTGGCCGGCACGCTCGTACTCGAAGGCAATCGACGACGCGGCGGGATCAACGGCCCATTCCAAGGCGTCGGCGGCCGCGGGCAAGCCTAGCCCGGCAACGAGGAGGCAGCCGCCGAGCGACCAGGCCGACAGGCGTCGGAGCATGCGGGCCAGAGCGATCTTCGCCGCTGCGGGTTGGGCGTCGAACGCGGATCGGCACAGGGCATCGCGCATTGGGACCACCGAAGGACCACCAAGAAGCCAATGCCGCGAACTCTACGCCCGCCGCCCCGCGGCGCCAATTCACGCCCTCGCGATGGGCGCCGTCAGCGTGTCGGGACCGGGGTCTCGCCGCGATAATCGTAGAAGCCCCTGCCGGACTTGCGGCCGAGCCAGCCCGCCTCGACATATTTCACCAGCAGCGGACAGGGCCGGTATTTCGTGTCCGCCAGGCCCTCGTGCAGCACGTTCATGATGGCTAGGCAGGTGTCGAGCCCGATGAAGTCGGCAAGCTCGAGCGGCCCCATCGGGTGCCGGGTGCCGAGCTTCATCGCCGTGTCGATCGACTCGACGGTGCCGACGCCCTCATAGAGCGTGTAGACCGCCTCGTTGATCATCGGCAGCAGGATGCGGTTGACGATGAAGGCCGGGAAATCCTCGGCCACCGCCGCCGTCTTGCCCAGCGAGCCGACGACGCCGCGCATCGTGTTGAACGTCTCGTCGTCGGTCGCGATCCCGCGGATCAGCTCGACCAGGTTCATCACCGGCACGGGGTTCATGAAGTGCAGGCCCATGAACCGCTCGGGCCGATCGGTGGTGGACGCCAGCCGGGTGATCGAGATCGACGAGGTGTTGGTCGTCAGGATGGTCTGCGGCGCCAGATGCGGCGTCAGGTCGGCGAAGATCTGGACCTTCACAGCCTCCTTCTCGACGGCCGACTCGACGATCAGGTCGCTCTGCCCCAACCGCGGCAGCTCGGGCTCGAGCCGCAGCCTTTCGAAGGTCGCCGCGCGGTCCGACGGGCTGATGCGGTCCTTCTCGGCCAGCCGGTCGAGCGCCTGGCCGATTGATTCGAGCGCCGCGTCCAAGCGGCCTGGATCGACGTCGTTGAGCGAAACCTCATAGCCCGCCTGCGCGAAAACCTGCGCGATGCCGACGCCCATCTGCCCGGCGCCGATGACGCCTACCTTGCGGATTTCCATTCTTTTTCCCCGGCCCTCCGGCCACGTCACGGGCCGGTTCGCTCGCGCTCTCCGGCGCATGGTGCACTGCAGCGAAGCACACTATGGTGGGACATTCCGACTTGGCAAGCATGCTCGGCCGATATTCGGCGCAACATTGTTTCTTTGTCGCGCCAGAGTTTCCGGAGGTCGCGGTTTCACGCAGATTGCCGCGCGTGTATGGTCGCCCGCGCGTGATCCGTGCAGCCGTCCCTGGAGAAAGAGCGCGCCATGGAGACCGGAATCCGGCGCGTCGCCGTGCTGATCGACGCCGACAATGCCAGCGCCAGCCATGCGTCAGGCATCTTCCAGGAGGTCGCCAAACATGGCGAGGCCAATGTCAGGCGCCTCTACGGCGACGTGACGAGTTCGCGGCTCGGCGGCTGGGTAAAGCGGCTGCAGGAGTTCGCGATCCTGCCGCAGCAGCAGTTCCCCTATGTGACCGGCAAGAACACCGCCGATATCGCCCTCGTCATCGACGCAATGGACCTGATGCACACGGGCGCCGTCGATACGTTCTGCCTGGTCAGCTCGGACAGCGACTTCACCCGCCTCGCCCAGCGGCTGCGCGAGAGCGGCAGGACGGTGATCGGATTCGGCGAGCGCAAGACGCCGGAAGCCTTTAGAAACGCCTGCAACAGGTTCATTTACCTCGACAATCTCGGCCAAGCCGAGGCCGAGGTGATACCAGCAGAGGCCAAGGACGCACCGTCGGCGACCGCGCGCGCCGGATCCGCGCGCGAGACCAACGAGCCCGAGAAAGAGCCGCCCTCGAAGGCAACGCCGCAGATCCTACAGGCGATGGCGGACCTCGAGGACGACGATGGCTGGGTCACCCTCTCGGCGCTCGGCAGCCGCCTGCAGAACATAGCGCCCGATTTCGACCCGCGCAGCTATGGTCAGGCCAAGCTTTCCGAACTCGTCCGCAAGGCCGGCGCCTTCGACCTGGAGAAATTCAATGGCGGGCACCTGCGCGTCCGGCAGCGCCGACGCCCAGGTCAGAAAAGAGCCTGACGCCTCGCGCGGGTCCCCTTCCCTCAGACTTGTGGCAGCTTGGCCTTTGCCGCCCGGAACGGGACCACGGGTTTCGGGCCCCGCGCAGCGCCGCGGGCGTTTGCCAAAGAGTTATGCAAACCGTTCGGCGAACTCGGGTCGCGCCATCCTTGCCGAACGATTGACGAAGGCAACGCCGGGTTTACCAAATCCCGCCTTCGGGGCGCCTCCAGGGACGCGGAAGCGTTCGCCGCTGGCCGGCGGCGGCCCGGCGCAGCCCATCGGCCGCGCCGGTGTCGTCGGGAGCGAAGCGGCGATCAGGGCAGCTTCTGCTCCAGCTCCGGCAGGATCTGGAACAGGTCGCCCACCAGGCCGTAATCGGCGACCTGGAAGATCGGCGCCTCGTCGTCCTTGTTGATGGCGACGATGACCTTCGAGTCCTTCATGCCCGCGAGGTGCTGGATTGCGCCCGAGATGCCGACGGCGATGTAGAGCTGGGGCGCCACGACCTTGCCGGTCTGGCCGACCTGCCAGTCGTTCGGGGCGTATCCCGAATCCACCGCGGCGCGCGAGGCGCCGACGGCGGCGCCCAGCTTGTCGGCGACCTTCTCGATCAGCGCGAAGTTCTCCTTTGAAGCCATTCCGCGGCCGCCGGAAATCACGATCTTGGCAGAGGTCAGCTCGGGCCGGTCGTTCGAACTCGACCTTGTCCTCGACCCAGGAGGACAGGCCCGGATCCTCGGCCGCGTCGCCCTTGGCCACCTCGCAGGGCGACTGCTCGCCGGTCGCCTCGAAGCTCGCGCCGCGCACGGTGATGACCTTCTTGGGATCGCTGGTCCTCACCGTCTGGATGGCGTTGCCGGCATAGATCGGGCGCACGAACTCGTCGGGCCCCTTCACCTCCTGGATGTCCGAGATCACCATCACGTCGAGCTTGGCCGCGACGCGGGGCGCGGTGTTCTTGCCCGAGGTCGTCGCCGGAAAGACGATGTGCTCGTAGTCGCCCGCGTATTTCAGCACGAGCTCGGTCAGCGGCTCGGCCAGCCGGTGGGCATAGGCATCGCCCTCGACATGGATGACCTTCTTGACGCCGTCGAGCTTGGACGCCGCCTCGGCCGCCGCGCCGCAATCCTGGCCGGCCACCAGCGCGTGGATGTCGCCGCCCATCGCCTTGGCGGCGGTCACGGCCTTGCCAACGCCGTCGTCAAGGCTCGTGTTGTCGTGCTTCACGATCAGCAGAACGGCCATTTACAGCACCCCCGCTTCGTTCTTCAGCTTTGCCACCAGGTCGTCGACGTTCTCGACCTTCACGCCCGCCTTGCGCATCGGCGGCTCGCCGACCGAGACGACCGTCAGCCGCGGGCTGACGTCGACGCCGTAGTCGGCCGGCTTCTTCACGTCGAGCTGCTTCTTCTTGGCCTTCATGATGTTCGGCAAGCTGGCATAGCGCGGCTCGTTCAGCCGCAGGTCGACCGAGACGATGCAGGGCATCTTGACCTTGATCACCTGCAGGCCGCCGTCGATCTCGCGCGTCACCTGCGCCTCGCCGTCGCCCAGCTCGATCTTCGAGGCGAAGGTCGCCTGCGGCCAGCCGAGCAGCGCCGCCAGCATCTGCGCGGTCGCGTTCACGTCATTGTCGATCGCCTGCTTGCCGCAGATGACGAGCTCGGGCTTTTCCTCGTCGACCACGGCCTTCAGCAGCTTGGCGACCGCCAGCGGCTCGATGTCGGTGTCGACGGTCTCGGCGGCCTCGATCAGGATCGCCCGGTCGGCGCCCATGGCGAGCGCGGTGCGCAGCGTCTCCTGCGCCTTGGCGACGCCGATCGAGACGGCGATGATCTCCTCGGCCTTGCCCGCTTCCTTCATGCGGATCGCCTCTTCGACGGCGATCTCGTCGAAGGGGTTCATCGACATCTTCACGTTGGCGAGATCGACGCCGGTCTTGTCCGCCTTCACGCGGACCTTCACGTTGTAGTCGATCACGCGCTTGACGGGCACCAGCACCTTCATCGCGTTCTCCTCCGTTGGCTTGCGGGGGCGTGTAACGCGCTTCGGCCGCGGACCCTATCGAAAAAACGACGCGGTGCGCCAGCCCGGCGGCGCGCCGCCGGGCTCTCCCGCTCACGACCGCCCGGTCCGACGGACCGGCCCGATGGAGCGCCGTCAGAACGAGATCTTGATCCCGGTGCCGATCACCCAGCCATCGACATCGTCGCCGTTCGGGTTCAGCACGACCTCGTTGTCGAAGGCGCCGTCGCCGACCTGCTCGTCGAAGTCGACATAGGCGCCGAACGCGCCGAGATCGACGCCCTCGGCAAGCGCGTAGTTGAGGGCCAGCAGGTACTGCTGCAGCGTCTCGTCGGGCGCGAAAACCGTCGGGACGAAGTTCTCGTCGTCGACGTTCTCGCCGTGCATATAGGTGAACGACACGCCCCACGGGCCGGTCTCGTAGGCGATGCCGGCGTCATAGCCCGTGCCGTCGGCCGCGCCGAAATTGTTCTGCTCAGCGACCGAGCCGCCGACCGTCACGCCATAGAGGCCGAGGTTCAGGCCGGTCCCCCAGACCGTCGGGTTCCCGTCCAGATCGGTCACATCGCCGAGGTCCTCGCTGTCGAAGTCGCTGGCAAGGAAGGCCACCCCGTATCGGCCGGACACGACGAAATCGACGGGGCCAAAGCTGTTGACGTAGTTGGCGCCGAAGTCGGCGATGTTGTTGAGCCGGCACTCTCGACGTCCAGGTTCAGCTGGGCGTTGTTGTCCTTGAACGGGTCGCGCGCATAGGACAGGCCGAGCTGGAAGCCGTGGAAGCGCGGCGTGAAATAGGTGAACCGCTGCGCCCCATCGTTCAGCCCGTTCTCGAGATAGGTCGAGCCGAGCGTGCCATAGAAGATGTCGTTGCCGACATCGAGCGTCACCACGTCGCCCATGCCGTCGCGCCCCGAGACGCTGCCCGAGAACGGGCACGAAGGCGGTCAGCGATCCCGAGTTGACGTTCAGGAAGCTCACATCGGGCGCGCCGTAATGCATGAGATAGCCGGCCGAGAACGTCGCCCCCAGCAGGACGCGGCCGTACTCGCTGTCGACGTAGAGGAACGATTCGTCGATGTTGTCACTGCCCGAAAAGCCCTCGAGCTGGACGTCGGCGCCGATCTTCAGCCCGTTGTCGAGCGTGATCGACGGCAGGAAGTGGATCTCGGAATCCTGCTTGGAGTCGATGCCGTCGAAGTCGTCGCTGACGATGCCGGTGACGTCGGGCGACGACCACGCGGCGAATTGCTCCATGTAGCCGCCGACATGGACGTCCCATTCGACGGCCTGGGCGGACGAACCCATCGCCAGCGCCAAGGCGCTGGTCGTCAGAAGCAGCTGCTTCATTCTTCCTGTCCCCAAAGTCCGCCACCGGCGGTCTCTGCCGTCGCGAGCGGAAAGCATCGGGAACCCACGAGAGCCGCCGTCTGGCTTGCTGATATGGCTGCCGCGTCCCCGTCCCGACGCGGCAATCGTTGCCGCAAATCAGCGGCGCCGACAACTGAATGTCACAATTCCCGATCCGCGCCGCGCGATCTACGCGCGATGTGCCCCCGGCACCCACAGGACGTCGGCGGCGCCGTTGTCGTTGGCGACGCGCGAGGCCACGAAGAACCAGTCGCTGAGCCGGTTGAGATAACGCAGCGCATGGCCGTTCACCGGCTCGCGCTGGCCGAGTTCGACCGCAAGCCGCTCGGCGCGGCGCGAGACGGTCCGGCAGAGGTGCAGCTGCGCGGCGAGCGGCGTGCCGCCCGGCAGGACGAAGCTGCGCAGCGGCGCGAGCGCGGCGTTCATCGCGTCGATCTCGGCCTCGAGCCGCTCGACCTGGGCCTCGGTCATGCGCAGCGGCGTGTACTCGGCCTCGGCGTCGGCCGCCATGTCCGGCCGGCAGAGATCGGCGCCGAGGTCGAAGAGGTCGTTCTGGATGCGCGCGAGCGCCTCGTCCATCTCGCCCTCGGCATGCAGGCGCGCCAGGCCGACCGTGGCGTTCGTCTCGTCGACCGTGCCATAGGCGCTGACCCTGAGCGCGTGCTTGGCCACGCGGACGCCGTTGCCGAGTGCCGTCTCGCCGGCATCGCCGGTGCGCGTGTAGATCCGGTTGAGGACGACCATCAGTGCCCCTTCATCGCGAGAACGGCGATCACCAGCAGCACCACAGCCGTCGCCTGGGCGAGGATGCGCAGCTGCATCAGCTTGTTCTGCCCGCGCGAGCTGATGCGCCCGGTGCCGAAGCCGCCGATTCCGAAGGCGAGCACGCCGAGCGTCGCGAAGCACGCGGCGATCGCCAGGTAGAACAACCAGTCCATCATCGTCTCCCCAGCCACCGGTCAGCCGCGCATCAGCAGCGCATCGAGCCATCGTGCCGGCAGCAGCCGCTTCGCTAACCCAGCCATATAGGTCGGCGTCGTGACATAGTAACGCGCGGCGGGCCGCCGGCTTTCCAGCGCCCTGACGAGTTTCGCGCTGACCGCCCCGGCAGGCAACTCCATGAAGTCGGGCGCCGGATCGACGGCATAGAGCCGCTTCTCCAGCGTGTCGCGGTAGAAGTCGGCCCAGGGGGTCCGCTGGCGGTCGATCCAGCGCTCGTAATGCGGCTGGGCGTTGGTGCGGAACCGCGTCCGGATCGGCCCGGGCTCGATCAGCACGACGTCGATGCCGGTGCCGCGCAGCTCCAGCCGCAGCGTGTCGGCATGGCCCTCGACGGCGAACTTGGTCGACGACATAGGCGCCCCGCATGCGCGCCGCCACCAGGCCGAGCACCGACGAGCACTGGACGATCCGCCCGGCGCCGCGCCGGCGCATGGCCGGGATCGCCAGCCGCACCAGCTCGTGCCAGCCGAAAAAGTTCGCCTCGAAGATCGCGCGCAGGCCGTCGGTCGGCACGTCCTCGAGCGCCCCCGGCAGCGCGAAGGCGCCGTTGTTGAACAGCGCGGCCGGCCCGCCGCCCGTTGCCCCGGCGACCTGCGCGAACGCCTCGCGGATGCTGTCCCCGTCCTGGTAGTCGAGCCGCGGGCTCTCGAACCCCTCTGCGCGCAGCCGCGCGCAATCGGCCTCCTTGCGGCAGGACGCAAAGACGCGCCAGCCGCGCGCCCGCAAGGCGTGGGCGGCGTCATGCCCGATGCCCGAGGAGCAGCCGGTGATCAGGACGGATCTCACCCGCGGCGCGGTAGCAGGCCCCCCGCCGCCGGGCAAGCCTGCCCGTCGGCCTTGGTGCGCTCCTGGCGCCGCTACCGGCGCCGCCGCCCCTTGCCGGCCGTCCGGCTGTGAAACCCCGGAGGCTTGGCCCGCACCCAGGCGACGAAGCGGGCGATCCGCGGATGGGCGCGCAAGGCATCGGTTGTGTTGTAGCGCCGCGCCAGCTCGGTCTCGCTCAGCGCCGCGTGCACCTCGTTGTGGCAGATCTGGTGCAGCAGCACCGTCGGCCCGTTCGCCCCGCCACGCAGGCGCGGCACCAGATGGTGCAGGCTGCGGCGCGCCTCGGCCGGAATCGGGCGCCCGCAGAGCGGACAGATCGGATCGCCTTCCTGGTCCATGCGGCCCGATCTGTGGCCGCGCCGGCCCCAGACAAGCATCGGCGCAGCCCTGGCCGGTTGCCTCGACCGCGCAAGCGGAGTATCCCCGCCCCTGTGGCCTCGTAGCTCAGGGGATAGAGCGACCGCCTCCTAAGCGGTAGGTCGCAGGTTCGAATCCTGCCGGGGCTACCATATCGAGCGGCGGCAGAGCGATAGGGCCGCTGGCGCCCAGGCGCCGACGCTCGACGCGCCTCGCTTGCCTTTGCGGCAGAGTACAACTAAAGACATATGCAGCCGGTCAGCTTGACAACCGGCGCGAGTGGAGAAAGCTCGCAATGCTGGCGTTCCGGCAAAGATCAAGGCGTGCTCCAGCGAAAACCGCCGAACGGCTCGCGGCGGCGCCGGAACGGCATGAGCCGATGCCGCGGGGCACGCTTGTCGTGTGGATCGCCGCCTATCTCGCCGCCTGGCTGCCGATCGGTGCGCTGATCTGGTGGGCGCTCGGCTGAGCGCGGCCGGCCGGCTCGGCGCGCGGCCCGCGCGATGCCAGCCGTCTGGGCCCGCCCGCCTCAGCCCGGGCGGGCGAGGGCCGCGATCGCCTGCACCAGCATCTGCGCGCTGACCGGCTTTTCCAGCTGCGGCACGTCGGCCAGCGCCGGCTCGCAGGCCGCCCAGTGGCCATAACCCGAGACGATCACAAAGGGCACGCCGCGATCGGCCAGCGCCTCGGCGATGCGTGTCGAGCCGCTCGCCCGCGAGGTTCAGGTCCAGCACCGCCGCATCGGGCTGCTCGCTCTCGAGCAGGCTCAGCGCTCCGGCCGGGCGCGCGACGGGGCCCAGCACCGTGCAGCCAGCGCCAATGAGGATCTCCTCATAGTCCATCGCCAGCAGCAGCTCGTCCTCGACGACCAGCACGCGAAGTCCCGATATCCCTCTGGCCTGCGGCCCATCGGGATGCGCCATGACTGGCCTCCTTGCTCACTCCAACGGAAACTCGAGATCGACGGTCAGGCCCTCGCGCGCCCAATCCGCCTGGAAGGTACCGGACAGCTCGAACTCGGCGGTCCGCTGGATCAGCTGGCGTGCCGAAGCCGTCCCCGTCCGGGCGCCGTCACCGGCGGCCCGCCGCGCTCGCGCCAGCGCAGCTGCAGCCGGCCGGCCGCCATCCTGGCGCGCCACCTGCCAGCTGACCTGCACGCGCCCGCCCTCCACGGACAGCGCCCCGTACTTCACCGCATTGGTGCCGAGCTCGTGCAGCACCAGGCTGAGGCTCAGGGCCTGCCGGGCCGAGATCGGCACGGCATCGCCCTCGATCGCCAGCCGCCCGCCATCCGTGGCATAGGGCAGCAGCGTCCGGCGCACCAGCTCGGCCAGGTCGGCGCTGCGCCAGTTGTCTGCCAGCAGCATCGAATGCGCCTGCGCCAGCGCGTTCAGGCGCCCGGCGAAGATCTCGCGGAACTCCTCGACCGTGTTCCCGCCCGTGCGGCGCGCCAGCGCCTGCACGACGGCGAGCGTGTTCTTCACCCGGTGGCTCAGCTCGTGCGCCAGCAACTCGCGCTCTGCCTCGGCGCGCTTGCGGTCGCTGATGTCGATGGCGTACTCGGCGATCAGGTTCGGCTCGATGCGCCGCCCGGCGAACAGCACCCAGCGGCGCGAGCCGTCGGCGAGGACGTATTCCTTCTCGTAGGGCCCGATGCGCCCGGTCTCCTCCAGGCGCGCGAGCTCGGCCTCGCTCGCTTCGAGATGTTCCGGCGGCGTCATGCTGCTGCCAGCTCAGCTCGCGGCGCTCGACCTGCTCGCGCGTATAGCCGGACATCTTGAGGAAGGCGTCGTTGGCATTCACCAGCACGCCCTCGAGCTCGAAGAACAGCACGCCGACCGCCTCGGTCTCGAGCACCTTGCGCAGACGCTCCTCGCTCTCGCGCAGCCGGCGCTCGGCCTCGCGCCGATCCGTGACGTCGACGAAGGTGACGACGACCCCGGCGATGCGGTCGTCGACGGTGCGGTAGGGGCGCAGCCGCATCATCATCCAGCGGCCGTCGACGGTCGCGACCTCGTGCTCGACCGGCACCAGGTCGCGCAGCACGCGGCGCGCCTGCGCTCTCCAGCCCGTCCTCGGCCAGCCGGTGCGTGAAGTCGGTGATCGGCCGGCCGATATCGCATCCGTCACGTTGAACAGCCCGCTGACCACCGGCGTCAGCATCCGGATGCGCAGCTCGGGGTCCAGGAACAGCGTGCCGATCTCGGTCGAGGTGACCAGGTTCTTCAGGTCGCTGTGCGCGGTCGAGATGCTCTCGAGCTTGGTCTTCAGCTCGGCGTTCACCGTCTGCAGCTCCTCGTTCATCGACTGGAGCTCTTCCTTCGAGGTCTCGAGCTCCTCCGATGTCGAGCGGTATTCCTCGTTGATCGACTGCAGCTCCTCGTTGGCGACGCGCAGGTCCTGGATGGCGCTCTCGTGCTCCTGGCGCGAGGCGATCAGCCGCTCCTCGACGGCGCGCAGCTCCTCGCGCAGCCGCGTCGCCTCCTCGCCGCCGCCGTGCTCGGCCGCCGCGGCTGCTCGTCGCTGACCGGGCCGCCGTCCAGGAAGAAGACCAGCGCCCGGTTCGGCGGCGCGTCCTTCGCGTCGCGCACCGGCGAGACCTGCAGCAGCACGCGCCGGCGGCTGCCGTTGAACCGCGACGGGCATCGGCAGCGTCAGCGTCGCTTCCGCATGGTCGAACGCCCGGCGCAGCGATCCGCGCAGGTCGAGCCGCAGCTCGGGCCTGACCAGCGTCGTGATGTCGGCGCTGAAGACGCCGCCGCCCGGCAGCAGAAAGCGCCCGGCCGAAGGCGACAGATGCAGCAGCCGGTGCTCGTGATCGACCAGCGCGCTCGGCGGCGCCGCGTTCTCCAGCGCCGCCAGGTGGACGGCGCCAGCGCCCGGCTCGATCGTCGGCGCGTCGAGCGGCTCGCGATGCTGCCGGCTGGGCCGTTCCTCCAGAACCGCCGGCCGGTGCCCGGGCGGCAGGTTGCTCAGAATGGGCAGGCTGTGCCGCGCCAGCGGCCGCGCCCGGTAGAGCCGCGCCTCGCGATCGATGGGAAAGAAGCACATCGGGCGCGGCGTCGACGGTCTCGGCCGAGCCGAGAAACAGGAAGCCGTGCGGCTTCAGGCCGTAGTGGAACAGCGTGCAGACCTGCCGCTGCAGCTCGCGCTCGAGATAGATCAGCAGGTTGCGGCAGCTGACCAGGTCCATGTGCATGAAGGGCGGGTCCTTCAGCACGCTGTGCGTGGCGAACAGCACGCATGTCGCGCACCTCCTTCTTGACGCGGTAATGCGGCCCCTCGCGCACGAACCAGCGGGTCAGCCGCTCCTCGCTGACATCGGCCTCGATGCTGGTCGGATAGCGGCCCTCGCGCGCGGTGCCGAGCGCGCCCTCGTCGAGGTCGGTCGCGAAGATCTGGATGGGCACCGCCTTGCGGCGCCGCTCGGCCTCCTCCAGCAGCAGGATCGCCAGGCTGTACGCCTCCTCGCCGGTGGCGCAGCCGACCACCCAGGCGCGCACCCCGTCCTCGTCGGCGCCCTCGATGATCGGCGCGATCGCCTGCGCGGCCAGCGACGCTTGTAGGCGTCCGGGTCGCGGAAGAACTGCGTCACCGAGATCAGCAGGTCGCCGAACAGCTCCTGCGCCTCCTCGGGGTTCTCGACCAGGTAGTCGCGAATAGCCCGCGAGATCGCGGCGCCGCGTCACCTGCATGCGCCGCGCGACGCGGCGCATCACGGTGGCGCGCTTGTAGCTGGAGAAATCGTGCCCGGTGCGCGCGCGCAGGAAGGCGACGATCCGGCGCAGATCGTGCTCGGCGCCGTCGGCGTCGAGCTTGCGCACCGCCTCCTTGCTGCGCGCCACCTCGACGATGCGCTCGATCATCCGCGGGATCGGCGCGACGAAGTCGGCGACCCCGGTCGCCAGCGCGCTGCGCGGCATCATCGGGTACTCGGCCTCGGCCGGCTCCTGCACGAAGATGACGCCGCCCGCCTCCTTGACGGCGCGCACGCCCTGCGCCCCGTCCGAGCCGGCGCCGGACAGGATCACCGACAGCCCGTCGCCGCGCCCCGCCGCGACCGAGCGGAAGAACATGTCGATCGGCGCCCGCTTGCCGCGCGGCTCGGTGAACGGCCGGGCGCGGACCTCGTCGCCCTGGATCACCAGCTCGCGGTCGGGCGGGATGACGAAGACGCAGTTCGGCGACAGGCGCGATCCCGTCTCGGAGACGTCCTGCACCTGCATGCGCGGTGACGCCGCCCAGGATCTCGCTCAGCGCGCTCGGATGGTCGGGCGCCAGGTGGATGATGACGACATAGGCCATGCCCAGATCTTCCGGCAGGTGCCGGAAGAACTCGCGCAGAGCCTGAACGCCGCCCGCCGACGCACCGATCGCACAGACGGGAGTGACCTTCGAGGCGTCGACCACGGACTGGGGCTCTGCTGACAGAGGGCTTCTCCCTTGAAGAAACGGACCGTATGGTTCTGCCAACGCGCCCACAACCTTTTGGTTACGAGCGCCGGCGGCAGCGCCGTTCCGGCAAGGGATCGCCGACCCGTCATTGCTTGCGCGGGAAGCGGACGATCTCCCATTTCAGCGTCAGCCCCGTGCTGACCTCCGAGCCGACCTGCACGCTGCCCTCGTTGACGTCCCATTGCGCGCCGATCTTGCCACCGACGGACAGCTCCAGCCTGTCCTTGATCAGCTCGACGCTGACCTCGCCCTCGCCGGAGGCGGCGGCCCCGAACTTGAGGCCTTCGCGGACCTTGGCCTCGACCACGGGGCCGAGCTTGGCCGAGACCGGACCGAGAGAGAGGTCGACCGGCGAATAGGCGCCGGAGACGGTCCCCTCCCAGACCCAGCGCGTCCCCTCGTTCCTGGCGAAGGCGCGCGAGAACTCGAACTCGCCGCCGACCTCGAACCCCGCCTTGCGCAGGATCGTGGCGCTCGCCGTGATCGTGCTGAACGATTTCGGCTCTTCGGCCTCTTCTTCCTTCAGCACGAACCAGGGGCGGAACTCGCGCTTGAACCCAGGCGAAACCGTCGCCTCGACGCCCACCCCGTCGGGCTCGCCATCGCCATCCGCCGCTTCGCCGACCGCCAGCAGCCTTGGCGTCGCCAGCAGCGGCAGCCGGCGCGCCATCTGCGCCAGCATCAGCGGCCTGGCGGGGCCCGGACGCAGCGCCACCGGGTTGCGGGCCGTGCCGCGCAGCGGCCCCTGCCCCGCCATCACGGCGTCGAAGACGATGAATGGAAACAGCAGATAGAGCGTGATCGGCCCGACGATGCCATCGGCGCCCACCTTGTTGACGCGCTGGAACTCGGTGACCATGGCCCGCGTCTTCGCGCCGAAGATCCCGTCCTCGGCCAGCCGCGCCATCGGCGGCCGGGTGATCGTGTTGTTCGGCGCCAGCATACGGTCGTTCAGGGCGCTCTGGACGCGAGCGACATCGCTACCCCTCGAGCCGAGGCGCATCACGGGCACGACCAGCCTCCATCGATGTGGAAAACCGGCAGAGGCTACGCCTCACCAGGGCGACTGGCAATCTGCCCTGAACTGGCCTTGGTTCAGCTTCCCTGCGCCGTGCCGCCCCGCGTCAGCCTTCGGCGCTCAACGACCGGTATGCGGCGCGGACGGGCGCGGCCACCTCGTCGGGCTGCTGCTCGACGGCGCGGGCCAGGGCGCGCAGCTCGCGGCGCAGCCCGTAGAGCTGGTCGACCAGCGACAGAACGACGGGGATCGCGCCCTCGTCGAGGCCCAGATCGTCGCGCAGCTCGCAGACCAGCCGGACCCGCGCGATGTCGATCTCGTCGAAGACGGGACCGGTCCCGCCCGGGGATGCAGGCTGGGCGGGCGTCACCCAGCCGGCCTCGCACCAGAGGCGCAGCTCGGCGACGCTCAGCCGCCTGACCTGCTCGACGACCTGGGCTTCTCCCAGCTTCCGGCGTGCCGTCACGTCTCCCTCCGCAGCTCCGCCCTCGGGTCATAGCCATGCGACTCGCGCCAGCGCTCGAGAAACGTCTCGAGCTCGGCATCGGGCCGGTCGGGCAGCACGACCTTCAGCACGACGCGCTGGTCGCCCGCGCCGCCCTTGCCCTTGATGCCGCGCCCCTTCAGCCGCAGCACGTCGCCCGAGCTCGAGTTCTTGGGCACCGTCATCTGCACGCGGCCCGAGATCGTCGGCACCTCGACCTTGGCGCCCAGCACCGCCTCGTCCAGCGTGACGGGCAGCTCGAGCACGATGTCGTCGCCCTCGCGCGCAAACCGCTTGTGCGGGCGCACCGCCAGCTCGACCAGCGCATCGCCGGCATCGCCGCCGGCGCGGCCCGGGCCGCCCTTGCCCTTCAGCCGCAGCACCGTTCCGTCCTGCACGCCCGCCGGGATCGTCACGTCCAGGGTGGCGCCATCGGGCATGGTCACGCGCCGCGTCGTCCCGCGCGCCGCGTCCATGAAGTCGAGCTCGAGGTGATAGCGCCGGTCCTGCCCGCGCATGCGCATCCCCGCCCCGCCGCCCATGCCGCCGCCCATACCGCCGGTGCCGCCAGTGCCACCAGTGCCCCCTGCGCGTCCGGCGCCCCGGCCGAACAGGTCGGAGAAGATGTCCGAGACGTCGGCAAAGTCGGCATAGCCCGACTGGCTCTGATAGCGCCCGCCCTCGTCGGCCTCGGCATAGCGGCGCCAGAAGTTCTGCTGCGCCCGCTCCTGCCCCGAGGCGTCGATCTCGCCCCGGTCATAGCGGCCGCGCTTGTCGGCATCGCCCAGGATGTCATAGGCCGCCTGCGCCGCCTTGAACCGCGCCTCGGCCGCCTTGTCGCCGGGGTTCAGGTCCGGATGGCTCGACTTCGCGATCTTGCGGTACGCCTTGCGGATCTCGTCGGCGGTCGCCGTCTTGGCGACACCGAGCGTCTTGTAGAGATCCTCCGCCATCCGTGCGTCTCCTCCGCGGCAAGGGGGTCAGCCGCTCCGTTCAGATTTGCTGTCCGCCGCGCGCGGTCAAGAGCGCGATGCGCGACGAACTCGCCCGCGGCATCGACCCGCCGGGCAAGCGTCCCTATTTACCCGAGCATGAGCTTCAACCGGTTCGTCGCGCAGATCCTGGTCGTCGTCCTGGCGGCGCTGGTCATCGCCACTGTCTGGCAGTCCATCCCGCTGATCCAGTCCCGGCTCCTCGGCCTCGGCGCCGAGCCGCGCATCATCGCCGCGCGGGGCGAGCTGGCCGACGACGAGAAGGCGACCATCGATCTCTTCAAGGCGCGGCGCGACAGCGTCGTCTACATCTCCACCGCCGGCGAGGTTATCGATCCGTGGACGCGCAACGTGCACGAGATGCCGCGCGGCACGGGCTCGGGCTTCGTCTGGGACGACCTCGGCCACGTCATCACCAACAACCACGTCATCCAGGGCGCATCGCGCGCCTATGTCCGGCTCGCCGACGGGCGGGTCTTCCAGGCCGAGCTCGTCGGCACCGATCCCGCGCACGACATCGCCGTGCTGCGCATCGGCGTGCCGACCGACCGGCCCGAGCCATTGCCGATCGGCACCAGCGCCAAGCTCGAGGTCGGCCAGAAGGTGTTCGCCATCGGCAATCCGTACGGGCTCGACTGGACGCTGACGACCGGCATCGTCTCGGCCTTGGAGCGCGAGCTGCCCGAAGAGGGCGGACGGCTGATCCGCGGGCTGATCCAGACGGATGCGGCGATCAACCCGGGCAATTCCGGCGGCCCGCTGCTCGACAGCGCCGGGCGGCTGATCGGCATGAACACGGCGATCTACAGCCCGTCGGGCGCCTATGCCGGCATCGGCTTCGCCGTGCCCGTCGATGCCATCAACCGGGTGGCGCCGCAGCTGATCGCGCGCGGCCGCTACGAGCCGCCGAGCCTGGGCGTCAAGGTCGATCCGCGCGCCGACGAGCTGGCGCGCCGCGCCGGCATCGACGGCGTGCTGATCCTCGGCATCGAGGCGGGCACGCCGGCCGCGGCCATGGGGCTTCGCCCGGCGCGGATCACGGCCGACGGAAAGCTCGACCCGGGCGACGTGATCGTCGGCCTGGGCGGCAGCCATGTCGCGAGCGTCGAGGAGCTGCGCGCCGTCCTCGACCTGCACAGCGCCGGCGACGAGGTCAACCTCACCGTCCTGCGCGACGGCGAGCGCGTCGACATGCCGGTGACGCTCTCGCGCGGGACCTGATCCGGCGGCCAAGAACAGGCACCCCTTGAACGGGCAGGTTCAGCGCTCGGGCCGGAACGGCCGGCCGATGCAGGCGGGCGCGTTGGCTCGTGCCAGCGCGACGTCGCGCGACATCACGACCAGCGCGACGATCGTGGCCAGGTAAGGCGCCATCGCCAGAACCTGCGACGGCAGCGCCAGGCCCCAATCCTGCCCATAGAACTGCAGCTGCGTCACGAGCGCGAACAGATACGCCCCGGCGACCAGCCGCCAGGGCCGCCACGACGCGAAGACGACCAGCGCCAGCGCGATCCAGCCGCGCCCCGCCGTCATGTTCTCGCCCCACATCGGCGTGTAGGCGAGGCTGAGATAGGCGCCGCCCAACCCCGCCATCGCCCCGCCATAGAGCACCGCGCCGTAGCGGATGGCGATGACCGGCAGCCCCAGCGCATGCCCCGAATCGTGATTGTCGCCGACCGCCCGCAGCGCCAGGCCCGCGCGGGTCCGCGCCAGGAACCAGGCGACCGCCGCCGCATTCGCCAGCGCCAGATAGACCAGAACGTCGTGGTTCAGCAGGACCCGGCCCACGGCCGAGCCGGAGACAAGCGGCAGCGCGAGCCGCCCCAGCGGCTCCAGGGGCTGGCCGACGAAGGCCTGCCCGATGAGCCCCGAGGCGCCGATCCCGAAGATCGTCAGCGCCAGTCCCGTCGCCGGCTGGTTGGCCAACAGGGTCAGCGAGAGCACCGCGAAGACCAGCGCCAGCGCCGTCCCGGCCGCCGCCCCTGCCAGGATCGCCAGCGGCGTCGATCCGGTGCCGTAGGACGTGGCGAAGGCGACGACCGCGCCCATCAGCATCATGCCCTCGACGCCCAGGTTCAGCACGCCCGCGCGCTCGGCGACCAATTCGCCCATGCCGGCGAACAGAAAGGGCGTCGCCGCGATGATCACCGAGACGAGGAAGGCCTCCATCAGGCAGGCTCCGCCGCGCGCCGCACGCGCCGGACGCGGTAGAGGATCAGCGTGTCGCAGGCGAGCAGGAAGAACAGCAGCATGCCCTGGAAGATGCCGGTGACGTTGCGCGGCAGCTGCAGGGCGATCTGCGCGTTCTCGCCGCCGATATAGGTCACGGCCAGCACCAGCGCGCCGAAGAGCGCGCCGGCGGGGTTCAGCCGGCCGAGAAAGGCGACGATGATGGCGGCGAAGCCGTACTCGGCCGAGATGACCGGCTGCAGCTGCCGGATCGTCGCCGAGACCTCGATCGCGCCGGCGAGGCCCGCAAGCCCGCCCGAGAGCAGCAGGACGAACCAGACCGCACGCTCTTGCGAGAACCCGGCGAAGGCCCCGGCGCGCGGCGCCGCGCCGAGGACGCGCAGCGAAAAGCCCCGGATCGTCCGCCGCATCATCAGCGCCAGGGCGACGGCGGCGGCGATCGCGATGACGACCCCGAGATGCAGCCGCGTGCCCGGCAGCAGCACGGGCATCAGATAGGCCGCCGAGAACTCGCGCGTCTCCGGAAAGCCGAAGCCCGAGGGATCCTTCCAGGGCCCGCGGACCAGCCAGTCGAGAAGCAGCGCCGCGACATAGGTCAGCATCAGGCTGACCAGGATCTCGTTGGCGTTGAAGCGGGTCCTCAAGAGCGCCGGCACCGCCGCCCACGCCATCCCGCCAAGCGCGCCGAGCGCCAGATAGGCCGGCAGCAGCAGCCAGCCCGGCCCCTCCGGCACGGCCAGCGCCAGCCAGCCCGCGGCGATGGCGCCCAGCGTATACTGCCCCGCGGCGCCGATGTTCCAGACATTCGCCCTGAAGCAGACGGCGAGGCCCGCGCCGATCAGCGCAAGCGGCACCGCCTTCACCACCACCTCCGAGGGCGTGTAGATCCACATCGCCCGCTCCTCGGGGCGGACGACGTACCACCAGAGCTCGACGAAGGGCTGCGCGAAGTAGACATAGAGCGCCTCGCCCGGCGGGCGCCCCATCGCCGCCAGCATGACCGCCCCGCTCGCCACCGTCAGGACGATGGCGATGACGGGCGAGAGCAGCGCCAGCGCGGCCGAGGGACGGGCCCGCGGCTCGAGCGCGATCACGCGACCTCCTCGGCGGGCAGCTCCGTCGCCTCGGGATGCGCGCCGCCCATCAGCAGGCCGACGCGCTCGGGCGTCATCTCGGCCGCATCGTGCAGCCGCGACAGCCGGCCGTGGTGGATCACGGCGATCCGGTCGCAGATCGAGAAGATCTCCTCCAGGTCCTGGCTGACGACCAGCACCGCCGTCCCCTCGCGGGCCAGGTCGACGAGCGCGCGGCGGATGACCGCGGCCGCCCCGGCATCGACGCCGGCGGTCGGCTGCCCGACGACCAGCACGCCCGGCCGGCGCAGGATCTCGCGGCCGACGACGAACTTCTGCAGATTGCCGCCCGACAGCGTGCCCGCCGCCGGATCGGCCGCGCCCGCGCGCACGTCGAAGGCGCGCCGGATGCGCGCCGCCCATTCCGCCGCCCTGCCCCACGAGATCCAGCCGCGCGGCGCCAGGCGCTCGGCCCGGTGATGCGTCAGCACGACGTTCTCGGCCAGCGTCATTCCGGCGACGGCGCCGTGGCCGACGCGCTCCTCGGGCACGAAGGCCGCGCCGGCCAGCCGCCGCCCCGTCGGGCCGGCATGGCCGACGGGCCTGCCGTCGAGACGCACCGCCGCGGCGCGGGACGCGCGCCGCTCGCCCGACAGCGCCTCCATCAGCTCGGACTGGCCCTCGCCCGCGATCCCGGCGATGCCGACGACCTCGCCGCCGCGCACCTCGAGCGTCACGTCGCGCAGCGGGACGGCGAATTCCGCGCGCGCCGGCAGGTCCAGCCGATCGAGCGCCAGCCGCACCGGGCCCAGTACTGGGCCCGGTCTTGGGCCCGGCACGCCGGGCACCGGACCGGGCACCCGGGCGACCGCGCCGATCTCGCTGCCAACCATCATCTCGGCCAGCGACCGCGCCGTCTCGCGCCGCGGGTCGCAGTGGGCGACCACCCTGCCCTGGCGCAGGATCGTCGCCCGGTCGCAAAGCGCGCGCACCTCCTCCAGCCGGTGGCTGATATAGAGGATGGCGCGCCCCTCGCCCGCCAGGCGGTCGAGCGTGGCGAACAGCAGCTCGGCCTCCTGCGGCGTCAGGACCGAGGTCGGCTCGTCCATGATCAGAAGCTTCGGGCGCTGCAGCAGGCAGCGGATGATCTCGACGCGCTGCTTCTCGCCGACCGAGAGCGTGTGGACGGCGCGGCGCGGATCGATGGCGAGCCCATAGCTGCGCGAGATCTCGGCGATCCGCGCCGACAGCCGGCCGACCGGCTCGGCGGGCAGTGCCAGCGCGACGTTCTCGGCCACCGTCAGCGCCTCGAAGAGCGAGAACTGCTGGAACACCATGCCTATGCCGAGCTCGCGCGCCGCCGCGGGATGCGCGATGGTCACCGGCCGCCCCTGCCAGCGGAACGCGCCCTCGCTCGGCTGGATGACGCCGTAGATCATCTTGACGAGCGTCGACTTGCCGGCGCCGTTCTCGCCGAGCAGCGCATGCTTCTCGCCCGCGGGGAGGACCAGCGAAACGTCGCGGTTGGCGGTGAACTCGCCGAAGCGCTTCGAGACCCCCACCGCCTCGAGCAGCGGCGCATCCCCGATTTCGCTGTTCCCGTCGGTCACGCCACCCCCGGCCCGATTGCCAAAGCCACCGTGTCGCCCGCGCTCCGCCCTGTCAAACGCCGCCAGTGGCGGGCAGGTGGCGGGCAGGGGCGATCGGGGCAGCGCCTCCTTGACCGACCGGGGACCCCCGCGTAAAGCCTGCGCCTCGTGAGCCCGTAGCTCAGCCGGTAGAGCAACTGACTTTTAATCAGTAGGTCCAGGGTTCGAATCCCTGCGGGCTCACCAACCGGCCGTCTTAGCCTTTCCTTCTGCGAGTGAGCCTCTTGTGCGGCTGCGTCCAGCGCCGCGCCTCGCCCTTTTCCAAAGGAAAGCCCCCGGCGCGAGGCCGGGGGCAGTGGGAAGGAGAGAGGGACAGCCACGTAAAAGCAAGGAGCGTGCCACAGGTTGCTGCCACACGTAGCCAGCCGCCGGTCGCGCAACGGATCCCGCCGCGGACGCCCAAGGGGCTGAGCCTGACGCGGGAGCCGCGCGCTGCGCCGGTCGCTGGACGTGGCCGCGCCCCGTCGCTATTTCGTCAGTCTCAAGGGCCGGCGCCCCGCCGGCCCTGCAGGGCAGGAAGGGATCGGTGCGCCTCCTCGGATCATCCGTGGCTCTTCTGGTTGTCCTCGCGCTGGGTGCCTGCGGCGGGCTCGGGCGCAAGGAGCTGTTCGAGACCTATCAGTCCGAGATGCAGATGCGCGGCTTTCTGCGGACCGATCTCGACCCGCCGGATGTCCCGTATTCGAACTCGCGCCTTGCCGAGAACTTCCGCCGCATCGCCTTCTTCACCTATCCAAACGACCAGGAGCACCTGGCCAAGCCGCTGACCAAATGGCAGGGACCGATCCGCTATGCCGTGGTCGGGACGGATGCCGACGTCGAGCAGGTCGGCACGCTGATGGGCCGCCTGGCCGCGTTGACGGGTCTGCAGATCGAGCCGGTCGGCGAAGCCGATGCGAACTTCGTCGTCCTGCTGCTCGACGACCGCGAGAGGCGGCTGGCCAAGCAGGCCTTCGCCGATGCCGAAAGCCGCGCCTTCTTCGACAGCTTCGTTTCGGCCATCTTCGACTGCGGCGCCATCGCCGACTGGTCCGACGAGGAGCCCGAGATCACCAAGGCGCTGGTCTATTTGCACGGCGATCTGGATGGCCTCTACCGCCGCCTGTGCTTTCATGAAGAGATCAGCCAGAGCCTCGGGCTTTTCAACGACGACCCCACCGTCAGGCCGTCGATCTTCAACGACGACGACGAGTTCGCGCTGCTCACCAGGCACGACGAGTACCTGTTGCGGATCCTCTACGATCCGCGCCTGAGGTCAGGGATGACGCCCGAGGAGGCGATGCCGGTCGTCGCGCGCATCGTCGAGGAGTTACGCCCGGGCGGCTGAACGACGAAGCTGCACCGAAACGGGAGGCGAGACATGATCTGGGACATGCTGCGCGGCGAGTTCATCGACGTCATCGAATGGACGGACGACACGCGCGACACGATGGTCTGGCGCTTCCAGCGCTATGGCAACGCCATCAAGTACGGCGCCAAGCTGACGGTGCGCGAGGGCCAGGCCGCCGTCTTCGTCCATGAGGGGCAGCTGGCCGACGTCTTCCAGCCCGGTCTCTACCAGCTCGAGACCAACAACATGCCGGTCATGACGACGCTGCAGCACTGGGACCACGGGTTCCAGAGCCCGTTCAAGTCCGAGATCTACTTCGTCTCGACGCGGCAGTTCACCGACCTGAAATGGGGCACGCGCAACCCGATCATGATGCGCGACCCGGAGTTCGGGCCGGTGCGGATGCGCGCCTTCGGCACCTACGCGATCCGGGTCAAGGATCCCGGCACCTTCCTGCGCGAGATCGTCGGCACCGATGGCGAGGTGACGACGGACGAGGTGCAGTTCCAGCTGCGCAACGTCATCGTCGCGCGGTTCTCGAACGCGCTCGCCTCGTCGGGCATCCCGGTGCTGGATCTGGCGGCCAACACCGACCAGCTGGCCGAGTACCTGAAGGGGCGCGTGGCGCCCGAGATCGCCGCCTATGGCATCGAGATGCCGAGCCTGTTCATCGAGAACGTCTCGCTGCCCGAGGCGGTCGAACAGGCCATGGACCGGCGCACCTCGATGGGCGTCGTCGGCGACCTGAACAAGTACGCGCAGTACCAGGCGGCCGAGGCGATGCGTGCGGCCGCCGAGAACCCCGGCGCCGCGGGCGGCGGCATGGGGGCCGGCATCGGTGCGGGCCTCGGCATGGCGATGGGGCACCAGATGGCGCAGCCCTCGCACGCGCCCGCACCCTGGGGCGCCCGCCCGCCCGAGACGCAGGCCGCGCCGCCGCCACCGCCGCCGGTGGAGACCGTCTATCATGTCGCCGAGAACGGTCAGACGCAGGGGCCATACTCCCTCGCGCGCCTCGGCCGCATGGTGCAGGAGGGCACGTTCACGCGCGAGACGCTGGTCTGGTCGCCGGGCTTCGCCGGCTGGACCCGCGCCGGCGATGTCGACACGCTCGCGCGTCTTTTCACCGTTGCGCCGCCGCCACCGCCACCTCCGCCGGCTTGACGGGCTGATCGCCGCACGGAATGGACGGGAGGTTGCTTCCCGCCGCACCCGCACACCCTCGGGTGTGCCCGCGTCCTCGGGCCCGCGGCGGGGTCCCGTCATCTGGGTCTGCGTTCGGAGCCCCATGCTCACCTCGGCGGATCTGGCCCTGGTGCTCGTCTTGACGCGGCGCGCCCGGCAACTTACGGCAGCCGCCTGACCCGGGGCCGCGTCGCGCGCGGCCGGCCGGCGGTGCGCGGGCGACGCAAGGGACTTCGATGGCGGCAGACCGACTGCCCTGCGCCAATTGCGGCGCGCCGCTCACCTTCAGCCCCGGCGCCCTCAAGCTCGTCTGCCCGTTCTGCGGCGCCGAGAACGAGATCGAGGGCGCGGGCCGCGCCGTCAGCCCCTGGGGCGAGCGCACGGGCGTCGATACCGGCCTGCGCGAGCTCGATTACGAGAAGGCGCTCAAGAACCTGCTCGGCGCCGCCGACTTCGAGGAGACGGCGACGCTGCGCTGCGCCGGCTGCGGCGCCGAGGTCGACCTCGGTCCCGACACGCTGGCCGAGCAATGCCCGTTCTGCGCGACGCCGCTGGCGCGCGGCGAGACCCGCTCGAACCGCCACCCAAGGGCGCAGGGCATCCTGCCCTTCGCGCTCGACGGCAAGGAGGCGCGGGCCCGCATGGCCCGCTGGCTCGGCTCGCGCTGGTTCGCGCCGGGCGGGCTGAAGGAGTTCGCCCAGTCCGGGCGGCCGCTGAGCGGCGTCTACCTGCCGCACTACACCTATGACGCGATCGGCGTCGCCGACTACACCGGTCAGCGCGGCGACGCCTATTATGTCACGCGAACCCGCGTCGTGAACGGCAAGAGCCAGGCTTTCCAGGAACGCCGCATCCGCTGGCGCCCGGCCAGCGGCCGCGTCCGGCATGCCTTCGACGACGTGCTGGTGCCCGCCTCGGACAGCCTCGCGGCCGAGCCCGAATATGACGGCCGCTCCTGGGATCTCGCGGCGCTCGAGCCCTACCGGCCCGAATTCATGGCGGGATTCCGCGCCGAGCTGCCGCAGCTCGCCCTCGACCAGGGCTATGCCCGGGCCGAGCAGCTGATGGAGCAGGTGCTGGTGCGCGACATCAAGTTCGACATCGGCGGCGACGCGCAGCAGATCGGCTCGATGGCGGCGCGCTACTCGGAGATCACCTTCAAGCACGTGCTGCTGCCGGTCTGGCTCGCGAGCTATCGCTGGCGGGGCAAGGTCTATCGCGTCGTCGTCAACGGCCGCACCGGCGCGGTCTCTGGCGAGCGCCCCTATTCGCCCTGGAAGATCGCCGCCGCCGTCGCGCTGGCGCTGATCGTCGCCGCGATCATCGGCTACATCGTCGCCGTCTCACAGCGGTGACGCAGTGCCGCGCCAGCGCCGGCGGCCTCAGCCGACGAGGTGCTTGCGGCTGCGCTCCGCCCTGACGGCCTGCACCCTGGCGACCTCGCGGTCGGCCCAAAGCTCGCGCTCGGCGCGCTGCGGCGCCAGCTGCGCTTCCCACAACCGCAGGTCCGCCTCGATCGGCACGAGCCGCTCGCGCTCCTCCGTCGCCGCCGGCCAGAGCATCGCGCCGATCACGGTGAAGGCAAGCCCGAGCGCGTTGCCGCCGATCCAGCCGATCAGGCAGACCGACCACAGCGCCATGCCGGAGGCGAACAGCCAGGCCGCCGCCACGACCGCGACGGCGTAGCCGAGAATCAGGGCGCGAAAGAACAGGGTCATGACCTGAGCATCGAATGCGGCAGGTTTATGACCCGTTAACTTTCGGCGACGCCGCGCAAAGGCAGCTCGGACCGGCGCGGCAGCGGGGTCGCGCCCGCAGCAGCCCCTCTCGGCCCCCGGCAGGCGCCATTTCGGCGTCACGCGCCTCGGGCGAGTGGCGTCAAATCTTAAAGGCGAGCATCATTGAAACGTCTATCGCGACGGGCTAGCGTCCCTAGGGCACCCGTCCGGAGAACGGCAGCGGAGACGCCGGCCCGGTTGGCGGGAACCAAAAGAGACAAGGGAGGAGTGAGATGGCACACTACCGCAGGATGGCCACCATCGCCGCGGCGATGGTGCTCGGCGGGGCCGGCGCGGCCCTCGCGCAGGCCGAGCACACGCTGCGCATCCAGACGCACTACGCACCCGAGACGCCGTCGGGCAAGCTGGCTCAGCAGTTCTTCGACGACGTCGAGACGATGTCGGGCGGCCGCATCGACATCGAGCCGTTCTTTTCGTCATCCGTCGTCAAGTCGGTCGAGACGTTCGACGCCGCGGCGACCGGCATCCTCGACTGCGACATGACGGGCGGCGCCTACCAGACGGGCAAGAACCCGGCATTCCAGTTCGTCGGCGACGTCATGGGCGGCTACGACACGCCCTGGCAGTACTATGAATGGTTCAACTATGGCGGCGGCCGCGAGGCGGCCGAGGAACTGTATCACCAGTTCAACATGCATCCGGTGGGCTGGTGGATCTACGGCCAGGAAAGCCTGGCCTCGACCAAGCCGATCGCCAAGATCGGCGACCTCAAGGACTGGAAGTTCCGCTCGCCGCCGGGGCTCGAGACCGAGATCTTCGCCTCGCTGGGCGCCAGCCCGGTGGTGATGGACTTCACCGAAGTCTTCACCGCACTCGAGACCAAGATCATCGACGGCGCCGATGCCTCGGGCCTCGCCAACAATGTCGGCCTGGGCCTCTATGACATCGCGAACAACGCGACCTATCCGGGCTTCCACTCCATGCCGGCCGACCACCTCGCCTGCCGGCTCGACGTCTGGGAATCGCTGCCCGAGGACCTGCAGCGGATCATGAGCGTCGCCATGGACAAGCTCGCCTTCCGCACCGCCATGACCTTCGAGGTCATGAACAACGAGGCGGCGGTGGCGCTCAAGGAAAAGGGCGTGAACCTCGCCGACTGGTCGCAGGAGGACCGCAACGCCTTCCGCAAGGCGGCGCAGGAACAGTGGCAGGGCTGGGCCGAGAAGTCGCCCGAGGCCCGCAAGCTGGTCGACAGCCACCTCGCGTTCATGAAGAATCTCGGCCTCGTCGCCGAGTGACGCTGCCACGGGCCGGGTGTCAGCCCGGCCCGTCCCTCCACCACGCGGGGTCCCCATGGTCGAGCATCAACCCACGGGCTGGATGGACCGCATCAGCCTCGTGATCAGCCGAATCTGCATGGTCGTCGTGGCCGTCATCGTCGTGGTGATGTTCTACGAGGTCGTCGTCCGCTACGTCTTCGAGGCGCCGACGCTCTGGGCGAACGAGATGTCGCTCTGGATGGCGGGTTTCGTCTTCCTGCTGTCGGGCCTCTACGCCATGCAGCAGCGCAGCCACATCCGCATCTACATCATCTACGACATGTTCCCGCGCGGCGTGCAGCGGGCCTGCGACGTCATCTCGACCGTCCTGATCGTGCTCTTCGTCGCCGCCGTGCTCTATGGCGGCTTCACCGAGGCCTGGGACAAGCTGATGCGCTGGGAGACCTTCGGCACGGCCTTTGACCCGCCGATCCCTGCGACGGTCAAGCCCGCCGTGCTGATCGTGCTGGTCCTGGTGGCGCTGCAGGCGGTCTCGAACCTGATCTACGACTGGAGCAGCGAAAAGGTGATGCACGTGCCGGTCGACGACCTCGACGAGATCGAGGCCCTGAAGAAAACGCTGCACTAGGCCCGGGCGCATGGACATCGGAACCATCTCGCTGGTCGTGCTGGTGGGGCTGCTCGTCCTGCTGGCGATCGGCATGCCGCTGGGCTTCGCCTCGGGTTTCCTCGCCGTCGTGGTGCTGGTGATGAAGTTCGGCCCGGACCTTCTGTTCGGCAACCCGGGAACGGGGCCGCTCAACATCCTCGCCCAGCGAATCTACGGCCTGCTGACCGACTATGTGCTGATCTCGATACCGCTCTTCATCTTCATGGCGGCGCTGCTCGAACGCTCGGGCATCGCCAACACGATGTATGACAGTCTGAACGTCTGGCTCAGCCGGACGCGGGGCGGCATCGCCATCGTCACGTCGATCATGGCTGTCATCATGGCGGCGATGTCGGGCATCATCGGCGGCGAGGTCGTGCTGCTGGGCCTGATTGCGCTGCCGCAGATGCTGCGGCTCGGCTATAACCAGAACCTGGCCATCGGCACGATATGCGCCGAGCGGCTCGCTTGGGACGATGATCCCGCCCTCGATCGTGCTGATCATCTACGGGCTGGTGACCGAGACCTCGATCAAGGCGCTGTTCACCGCGGCGTTCCTGCCGGGCTTCATGCTGGCGAGCTTCTTCATCATCTACATCTTCCTGCGCACGCAGCTCCGCCCCGAGGACGCGCCGCTGCCGCCGCCCGTTCCGGGCGAGCCGGTCGGCGTCGAGAAAGCGCTCCTTTTCCTTCTCATGCTGCTGGGCTTCGCCGGCGGGATCGCCGCCGTGATGCTGCTGCGCGCCGGGGTGATCCAGGGGATGGGCCAGGCGGTGCGGCCCGAGGGCGAGGCGCCGCTGGCGCTGGTCGCCCCCACCGAGATGTGGGTCATGGCCGGGATCATCGCGATTGCCATCGTGGCGATGCTGCTCGCGGGACGCGAGCGCACCAAGCTCTGCTGGCGGATGAGCCGCGGGCTGATCGCGCCGATCGTGGTCATCGGCGCCGTGCTCGGCTCGATCTATGGCGGGATCACGGGCATAACCGAGGCCGCCGGCATGGGCGTGGTCGCCGTCCTGGTGATCGCGGCGCTGCGCGGCGAGATGAGCCTGGACCTGATCACCGACAGCCTGCTGCGCACCGTGAAGTCGACGGGCACGATCATCTGGATCACCATCGGCGCCACGGCGCTGGCGGGCGCCTACACGATCGCCGGCGGCCCGACCTATGTCGCCAATCTGATCATCGGCGCCGAGCTGCCGGCGATGGGCATCATCCTCGTCATGATGCTGATCTTCCTGGTGCTCGGCATGTTCATGGACTGGGTCGGCATCGTGTTGCTGGTCATGCCGGTCTTCCTGCCGATCGTCACCCGCCTGCCGGTCGAGCAGATCGGCGTGCTCGGCGCCATCCCGGCCTCGTTCGTCGCGGTCTGGTTCGGCGTGCTCTTCTGCATGAACATGCAGGTCAGCTTTCTCAGCCCGCCCTTCGGGCCGGCCGCCTTCTACCTCAAATCGGTCGCGCCGCCCGAGATCTCGCTCACCGACATCTTCCGCGGCTTCATGCCGTTCATCTTCATCCAGCTCGTCGCGCTCAGCGTCCTGCTGATCTGGCCCGGGCTCACCTACGTCCTGCATTCGGAGTGACGCGTATGGCCGATTTCGTCCGCCTCGATCCCGCCGACAACGTCGTCACCGCCGTCCGGCCCATGCAGGCCGACACGCCCGTCGAAGGCGTGGCGACCGCGGGCCTGATCCCGCGCGGGCACAAGATCGCGACGCGCCCGATCGCCAAGGGCGAGAAGGTGATCAAGTACAACCAGATCATCGGCTACGCCGCCGCCGACATCGCGCCCGGCGAGCACGTCCACACCCAGAACGTCGAGTTCCGCGGCACGGCGCACGACTACGAGTTCTCGACGGACCTGCGGCCGGTCGAGATGGTGCCCGAGGGGCAGCGCGACAGCTTCATGGGCTTTCGCCGGCCGAATGGCGGCGTGGGGACGCGCAACTACATCGCGGTGCTGACCTCGGTGAACTGCTCGGCGACGGCGGCGCGCAAGATCGCGGCGCACTTCACGCCCGAGGTACTGGCCCCCTACCCCAATGTCGATGGTGTCTGCGCCTTCGTGCACGGCACGGGCTGCGGCATGGCCGGATCTGGCGACGGCTTCGAGGCGCTGCAGCGCGTCATGTGGGGCTATGCCCGGCACCCGAACCATGCAGGCGTGGTGATGGTGGGCCTCGGCTGCGAGATGAACCAGATCGACTGGTTGCTCGAAGCGCATGGGCTGACCAAGGGCCCGCTCTTCGACGCGATGAACATCCAGAACGTCGCGGGGCTCCGCCGCACCATCGAGGTCGGCATCGAGCGCGTCACCGCCATGCTGCCGCTCGCCAACGAATACCGGCGTGAGCCTTGCCCCGCCTCGGAGATCAAGCTGGCGCTGCAATGCGGCGGCTCGGACGCCTGGTCCGGCATCACGGCCAACCCGGCGCTCGGGTTCGCGTCCGACCTGCTGGTCGCGCAGGGCGCGGCGACGGTGCTGGCCGAGACGCCCGAGATCTATGGCGCCGAGCACCTGCTGACGCGGCGCGCCGTCGACCGGGCGACGGGCGACAAGCTCGTCCGCCTGATCGAGTGGTGGGAGGACTACACGGCGCGCAACAAGGGGTCGATGGACAACAACCCCAGCCCCGGCAACAAGCAGGGCGGGCTCACGACCATCCTGGAGAAGTCGCTCGGCGCCGCTGCCAAGGGCGGCACCTCGCCCCTGACGGGCGTCTACAAATACGGCGAGCCAGTGACGAAGCCCGGCTTCGCCTTCATGGACAGCCCAGGTTACGACCCGGCCAGCGTCACCGGCCAGATCGCATCGGGCTGCAACGTCGTCTGCTTCACGACGGGCCGCGGCTCGGCCTTCGGCTCCAAACCCGCGCCGACCATCAAGGTCGCCACCAATTCCGAGCTCGCCCGGCGCATGCCCGAGGACATGGACATCAACGCCGGCCGGATCCTTTCGGGCGAGGCAAGCCTCGAGGAAGTCGGCCGCGAGATCTACGCGCGCGTGCTCGCCGTCGCCTCTGGCGAGCACTCCTTCTCCGAGGCGCAGGGGCTCGGCGACTACGAGTTCGTGCCCTGGCAGATCGGCGCCGTCATGTGAGAGGCCGGGCGGCCCTAGGCGGCCGGAGAAATCTGCGGTCGCCCCGGCGCAAGGCCTTGAAGGGCGGACTCGAATCTGCAATATCCCCGTCACCTCACGGACGCGGGCGTAGCTCAGGGGTAGAGCATTACCTTGCCAAGGTAAGGGTCGTGAGTTCGAATCTCATCGCCCGCTCCAACGAGGACAGTCCATCGCATTGGGCCGAACTCTTCCATATTTGCGAACTGCAATAGCGGCCAGCAGCGGGCCAGGGCACTCGGCCTGCCACTCTGCCCTGTCCTCCACGATGCTCGCCGCAGTTTTGCAATCCAGCGGCTGCGACCCACAGCTACCATGAAGTGCAAAATCTGGGCGACAGGTCCGTTAAGTTGTCTTAACATTTGGAAGGATCGACTCAGGCGCGCGAGCGCAGCGGCCGTGTTTCTTCACAGCAAAGACATCGGCTGATTTGAGCGCTGCTCGCATGGCGCTGCCTCTCTGGCGAGAGGCTGCTCCAGAGGGGTTGGAGGATGGGAACGTTCGAATTCGACAGTGTTGCCGTCGCCCCTGATTTTTCCAGTCGTCCGTCTTTCGAATTGCTCTACCTAAGTTATACTGTTATTCGGCACGGCCAAAGACTAATCGAGTCCGAAAAATTGTACCGGGACGTCCTCTGCGCAGAACCATATGAGAGACTAAGGCAAGGCGCACACGAAAGCAGTTCCTTCCTTCGGTTGCAGCAGCTGGTCACCCTTGGATATATCGCTTCGCTGGTGGCCTATTGGGGCGATCCCAATGCGCCGCCATGCTCAAATGACTTCGTTTCCATAATGGGCAAGATACTGTCTTACACCGAGGCAGCAGAAACTGGGGCTCCAGGGTCGCCTTCAGATTTGACAGCATCGCACCGGCAGAGCGCAAAGCGGCTTTTGCGATTCAGCAAGGCTGTGCGCTCGTCGAAGCACTACGTGTTTCTACTATCCACCATAAGGCAAAACAACCTTCTGGATGTGCCAGGCGCACTCAGCAGAAGCGATCATGACCGGCTGAGAAGAAGCATCGATCGCCTCGCCCTTTGTGCGCGCTCGGCGCACGACGCCCTGATCAGGGATATGTTTCTCGACCAGGCCACTCTGCCCGCAAGCGAGGATCGTGAAGTGACGACGAACGCCCCGCGATCCGCATCAGATCGCTTTTCGTTGTCGGAGGCCTGAATGCCACCGGGAGGCGCCCCAGCATGATCACCGATTGGCTTGAAAGTGCGATCAGAGAAAACTGGCCTTGGCTTGTGCTTTTCTGGGTGGGGCTGCGGGCGCTGAGCTGGTGGATGCAGGCCGTGGCGGTGACGAACCTGTCTCGCCGGCTCGACCGCTATGAACGAGACGAGACGCTCGTCTTGAAACGCGACGCCGAGGCGAGAGAGCGCAGCGCGTCTCTGTTCCGACTCCTGGCCGAGATCGACGCAAAGCTCTCGCGGCTTGACGCTGCCCTCGCTCCATCGAAGGAAAAGGACCAGCAGGCCGAGGGCAAGCGGCTGCTCAAGGCTGAGAGCAACAGCTGATCACCAGCAGATCGAGCGTCGGCGGCGCGGTCGGGACGCAACTCCTCGCGGCTGTCGAGACGTTCGGCCTCGGGCCAGCCGCCTTGGGCCAGCGCCAGCCTCTCCGGTGTGTGCAGATCCCTTGCAGAAATTTGCCAGTTTGCGCGCAAAAATGGTTGCGCTAACCATCCTGCTCCCCTAACAGTTGCCGAAACATCGCAGTCACAAAAAATCTTCCGGGGTCTTCCGGTCGATAGCTTAATGAACTGTGAACAGAGGGGCAGCACATGGCGGCCAGCAGGTCTCGCTCTGCTAACAGGGCGATTTGCCATCTCTTGCAAGAGCGACGCATCTATATTCGGTCCGCCGAAAACACCAAGCATATGACGCTCGGCCCGGCATCGCAGCTGGGGTTCGCCTGCATGGTCGTCGCCTGCGTCGGCTGGACGGGCTTCACCTCCTGGGCCTTCGTCAGCAAGGCGATGGACGGGCGCACCGCCCAGAGCAGGCTGGAGGCGACGCAGGACGCGCACGAGATCCAGCTCGCCGCGCTGCGCGAGCAGCAGCGCCTGCTCGAGGAAGAGCTGAACCGCTCGAACGCCCGAGGCGACGCCGTCACCCGGCAGCTCAGCGAAAAACAGCGCCTGCTGGTCGAGACGGCAACCCGCTACCAGTCGGCCGCGGCGGAGCTCGAGGGCTTGCGCACCGAGGTCGAGGACCTGTCGGGCGATCGACGCGGCGAGCTCGCCCGCGTCGATGAGCTGAACGCCCGCGTTGCGCAGCTCACGCTCGCGCTCGCCGAAGCCCAGCGCCGCGAGGCGGCCATGGACGCAACGCTCGCCACCTTCACGCGTACCATTTCCGGGGTGATCGCTGCCCGTGACGCGGCCGCCGGACGCGCCGGCGAGCTCGACGAGCGCATCGCCGGGCTCGAGGACCAGGTCGATGACTGGCAGGAACGCCACGAGACCCTGCTCGCCGACATCGAGGAAGCGACGGGCTCCAGCCTCGAGGCGCTCGGCGATGTCTTCGTCAACGCCGACATCGACATCGAGGACATCCTGCGCCAGACTAGGCGCGATTATTCCGGCAGGGGCGGCCCGTTCGAGCCGATCTTCGGCGGCCACCGCTCGGCGGCGGAGCCGGCCGATGGCGAGCGCGTGGCGGCGCTGATGAACGATCTCGAGCGGATCGGCCTGATGCGCGTCGCCATCGACCGGTTGCCCTTCGGTGCGCCGACCGAAGGCGCGCGGGTGACATCGGGCTTCGGTCCGCGCCGCGATCCCTTCCGGCGCGGCGGCTCCATGCACGAAGGCGTCGACCTGGCGGCCCCGTCCGGCACGCCGATCTTCTCAACTGCCGAAGGCGTCGTCGTCTTTTCCGGGCGCCAGCGCGGCTATGGCAATATCGTGAAGATAAGGCATGCCTTCGGGTTTGAAACGGTCTATGCTCACCTCAGCAAGAGCCGGGTCCAGGTGGGGCAGCGTGTCCAGCGTGGCTCGCGCATCGCCGACATGGGCAGCACCGGCCGCAGCACGGGCAGCCATCTGCATTACGAGGTCCGGATCGACGGACAGGCCATCGATCCAGGCAAATTCATCGGGGCAGCACGCCATGTTCTCTAAAAGCAAGACCAGCGACACGAGCCATCAGCCCAAGGGGCAGGACTATGCCGCACCGGCCGCGCCGCCCCCGCAGATGGCCAAGCCCGATGCCAACGCGGCCCCGGCGCCGGGCAGCAAGCCGCCCTTCCAGCAGTCGAAGCCCAAGCCCTCGCCCTCGCTGCTCTCGAGCGACCTGACAATCAAGGGCAACATCACCACATCGGGCGACATCCAGGTCGAAGGCACGATCGAGGGCGATGTCCGCGCGCATCTGCTGACGGTTGGCGAAAGCGCGACGATCCGCGGCGAGGTCGTGGCCGACGACGTCGTCGTCAACGGCCGCGTGGTCGGCCGGCTCCGTGGCCTCAAGGTGCGGCTGACCGCCTCGGCCAAGGTCGAGGGCGACATCGTGCACAAGACGATCGCCATCGAGAGCGGCGCGCATTTCGAGGGCTCGGTGCAGCGCCAGGAGGATCCGCTGAGCGAAGGCACCGACCGCCGCCGCGGCGCCCCCGCCGCACGGCCCGTCACCGCCGAGGAGACGGCGGCGGAATAGCGCCGGTCACCTCGCCGTTGGCCGCTCGTCATCGCCCGGCTCGACCGGGCGATCCTGATTTCTCCGCAGGCCTCTCCGCCACCGCCCTGCGCGCGACCGTGCCGCCTGGGGATGTCGAGCTTGGGATTTTCGACCAGCAGCGCGGCAGAACGGACTCCGGCGCGTTCCCCGGCTATCCAGCGAACCCCGGCTGCCCGTCAGGCCCGCGGCAGCGGGGATCTCATGGCGCTGACAAAAGGGATTGCCGCTTGCGCGGGAATGACGGCACGCGGCCTCAAGGACCCGCTGAAGGGGACAAGGACCATCGCCATTTGCCCGAAGAGCCTCATTTCAGATGCCCCCTCGCTGCAAACAACGGAATGCGATCACCCTTCCGGGTGCCTCACAGGCCTGCAGTCAAATGCTTGTTCGTGACCGGCAGCGCCTTCGTCAAAAGCGCCTGCCCACGCGCGCCGGCTACCGGCGCATCGCCCCTTGGGGGCGACGGGGTCGTCAGGCGACGACCTCTTCCCCGACCGGATCGCGCAGCACATAGCCGCGGCCCCAGACCGTCTCGATGTAGTTCGCCCCGCCGGTCGCCGTCGTCAGCTTCTTGCGCAGCTTGCAGATGAAGACGTCGATGATCTTCACCTCGGGTTCGTCCATGCCGCCGTAGAGGTGGTTGAGGAACATCTCCTTGGTCAGCGTCGAGCCCTTGCGCAGCGACAGGAGCTCCAGCATCTGGTACTCCTTGCCCGTCAGATGCACCGGGTGGCCGTCGACGTCGACCGTCTTGGCATCGAGGTTGACCGCGATCTTGCCCGTGCGGATGACCGACTGGGCATGTCCCTTCGAGCGGCGCACGATCGCGTGGATGCGCGCCACCAGCTCGTCGCGGTTGAAGGGCTTGGTCAGATAGTCGTCGGCGCCGCAGCCAAAGCCCTTGATCTTGTTCTCGGTCCCGTCCATTCCCGACAGGATCAGCGTCGGCGTCTCGATCTTGGCCATGCGCAGCTTGCGCAGCACCTCGTAGCCGTCGATATCCGGCAGCGAGATGTCGAGGACGATCAGATCGTAGTCGTAGAGCTTGGCCAGCTCGATGCCTTCCTCGCCACTGTCCGTGACGTAGGTGTTGAGGTTCGCCTTCCGCAACATTAGCTCGATGCTATCGGCAGTCGACGGATCGTCCTCGATCAGCAAGACGCGCATGTGGAACTCCGTTCGGGCCGAGGCGGCCGGTCTCAAAGTGGTTAAGACCAATGGGTAAACGGAGTATTACCGGTTGTATAGAGGGGCGCCAATCCGGCGCTCGCATGGGTCAGCCGCGCCCGTGTTTCGTGACGCAGAGCCCGCGCATTCCAAAGCGCGACATGGCCGCCTTCCAGCTCTCGAACTCCTCGGCCGTGATCGCGTACCGAGCGAGTGCCGCTTCGCGCGAAATGAGCCCGCCCTCGACGGCCGCGACGACGCGCGCCTTGCGCCGGGGCACCCAGCGACGCGTTTCCTTGGCCGGCAGATCGGCGGCCGTCATGCGCTCGCCGTCCGGTCCGATGGTATACGGCTCCGAATCACTCGGGTACATCGCGACACCTCTTGTCCTCACACCAGTGGCGCGCAAGCTATGTTACTGCTATTAAAGGGAAATGAAGCAGTGATCTGGTTCTGTTTCGGGGCAATTCTTGAGAGTTTGGTCCCGTAATGGCGCAACTGAACTCACTAGGACTGGCAAAGCCGCCCGAAACGACACGCGTGGTCGTCGCGATGTCAGGCGGCGTGGACAGCTCGGCGGTGGCGGCGCTGCTCGCTGCCCAGGGCTACGACGTCGTCGGCATCACGCTGCAGCTCTACGACCACGGCGCCGCCGCTGGCGTGAAGGCCGGCGCCTGCTGCGCCGGGCGCGACATCGCGCGACGCGCGCCGCGTCGCCGAGACGATCGGATTCCCGCATTACGTGTTGGACTACGAGGACCGTTTCCGCGCCGAGGTCGTCGAGGAGTTCGCCGACCAGTACCTCGCCGGCGCGACGCCGATCCCCTGCGTCCGCTGCAACCAGAGCGTGAAGTTCCGGGACCTGCTCGAGACCGCGCGCGAGCTCGGCGCCGACTGCCTGGCCACCGGCCACTACATCCAGCGCCGCGAGGGCCGCGAGGGAGCCGAGCTGCATCGCGCCGCCGACACCGCGCGCGACCAGTCCTATTTTCTGTTCGCCACCACGCGCGAGCAGCTCGACTTTCTGCGCTTTCCGCTCGGCCATCTGCGCTCCAAGGCCGAGACGCGGGCGCTCGCCGCCCGTTTCGGTCTTGCCGTCGCCGACAAGCCGGACAGCCAGGACATCTGCTTCGTGCCCCAGGGCGGCTATGCGGCAGTGATCGAGAAGCTGCGCCCCGGCGCCGCCGAGCCGGGCGAGATCGTCGACCTCGCCGGCCATGTGCTCGGCCGCCATCCCGGCATCATCCACTACACGGTCGGCCAGCGCCGCGGCCTCGGACTGGGAGGCGGCGGGGGCGGCGGCGACCCGCTCTACGTCGTCCGCCTCGAGCCCGAGACGCGTCGCGTCGTCGTCGGCCCGCGGCGCGCGCTGGCGACGCTCACGGTCCGGCTGGCCGAGATCAACTGGCTGGGCGACGGCGCCTTCGGCCTGGCGCCCGCAGGGCGGCCACGAGGCGCTCGTCAAGGTCCGATCCACGCGGCCCCCCGCGCCGGCCCGCATCAGGCCCACGGCGCACGGTGCCGAGGTCGAGCTCCTCTCGCCCGAGGAAGGCGTCGCCCCCGGCCAGGCCTGCGTCTTCTACGGCCCCGACGGCTCCCGCGTGCTCGGCGGCGGCTGGATCCGCGCCTGAGCAGGCCCGCCGGTCGGCCGGACGGCCGGCACGCCCGCGGCTGGCACGCGCGAGACGGCGCTGCTAGACATCACCCCGACGCCAGATCCCGGGAGCCCCCGCATGACTTCGACCACCCAGACCGAGACCGTCCTCGCGCGGATCGACGCTGATCTCGACGGGGCGCTCGAACGCCTCTTCCGGCTCGTGCGCTTCCAGTCGGTGTCGACCGACCCGGCCTACGCCGCCGAATGCCGCAAGGCCGCCGAGTGGCTCGCTGCCGACCTCGCCGAGATCGGCTTCGCCGCCCGCTCGTGCGACACCCAGGGTCACCCGATTGTTCTCGCCCAGCATCCGGGCCCGGACGCGGACGCGCCGCACCTCCTCTTCTACGGCCATTACGACGTCCAGCCGGTCGACCCGATCGAGCTCTGGCAGGGCGACCCTTTCGCGCCCGAGCTGCGCACGCGCGAGGACGGCAGCCGCTATATCCACGGACGCGGCGCCGCCGATGACAAGGGCCAGCTGATGACCTTCGTCGAGGCCTGCCGCGCCTGGAAGGCCGCCACCGGCACGCTGCCCTGCCGCGTCACCGTGCTGCTCGAGGGCGAGGAGGAATCGGGCGGCGAGAGCCTGCCGCCCTTCCTCGACGCCCATCGCGACGAGCTTGCCGCCGACATCGCGCTGATCTGCGACACCGGCATGTTCGACGCGCGCACGCCGTCCATCACCACCATGCTGCGCGGCAACGTCGCCGACCAGGTCACCATCCACGCCGCCTCGCGCGACCTGCACTCCGGCATGTATGGCGGCGCCGCGCAGAACCCGATCCACGTGCTGACCCGCATCCTCGCCGCCATGCACGACGATGACGGCCGCATCGCCATCCCCGGCTTCTACGACGGCGTCCCCGAGCTGCCGCCCGCGATCAAGGCGCAGTGGGACCGGCTCGGCTTCGACGCCCCCGCCTTTCTGGGCGAGGTCGGCCTCTCCGAACCGGCCGGCGAGCCACGGCTACTCGGCGCTCGAGCATCTCTGGTCGCGGCCGACCGCCGAGGTCAACGGCATCTGGGGCGGCTACACGGGCGCCGGCTTCAAGACCGTGATCCCGGCCGAGGCGCATGCGAAGGTCAGCTTTCGCCTGGTCGGCGATCAGGACCCCGAGCGCATCCGCGAGCTCTTCCGCGCCTTCGTGCGCGACCGCCTGCCGCCCGACTGCCGGGCCGAGTTCAAGGCGCGCGGCGGCGGGCACGCCACCGTCATGCCGACCGAAGACCTGGCCTTCGAGAAGGCGCGCCGGGCGCTGACCGAGGAATGGGGCCGCGAGGCCGCCTTCATCGGCTGCGGCGGCTCGATCCCGGTCGTCGGCCTGCTGAAGGACCGCCTCGGCATGGAGTCGCTCCTCATCGGCTTCGGCCTCGATGACGACCGCATCCACTCGCCGAACGAGAAATACGAGCTGACAAGCTTCCACAAGGGCGCACGCTCCTGGGTCCGCGTGCTGGCGGCGCTCGCCGCCTGATCCACGCCGCGGTGGGGGGGGTGCACACCACGCCCCCGGGCCTCAACGGTCGGGCCGCTCCCGTCCCCGCGCGCCGCCCCTGCGCCCTCGCCTGACAGGTCCCGCGCCGCCCGGGCCCTCGGCCGCCTGCCGCAGCAGCACCGTCATAGGGTGGTCCGCCGGCCCCCTATGCTCGGCCAGCAGCGCCGCCGCCGCCTCGGCCGGCGAGGTCCCCGCCGGCAGCCCCAGCGCCCAGTCGAGGAAGATCGACCGGCAGTCGGCCGCGCCGATGCCCTCGATGCGGTAGGCCTCGCGGATCAGGCCGCGCGGATCATAGAGGCGGGTGGCATCCGTCATCCCTCCGCATTAGCTTTGCCCGAGACGCCGGGCAACGGCTCCGCCGCGCGGACGTTGACCCCACTGCCAATTCGCCCGAAGGGCGACGCGAGAGGACAAGCGATGCCAGACAACAAGAACCGGCAGCCCGAGGGCGCCGCGCCCGCGACCGAGGCGCCCGAGACGCGCGTGCCGGCCGTGGAGCCGGCCCGACCGCGCACCCAGCGCCCCGAGCTCGCCCGCAACACGACGCCCGACGACGATGCGCCCGAGCTGACGATCCCCGTCGACACGGTCGCCTGGATCATCCTCAAGGCGCGCGAATACGACATGAAGGAGCCGACCGACATCGCCACCGAGGAGGAGGACGGCGACAACCCGCTCGGCGTGCTCGAGGACAGGGCCGACGATCCGACCGATACCGAGCTGCACGCCTGGATCGAGGACCTCAGCGACGACGAGCAGGCCGAGCTCGTGGCGCTGATGTGGCTCGGCCGCGGCGATGACGAGGACGCCAGCACCTTCCCCGGCCTTGTCGAGCAGGCGCGCGGCAGCCAGGGGCAGGGCCGCGCACGGGGGCGGCGCACGTCGGGCTACCTCCTCGGCACGCCCCGGCTCGGCGACTATCTCGAGGAGGGCCTCGAAAAACTCGGCGTCGACACCGCCAACCTCGAGGGCAGCCTGCGCTGATCCCCGGCGACAACGCGCGTCGGCACGGCTGCCGCGCGTTCGGTGCTGGCCGTCTCGCTTCGAGTTGGATGCGCGCCAGCAGCGGCGGGTGCCCGGGGTCGGTTTGCTCAAACGACCGCCAGCTCCACTGTGGCCAGGCCGTCGATCTCATAGCGCAGCCGGTCGCCAGGCCGGGGGAACCGCGTCCTGACCGCGGAGCCGGTGATGACGTGCTCGCCCGCGCGCACCGTCTCGCCCAGCGCGGTGAAGTGGTTCAGCACCCAGGCGAGCGAGGCCAGCGGCGCCGCCGCGCCAGTGTTGGTGCGCTCCGGCTCCCGCCCATCCTGCACCACTGTCGCGGGGAGATCGCCCAGGTCGAGCCCCTCCCAGCCCCGGATCGGCTCGCCCAGGACCACGCCGCCGCACCAGGCATTCGCCGCCACAAGCGACAGCGCGTCGATCGACGAATAATCGGCGCCGAGATCGTCGACGAGCTCGAAGGCCGGCCTGACGCCCGCAATCAGTCCCCGGACGCTCGTCGCATCCTGCGGCCCCGCCCCGGCGCCGACCTCGTGCGCGAGCTCGAAGGCCAGCTCGAACTCCAACCCCAGATGGCGGAACCCCGCGGCCGCCACGCTTGCCGGCGACTGCCAAAGGTCGCCCGCGAAGATCGCGCCCGCGACCGGCTGCCCGATCCCCACCATCTCCTGCATCGCCCGAGAGCTGAGCGCGATCTTTCGCCCCGCCACGGCCCCGCGCAGGCGCGCCAGCCGCGCCTGCACCGCGCCCTGCACGAGGTAAGCCTCGTCCAGATCCGCCGGCCGCAGCTCGCCGCTCAGCGTGGCGTAAGGCGCCCTCGCCATCCAGTCCGCCGCCACCCGCTCGGCGATGCGCTCGACCCGGTCCGTCACCACTCTTCCCCCGCCGCCTGGGCCTCGTTCAGCGCCACTCTTCGCCCCAGCCATACGCCTCGGCCACCACCGCGTCGAGCATCCGGGCCATGTTTGGGGGGCGTTCGCTTCCTCATCGACGCGGCGGCAGCATCGCCGAAGTTGCATACACGGCGGCTGGAGCCGGCGACGATGTCGGCACCGGGCGTAACAGACTCGCCGAGAGCACCTCTCGTCGTCCCCGCGAATGCGGGACTCTCAGCGGCACCAACGAGATCCCCGCCCGCTTGGGGATGACGGCCGCCGGTCGTTGAAGTCGCTCCGGTTTGGAACCGCTCTGGCGGTCTGAACTGGCGACAGGCTGGACCTGAGGTGATTGCAGGCCGCTCGGGATTGCATCCCCAGCGGCCGTGATAATCGTGACGAATGAACTCAGAGGTCCGAGTTCACATGAGGGACGTTTCTATTCGCCCTCGTAGCTTGCGCCAGTGGCTCCACCCGGCGCGCCGCCGCCACCGTTACCGGCACCGCCGTTCGGTTTGCCGCGCGTTTCGTCGTCGGGTCACGAGGCGAGGCGCTCCATGACCTCGTCCGAGATCTCGAAGTTCGCCGTCACGGTCTGGACGTCGTCGTCGTCCTCGAGCGCCCCGATCAGCTTCATCAGGGTGCCGGCGGTGTCCTCGTCGACAGGGGTCAGGGTCTGGGGCTTCCAGATCAGCTTGGCCGACCCGGCCTCGCCCAGGCGCTCCTCCAGCGCCGCCGCGACCTCGGCGAGATCGGTCGGCGCCGTATAGATGGCGTGCCAGTCCTCGGAGATTCGACGTCCTCGGCGCCGGCCTCGATGGCGGCTTCCATCACCGCGTCTTCGCTGCCAGCCTCAGGGCCATACAGGATCTGGCCCTTGCGGTCGAACATGAAGCTGACGGCGCCCGTCTCGCCCATGTTCCCGCCATGCTTGCCGAAGAGCGAGCGCACATTGCCGGCCGTGCGGTTCCGGTTGTCCGTCATCACCTCGACGATCATCGCGACCCCGCCCGGGCCATAGCCCTCGTAGCGGATCTCGTCATAGCTCTCGGCGTCGCCGCCCTGGCTCTTGCGGATCGCACGCTCGATGACGTCCTTCGGCACCGAGGCGGCCTTGGCCTCCTTGACGGCGAGCCGCAGGCGCGGGTTCTTATCCGGGTCGGGGTCGCCCATCTTGGCGGCGACGGTGATCTCCTTCGCCAGCTTGGAGAACAGTTTCGACCGCGCGGCGTCCTGGCGCCCCTTGCGATGCTGGATGTTGGCCCATTTCGAATGGCCGGCCATGAAAAACCCCGACTCGGATGCGTATCGCCCGAGATATACGCGGGCCGCCGGGCTGCCTCAAGCGGGGCCCGGCGCGCGGTGCGGACGGCCAGCGCCGTCGGTGCTCAGGCGCAGCGGGCGACGAACTGGTAGCCCGGGAAGTCGGGGAGTACCTCGATCCCATCGCCCGCCTGCCCGTTCCAGACGCGGCCCGGCTCGATCCGCAACGGTTCGCCGCCGCAAAGCCGCGGCCCGAGCTGGGCCTCGACGAGCTGCTTGGCGATCGCCTCGTCGCGCGCATCCATCGGCACCTCGATCGACCAGACGCGCACGAACCAGCCCCGGACAAACGGATCGAACTGCGCGCGCATGTCGTAGCTGATGCCCTCGCGCTCGAAGGTGTAGAACCGCGGCGGCGTCAGCTCGGTCATCGGCGGATCGCAGGCGGCGAGTGCCATCACCGCGAGCGGCAGGAGGCGGCGCATGAAATCCCCTCTTTCTCCCCCGATATTCGGATACCCTGAAACGGCTTGGCGGCGCAAGCTCAGAGCGGCCACCAGATCGGCACGAGCAGCGAGGCGACGAGGCCGACCATGATGTTCATCGGGACGCCGAGCCGCATGTAGTCGGTGAAGCGATAGCCGCCCGGGGCGTAGACGAGCGTGTTCGTCTGATAGCCGATCGGCGTGGCAAAGCTGGCCGATGCCGCAATCATCACGATTACCGCGAAGGGCCGCGGGTCGGCGTCCAGCGTCTGCGCCAGCGTGATCGCGACCGGCGTGACGACGACGGCGACAGCGTTGTTCGAGACGATCTCGGTCAGCGCGCTGGCGATCGCGTAGATGACGATCAGCACCGCCCAGGGCGGCAGTCCGGCGAGGAGCGGCGCCAAAGGCCGCACCGCCAGCTCGACCGCGCCCGTCGTCTCGAGCGCGGCGCCGATCGCCAGCATGGCGAAGATGAGGGCGAGGATGCGCCCCTCGATCGCATCGAACGCCTCGTCGGCGTCGATGCAGCGCGTGACCAGCGTCACCGCGACGGCGATCACCGCCAACCCGGCGATCGGCATCAGGCCGATGGCGCCGCCGATCACCACGAAGCCCAGCATGGCGATGACGACCGGCGCCCGCTGCCGCCGATAGGACCGCTCGACGGGCCGCGTCAGCTCGTCCAGGCGCTGCTCCTCGGCCAGGCGCCGGATGTCTTCGGGGTCGCCCTCCAGCAGGATCGTGTCGCCGACCCGGATGCGCACATTGTCGAGGCTGGCCTCGATGCGGCCCTCGCGCCGGTGCACGCCGAGCGGGTAGACGCCATAGCGGCGGCGGATGCGCAGGTCGCCCAGCACCTTGCCGATCATGCGCGAGCCGGGCGAGATCAGCGCCTCGACCGTCAGCGTCTGCTTCTGGCCCATGGGCGCGATCTGGCCGGGCGTGATGACCGAGTCGTCCTCGCGCAGGCCGATGACCTCGGCGACGCTCGAGCGCACGACGACCCGGTCGCCCGCCTCGAGCGTCACCCCGCGCAAGTTGCGCCGCAAGCGAGACGTCGCCGCGGATCACGTCGATCACCGTCATATCCGAGCGGGTGAAGATCTCGACCTCGAGCACGCTCCTGCCGATCAGGCCCGAGCCGTCCGGGATGACGACCTCGGTGAAGTATTTCAGCTCGCGCCGCGTGCCCAGAAAGTCGACCAGCGCATCGCGGTGCGGCAGCAGGCGCGGACCCAGGAACAGGATCATCGCCAGCCCGACCATGACGACGATCAGCGCCACGGGCGTCACTTCGAACAACCCGAAGGGCTGCAGGCCATAGGCGCGCGCGACGCCGTCGACGAGCAGGTTGGTCGAGGTTCCGATCAGCGTCAGCATGCCGCCAAGGATGGCGCAATAGCTGAGCGGGATCAGCAGCTTGGAGGCCGGCAGGTCGATCAGCTTGCCGAGCTGGACGACGACGGGCAGCAGCATGACGACGACGGGCGTGTTGTTCATCACCGCCGAGGCGCCGGCGACAAAGCCGGCAAAGCCCGAGAGCGTGCGTTTAGGATGGCGCCGCACGCCCTCGGAGAGAAGCTTCATGATTGGCTCGAGCGCGCCCGTCCTGACCAGCGCCCGGCTGAGGATGAACATTGCGCCGATGGTCAGCGGCGCCGGGTTCGCGAAAACGGCGAGCGCCTTGTCGACGGGCAGCACGCCCAGCGCCATCAGCGTGCCCGCGCCGGCGATCGCCGTCACCTCGGGCGGGTACTGCTCGCGGACGAAGAGGACGAACATGATCGCCAGCACGCACAGGGTGACGATTGCCGGCACCGGGTCGGGAAATTGGAACAAGAGGCCTCCGCGCGCGAACGCCGCATGCAACCCGGATTCGGGTTGCGGTGCAACATCGCTCGCCGTGCCAGAGTTCCGTCCACCGGCAGAGGCCGGCGAAAACCGCGTGACGCGCTGCGGGGCATCGCCCGCCTTCTGCGGAGTTAGCGCCGGTGATAGAGGCGCAGACGTCCTCGGTGCAGTCCCCCTCGCGGGGCGGCGTCCGCTCGCCTAGGCGGTACTGCCGCTGGCGGCGGAAGCCGTCAGCCCGGCCCGGCCTCGACGAGGCGCCCACCCAGGCGGACGGCCGTCACGGCGCGCGCGAGCCCTGTCGCGTCGTCGGTCTCGACCAGCGTGCCGCAGAGCGTCACCTGCCCGAGCGCCGGCTGGAACCGGTCGGTTCCCATGCCGGTGACGAAGCGCTTCAGCGGCTCGGCCTTGTCCATTCCGATCACCGAATCGTAATCGCCGCACATGCCGGCGTCGGACTGGTAGGCCGTACCCTTGCGCAGGATCATCGCGTCCGCCGTCGGCACATGGGTGTGGCTGCCCACGACCAGCGAGGCGCGGCCGTCGCACCAGTGACCGATGGCCATCTTCTCGGACGTCGCCTCGGCGTGGATCTCGACGATCGTCGCCTGCGCAGCGCCCGAGGGGCCGCCCAGGGGCGCCGTTTTCAGCGCCGCGTCGAGCGCCGAGAACGGATCATCAAAGGGCCGGTTCATGAAGACCCGCCCCAGCGCCACGGCGATCAGCACGCGCCTGCCGCGCGTCGCCGGAAAGACGCCGTGCCCCCTGCCCGGCGCCCCGGGCGCGAAGTTCAGCGGGCGCAGGATGCGCGGCACGCCGTCGATGTGCGACAGCATCTCCTTCTGGTCGAAGGCGTGGTCGCCGAGCGTGATGACGTCGGCGCCCGCGGCGAAGATCTCGTCGGCGATCTTCGGCGTCATGCCGAAGCCCGAGGCCGAATTCTCGGCATTGACGGCGATGAAGTCGAGCTTCCACTCGCTGCGCAGGCGCGGCAGCGCCTCGATCACCGCAGCCCGCCCCGCCCGACCGACGACGTCGCCGAGAAAGAGCAGCCTCATACCAGCGGGCCGCGGGGGGTGACCACACCGGCCTCGGTGACGATCGCATCGAGCCGCTGGTCGGTCTCGTCGGCCGGCACCGCCTGCATCTCCTGCGCGGCAAAGGCGATGCCGACGGCACGAACGACGGCTGGCCGGCTGCGCAGGCGGGCCAGCGTTCGGTCGTAATAGCCGCCGCCATAGCCGAGGCGCCGGCCGGCGGCGTCGAAGGCGAGCAGCGGCACGATCAGGAGTTCGGGCTCGAGCCAGTCGCCCTCGGACGGCACACGCGCGCCGAAGGGGCCAGGCACCAGCTGCGTGGCGGGCGTCCATTCGCGAAAGCGCAGCGGCAGGTCGCGCCCATCGATGACGGGCACGCAGAGCCGGAACCCCGCCTCGAGCAGCGCCAGCATCAGCGGCATGGGATCGATCTCGCTGCGGATCCGGCAATAGGCCGAGGCGACCGGCGCCGCGCCTTCGCTGCCGTGGAGATCGCGATGCAGCCCGGCGGCCAAAAAATTGTCGCGCGCCGCCTCGCCCGCGCCGTCGGCGGCCTGGTGGGCGGCCTTGCGCCGCGCGGCGGCCGCCTCGCGCAGCGCCGCCTTGTGCTCCCGAATGGTCATGTGCCGCTGCGTAGCGCGGCGCGCAGCCTTCTTCAACGCCGGTATTTGCGAGGCCGGTATTTGCAAGGCCGGGATTTGCGGGGCCGGGATTTGCGCGGTCGGCGTTGGCGGGGAAAACGGGTGGCGGGCCCGTCGCGACCGTGGGTCTCAGTTCCTCGCGAGCCTGGATAACCAGGTGGGCGCCAGGTGCGCAAGACCACGGTCAAGCACAGAGCCAGCTCCCGCGAGCATGAATAGGCCACCAGGAAACTGTTCCCGCACGGGAAGGACAGCACCCGCCGAGCGACAACATAGCCACGCAGGCCCGCGATGAGAAGACCGGTGCCGCGCAAAAGCGCCCGCGGCGGCTCAGGACGCGTGAGGGCCCGCGCCGACCTCGGTCTGCAGCAGGCGCTGGAGCGCGACGGGTTCGAAGAGCCCTGGCGGCGAGAACGGGTCCGACAGTGCGAAGATGATGAACATGACGATGCCCGTGAACGCGCCGTAGATGCTCAGGAGCAGCAGGTTGACGGCGCTCGGCCGGAAGACGAAATAGGGCATGGCGACCAGCGCGACCCCGGCGACGGCGGCAAACCAGAACAGCGGATTGATCGGGTTCATCGCCATGTTCTCGCGCAGCTGGCGAATGGCGGCGACACGCTGGACGTCCTTCAGCATGTGTTCGCGCAGCTTTTCCTCGCGCGGCCCCTGCGGCGTGAGGTCGAGAACCTGGAGATAGACCGTCTCCCAAAACTTCCACGGCTCGGGGAGGAGCCGGTCCTCGCGTGAGAGCACCGTCCACTCCTCGTCGGCGGCCATATGCGAGTACTGCGACAGCGCGTCCTGCACCGGCACCGTCTGCGGCCCGCCATAGCGGCGAATGTCGTTGTAGATGTCGGCGATCGCGGTCGCTTCCTCGACCAGAGACGAGCGGAGGTCCTTGTAGGTCTCGAGCTCCTGCGCGAACACGAGCGCGAGGATCAGCCCGTGCATGGCCGAGACCCGGAAGACGACCGAGCCGGCAAGCTCGCGGGTGTCGTCTGCCACGCGATGCGCCAGCACGAGGCGCATTCCGAAATAGACGGCCCAGGCAAGCGCGACCGTGCCGGCCATGAAGGCCGCGCCGATCAGGAATGTCAGCACGAGAGCTTGCTCGTGCCGGCCGCGAGAACTCGCGTTCGCGACCGCCTCAGCCTCCCGCGATTCGGTCGGCGAGCGCCTCGACACGCTCGGCCAGCACTTCGATGCTGTTGACGATCTCGTGGTCCTGCACGGCGCCCTGCAGGTCCTGCGCGTCGCGCTCGGCCTTGGCCGCCCGGCGCTCGGCTGCCTGCAGCGCCGCCTCGGTCTCGCTCAAGCGGTCGGCCAGCATCAGCGCGCTCATCAGCATGAGCCGTCCCTCGTTGGCCTGGCCGAGCGAATCGCCAATCCGTGCCGCCTCGCCGTCGACGCGCGCGGCGAGCGCGAGAAGATGCTGCTCCTCGCCCTCGCCACAGCCGAGCCGATAGCTGCGCCCGGCGACCTCAACGTTCACTTCGGGCATCAGCCATCCCCCCGGGCAACGGCGCCGCGCAGGTCCTGCAGCGCCGAGCGGACCGCTCGCGCCGCCTCGACGCGCAGCCGCGCGTCCTCGGCCGTCTGCTCGCGCAGCCGCTCGACCTCCTCGAGCAGCCGCTCGCGCTCGGCATCATGGCCGACCGGCGCCCGGCGCTGCTCCGTCACCGATGGCGGTCTCGAGCCGCCCCACGGCACCCTGCAGGCGCCGCAGCGCCACCTCGAGCTGGCTCATGCCCTCTCAGGCCTCCACATCCCGGACGACCTCCCCGCGGTCGGATGCGCGCCGCGCCGTCGAATCGCGTCCGCTTCGCGCGCCATCTGAAATGCTAACCGGAACTTCTGCTTTGGCGCAAATCTCGCGGTCATCGATCGTCACCTGCCCGGGCCGTGCCGCAATCGCCGACGGGGCTTGATGCGGGCTTGACCCTCGCACTTGACCCTTGCAGTCGTGCTCCCCATGGTCGCGCGTCCCGCGCGGCAGGATTCGCTGGCGCGACATGCGATCGGAGGGCGACCCTTGGACATCGAGCGGATGAGGACGGCCGATCCGCGCCGCTTCGAGATGGCCAACGCCATTCGCATCCTGGCCATGGATGCGGTCCAGGCGGCGAAATCCGGCCATCCGGGCATGCCGATGGGCATGGCCGACGTCGCGGCGGTGCTGTTCGACGGGCACCTGAAATATGACGCAGGCGACCCGGCCTGGCCCGACCGCGACCGCTTCATCCTGTCGGCCGGGCACGGCTCCATGCTGCTGTACGCCGTGCTGCATCTGACCGGCCATGCCGACATGACGCTGGACGAGATCAGGAACTTCCGCCAGCTCGGCGCCCGCACCGCCGGCCACCCGGAGCGCGGCCACGCGACAGGGCTCGAGACCACGACGGGGCCGCTCGGCCAGGGACTCGGCAACGCCGTCGGGCTCGCCATCGCCGAGCGCGCGCTGGCAGCTCGCTTCGGTTCGAAGATCGTCGATCACCGCACCTGGGCGATCGCCGGCGACGGCTGCCTGATGGAGGGCATCAGCCAGGAGGCGATCACGCTCGCGGGCCATCTGGGCCTCAACAAGCTGATCGTGCTCTGGGACAACAACGGCATCACCATCGACGGCGCCCTGTCGCTCGCCGATTCAACCGACCAGATCGCCCGCTTCCGCTCGGCCGGCTGGGAGACGCTCGAGGTCGACGGTCACGACACTGCCGCCATCGGGCAAGCGCTCGACGCGGCCAAAGGCGCCAAGCGCCCGGTGCTCGTCGCCTGCCGTACGGTCATCGGCTTTGGCGCGCCCAGCAAGCAGGGCACGGCCGCGACGCACGGCTCTCCGCTCGGCGCCGACGAGGTCGCGGCCGCCCGCAAGGCGCTCGGGATCACCGGCGGCGCCTTCGAGGTGCCGGAGGCCGCCCGCGACGCCTGGGCCGGGGCCGGCGCCCGCGGCGCCGCCGCGCGGCGCGACTGGGGCGAGCGGCTGGCCGCCCTGCCCGATGCGCGGCGCGCCGAGTTCATCCGCGTCATGGCGGGCGAGCCGCCGCGCCGCCTCGCCGCGGCCGTCCGCAAGCTCAAGCGCCAGGTCGCCGCGGACGCGCCATCGGTGGCCACGCGGAAGGCCTCCGAGATGGCGTTGGCGGCCATCAACCCGGTGATGCCCGAGACGATGGGCGGCTCGGCCGATCTGACCGGCTCGAACAACACCAAGGCAGGCGGCGTCGAGCCGTTCACGCAGAAGACCCCCAAGGGCCGCTACATCTATTACGGCATCCGCGAGCACGCGATGGCGGCGGCCATGAACGGGATGGCGATCCATGGCGGCGTCGTGCCCTATGGCGGTACGTTCCTGTGCTTCGCCGATTACTGCCGGCCCTCCATCCGTCTCTCGGCGCTGATGGGGGTGCGCGTCGTCTATGTCATGACGCACGATTCGATCGGCCTCGGCGAGGACGGCCCGACGCACCAGCCGGTCGAGCATCTCGCCAGCTTGCGCGCCATGCCGGGCCTGCGCGTCTTCCGCCCGGCCGATGCCGTCGAGACCGCCGAAGCCTGGGAGCTGGCGCTGACGCATCACGGCCCGAGCGTGCTGGCGCTGACGCGCCAGAACCTGCCCACGCTGCGCACCAGGCACGCGAATCGCAACCTCACCGCCCAGGGCGCCTATGTCCTGGCCGAAGCCGACGGCCGTCGCCAGGCGATCCTGCTGGCCACCGGCTCCGAGGTCGAGATCGCGATGCAGGCGCGCGACCTGCTGCAGGCGGAGGGCATCGGCAGCCGCGTCGTCTCGATGCCTTCCTGGGAGCTCTTTGCCGCCCAGGACGAGGCCTATCGCCGCCGCGTGCTGCCCGCCGGCCCGGTCCGCGTCGCCGTCGAGGCTGCCGTCGGCCAGGGCTGGGAGCGTTGGCTCTGCGCCGAGCGCGGCCGCGCGTCCAAGGCCGCCTTCGTCGGCATGACCTCGTTCGGCGCTTCGGCGCCGTACCAGGACCTCTACCGCCATTTTGGCGTCACGCCCGAAGCCGTTGCGGAAAAAGCGAAAGCTCTTCTCTAATGGGTGCTGGCGGCCGCGGGAACGTGGACTATTGAGAATAGACGGTACGCGCCTTGTATTCGTTCTTGCCCTGCCCGTCGACTTCGAGCGGGAAGAACGGCCGCGGCGGATCGGGTTGCACGAAGATCGAATTCGGATCGTTCACGTCGATCGGCGGCAATGGCGGGATCAGCCACAGGCCGTGAATGGGCAGCGTGTCGTCGCTGCCGATCTTCACCGACGGGCTGAACATCTTCTCGATCCACTTGTCGATCGTGGCCTTGTCGTCGGCAACGATGTGGCCGTTCTCGGGCTTGCGCTCGGCGTTGATGCCGACGCAGCAGATGCACTTCTTCGTCCCGAAGGTTTCGGGAAAACTGTGCGTCGTTCCCGAATGCGACGTCGTGTGGTTGCCCATGACGGAAGCTCCGGCCTTTGCCGGGAAATCACCGAAGAAGCTGTGCAGGTTCGGCGCTCCCATCATCGCCGCGCCGAAGAATTCGCGGAACTGCTTCAGGGATTCGGCATTGCGACCGAGATTGCAGCCCCTGAACTCGATCAGCTTGATCTTCTTGGCCTGCACCTTCTTCATCGCGGCGATCAGTTCCTTGATGTCGTCCTCGAGCAGGCCGAGCAACTCGCGCTCGGGCTCGGTCGGGTTCGGCGGTGTCCGCTTGGCGATCGCTGCCAGCGTCTTCAGATGCGTGAACTTGACCTTCGGGCCAACCGGCGCGTTCCCGCGGTTCGCCAGGGGCAGAAACAGGCCCGTGCCGTCCGGAAATCCATGCGTGACCAGCACGATTTCCTCGGCATTCGCCGCGGTCACCGCGTTCACCAGCGTCTCGAACGTCGCCGGGCCGGGCACAGCCTGCGTCGAGCTGACCACGATGCCCTTCGGCGGCAGTGTCGAGAACTTGGCGAAATACTTCTTGACGCTGGCCGATCGCACGGCGTCCAGACCGATTGTCAGAGCCTTGGCCGCCACGTCGTGACCCTCAGATCAGAAAGCAGGGACCGACGCCGACCAGCGGCTCGACAGGCTCGACCGAATCGAATTCGTTGAGCTTGGCCAGCGTCTTGCCGCCGGGATCGACGCGGCCGTCGGGCCATTTGAAGCCACATTGCAGCTTCTGGAACTTGTCGATCGCGGCGATCGTCTTCTGCCATGGCAGCCCGTCGACCGCGAGCGGCACGTCCGGGCCGCCCTGATGCGCCGGGACCTTGTTCAGCAACTGCTGCACGGTCTCGGAGTCGCTTTTGAGGTTTCGCCCGCCCCTGCCGACCGAGGCCGAAATCTGTCGTGCCATCCTCAGCCCTCCCCGAAAGGAGTTTAGCACGCGGAGGATGCCTTCGTCACTCGGGCGGGTCGCAACAGACCTGCTCCCAGTGCACGCGCGACTTCAGCGTGCCGAAATGCATGAACACGTCCTGTGCGACGTCGAAGGCCGCCCTGGTGATCTCGACATGCGGCGTCCAGCATCCGAGCTTCTGGTAATCCGCGATGCAGCGCGCCAGCACGGCCTCGTCGGTGTTGGGGAAGAATTCCTTCTCTGCCCGGGCGATCTCGGCCGCCGGGGTCTCGTTCATCCAGACCCGCGCCTTGCGGTAGGCGCGGGTGAACGCCTTGGCCTCGTCGGTCGCCAGCCACTCCGGCGTCGCTGCCAGCGAGGAGAAGGCGTTCGGCCCGATCAGCGGTCCCACCTGCGCCACGATATGCCCGACCCCGTCGGCCTCGAGCTGCTGCGGGAATGGCCCCTGCTGCTGGACGTAGGCCCCCTGCCCTGCGCGGAAGGCGGCGTCCATCTCGGCCGCGCCGCCGGGATTGACCGGCCTGATCTTGTCGAAGTCGATCCCGGCCTTGTGGCAGGCGTATTTGAACATGGCGAGCGGCTGGCCGCCGCCGAACAGCACGACCTCGGCGCCCTCCAGCTTTTTCCAGTCGAACGCCGGGTCAGGCTGGCGCGCCGTCAGGAAGAACCCGTCCATCTCGTTGATCTGCGCGAAGTGCAGCACCTTGTTCGGCTGCCCGTTTTGCGCCGCGGCAAATCCCTGGCTGGGGGCTGATTGGCAAAGATCCGCCTCGCCCGCCTCGACCGTCTGGATGGCGGACACGCCCTTCGGCGAGACCGACCACTCCGCCTCGAGCCCTTCCTCCTTCAGGAAGCCGCCCGCCATCGTCGCGATCAGCGGCGAATAGAACGCCGAGAACAGCGTGAACTGAATCCTGATCGTCGTCATGCGCCCGTTCTCCTCGCGCTGCGATGCGTTTACTGCCGCTGGAGCTCCCTCGCGCCCGGAGCGTTGGGGCCTAAAGCTCGGTCGCCGGCCCTGCCTCCATCTTCTTCACCTTGCGGCTGACGACGCCGATCTCCTTCAGCCGCTCGCGAAAGACCTTCATGTGCGCCGACGCCGCGTGGTCGGCCAAGTGCGCGTCCGACTCCCACTCCTCGTAGACGCGGTAACGATCGGTGTGCTCGACGTCGCAGTAGAAGCGATAGTGCAGGCACCCCGCCTCCTTGGCCGTCTCGTTCATCATGTCGACCATGGCGGCGCGCACCGCCTCGTCCCTGCCCGGCTGGAACCGGAATTCTCCGGTAACGACGATCATCCGCATCTCCCCTGCTGGTGCCACAGCATGCTCTCAGCCTCGCAGGGACGCATTGATCTTTCAACCGCCCCAGCCTAACTCGGCTGCGACCCAATCCCCGGCAGGCGAAGGAGACATCCCATGACGGTCAAGGTCGGCATCAATGGCTTCGGGCGGATCGGCCGCAACGTGCTCCGCGCCATCGTCGAGAGCGGGCGGACCGACATCGAGGTCATCGCGATCAACGATCTGGGGCCCGTCGAGACGAACGCGCACCTGCTGCGCTACGACTCGGTGCACGGCCGCTTTCCCGGTGAGGTGACGGTTGACGGCGACGCCATCAACGTCGGCCGCGGTCCGATTCGTGTGACCGCCGAACGCGATCCGGCAAAGCTGCCCTGGAAGGATGTCGACGTGGCGCTCGAGTGCACCGGCATCTTCACGGCGGCGGAGAAGGCGGCGCTGCACCTCGAGAACGGCTCGAAGAAGGTGCTGGTCTCGGCCCCCGTCTCGGGCGACGCGCCGCGCCCGGTCCGCACGATCGTCTTTGGCGTCAATCACGAGACGCTGACCGCCGACGACAAGGTCGTCTCGAACGCCTCGTGCACGACGAACTGCCTCGCGCCCGTCGCCAAGGTGATGCACGACAATTTCGGCATCGAGAAAGGCTACATGACGACGATCCACGCCTATACGGGCGACCAGCCCACGCTCGACACCATGCACAAGGACCTCTATCGGGCGCGCGCCGCCGCGATGAGCATGATCCCGACCTCGACCGGCGCCGCCAAGGCGGTGGGCCTGGTCCTGCCCGAACTCAAGGGCAAGCTCGATGGCTCGGCTATCCGCGTGCCGACGCCCAACGTCTCGGTGGTGGACCTGAAGTTCGTCGCGGCGAAGAAGGTTGACGCCGACGAGGTCAACGCCGCAGCCGAGCGCGCCGCCGCGCAGGAGCTGAAGGGCATCCTAGCCTATTCCACGGGCCCGCTCGTCTCGATCGACTTCAACCACGACGCGCACTCATCGACCTTCGCGGCGCCGCAGACCAAGGTTCTGGAAGGCAATTTGGTTCGCGTGCTCGCCTGGTACGACAATGAGTGGGGCTTCTCGAACCGCATGGCCGACACCGCCGTGGCGATGGGCAAACTGCTCTAGGCAGCTTGCCGGGCGGTCGCATGATCCCGCTCACTCATCCGTTCCGGCTTGCCCGTTCGGAGGACGGGCCGGTTCTCGCCCGGCTCGTCAACTACGCGGGCGAGGGGCTGCCGCTGCACCTCTGGACACAGATGGCCCAGGCCGGCGAGGCGCCGTGGGACATCGGCGCCCGACGGCAGGCGCAGAAGGCCGAGGAAGGCAAGATCGTCGTGGTCGACGAGGGCGCGGGTCCCATCGCAGGTCTGACGGGCTATGCGATCGGACCGGAGCCCGAGCCGCTTGATGACCTGCCTCGCCTCTTCGTGCCGCTGCAGGAGCTCGAGAACCTGGCCCTGAACAGCTGGTACGTGAACGTGCTCGCCGCCTTGCCCGAGGCGCGCGGGCGCGGGCTCGGCACCTCGCTTCTTTATGTCGCCGAGGCGATCGCGCGCGATCTGGGCCTTGGCCGCCTTTCGATCATCGTCGCTGACAACAACACGGGCGCCCGCCGGCTCTACGAGCGCCGGGGGTATGCCGAGACCGCGCGCCGGCCGATGGTGAAGAACGGCTGGCACTCCGACGGGACCGAGTGGGTTTTGCTGATCAAGAACATCGGCCCGACATAGGGCTCGGGAGAGCCGAAGCGATGGCGCACGACCACAAGCACGCCCATGCCCACGACCACGCCGGCCAGGGGGCCGGCACGGGCAAGGAGCGCCGGCTCGCCATCGTCGCGGGGCTGACCGGCCTCTTCATGATCGCCGAGGCGGCCGGCGGCGTCCTGTCGGGCTCGCTTGCGCTGATCGCGGATGCCGGTCACATGCTGACCGACTTCGCCTCGCTGGCGCTGGCCTGGGCCGCGGCGCGCATCGCGCGCCGGCCGGCCGACTGGCAGCGCACCTATGGCTTCGATCGCTTTTCGGTGCTCGCCGCCTTCGTCAACGGCGTCGCCCTTTTCGGCATCGCCCTCTGGATTACGGTCGAGGCGGTCGGGCGGTTCATCAACCCAATTTCCGTCGCCGGCACGACCATGCTGGTCATCGCCGCGCTGGGGCTGATGGTCAATGTCGCAGCCTTCCTGATCCTCCATTCGGGCGATCACGGGCACGACCTCAACATCCGGGGCGCTGCGCTGCACGTCCTCGGCGACCTGCTGGGCTCGGTCGCCGCCATCGCGGCTGCGCTGGTCATCATGTTCACCGGCTGGACGCCCATCGACCCGCTGCTCTCGATCCTGGTCGTCGTGCTGATCCTCGGCGCCGCATTGCGCGTCGTGCGCGAATCCGGCCGGATCCTGCTCGAGGCGGCGCCGGCCGAGCACGACACCCGCACGATCGCGGCGGACCTGTCGGCCCTCGACGGCATCGAGCGGATTCACCACGTCCACCTCTGGTCGATCAGCGAGACGCGGCCGATGATCACGCTGCAGGCGCGGCTCGGCGCCGGCGCCGATCCCAGCGTCGCGCGCCGGGCCATCCGCGACCGGCTGGACTCTCGACACGGAATCGGCCACGCGACGATCGAGATCGAGCACGAGACGCCCTGAGCCCCGAGGAGCCCCCCAGCGATGCCCTTCCGCACCCTCGACGACCTCGACATCGCCGGCAAGCGCGTGCTTGTGCGCGTCGACATCAACGTGCCCGTGAGGGACGGCCGCGTCACCGACAGGACGCGGATGGAGGCGATCCGCCCGACCGTGCGCGAGATCGTCGACAAGGGCGGCTACCCGATCCTGCTCGCGCATTTCGGCCGGCCCGAGGGCAAGCCCGACCCGGCCATGTCGCTGGGCCCGCTGGCACAGACACTGTCGGAGGTGCTCGACCTGCCTGTCGAGTTCGCGCCCGACTGCATCGGCCCGGAAGCCAAGACCTTCGCCAAGACCCTGCCCCAGGGCCATGTCCTGCTGCTCGAGAACACCCGCTTCCACCCTGGCGAGGAGAGGAACGACCCCGAGTTCGCCGACGAACTCTCGCGACTCGGCGACCTCTACGTCAATGACGCCTTCTCGGCCGCCCACCGCGCGCATGCCTCGACCGAGGGATTGGCGCATCTGCTGCCGTCGGCCGCCGGCCGGCTGATGCAGTCCGAGCTCGAGGCTCTGGAGAAGGCGCTGACCAGCCCGCAGCGCCCGGTGGTCGCGGTTGTCGGCGGCGCCAAAGTGTCGACGAAGCTGGACCTGCTCGGCAACCTGATCCTCAAGGTGGACGCGGTCGTCATCGGCGGCGGCATGGCGAACACCTTCCTCGCGGCGCGCGGCGTCGATATCGGCCGGTCGCTGGCCGAGCGCGATCTCGTCGACACCGCTCGCCGGATCGCCGCCAGCGCCGAATCGCGCGGCTGCACGCTGGTGCTGCCCCGCGACGTCGTCGTCGCGCGCGAGCTGCGCGAAGGCGTCGAGACGCGCACCGTGCCCGCCCACCAATGCCCTTCCGACATGATGATCCTCGACGCCGGGCCCGAGAGCGTCGCCAACATCTGCGCCCGCTTCGAGCGCGCCAAGACGGTCGTCTGGAACGGCCCGCTCGGAGCCTTCGAGACGCCGCCCTTCGACGCCGCCACCACCGCCTGCGCGGCCAAGGTGGCCGAGCTGACCCGCGCCGGGCGCCTGCTCAGCGTCGCAGGCGGCGGCGACACCGTCTCGGCGCTGCATCGGGCGGGGGTGGCGAGCGACTTCTCCTATGTCTCGACCGCCGGCGGCGCGTTCCTCGAATGGCTCGAGGGGAAGGAGTTGCCCGGCGTCGCCGCCCTCGGCTGAGCGTCGGTCTCAGCGCGCGAGGGGCGAGAACGCCCACGTGGCGGGGCCCCGACAGCGCCGGCACGCCGGCTGTGGAAGCGCCCCGTCCGGCCGGCCTCAGCGGTTCACTCAGGCCGAGCAACGCGCGCGCCCGCGCCGGTGCACCCTCCCTCGGGCTCGGGATCGCGCCGGCCCTCGCGGCCGCTGTCGCTGCGTCACGCGCCGTGCTAGGGTCCGCGGCGCCACGCTTTTCAGGAGCCTCTTCCATGCATTTTAGCAAGCCACTGGCGGCCGCGGCGGCCCTTGCCACGGCCGGTCTGGCCTTTTCCCCCGCCAGCGCCCAGGAGACCGGCCTCGAGCAGTCGCTGCGCGTGCTGCAGCGGATCGCGACGCAGTACACGATCCTCGTCACGCGCATGTTCGTCGACATGACCTATGACAGCATCGCCGTCGAGCCCGGCACGAACGACCTGATCGTCACGGGCCTGCGGCTTTACCCCGAGCTCGACTGGGACCAGGAGCGGGGCTGCGAGATCGTGGTCGACCGCGCAGTCATCGCCGATTCGAACAGCTTCGACACGCTGCGCACCACGGTCGAGCTGAGCGGGCTTTCGATGCCGCCTGCCTGCTTCCAGCCGGACGTTGCGGGGGCGATGGCGGGGTTCGGCTATGATGGGCTGACGGCGGACTCGATAGCGATCGATCTCGCCTATGACCTGCCGAGCTCGGCGGCCGACATGGTCGTCCAGGCCTCGGTCGAGCAGGCCGCCGAAGTCTCGCTGACCGCGCATTTCGATTACCTCTGGTTTCGCTTTCCGGTCGCCGAGGCGACCGATTCCGAGATGGCCGAGGCCAATCCGATCCCCGTCGCGCGCCTCGGCTCGGCCGAGCTCGTCATCGAGAACGCAGGACTCTGGGATCGGCTCGAGACGATGGTCAGCGCCCAGATGGGCGGCGATCTCTCGGCTCTGCCGCAGATGGTGCAGATGAGCGCGTCGGAGCTTTTCACCGGGGGTGGCATGCGCCCCTCCACCCCGGAGGAAGATGCGTTCGTCGCGAACCTCGCCGACCAGATCGGCCGCTTCGTCGAGAATCGCGACCGGATCGTCCTTACGGTTGCTCCGCAGGACGGCAGCGTGCTCCTCACCCAGGAGCTCATCGATTCGCCAGGCGCGCTGATCGCGGCGCTCCACCCCGTCGTCTCGGCAGCGCCCCGCGCCTATCGGGAGATGATCGCCCCGGCCGACCTGGAGGCGGCGCTCGCCGGCGGCGACGAGCTCGACCCGGAGCTGCGCCTGCGCGTCGGCCAGGCGCTCGTCACTGGCGTCGGCGCCCCGCGCGCCGTCGATGCGGGCTGGCAGCTGCTGGCGCCCCTGGCCGACCAGTGGAACGCGGCGGCGGCCCTGATGGCTGGCAAGGCGTCGCAATCGGCGGGCGATCCGCAGGTCGCTTATGCGATGGCGCTTCGCGCCATGGCGGGCGGCGAGGCCCGCGCGGGCGCACTCGCCGACGAGGTCGAGGCGATGCTGCCGCTGATCGCCGTGCTCGGCGCACAGGCCGAGGCGGCGAGCGCATGGCCCGGCGCCGCCGACGCGCAGGCAACGGCCGACCAGCTGCTCGCCGCCGGCGATGTCGCGGGCATGCGCCGACGCGCCTATGCCGCCGCGACCGGGCGGGACCGTCCGCGCGATTACGCCGAGGCCTATTACTGGGCCTCGCTCGCCGCCGCGGCGGGCGACCGGGGCGCGGCCAGCCTGCGCCAGCGCCTCGACGACCGCTTCGCCGGCCAGGATGGCTGGCGCGAGGTGGCTGACACGCGCTCTGCCGCCGCGCTCGAGACCTGGACCGGCGGGCTCGCGCAGACGATCGCCGCGCGTATGCGTTGACCCGGGGGCTGGGGCGGCGGACGCGGCGTCGCAGTCCGCGCGCCCCAGCCTTGACCGGTTCGCCGGCCATCGGCAGAAGAGGCCGCAACCCGAACGGAGGAGCCCCATGCGCGCGAGCGAAGCCGTCCAGAAGATCCTGGCGAACTACGAAACCGACAATCCCGGCGTCCGGGGCAACCTCTGCCGCATCCTCATGCAGGGCAAGCTCGCCGGCACCGGCAAGGTGGTCATCCTGCCCGTCGACCAGGGCTTCGAGCACGGCCCCGCGCGCTCCTTCGCGCCGAACCCGGCGGCCTATGACCCACATTATCATTACGAGCTCGCCATCGACGCGGGGCTGAACGCCTACGCGGCACCGCTCGGCATGCTCGAGGCGGGCGCCGGCACGTATGCCGGCCAGATCCCGACGATCCTCAAGGTGAACTCGGCCAATTCGCTGATGCCGAACGACGCGCCCAAGGACCAGGCGATCACGGCATCCGTCGACGACGCGCTCCGGCTCGGCTGCGCCGCCATCGGCTTCACCATCTATCCGGGCTCGTCCGCCGGCCTCGACATGTTCGAGGAGATCGCCGAGATGCGCAACGAGGCCGCCTCGGTCGGCCTCGCCACCGTCATCTGGTCTTATCCGCGCGGCGAGGCGTTGTCGAAGGACGGCGAGACCGCGCTGGACGTCTCGGCTTATGCCACGCAGATCGCGGCGCTGCTCGGCGCGCACATCATCAAGGTCAAGCTCTCGACCGACCACCTCGAACAGAAGGAGGCGGCAAAGGTCTACAAGGAGAACAAGATCGACATTTCGTCCCAGGCGGCCCGCGTCGCCGACTGCATGCGCGCCGCCTTCAACGGCCGGCGCATCGTCGTCTTCTCGGGCGGCGCCAAATCGAGCGAGGACGCGGTCTACGAGAACGCCCGGGCGATCCGCGACGGCGGCGGCAACGGCTCGATCATCGGCCGCAACACCTTCCAGCGGCCGCGCGAGGAGGCGCTCGCCATGCTCGCCAAGCTCGTCGATATCTACAAGGGCCGCGACTGACGGCTCTGCCTGGCCGGCGCTCGTCCGAAGGCGGGCGCCGATTGCCGCGCCCGTCGCGCGCAACCGCGGGCGGCTATTCGCAGACGACGACGAATCCAGTATCCGTGTCGGCCCGCTCGACACGGCACTTGGTGTCGGCGGCATCGCCCTTCCGTTCCTGCGGGCGACCCAGGGCCGCGGCCGTCCCCTCCGCGGGGTCGGGCTTGCGATTCATCGGATCGCTGCCAGCCGTGATGTCCGGGACGAGTGTCGCAGGCTTGCCCGAGCCAGGGCTTGCCGCCGGGTCGGGCCCTGGCACTTGCGCCGCGGCGACGGCCCCGACCAGCGCCGCAGCCAGCACGTAATAACGAACACTCATCTTGGTTCTACCTGCCACTACTCCGTTACTGCAACCGGCAGGTTTCCGCCGCGTTCCCTGCCAAAGGGAGCGGCAGCGATCTTAATCTATGCTGTGCCTTGAGGGACACACCAGCGCGTCAGTTCAGCGTCAGTCTGCGGGTGCAACGGATCCCGCCTGCTCCGACTGCCCCTGCTCGTCGTCTGCCGCCGCCTCGGCCTCGCCCGAGGGTTGCGAGCCCGTCGAAATGCCCATCGTGCTCTTGAGAGAGTAGACGCCTTTCACACCCGTCTTCGCCGAAGCCGGGGCGCCCACCGCCTTGTTTGACCGGTCGCTGCGCGTGCTCTGGTCCTGTTGCGCGACCGCGGCGCCACCGATGGCCACGGCCGATGCAAGAACGATCGCCGTCGTGGTGCGCATCATTCGCCTCTCCTTTCGCTTGATCTCCCGCGAACGTCTGCCGTCCGCCAGGGTTCCCTTGCGCCAGTCGTTGCGCCGTCAGCCGCCCGAGCCGGGCTTGGCCAAGGTGGCGCTCTCGGGAACGACGCGGGCGTCAGCTTCGAAATCGATGCCGGCGCCTTCTTTGGTCAGCACTTTCTGCGGCTCCGCCTCGAGCTCTTGCGGCCGTTCGGGCGCTGTGCCGTCGGCGGGCACCTTGGTGGTCATGTTGGCCGGTTCGTTGGCCTTCGGGGGTGCGGCCGGAGCGCCCGTCGTGAGGTTGTCCACAGCGTCGTTGCCCGGCGCGGGCGGTCGCACCGTCGTCGCGTCTCCGCCGTTCCTGACCGCAGTTGTGTCCACACCCTGGCGCTCGGAAAAATTGGTGTCCGCCTGGTTGCCCGGTTCGGGGCACGGATCTGCCTGGCGCTCGTCGCACGGCATGCCGCTGACCCAGCTCTCGTCAGGCTCGGCACCGCCGACGCTCGCCTCGATATCCCCGGTCTCCGGGTCGACCTGCGTGTCCTCGACGATCTTCTTGACCTTCTGCGTCGCTTCTTCGGCACCCGCCGGCGTGGCTGGCGCGTCGGCCGCGGTGCGCGGCTTCTCGACCGCCGGTGCGGCCGTCTCGACGTCGACCGCCTGTTCGCCCTGATCAATCCGGGGCAGGTCCGTGGCGTCGGGAATGACGGTGGAGCTCTGGATGGTGGCGGCGCTCGGATCCTCCACGCCCCTCTGGGTCTGCTGAGCCAATGCCGTACCTGCAAGCAAGAGAATTCCCAGCGTCAACGACGGCTTCATTTTTGGTCCTCCGGACAAAATGATTGCTGACGTAACGGCATAGCGACGCGAGCGTTCCGGTTTCGCACGTCCGGACACTCCGGCTTGCCAGCCACGCGCTCGGTCGTCATCCTGGCCAAAGCATGCATGCCCGCGACGTCATCCGCCTGCTCGACCTCTCGCGCCACCCCGAGGGCGGCTGGTACCGCGAGACTTGGCGCGCCCCGACAGCGGGAGGCCAGCGCGCGGCGGGGACAGCCATCTACTATCTGATCGAAGCGGGCGAGGTCAGCCACTGGCACCGCGTCGACGCCGCCGAGCTCTGGCACTGGTATGCCGGCGGCCCCTTGTCGCTGACCCTGTCGCCCGACGGCCATGACGCCGAGGCGGTGGTGCTCGGGCCCGAGCTCGGCGCGGGCCAGCGACCGCAGCGGCTCGTGCCGCCCGGGCACTGGCAGACTGCCGTCTCGCTCGGTCCCTGGACACTCTGCGGCTGCACCGTCAGCCCGGGCTTCGAATTCGCCCGGTTCGAGCTGGCGCCGCCCGATTGGCACCCGACGCCCCGGTCGTCCTCGCGTCCGGATGGCGCATGATGAGCGGGGCGGCCGCCGGAAAGTCGTCCGAGCGTCTCTACCTCGTCACCCCGGCCCGCATGGACCCGGAGCCGTTCGGCCAGCTGCTCGCGCGCGCGCTCACGATCGGCGCCGCCTGCGTGCGGCTCGACCTGGGCGACGCGCCCGAGGAACACTGGCGCGCCGCGGTCAATCACATGCTGCCGGTCTGCCACGCGGCCGAGGTACCGCTGCTGGTCGCCGAGCATTGGCGGCTCGTCGCGCCGCTCGGGCTCGACGGCGTGCACCTGGGCACGGGCCGCACACCGATCCGCGAGGTCCGCAAGGCGCTGGGGGCCGACTGCATCGTCGGCGCCTTCGCCGGCGCCTCGCGCCATCGCGGCATGACGCTGGCCGAGGCGGGCGCCGACTATGTCGCCTTCGGCCCCGTCGGCGAGACCGGGCTTCTCGGCGACGAGGAGCGCGCCCCCGACGATCTCTTCGCCTGGTGGAGCGAGATGATCGAGACGCCCTGCATTGCCGAGGGCGGCGTCGCCGAGGCCGACGCCACCCGGCTCTCGGCAAACGCCGACTTCATCGTCCCGGATCGGCGCCTCTGGGACGATCCCGACCCCATCGCCCGCCTGACCGCCTTCGCCAATGCGCTTGGATGAGACCGTCCGGCGCTGCAGGGAGAACCGTCGGGCCTCTCCTCAGAGGCGACGCACCATCAGACTGACCCAGTCGCCCAGAACCAGTCGCTCCGCCCGCGGCATGCCGTGGCCGCGAAAGACCGCCTCGACGCCCAGCGCCTGGTCGCGCAGGATGCCCGACAGGATCGCCCGCCCGCCCGACCTCAGGTGCCGCGCGATGTCGGGCGCGAGCCGCTTGAGCGGCCCGGCCAGAATGTTCGCGCATACCAGGTCGAAGGGCGCGCCGGCCCTCAGCGCGTCGTGCCGAAACCCCGCCGCCTGGCCGATCGTCAGCCATGGGCCGACCGTGTTCGCGCGGACGTTCTCGCGCGCGGTCGCCACTGCGACGCTGTCGATGTCGGTCGCGACGCAGCGCGCCCGCCACACCCGCGCCGCCGCCATGGCGAGCACGCCCGTGCCGCAGCCAATATCCGCCACCCGTCGCGGCCGCACGCCCTGCCGGGCCAGCCGGTCGATCAACAGCAGGCAGCCGAGCGTCGTCGCGTGGTGCCCGGTGCCGAAGGCCATGGCCGCCTCGATCCGCAGCCCGATGCGCTCCGGCCCGACCCGATGCGCATCATGCGCGCCGTAGACCGTGAACCGCCCGGCATGCACCGGGTGCAGCTCGCGGCGCACCTGCGCCACCCAGTCCCTGTCCTCGACGCGACTGACGGCGAAGTCGGCCGCCCCGTGCAGGGCGGACAGCAGCGCCAGCCCCGCCACGTCGGGGGCCGCGTCGAAATAGCCGCCCACCTCCCAGCGGCCAGAGCCGTCCTCGATTTCGAAGACGCCGACGCCGCCCGGCGCGGGCCTGAGCCGTTCGAGCGCCTCGCCGAGCGCCTCGGCCGCCGCCGCCCCGGTGACCGTCGTCAGCGCGCTCCAGCTCGGCATCGCGCCGCCTCCCTTCCAATCCGACCCGTCGCGCCGGCCGGTCGCAACCTGCAGAAGAGATTGACCATAGGGCAGCACCAATGCGTGCAACGCCTGCGCGTTTGCGCTAACAAGGCATGGCTGATTGGGGTAGTGGGCGCGCGATTCGTCAGAGATGATTAGATTGCCGGGCTTGGGCCGGAATGGGGCGAGACCGCGCTTCCGGCGCGTGGCCGCAGCTTTCCGCCGCGACGAGCACGGCAGCGTGGCGATCCAATCGATCATCTTCTCGATGCTGCTGTTCGGCTCGGCCGGGCTCGTGCTGGACACCGGTCGCGTCTACATCGCTCATTCGCAGATGCAAGCCTTCGCCGATCAGATGGCGATCGCTGCGGCAAACGAGCTCGACGGCCACGACGATGCGCTCGAGCGGTCGACGGCGGCAGTCTTCGGCATCGAAGGTCGCTCCTTCCTGGCCAAGGCCGGTATCGAGGTCGGCGGCTTCAAGGTGGCGAGCCTCGAGTTCTTCAGCGGGACGCAGGCCTCGGGGCTGCCGCAGAACAACATGGCGGGGGCGTATCCGCCGGAAGCCAAGCTTGCCGAGGCGGTGGACGGAAAGCTCGACGTCACCGACGGCGACGCGGTCGAGGCCGCCAACGATGCCACGGTCGCCGTCGTGAACGTCACCGAAAAGGAGGTGCAGAGCGCGGTGGCCCACATGGCCGCAACGGTGACCAAGATCGCCGTCGCGACCGGCATCGCCGGCAAGGACGACGAGCTTTTCGCAACGGGGTTCAGGATCGCCGCCACTGCGGCTGCATCCATGGAGCGGCGGAGCTGCGCGGCGCTGTCGACCCTCGTCCTCTGCAACCCGTGGGAGGACGCGTCCGACAGCCCTCTCCTCGTGCCCAAAGACGATCCGGCCTGGTCCGTTCCCGGGCGGTCGCTCGCCTACTTCGCGCCGAACTTCGCGGCGCGCGGAGCGCCCGAAACGCCGCAGGTGACGCCGAACACCGCGTCGATCTTTCCCTGGAGCCTGCGCAACCAACTTTTCCGGCTGACGAGCCCGACGGCCAACTCGGCCGGGCTCTGCTCGGCCGACTATCTGCTCGCCTTGGCCAGCGAGGATGCGAGCGGCGACGGCGCGCCCGATTACCTGGCGGCACGCGACCGCTGCCTGATGGCGCGGGCGCATGCCGAGACGGTCTGCTGGGGTCCGGGCGCGCCCATGGTGATCGCGCCCGCCGACGGGGACATGGTCACGCGCGCGCTGAACATCATTTTCGACAACTGGCTGCAGCCGTTCGAGCAGGCGCTGACCACCGACCTGGTGATCGGCGCGACCGGGCTCTTCCGCACTCAGTATTTCGAGCCGGACGCACTTGCCACGACGACCTATGAGAGCGCCGACCGGCACGGCCCCGACCCAGACACCCAGCCGCAGCAGGACGGCAAGCCGGACTACGACGAAATCTTTGCTGAAGAGGGCTATCCGGGCGCCTACGATACGGTGCCGATGCCCGAGACCACGCCGCTTCGTCCGGTCGACGGCGCCGGCGCGGCCACGATCCCTGCCATGACGGCACGTTCGCCAAATACTCCGGCGCCGTGTCCGTCGCCGGCGCGGCCTGCGCGCAGGATTTCGTCGGCGATTATCACGAGGGCGGCTCGACTGGCGCCGGCCCGGTCCGGGCCGCGCTCGAACATTACTGGTCGGAGATGTACAACCTTGCGCCGGACACGCTGCCCGGATCAGTGACGACCTGGTACGAGATGTACCGCACCGAAAGAAACGATGCTGGCCTCGACACGGACAAGTCGAACTCGCGCATCAAAGAGTTCAGCGACGAGAACGTTGCGCGCTTCGGGCTGAGCGCGCCGGACGAGAACTACGTCAAACAGGTGCCGGACGAGTACCTGAACGTCTCCGGCAACGGCGCCCTCCTGAACCCGGGCTATGAACGCCGCCGGTTGCGCAGCGCCATGGTGAACTGCCGGGCGACAGTGGCGCGGGGTCCGACCGGAGCTGGCGGATACGTCGTCGATCCGGACGATGTGCGGATCCTCGACGTCTACCTGCCTGCGCCTCCAGGCACTTTCTGTGGCCCGGGCGACGTCGGCTGCGACCTGTCGGACGCGGTCGAGACGAGGCTGTTCGTCGAGCTGATCGACGATGTCACCGAGCGTTCCGAGCACCGCCGCTACGTCGCCGAACTCGTCCGCTGATCGGGCCCGCGCTGCCGAAGCGCTGGCTCAGGCCAGCGGCGTCGGGCCGACAACGGCCAGCGTATGGCGGGCGATCATCAGCTCTTCATCGGTCGGGATGACGTGCAGCGAGACCCGGCTTTCCGGGGTCGAGATGCGGCTGGCGCCGGCCATGTTCGCAGCCGCGTCGAGCTCTGCGCCGAGCCAGCCCAGACGCTCGGCGATGCGGGCGCGGATCGGCGGCGCGTTCTCGCCGACGCCGGCCGTGAAGACGAAGCCGTCGAGGCCGCCAAGTGCCGCTGCGAGCATGCCGGCGTTCAGCGCGGCGCGGTGCACGAAATGCTCGACCGCAAAGGCCGCCTGAGGATCTTCGCTCTCGAGCAGATCGCGCATGTCGTTCGAGATCCGGACAGGCCCTTGAGCCCCAACTCCTTGTAAAGCAGCTCCGAGACCTCCCCAGGGCTCATGCCCTTGCGCTGGAAGAGGTACAGCACCACGCCCGGATCGAGCTGGCCGGGGCGCGTGCCCATAGGCAGGCCATCGAGCGCCGTGAAGCCCATGGTGCTGTCGATGCTGCGCCCGTCCAGAAGCGCGCACATGGACGCGCCGCTGCCCAGATGCGCAACGATGACGCGGCCGCTGGCGATCTCAGGCGCTACCTCGCGCAGCCGGTGGGCGATGTACTCATAGGAAAGCCCGTGAAAGCCATAGCGCCGCACGCCTTCGTCGTAGAAGGCGCGCGGCAATGCATAGTGATCTGACTGCGCCGGATGCCCGCGATGGAACCCTGTGTCGAAGCAGGCGACCTGCGGGATCGTCGGGCTGACCTCCATCGCCAGCCGGATCGGCGCCAGGTTGTTCGGCTGATGGAGCGGCGCGAACTCCTGATAGCTCGTCAGTTTCTTCAGCACGGCCGCATCGATCCGAACGGGCCGGTCGAAATCCGGGCCGCCATGCACAACCCGGTGACCGATGGCGCGCAGGTTGAAATCCGGAAGCGTCGCCAGAAAGCTCCGCACCTCGGTCATCGCCGCCGGCAGGTCGGCGGCCTGCCCGGACGCCCAGCTGCGCTCGACCAGCAGCTCTCCCTCCCCACCCGTCGCCCGCAACCGAGGTCGGGTGCCGATCCCGTCGAGCTGGCCGCGAACGCGCCGCTCGAGCTCGCGCCCATCCACCGCGAACAGCTGGAATTTGAGGCTCGACGAGCCTGCGTTCAGGCAGAGGATGGCATCCATCGCGTCAGGCCAGGAGCTGAGGGGAACTGCGCCTCGCGGCAGCATAGAGCGATGCGACCGCGCATGAGGCGAGCCGGGCTCGAAGCAAATCCGCGCGCGATGTGAGGATCACCGGCACGCGCGCGCCCAGCACGATGCCGGCCGCGTCGGCATGGGTCAGGAACGACAGGTTCTTCGCCAGCATGTTGCCCGCCTCGAGGTCGGGCACGACCAGGATCTGAGCGTGTCCGGCGACCGGCGAGGTGATGCCCTTGATCCGCGCCGCCTCGGGGTCGATCGCATTGTCGAAGGCCAGCGGCCCATCGACGAGCCCGCCTGTGATCTGCCCGCGCTCGGCCATCTTGCAGAGCGCCGCCGCATCGATCGTCGAGGGGATCTTGGGCGTGACGGTCTCGACCGCTGACAGGATCGCGACGCGCGGCTCGCCCAGCCCGATCGCGCGCCAGAGGTCGATCGCGTTCTGGACGATGTCGCGCTTGGCCTCGAGGTCGGGGAAGATGTTGATCGCCGCGTCGGTGATGAAGAGCGTCTCGGCATGCCCCGGCACGTCCATGATGAAGACGTGGCTGATTCGCCGCTCGGTGCGCAGTCCCGTCGCCGAGGCGGTGATCTCGTGCATCAGTTCGTCGGTGTGCAGGCTGCCCTTCATGAGGAGCTCGCACTTGCCGTGCCGGACCATCTCGACGGCTCGGGCGGCCGCAGCGTGGCTGTGCGGAACGTCGACGATCTCGTGGCGGTCGAGGTCGAGCTTGGATTCGCTGGCCACAGCGCGGATCTTCGCCTCCGGCCCAACCAGAATGGGAACGATCAGGCCCAACGCCGCCGCCCCGAGTGCGCCTTGCAGCGAGACCTCGTCGCACGGATGCACGACGCAGGTGCGGGCCGGAGCGCCCGCCTTGGCGGCGGCAATCAGCCGATCGTACTTCGAGACGGGCCCGGGGATCTCTTGCACGTCCTTCACCTCTTTCGCTCCGGGAACATTCGTCCAGCAACTTGGACGGGCTGCATTCGCGTCCGTCGCGCGTTCGGAAACGGAGCCGGAGCGGCTGTCTCCGCAATGCCGTCCTTGCAGTCAAGACGCCGCTGATGCTACAAAAATGCCGCTGACGGTAGGGCCGCTCATCGCCGATCGTCCATCGATCTTCCGCGGCTCGCGGGGCGAAAATTTTTGTGTCTTGTCGCGTTCACGAGATGTCTGTCCTTGATCTTTTTAAATGACTGTAGCTGGTGCACGCGATTGACGCGACCGGAACCGTGCATGCAATGATCCAGAGGATCCAGGCTATCCTACTGCCGGTCCGGACGCTGGTTCTCGGCGGGCATTGACCGGGACCGGGGCGCGAAAGCTTCCGGTCGACGCCGCGGGAGGGACGGTTTGCTCTGTTCACCGGCTTTACTGGCTGTGCGGCGGATCGTGCTGCCGGCGCTTGCCGTCCTGGCGGTGCTGGCCGCGCCGGCGCCGGGCGCGGCACAGCAGCCCGGCACGAGCGACGAGGTGCTGCAGCCGCTGATCGACGCCGCCGCGGCAAAGGGCCTGAACGTCGTCGTCATCGGCCCGCCGCAGGCGGCGCCCGAGGCCGTCGCACCGCTGGAGACCGGCGGCCTCAGCCTGGCCGAGCTCGGCGGGCGGGTGACCAAGCGCGTGCAGGCCATCGTCGCGGCCACCGCCGAGCCGGGCTGGCCGCAGCCGTCGACCGACACGTTGAAGCCGCTGCTGAACGGCATCCTGACGGTGGTCGGCATTTGCGCCGGGCTGTTCATCGCCCGTCGTGCGGGGCTGCGCTTTCGCGCCCGCTACGAGCGGGACGCCCCGCGCGAGAGCGCGCTCGAGGGGCGCCCGCTGCGCGTCGCGCGCGGCGCTGCCGGCGTGGCGATCGCGGCCGTCGCCGCAATGGTGCTTCCCTTCGCCGTCTACGGCGCGGGCTCGAAGACCGTCGAGCTCGTCGGCCTCATCACCGAGATCTTCCTTCGCTTCGCTTTCGTCCTGCTGATCGCGGCGCCGCTGCTCGAACGGGCGGGAGAGCGGGTCGGCGCCACGTTGCCGGGCTTCAAGCCCGCCCGCATCTTGCGCCATCTGCGCACGGCGCTGGTCGCCGTCTTCGCCTTCACGGCCGCGGCCCTGACGCTGACCTTCATGTATCCCGACCCGTCGCTCGATACGCTGGCGCGGCTTTGCTATGTCACGCTGCTGGCGGGCATCGCGATCTTCCTCGCCTCGCGGCACCGGGCAGACCTCGCCGTCTTCGCCGCGACCGCGGCTTCGGGACGTCTCGCGCACATTGCCGGCTCCACCTGGATGCTGCTGGTCGGCTATGTGGCGGTGGCCTGGGCGATCGCCGCCGTCCGCATCCTGCTTCAGGTGCCCAAAGCGACCGACGTCGTCCTCGCGCCGGCAGCCGCTGTGCTGTGGGGCATCGCGGCCTACCACATCGCGCTCTGGGCGTTCTCGCTCGTGCTGCGCCGCGACGTCGATCCCCCGCCCGCAAGCGATGTTGCCACGGCCCACCAAGCTCACGTCGAGCGCTGGCCGATGCGGATCGCCAAGGCGCTCGGGCTGGCCGCGGGCCTCGTCCTCGCCTTCGACCGCCTGGGCTTTCCCATGGAGAAAGCCACGGGCGCGCTTGCCACCGTGCCGGCGACCGCGATCGTCCTGCTGCTCGCCTACAGCGTCTGGGTCTATGTCAGCGAGGCGATCGACCGCCGCCTTGACGCTCGAAGCCGGGCCCGAGCCCGACCAGGAGGGCGAAGCCGAGGGCGGCCCCGGCCGGTCACGCCTGGCGACGCTGCTGCCGATCCTGCGCGGCGCTCTGCAGATCACGATCGTCTTCATGATCGCCCTCGTGCTGCTGCACGAGGCCGGGATCAACACGACGCCGATCTTTGCCAGCGCCGGCATCGTCGGGCTGGCGATCGGCTTCGGCGCGCAGAGCCTGGTCAAGGATATCATCTCCGGCCTGTTCTATCTGCTCGACGACGCTTTCCGCGTCGGCGAATACATCGAAACCGGTGGCCTGAAGGGCACGGTCGAACGGATCTCGATCCGCTCCATGCAGTTGCGCCACCAGAACGGGCCGCTGAACACCATCGCCTTCGGCAGCATCAGCCACTTGACCAACTATTCGCGCGACTGGGTGATCATGAAGCTGCCGATCGTGGTCACGCTCGACACCGACGTCGAGCGGGTGCGCAAGATCGTGAAAAAGCTCGGGCAGGAGCTGCTCGAGGACCCCGTCGTCGGGCATAAATTCCTCGATCCGCTGAAATCGCAGGGCGTCTTGAAGATCGACAACTGGGGCATGACGATCCGGGTCAAGTTCAAGACGCGGCCGGGCGACCAGTTCGTGGCGCGTCGCGTCGTCTACACGCGGCTGCACGAGCTCTTCGAGCGCGAGGGGATCGAGTTCGCGAGCCGCGATGTGAAGGTCAGGATCGATCCGGGCGAGGCCGGGGCACCGGCGACGGAGGAGAGGGCGCTGACCGCCGTCGCCAGCAGCCTGGACGAGCAACCGGAGCCCGCGACCGGCGGACGGCGCTGAGAGGCGATCCGCGGGCGATCCGGCCGCCTGGGACACAGGACCGCAGCCGCACTGACGTCGACGCTTCGGCCACCGGAAATGGCCCGCGACGACGCGTGCCGCGAAGTGATACACTCGACTTCATCTTGGCAAGCGGCGGCAACCCCGCGGTCCGCTCACTTCATTCAGGGAGATCCCGATGTCGCAATTCGTAGTCCGGTGCAAAGTGCCGGCGCGTTTCGCGGCCATTCTGTTTCTGTGCTTGGCATGGCCGGACTGGGCGTCAGCGCAGTCGGCCCAAGGCTCGACCGAAGCGCCAGCCTCCGATCCCGCGGCGTCGTCAGGGTCCGCAGACGCCGAGGAACCGAGCGACTCCGACCTGATCCTCGCCGCCGCGCTCAAGCCCTGGCAGGGCGACCTCGACGAGATCGCCAAGCGCGGCTATCTGCGGATCGTCATCCCGAACGATCCGATGTTCCTCGCCTACGACGGCGACACGCTGATCGGGCTGTCGGCCGAAGTCGGCCAGGAGCTGGAAAAGCACTTCAAGCAGACGCTGAAGGCGCAGATCCGCCCGGTCTTCATGCCGATGGCCAGGGACCGGATGATCCCGGCCCTGCTCGAGGGGCGGGCGGACGTGATCACCGCCAACCTGACGATCACGCCCGAACGGGCCGCCGTGATCGCCTTCACCGATCCGGTGCTGACAAAGGTGCGCGAGATCGTCGTCACCGGGCCGGCGGCGGGCGAGGTGGCGAGCTTCGACGACCTGGTGAACGTCGGCATCGCGGTCCGCCGCACCAGCAGCTACTACACTCATCTGCAGGCGCTGAACGAGGCGCGGTCGGCAGCGGGGCAGCCCGAAATCCCGGTCGAGACGATCGACGAGACGCTCGAGGACTACGACCTGATCGACATGGTGCAGTCGGGGCTGATCTCGGCGATCGTGGTCGACGATCACAAGGCGCGGTTCTGGGCCCAGATCTTCGATGTCACGGTGCACGAGGACCTCGCGGTCAACGAGGGCGGCGAGGTTGCCTGGGGCGTGCGGCAGAACGCGCCCGAGCTGCTGGCCGCGCTCAACGGCTTCATCCCCAACGTGCGCAAGGGATCGATGCTCGGCAACGTGCTGATCAAGCGCTATCTCGTCTCGACGAAATGGCTTAACAAGCTGGACGGCGATACCGCCACCAAGCGCTTCGAGACGCTCGTCGGGCTACTTCAAGGACTTTGCCGAGCGCTATGATCTCGACTGGATGCTGATGGCGGCGCAGGGCTATCAGGAGTCCCAGCTCGACCAGTCGACGCGCAGCCGCGTCGGCGCGCTCGGCGTGATGCAGGTGATGCCAGCGACGGCACGCGATCCCGTCGTCGGCATCCCCGACATCAGCAAGGTCGAGAACAACATTCACGCGGGGGTCAAATACGTGCGCTTCCTGCGCACCAGGTACTTCGACGACCCGGCGATCACGCCCATCAACCAGATCTTCTTCGCGCTGGCCGCCTACAATGCCGGCCCGGGCAACATCGCCAAGGCGCGCAAGAAGGCGGCGGCGATGGGCCTCGACCCCGACAGATGGTTCGACAATGTCGAGGTGGCGGCGGGCAAGTCGATCAGCCGCGAGCCCGTCACCTATGTGCGCAACATCGTGAAGTATGCCGTCTTCTTCCGACTGGCGCTGGATAAGGAGGCACTCGCGGCCCAGCCCACCGCCGCGCCCGCCATCGAAGCGCAGGCGACGGAGGCAAAGCCCGCACAGTGAACCGCGCCGTCGACGCAAGCTGGAAAGGGATCGGCTCGGATCGACCCATCAAGCCCGCTGCAAGCGCGACCAAACCCTTTCCACGTGGTTAATGCGATGTCCCTCAGCGAGCAATTTCAATAGGTTGCTCGTTTGTGCACGCGTGCACAAGCGTGCACAGGGTGCACCCTCCCGCCTGATCGAGAGCCGCCCGGTCTAGAGGAATGACGGCTCCGGTGCGCCCTCGCAACCGGCCGCGGTCCACTGCTCCAGGGCCGCGGCACCTTCCGCGGTGCCCGGCTCTCCCGTGACGCCCGCTGCCGTCAGCGCCGCCGCGAGCGCGTCGGCATCCGGTCCACCCATCTCGAGCGCCGCCACCCGGTCGGCGACAGAGCCCTCCACGTCGCCCGCGCGGCACTTCGCCTGAGCGCGGTTGCCGAGGACCACGCCGTTGTCGAGCATCAGATCCATCGCGGCATCGAGATCGGCAATGGCCGCCGCCGTGTTGCCCAGCGCCAGCTCGGTGACCGCCCGATTGTTGAGCGCCGCCGTCGTCGCTCCGCCCAGGGCGAACGTACGCTCATGCGCCTTCATCGCCCCGGCGAGATCTCCGCTGAGGTGCAGCGTGATCGCCCGCTCGGCCGGGATCGTCGGCGCGTTCGGCGCGATCTTGGCGGCTTGGTCGAGGCTTGCCAGCGCCGCGCGGAAGTCGCCCGTCTCGCGCTGATAGATGCTCAGCGTCACATAGGTGCGCGCGCGCTCGGACTGGAGGATCGTCTTGCTCTGAAGCGTCGCTTTGCACGCCTCGATGCCCGAGGCGGGGTTCTCGGCATTGCGGCACTGCTCATAGCTTTCCGGCAGCGACTGGGCCGTCGCCAAGGCGGGAAATAGGACGAGAAGCCCCGCGGCCAGCACTTTTGGAAACATCGATCAGATCCCCCCTCGTTCCGCGGCTTCGGCGGCGCGCCCGCGCCCCGCGCCCTGCAATCCCCGATCGCAGATAGCCTTACCCCCAGAGCGCCGCCGCGCCCAGTGCGTTACGCTTGCAGCATGCGTCGCCAACCGACAGGCTGCGACGCATGGATCTCGAGGACCGGATCAGGGCGGCGATCCTCGCCCATCAGCAGGGCGACCTCGCCGCTGCCGAGGCCGCCTACCACGCGATCCTGGCCGAGACGCCCGAGCAGCCGGACGCGCTGCACTTTCTCGGCCTCGTCATGCACGACCGCGGCGAGGCCGAGGCGGCCATCGCCCTGATCCGCCGCTCGCTCGCCGCCTCTCCCGGCAATGTCGCCGCGCTGAACAACCTCGGCAACGTGCTGAAGATCGAGGAGCGCGATGCCGAGGCCGCCGAGGCCTACATGGAGGCGGTCAGGCTGGATCCCGGCCATGCCGACAGCTGGAACAATCTGGGCCTGCTGCTGCGCCGCGCCCAGAGCATGGACAAGGCCGTCATGGTCTTCCAGGAAGCCGTGCGGCTCGCGCCCGGCCATGCCGAGGCCTGGCACAACCTCGCCATGACGCTGCTGATGATGGGGCGGATGGAAGAGGCGGCCGACGCCTTCGAGACCGGCCTCGGTCTCGGCCAGCGCCGATGGTCCAGCCCCGTCTGGCACGCGACGATCCTGGCCTCGCTCGGCCGGCAGGCGCGCGCCGCCGAGACGCTCGAGCGCCATCTCGCCCAGCACCCCGGCGACCCGCTGGCCCTGCACCAGCTGGCGGCCGTGCGGGGCGAGCCGCCCGACAGGGCGCCGGACGACTATGTCCGCCGCCACTTCGACAATTTCGCCGGCGCCTTCGACGAGGTGCTGGGCTATCTCGACTATCGCGCCCCGGCGCTGGTCGCCGAGGTGGTCGCCAGGCGCGCCGAGGCGGCCGGCGGCGTCGTGTTCGCGGACCTCGTCGATCTCGGCTGCGGCACCGGCCTTTGCGGACCGCTGGTCCGGCAGCATTGCGGGCAGCTGACGGGCGTCGATCTCTCGCCAGGCATGCTGGCCGAGGCGCGCCGCCGCGCCGTCTACGACCACCTCGTCGAAGGCGAGCTCGTCGCCTTCCTGCGCGAGGTGCCGCCGATCCGCTTCGACCTCGCGCTGTCGGTGGACACGCTCTGCTATTTCGGTGCGCTCGACCCGGTGATGGCGGCGCTGGGACCCGCGCTGAAGCCCGGCGGCGCCTTTGTCGCGACGGTCGAGCGGCTGGACGACGGCGACCGGCTTCCGCATCGGCCCCGCCGGGCGCTATGCCCACGCGCCCGGCTATGTCCGGGCCACGGCCGAGGCGGCGGGGCTCGTCGTCGCCGCGGCCGAACAAGTGGTGCTGCGCAAGGAGCTCGGCCGCGAGGTCGGCGGGCTCCTCTTCACTCTCGAACACGCCGCCAAGCGCTGACCGCCGCGCCGCCGGCCGGCTTGACCGCGGCCCGGGCGGGCCGCCAGATATGCACGCCATACCGTCCGGGGATCCTGCCTTGCTCGAATACATCCTGCCGCCGGAGATCGGCTGGCCCGTCGCGCTCGCGTTGATGGCGGCCAGCTTCGGCACCTCGATGCTGACAGCCGCCTTCGGCATCGGCGGCGGCGCGGTGCTGCTGGCGATCCTGGCGAACCTGCTGCCTGCCGCGGCGCTGATCCCGGTGCACGGTGTCGTCCAGCTCGGCTCGAACACCGGGCGGGCGCTGACGCTCCTCCCGCACATAGCCCGCAAGATCGTCGTGCCATTCGTGCTCGGCAGCCTGCTTGGGATCGCGCTCGGCGCCATGTTCGTCGTCCAGTTGCCGCCCGCCGCGATAAAGCTCGGCGTCGGGGCGTTCATCCTCTGGTCGGTCGTCGCCAAGCCGCCGGCGTTCTTCCGGCGCTCGGCCTGGGCCGCCGGCATCGGCTCGAGCTTTCTCACCATGTTCTTCGGCGCGACCGGCCCCTTCGTCGCCGCCTATGTGAAGACGCAAGAGCTCGGCCGCATGGCCTATGTCGCGACGCACGCCACCTGCATGACGGCGCAGCATCTGCTGAAAGTCATCGCCTTCGGCTTGCTCGGCTTCGCCTTTGGCGCGTATCTGGGGCTGATCGTCGGCATGGTCGCCTTCGGCTTCCTCGGCACGCTCGCCGGCAGGCAGGTGCTGATGCGCATCGACGAGAAGCGCTTTGGCCTGGCGCTGAACGCGATCCTCGTCATTCTGGCGGCCCGGCTGATCTGGGACGGCGTGACGCAATTGGCGGAGGGCTAGGGCATGAGCCAGCTTCAGGGGCAGGCAGCGGTCGTCACAGGCGCGAGCCGGGGCATCGGCGCCGCAACGGCGCGGGCGCTGGCCGAGGCCGGGGTGGCCGTGGTGCTGGCCGCCCGCGCGATGGACGAGATCGAGGCCGTCGCGCGCGAAATTCGCGAGGCCGGAGGACGCGCCGAGACCGTGCGCTGCGACGTCAGCCGCTGGCCGGACGTCGAGCACGCCGTCGCCACCTGCCGCGAGCGCTTTGGCCGGATCGACATCCTGGTCAACAATGCCGGCGTCATCGACCCGATCGGTCATCTGGCCGAGTCCGACCCCGAGGCCTGGGGCCACGCGACCGACATCAACTTCAAGGGCGTCTACCATGGGCTGCGCGCCGTGCTGCCGCACATGAAAGCGCAAGGCTCCGGCACGGTCGTCAACATCTCGTCGGGCGCGGCGCACAGCCCGCTCGAGGGCTGGTCGCATTACTGCGCGGCCAAGGCGGCGGCGCACATGCTGACGCGCGCCGCCGATCTGGAATGCCGGCCGAACGGCGTGACGGTGGTGGGCCTCAGCCCGGGCACGGTCGCGACCTACATGCAGGAGGCGATCAAGGGCAGCGGCATGAACCCCGTCAGCCAGCTCGACTGGTCGGCGCACATCCCGCCGGAATGGCCGGCGCGCACCGTCGTCTGGCTGTGCGGCCCCGAGGGCCGCGAGTTCGCCGGCCAGGAGGTCAAGCTGCGCGAGGAGGGGATCAGGCGCCGCGTGGGACTGATCGCCTGACCGCATCGCCTCGATAGCCCGGCATTCCCCCGCCGGAGGGGCGCTGGCCATAGCGTCGGCCGCCATCGGACCTGCTCCGCCGGCGGCTTCCGGCGATGGCGAGGCCCGCGCCGAGAAGGCCGGCCGCCAGGCCGAGTGCCACGAGGCCGCCGCTGCGGCCGCGCGGCAGGTCCCAACGCCAGCCGCCATGCACGGCCAGCGGGCCGGGCTTTGGCTCGAACAGGTTGCCGTCCGTCGCCGGGCTCGGGTCGGCATAGCTGAACCATCCCTCCATGAAGCGCGCCATCCCCCATTCGAGCAGGGCCGGCGTCAGCGTGTAGCCGGCGGCCGTCAGCTTCGTCATGATGCCCAACAGCACCTGCCGCCGCGGGTGCACCACCAGTTCGACGATCGCCTCGGCCGTCCGCCGCGGATCGTAGGCGGGCGGCGCCGCCTTGAGCTCGACGCCCGTGTAGTTCGCGCCATGCTGCACGCCGGGCGTGTCCATCATGAACGGGTGGATGGCGCAGACATGGATGTCGGGCCACCCCTTCAGCTCCTGCCGCAGCGAGTTCGAGAAGGCGCGCACGCCGAATTTGCTGGCGGCGTAAGAGGCGGCGTAGGGCGTCGGCATGAAGGCGCCGACCGAGCCGTTGTTGATCAGCACGCCGTGTCCCTGCCGCCTGAAATGCGGCAGAACGGCATGCGCGCCGTACATGTAGCCGAGCAGGTTGGTCTCGACCGTCCGGCGATGCGCCTCGATCGGCACTTCGTCGAACCGGCCGACGGCGCCCACGCCGGCATTGTTGACCCAGACGTCGATGCCGCCGAACCGGTCGGCGACCTGATCCGCCAGCCGCCGCATTGCGTCCTCGTCGGTCACGTCCGTCGGGATTGGCACCGCCTCGCCGCCCAGCTCGCGGCATTCGCGCGCCACGCCCTCCAGTGCCTCGGCATTGCGCGCGGCCAGGGCGACCCGGGCGCCGCGCCGTGCGAAGGCATGGGCGGTGCACCGGCCGACGCCGCTCGACGCGCCGGTGATCACGACCGAGAGATTGTGCATGTCACGCATAGGGGCACCTCCACGAAACAAAACCCGCCGGCCGATCCGCCGGCATCTCCTCAACGCGCACGGGTGCGCTTCGGTCCATCCCGGGCGCCGGCCTGCGCGGCGCCGCGTCTCCCACGTTAGGCGCTCGCGCCGAGGCAGCGTGCCAGCGCGGCTGGCGCGGTTTTTGCAACCACCGAGGGCAGAGCGCTCGAGCGCTGGTTGCTCGGGCGGTGTGTTATGGATTAAACGTGTGGCCGCTGTGGTCCGAGATACTCGCCGTGAAGTTTTGTATAGTTCAATCGCGCAACCTGCAGTGTATCTTCTCGCGGTCGTTCGGTCTCTACCGGACGGATGACATCCGTCGCATGATGCAGATCAGCGGCAGCATGGATCTCGTGAAGTCAGGGGCGCCGGTCATCAACGACATGCGCTTCGTCGACTTCAACGTCCCCGTCTCCGAGGTCATGGCCATCAAGGACGTGCCGCACGACACGATCGACGCCACGGTCCGGCGCCGGGTCGCCTTCGTGGCGGGCTCGGCCTTCGGCCACAGCATGTTGCGCGTGCTTGCCACGATGCGCGAGCACGACGTGCAGACGACGGACGTCTTCTACGATTTCCCCCCGGCGTTCAGGTGGATCGAGCGCCCGGCGCTGGGCGACGCCCTGCCGCACAACATCGAGTGCCTGCTCGACGAACTCCAGTGCACCGGGGAGCAGGAGTTCGGACAGCTTCCGTGTCGTCATGAAGCACGCCTGACCCGGTCTGGAGGCGCTTTCCCCCGGCGCTTCCCGCAGGGGCGCCCGCTCAGGCCGTTCGAAACCCTTCGTAGCCGTTCGCGGCGACTTGGTTGCAGCGTTCGACATAGCGCGGGAAGCCGCCGATATAGGGCATGAAGATCACTGGCTTGCCCTCGATGTTCTGGCCCGTGTACCAGGACGCTGACGACGAGCGCAGATGCGCGTCGGCGACCTCCTGGTTGTGCGCGACCCAGGCGTCCTCGGCGGCCTTCTCGGCCTCGATCACCCGGGCATTTCCGGCGCGCAGCGCCACGATGCAATCGGTGATCCACTCGCAGTGCTGCTCGATCGTCGGGATCATGTTGGTGAAGACCGACGGGCTCTGCGGCCCCGTGACCGTGAAGAGGTTAGGAAAGCCCGAGATCGCCAGCCCCAGATAGCTGCGCGGCCCGTCCTTCCAGTGGTCGCGCAGCAGCCGGCCGCCGCGCCCGCGGATGTCCACGCGCAGGAGCGCGCCCGTCATCGCGTCGAACCCCGTCGCATAGACGATGGCGTCCACCTCATAGGTCCGGCCGCCAGCGACCACCCCGGCTTCCGAGATCGCGATCTGGTCCTTCGAGATGTCGACGAGATGCACATGCGGCAGGTTATATGTCTCGAAATAGCCGATATCGACGCAGAGCCGCTTGGCCCCGATCGTGTTCGTGCGGGCAGAGAAGCTCGGCCGTCGCCGGGTCCTTCACCGTCTGGCGGATTTTCTTGCGCACGAACTCGGCCGCCGCCTCGTTCGACCGGCGGTCAAGCATCATGTCGGCGAAGGCGCCCATGAAGAGCAGCCCGCCCTCCTCCCAGCGCCGCTCGAGCTCGGCCTCGACCTCCTCCGGCGTCCGCTCGACGGCCTTGCCCTGCGGCGGGCGCCCGGCGATGTTGTTGATCGACCTGGCCTGCGCGGCGCGGAGCTCCGGGTAGCGCGCCTTGATCTCGCGCAGGTAGATCTCGTCGAGCTCGCGATTGTGCGCGGGCACCGCATAATTCGGCGTCCGCTGGAAGATCCAGAGCTCGGAGGCCTGGCGCGCGATGTTCGGGATCGACTGGATCGCCGACGAGCCGGTGCCGATCACCGCGACGCGCAGCCCGGTGAAGTCCACGCCCTCGTGCGGCCACCGGCCCGTGTGATAGGTCGCGCCCGAGAACAGCTCCATGCCGGGGAAGGCGACCTCGTTCGGCACCGAGAGACACCCGCTCGCCATGATGTAGAATGGCGCGATGATGCGTCTCGCCCGACTCGGTGGTCAGCGTCCAGCTGCGCGCCGCATCGTCCCAGTCCGCCCGCACCACCCGCCGGCCGAAGCAGACATCCGGCCAGATGTGCAGCCTGTCGGCGATCGCCTCGGCATAGGCCAGAATCTCGGGCTGCGGCGCATAGCGCTCGGACCAGTTCCACTCCTGCTCCAGCTCGGGCAGGTACTTGTGGCTGTACTGGACCGACTCGACGTCGCAGCGGGCCCCGGGATAGCGGTTCCAGTACCAGGTGCCGCCGACGCCGCTGCCCTGCTCGAGCACGACGGCGTCGATGCCGGCCTGGCGCATCAAATGCAGCAGGTACATGCCGGCGAAGCCCGCGCCGACGATCACGACGTCGGCGTGCTCGGGCACGCTGGCCCTGCCGTCGCGGGTCGCATTCGCCTGTCCGTCGGCCATCGCGTCCTCCTGATCTCCGGCCGACCATCTGCCATGACTCGGGCCCGGGGTGAAGGCTCTGGGCTGACGCATCGCCCAGCCATCGCCAGCCTGATCGACCGGAACTTCCGTAAGGCCCAGCCGATTTCCCCAAATGAACGGCATGACGAGGCGACATGAGCACTCCGATCAAGACGATCGTCCGGGACTATGGCTGGATTCACCTCTCGCTCGGGCTTCTCGGCAACGTCCTGTTCTTCGTCGGCAGCATCCTGTTCCTGCCACCCTTCGAGCCGGTGCAGACGATCGGCGTCTGGCTGTTCATCTTCGGCTCCGGGCTCATGATGGTCGGCGCCGTGGGGCAGCTGTTGGTGAAGCTCTACAAAACGCCGCGGACGGAGCGCCAGCACCGCCATTGACGTGACCTTGGCATGGGCCGCCGGTTCCGCCTGCCCGCGCCGCGCGCCCGGCGGCCGTTTGATCGGGATCAAGGCGGCGGCCCGGCCCCGGGGGCAGATGCTCGCCGGCGAGCGCCGGGCACCCGGTCCCGGCGCAGCGACGGGGGCTCAGGAAACTCTCGACAAGACCTGCCCGCGACGGGAGTATCCGGCGCGCGGCCCCGACGGGGCATCAACGGGAGGCGAGAGACCTGCCGGCGCAAGATGGAGGAAGGTGAATGTCCGATCTGGTTCCGGTTCCGTCAGAAACGGCCGCGCGCGCGCTGATCGATGCCGACCGGTATCGCGCCATGTACGAGGCGTCGATCGCCGACCCCGACACGTTCTGGGGCGAGCACGGGCGGCGGCTGCACTGGACCAAGCCCTACACCAAGGTCAAGAACACCTCGTTCGACTACCACAACGTCTCGATCAAGTGGTTCGAGGACGGCGAGCTGAACGTCAGCTACAACTGCATCGACCGGCACCTCGCCAAGCGCGGCGACCAGACCGCGATCCTCTGGGAGGGCGACGACCCAGACCACGCCAAGCACATCACCTATCGCGAACTGCACTGCGCAGGTCTGCAAGCTCGCCAACGTGCTGAAGGATCTCGGCGTCGACAAGGGCGACCGCGTCGTCATCTACATGCCGATGATCCCCGAGACCGCCTACGCCATGCTGGCCTGCGCGCGGATCGGCGCCGTCCACTCGGTGGTCTTCGGCGGCTTCAGCCCGGATTCGCTGGCGAGCCGCGTCAAGGATTGCGGCGCCACGCTGATCATCACCGCCGACGAGGGGCCGCGCGGCGGCCGCAAGGTGCCGCTGAAGGCCAATGTCGACAAGGCGCTCCAGGCGACGGGGGACGTGCCCGTGCTCGTCGTCGAGCGCACCGGCGGCAAAGGTCGAGATGAAGGAGGGGCGCGACCACTCCTACACGGCGCTGATGGCCAAGGCCTCGGCAGAGTGCGAGCCCGTGCCGATGAACGCCGAGGACCCGCTCTTCATCCTCTACACCTCCGGCTCCACGGGCAGCCCCAAGGGCGTGCTGCACACCAGCGGCGGCTATCTCGTCTTCGCCGCCATGACGCACGAGCTGGTCTTCGACTACCATGACGGCGACATCTACTGGTGCACGGCGGATGTCGGCTGGGTGACCGGGCACAGCTACATCGTCTACGGGCCGCTGGCGAACGGCGCGTGACGCTGATGTTCGAGGGCGTGCCGACCTATCCGGACGCCTCGCGCTTCTGGCAGGTCTGCGAGAAGCACAAGGTCAACCAGTTCTACACCGCGCCGACCGCCATCCGCGCGCTGATGGGCCAGGGCGAGAAGTTCGTCGAGGGCTCGGACCTCTCCTCGCTGCGCCTGCTCGGCACGGTCGGCGAGCCGATCAACCCCGAGGCCTGGACCTGGTATCACCGCACCGTCGGCAAGGGCAGGCTGCCGATCGTCGACACCTGGTGGCAGACCGAGACGGGCGGCCACATGATCACCTCGCTGCCGGGCGCCATTCCGATGAAACCGGGCTCGGCCACGCTGCCCTTCTTCGGCGTGCAGCCCGTGGTGCTCGAGGCCGAGATCGGGCCGCGAGATCACCACGACGGAAGCCACCGGCGTGCTCTGCATCTCGGACAGCTGGCCCGGCCAGATGCGCACGCGTCTATGGCGACCACCAGCGCTTCATCGACACCTACTTCTCGCAATACAAGGGCTATTACTTCACCGGCGATGGCTGCCGGCGCGACGCCGACGGCTACTACTGGATAACGGGGCGCGTCGACGACGTGATCAACGTCTCGGGCCACCGGCTCGGCACCGCCGAGGTCGAGTTCGGCGCTCGTCGCCCACCCCAAGGTGTCCGAGGCCGCGGTGGTCGGCTATCCGCACGACATGAAGGGCCAGGGCATCTACTGCTACGTGACCCTGATGGCGGGCGAGCAGCCCTCCGAGGAGCTGAGGAAAGAGCTGCGCGACTGGGTGCGCCAGGAGATCGGCCCGATCGCCAGCCCCGACCTGATCCAGTTCGCCCCCGGCCTGCCCAAGACGCGGTCCGGCAAGATCATGCGCCGCATCCTGCGCAAGATCGCCGAGAACGACTATGGCGCGCTCGGCGACACCTCGACGCTGGCCGAGCCGGCGGTCGTCGACGACCTCGTGCAGAACCGCATGAACAAGTGAGGCCATGCGGGCCGGGTTGCCGGCCCGTGTTGCGACGAAGCGTCGGCTGGTCGGCAGGCGTCGCGCCCCTTCTCCCTTCAATCGGGAGGGAGGCGCGCACGCCCTTCCGTCGAATCCGGCGACACGGCATAGTCGCTGCCCCACGCCACCCGGAGGTCCGATGCCGCTTCGCCTGCCCTTCGCCGCGCTCGTTCTCGCGGCGTCCGTGATCGCGCTGCCCGCCGGCGCCGCCGAGCCCGCCAAGACCCTCTTTGCCGCCAAGCCGACGCCGGCCGACATGGCCCCGGCGCCGATCGGCGGCTATGCCGAAGGCTGCCTCGCCGGCGCCGTCGCCCTGCCCGAGACGGGGCCCGGCTGGCAAGCCATGCGTCTCAGCCGCAACCGCAACTGGGGGCATCCGAACATCATCGCCCTCATCGAGCGTCTGAGCGTCCGCGCCCAGGCCATCGGCTGGCCGCGGCTCTACATCGGCGACATCAGCCAGCCGCGCGGCGGACCCATGCCCTCGGGCCATCGCTCGCACCAGATCGGCCTGGACGTCGACATCTGGCTGCGCAAGCCCGAGGCGCGGACGCTCGACGCGCGCCGAGCGCGAGGCGATCGGCAGCTCTGATGGTCGTGGCGGCCGACCGGCGTTCGGTCAGCGGCGCCTGGACGGCCGCGCACCAGGCGCTGCTGAAGGCGGCGGCCGAGGACCCGGCCGTCGAGCGCATCTTCGTCAACGCCGCCATCAAGCGCGAGCTCTGCAATTCCGAGCCGCCGGGCGCCGGGCGCGGCTGGCTGGGCAAGATCCGCCCCTGGTATGGGCATGATTCGCACTTCCACGTCAGACTGAAATGCCCGGCCGGCGCCGTCGCCTGCGTGCCGCAGGACCCGGTGCCGCCCGGCGACGGCTGCGACGCCTCGCTTGCCTGGTGGTTCACGGACGAGGCGCTGAACCCTCCGCCGGGGCCCGCCGCCCGCGACCTGACGATGGCCGACCTGCCGCCGGCCTGCGCCGACGTCCTCGCTCGATGAGGCTGCTTGCCGCCGCCGCGGCGCTCGCCGCGGCGGGCGGCGCGCTCGCCTTCGGCGGCTCGTTCCGCGAGGCGCCGCCCGAACCGGCCGAGCTGCGCGTCTCGGCCGCGCCGGTCGAGATCGCGCCGACCGAGCTGCACGGGTTGCATTTGCGCGGCGCCGTCGAGCTCACCTCGCCCCATCCGCAGTTCGGCGGCATTTCGGGGCTGCTGATCGACGGGGGCGAGCTGATCGCCGTCACCGATCGCGGCTGGCTGATCCACAGCCCGCTGGCCGACGACGCATCCGGCCTGCGGCCGGTGGGCGGCGACATCCGGGCCCTCGCCGACGCGGAGGGGCAGCCGCTGGAAGAAGCCGGCCTCGACGCCGAGGGACTTGCCCGCACCGCGGACGGCCTTGCCATCTCCTTCGAGCGCGACCACCGCGTCGAGCTTCTCGGCCGCGACGGGCATGGCCGGACGATCCGCGACCGCCGCTTCGAGCAGCTGGGCTACAATGCGGGGCTCGAAGCGCTCGCCGCCCTGCCCGACGGCCGGCTTCTCGCCATCGCCGAGGACCGGGCGCAAGGAGGGGCGCGCGGCGGCTTTCCCGTCTTCCTCATCGACCCGGCCGGCGGCACGCTGCGCTCCGGCCGGCTCGCCCTGCCCGGCGATCGCCCCGTGACCGATGCCGAGGTCGGCCCTGACGGGCGGCTCTATCTGCTGCGCCGGGCCTTCTCGCTGCTCGGCGGCTTTTCCGTCCGGATCGAGCGGTATCGGCTCGGCCCCGACGGCTTGCCCCTGCCCGAGACGCGCGAGGTGCTGGCCAGCTTCGGCGGCGGCAGCGGCATCGACAACATGGAAGCGATCGCCCTCTGGCGCGACGATGCGGGCCGGACCCGCCTCGCCATCGCCTCGGACGACAACTTCCAGTTCCTCCAGCGCACGCTGCTCGTCGATTTCGAGGTGGACCCATAGCGCGGGTGCTCGCGCCCGCCGCCGCCCTGCCCCGCTCAGTCCTGCAGAAACCCCGCCAGCTGCCGCGGCTCGGCGCAGCCGAGCTGCACCAGCGTTCCCCGCAGCTCCTCGTTCAGCACGTGCAGCGCATGCGCCGGGCCGGCCGCGCCCATCGCCGCGACGGCGAAGGTCATCGCCCTGCCCAGCAGCACGAACTCAGCCCCCTTGGCCAGCAGCCGCGCGATGTCGAGGCCCGAGCGCGCCCCGCCATCGGCCAGCACCGCCATCCTGCCGCCCACCGCCTGGGCGATCGCCGGCAGCACCTCGGGCGCGGTCGGCGCGGCGTCGAGCTGCCGCCCGCCATGGTTCGAGACGACGATCCCGTCAGCCCCGCAGTCGAGCGCGACGCGCGCGTCGCGCACGTCGAGCACGCCCTTGACGACCAGCTTGCCGTTCCAGAGGTCGCGATAGCGGCGCAGCCGGTCGGGCGAGACATGCGAGGCCATGATGCTGCCGAGGAACTCGAGCGCCGTCGTCGCATCCGACCCCGCCGGCACATAGCGGGTGATGTTGCGGAACTCCGGCACGCCGGCGCTCAGTGTCGAGAGCGCCCAGCCCGGCCGCAGCGCGCATTGCAGATAGGTCCGCCAATCGCGCCGCGGCGGCACCGACAGGCCGTTCGCCAGGTCACGCTCGCGCCGCGTCGGCCCGGGGATGTCGACGGTGACGACCAGCACCTCGCCGCCCACCGCGGCGAAGCGGGCGAGCAGATCCTGCTCGATCGCCTCGTCCTTCAGCGGATAGAGCTGGAACCACATGCGCGGGCCGGCGATGGCGCCCACCTCCTCGATCGACGCAGTCGCATAGGTCGAGAGCCCCACCGCCAGGTTCCGGGCCGCCGCGGCCCGCGCGATGTGCTTCGGCGCGTCCGGCCACATCAGCCCGGTCAGCCCGACGGGCGCCGTGCCGAAGGGCGCGGCCAGCTTCTGCCCCAGGATCGTCGTCGTCAGGTCGGGCGCCGGCACCTCGGCGAGGTAGCGCGGCACCAGGCGCACCCGGTCGAGCTCGGACCGGTTGCGCGCCAGCCCGTGCTCGCCGCCGATGCCCCCCGCCATGTAGTCATGCGCGAAGCGCCGGGATGCGCGCCCGCGCCGCCCGCTCCATCGCCGCGATCGAGGGAAAGCGCTGGTCGGCCGTGCGCGGCTGGAAGAGGTCGCGCAGCAAGGCCGCGCCCGGGCGCGACCTGGGCGCCGCCGCCTGGCGCGCCGTCACCGCCCCGTCGGCAGTCTCGGTCATCCGAGCAGCGCGCGCACCGCCTGGGTCTGCGCCCGTGCGCCCGCCATCATGAAGCTGAACTCCGAGCCCGCCAGGATCAGCCGCATGCCCATCTCGAGATAGCGCTTCATCATCGGCTGGGTTGTAGACGCCGCCCATGCCCGCATGCTTGCCGTGCTTTTTGCAGGCCGCCAGCACCTTCTCGTAGACCTCGACCACGCGCGGGTGCTCGAGCTGCCCTGGGATGCCGAGCTCGGCCGTCAGGTCCGACGTGCCGATCAGCAGCGCGTCGACGCCCTCGACCGCGGCGATCTCGTCGGCCGCCTCGGCGCCCTCGGCGCTCTCGATCATCAGCACGAGGAAGGTCGCGCGGTTCAGCGCCTCGAGCAGCTCGCCCACCGGATGCGCCTCGAAGTCGACCTGCGGCAGCGCGCCATAGAGCGAGCGCTTGCCGAGCGGCGGGTAGCGGACATTGCGCACCATGCGCCGCGCCGTCTCGGCGTCGTCGACATGCGGCACGACGATGCCCTGCGCGCCGCCGTCAAGCACGCGCGTCGCGTGGTGGTGCTCGAAGCCCGGCACGCGCACGATCGGCGTGATCCCGGCATCCTGCGCCGCGACCGAGATGTCGCTCGCATGGTCGATGCCGATCGCCGTGTGCTCCATGTCGATGAAGAGCCAGTCAAAGCCCGCCGTCTTCATCGCCTTGCCGATCTCGACCGAGCGCGCGCCCCGCAGGCCGACGCCCAGCGCCAGCCCGCCGGCGTCGAGCTTCTCCTTCAGCACATTGCGAATCTCGACCACGCGCGACCTCTCTTTCTTCCGCTGCCGGGCATTGATCGACCGCCGCACCGCATCGCGTCAAGGCGCGGTGCGCGGTCGCCGGCCCATCATCTCGCCGCTCCTTTCCGGGGCGGCTGCCGGCAATATTCCAGTTCCCGCTTGCGCTCATCGCCCGAGCGGCCGAAGATTGGCCGCTGATGCCGCCCGGCGGGGGAGCGGCGCCGCGGAGCCTCCGATGGCGGCGAGATACGATATCCTATCTCTGCTTGCGAAGCGGCTGGCGCTCGGGCTCGTCACGCTCCTCGTCGTCTCGCTGGTCATCTTCGTCGCCGTCGAGATGCTGCCCGGCAACTTCGCGCAGGAGATCCTCGGCCAGGGCGCGACGCCCGAGGCGGTGGCCTCGATCGAGCGCGAGCTTGGCCTCGACCAGCCGGCCTACATCCGCTACCTCGACTGGCTCTGGGGGGCGATGCGCGGCGATTTCGGCATCTCGTTCGGCAACAAGCGGCCAATCGCCGAGCAGCTCGAGACCCGCTTCGCCAACACGCTCTTCCTGGCGTTGGTGGCCGCCGCCATTTCGGTGCCGCTGTCGATCGTCATCGGCGTGCTTGCCGCGCTTTGGCGCAACTCACTCTTCGACCGGGTCGCCAATGTCGCGACGCTGACCTCGATCTCGAGCCCTGAATTCTTCGTCGCCTATGTGCTCGTGCTGTTCCTTGCGGTCATGTACCCGGTCTTCCCGTCGCTCTCGAGCGTCTCGCCCGCCATGCCCTTATGGGATCGCCTGCAGGCAGCGATGCTGCCGGCGCTTACGCTGACCTTGGTGGTGACCGCGCACATGATGCGCATGACGCGGGCGGCGATCATCAACCTGCTCGCCTCGCCCTATATCGAGATGGCGCGCCTCAAGGGGCTCCAGCCCTGGCGGATCATCGTCAAGCACGCGCTGCCGAACGCGCTGGCGCCGATCATCAACGTCGTGGCGCTGAACCTCGCCTATCTGATCACGGGCGTCGTCGTCGTCGAGACGGTGTTCGTCTATCCCGGCATCGGCCAGCTCTTCGTCGCCTCGGTCAAGGTGCGCGACGTGCCCGTCGTGCAGGCCTGCTGCCTGATCTTTGCCGCCGCCTACATCCTGCTGAACCTCGCCGCCGACGTGCTGGCGATCCTCTCCAACCCGCGGCTGCGGCATCCGCGATGACTGGCATGCGGCAATGACGGGCGTTCAGGCATGACGGGCATCTGGGCATGGCTGTTCTGGGCGGCCGTCGTCATCGCCGGCACCATCGCCGCGGCCTGGATCTTCCGCGAGCTTTTGCGGCGCACCATGCCGGAATTCATCGCCAAGCCCATGCGCCAGGCGCCGCTGACCGCCGCCTTCGGCATCCTGGTGATCCTGCTCTATGTCATCTTCGCCGTCTTTGCCGACGTGCTCGCCCCCTACGGCCAGGGACAGATCTTCGACGCCGTCAACCTGCCGCCCGGCTCGGATCCGGCGCACCCGCTCGGCACCGACCAGATCGGCCGCGACATCATGACGAGGCTGATCTACGGCGCCCAGAACACGGTCGGCATCGCGCTCGTCACCACCGTCCTTGCCTTCGTGCTCGGCGCCTCGCTCGGCTTTCTGGCGGCGACCGTCGGGGGCTGGATCGACCAGCTCCTCAGCCGCATCGTCGACGTCATGATGTCGATCCCGCAGCTCATCTTCGCGCTGCTGATCATCACCGTCGTCGGCCAGTCGACGATTAACATGATCCTGGTGATCGCCGTCCTCGACTCGACGCGCGTCTTCCGGCTGGCCCGCGCCGTCGGCGCAGAACATCGTCGTCATGGACTATATCGAGGCGGCGAAGCTGCGCGGCGAGGGCCTTGCGCTACCTGATCTTCCGCGAGGTGCTGCCGAACGCGACCGCGCCGCTGCTCGCCGAGTTCGGGCTTCGCTTCTGCTTCGTCTTCCTGCTGATCGCGGCGCTCTCGTTCCTCGGGCTCGGCATCCAGCCGCCGCTGGCGGACTGGGGCTCGATGGTCGCAGAGCTTGCCCGCTTCATCGCCTATGCCCAGTGGGACCCGCTGACGGCGTCGCTGCCGCTGATGGCGGCCGGCGCGATCGCGCTGCTGACCGTCGGCGTCAACTTCGTCGTCGACTGGATGCTGCACCGCTCCTCCGGGCTGAAGGAGTGAGAGATTGAGCTCGACACTCGCAATTCCTGCGCCGGCGCCGGCCAAAGGCCGGCCCGTCCCCCTTTGTGGGCAAGGCTATGGGAGGGCGCTGTGAGCAGCACCGCTTCTCTGCGCCGGAACAGCGGCGATGCGGGCCGTACGGCCACGCTCTACAGGCAGGCGGCCGCCAAGGGGCGCCCCCTCCCCCCTTGTGGGGGATGGATTGGGAGGGAGCGATGAGCGCAAAGGACCTATCCAACCGCGACCTGCTCGTCCGCATCCGCGACCTGCACATCGAGGGCCGCGCCGACGAGACCTGGATCCCCATCGTCAAGGGCGTCGACCTCGACCTGCGTCGCGGCGAGGTGCTGGGCCTGATCGGCGAGTCCGGCGCCGGCAAGTCGACGATCGGCCTTGCTGCCATGGGCTTCACCCGCGACGGCACGCGCATCGCGCGCGGCACGGTCGAGTTCGACGGGATCGACCTCGTTTGCGCCTCGGCCTCGACCAAGCGCGACCTGCTCGGCCGCCGCATCGCCTATGTCGCGCAGTCGGCCGCGGCCAGCTTCAACCCGGCGCACAAGCTGATCGACCAGTACACCGAGGCGCCCGTGCAGCACGGCGTCAAAAGCCGGCGCGAGGCCGAGGCCGACGCCATGGAGCTCTACCGCCGCCTCCGCCTGCCCAACCCGGACGAGATCGGCTTTCGCTATCCGCACCAGGTCTCGGGCGGCCAGCTGCAGCGCGCCATGACCGCCATGGCGATGAGCTGCCGGCCCGACCTCATCATCTTCGACGAGCCGACGACCGCGCTTGACGTGACGACGCAGATCGAGGTGCTGGCGGCGATCCGCGACATCGTCGATCAGTTCGACACAGCCGCCATCTACATCACCCACGACCTCGCGGTTGTCGCCCAGATGGCCGACCGCATCAAGGTGCTGCTCAAGGGCGACGAGGTCGAGGAGGCCGACACCCGCACCATGCTGGCGGCTCCGAAGAAGGACTACACCAAGTCGCTGTGGGCGGTCCGCTCGTTCCAGCGGCCGCAGAAGCCGCCGGTCGGCCGCGGCGAGACGCCGGTGATCCGCGTCGAGCATGTCAGCGCCGCCTATGGCAAGGTGCCGGTGCTGCACGACGTCAGCTTCGACATCCATCGCGGCCGCACGGTCGCCGTGGTCGGCGAATCGGGCTCGGGCAAGTCGACCTGCGCCCGCGTCATCACCGGGCTCCTGCCGCCCTCGCGCGGCCGCATCCTCGCCAATGGCCAGCCGCTCCGGCCCGACTACCGCCGCCGTTCCAAGGACGAGCTGCGCCAGGCGCAGATGATCTACCAGATGGCCGACACGGCGCTGAACCCAAAGATCCGCATCAGCGACATCATCGGCCGCCCGGTCCAGTTCTACACCGGCCTGTCCGGCCGCGAGCGCCGCCGGCGCGTCGAGCAGATCCTCGAGGACATCGAGCTCGACCCCGCCCGCTTCTACCACCGCTACCCGTCCGAGCTCTCGGGCGGCCAGAAGCAGCGCATCGGCATCGCCCGGGCGCTCGCCGCCGAGCCCGAGTTCATCATCTGCGACGAGGTCACCTCGGCGCTCGACCAGCTCGTCGCCGAGGGCATCCTGAAGCTGCTCGCGCGCCTGCAGGACGAGCGCGGCCTCGCCTACATGTTCATCACGCACGACCTCGCCACCGTGCGCGCCATCGCCGACGAGGTGGTGGTGATGAAGGACGGCCGCGTCGTCGAGGCCGGCCCCAAGGACGAGATGTTCGCCCCGCCGCACCACCCCTACACCGACCTCCTCCTCAGCTCGGTGCCGGAGATGGACCCCGACTGGCTGACGCACCTCCTCGAAACGCGTGGCGTCGACCAGGTCGGCGAGGCTGCCAGCCGCCGGATCTGAGCACGCTTCCAGGATCCACGGCGGCCAGGGCGCGCACCCTATTTCAACCGGTCCGCCCCGTGGGCGCGCGGCACCCCAATTGCACCCCCAAAGCACTCGGTTCGCACCCCTCCACGTTCCGGGACATGGCGGCGCTTGACGCCGGCCTCTCCGCCGCGCATGACGGCGCGCTTTGGAACGGGGCGCCATGGCCATCCTGCTCGGCATCGACACCGGCGGCACCTACACGGACGCCGTGCTCTACGACGAGGAGGCGGCGGCGCCCGGCGCCGCATCGGGCGTCATCGCCAAGGCCAAGGCGCTGACCACCCATCACGACCTCTCGATCGGCATAGCCGCGGCGATGGACGCCGTCGTGGCGCGCGGACCGGCTGCGCCGATCGGCCTCGTCTCGCTGTCGACGACGCTGGCGACCAACGCGCTGGTCGAGGGGCGTGGCGGCCGCATCTGCCTGATTTTGATTGGATTTGACCAGGCGGCGCTGGCCCGCGCCGGCCTCGCCGAGACGCTCGGCCGCGACCCGGTGGCCTTCGTCACGGGCGGCCACGACGCGACGGGCGCCCGCCAGGCGCCGCTCGACCGCGCCGGCCTCGCCGCCGCCGTCGACGCCCATGCGCCCGCCGTCGATGCCTTCGCCGTCGTCGCCTGGTTCGGCACGCGCAACCCCGAGGACGAGATCGCCGCGCGCGACATCGTCAGCAAAGCCAGCGGCCTGCCCGTCACCTGCGGCCACGACCTTTCCGCCGCGTTGAACGCTCCACGCCGGGCCGTCACGGCGGCGCTGAACGCCCGACTGACCGGCATGATCTCGGACCTGATCTCGGCCACTCAAGCCATTCTGACGCAACGAGGAATCTCCGCGCCGCTGATGCTGGTCAGGGGCGACGGCTCGCTCGTCGCCGCGGGTTTCGCCCGGGCCCGCCCGATCGAGACGATCCTCAGCGGCCCGGCGGCCAGCCTGGTCGGCGCTGGCCATCTGACCGGGCTGCCCGATGCGCTCGTCTCCGACATCGGCGGCACGACGACCGACATCGGTCTGATCGGCGGCACGAGGCCCGCGGTCGCGGCCGACGGCGCGCGCGTCGGCGGCCACCACACCATGGTCGAGGCCGTCGACATGGCGACGCACGGTCTCGGCGGCGACAGCGAGGTCACTGTCGACGGGCGCAGCCTCGACCCGCTGCCTGATCCTGGGCCCACGCCGGCTCGTTCCGATCAGCCTGCTGGCGGTCGAGCATCCCGCAATGGTCCGCGAAGCGCTCGAGCGCCAGCTCCAGTCGACCAATCCGGGCGCGCAGGACGCGCGATTCCTGTTGCGCGGCGCCCACCGGGGCGGACGGCGGATCTTCGCCCGGCCGAGCAATCGCTCCTCGACCTGCTCGGCGCCGCGCCGATGCCGGCGGACGCCGTGCTGCGCAGCCGGGCACATGAGACGGCGCTCGCGCGGCTGGTGGCCCGCGGCCTCGCGCGGGTCGGCCGGCTTCACGCCATCGGACGCCGCCCACGTTCTTGGCCGGCAGGCGAGCTGGGACAGGGCGGCCGCAATCCAGGCCGCAAAGCTGATGGCGCGCAAGCGTGACGCGGCCGGGCGCCCCGTCGCGCGGACGCCCGAGGCCTTCTGCGACCTCGTGCACCTCACCCTGGTCCGCCGCTCGGCCGAGCTGATCCTCGAGGCGGCGCTGCAGCGCGACGGCCTGCCGGCTGACGCGCGGGCGCCGCTCGCGCAAGCGGCGCTCGACGGTCACCGCGGGCTCGCCCGGGTCGATGTCGGGCTCGCCGTGCCGCTGATCGGCCTCGGCGCCGCGGCGCCGCTCTATTATCCCGACATCGCTGCGCTGCTCGGAACGAGCGCTGTCGTGCCGACGCACGCCGATGTCGCCAACGCCGTTGGCGCCGTGGTCGGCCGGGTTCGGATCACGCGCGCCGCCGCGATCACCGAGCCCGAGCCGGGTGTTTTCCGCGCCCATCTGCCGGAGGGCACAAGCGACTTCCGATCGGCCGAGCTGGCGCGCAAGGGCGCTTTGTCCGCGCTCGCCGATCTCGCCCGTGCCGAGGCACGGGCCGCCGGCGCCGCCGAGGTCGAGCTCGCCGAGGACTGGGACGAAACAGTGGCGACCGTCGAGGGCCAGCCCGTCTTCGTCGAAGCGCTGGCCCGCGTCACCGCCACCGGCCGGCCGCGCCTGGGGTAGCGCCGAGCGGCTAGCCGAAGAGCTCGCGGCAGAGCTCGAGCGCCTCGACCAGCCGGTCGACCTCGGCCCTCGTGTTGTAGAGGCCGAACGAGGCGCGGCAGGTCGCGCTCACGCCCAAATGCGCCATCAGCGGCTGCGCGCAGTGGTGACCTGCGCGCACCGCCACGCCCTTGCGGTCGACGATCGTCGAGATGTCGTGCGGATGCGCGCCGCCCTCGAGGTTGAACGAGAAGATCGCGCCCTTTCCGGCGGACTTGCCGTAGAGCTGGAGCCAGTTGATCCCCTCCAGCCGCTCGCGCGCATAGTCGCGCAGGCCATGCTCGTGCGCGGCGATGTTCTCCATGCCGAGCGCGCTCATATAGTCGATGGCGGCGCCGAGCCCGATGATCGGCACGATGTTCGGCGTGCCCGCCTCGAAGCGCATCGGCGGGTCGGCATAGGTGACCTCGTCCTGCGCTCACGGTGCGGATCATGTCGCCGCCGCCCTTGAAGGGACGCATCTGCTTGAGCAGCTCCATGCGGCCCCAGAGCACGCCCGAGCCGGTCGGCCCATAGAGCTTGTGCCCCGTCATCACGTAGAAGTCGCAGCCGAGCTCGGCGACGTTGACCGGCATGTGCACCGCCGCCTGGCAGCCGTCGACGAGGGTCACGACCCCGCGCTCGCGCGCCGCCCGGGCGATGGCGGCGACGTCGACCACCGTGCCGAGCACGTTCGACATGTGGGTCACCGCGACCAGCTTGGTCCGCGGCCCGATCGCGTCGATCACCGCCTGCGGGTCGAGATCGCCGTTCGCGTCCACCTCGACCCAGCGCAGCACGGCGCCGCAGCGCTCGCGCACGAAATTCCAGGGCACGATGTTGGCGTGGTGCTCCATGACCGAGAGCACGATCTCGTCGCCCGGCTCGAAGCGCGGCATGGCCCAGGAATAGGCGACCAGGTTGATCGCTTCCGTGCCGTTGCTGGTGAAGACGATCTCGTGCTCGGACGGCGCGCCGAGGAAGCGAGCGACCTTGCCGCGCACGGCCTCGTACTTCTCCGTCGCCGCGTTCGACAGATAGTGCAGGCCGCGGTGGACGTTGGCGTACTCGTTCTCATAGGTCCGCGACATCGCGTCGATCACGGCGCGCGGCTTCTGCGCGCTCGCGGCATTGTCCAGATAGACCAGGTCGGTCCCGTTCACCTGCCGCGACAGGATGGGGAAATCGGCGCGGACGGTCTCGACGTCGTACATCTTCGGGCTTCTCCGAAACTTACTCGGCCAAGCGCGCCGGCGACCGAGGCCAGCACGATGCCGCAGACAAAGGTCACGCCGACCAGCGCGCCGAGCACGCCCCAGGTGTTCCTGAACTGGTGCAGTTCAGCGACGTAGTTCGCCATCAGCCAGAACGAGATCGCGGCGTAGACGAAGGCGAGAAAGACGCCGCCGGCAGGAACCTGCACTTGCGCCGCTGCGTCCGCCGCTGGCTCCGGCGCGCGAAGGCACGTACGAGATCGGCACCGTCAGCGGGCGTCATCGGGCTCGTGACCAGCGCATGCCAGCCGACGACAAGCTGCGCGCCGAGCAGCGTGCCCTTGCCGCCCGCCGCCCGCCCGATCGCGTAGATCAGCCCTGCGAGCAGGAAGAACAAGGCGAGCTGCAGCGCGATGTTGATGAGATAGACGCCCAGCGAGGCGCCGCCGCCGCCCGCCGAAGATGATCGACGAGGATCGCCTCGATCAGGAAGGCCAGCGCCAGCAGGGTCAAGCGCCGTCTCGAGCCCGTTGCTTGCCGTCGAGCAAGCGGCGGATCGAGCGGCGCGGCGCCGTGTAGCCCTCGACGATCAGGCGCAGCAGCTCGGCGGCGTTCATGATCCGGCCGCCCCCGTCTCCACCGAGTCCGACATGACCGACCCCGCAGCAACCGGAGCTCGCCTCCGGGTATAGAAGACGGCAATGCACCACAACCTCGATCAGAGGGAGGCCAGGCGGATCGCCAGCAGGATCACCAGGACGATCCCGCCGATCACCGCGAAGACCGCCCAGGCGCGCCGGAAGCCGAACGCCTCGGCATAGCATTGCGCGAGCGCCCAGGCGAAGAAGACGGGCCCGATCTGCGCGACACCGACCGCCAGCGCCCGCGGGGCATCCGCCAGCGCCAGCGCGGCGAGGCTGCGTGAGGACGCCCGACGGGCGCCGAGACAAGCGCCGCCCAGAAGAAGGCGGCGCGTCCGTCGCGCCAGCCGCCCCGCCCGCCGGCGAGCCTTGGCGAGCGCCGTGCCGAGCGCGGCGAGCAGGAAATAGGCGATCGGCACGAAGAACAGCATGGAGGCCGTCTGCGCGGCGATCTGCGGCGCGAGGTCGACCTCGCGCGCCCGCGCCGCGAATGCCAGCGGCCGCGATGCGCCCGCACGAGCAGGATCGCGGCCGCGAGCAGCGCATAGGCGAGCAGCCGCCCCTCGCTCGGCCGGCTGTCGAGCACGCCGCGCATCGAGCCGCGCGGGTCGTGGAAGAACCGCGCGATCCCGAGGATCAGGCCGGGATGGCGGACCGCGCGTGATCACGCTCATCGGCCATGTCAGCGCCGCGCGGCCATCCAGCGGGCGACCTCGTCGCGCATCAGGTCGGCCAGCCCCTCGTCGGCGATCTCCATGATCGCCTCGTCGGCGAAGGCGGCGATCAGCATCGCCTCGGCCTCGGCCTCGGGCACGCCGCGCGAGCGCAGGTAGAACATCAAGTTGCGGTCGAGCGCCCCCGTCGTCGAGCCATGCGAGCAGGCGACGTCGTCGGCATAGATCTCGAGCTCGGGCTTGGCCGAGAACTCGGCGCCGTCGGTCAGCAGCACGGCCTGGCTGATCTGGTAGCCATCCGTCTTCTGCGCGCCCTCGCGGACGAAGATCTTGCCCTGGAAGATGCCGCGCGCCTTGTCGGCCAGCACGTTCTTGAAGACCTGCCGGCTCTCGCAGCCCTCGGCCCGTATGCGTGACGAAGACGGTGTTGTCGACATGCGCGCTGTCGCGCGCCAGCACCGCGCCGGCGATGTGGCCCGAGCCGCCGTCGCCGGCCAGCTCGAGAACGACCTCGTTGCGGGTCAGCTCGCCATCGGCCGTCAGCGTGAAGGTCTTGAGCTGCGCTGCCCTCGCCCAGCCGGGCGAAGAGATGCGTCGCATGCGGCCCGCGCGGCGCGGTCTGCGTCCGGATGTGGTGCAGCGTCGCGCCGTCGGCGATCTCGACCTCCATCACCGTGTTCGTCGCCGAGCCGCTTTCCAGCAGCGTCAGCTCCGCGCCCTTCTCGAGCCGGACCAGGTGGCGGACCATGCTCGCCCCCTCGCCGATCCGGTCGTAGCGGATATGGAGCGGGCCGCGCCTCGCGGCCGGTCGCCTGGATGACCAGGCCCTCGGTCGCCGCGGCCGTGTTCAGGATGGCGAGCGGGCGCGCGACCTTCTCCTGCCCGGCGGTCTCGAGCACGCCGAAGAGCTCGCGCGCGATCGAGATGTCCTGCGCCAGCGTCTCGGACAGCGTCGCGACCGCGCAGCCCGGGCCGGGCGACAGCGTCCGACAGGTCCGCGCGCAGCCGGCCGTTGACGAAGCGGACGACTCGCCGCATCCACGGCCGTCGAAGGGCGAGGCGCCGTCCTGGCCGCTCTTCGGCCGTCAGCGATCCGCAGCGGCGCCGTCAGCGGCGCCGGGTCGGTGTACTTCCAGTACTCGTCGCGCTTGGCGGGCGCGCCGGCATCGAGCAGCCGCGCGCGCGCACGGGCGCGCACCTCGCGCGCCCAGCCGGCCTCGCCCTGCGGCATCGGCAGGGCCGAGAGCATCGCCTCGGCCGCGCGGCGCTTCTGGTCGCTGCACGGCCTGCCGCGCGGTCAGTGGGTCAGCGCCGCTCATCACGCCACCTGCTGCATCAGCTCGGCATAGCCCTCGTTCTCGACCTTGAGCGCGAGCTCGGGGCCGCCGGTCGCGGCGATGCGCCCGTCGACCATGACGTGGACGACGTCGGGCTCGATGTAGTTCAAGCAGCCGCTGGTAGTGCGTGATGACCAGGAAGCCGCGCTCGCCGTCGCGCAGCGCGTTGACGCCGTCGGCGACCAGCTTCAGCGCGTCGACGTCGAGCCCGGAGTCGGTCTCGTCCATGATGCACATGCGCGGCTCGAGAAGCGCCATCTGCAGGATCTCGGCGCGCTTCTTCTCGCCGCCGGAAAAGCCGACATTGACGGGCCGCTTCAGCATCTCGGCCGGGATCTCCAGGTCCTTGGCCTTCTCGCGGATCAGCTTGAGGAACGTCGGGCGCCGAGACCTCCTCCTGCCCGCGCGCCTTGCGCTGCGCGTTCAGCGCCGTGCGCAGGAAGGTCATGTTGCCGACGCCCGGGATCTCGACCGGGTACTGGAAGGCCAGGAACAGGCCGTGCGCCGCCCGCTCCTCGGGCTCCATCGCCAGCAGGTCCTCGCCGTCGAGCGTCACCGTGCCGCCGGTCACCTCATAGCCCTCGCGGCCGGCCAGCACATAGGAGAGCGTGCTCTTGCCCGAGCCGTTCGGCCCCATGATGGCGTGCACCTTGCCCGCCGGCACCTCGAGGCTCACGCCCTTCAGGATCTGCTTGTCCTCTTCCTCCAGCTTCACGCGGAGGTCGTCGATCTTCAGCATTCGGAACTCCTTTTCGCGGCGCCGGGCCGGTCCGCTGGCGCCAGATCAGCCCGCAGCGATCGTGACCGCGGTCCCCGACGCCGAGACCATCAGCATGGATTCGCCGACGACCTCGTAATCGAGGTCGATCCCGACGACGGCGTTCGCGCCGGCGCGCTTGGCGCGCTCCTCTAGCTCGCGCAGCGCCGTCTCGCGCGCGTCCTGCAATTTCGATTCATAGGCACCAGAGCGCCCGCCGACGACATCGGTGATCGAGGCGAAGAAATCGCGCACAAAGTTGGCGCCCATGATCGCCTCGCCGACCACGATGCCGTGATATTCGGTGATCCGGTGTCCTTCGACGCTCTGCGTGGTCGTCAGGATCACGTTAGCCCTCCGTTATAGATGCGGCGGCCCCGAACCGCATTTCGCCCGCACGCACCGCAGCACCGAAGACAACAGACCGACAAATCTCAACCGGACCTACATGTTGGTAGACTTGGTGCACGTTAAGTCACGACGATCTGTATAATAGAATGCGTCGACCTGAGGGCAGAGGCTCCCAAGCAAACCAAAGATCGGGTCCACTCAGATGCCCCCAAGCCGGGCGCAATCCGCCGCTAGAGTGCGCGACTGAATAGATCAGGCCGCCTTGCGCTCGGCGTCGGTGACGACGCGCTCGAGCATGTGCAGGAACGCCTTCTCGTCGCCCAGGCCGGTCAGCGTGTCGCCGCCGGGGCGCACCACCTCCCAGGTCTCGGCGCCGACCGCCTGCACGCGGCAGAGCATGTTGCCGCCCTCGGTCGGCACGATGTCGAACGCCGTCGTCGTCTCGTTCGGCGCGATCTTCACGTCGTGCCCTTGTCGCGCAGATGGCTCTCGGCGCTGACCGCCAGCGTCATCAGCTCGTCACCTGCCTTGGTGTGGGTAAGCATGGATTTCTCCTTCTTTTTCTTGGTTGAAGAGTGGGTCCGGTCAGCCGACCGAGCCCTCGAGCGAAATCGCGACCAGCTTCTGCGCCTCGACGGCGAACTCCATCGGCAGCTCCTGCAGCACCTCCTTGCAGAAGCCGTTGACGATCAGCGCGACCGCCTCCTCCTCGTCGAGCCCGCGGCTGCGGCAGTAGAAAAGCTGGTCGTCGTCGACCTTGGACGTCGTCGCCTCGTGCTCGCAGCGCGAGGTCATGTTCTTGACCTCGATATAGGGCACGGTGTGCGCGCCGCACTCCGATGCCGATCAGCAAACTGTCGCACTGCGTGTAGTTGCGGCTGTTCGCCGCCCGCGGGTGCATGGAGACGAGCCCGCGATAGGTGTTCTGCGCCCGCCCCGCGCTGATGCCCTTGGAAACGATGCGGCTGCGCGTGTTCCTGCCCAGATGCACCATCTTGGTGCCGGTATCAGCCTGCTGGGCGTTATTGGCGATGGCGATCGAGTAGAACTCGCCCTGGCTCTCGTCGCCGCGCAGGATGCAGGACGGGTACTTCCAGGTGATGGCGCGACCCGTCTCGACCTGCGTCCACATCACCTTCGAGCGCGCGCCGCGGCAGTCGGCCCGCTTGGTGACGAAGTTGTAGATGCCGCCCTTGCCGTTCTCGTCGCCCGGGTACCAGTTCTGCACGGTCGAGTACTTGATCTCGGCATCCTCCAGCGCGACCAGCTCGACCACCGCCGCGTGCAGCTGGTTGACGTCGCGCATCGGCGCCGTGCAGCCCTCGAGATAGGAGACGTAGGCTCCCTTGTCGGCGATGATCAGCGTCCGCTCGAACTGGCCGGTGTTCTCGGCGTTGATGCGGAAATAGGTCGACAGCTCCATCGGGCAGCGCACGCCCGGCGGCACGTAGACGAACGAGCCGTCCGAGAAGACCGCCGAGTTCAGCGTGGCATAGAAGTTGTCCGACTGCGGCACGACCGAGCCGAGATACTTCTTCACCAGCTCGGGATGCTCCTGCACCGCCTCCGAGATCGAGCAGAAGATGACGCCCGCCTTGGCCAGCTCCTTCTTGAACGTCGTGCCCACCGAGACCGAGTCGAAAACGGCGTCCACCGCCACGCGCCTCTGCCCGGGCTTGTTCCCGGCCTCGCCGTCGTCCTGGCCGTCCAGCCGCCCCTCGGCCGCGGCTTCGCCGGCGCCCTCGACGCCCGCAAGGATCATCTGCTCCTTCAGCGGGATGCCGAGCTTCTCGTAGGTGCGCAGCAGCTCGGGGTCGACCTCGTCCAGGCTCTTCGGCTTCGTGGCAAAGCTCTTCGGCTGGGCATAGTAGTACTGCTCCTGGAAGTCGATCTTCGGATAGTGGACCATCGCCCATTCCGGCTCTTCCATCTGCAGCCAGCGGCGATAGGCGCCGAGGCGCCATTCCAGCATCCACTCGGGCTCGCCCTTCTTTTCGCTGATCAGCCGGACGATGTCCTCGTTCAGCCCCTTGGGGGCGAACTCGGTCTCGATCTCGGACTCCCAGCCGTATTTGTAGCGCTCGCCGACCGAGCGCACGAGGTCCACGGTTTCCCGCTCGACCCCTTCCCTGACGTCGACATCGAGTGCGCTCATGCCTCTCTCCTCACGTTTCCGGCCGGGCCGGGCTTCGTTCTGATAGGTGGTCCCTGGCGGCTCCTGGAACAACCTGCGAACTCGTCAGGCCGCCCGGCTGTTCCGGCGGCGGTAGAACCCGATCCAGGCTTCGGCGAAGGCCGTCACCTCCGCCTCGGTCGTGCTCGGCCCCAGCGAGACGCGGATTGCGCTCGACGCCGCCATCTCGTCAAGCCCATGGCCAGCAGCACGCGGCTCGCCCGCCTGACCTTGCCGGACGAGCAGGCGCTGCCCGCGCTGACCGCAAAGCCCGCCAGGTCCATCTGCATGACCTGCGTCTCGCCCGCCCAGCCCGGGACGGCAAAGCACGACGTGTTCGGAAGCCGGGGCGACCCCTTGCCAAACAAGATGAGGTCTGGCGCCGCCGATTCAAGCCGTTCCTCCAGAGCGTCACGCAGCCGCTCGACCCGCTCCCAAACGCCCGTCCTCCAGGTCGCGCCGCGCCGCCTCGGCGGCCGCGCCGAAGCCCGCGATGCCGACGACGTTCTCGGTGCCCGAGCGGCGCCCCTGCTCCTGACCGCCGCCGCGCAGCACCGCCTCGACCGGCCCCCGCGCGACCAGCGCGCCGCTGCCCTTCGGCCCGCCGATCTTGTGCGCCGAGACGAGACCGAAATCTGCCCTCGAACGCTTCGGGCACCTTGCCGGCCGACTGCGCCAGGTCGCGGACGCAAACAGTCGTCCGCGCCCAGGTCCGCCAAACCGTCCTGCAGGACCCCGGTCTCGCTGTTCGCCGCCTGAACGCAGACGGGGCCGTCACCGCCGAAGCTCTGGGCCACAGTCGCAGGGTCGATCGCGCCTCCCCGCGTGACGCCGAACCGGTCGCTCAGCCAGGCATCGACCGCATCGTGCTCGACGGCGGAGCCATAGACGCGGCCCTGCCCGGCCAGGGCCAGCGCCGCCGCCTCGCGTCGCGCCGCTGGTGAAGACGACGTCCGACGGCTCGCAGCCGACCAGCCCGCCACCTGGCCGCGCGCCCGCTCGACGATCGCCCGTGCCGCGCGGCCCTCGGCATGCACGCTCGACGGGTTGCCGACCGCGTCCATCGCCGCCAGCATCGCCGCCCGCGCCTCGGGCCTCAGCGGCGCCGAGGCGTTCCAATCGAGATAGATGCGCCGTCCGGACGATCCGGTCATCCGCCGGCCTCCGGATCATGCAAGTGATCGCCGTATGAGCTCAGCGCCATCACGGCCGCACCGCCTCAGGCTCGTCGACGACGGCGATGAAGTCCGGCACCGCCGGGCACGGCACCAGCCGGTCGCCGATGACGTCGGCGATCGTCGTCTGGCTGAGGAAGACGTGCACATGCGCCGAGAGCTGCTCCCAGAGCGCGTGCGTCAGGCAGGCCTCCTTCGAGTTCCCGCAGTGCTCGCCATCGCCGTACCGTCGCAGCCCATGGCGTTCAGACGCTCGTCGACCGCCGCCATGATGTCCGAGATCCGCGTCTCGCCCGGCGCATGCGCCAGGCGATAGCCGCCGCCGGGGCCCCGCACCGAAGCGACCAGCCCCCGCCGGCGGAGCTTGACGAAAAGCTGCTCGAGATAGGCAAGCGAAATGCCCTGCCGGGCCGAGATGTCGGCCAGCGTCACCGGGCCCGCGGCGCCGTTCAGCGCGATATCGGCCAGCGCTGTCACGGCATAGCGTCCCTTCGTGCTGAGCTTCATCGCGAACCTCCGTCCGACGCGCCGTTCACGCGGTTGACGCCGTTGACCTGGAGGCACGCGATCGCTACCTCCGATCTGGCGCGAGGGCGGGCACGCCGCCGCGTCCGATTTAGAATTGTTCTAGGATGCCCGACTAAAGAAGTCAAGCAATCCTCGGACGCCACCCAGGATCGTCTGAACCCACATGCCCGAGGTAAACTTCCCCGGCCCCGAGGGGCGTCTCGAAGGCCGCTATCACCCGCAACCGAAGAAGGACGCGCCGATCGCGCTGATCCTGCATCCGCACCCGCAATACGGCGGCACGATGAACAACCCCGTGACCTATGCGCTGCACTACGCGTTCCGGGATCTCGGCTTCACCGTGCTGCGCTTTAACTTCCGCGGCGTCGGCCGCAGCCAGGGCGAGTTCGACCAGGGCATCGGCGAGCTCTCCGACGCCGCCTCGGCGCTCGACTACCTCCAGTCGATGCACGAGGGCGCCAAGGCCTGCTGGGTCGCCGGGTTCTCCTTCGGCGCCTGGATCGGCATGCAGCTGCTCATGCGCCGGCCCGAGATCACGGGCTTCATCTCGGTGGCGCCGCCGGCGAACATGTACGACTTCTCCTTTCTCGCCCCCTGCCCCTCCTCGGGCCTGATCATCCATGGCGACGCCGACCGCATCGTGCCGATGGAGGACGTCGAAAAGCTGGCGGCCAAGCTCAAGGCCCAGCGCGGCATCACGATCACCCACACCACGGTGCCCGCCGCAAACCACTTCTTCGAAAAGGGCCTGACGGAGATGATCGACATCGTGAAGGGCTACGTTCAGGCCCGCCTGGTCGAGGGCGGCCGCTAAACTGCTCGCGCCGCGGAAAGGCGGAGGTGGGGTGCGCTTTAGAACGTGGTGGACGGTCGCGCCGGTCCGCCGACTCAGCGGAGTATGTTGAAGCCCCGATCTTCGGGTGGCTCCTCAACCAATGCCGTTTCGATCGCCTCGACCCGAGCGTTGTGTGGGCCATCGCGGCACGCCTTGACCATGTCGTCTACGATCGCCCGCGGTCCCATGAAAAGCGCAGAGACGCTGCGGTCGGCATTGTTGCGCACCCAGCCCGAGAGACCGCGGCGGGTCGCCTGCTCCGCCGTCCAAGCACGGAAATAGACGCCCTGCACGCGCCCGCGGATCAGGACCTCGATGGCGACGGTGGCGCTCACCGGGCTGCGTGCTCGAGGCTCAGGCAAGTCGTCGGGCCCGACGCTTTAGGCGAGCTGGGGTCGCGCTGCCGTCTCTCTCTCACCTGTCCCGCTCCATTGCCGAGACAATGCCGGCGCCCCCCTCCCCGGCGCAAGCATTGCGGCTGCGCTTCACCGCTTGTCGATCCGGGACTCCACCGGCAAGTCCGTTGGGAGAATCCTGGCGGAGCGGGATGGCCTGACGTCGAACCTTCTTTTGTGGATGCCGCTCGGTTTGCAAGGAATTTCTGATCGTCGGACATTGTGATCGAGTGCGTTCCTTTGTCAGGCCTGTTCGTGCGGCGCCGTGAGATGCCGCTGGCCGGGATGGTGATGCGCGGACCGGGGCCAAATCTCCAACAGCGAGCTCGCGGCTCGGAGAAGGTTTCTGGTTCGCCCAATCCGGATCATGTCGATCATGTGCCCATGCCGTTCAGGTCTTCCTCACAACTCAGTGGTCTGGCTCGAACCGCGCTGCCGGCTCAGGCAGCGCTTCCGATCGCCGGGCCACGATAGTCTTCGCCGCGCGTCATCATCGCCCAGATGCCGCGCGCCATCTTGTTGGCCAGCGCCGAGGCAGCGACCATTGGAGGCTTACGCTCCAGCCATGGGTTCTGCGGGGCGCCATGGCGCAGCGCCCAGCGGACCACGGCCATCGCGCCGGTGATCAGCAGGCGGCGAATGTCGCGCTGACCCATCTTCGAAGTTTTCCCGAGCCGCTGCTTTCCGCCGGTCAAGGCTTGTCGGGGCACGAGCCCAAGCCAAGCTGGACGCCTCCGGAAACCTGGCTGGCGTTGACGGCGTACCGTGATTCCATCGGCTTGAGGCGATGGCGAGCGAGGCGAGCATGACGGGACGGCAGCCGGGGTTCTGGGACGTCGAGGAGCGGCTGCGGGAGCTCTCCGCGCAGGGCGATCCGCTCGAGAAGCTCACGGCGACGGTGGATTTCGAGATCTTCCGCGCCGACCTCGAGGCCGCGCTGGGGGTGCGGGACCGCTCGAAGGGCGGCCGGCCGCCCTTCGACGCGGTGCTGAAGTTCCGCATGCTGGTGCTGCAGGCGATGCACGGGCTGTCGCTTGCGCAGACCGAATACCTGGTCGCCGACCGGCTGAGCTGGATGCGGTTCTGCGGGCTCGGCCCCGGCGATGCTGTGCCGGACGCGAACACGCTCTGGGACTTCCGCGAGGCGCTGATCGCGGCCGGCGCGCTGGACGATCTGTTCGCGCGCCTCGACCGGGCGATCACGGAGGCGGGCTATCTGCCGATGGCGGGCCAGATCGTGGATGCGACGCTGGTCGCGGCGCCTCGCCAGCGCAACACGGACGCCGAGAAGGCGCGCATCAAGGCGGGCGAGAGCGCCGACGAGATCTGGCCCGACAAGCCGGCCAAGGCGCGCCAGAAGGATGTCGACGCGCGCTGGACGATGAAGTTCTCCAAGGCGAAGCCGGCTGCTGATGGCAAGCCGCAGGTGGACATCGCCGTGCCGAGCTTCGGCTACAAATCGCATATCTCGATCGACCGCCGGCACGGCATCATCCGCCGGCAGAAGGTCACCGACGCGGCGGCGCATGACGGCGCACGGTTGCGCGAGGGCCTGATCGACCCGAACAACACGGGCTCGGACGTCTGGGCAGACAGCGCCTATCGGTCGGCGGAGAACGAGCGGTTCCTTGCCGGCATCGGCAAGATAGCCGCACCACCGCCGCAAGCCGAAGGGAAAGCCGATGCCGAGGCGCACGCTGGGCCAACGCGGCGAAGTCGGCGATGCGTGCTTACGTCGAGCATTTCGCAAAGTCGCGTCACCGTTTGAACTGATCCATCGGCGGCGCAAAGGTCTCGACCGCCAAGGCGCTGATCGGACCCACACCCGGCATCGTCTGCAGGCGGCGTGATGTCTCGCCTTCCCGGGCGATCGCGTCGATCCTCTTTTTCATAGCATTGATCCGACCGGTCAGATGCGCGATCTGCTCCAGCAACTCGCGACAGATCTCCCGGGCAAGCGGCGGCAAATCCGAGCTCGGATCCTCGATGACCGCTTCGAGGCGCGGGAGATAGCCGATCCCCTCGGGCGCGACGTAGCCGAACTCGTACAGGTGAGACCGCAGCGCATTGATCGTCTCGGTGCGCTGCTTCGGAACAGCGATGGACCGGGCCTGCTGTTCCCCGGTCTTTGGTTCGACATAGCGCATGGTCGGGCGCAGCGCCGCCTCGACGATCGCTTCCGCGTCGGCGGCGTTGTTCTTCTGCCGCTTGATGAACGGCTTGACGTAGCGGGGCGCGATCAGTTTCACCTCGTGGCCGGCCCGCTCCATTTCGCGCGCCCAGTAATGCGCGCCGCCGCAGGCTTCCATCGCGACGAGGCACCGCGGATGCTCGGAGATGAAGCGCTGGAACTGCGGTCGCGACAGCTTCTTGCGGAACAGAACCGTCCCGTCCACGGCCGCGCCGTGCACCTGAAACCGTTCTTTGCCATGTCGACCCCGATGATCCTAACTTTCTTCACGGATGCCCTCTCGCTCCTCTTGTGACTTCAGCATCACAAGCTCGGCGCATTGCGACGCCGTTGGGGAGAGAGCGGCATCCACCGCATTTCCGAGCCCAAAACGCTAAGATCGATTAGAAATTCTTCGCAACCGATTTCGTACAGCCACCGCCGCACCGGAGAGGATCTAGACCCCTGCCGGCCGAGGTGGTCAGGCGCGATCTTGATCATTGCGCCCTCCCGTCGTCGCGGCGCCATCGGCCGGCGCCCTGGTCTCCGTCTCCACGGCCTCGAGCAGGAGCGTCGCCAGCAGCGGCACCGCCGCCGCCCGCGCCGCCATCGGCAACGCCGGCCCCGGCTCTAACAGCGCCAGAAGCTCTCCTCGTCGCAGCAGTCGCACTCGCGCCATCCCGCTCTCCTCCATCGATCTCGGAGAGCGACGATAGGATCGCGTCGAGCGCGAGACGAAGGTCGCGCAATCCGTCAACGGACAGACGCGGAGATTCCCGAACCGCCATCGCCGCCGTCGCCGGCGCGCACATCCAGATCGGGATCTGCGCCAATGTGCCGTCCGGCTGGCGCACCACGAACATCCCGATGCTGCGGAAACGATGACGCCGAACCACCTCGGCGCGTTCGCCGCTGCGCGCGCGCAAACTCTTGCGGTCCGCGCGCCCATGCCGGCCTGCCGTCCCCTCGCAAAGGTCGCTGTCGCCTTATCTCGTAAGATTGGGTTTCGCTTGACAGGTGTCGCGCGCAAGCACGAAAATCGCGCGCTTTCTCTGAACTTTTCCCTGTTACCAGGGAAACTCACCGCCGCATTGAACGGCCGGAGACCGGCCGGTCCGAAGCGCGCCCCACCCCGGCGGAAAGCGCGGCTTTGCGACGCTGGCGAAAGGGAATTGCCGCGGAAAATCCACCGAGTTTTCGGGTCTTGGGTCATGATGAGAACGGTAGAGACGAATACCGGGGGTCCGTGGCGGAAGGAGTGGGATTCGAACCCACGAGGCGGTCACCCGCCTGCTGGTTTTCAAGACCAGTGCCTTCGACCGCTCGGCCACCCTTCCAGTTCCGCCCTGATAGGCACGTCGGCCGGTCACGTCCAGCATCGGTCCGGGCGCTGGCGCGCGGCCGGCGGAGCAAAGGGTTTGACACGGACTTCGCGAGGCGCGTATCCCCGCCCGCGGAGAGGTGGCCGAGTGGTCGAAGGCGCTCCCCTGCTAAGGGAGTAGGCCCCAAAAGGGCCTCGTGGGTTCGAATCCCATCCTCTCCGCCACTTGCCCTCGCGGAAGCGTTCTCCCGATCCGGCTGCGGCCGGATTTTCCCGTTGTTTTCGAGGGTTATGCGGGAGGGGCTGAGCACTTGCCCTGTCGCCAGGAGGCCCGGAAGCGGTCTCTCAGGGCCGATATTCTCCGGACCTCATGACTGCGCGGGTTTGGTGAATAGCCAGTCAAGCCATTGAAATTTTTGCTCTTTGCGGTGCGTCAGGCTGTTGCCTTCGAGGCGAAGTCGCGTTCGGCGGTCCGGACTGCGGTCCAAAATGCGCGGCGCTCGAACATGAGGCCTTCACCACTGCGTGTGCTCGCGATCTTTAGGCCTTGCCCTTCTGAAACGCCTTCGGGGCGAGCATGTGCAGACGATCGTCTTCATGGGGCCAGAATATAATGAAGACGGCGTCGCCGTATTGCGGGGTGACGCACCGCAATTCGGCGGGTTGACCCCTGACTAGTTGGATGCCGTTGGCCTGAGCCTGATCGCGAAGCAAGGCTTCCAAACTGGCCGGAACCTCGATCCACGCGAGATCGGACCGCGGAAACCGCTCGGAAATGAAGGGATACTCTCCGTCCTCCAGTTTCGGTTCATCGACCACGTCGATCCTTCCCTTTTTGAGCAGCGTCCTGCAGATTTCGTCGTCGTTTCCGACGGAAGGCGACGCATCCCCGTGCTCATCGGCAGTAACATCCGTCTTGCCGAGGTCGAACTCGGGAGCATCACCTCGGAGCCATGCCGCCAGAACAGCCGCAGCCCGTTCAACCCGCTCGGGTTGCCTCAGCGCACATTCCCAGACTGTCGCCACGCGCCATCGTTCTTCGAGAAGCGCGGTGCGAACAGCGCTGTCCCTTGCCACATTGGCCTCGAACTTCGCCTGCCAGAAGTCCGCGCGCGTAGAGGGCGTGGTGGCGTAGCGGCATCCCGGATGGCGATGCCAGAAGCAGCCATGCACGAAGATCACGGCGCGGTGTTTCGGGAAGACGAGATCGGGTTTTCCAGGCAGGCCGCGGCTATGCAGACGGTACCGGAAGCCCCTGGCATGCAGTCCGCGCCGGAGCAGCATCTCGGGCTTGGTGTCCCGTCCGCGTACGCGCTGCATGTTATGCCGACGCTGCTCCGGCGTGAGCACATCCGCCATGGCACCCTCAGCCTGTCGCTGCCAGAGCGACCTCGTCTTCCTGGTTGCCGGACCCGGCCTCGCTCAGTGTCTTAATCATGACCTTCGCGAGGGCAAAAGCCAGTAGTGGCGGGACGGCATTGCCGATCTGCTGGAAGGCTTGGTTCATTGCACCTTCAAACACGAACCCATCGGGGAAGGATTGCAGCCTCGCTGCTTCGCGCACCGAGATCGTCCGAGCCTGATCGCTGTGGTAATGGATATGGCTGTAACTGTCTTTGCCCAGATGAGCCATGATCGTACGTGCTGGCACGTCCCGCCCCATCTTCCGCCATTTGTTCGGGAACTTCGTATGGTCATAAGGCGGGACGATGCTCCTGCGGAGCTCATCATACTCGGCTGATCCGACAGTTATGGTTTGCCCTGATGTCTGGCCTTGGCCAGACGCTCCTCGAACAGCGCAAGCGCATGGTTGTAAGCCTGCGGGTACTGATCGCCGGGGCTCATCCGGGCAAAGATCCCATAATCCCGCGGCAGATACCGGATGACGTGATCAGAAATCCCGGCTCCGGCCTCAAATCCAGGCCAGCCTTTCATCTCCCGCGCATAGGCAGAAACCGGTCTATCCTGATCATAGCCGACAAGCTGATCGAGGCGACGCGCTCCGCGTTTCAGAACGCCACTTTTCAGCAGCTCACGGGCCCGGATCTCCGGCAGATCTCCGATAGCTTCGAAAGCCGTAACAGCAGGCGGAAGCTGCCCGTTTGCCTCAGGCGGATCGACATAGTTACAGGCGTTTTCGGTCTCGCTCGCCGCCGAGATCAGCTTCAACGCCACGTTCCGGGAGCCGGTATAGCCTGGGGGTAGATCAATCCAGCTCACGGGCTCCGGAAACGCGATGCTGTCAGCGATCTCGCGGTAATACGCGATCAAGAACATCCGCTCCCGCATCTGCGGCACACCATAGAAGGCAGCATTGAGCAGGGTGTAAGCGCAGAGATATCCGCCATCCACCGCTCCGTCGCGCGCGGGATCCTTAGCCCGCTCGATGCCGTCGCGCCGCACCATGTCCGTATCGACGTAGCCGGGGCAGACACAGTTCACCCGTATGCCGGGGCAAGCTCCAGCGCCATCGCCCGCGTCATGGTCACAATGCCGCCCTTCGAGGCGCAGTAGGCCGCGGACCGACCTGTCCGATCAGACCGGCATCGGATGCGACGTTGACGATGTTGCCGCCACTGTCGCGCAGGGCGTCGAGGCAGGCCTGAATGCAGAAGAACGTGCCCTTGAGGTTCACGTCGATCATCTCGTCCCAGGCCGCCTCGTCGCACGTCTCGATGGGGCCGCTCCTGCCGATCCCGGCGCTGTTGACCAAGACATCAAGCCCGCCGAGGCCTTCCAGCGCCGCCGCGACGATCTCTCGGCAGCCGGCAGCGCTGGCGACATCGCCCGGCGCCGGGACAAGTCGTTCGCCGCCGAGCGCGGCAATCCCGGTTTCCGTCGAGGCCGCCGAGCGACCGTTGAGGGCCACGCGCGCCCCGGCGTCCAGGAAGGCCGCGGCAGTGGCGTGCCCGATGCCCCTCGAGCTTCCGGTGACCAGGACGCGCTTGCCGTCGAAATCGATCTGCACTGCCGTCGCTCCCTCGGTGCGGTGGCGCGCCAGCGCCTTGTCGAGCAACTAAGCCGGCCGTCTGGGAAGAGGACACTGCAACCGCCTCCCGCTGCCTCAGTCGGATCGCGGCCTCAGGAATGTGCCAGCAGCTCAAGATCAGGGGCCCTTCGGCCCGGCAATGAGCCACGCGATGAAGCCGATGACCGGAAGAATTATGATCACCAGAACCCAGATGACCTTGGCCGCTCCCGAGGCGCTGCTCGTCACGATTTTGTAGATAGCCCAGATATCAAGCGCCAGGATGACCAGTCCGATTAGGAATTCCATGGCACGCCCCCTCGTTGTCGCTGATCGGAGGGGCGCGCATTTCGTTCCACTTGTCCAGCCCCTCGATGAGCCGGTCCTGGATACGGCCGCGCCTGCGCCGCTGGGCATCACGGCGCAGCTGCAGGGGTCTCGGAGGTGTCGATCACCCCGAAGTCAGCGAGCGTGCGAAGTCACTTCGAGCGGGTTTTCTTCCGCTTTGCAGAAGGCCGCTTCTTGGAGGCCGGGGCTGCGAGGCCCTTGGCAAAGGCCTTCTGCTGACGCTGCAACTCCGCGGTCCAGAAACCTCGGGCGGATCCTGCGGCGGTGTTCGCGGCGCTCAGCCACATGCTGAGAAAGGGGTTCTTCATCGGGGCGCTCCTGGGGACAGGCTCGATAAACGGCCGGTCCCCGATTGCGTTCCGAGAGGAAGGACGGAGTCGAGGTGATCTCCGCGCCCTGCGCGGCGATCACGATCATGCTCGTCAGTTGCTCGAGTGGATCCTGACCGCCAGCCGCGGGCGCTTGTTGACCGGCAGGATCGAGGCCTCGGTCTTGACCTCGATGGCGCTGCCGTCCGGCCGCGAGATCTGCCGGGCGTAGATCGGCAGGCCGACCGTGTTGACGGTCTCGATGAGGTTGGCCGGCGCGCCGTGCGTCACGAAGGTGTCGAGCGTGCCGAGCGGGAAGGCGATGCCCTCGCCGGCCGGGATCAGCGTCTCGGTCGCGCCCGTCGAGAGCGTGACGGTGGCGTTGTACTCCTCGAAGACGATGCCGGCGAAGGGGAAGCGCCGGCGGGTGTCCTCGCGGAGCGGCTGCGCGCCGGTGGAGGAGAAGTACTTGTAGGCCTCCTCGACCTTGGCATGCCCGATCAGCTTGTCGAAGAACTCCGGGCTGACCAGCGCGAGCACGCCCGACATGGTCTCGCCCTTCAGCTCCGTCTCGACGTGCCGGAGGACCTCGCGGACCTTGGCCTGCACCTGCGTCCCCGCGGTGCCGAGCACGAAGTCGACGGCGAGCTGGGCGAGGCCGAACTCGCTGAAGTAGTCGTAGAGCGTCGTGCCGGCGCCGTCCTTCACGATGCCGCGGAGCGCGTTCACCTCCATGTACTCGCGGGTCTGGGCGTGCTTGACGCGCATGCGGGTGAGCTTGCGCTCCATCACGGTCGCGAGCGGGTCGGCGGCGTCGGCGACGCCGAAGCCGCGCACGCCCTGGATGTCCTGCGGCGTGATCACGTCGTCATGCGGGATCCAGGGCACGGTGAAGGAGCGCATCGAGCGCGTGTCGCGGTTGGCGACGGTGGCGGGCCCGCCGAGCGGCACGGTCGGCAGCAGGTTGAGCACGCCCTCGGCCTGCTCGATGATCACCGAGCGCTGGGTCACGCCCTCGAAGCGGAAGAGGCCCATGCTGCCCGAGCCGGGTGTAGACGTTCGGCAGGATGTTGATCGCCTCGGTCATCTCGGCGAGCGAATAGCCGCCCGCGTCGAACGGGTTCATCACGACCATCGGGTCGGTCTCCTATGGAATGAGGGGAAGCGGGCCGGAGCCCGGGAATGGCGGCCGCCCGCGATCGGGCGGCGCGGGATCAGGCGGTGTCGCGCGGGACGATGCCGGCGGCGACGAGCTGGGCGTGCTTGGCGGTGATCTCGGCCGCCTGGTCGACGGAGGCGTCGAAGACGAGCGCCGCCTTCGAGACGATCGCCGGGCCGCGGGCGACGACGAGGCCGGTGGCATCCGCGTCTGTCGCGTCCACCGCCTCGATCAGCACGGCGACGGCGGTCTCGGCGCCTTCGTCGCCGACGACCTCGGCGGCGGGCGAGAGCCGGTACTTGCCGGAGGCGGTGATCTGGCCGAGCACGGCGCCGAGCGCGTAGTCCGTGCCGGACTTCAGCGTCACGGTCTCGCGGGTGTAGTTGCCGTTGAGCTCGAACTTCAGGAGATCGCCGAGCGTCGGCGACTGGGTGAGGACGGGCATGCTCTACTCCTCAGGCTGCGGGTGGCGGCGGCGCGCTCGCGGGCGCGCTTCACGATCGGGCTCGCCGCAGGGGCGGCGGCGGTCGGCGCCGGGGCGGCGGAGACGACGGCGCTCGCCTCGGCGCGGGTGGCGAGCGCGTCGAGCACCGAGCGGCGCAGCGCCTCCGGGGCGACGCCGCGCTTCATGGCGTCGGCCGCGTCGACGGTGATGCCGAGCCGGGCCGCCTGCGCGGCGACGGCGGCGATCTCGGCGTACTCGGCGCGGAGCCGCTCGGCGTCGGCACTCGTCGCGGGCGCCGCGGGAGCGGGCTGCGCAGCCGGAGCAACGGCCGGGGCCGCGGCCGGCGCGGGCTGCGCCGGCGGCGTTTCGGGCGGCGTCGGCGTGCGCCCGCGGGCGGATCGGTGACGGCGGGCTGCTCGGCGGTCGCGGTCGGGGTCTGTTCGGTCATGCTGGTTCCCTGCATCGGTCGGGTGGTGAAGTGCCGGGCGGAGCGCCCCGGCGGCGGATCGAGGCTGGCGGCGAGGTCGGCGAGCGCCTGGTCGAGCGTGCCGAGGCGGTCGGCGAAGCCGGCGGCGATGCCGGCCTTGCCGCGCCAGATCGCGGCCTCGCGTTGCGCGGACCGCCTCCGGCGTCAGGCGCCGGTTGCGGGCGACGAGCGCGCAGAGCTCGGCATGGAGCGCGTCGACATCGGCCTGGATGGCGGCGAGCGCCCGGTCCGAGAGCGGCTCGTGCGGGTTGCCGTCGGTCTTGCGCGCGCCGGCATGGACGAGCGTCCACTTGCGGCCGGCCATCGCGTCGGCGCCGCTCTCGTCGACATGCGCGGCGACGATGCCGATCGAGCCGATCTCGGCGGTGCGCGTGACGTAGAGCCGGTCGGCGGCGCTGGCGATCGCATAGGCCGCCGAGAGCGCCGCCTCGCCGGCGACGGCCCAGAGCGGCTTGCCCGAGCTCTCGCGCAGCGCGCCGATGCGGTCGACGAGATCGAAGAGCCCGCCGACCTCGCCGCCGGGCGAGTCCAGCTCGAGCAGCACCGCCCGGGCGGACGGATCGGCGAAGGCCGCCTCCAGCGTGCGGCCGAGCGTGCCGTAGTCGGTCGCGCCGAGCAGGCTGGTCAGCCAGTCGCCGCGGGTCAGCAGCGGCCCGAGCACCGGCACGACGGCGATGCCGTCCGCCGTGACCGAGATAGCCGGCGCTGTCCCGCGTCCTCGTCCATCGCCGGGAACGGCGCCCGCGCCTCCGGCGCCAGGGCGAGCAGCCCATCGAGCGCGCGCGGCGCGAGCGCCATCGGCCGGCCGGCGAGCCGGGCGAGCAGTGCAGAGTTCATGCGGTTCCTCAGTCGGCTTTGGCGTCGGTGCCGTCGTCCGGCGGCCGCGCGGATCGTCGCTGCCCGAGGCGTCGCCAGCCGGGCGGCGCGACCGGCGCGGCATTGCCGAAGGCCAGGCCCAGCCGATCCTCGCGCGCCCGGTCGGCGGCGATCTCGGCATCGACCTGCTCGGCGTCGTAGCCGCGCTCGGCGAGCGCCTGGGTCCGGCTCTTCAGCCCGGCCTCGATCTGCTCGATCTCGGCGCGGGCATCCTTCAGCGGATCGACCCAGTCCCATTTCGGCGGCAGCCAGGCGCAGGCGGCGTAGGCGCGCCGCTGCGCGATCGTAGCCCGGCAGATCGAGCGCGCCGGAGAAGACGGCGACGTCGAGCCAGCGCTGCCAGACGCGCCGGCAGAGCTGCCAGACCATCACCGCATGCTGGTAGGCCTCGATCCGGCGGCGGAACTCGAGCAGCGCCAGCCGCGAGTTCGAGTAGTTCGCCTTCAGCATGTCGTTCGAGAGGTAGGCGTACGGGATGCCGAGCGCCGCCGAGACCTGCAGCAGCGTCCGGTACTGGAAGGGCTCGTAGGTGCCGCCGGAGTCGGCCGGCGCCGAGGTCTGGATCTCCTCGCCGGGCTCCAGCATGACGACCTGGCCGGGCTCGAGATCGAGCGTCCGGTCGCCGGTCTCGCTCTCGCCCTCGGCCGCATCGAACGGCTCGGACGGCGCCGGCGTCGTGATGAAGAGCGCGTGCATCGCCGCGACCTTCTTCCGGTCGAGCTCGGCATCGTCGTACTGGTCGAGCAGGAAGAGCTTCACGATGCCCGGCGCGAAGCGCGAGACGCCGCGGAGCTGCCCGGCATCGACCGGGTCGATGACGTGGATGATCTCGGACGCCGGCACGCGCACCGTCTCGTAGGCCGCGCCGGGATCGGTCACGTCGCCCGGATGCCGGCGCAGGAAATGGTAGGCGACCCTGCGGCCGATCGCGTCGAACTCGATGCCCTGCCGGACCGGGTTGCCGCCCCAGGGCTCGGTCTTCGTCAGCGGCAGCATCTCGGACGGGATCATCTGCAGCTGCAGCGGCACGCGAGCCCGTCCTCCGGCCGGCGCGGCCGGAAGCGGAGGAAGACCTCGCCGGCCAGGAACACCTCGCGCGCGACGCGGCGCTGCAGGCCGTAGAAGTCGGTGAAGCCCTCGGCATCGGCCTCGTCCGTCCAGTCGAGCCAGAGCCGCTGGACCTCGGCCTTCAGGCCGGCGTCCTGGATCAGCGAGGACGGCTTGATGCCGGCGCCGACGACATTGCCGGCCCAGCTCTCGATCGCGTTCGCGGCATAGCCGTTGTTCCGCGCGAGCCAGCGGGCCCGCGCGGTGATGTCGGCGCCCGCCGCGGCGACGAGCGTGTTGAGGTGCGCCCGGCTCGGCGTGAAGTGCCGGAGCCGGCGCCCGGACTGGCCGGCCTCGAAGCCGCCGACCAGCGCGCCGACGCGCCGGCGCCATCGCGTGATCGCTTCGAGCATCAGAGCCCCTTCGACGCGGTCGTGCGCACGATGCGCCGCCGGCCGCCGGTCCTGGCGGCATCGATCCGGCGCTCGAGATCGGCGATGGCGGCGGCCATCTCGGCGTCGGTCGCATAGGTGACGCGCCGGCCCTCGAACTCGACCGTGCGCACGCCGCGCCAGCGCGCATCGAGCAGCGCGTCGCGCTTCGCGGTCATCTCGGCCTCGGTCATCGGCTCACCTCAGA
>CAVXNU010000011.1:0-236720 GCA_963763245.1 uncultured Bacillaceae bacterium
GCGTATTCCACGGCATCCGACCGCTTATTCCAGCGACATCCGACCAGCTGCTCTACGAGCATCCGACCAGTCGGCGACGGCGGTCCGAGGCAGGATCTTCATCGTTGATGGCGATGTCGGCGGTCAATGGCGGCGTTGGCGGGAAGGGTTGTCCACGGGAGGGACCCGCGCGCCCGGCGCCGCGCCCACCACAAGGCTGGTGGTGTCGGGCGCGCGGGAGGGACCGGTGGGCAAGCCGGGGTGGGGATCGGTCTCACGTCGCAGCCCCCGCGTGGATGTCGCGGCCGTTCTCGGTGGCTGCCTTGCGCAGGGACGGCCCGTCGAGGGCGAGGCGGTAGGCGTTGTGGACCAGTCTATCGAGGATGGCGTCGGCGAAGGTCGGCTCGCCGATGACCTCGTGCCAGGTATCCACCGGCAGCTGGCTGGTGATGATCGTCGAACGCCGCCCGTAGCGCTCCTCGACGATCTCCATCAGGTCGCGGCGCTGCGGCGCTGTGAGGCGGTCGGGACCCCAGTCGTCCAGGATCAGAAGATCGACGCGGGCGATCTTGCGGAACAGCCGCTCGAAGCGCCCGTCGCCACGCGCGAGCTCGAGGTCGGAGAACAGCCTGGGCAGCCGGTGATAGAGAACGGTGCGATCGGCGCGGCTCGCGGCATGGCCGAGCGCACAGGCCAGCCAGGACTTGCCCACCCCGCAGGGCCCGGTGATCAGGACCGAGCGGTGCCGGTCGATCCAGTCCGGGCTGCCGAGGCTCTGGAACAGCGCGCGGTCGAGGCCGCGGGAGGTGCGATAGTCCACGTCCTCCATGCAGGCGTCGCCGTGGCGCAGGTTGGCGGCGCGCAGGCGCGACTGGAAACGGCGGGTGTCGCGCCGGACCTGCTCGCGGTCGAGCATCAGCCCGATCCAGGCGACGGGATCGAGGCTGCGGTCGCGATCTTGCGTGATCAGCTCGGCGAAGGCTTCGGCCATTCCGTCGAGCTTGAGCGCGCTCAGCGCCTCGTGGGTGGGATGGGTCAGCAAGGGCGTCTCCTTCTGGTCAGTGGAAGAATTGCGGGCCGCGGATGTTGGCGTGGGTGATCGGCGATGCCTCGGGCGGCCGGTCCGGCGCTCGGCCGTCAAGACGGTTGTGCAGGATCGACCTCACCGAGGTCAGGGTGCGCGCGTTGATCGAGAGCGCCCGGCCGCAGGCCGCCTCGAGCCGCTCCGCACCATGACTTCGGGCCAGCCGCAGGATGCCGAGGCAGGAGCGGAAGCCCTGCTCGGGGTGCGGCCGGTCACGGAGGATGACGTCGACGAGGATCGCGGTGGCGGGTCCGATGCGAGTGGCGCGCTCGCGCAGCATCTGCGGCGTGAGCTCGGCATGGCGGCGATGACTGGCCGGCATGTGGTCGTTCAGCGTCGTGGCGCCCATGTCGCCCGGAGCGGCGCGGCGATGGCAGGCGACGCGTTTGCCGCCGCGGAAGATCTCGACGGTGCTGGCGGTCAGCCGCGCCCAGAGCTGCTGTCGGATCAGGTCGTGCGGGACCGAGTAATGGTGGCCCTCCAGCCGGACGTGGTAGTCCAGCCCGACGGTCGCCTTGCGCCAGTCGGCATGGACGAAGGGCTCCGAGGGCAGCGGCTGCATCGCCGGGCGCTCGAGCGTCTCGAAGAGCTCCTGCCGGGAGGCGCCGAGGTGACGGCTGACGCGGGCGTTCAGGCGGGCGACCTCCTCACCGATGGCAGTGTTCAGCTCCTCGAGGCTGAAGAATTGTCGGTTGCGCAGCCGCGCGACGATCCAGCGCTGGACCAGCAGGACGGCGACCTCGACCTTCGCCTTGTCACGCGGCTTGTAGGGCCGGGCCGGCAGGATCGCCGTCCCGTAATGCGCCGCCATCTCGGCGTAGCTGCGGTTGACCTCGGGCTCGTAGAAGCAGGCCCGGATGACGCCGGACTTCAGGTTGTCCGACACCACCAGCGCCGGCACCGCGCCGAACGCGGCGAAGGCGCGGGTGTGCGCGCCGATCCAGTCGGGCAGCGCCTGCGTCCAGCTCGCCTCGACATAGGTCATGTTCGAGGCGCCCATCACGGCGATGAAGATCTCCGCCGGATGCGCCGCGCCGGTGGCCGGGTCGATGACCGTCATCTTCGTGCCGGAGTAGTCGACGAACATCCGCTCGCCCGCGACATGGCGCTGGCGCATCACTGGCGAGAGCCGCCCGGACCAGCGGCGGTAGTGCTCGCAAAAGGCCGAGTAGCCGTAGCCGTCCGGGTGCTGGCCACGATACTCGTCCCAGAGCAGCGCGAGCGTCACCCCCGGCCGCTTCAGTTCCCGGTGCGTTGCCGCCCAGTCCGGCTCAACGAACTGGCGCCCCTTCGCCGGCGGCGGTGGCGGGAAGAGCAGCCGCTCCAGCGCCGCCTCGTCCAGTCCCTCGGGCAGCGGCCAGGACACGCCCGCCGTCGCGGCCCGGCGCAGATACTCGATGACGGTCGTCTTGCCGACACCGGTCGCGAGCGAAATGCGCCGCGTCGACAAGCCCTGCGCATGGAGCCGCAACACATCCTCGATCTTCCTCATCGGCAGTCTCCTCATCGCGCCCCGCTTCCGCTGTCGAAACAGCTTCCGAGTAGCGCAACTGGTCTGCCTCAGACCCATCCCGAGACGACGATGCCCGCTCAGATCATCCCGGTCGGATGCTCGCTGGAGCGGGTGGTCGGATGGTCGTGGAATGACTGGTCGGATGTTCGTGGAATCGGTGGTCGGATCACCGTGGAGCACGCAACGGCGGGAGCTGGCCCGAGGGGCTGACGCTCGAGCGGAACCTGCTCGACCTCGCCTGGCACGAGCGGGAGTTTCTTGCGCGACGCTCGTTCGCCTGGACGATCCGCGAGGGCGAAGCCTATCTCGGTTGCGCCTACCTGATGCCGCGCTGGGAGCCGGGCACTGCTGACGCTGTCCACTGGTTCCGCGAGGGCGAGGAGGCGCGGAGCGCGGCCTTCGGCCCGGCCTTCCACGCCTGGGTGTCGGCGCCGCCCTTCCCGTCCCTCGTGCTTCGTACTTCGCGAGCCCCTGAGACGCCCCTGCGCGCCCGCGGCGGATCTACCCGGGCCAGGGCTGGGCGATCTCGTGCAGACGAGACTGACCGGAGATCCGATCGATCAATATCTGGCAGCTTGGATCGAAACGCCTGTTGCGCAACCGCGCGGCCGAACTGGGGAAGGTCGACGGCTGACGCATTCCGCGTGGTGGGACCCAAATGACGGAGCGGACGGCTCGACTGCTTCATCATTGCCGGTGGCGGCCGCCGGGGCGGAGTATGCGGCGGAGGCGCCGCCCTGCAATCAGGTATCGACGTTTACTCGAGAGCTTATTCTGCGGCGACGGGAAGCGAATCCATCGGTCCGCGGGGCCGGGCGACTTTGCTCTCGGACCAGCTCCGATCCAGCTTCGCGGCGACTTTCGCCCTGGCATAGAGCCACGGGCGACAGATGATGCGGTAGAGGGTCCGCGATGTCTTTCTTTCCGCTCTTCAGCTGGCGCGCTCGACGGCGGTGCCGGTGGCGGACGAGAAGGTTCTGTGGCAACCGCGACGCAGCGGAGAAACCAGCGCCGCTGGCCCGTCTCGTTGTATGGGACCGGAGCATTCCCGGCCTGCGAGATTCGGCAGGCGGCGCGAACCCAGCTCTGGATGTCGCGCATGGTGGCGCGCGCATGACGCCTGGCAAGTCAGAGCGCGCGAGCCCGCTCCGCATCGTCATGCTCGAATGCGGCCTCAAGGGACCGTAGGTCCTCGGCCCTGACGCCGAACTGCCGCATCAAGACCTTCCACCGCTCTGCGATTAGGGTTGCCATGTCGCGGGCACGCAACTGTGCCTCCGCCTGCTCCAGGTCGAAGAACTCGGCCGCGGCCAGGGCAAGATCGATCGACGCCGCGAAAGGCTCGCCTTCCATAATTGCCGTCTTGAGGTAGCGGTGCCGTTCCGCCTGCGGGTTCACGTCGAAGAGCTGCGAAAGACGCCAGAGACCGTCGCCAGCATAGATGAAGCCGTGGTTCTTCAGGTGGTCGTCCGTGTTCGTCACCAGGACATTGAAGAGCATGCGCGCCCAGAGCTCGTGCAGGTCGGTTCGTGCCGCCTTGCTGATCACGCGGATCGCCTCGGCGATCTCCGTGTAGGAGCCCTGCTCCGCGCCGGAGCGATCGAGCGCAGTGCGCGCCGAGAAGTAGGGAATGCGCGTGCGTCCGCGCCGGTCGAAACGTCGGATCAGAGCAACAGGGTATCCGGTATTTTCGAGCATTAGACGGGAATCCGGCGCCCGCAAGCCGCATTCCCGCGCCAGGTGCAGCGTTGCTACCTCTATCCGCTCGATGGGATTCTGGTCGCCGATAGACGAGAACTTCGCGATCCAGAGCGTGTCGCCCTCTTGGATGTTTGCCTTCGGCCGCGCACCGCCGATCGAGCCGCCGGCTCCGGCGAGTTGGCGCAGATCCTCGTTCGACATCTCCTTGCGCTGCTCGATCCTGGCGGCAGCGTCGCGAAGGGCATCGAGGTGCATGAGGTTCGGGACCGGGTCTCGATGCCCGCTGATGACCTCGCCGTTCTCGTCCGTGAAGCGAAGAGCGCCCTGGCGCGTCGCGTCGTCCGACAGGGTGAGCATGTCGAACTCGCTGAGGCCCGCGCCGTGGACGCGCTCCATCAGGAGCCGTCCCCAGGCGTCTGGCGTGGCATCCTGGAGAACCGCCGGCAGGCTGTCGCGCGGGTCGCCCGTGGCTCCCATCGACGCATAGAAGGGCGCCGGCCCAAGCCGCAGATTTGGGGCAAGCGCAAAGGCGCGTACATCTTCGAGCCAGCTTTCGAGATATTGGAACTCGGAATGCTGCCGGCGCGGTTCATGCGTGAAGCGAAGCCTTCCGACCGGCAAGAGCGCCTTCCCAAGGCAGACACGGGCCGCCCTCTGTTCGGTGCGGCGGGCCATCAGAACCCGGTTCCTTCGTCGTCTTCCGCCGAGGCATCATGATCGTCGCCGGTCTCCGACCCTGCGCGCTTCCTGAAGGTCTTACCTCGCTTGGGTAGCGCCTCAAGTGCGCGGGAGAGACCTACGGCATCTTCTTCGATGCGCAGGATCTGTGCGAGGGCATCGGGCTCTCCCAGGGCCGCAAAATCGCGGCGAGATTGCCGATACCCACTCCGGGGTCGCCGAACTCGAGACGCTGGACCGTCTTTTCGGACACGCTGGCGCGCTCCGCGAGATCGAGCCGCGCAAGGCTCCGCGCAAGCCTTGCGCGCTTGATGTTGCGACCAAGTTCAGCCAAGGATCTCTGGGCTCGGAAATTCGACATTGCCAGCCTGATATGACCAATATAAGCGCTTTGACGGCCATATAAGACCGTTAGCAGAGTTGTCAAGTTGCTCGGACTCGCCCTCAACCACTTTCCCCTCGTCGAGGGCCGTCAAGCTCGCGGCATAAGGAGATTGGCCGTATCCTCCGAGCATGAAGGGAAATGATCGCACGGGGCTGGGCGACGGCGAAGAACAGCCGCTGCGCCGCCTTTTCCGGGCGCGGCCTGCCGGCGTGGTACAGCTCCTCCGAAAAGCGCCGGTCCTCGATCAGGAATCGGAACTGCTCGATGATCTGCTCCACGACGCTGACGACGCCGGGGAGATCGAGCTGCGGCGGAGCCTTGAGCCGAAACGGTTCATGCTCGGCGAGCGTGGCGGCAAGCCTGCGCCAGACAAGTTCACCGAGAGGGTCCGCGGCCATGTCGTAGGCAGCCGGCTGAGCGCCGTGGAGCATTTCGAGCAGGGTTTCGAAGGCGTCCTTTCCGGAAAGCGCCCACCTGCGAATTTCGCCCTTGTCCTTGAGGGTCTTCGCCGTCCAGAGCCGGGCGATCTGTTCGTTGACGCGCCCGCGCAGCTCCTCGTTCTTCGAGGCGGCGTCGGCAACGTCCGACCAGTCCTTCGCGATAGGCAGGTCCCGCAGGATGTCGGCCGGGACCAGGACAACCGGGTCTCGCCCTCCCTTGACATACGGGTTCACCGGCAGGGCGGCCTCGTAGCTCTTCCCGTTGCGCAGCCGCAGGGTCATGGCCTCGCGCGGCACCGGCAGGCCGTCGAGGACGCGGGCGTTGAAGTGCAGCAGGTCGCCGAAGATCACGTTGGTGGTCATGTCGCTGATGCGGTCGGGGCCGAACCCCTCCTCGAACAGCGCCATCGCCACGAACAGGTCCGGGTCTTCGACGCCGAGCTCCACGATCTGCTTTGCGGTCTGGATGACGCTGCCGGTCATGTCAGCGCCGGACCCGCTGCCGGAGACCGACTGCGCCCCGTAGCCGAGGCAGGTCCACTTGATCTCGGGGAAGGACAGGTGCCTGAGGGCGCTGCGCCAGGCGGCATCGCCGGGGCACTTTGAGCCCCGGAGCAGCTTGATGACGGTCGCGAAATGCGCCTCGTAGGTGGCGCGGGCGCCCCTCGCTGATTTCAGGGTGCGCGCTGCCCCGATCAGCAAGGATCAATGAAAAGGCCAGTGTCGGCATTCAGCGTGGGATTCAGAACGGCAGCGTTGGCGAGAAGCGCGCTGTCCAGGCCGAAGTGATCCGAGAAGCGGACGGGATTGACGATCTTCGCCATTCAATCAGCTCGTCCGCCGTCTTGCGAGACGGGCAGGTCCGGCTGCGCGGTTAGCCAACGCGCATAGGCCCGGACATCGATCATGGGGACGGTGGCCGTCGCCTGAAGGCGAGCGATCAGCTCGAAGAGGAAGGCGGTCGCCGCCTTGCCCTGCGGAACCGCGGCGAAACAGCCGTCCCGGTCGCAGGTGAAGATGCCGTGCGCGGCAACGCACCCGATGTCGAGGCCGCTTTGCTCATCTCCGGCGCACAGATGATCGATCAGCGTCTGCCCCAGAGGAGGATTCCAGCCGCTCTCGAAGGTCAGCAGGCCCGCGAGATCCGGGAAGGCGGCTTCGGAGAATAGGTGCCCCCGCCATGCGGGATGGGGAGGCTGGTGCGGTGCAGGCGGCGGACGCTCGCGGCCTTGCGGTGCGCATAATCGATCTCGGCCGCCGTAACGCTCTGCTTCGCCTCGAAGACAGCATAGACGCTCTCGGCCGGAATCACGATCTGCCCCTCGTGATGGAAAACGAAGGGCGAGTACTGCCGGTCGAAGACCACAACGTCGACCTGATTGCTGAACGCGCCCTTGCTATCGACGATGTGCGCCCGCTCCGCCTGGTAGCGGCGCGGAAGGTAGGTCTGGAGCAGCTCAAGCCAGACGGCCTCGCTCGCATCCCCCTTGGAGACCGGGTGCCCCATCGTCTCGCGGGCAAGCCTGAGCCGGTGCTCGATGCTGTCGTGCAGGCCTGCGAGAAGCTTCGGAAGAGACCACGCGCTCATCTGACGATCTGGCTCCAGTCGCTCGCCTTGAGCGCCGCGACGGCCGCGATCTTGATCTTTCCCCGGCCGTCCGCGGAGAGATCGTCGGAGACGATGTTGTTGGTGTTGGCAGGATCGATCACGCGCGCGCCCGGAAAGGTGTCGCGCAGGTAGTGGAAGGCCCTCCAGACGCGATCCGAGAGCCCGCCGGTCGCTCCGGCGAGCGCCGTGAGGGCGGTCAGCTCCAGATCAAAGAGGGGAAATCAAGGCCCTTCTGGTCGCGCCAGAGCTTGAGGACCCGGATTTCAGGGGCGCGGCCGCTGCGGGCGACGTGGCTGATATGCGTCGCCACGTTTGTCTTGGTCCAGGTATCGGCCCTGCGCCGGTAGAGGCTGTGATCCTCGCTGTAGGAGTTCTGGCGCTTCGCCGGGACAAGATCGACCGAATAGCCGTTGACGGTCACATTGACGGAGACGTTCTGCTTTCTCGGCTGAAGGACCTTCTCGCTCATCTTGTTGCAGAGCGAGTTGTAGATGTCCCGCATAGCATCGGGGACGTTCTCGGAAACCGAGACGAAAAGATCGATGTCGGTCCCGCTCCTGATGGCCGTTCCCTTGGCGAAGGACCCGCTCGGCTGAACCTGGCGGAGATATTTTCCCGCCCATTCCTGCAGCGACGGCATGAGGCGCGCCTGAACGCCCCGCACAGGGGAAGACGGCCCTGTGTCGACGGTCTCGCGGGCAAGGATTTGCTGAAGGTAGGCGTCGGCGCTCATCGAAATCTTCTCGTCTGTTTCCAACCAAGGATGTTGCCCGCCTGTCCCGCTCTTCAGGAAGAGAGCGTCTTGCGGAGCGATTTCAGGAGCGCTTCCGCGTCGTCTATTTTTTTCAGGATTTCGGGGTCGCCCTTGAGTTCGGCGAGGGTCGTCCAGGGGACGCGCATCATCGCGTCAACGGCGGAGTCGAGCTCGCCGGCAAGGCCGCTCTTCGCCTTCTTCTCCGCCGGCCCGAGGCGCATCATCGCCAATTCAAGGTCGCCGTCCTCGCTGAGAAAATGCTCGCGGGCGACCGGATCGGGGAGGATGGCGCGCAGCTTGCGCAGGTCCTTCGAGTTGGTGATCCGGCGCTGGCTGACCTTCCTGACGACCGCTTCCACGACGGAGGGCGTCACCAGCTTCCTGCTGAGGCCCTTCAGCTCGCGCGCCCACGTGATCGCCGCGCCCTGGTCGCGCAGGCCGGTGAATTTTTCAGAGAGCTCGAAAATGTCCACGAGCTTGTCGAGCTCGCGGACGCTGATGCCGAGAATGTTCGCCGCCCCGGCGCGGCCGACCAGCTCGACCAGCCGGTATGCGACCATCTCCTTTTCCTTCGCGTCCCACTCCCGCCGCTGGCGGTGAATGTAAATCCAGACGCGAAGGCGCTCCTCGTCGGTCAGGGTGCGATCCGTCACCTCGACCGGAATCTGCCTGTACTGCTCCCGCCCCTGCCCGACCAGGATGCGCGAGTTCGTCCAGCGCCGCTCGCCGTCGATGATCCGGTACTTGCCGGCGCGATCAGGATGCGGCTCCACGAGCAGCGGCTCGAACAAGCCCTCGTTGGCCTCGATCTGCCGCTGAAGCTCTTCGTCCTCCTTCGCCCCCAACCGGGGCTGCCGCTCGTTGGGAAGAACGTCCTCGAGATCGAGCTTCGTGCGGTAGGTGCGAAGGACCGTCTTGCCGAGCCTTCGCTCCTGCAGGCCGATCACGCGGCCGCCGCGCTCCGCGGCGTCTTCGGCGTTGGTCATGGACTCTTACTCCGCGGCCGTGGCCGCGGCGGTGCCGACGATGCGGCTGATCTCGAAACAGAAGTCGCCGTTAGCTTTCAGGGCGGCGCGCAGCAGCTCGCCCCGCTTTTTCCACACGCTCGCATGCGCCTTCTGCTCGTCCACGTCGATCTGCTCCAGCTTGCGGATCAGGGCCTCGATGGAGTCGAGGAGCTGCCCGCACCGCTCCGAGGTGATGAAGGCGTAAAGGGCGGCGGATTTCTCCTCGCGCGCCTCGTTGCTGATGCGCAGCTCGTGGGTCTGGATGATGTGGTTGCGAAGCAGCTCGGCGAGCGCCAGTACGCGGGCCGGACAGGCGAATATGACGTGCTCCTGGATGTGGAGCTGCTTCGAGCCGGACGGGAACGTGTTCGTGGAGAGGACGGCATGGTCCGCGCGCTCGGCGATCTGGTCGGCGCGCAGCTTGGTCGCGTACTCGCTCCTCCAGGCGCTGCGGTTCTTGGAATCATAGACGATCTTTCCGCAGAGCTTCCCCTTGTGCACGATCTCGTGGATGATGTCCGCGCCCGCCGTGCCCTTCTGGACGCGCCTGATCCGGTCGTCCTCGAACGCCCCTTTCAGAACCTCGTGGAGTTCGAGCTCCGCCCCCTCGCCATGTTCGTCGGCCGTCTTCTGCTGAAGCTGCCGCTGCATGTCGCTGAGCTTGCGCTCCAGCCGCATCTTCTCTTCGAAATTCCTCGCGCGCTCGGCGTTGACCGCCGCCTCCTTGCCCTTCTCCAGCGCTTCGCGCTGGTTGTTGATCTCGCCGGCGTGGTTCTCCTTCAGGATCTGGATTTGCTCTGTTGCAGCCGTGAGCTGCGCGCGCAGAGTTCCTTCGGCCTCGGCCCTCGCCCGCTCGGCGGCCTGCCTGCCCTCTTCGGCGGTCGCAAGCCGCTCCTTCATGGCCTCCTCGGCCGCGGCCGTGGCCTCGGCGCGGACCAGCTTTTCCCGCTCGGCGGCATCCGCCGCCGCTCTGGCAAGCGCTGCTTCCTTTTCCGTCCGGAGCCGGCCGAGCTGAAGCGTCAGGGCGGCGCTCGCTTCCTCCGCCGATTTCCTGGCTCCGGCCTCCTCGGCAATCTTCGCGGCGAGCTCGACCTCCTTCTCTTCGCGAGCCTTCCGCGCGGCCGCGAGCCCGGCGGCGGCGGCCTCCTCGGCTTCCTTCCGGGCCTGCTCCCGCGCGGCGGCTTCGCGGCTTGACGCTTCGGCCTTCAGCCGCTCGGCCTGCTCGGCCGCCTGGCGCCTTGCCTGCTCCAGCTCGGCTCTCGCTTTCGCCTCGGCTTGGGTCTTTTCCCGGTTGTACTGCTCCTGAAGGCGGGCCACCGCTTCGGAAAGGCGCTCCTGTTCGCGCGCGGTGATCCTCCCGCTGATCTCTTCGAGTTTTTCCTCGGGAATGTCCTGGCCGCAGAAAGGGCACTGCTCGCCGGCAACATGAAGGTGCGGGTGAGAGTCAGAGACGGAAGGCGGGGGACTGAGAGAAGGCCATGGTTCGCGGCTCTCCATGCGGGCTGGAATTGGGACCTATTTTCTCCCAGACTCTCCAGAAAGTCAATCCCTCGTGTGCCGACGGGCCGCCCGGTCGCTTCAACCTCCGGTGAATGCCGCTGGTCCCGGAGGGCCACGCCGGACCTCGCAAACTCACATTTGCCCATTGGCGGGGAACTCGGCCCGCCTAACGGCCTTTCGGCACCTGCCTGGTCTCGAAGGCATTGAGCTGGGTATCGGCGCGATCCTGCAAGCGCCCGGGTCATGTGTCGCGTGACCTCGCCTCCATCGCCGCGATGAAAGCGATCACGTCGCCATAGCGCCAGCGCGACGAGGCACCGATCTTGATCGGCTGTGGGAGGCGACCGGCCGCGGCGTCACGATAGATCGATGCGCGCGAGCGGGCGGTCAGTTCCGTGAGCTGCCGGATTTTGATGAGGCGTTGAGCCGGATCGGGAATGCTTGGTGACTGTCATCTTGGATCCTCCGCGGTATCGTGGAGGAGGTCGGATCGCGTCACGCTCGCCGGAAACGCCAACGGAACAAAATCTGCTTCTGCGCCCTGATGGAGAGAAATCGGATCAAGGCGAGCGCGTTTCAGATCTCAGTGCTCGACGGCCGCGCAATTCGGATCCAGAATGGCAACACAGCCGCGCTACTTTGCATCCCCGATGCATCCCACGGGAGAGAGGCCGGATTGTCGCCTCGCCTGCGCCATGTCGGGCGAGTCAAGCTGTAGAGGAGATTCAGAGATGAATGGGCCAGATTTAGCGCTTTTCTCGGAGCAGGGATGGTGCCCAGGGGCGGATTTGAACCACCGACACGCGGATTTTCAGTCCGCTGCTCTACCAACTGAGCTACCTGGGCATGCCCTTTGCGGGTGCGCCACGCAGATAGGGCATGGCGCACACGCTGTCCAGCGGCTTATACGGCAGCATCGCAGCACAGGCCGGCGCGGCGGAGCGCGTCAGTCGCCGCCGCTGCCCGGCCTCGCCATCGAGCGGTGGACTGCGGCGACCCAGCTCTCGGGCACGACGCCTGCCAGGCTCGTCTGGATCTTGTTCATCAGCCCTGGCACCACCTCGCGGTCGCCGCGCATCATCGCATCGTAGCCGCGCCGGGCAACGTCCGAGGGCTCCGACTTCTGGTTGATCTGCGCGAGCTGCGTGTCCTCGATGCCGGCCCGCTCGAAGAATTCGGTGTCCGTCGGGCCGGGCATCAGGCAAGTCACGCTCACGCCGCTCTCGTTCAGCTCGTCGGCAAGGGCGAAGCTGAAATTGTCGAGAAACGCCTTCGAGGCGTTATAGACCGCGTTGAAGCTGCCCGGCATGTAGCCCGCGATGGACCCCGTCACGAGGATCCGGCCGCTGCCGCGGGCGCGCATCTTCTGCCCCGCGCGGTGGAGCAGCAGCAGCGTCCCGCGGACGTTCAGGTCGATGACGGCCCGCGTCTCATCCCACCGCTGGTCGAGAAAGGCGCCCCGCGCGCCGATCCCGGCATTGGCGATCAGGATGTCGATCTCGTGCGCATCGAGGGCGTCCATCAGCCGCTGCACGCCCTCGCTGGTGCCGAGGTCCGCCTGGACGGGCGTGACCGACACGCCATTGCGCAGCCGGGCGGCCGCCGCTTCGATCGCTGGCTCGTCGGCGCAGACGATCAGATCGAACCCGTCCGCCGCGCAGCAGCGGGCGAGCTCGAAGCCGATGCCCGACGAGGCACCGGTGACGACGGCGAGGCCACGGCTCATGCGGCGGCCCTTTCGGTCTTCAGCACGACCTTGGTCCAATCGTTCTGGTTCGAGTGGAAGTTGGCGTAGCCGGTCGGTGCCTCCTCGAGCGGCAGGCGATGGCTGATCAGGAAGGTCGTGTCGAGCTTGCCATCCTGGATCATCTCCAGCAGCTCTTTGATATAGCGCTGCACATGCGTCTGCCCGGTGCGCACCTGCAGGCCCTTTTCCATCAGGGCGCCCGTCGGGAACTTATCCGACATCCCGCCATAGACGCCCGGGATCGAGACGCGGCCGCCCTTGCGCACGGCGGTGATCGCCTCGCGCAGCGCATGGATGCGGTCGGCGCCCATGCCGATGGTCTGCTTCACCACGTCGAGCACGTTGTCAGGCGCAAAGCCGTGGCTTTCCATGCCGACGGCGTCGATCACCGCATCGGGACCGATGCCGCCCGACATCTCCATCAGCGCCTCGAGCACGCCCGTCTGCGTGTAGTCGATCACCTCGGCGCCGAGGCGGCGGGCAAGCTCGAGCCGGCGCGGATGGTGATCGATGGCGATCACCTTGGCCGCGCCCATCGCCTTGGCGCTCTGCACCGCAAAGAGGCCCACGGGCCCGCACCCCCAGACGGCGACGACGTCGCCCTCGCCGATGTCGGCATTGTCCGCCGCCATCCAGCCGGTCGGCAGGATGTCGGAGAGGAACAGGACCTTGTCGTCGTCGAGCCCGTCAGGGATGACGATCGGGCCGACATCCGAGAAGGGCACGCGGACGTATTCGGCCTGGCCCCCCGGATAGCCGCCCGTCAGGTGCGAATAGCCGAAGAGGCCGCTCATGGCGTGGCCGTAGAGCGTCTCGGAGACGTCCTGGTTCTCGACCGGGTTCGAGTTGTCGCAGGCCGAGAACTCCTTCTGGCGGCAGTGGAAGCAGGCGCCGCAGGAGATGGTGAAGGGCACGACGACGCGGTCGCCCTTCTTCAGCGTGCTCTTCGGCCCGGTCTCGACGACCCGGCCCATAAACTCGTGGCCCAGGATGTCGCCCGTCCAGACGCCGGGGATGACCCCGTCATAGAGGTGCAGGTCAGAGCCGCAGATCGCCGTCGACGTCACCTCGATGACGGCGTCGCGGGGATTGACGATCTCGGGATCGGGCACCGTGTCGACGCGCACGTCATGGGTGCCGTGGTAGGTCAGGGCGCGCATGGGGCAGCCTCCTCAATCGGCGTGCTTGCGGTTGCGGTTGGTGGCGATCTCGCCCGTCTCGAGCAGCATCTTCAGGCGCTTGAGGTCGTGGCGGACCTGAACGTTCGGCTCGCGCTGGAACAGCTTGGCGACGGTCTGCCCCAGCGTGCCGCCAGGCGGCACGTACTCGATCTCGGCCGTCACCTCGGTGCCGCGGCCGTGCGGCGCGTCGCGGAACTCGATTCGGCCGTGCATCTCGATGTCCGACCCCTCGACCGAACGCCAGGCGAAAAGCTCGTCCTTGCGCGCCTCGACGGTTTCGGTTTCGATCATTGCCGAGCCGCCGGCCGGCGCGGCGACCGTCCATCGCATGCGGCTCTCGCCGACCTTCTCCACCCGCTCGATGTTTTCCATGAAAGCGAGGTTCGAGGGCTCGCGCCAGAAGGCGTAGAGCTCGGACCGGGGCTTGGCGATCGTCACCGTGCGGCCAACGATCGCGTACCGCCCTGGCTGCCGCCGCGCGGCCCGGCGCGGCGCGTCGTCACGAAGACGCCGCGCCTGGCCGTCGCCCGACGAGAAATAATATGCCGTCGCCACGCCGGCGAGGGCCCCGAGGCCGAGCACGACCCAAGGCGACGCCAGCGCCTCGCGATAGTCGCGCTCCCGGCGGCCGTCATGGCGCGAACGGTAGGGGCGCTTGTAGCGTTGCGGTCTGAATTCGAGCTCGGTGCTCATGCTCGGGCCTCCTTTGTTTCAGCCGACCTGTGCCTTCTGGGCCCCGGACTTCGGCTTGGCCTTGCCGAGGCTCGGCTCCTGGCCGATGGGCTCGGCCTTGTCGCGCGCCGAGAACTGCGAGCGACCGTCGAGCGACGGGCCCGACATCCAGGGACCCTGCGGCGTCGGCTCGTCGAGCGAGGTGTTGAGGAAGTAGTAGCTGTGCTCGACGTTCTCGTGCGCTTCGGGCGTCGAGTTCGGAATCGGCAGCTGCGCCGACAGCCCGCCGATGTCTTCCAGCACGGCCAGCCACTGCTGCTGGTGCATGGTGTCGCGGGCGATGAGGAAGGACAGCATGTCCTTCATGCCCCTGTCGTCAGTCATATTGTAGAGCCGCGAGGCGAGCACGCGGCCGCCGGCCTCCGCGGTTACGTTCGCCATCATGTCGGCGGCAAGATTGCCCGTCGCGTAGACGTGGCTCATGTCGAATGGGATGCCGTTCGAGTTGACGGGCATCGCCGACAGGCCCGAGGACAGGATGTGCCGCGGGTTCATGCCGCCCATGATCGCGTGGACGAGCGGGTCCTTCGCCGCCTCCTCCTGCGCGGTGACCGGCGCGCCCTCGAGGTTCAACGCGACAGCGTGGCCGAGGAACTCGATGTGGCTCAGCTCCTCGGTCGCGGTCATCATGATGAGGTCGCGGTGCTTTTTTTCGCCGCGCGCGCCCATCGCCTGAAAGAAATACTGCATGGCGACGCGGATCTCGCCCTCGACCCCGCCGATCGCCTGCTGCAGGAACTTGGCGAACTGGGGGTCCGGCCTGTCGACCCGGACGTGATACTGAAGCTTGCTGGAATGGTAGAACATGGCAACGCCACTCCTCGATACAACCGGAATTCACTTGATGCGCGCGTGCCCGTCGCAGGGCACGCGCGCCTGGGCCGCTGTCTGTCCCGTCAGGCCGCCTGCTGGGCGGCGCTGTCCATGTAGGCCTGGTGCTTGCGCTCGTCCTCGAGCCCGCGCTGGAACACCGGACGATGCTCGGCGGGGATGGCGCTGTTCTCGGAAGCCTGCTGATAGGCCTGGATGGTGTCGTTCTCGTTCGAGCTCATCGCCTTCAGCAGCGCGCTGTCGCCGCCCATCAGGTTGGCGAGCTTGACCTTGCCCGTCGTCAGCATCTGCTTCATGTCGCCTTCGGCCGGGATGTTCGCGCCGCAGGCTCGCGCCATGTCGTGCAGCTCGCGCATATGGCGCTCGTGGTCGCCGCGGAACTCGGTGATCCTGGCCTTGTGCGCGGCGCTGTCGAGCCGCTCGATGGTCGCCGTATAGGCGGCGATGGCATCGTGCTCGAGCATGATCATGTTTTCGACGACTGTCCGGAAATCGCTTCCCGAACCAACGGTGGTAACCATTCTGGTCCTCCCTACGCTATAGGACGATCTACTTGTGGGCGACTAACGGCGGGCGCTCGCGTCCGTTCCTGCCGCGACGGCCTGTCGCGCGAGCTGGCTGGAGCGGTGCGGGCCGCAGCCGCCGCGCGCTGACCGGCCTTGCTGCAAGCGGTGGATCGCGCTATCCGGGCGGCGCGTCGGGGCGTAGCGCAGTCTGGTAGCGCATCTGCTTTGGGAGCAGAGGGCCGCAGGTTCGAATCCTGCCGCCCCGACCAGAGCGCTCACACGCCGTAATAGCTCCGATACCAGTCGACGAAGGCCCGCACGCCCTCGCGGACGGGGGTCGCTGGCCGATAGCCGACGGCGGCGGCGAGCTCGGAGACATCCGCGAACGTGTCGGGCACGTCGCCCGGCTGCAGCGGCAGGTACTCCTTGATCGCCTCGCGCCCGACGGCCTCCTCGATGGCGGCGATGTACTCGCCGAGTTTCACGGGCGTGTTGTTGCCGATGTTGAAGATGCGGAAGGGCGCATTCGAGGTGGCCGGGTCCGGCGCCTCGCTGGACCAGCTCGGGTTCGGCTCGGCCACCTGGTCCGAGGCGCGGATCACCCCCTCGGCGATATCGGCGACATAGGTGAAGTCGCGCGTGTGGTTGCCGTGGTTGAAGATCTTGATCGGCTCGCCCGCCAGGATCGCCTTGGTGAACAGGAACAGCGCCATGTCGGGACGGCCCCAGGGACCATAGACCGTGAAGAACCGAAGCCCGGTGGTCGGCAGCCGGAACAGATGGCTGTAGGCATGCGCCATCAGCTCGTTCGCGCGCTTGGTCGCGGCGTAGAACTGCAGCGGATGGTCGACGCCGTCATGCTCGGAAAACGGCATCCGGGTGTTCGCGCCATAGACGGACGAGGTCGACGCATAGGTCAGGTGCTCGGTTCCGGCATGCCGGCAGGCCTCGAGAATGTTGAGGAAACCAACCACGTTCGCGGTCACATAGTCGTGCGGATGCTCCAGGCTGTGGCGCACGCCGGCCTGCGCGGCGAGGTGGATGACGCGCTCGAAGCCATGACCGCGGAAGGCGGCATGCACCGCCTCGGCATCGGCCAGGTCGGCGCGCACGAACTCGAAGGTGCCCTGCGCGGTCCTGGCCCCCTCGGCGAGCAGCTCAAGCCGGCGCTCCTTCAGCGCCGGGTCGTAATAGGCGTTGACGCAGTCGAAGCCGACGACCCGGTCGCCACGCGCGATCAGCGCCCGGGCGACGTGAAACCCGATGAAGCCCGCCGCCCCGGTAACGAGAATGTCCATGCCTGCCCTCTCGCCGCACTCTTGCTCTTGCGGCGTCTTGTCCTGCGAACGGCTACCGAACGGTTGAGCGTCGCTTTTCCGCGTGGGCAATCATGGCCCGGCCGTGCCACATCCGCCAGCATTCTCGGCACCGTCCGCCTGCGCCGAAGGGGCATCCGGCCGCAGCCGGAACCATCCCACACGCCTCGCGTTGGCAACCGAAGGTCAATTCTCCAGGGGGTTGGGTGATGAACGCATATGCTTTGGCGCGAGTGCTGCCCGGCGGCCGCCGAGACCCTCAATTTGTCCCGCAATTTGACCCCCGATTTGACCCAGCGCGATTCGATTCCCTAAAAGGCGGTCGTTCGCAGATGGAAGTTTCGACATGAAGCTCTTCTCGCAGCACAGCGCTGCCTTTTCGACCGTCCCTGACGAGGCGCCCGAGGAGCGGCTGCAGCAACTGGCTGCCCAGCGCATCGCGATCGAGAGCATTTCGCCCTCGATCAATTGCGGCCGCTTCCCGGCAAAGGGCGTGGCTGGGCGTCTGTTCATGATCGAGGCCGACATATTCTGCGACGGCCACGACAAGATCGATGCCGCGCTGCAGACCCGCCGCGTCGGCGAGGAGGACTGGCGCGAGACGCGCATGCGCTTTGTCATCAACGACCGCTGGCGCGGCACGGCCGTCTTCGACGACATCGGCGCGCACGAGTTCCGCATCGTCGCCTGGCGCGACCTCTTCGCCTCGTGGCAGGGCGAGGTGGCCAAAAAACATGCCGCCGACGTGCCGATCTCGCTCGAGCTGATCGAAGGCCGGCTGCTGATCGAGAAGACCGCCAAGGGCCACGACCACGCCTCGGACGAGGACGCCGCCGCCCTGCGCGACGTCCACGCCCGGCTCGAGAACGCCAGCGAGGGCGAGGCGTTCTCGATCCTGATGAACGGCGACACGACGGCGCTGATGCGCCGCGCCGGCATCCGGACGAATCTGACGACCGAGCGCTGGCTGCCCGTCTGGATCGACCGCGAGAAGGCGCTGGTCAGCGCCTGGTACGAGCTGATGCCGCGCTCGATGTCCTTCGACATGCAGCGGCACGGCACCTTCGACGACGTGATCCAGCGGCTGCCGTATATTCGCGACCTCGGCTTCGACGTGCTCTACTTCCCGCCGATCCATCCGATCGGCCGGACGAACCGCAAGGGGCGCAACAACTCGCTGACGCCGGCGCCCGACGATCCGGGAAGCCCTTACGCCATCGGCTCGGACGAGGGCGGCCACGACGCGCTGCACCCCGAGCTCGGCGACTTCGACGCCTTCAAGCGGCTGGTCGACGCCGCCGCCGAGCACGGTCTCGAGATCGCCATCGACTTCGCCATCCAGTGCGCGCCCGACCATCCCTGGATCAAGGAGCATCCGGAGTGGTTCGACTGGCGCCCCGACGGCACCATCAAGTTCGCCGAGAACCCGCCGAAGAAGTACGAGGACATCGTCAACGTCCACTTCTATCGCGACGCAATTCCCTCGCTCTGGTACGCGCTGCGCGACGTGGTGCTGTTCTGGATCGGGCACGGCGTGAAGATCTTCCGCGTCGACAACCCGCACACCAAGCCCCTGCCCTTCTGGGAGTGGATGATCGGCGAGGTGCAGGCCGAGCACCCGGACGCCATCTTCCTGGCCGAGGCGTTCACGCGGCCGAAGATGATGAAGCGCCTGGGCAAGGTCGGCTACACCCAGTCCTACAGCTATTACACCTGGCGAAACACCAAGCAGGAGCTGACGGAGTACCTGACCGAGCTGACGACGGGCGACATGCCCTACGTCATGCGGCCGAACTTCTTCGTCAACACGCCCGACATCAACCCGGTGCCGCTGCAGACGAGCGGTCGACCCGGCTATCGCACGCGGGCGATCCTGGCCGCCTCGCTCAGCACGAACTGGGGCCTCTACAACGGCTTCGAGATCTGCGAGGGCACGCCGGTGCCGGGCAAGGAGGAGTACCTCGACAGCGAGAAATACCAGCTCCGCGTCTGGGACTTCGACCGCCCCGGCCACATCAAGGACGACATCCGGCTGATCAACCGGCTGCGCGCCGAGCACCCGGCGCTGCGCCAGATGGAGGGCCTGCGCTTCTACAATTGCTGGAACGACCACGTGCTCTATTACGGCAAGTTCACACCCGACCTGTCGGACTTCATGCTCTTCGCGGTGAACCTCGATCCGCATAACGACCAAGGAGGGCCTTTCGAAGTGCCGCTCTGGGAATTCGATCTGCCCGAGTACGCGACGATCGACGCGCATGACGAGGTGACGGGCGCCGATTTCCAATGGCACGGCAAGACGCAGCACGTCTGGCTGACGCCGCACGACCGCCCCTACGCCATCTGGACGCTCCGGAACCCGGCCCACAGCCCGGCCGCAACGCCGACGGCGGCGCACGCATGACGCCTGCCGACGCATCCGCCGCTATCGCCTCCGCCCCGGTCACGCTCGACACGCATGACTGGTACAAGGACGCGATCGTCTACCAGCTGCACATCAAGGCCTTCCAGGACTCGAACAATGACGGGATCGGCGACTTTCCGGGCCTGATCCAGCGGCTCGACTATGTCGCCGAGCTCGGGGTCAACACGATCTGGTTGTTGCCGTTCTATCCATCGCCCTTGCGCGACGACGGCTACGACATCGCAGACTACAATTCGATCAACCCCAGCTACGGGCGGATGGAGGACTTCCAGCGCTTCGTCGAGGAGGCGCACAGCCGCGGCATCCGGGTCATCACCGAGCTCGTCATCAACCACACCAGCGACCAGCACCCCTGGTTCCAGCGCGCGCGCAAGGCGCCGGCGGGCAGCCCGGAGCGGGACTTCTATGTCTGGTCCGACACCGACGCGAAGTGGCCCGAGACGCGGATCATCTTCACCGACACCGAGAAGTCGAACTGGACCTGGGACGACGAGGCCGAGGCCTATTTCTGGCACCGCTTCTTCAGCCACCAGCCGGACCTGAACTTCGACAACCCGGCCGTGCTGGACGAGGTGCTGAAGGTCATGCACTTCTGGCTCGACATGGGGGTGGACGGGCTGCGGCTGGACGCGATCCCCTACCTGGTCGAGCGCGACGGCACGAACAACGAGAACCTGCCCGAGACGCACGAGGTTCTGAAGAAGATCCGCGCCGAGCTCGACCGCAGCTATCCCGACAAGATGCTGCTGGCCGAGGCCAATCAGTGGCCCGAGGACACGCGCCCCTATTTCGGCGACGGCGACGAGTGCCACATGGGCTTCCACTTCCCGCTGATGCCGCGCATGTACATGGCGCTGGCGCAGGAGGACCGGCATCCCGTCACCGACATCCTCCGCCAGACGCCCGAGATCCCGGAGAACTGCCAGTGGGCGATCTTCCTGCGCAACCATGACGAGCTGACGCTCGAAATGGTGACGGACGAGGAGCGCGACTACATGTGGTCGTTCTACGCCTCCGACCGCCGCTCGCGCATCAATCTCGGCATCCGCCGCCGCCTCGCGCCCTTGCTCGACAACGACCGGCGCAAGGTCGAGCTGCTGAACGGCATGCTGTTCTCGATGCCCGGCACGCCCATCGTCTACTATGGCGACGAGATCGGCATGGGCGACAACTATTACCTCGGAGACCGCGACGGCGTGCGCACGCCGATGCAGTGGTCGGCCGACCGCAACGCGGGCTTCAGCCGCGCCAACCCGCAGCAGCTCTATCTGCCGACGATCCAGGACCCGGTCTATGGCTTCCAGGGCCTGAACGTCGAGGCACAGGGCTCGAACAGCGGTTCGCTGCTCAACTGGATGAAGCGGATGATCCGCATCCGCAAGCGCCAGCGGGCCTTCGGTCGCGGCCGGCTGGACTTCATCTATCCGCGCAATCGCAAGATACTGGCCTATACGCGCACCCATGACGACGAAGTGCTGCTCTGCGTCTTCAACGTCAGCCGCAGCGCGCAGGCCGTGGAGCTCGACCTCTCAGAATACCGCAGCCGCGTCCCCGTCGAGCTGGAGGGGGGCATCACCTTCCCGCCGATCGGCGACCTGCCCTACATGCTGACCCTGCCGCCCTACGGCTTTTTCTGGTTCCAGCTGGCCGCCGCCGAGACGCTGCCCGAATGGCACAGCCCGCACCAGGAAATCTTGCCCGAGTTCATCACGCTGACCTGCCGCGGCACGACCTGCGACGCCATCCTGACCGACGAGAACCGCGACAGGCTGGCGCGCGAGGTGCTGCCCGAGTTCCTGCAGCTCCAGCGCTGGTACGGCGCCAAGGGCGAGCGCATTCGCCGGGCGGGCCTGCGGCCCGGCCCGATGGTGTCCGAGGGCTTCTGCCTCTCGGTGGCCGAGGTCGAGACCGCCGACAGCGGCGCCCAACTCTACTTCATGCCGCTGCATACGCTGTGGGGCGAGGAGCATGTCCGCTTCGGCGCACCGACGCTCGGCGCCACGCTGGCGAAGGTGCGGCGCACCAACCGGCTGGGCGCCTTCATCGACGCCGCGCGCGACCCGAGCTTCGCCGAGGCCGTGGTCGACGCCATGCGCGCCGGCCAGTCGGCCGAGGGCGGCGGGCTCAGCTTCCGCGCCGAGGGCGCGGCTGGCATCGAGGAGCTGGACGAGGTCAACGAGGCCCGCGCGCTCGGCGTCGAGCAGTCGAACGTCTCGATCGCCTTCGGCGACAAGGGGCTTCTGAAGATCTACCGCCGGCTGCGCCCCGGGCGGCAGCCCGACATCGAGGTCGGCCGCTTCCTGACCGAGGTGGCGCATTATCCCAACACCCCCGCCTTCCTCGGCGAGGCGACGATCGCCCGCGAGGGCGAGGAGCCGGCGACGATCGCCGCCTGCTTCGCCTTCGTGCCGAACCAGGGCGATGGCTGGAAGGCCATGGTCGAAGCGCTCGGCCGCGAGCTCGAGGACCGCGCGCTGGCCGGATCCGAGACGCCCCCCTCCGCGCCGCCCGAGGAGGCGACGCACCTGCCCGACCGCGAGGGCCAGGAAGCCGAGGACGAGGACGGCTTCCCCTATCCGCTCGACCTCACGCGCATCCTGGGCCGGCGAACGGGCGAGCTGCACCAGGCCTTCGCCACGCCGACCGACGATCCGGCCTTCTCGCTCGAGCCCGTCGCGGCCGAGGACATCGCCGAATGGGCCGCCGACACGCGCGCCCAGGCCGAGGACGCGTTCCGCCGCATGCGCGGAGCGGAAAGCGAGGACGCCCAGCTTCTGCTCGGCCGCCGCGACGAGGCGCTGGACCTGATCGACCGGCTCGGCAAGATCAAGCCGCAGGGCAAGAAGTCGCGCATCCACGGCGACTATCACCTCGGCCAGGTGCTGGTCAGCCAGGGCGACTTCTACCTCATCGACTTCGAGGGCGAGCCGCGCCGCACGATGGACGAGCGCCGCGCCAAGGGCTCGCCCCTGCGCGACGTCGCGGGCATGCTGCGCAGCTTCGACTACGCCGCCTTCGCCGCCATCGACAAGCTGCGCGCCCTCGGCCGGCAGACGCCCGAGGCCGAGGCGCTGGCCTGGACCTGGCGCGACCGCGCCGTCCGCCGCTTCCGCGAGGGCTATGCGCAGGCCACCGAGAAATCTTGAGACCATCCCCTCCAACGCCGAGGACGTGCTGCGTCTGCTGATGCTGCAGAAGGCGTTCTACGAGATCGGCTACGAGGCGGCCAACCGCCCGGCCTGGCTGTCGATCCCGGTGCGCGGCGTCCTCGCCCTGCTCGACCAGGAGAGCTGACCCATGCCTGTCAGGACACTGACCACCGCCGAAATGGCGGCCCCCATCTTGCCGCCCGAGATCGCCGCCGAGATCGCGGACGGCCGGCTGCGCGACCCCTTCCGCTGGCTGGGGCTGCACGAGAGCGACCGCGGGCTCAGGATCATCGCCTTCGACCCGGGCGCCCACGAGGCGGTCATCACCGGCACCGACGGCCAGCACATCGCGACGCTCGACAAGGTCCACTCGGGCGGCGTTTTCGCCGCGCTGCTCGACGACCGGGACGAGCCGTTCGAGTACTGCCTCGTCTTTTCGGGCGACGGCCGCGACTGGACGGTGCGCGATCCCTATTCCTTCGGCCCCGTGCTGGGCGAGATGGACGAGTACCTGCTGGCCGAGGGCCGGCACGCCGAGCTGTGGACCCGCCTCGGCGCCCATCCGACGGTGCACGAGGGCGTCGAGGGCACCACCTTCGCCGTCTGGGCGCCGAACGCGCGGCGCGTCAGCGTCGTCGGCGACTTCAACTTCTGGGACGGGCGCCGCCACCCGATGCGCCAGCGCTTCGGCGCGGGCGTGTGGGAGATGTTCCTGCCCGGCGTCGGGCCCGGCGCCAAGTACAAGTTCGAGCTGCTCGGCTCGCAGGGCAACCCGATCCTCAAGGCCGACCCGGTCGGCTTCCGCCAGGAGCTCGCCCCCGGCACAGCCTCGATCGTCCACAAGCTGGCCGAGCCCGCCTCGCGCGGCACGCGCCCGGCCGCCATCGAGGCGCGCGAGTGCCCGATGTCGATCTACGAGGTGCATCTCGGCTCGTGGCGGCGCGGCGATGGCGACCGGATCCTCAGCTATGACGAGCTGGCCGAGGACCTCGTCTCCTACGCGACCGAGATGGGCTTCACGCATCTCGAGTTCCTGCCGGTCTCCGAGCACCCGTTCACCGGCTCCTGGGGCTACCAGCCGACGGGCCTTTTCGCGCCGACCGCGCGCTATCGGCGACCCGGACGGCTTCCGCCGCCTGGTGCACGCCTGCCACGAGGCGGGGCTGCGCGTCATCATCGACTGGGTGCCCGCGCACTTCCCCTCGGACGCGCACGGGCTCGCCCGCTTCGACGGCACGCGGCTCTACGAGCACGAGGACCCGCGGCTCGGCTTCCACAAGGACTGGAACACGCTGATCTACAATTTCGGCCGGACCGAGGTCGCAGAACTTCCTGCGCTCGAACGCGCTCTTCTGGCTCGAGCAGTACGGCATCGACGCGCTGCGCGTCGATGCGGTCGCGTCCATGCTCTACCTCGACTACTCGCGCAATCCCGGCGAGTGGGTCCCGAACATCTATGGCGGGCGCGAGAACCTCGACGCGATCGAGTTCCTGAAATCCACCAACCACCTGATCTCCGAGCGCACGCCCGGCCGGCTGACCATTGCCGAGGAATCGACCGCCTTTCCCGGCGTCTCCAAGCCCGTCGACGAGGGCGGCCTCGGCTTCGACTTCAAGTGGAACATGGGCTGGATGCACGACACGCTCGAGTACATGCAGAAGGACCCGGCCTGGCGGAAATTCCACCACCACCAGATGACCTTCGGCCTGGTCTACGCCTTCTCCGAGAACTTCGTGCTGCCGCTCAGCCATGACGAGGTCGTGCACGGCAAGGGCTCGCTGCTCGGCAAGATGCCGGGCGACCGCTGGCAGAAGTTCGCCAACCTGCGCGCCTATTACGGCTTCATGTGGACGCATCCCGGCAAGAAGCTGCTCTTCATGGGCGGCGAGTTCGGCCAGGAGCGCGAGTGGAACCACGACCGCAGCCTCGACTGGCACCTGCTGGACCAGCCGGAGCATGCCGGGCTGCAGCGCCTGGTGCGCGACCTGAACCGCCTCTACCGCGACGAGCCGGCGCTCCACCAGCGCGACTGCGACCCGGCCGGCTTCGCCTGGATCGAGGGCGGCGACTCCGAGCAATCGGTCTTCTCCTTCGAACGCCGCGACGCGCAGGGCAATCCGGTCGTCGTCGTCGCCAACATGACGCCCGTCGTGCGCCACGACTACGCCATCGGCATGCCGCACGGCGGCGTCTGGCGCGAGGTGCTGAACACCGATGCCGCCGACTATGGCGGCAGCGGCATCGGCAATGCGGGCCGGGTCGAGGCGACCGACACGCCGATGCACGGCCGGCCCGCCTCGACCTCGCTGACCCTGCCGCCGCTCGGCACCGTCGTGCTGTCGCCCGGGGCGGGCTAGGTCATGCGCCGGCCGCATGTCCCGAATTGGAACTGAGCGGCGCGATCTTCGTTCAGCGAAAACCTGCCCGCCCCCTTCAAGCCCGATCCATTCCAGATCGACGCTCAACTTCCTGAATTGGTGATTACTGAATGAATGTGCGCGTCGACACCGGCCTGCCGCATCCCCTCGGGGCGACCTGGGACGGGTCGGGCGTGAACTTCGCGCTGTTCTCGGCCAATGCCGAGAAGGTCGAGCTCTGCCTGTTCGACCCGAACGGCCGGCGCCAGACCGAACGCATCGCGCTGCCCGAGCAGACGCACGAGGTCTGGCACGGCTATTTCCCGGACATCCGCCCCGGCCAGCTCTACGGCTACCGCGTCAGCGGCCCCTACGAGCCGTCGCGCGGGCACCGCTTCAACCCGCACAAGCTGCTGATCGACCCTTATGCCAAGGCGCTGGTCGGCGATCTGCGCTGGCACGACGCCTGCTATGGCTATCGCGTCGGCTCGCCGCGCGAGGATTTCAGCTTCGACCGCCGCGACAGCGCCTTCGTCATGCCGAAATGCCAGGTGGTCGACACCGCGCACACCTGGGGCGAGGACATCCGGCCGCGCCGCTCCTGGGCCGAGACGGTCATCTACGAGGCGCACGTCAAGGGCATGACGGCCCGCCATCCCGACCTGCCGCATAATCTGCGCGGCACGTTCGCCGGCCTGGGCGACCCCCGCGTGATCGACCACCTGGTCAGGATCGGCGTCACCGCGATCGAGTTGCTGCCGGTGCAGGCCTTCTACGACGACCGCTATCTGGTCGAGAAGGGGCTGACGAACTACTGGGGCTACAACACCTTCTGCTATCACGCGCCCGCCACCCGCTACATCTCGCCAGGCCACGGCATCGACGAGTTCCGGCTGATGGTGAAGCGGCTGCACGAGGCCGGCATCGAGGTCATCCTCGACGTCGTCTACAACCACACCGCCGAGGGCAACCATCTCGGCCCGACGCTCAGCTTCCGCGGCATCGACAACGCCAACTATTACTTCCTGGCCGAGGACCCGCGCTTCTATTTCGACACGACGGGCTGCGGCAACACGATGAACCTTCGCCATCCGCGCGTGTTGCAGATGGTGATGGATTCGCTTCGCTACTGGGTCGAGGAGTGCCATGTCGACGGCTTCCGCTTCGACCTGGCGACGCAGCTCGGCCGAGAATACGATAACTTCGACCCGAGCGCGATCTTCTTCGACTCGATCGCGCAGGACCCGGTGCTGCAATCGATAAAGCTGATCGCCGAGCCCTGGGACATCGGCAACGACGGCTATCAGCTCGGCAACTTTCCGCCGGGGTGGTCCGAGTGGAACGGCGCCTATCGCGACACGGTGCGCAGCTACTGGAAGGGCGACGACCACACGCTGCCGGGCCTGGCGGCAGGATTGCTCGGTTCGGCGCAGCTGTTCGAGCATCGCGGCCGGCGCAGCTGGGCCAGCATCAACTTCGTCACCGCGCATGACGGGTTCACGATGCACGACCTCTGGGCCTACAACGGCAAGCACAACGAGGCGAACCTCGAGGACAATCGCGACGGCCACGACGATAACCGCAGCTGGAACTGCGGCGTCGAGGGGCCGACCGACGACCCGGCCGTGCTCGAGACGCGGGCGCGCCTCCGGCGCGCGACGATGGCGACGCTGCTGCTCAGCCACGGCGTGCCGATGATCCTGATCGGCGACGAGCTGCTGCGGACCCAGGACGGCAACAACAACGCCTACTGCCAGGACGACGAGATGAACTGGCTCGACTGGGAGGAGGGCGACCAGGCCTTCTGCGACTTCGTCGCCGGGCTGACGGCGCTCAGGCGCTCGCGGCCCCTCCTGCGCGTCCAGAAGTTCCGCCACGGCCGGCCGATCGGCCAGGCCAAGGTACCGGACGTCGCCTGGTTCCGGCCCGAGGGCACGCCGATGGAGTTCGGAGGATTGGCACGCCACGGGCGGGCGCGTCGGGCTGATGCTCAGCGGCGTCGGCCAGCGCTCGCTCGCGCTGATGTTCAACCCGCTCGGCGAGGACGCCGAGTTCACCATGCCCGAGCTGGTCGACGGGAGCAAATGGCGCTGGCTGCTCGACACCGGCGACGGGGTCATCGAGCCGGACTGGGCAGCCCATCGATCCCGGCTCGCCCGTCGTCGTCGGCGGCCGGGCGATCTGCGTTCTCGAGACGTTGGAGGTGTTGCGATGACGATCATGACCCGCGAGCGAGCGGCCGAGGCGGCCGCGGCCACGACCAGCCTGTTCCGCCGAAGCTGGGGCGCCGACCCGGTCGGCGAGGGCCGCTGGCGCTTCCGCCTCTGGGCGCCCGGCCAGGAGCGCATGGGCCTGGTCCTCGGCGGCACCGAGCACGCCATGGAGAAGGACGCCGAGGGCTGGTTCCGGGCCGAGCTCGGCGGCCGGTCCCGGCACCGAATACGCCTTCGCGCCGCCGGGCGGCCCGACTGTCCCCGACCCCGCCGCCCGCGCCCAGGCTGGCGACGTGCACGGGCCCTCCGTGCTCGTCGATCCCCGAAGCCTACCAGTGGCGCTGCACCGACTGGCGCGGCCGCCCCTGGCACGAGACGGTGCTCTACGAGCTGCATGTCGGCACGTTCTCGCGCGCCGGCACCTTCGACGGCGTCCGCGACCATCTCGACCACCTGGCGGAGATCGGCGTCACCGCGATCGAGCTCTGCCCCGTCGCGCAGTTCTCCGGCGACCGCGGCTGGGGCTATGACGGCGTGCTGCTCTATGCGCCCCATGTCGCCTATGGCGGGCCCGAGGGGCTGAAGCGCCTGGTCGACGCGGCGCACGAGCGCGGGCTGATGGTCTTCCTCGACGTCGTCTACAACCATTTCGGCCCGGACGGGAACTACCTGCACATGTACGCGCCCGAGTTCTTCCACCCCGAGCAGCGAGACGCCCTGGGGCGCCTCGATCGCCTTCGACCGCGCGCCGGTGCGCGACTTCTTCATCGAGAACGCGCTCTACTGGCTGGAGGAGTACCGCTTCGACGGCCTGCGCCTGGACGCCGTCGACCAGATCGACGACCAGTCGGACGAGCCGATCCTGCGGGAGCTGGCCCGCGCCGTGCGCGAGCACGGCTTCGACCGGCCCGTCCACCTGACGACCGAGGACGACCGCAACGTCACCTGGATCCACGAGCGCGACGAGGACGGCAGCCCCAAGCTCTACGACGGCGAGTGGAACGACGACTGGCACCACGTCGCGCACGTGCTGGCGACGGGCGAGAGCGAGGGCTATTACTACGACTATGCCCGCACGGCCTGCCGGCAACATGGCGACGCGCTCGCGCGACGGCTACGTCTAGCAGGGCGAGCACTCGCCCTTCCGCGACCATGCCGAGCGCGGCGAGCCCTCTGCCCACCTGCCGCCGACCGCCTTCGTCAACTTCCTGCAGAACCACGACCAGACCGGCAACCGCGCCTTCGGCGAGCGCCTGACGACGCTGGCCGAGCCCGAGGCGATGCGGGTGCTGACCGCGCTCCTGCTGCTCTCGCCGCAGATCCCGCTGCTCTTCATGGGCGAGGAATGGGGCGAGACGCGGCCCTTCCAGTTCTTCACCGATTTCCACGGCGAGCTGGCCGACGCCGTCCGCGAGGGCCGCCGCCGCGAGTTCGCCAAATGGCCGAAATTCGCCGACCCCGACCTGCGCGAGCACATTCCCGACCCGAACGACCCCGAGACCTTCAAGCGCTCCAAGCTCGACTGGGCGGCATCGCAGAAGAACGCCGGCAAGCGCCGGCAGCGCCTCGTCCGGCAGCTGCTGCAGATCCGCGCGGCCGAGATCATGCCGCGGCTGGCCGGCATCGGCGGCAACTGCGGCGAGACCGAGCTGCACGGCGCGCGCGGCATCGTCGCCAGCTGGCGCATGGGCGACGGCAGCCGCCTGCGCATCCTCGTCAATCTCGGCGGCGAGCCCTTCGAGCGCGCGATCCCCGGCCGCGAGATCTTCGACATCGGCGACACCGCCGAGGACGACTGGGCGATCCGCGTGACGATCGAGGACGCATGACCCCGCTCGCCCGGCTCTGCGCCTCGCACGGGATCGAGCCGACCTATCGCGGCATCGACGGCCGCGATCACGTCGTGCCCGAGACCGACGCTGGCCGAGCTCGTCCACATCTTCGGCCTGACGAGCGAGGCGCACGCCCCGCCGCCCGGCATCGCCGAGGCGCTGCGCCGAGCACGAACCCGCCGCCGCTGCTTCGTGCCGCAGGCGCTGTGGGACGCGCGCGTCTGGGGCGTGACCTGCCAGGTCGCCTCGCTCTGCTCGGCGCGCAATCTCGGCATGGGCGATTTCGCCGACCTCGCCCGGCTTGCCGAGATCGCGGCGGCCGAGGGCGCCGACTTCCTCGGCATCAATCCGCTGCACGCGATGTTCTGGGCCGACCCCGCCCGGATCAGCCCGTTCTCGCCCTCGAACCGGCGATTGCTGAACCCGATCTACGTCGCGCCCGACTGGATCGACGGCTTCGACGGGCTGACGCCGGAGGAAGCCGCCGAAGCCGCGCGCCTGCGCGCCGCACCGCTGGTCGGACGGGCCGGGCGCCGCGCGCGCTCAAGGACCGGGTGCTCCGCCGCCTGTTCGCCGCGACGCCGCCCGACACTGACGAATTCGACGCGTTCATCCGCGGAAGGCGGCGCGACGCTGCACGCGCACGCGCTGTTCGAGACGGTCTCGGCCGCGATGGTCCGCGAGGGCCACGGCGCCGGCTGGCTCGGCTGGCCCGACCCTTATCGCGACCGCCATGCGCCCGAGGTCGCCGGCTCGCCGAGCGCACACGCGGACGAGCTCCGCTATCACCTCTGGCTGCAATGGCAGGCCGACCGCCAGCTCGCCCGCGTCCAGAGCACCGCCCTCGACGCCGGCATGCGCGTCGGCCTCTACCTCGACATCGCGGTCGGCGCGACGGCCGGACGGCTCCGTCGACCTGGACCGACCCGCACCTGACCGTGCCCGAGCTGAAGATCGGCGCGCCGCCCGACGATTTCTAGCCTGCACGGCCAGGACTGGGGCCTCGCCCCCATCTCGCCCGTCGTCATGCGCGAGCGCGAGGGCGCGCCGCTGGCCGACGATCATGGCCGCCGTCATGCGCCACTGCCGGCGCCGTGCGCATCGACCACGCCATGAGCCTCGCCCGGCTCTGGCTCATCCCGCACGACAAGCCGGCGCTCGACGGCGCCTATATGCGCTACCCGCTGTCCGCTCCTGCTCGCCCGCCTCGCCGAGGCGTCGCAGGCGGCCCGCGCCATCGTCATCGGCGAGGACCTCGGCGTCGTGCCCGAGGGCTTCCGCCCGCTGATGGCCCAGCGCGCGCTCCACTCCTACAAGGTCTGGTTCTTCGAGCGCGGCCCGCACGGCCTGCCCGAGGTCGAGAGCTGGCCCCGCCACGGCCTCGCCTGCCTCGGCACGCACGACATGGCCACGCTTGCCGGGCTGGGCGGCGGGCCGCGACATCGACCTGCGCGAGCGCTTCGGCGTGCATCGATGCCGGCCGCGGCCGCGACGGCGCGCGACGAGCGACGCGACGACCGCGCGCGCATCGCCGCGCCTGCTCGGCGCCGAGCCGACGACACCCTCTCGCTCTCGCTCGCCATGCACGCGCACATGGCGGGCAGCCCCTGCCGGCTGGCCGCGCTGCAGATCGAGGACGCGCTCGGGCTCGAGACGCAGGTCAACGTCCCCGGCACGACGGACGAGTATCCGAACTGGCGCAACCGCCTGCCCGTCGACGCTCGACGGCCTGGCGGACGATCCCGGCTTCCGGGCACATGCGCAAGTCATGCGAGAGGCACGGCCGCGATGACCGACGACGACGCCTGCCGACCGCCACCTACCGCCTGCAGTTCCGCGCCGGCATGGACTTCGCCCGCACGGCCGGCATCGTGCCCTATCTGGCCGAGCTCGGCGTCAGCCACCTCTACGCCTCGCCGCTCTTCCAGGCGACCGAGGGCTCGACGCATGGCTACGACGTCACCGACCACCGCCGCTTCGACGACGCGCTCGGCGGCATGGACGGCTTCTGCGCGCTCTCGGACGCGCTGCAGAGCCACGGGCTCGGCCTGATCCTCGACATCGTGCCGAACCACATGGCGGCCTCGGTCGAGAACCCGTGGTGGCGCGACGTGCTGAAGAACGGCCGCGAGCAGCCGCTATGCCGGGCATTTCGACATCGACTGGTCGGCGCCCAGCCTGGTCCTGCCGATCCTCGGCCAGCCCTATGGCGACGTGCTGGACGCCGGCGAGTTCGCGCTCGGCCGCGACGCAGGACGGCTACGTGCTGCGCTATTACGAGCACGCCTTCCCGCTCTCGCCCGCGACCACCGCCACCATCGCCGAGGCGGCCGGCCTCGACCGCTCCGCCCACGGACGACGCCACGCTCGAGCGCCTCTCGAGCGACCGCGAGCTGATCCACCGCATCCACGAGGCGCAGAACTACCGCCTCGCCTACTGGCGGCTGGCCCGCGACGGGCTGACCAACCGCCGCTTCTTCGAGATCTCCGACCTCGTCGGCGTCCGCGTCGAGGAGCCGCGCGTCTTCGACGACGTGCACCGCTTCCTCTTCGAGATGATCGAGGCCGGCCGCATCGACGGCGTCCGCATCGACCATGTCGACGGGCTGGCCGACCCGACCGGCTATCTCGACCGGCTCGCCCGCGACGCTGCCGCGCCCCGTGCCGATCTGGGTCGAGAAGATCCTCGCCCGCGGCGAGGCGCTGCCGGCGGACTGGCCGGTCGCCGGCACCACCGGCTACGAGTTCGCCGACCTCGCCGCCGCCGACCTGACCGATGCGCGCGGCGTGCCGATCGCTCTCGGAGGGCTACGACGCCTTCACCGGCGACCGAGCACGACTACGAGGCCATGCGCGTCGAGGCCAAGCGCGAGATCCTGGCGCCAGAACCTGGCGGCCGAGCTCTTCATCCTGACCGACCTCGCCGAGACGGCGCTGACCGACGATCCCTCGGGCCGCGACTGGGGCCGCGACAGCCTGCGCCAGGCGATGATCGGCATCCTGATGGGCCTGCCGGTCTACCGGACCTATCTGCGCGACGGCCCGCCATCGGCGGCCGACCGGGCGGTCCTCGAGCGCGTGCGCGGCCGAGGCGCTGGCGCATGCCCAGCTGGACGAGCCGGCCGTCATCGACGCGGTCCTGAACCACCTGATCGACGCCGACCAGCGAGGCCGACCGGCGGCTGCGCACGCGCTTCCAGCAGACCAGCGGCGCGCTGATGGCCAAGGCGGTCGAGGACACGCTTTTCTACCGCTACAACCGGCTGATCTCGGCCAACGAGGTCGGCGGCGAGCCCGACCACCCCGCCCTGCCGCCCGCAGCCTTCCACGAGGCGATGCGCCGCGCATGGCGGCACCGCGCTGAACGCGACGGCGACGCACGACACCAAGCGCGGCGAGGACGCGCGCATGCGCATCGCCGCCATCGCCGAGCTGCCCGACGTCTGGCTGGGCGCCGTCGCCGCCTTCGACCGCGAGCTCGCCGAGGCGCCGAGCGATCGCGCCGAGATCGCGCTGGCTGTTCTACCAGGGCGCTGCTCGGCGCCTGGGAGCTGCCGGCCGATGACGGGCTGCGCGACCGCACGAAGGCCTACATGGAGAAGGCCGCGCGCGAGGCCAAGCGGCAGACGAGCTGGCTCGGCCCCGAACGAGGACTACGAGAGCGGCGCTGATGGCGTTCGTCGACCGCGGCCTTCGCCTCGCCGCGCTTCCTCGGCCTCTTCGACGAGCTGTCGGCGCCCTTCATCGAGACCGGCCGGCGCAAGTCGACTCGTCCAGCTGGCGCTGAAGCTGATCGCGCCCGGCATCCCCGACATCTACCAGGGCACCGAGACCCTCGACCTCAGCTTCGTCGACCCCGACAACCGCCGCCCGGTCGATTTCGCGGGCCTGCGCGCAGCCGCCCGACCGGGACGACGCGCCGCACGGCAGCCTGCTCAAGGCGCCGCTGATGCGCTTCGGCCTCGCGCTCCGGCGCGAACACCCGCGGCTCTTCGAGGCCGCCACCTACCGGCCGCTCGAGCTGCCCGAGGACGAGCGGCTGCTCGCCTTCACGCGCGAGGCGGGCCCGGCGCGCCTCCTGCTGGTCGCCGACCTCTCCGGCCGCCGCCGCGACGCCCCTCTGCCGGAGGCCATCCCCGACACCCGCTTCCGCTCGAGCTTCCCCGACGGCGCCGCGGACCGCGACGCCATCGCCGCGGCGCTCGCCGACACCTCGGTCTTCATCGGCGTGTCGACCTGACGGGACCGCTCCGCCGCGAGCGCCCGCCGCGCGGGCGGGCGCCCTCTCTGCCCAGCCTCACTGGGCTTGCGAGCCGGCGGTCACCGCATCCATCACGTTCTGCAGGTTGAAGCTGCCCGGCTCCTGGCGCGGCGGGAACTCCCTGAAGCTCTGCAGCCAGTTCGCGACATAGGCGGCGGCGGGCGCGATCGCGAACATGCGCTCGATGAACCAGCGGTCATAGCCCATGGCGTTCTCGTGCTCGGCGCGCTCGAACGGGTCCATGCGCAGGTTGGTGAGCATCGGGGCGCGCAGCACCTTGAAGGGGTCCTGCCAGACGCGCAGGCCCTTGGCCTCCTGCTCCAGGAAGGTGATCTTCCAGGGGCCATAGCGCAGCGCCGCGACGTTGCCGTCATCGGTCCAGTAGATGAACGACTTGCGCGGCCAGTCGCCCTCGCCCTTGAAGGCCGGCATGAGGTTGTAGCCGTCGAGGTGGACCTTGTAGGTGCGGCCGCCGACCGAAAGCCCGGAGAGAAGCTTCTGCGTAATGTCCGGGTCGCCGGCGGCGGCGAGCAGCGTCGGCAGCATGTCCTCATGCGCGCCGACATCGTTGACGACGGTTCCGGCCTCCAGGACGCCGGGCCAGCGCAGCAGCGTCGGCACGCGGTAGCCGCCCTCCCAGTTGGTGTTCTTCTCGCCGCGGAACATCGTCGTGCCGCCATCGGGCCAGCTGAAGGTCTCGGCGCCGTTGTCGGTCGAGTACATGACGATGGTGTTGTCGGTGATGCCGAGCTCGTCCAGTTTGTCGAGCAGCCGGCCGACGTCATGGTCGTGCTGGGACATGCCGTCGGCATAGACGCCGAAGCCCGTCTTGCCCTCCCATTCGGGCGAGAGATGGGTGAAGATGTGCATGCGCGTGGCATTCCACCAGACGAAGAAGGGCTTGCCATCAGCATGCGCCTTCTCGATGAAGGCGAGCGCATCGTCGGTGAACTCGGAGTCGACGGTCTCCATCCGCTTGCGCGTCAGCGGCCCGGTGTCCTCGATGGTCTGGCCGCCATCCGTCAGCGCCTCGGAGCGGATGACGCCGCGCGGCCCGAAGCGCTCGCGGAAGCTCGGATCCTTGGGATAGTCCGGGTTCTCGGGCTCCTCCTCGGCGTTCAGGTGGTAGAGGTTGCCGAAGAAGCGGTCGAAGCCGTGCGCGGTCGGCAGCATCTCGTCGCGGTCGCCGAGATGGTTCTTGCCAAACTGCCCGGTGGCATAGCCGCGCTGCCTGAGCAGGGTGGCGATGGTCGGATCCTCGGCCTTCATGCCCTCGGGCGCGCCCGGCAGGCCGACCTTGGTCAGCCCGGTGCGGATCGGCGACTGGCCGGTGATGAAGGCGGCGCGCCCGGCGGTGCAGCTCTGCTGGCCGTACCAATCCGTGAAGACGGCGCCCTCCGCGGCGATCCGGTCGATATTGGGCGTCCGATAGCCCATCATGCCGCGATTATAGGCGCTGACGTTGAACTGGCCGATATCGTCGCCCCAGAGAACAAGGATGTTCGGCGGCGAATCCTGCTGGGCGATAGCGCTGCTGGCCGTCAGCAGCACCGCCGCCGCCATGCTGGCGATGCGGAGCATTGATTTCCCCCTTTGGTCGCGGCTTGAAGCACGCGGGGGAACTATATCGCGACGGCGTACGCGCGCTCATCGCTATGACGCCGCAGCCAGCCCGGTCGCACGATCCAACCGTCACGCCGCGAGGACTCAACTGCGGCGCTTACTCCGCCGCCGCGACAGGCAGGGCCCGGCCCGGGCTCTGCGTCGGCCGCAGGTCGCGGGCCAGCTGGCGCGCGCGCACCTCGGCCCGGTGTTCGGCGAAGACGATCTCCTGCGCCGCCAGCCCGATGGCGCGGCGCCGCCGCTCGGGCAGGTCGAGCGCGGCCAGCACGTCCTCGGCCGTGTCGGCGATGACGACGGCGCCTTCCGGGAACAGCGCGTCGAGCCCCGGCCAGCGGTCGGAGATGATCGGCACGGCGCAGGCAGCCGCCTCGAAGAGCCGCACGCTCGGCGACCAGCCGGCGGCCACCATCGCGGCGCGCGTCACGTTCAGCGTGAAGTCCTGGGCATTGTAGAAGGGCTGGTGCTCGCCCGGCGGGCAATGCTCGATGCGCCGGACGTTGGCGGGCCAGCGAATCGCGGCGGGGTACTGCGGCCCGGCGACGACGAAGCGGTCGCGCGGGCGCCGCCGCGCCGGCTCCAGCAGCAGCCGCTCCAGCGCCGGCTGCCGGTCGTCGCTGTAGGTGCCGAGATAGCCGAGCCGCCAGCGGCGCGGCACCTCGGGCTCGTGGCCATAGCGCGCCACGTCGACCGTGCAGTAGAGCGCCACCGCGCGCCGGGCGCCGAACTCGCGCTCCAGCCGCGCCAGCGTCGGCCCGCCGGTGAACGAGAAGTAGGCGTCGAAGAACGGCACCTGCCGCCGGGCGATGTACGCCTCGTCGCCGCGCGCGAGCTTGTCCAGGGTGACTGGCGTGTCGATGTCGTAGAACGCCACCGGGCCGCGCGCCGTCTGGACCACCCAGTCGATCACGGCAACGCCCTCCGGAACGTAGGAGCCGACCAGGACGGCGTCCGCCTCGCGCACCGCGCGGCCGTGCCGGGCGCGCAGATCGGCCAGGCTGTCATAGAGCTCCAGCCGCGCGAAATCCGGGTCCGGCAGGTCGCGATGCGCCGCATACCAGGGCACGTCGCGCTCGAGGAAGGTCACGCGCCCGCCCTGGGCCGCGAAGGCGCCGAGCAGCGCGCGCCAGGTCGTCGCGTGCCCGTTGCCCCAGGACGAGCTCAGCGTCAGCCCGAGCACCACGAGGTGCATCACGCCACCGCTCTCGGCCGGGCCGACAGCGCCGGCAGGAGCAGCCGCTCGACCTGCTCGGCGCGCCGGTCATAGGTGTGCTCGGCCAGCACGCGCGCCAGCGCCCGCCGCCCGATCCCGGCCGCACGCTCGCGCGTCAGCCCACGCAGATGCTCGGCCACGTCGACGCCGTCGCGCGCGACCAGGATCTCCTCGTCGGGCTTCAGGAACAGCTCGATCCCCTCCCAGGCGTCGGTGATCAGGCAAGCGCCCGCCCCCGCCGCCTCGAAGACCCGCGTCGCCGGCGAGAAGCCGACGGCCGCCATGCTGTCGCGCGCGACGTTCAGCACCGCCAGCGGCGTCGCGTTGAAGGCGTTGTGGTCCCGCGTCGGCACATGGCCGAGCCTCGCGACATTCTCCGGCACTGCCTTGTCGTCCCAGCCATTGCCGCCCAGCAGGAACCGCCCCTCCGGCATCCGGCGCGCGGCGTCGAGGAAGAAGGCCTCGACCCGCGCCTCGCGGTCCGGCAGCCGGTTGGCCAGGAACCCGAGCGTCGCCTCGAAGCGCGGCTCCGGCGGCACCGGGTGGTGCGTTTCGGGGTCGAGCGCGTTGTAGATCGCGTGGCATTCGCGGGCGCCCAGCTCGCGATAGCGCCGCGTCACCGGCGGCCCGCCGCCATAGGTCAGCACGAAATCGAGCTCGGGCAGCAGCCGGCGCAGCGGGTTGTCGGGGTCGGGCGCGATCTCGGCCTGCGTCGCCGGCGCGTCGACGTCGAGAAAGACGCGCAGCGCCCCCGGCGCCGCAGCGCCATGCACGCCCTGCAGCAGCTCGGTGTCGAGCACGCCGACGCCGCTCGTCTTGACCACCACGTCGAAGCGCCGCGCCTGCGCCAGCACAGAGGCGAGGCCCGCCGCGTCGGGCTCGAAGACCACCACCTCGCACCAGTCGGGCGGCGCGATATCGGCGTTCTCCTGCCGGCTATAGGCGCGCGGCTCGAAGAAGGTGATTCGGTGGCCGCGCCCGTGCAGCGCCCGGATCAGACCGCGGTAATAGGTGGCCGCGCCGTTCCAGTAGGACGACAGCAGGCTGGAGCCGTAGAAGCCGATCCTCATGCCGCCGCCCCCTCCCTCCGGCGCAGGGCCAGGCCCAGGCCGGGGTCGATCCGGCCCAGCAATCCGCAGAGCTCGTCGACCCGGTGCGCGCAGCTGTGCCGCGCCCGGATCCGCTCGAGCCCGCTGGCGGCGAGCGACCGCCGCGCTGCAGGATCGTTCTGCAGCGTGCGCATATGCGCCGCCGCCTCGCCGCCCGTCCGGGCGACGAGAAAATCCGTGCCGGGCAGGAACAGCCCCTCGCTGTCCCGCCAGGGCGCGCTGATCAGCGGGATGCCGCAGGCCAGCGCCTCGAAGACGCGGATCGTCGGCACGCCCGGCAGGGCGGTGGCATAGAACCGGCGCGGCACGTGCACCGTCATCAGGTGGCGCGCGAAGGCGCCCGGCACGTCGGCGTTGGCGATCCATCCATGATAGCGGCCGCCGGCCTGGGCAAGCCGTTCGACCGCTTCCGGCGGAAAGCGCACGCCGTGCACGTCGAGGCTCGCGCCGACCGCTTCGGCCGGGCCGATCAGGAACGTCTCCAGCTCGGCGCTGCGCTCCTCGTCGCCCCAGTTGCCGATCCAGACGATGTCGCCCTGGGCAGGGACGTCGGGGTACGGGCGGAACAGCCGCGTGTCGGCCGCCTCGTGCCAGGTCCAGACGCGCCGGCCCCAGCCGCGCGCGAGATAGACCTCGCGCAGCGCCTCGCCGAAGGCCAGCACGCCGTCATAGGCCGAGAGGTCGTAGGCCGCCATCTCCGCCGGCGCCGAGACCGCGCGGTGGTGCGTGTCGTGGAACAGCAGCGTGAAGCGCCCGCCCTGCGCCCGGCGGCGGCCGATGGCGCGGACGATCTCGGGATCGGTCCACTCGTGCACGACGACCAGCCCGGCGCCGTCGAGCGCGCGGTCGACGTCGTCGACGCCGCGATAGCTCCGCGACACCAGCTCCGGAAAGCGCCGCGCGAAGGCCGCCTCGGCCTCGGGCGCCTGCGCGCGCAGATTGGCGCGGCTCCAGCCGCCCTCCGGCTCCCAGGCGACGGCCTCGTGGCCGCGGGCGATCAGCTCGGCCAGCACGCCGCGCAGGAAATGCGCGTTGCCGTGGTTCCAGTCCGAGACCAGCGAATGCGTGAACCAGGCGATGCGCATCAGACGGACGCTCCCGCCGTCGCCGCCACCCGGTAGGCCGCCGTCATCCCGCGCGCCGTTCGCGCGACCGTGTACTGCCCGGCCCGCTCTCGCGCCGCCGCCGCCAGCCGGGCGCGCAGGCCGGGTCCGTCGACCAGCCGGTTGACGGCCGCGGCCAGGCCCGCAGGATCGCGCGGGTCGAAGAACAGCGCGGCGCCGCCCCAGAGCTCCCGGAAGGTCGGGATGTCGGCCAGCACCAGGGCCGCCCCGGCGCCGGCGGCCTCCGCGACGCCCAGCCCGAACGGCTCGTGCAGCGACGGCGCGACGAAGATCGACGCGGCCGCGTATTCGCGCGCCATCTCGGCCCGCTGCAACTGGCCGAGGCAGCGCACATTGCACAGGACCGGGCCGCTCGCGCCGTCAGGAGCCACGCATTCGCCTGCCAGCCGCACAGGCCAGCGGATCTTCGCGGCGGCGGCCTCAAGCGCCATAAAGTTCTTCGAGGCGTCCCAGAGCCGGCCGGCGGCGAGGACGACCGCATCCTTCGGCCCTGTCGGCTCCGCTCCGGGCGCGACGCCGTTGAGCACGGCGCGCGGCGCGCGGCCGAGGCCATAGACCCGCTGCAGCATCGCCGCGAAGGCGCGGCTCGGCGCCACAGCGACCGCGGCCGCCCGCAGGCCCGCGCCGACCGCCTCGCGGTGCCATGCCCACTCGGCCGGGGCCGGCCCGCCATGCGTGCCGCGCCACCAGGTCTCGACGCAGGAATGCGCGACGGTCACGACCGGCATGGGGAACGGCTCGCCGGCAAAGGCCGGCTGGTTCAGCTGGACGAGGTCCGCCCGCCAGGCGCGCGCCGCCGCCGCGATCGCCCGCGCCCCCGCGCGCAAGGCCGGGCCGTCCGCCACGAAGTCGAGCGGCGCCTCGACCATCGTGCAGTCGAGCCCGGGCACCGCCGCCAGCTCGGCGCGCTGGTCGCGGCTCGGATATGGCCCGACCACGCCCAGACGGACTGTTGCTCCGCCGCGCGCCAGTTCGGTCGCCAGGCCGACGGAATAGTTCCAGACGCCGCCGATGGCATCCGTCGTCATGAACAGGCGCAGGCTCATCGCGCGGCCCCGGCTTCCAGCTCCTCGAGCGGCACGGGGCGGGCCTCCTGGATGTCGCTGAACCGGTCGAAAAGGCCGAGATAGTGGTCGTGCGCCCGCTCCCAGGCGCGGTCGTCGGGCGTGCCCCAGAGCTTCCGATAGTCTGGCGAGCTCGGATACGGATAGAGCGGCACCGGGTCGTTCGCCCAGACGCCTGCCGCGCGCATCGTCTCGCGCCAGCGCTCGATCTCGCCCGGGTCGTCGCCCGCCACCTCGATCAGGTTCGCCTGCACGAAGGGCACGTGCCGCCTGGCCAAGAGCAGGCGGTCCGTCAGCTCGTCCGTCGACAGCCGGCACTTCTTGTCGAGGGCGTCGCGGCCCGCCTCGCTCAGGCTCTCGACGCCCGCCTCGATGGAGACGCAGCCGGCGGCGCCCAGAAGCCGGATCATCTCGGGCTTCCACAGGTCGATCCGCGTCTGCACGCCGAACCTGACGGGCCGCACCCGCAGGAGCTCGAGCAGCTCCTTCCAGGGCAGGAAGATCTCGTCGACGAAATAGAGGTACTCGACGCCCTGCCCGACCAGCGCGTCGATCTCCTCGGCCAGCACGCCGAGGTCGCGACGCCGATACGCGTCGCGAAAGTCGATCTTGGCGCAAAAGCTGCAGTTGTAGGGGCAGCCGCGCGAAGCCTCGACCTCGGCGCCCGGCCCCTGAGGGGCACCGTCGAAGCGGTGGTGGTGGTGCCGGTGCCGCGCGACCCACGCATCCGGCCAGCGCAGCGCCGGCAGGTCGGCGAAGGCGACCGAGCGCGGCCCGCCCGTGACGACCGTCTCGCCCTCTTCCAGAAAGGCCAGCCCGGCGATGTGCCTCGGCGCTCGCCCGTCGGCGATCTCGACGACCGCCTCCTCGCATTCGCCCCGGATCACCAGCTCGCAGCCGAGCTTGCCCAGCGCCGCGCCGGGCGTCGCCGAGCCGTGCGGCCCGACCGCGACCGTGCGCCCGCCGCGCGCCCCGAGCGCGTCGAGGAATGCCCGCGGCACGTTCAGCTCGGGCTGTGCGCAGCGCCAGAACAGATAGGTCGGCGCCGTCGTCACGACGGTCATGTCCGGCCCCCAGCCCGCCACCGCCCCGGCGATGCCCTCCATGTCCAGGCCGTCCAGCGCGCCGTCGAAGAGGCGCGCCTCGTGCCCCGCGCGGCGGAGCAGCGCCGCGGCGTAGCCGAGCTCGAGCGGCAGGTGCTCGTCGCGGCAGCCGAAATAGATGCTGCCGGCAAAGCTCCAGGGCGGGTTGACCAGTGCGACCCTCACGCGACGGCCCTCTTGCGCGGAACCTCCCCGCTCTCGTCCAGCCAGCGCGCCAGGTCGCGCAAGCCCTCGCGCCAGCCCATGCGCGGCCGCCAGCCCGTGGCCCCGGCCAGGGCGGCCGTGTTCGAGACGAACCATGCCTGGTCGCCCAGCCGCGTCTCGGCATGCGAGCGCAGCACGGGCCGGCCCAGCACCGCCTCGATCTCGGCCATCAGCTCGAGCAGGCTGACGGCGTTCGCCGTGCCCCCTCCAAGGTTGAAGGCCCGGCCCTTGAGCAAATCGATCCGGTCGAGCAGCGCGCGATAGGCCCGCACCGCGTCGGCCACATGCAGGATGTCGCGCACCTGCCGGCCGTCGCCGAAGATGGTGATCGGCTCGCCGCGCCGCGCCCGGATCAGGAAATGCGCGACCCAGCCCTGGTCCTCGGTGCCGAACTGGCGCGGCCCGTAGATGCAGCTCATGCGCAGCACGGCCGCCGGCACGCCATAGGTCGCCGCATAGTCGAGCACGTACTGGTCGGCCACGCCCTTGGAGCAGCCATAGGGCGTGCAGAAATGCAGCGGCTGGTCCTCGCTCACGCCCGCCCGCAGCGCGCTCTCGGCCGGCGCCCAGCGACCGTCGACGAGGGCCATCTTGGTGCCGGCGAGATTGCCATAGACCTTGTTCGTGCTGGCGAAGATGACGGGCGGCGGCGTGGCCTGCCGGCGTGCCGCATCGAGCACGTTCAGCGTGCCGCGCGCATTCGTCTCGAAATCCTCGACGGGCGCCACGACCGATGTCGTGACGGCCACCTGCGCCGCCAGGTGGAAGACCGCGCCCGCACCGGCCACCGCCGCCTCGACCGCGGCGGCGTCGCGGATGTCGGCGGTCGTGCAGCGCAGCCGCTCGGGATGGCGGCGGCGCAGCCAGGCGAGGTTCTCCTCGACGCCCGCGCGGGCGAGCGAGTTGAAGATGTGCACCGTCCGCCCCTCGCGCGCCAGCGCGTCGGCGAGGTTGGCGCCGACGAAGCCGGCGCCACCGGTGACGAGAACGGGCTGCGCCTCCTCCGTCATGCGACGAGGCCCCGGGCCCGCAGCTCGGCTGCAGCCGCGTCCACGCGGTCGTCGGCGCGCTGGCCGGCAACCCACTCGGCGAGCTCGCCCAGCGAATTGTCGAAGCTGCGCCGCGGCTCGAAGCCGAGCAGCGCGCGCGCCCGGCCGATATCGGCGAAGCAGTGCCGGATGTCGCCCCGCCGCGCCTCGCCGGTGATCATCGGCCGGATCTCGGGCCGGCCCATCGCCATGGCCAGCCGCTCGGCCGTCTCGGTCACGGTCACCGAGCGGCCGCTGCCGATGTTGATGACCTGGCCGTTCGCCTCGGGCCGCTCCATGGCCAGGCGGAAGGCGCGCGCCACGTCCTCGACATGGACGAAGTCGCGGCGCTGCGCGCCGTCCTCGAAGACCATCGGCCGCTGGCCGTTGGCCAGCCGCGAGGCGAAGATGGCCAGCACGCCCGTATAGGGGTTCGACAGCGCCTGCCCCGGTCCGTAGACGTTGAAGAGCCTGAGCGCGCAGGCCTCCATCCGGTAGGCGCCGGCGACGATCAGGCACATCCGCTCCTGCACGAACTTGCCGAGCGCATAGACCGACGCCAGCGTGGGCGCCTTGCTCTCGGGCGTCGGCACGGGCATCAGCGGCCGCCCCTCGGCGTCGACCGGATCCCAGCCGCCCGCCGGGCGCTCGGCCGCGCGGTCGGGCACGTCCACCCGCTCGCCGTTCTCGTTGATATAGAGCCCCTCGCCATAGACGCTCATGGACGAGGCCACGACGACCCGGCGTACCGGCTGCTCGATGAGCTGCTGGAACAGCACGGCCGTGCCGAGATCGTTCACGGAAGTATAACGGTCGATCTCGTACATGCTCTGCCCGACGCCGACCTCGGCCGCCAGGTGGAAGACACCGTCGACGCCGCGGAGCGCCGCGCGCACTGCCTGGGCGTCGCGCACGTCGCCCCGGCGGAACTCGACGCCGGCGCCCAGATCGGTGGGAGCGGGCGCGGCTGGCCCGTGAACCTGCTCGACCAGGCTGTCCAGGATACGGACCCTGGCGCCGTTTGCTGCGAGTTCTCGGGCGAGATGGCGGCCGATGAATCCGGCGCCGCCGGTGATCAGGTAGGTTGGCGCGGCCATTATGCTCCTTCTCGTTCCGCTCTGTGTCTGTGGGCCGGAAGGCAGCGTTCCGGGCCCGGCCTCAAGCGAACATCGGGGGCGAAACGCGCTTTGCTGAATTCGGTTCCTGAAGATGCTGGCCCGAACATCCTGGCCCGAAGATGCTGCACCTGCGGAACATGCGCCCCAGCCGGCGCGCCGGGCGTTGGTGCTGTGCAGCAAGAGGCACGCTCCCTATATCATGGGGCCTTGCGGCGGCCTGCGCTGATCGCGGGGCAAAAGGAAACGAGATGAGCAGCTCCCTGCAGATGGACGAGACCCCGCTGGACGAAACCGCGCGCGCCGCCGGCGCCGGCCGCCGCGAGCGGCGCCCGCGCTTTGCCGGCGACTTCCGACCCGACCCCGAGCGCCGGCACCCGCTGGTCGAGCGCCTGGTGGACACGGGCGCCGCCAGCCGCGAGCGGGCGGACATGCTGCGCGACCGAACCATGCCGCTGGTCGAGCCGGGCGCCGCGACCTTCCTGTGGCTCGGGCAGGCAGACACGGTGGTGCTGCGCCACTTCATGTCGCTGCCGCACGGACCCTTCCCCTTCGAGCGCATCGGCGAGGAGCTCTGGCACCTGCGCCTCAGCGTGCCGTACAATGCGCGCTTCGAATACAAGATCGACATCGGCCGGAACGGCCGCGGCGAGTGGATCAACGACCCGCTGAACCCCGCGCTCGCCACCGATCCCTTCGGCGCGAACTCGGTCTGCATGACGCTCGGCTACGAGGTGCCCGACTGGGCGCAGCCCGATCCGGAGGCGCCGTCGGGCCGCGTCGACGAGACGGCGGTCGCCAGCGCAGCCTTCGGCGACGAGCGCCCGGTCGGCCTTTATCTGCCGGCGGGCCACGAGCCGGGGCGCCCCTATCCGCTCGTCGTCGTGCATGACGGGTTCGACTATCTCGACCACGCCAGCCTCCGGCCGGTGCTCGACAACCTCATCCACCGGGGCGACGTGCCGCCGCTGATCGCCGTGCTCACCCAGTCGCCCGACCGGACGACGGAATATGTCGACGACCCCCGCCACGCGACCTTCATCGCCGACGAGATCGTGCCGGCGGTCGAGGCGCGCCACGCCATCGCGCCCGAGCCGGCGCGCCGCGTCCTGATGGGTGCGAGCCTCGGCGCGGTCGCCTCGCTGTCGACGGCCGACCGCATCCCGCGCGCCTTCGGCGGCCTCGTGCTGAAATCGGGCTCGTTCGTCGTCGACCAGCGCAAGCTCGCCACCCGCGGCGAGGTCTTCCGCCGCGTCCACGAATTCGTCGGCAGCCTGAGCGAGGCCGAGCGGCTGACGCGCCGCGCCTATGTCACCTGCGGCCGCTACGAGGGGCTGGCGAGCGAGAACCGCCAGATCGCCGCCTTCCTGCGCCAGACGGGCGTGCGCACCCGCTATGTCGAGCCGAAGGACGCGCACCATTGGCAGAACTGGCGCGACCAGACCCGCGCCGGCCTGATGTGGTGCCTCGGCCCCGGCGAGCAGAGCGCCGCCTAGCGCCACCTCCGGGCGGCCTCAGGGATGGCCGCTCGACGCGCCCGAGAGCTTCGACCTGCGCCCGCTGCGTCGGCGTCTTCCTCCGCCGACCGGCTGATCCGCGCCCGACTTTGCGCCGATCCTGGCCAGATAAAGCTTTTACGCCGGATAAAGCTTTCATGATCGCGCGGCCGCGGCATAAAAGCGGCGGGGCAACGACAGAGAGACGGCGCGGCGCCGCACAGAGGAGGAGAAACCTAGATGGATCCGACGATCAGACGCGCGGCCCTGGCTGCCGCGGCGGGAATGACGGCAGTGGGCGCGCTCGCGGGTGCCCCGGCATTCGCTCAGGATGACCAGACCTTCAAGATCGGCGTCGTCACCTTCCTTTCGGGGCAGGCAGCGCAGAGCTTCGGCGTGCCCGCCTGGGACGGCGGCAAGATGCTGATCGAGAAGATGAACGCCGGCGAGGTGCCCGCCCCCTACGACAAGAAGGGCTTCGGCGGCCTGAAGATCGTCCCCGTCGTGATCGACGAGGCGGGCGGCGCCACGACTCAGGTGCAGGAGTTCCGCAACCTCGTCCAGCGCGAAGGCGTGGACGCGGTCGTCGGCTATGTCAGCTCGGGCGACTGCCTGGCGATCGCCCCGGTCGCCGAGGAGCTGAAGCAGTTCACCATCCTGTACGACTGCGGCACGCCGCGCGTCTTCGAGGAGGGCAAGTACGAGTACGTGTTCCGCACCGCCGCCCATGCGACGCAGGACAATGTCGGCCTGGTCCGCTACCTCAACAAGACCGGGCAGGAGGTGAACACCTATTCGGGCATCAACCAGGACTATGCCTGGGGGCATGACAGCTGGTCGGACTTCAAGGCCGCCATGGGCCAGATCTACCCTGACGCCAAGGTCACGGCCGAGCTCTTCCCGGCCTTCGGCGCCGGCCAGTACGGCACCGAGATCTCGGCGCTGATGCAGGGCGACGCCGACGTCGTGCACTCGTCGCTCTGGGGCGGCGACCTGCAGGCCTTCACGCTGCAGGCGCTGCCGCGCGGCCTGTTCCAGAAGAGCCAGGTCGTGTACTCGGCCGGCGACCACGTTCTGCCGCCGCTCGGCAACAACATGCCGGAAGGGGTCGTCGTCGGCGCGCGCGGCGCCTATGGCTACATGGCGCCCGAGAGCGATCTGAACAGCTGGTGGTGGGACAACTACATGGAGACGTACGGGGTCTTCCCCGTCCAGGCGCCCTACCGCATGGCCCAGGCCCTGCTGGGCCTGAAGACCGCCGTCGAGAAGGCGATGGCCGAGAACGGCGGCAAGAAGCCCAGCGACGAGGAGCTCGCCGCGGCGCTGAAGGGCCTCAGCTGGGACAGCCCCGGCGGCAAGATCGAGATGGTCAACGGCGATGGCCACCAGGCGATCCAGCCGATCGGCTTTGGCCGGACGATGAAGGACGCGAACGGCAATATCGTCCTGGGCGACATCATCCGCTTCCCGGCCCGCTGCGTGAACCCGCCGACTGGCATGAAGGGGCTCGACTGGATCAACTCGGGCTTCCCCGGCGCCGAGTGCGACTGAGACCAGGCGACCGGCGGCGTCAACGCGACGCCGCCGGCTCGCGGGGGCGGGTCCGGTGAGCATCGTTTGGACGATCATCCTCGACGGGCTGATCTATGCCTCGTGGCTGTTCATCGTCGCGCTGGGGCTGACGCTCGTCTTCGGCGTGCTGCGCATCCTCAACTTCGCGCATGGCGGCCTCTACGCGCTCGGCGCCTACTCGGCGGCGGTGATCGTGCCCTTCTTCGCCGGCATCGGCATGCCGGCCTGGTTCAGCCTGATCTCGATGTTCATCGCCGCGCTCGCCGTCGCCGTCATCGTCGCGCCCGTCATCGAGCGCGGTCTCCTGCGCCTGTTCTACGGCCGCGACGAGGTGCTGGTGCTGCTGGTGACCTACGCCGTCTTCCTGATGCTCGAGGACATCACCAAGCTGGTCTTCGGCGTGCAGCCCTATTACGTCTTCGAGCCGCGCATGCTGCTCGGCAATGTCAGCGTCGGCTCGCTCTTCTATGTCGGCTATGACCTCGGCCTGATCGGGCTTGCCATCATCTGCGGCCTCGGCGTCTGGCTGGGCTTGAAGCGGACGCGGATCGGCAAGATCACCGTCGCCGTCATCAACGAGCCCGAGGTCAGCGCCGCGATGGGCGTCAACGTCGCCCGCATCTACCTGCTGGCCTTCGGGATGGGCGTCTTCCTCGCCGCGCTCGGCGGCGCCTTCACCAGCCCGCTCATCTCGGTCCAGCCGGGCGTCAGCGTCAGCGTCATCATCGTCAGCTTCGCCGTCGTCATCATCGGCGGGCTGGGCTCGATCCCCGGCGCGGCGATCGGCGCGCTGATCGTCGGGCTCGCCCGCTCGGTCGCCGTCTACGAGCTGCCCGAGGCCGAGATCTTCATCATCTACCTGGTGATGGTGATCGTGCTGATCTTCCGGCCCGAGGGCCTCTTCACCCCCGTCCAGGCGAGAAAGATATGAGCCCGCTCGCCCGCACGCTGGCCCTCGCCGCGCTCGGTGCCGCGGTCTTCGTCGCGCTTGGGTTCGCCCTGCCGGCCTGGCTCGTCTTCACGATGACCAAGGCGATCGCTTTCGGGCTCGTGGCGCTCGGCATCGTCGCCCTGATGCGGGGCGGCCTCGTCTCGTTCGGCCAGGGTCTCTACTACTGCGTCGGCGCCTATGTGTCCGGCCTGATCGTCAGCTCGACGGGCATCAGCAACATCGTGCTGCTCCTGCTGGTCGGCGGAATTGCCGGCGGGCTGGTCGCGGCCGTCGTCTCGCCGCTGGTCGCGCGCTACCGGGGAATCTTCTTCGCCATGCTGACCATGGCGCTCTCGATGGTGCTCTACGGCGTGCTGGCCAAGATCACGGCGATCGGCGGCACGGACGGCTTCATCGTGCCGGACCCGACCTATTTCGGCTGGGAGCCTGGCCTCGGCGCCGCCGACCTCGCTCTCTATGTCTCTGCCGTGATCCTCGCCGCCATCTGCGCCGCGGTCGCCCGCCTCTACTTCGACAGCGGGCCGGGCCTGATCGCGCTCGCCGCGCGCGAGAACGAGCTGCGGGTCGAGTATCTCGGTGCCTCGGTCTTCGTCGTCACCATGCGCAACTTCATCCTCGCGGGCGTGTTCGCCGGCTTCGGCGGCACGCTGAACGGGCTGGCGCTCGGCCATGTCGACCCGTTCTACGCCTACTGGACCACATCGGGCGAGGTCGTCTTCATCGCGATCCTGGGCGGCCATGCCAGCGCCGTCGCCATCTTCGGCGCGGCGCTGATCACCGAGCTGGTGCGCTCCTTCGCCAACCAGTACTTCCCGGACAGCTGGCAGCTGGCGCTCGGCATCTTCCTGCTGCTGGTGATCCTGTTCATCCCACAGGGGTTCGGCTCGCTCTGGGCGGGCAAGGACCGGCTGCGCATCGGCCGCCGCCGCGGGGTGCGCTCCGCGCCGGAGGCTGGCGAATGAGCGCCCCCGTTCTCGAGGCGCGCGGGCTCGGCAAGACCTTCGGCGCCGTGGTCGCGGCCAAGGAGATCAACGTGGCGGTGCCGGCCACCGCGCGCCTGTCGCTGATCGGCGCGAACGGCGCCGGCAAGACGACCTTTGTCAACATCGTGACCGGGTATCTGAAGCCAGATGCCGGCGAGGTGCTGCTCGACGGGCAGTCGATCACCGGGCTGCCGCCGCGGCGGATCACCCGGATGGGCGTTTGCCGGTCCTTCCAGATCCCGCAGCTCTGCGAGCCGATGTCGCCGCTCGACAACGTCATCGTGGCGATGGAGATCGCCGAGAAGCAGGACCGGGGAGCGGCCGCGTTCTTCCGCCCGGCACACGCGCCCGCGCGGGTCGAGGCGGCGCGCGAGGTGCTCGAGCGCTTCGGCCTCGGCGAATACACGGACCAGCCGGTCAGCGAGCTGCCCGGCGGGGTGCGCAAGCTCGTCGACATCGCCATGGCACTGGCCAGCCGCCCGCGCGTGCTGCTGCTCGACGAGCCGACCTCGGGCGTCAGCTCGGAGGAGAAATACCCGCTGATGGACCGGGTGATGGCGGCGCTGGCCGGCGACGACGCCGCGGCGATCTTCGTCGAGCACGACATGGACATCGTCACCCGCTACTCGGACCGCGTGCTCGCCTTCTATTCCGGCGAGATCATCGCCGATGACCCGCCGGACCAGGTGCTCTCGGATCCGATGGTGCAGCGCTATGTCACCGGGACGGCCCGCTGATGCTGCGGCTCGACAACATCCGCGTCAGGATCGGCTCGGTCGAGGCTGTGCGCGGCTTTTCCATGGAGGTGGGTGCGGGCGAGCTGGTCGGCCTCGCCGGGCGGAACGGCGCCGGCAAGACAACCGTGATGCGCACCGTCATGGGGATCACCCGCCTCGTCGGCGGCTCCATCTCCTATGACGGGCAGGACATCTCGGCCGTGCCGACGCATCGCCGCGCCGGCATGGGCATCGGCTACATGCCCGAGACGCGCGGCCTGATCGCCGACCTGACGGTCGAGGAGAACATCCTCCTGCCGACCTGGACGACCCGCGTCGACGGCCCGGCGCGGCTTGCGGCCGTCTACGAGATCATGCCCGAGCTCCGCGACATGGCGCGGCGCAAGGCGCTGCTGCTTTCGGGCGGCCAGCAGAAACTGGTCGCGCTCGGTCGCGCGCTGACCGTCGGTCAGCGGCTCCTGCTGCTCGACGAGCCCTTCGAAGGGGTCGCCCCAGCGCTGGCGCAGCGCCTCTCCGAGGTGATCTCGTCGCTGAAAAGCCAGCAGCTCTCGGTCGTCATGAGCATGTCCGAGATGACCCACATCGAATCCCTGCTCGACCGGGTGTGGGGGATCGAGCGCGGCGCGAACGCCGAGATCCACGCCCAGTGACCAGAGCGCCGATGGCGCCACCGAGTTGCCCTGGCGGCCGATCCCGCCTGCGCCGAGCAAATGTGCTTGAAGGTGCAGCGGAATGTGCGCCAAGCTCGGCCAGCCATGCCGGGGGCGCAAGTCGCGGGTGCGGGAGGGAGATCGAATGGCCAGGAACCTGAAAGCTTTGGACGCGCTGCGGCGCGGGCGCAGCGTCCACGAGAACCACCTGATCGACGGATTGGTGGACGGCCGCGTCAGCCGTCGCGAGTTCCTGCGCCATGGCTCGGTCATCGGGCTTTCGCTGCCGCTGATGGGGCGCATCCTCGGCACCGCCGGCCTCGGCCTGGGCGCCGGTGTCCTGCCGGCGCGCGCCGCCGGCGGGACGATCCGCGTGGCGCAAAGCGTGCCGGCGGCCACGATCGACCCCGTGCAGATCGCCGATGGCGGCGGCATCACCGTGCTGTCGCAGGTCGGCGAGAACCTGGTGCTGTCGGCGCGCGACTTCACCGCGCAGCCGCTGCTTGCCGAGAGCTGGTCGCCGAACGAGGACGGCACCGTCTGGACGTTCAAGCTGCGCAAAGGCGTGAAATTCCACAACGGCAAGGAAATGACGGCCGACGACGTCGTCGCCAGCATGGACCGCCTCGCCGACCCGGAGAACGGCTCGAACGCGCTGTCGGTCTTCTCGGGCCTGCTGAGCAAGGGCGGCACGCGCAAGGTCGACGATCATACGGTCGAGTTCCACCTCGAGGCCGCGAACGGCAGCTTCCCGTACATGGTCTCGACCGACAACTACAACGCCGTGATCATCCCCGCCGACGGGCACGAGCAACTTCGAGCAACACATGACGGGCACCGGCCCGTTCAAGCTCGAGAAGTACACTCCAAAGGTGGGCGCCTCGTTCGTGCGAAACCCCGACTACTGGGGCGGGCAGCCACTCCCCGACCGGGTCGAGCTGGTGTTCTACAGCGACTACCAGCCGCAGATCCTGGCCTTCCAGGGCGGCGAGATCGACGTCATCCAGCAGATCCCGGTGCTCCAGGGCGTCGGCCTGCTGAACGATCCGAACGCCGAGATCATCTCGACCCCCTCCTCGGCGCATCAGCAGGTGCACATGCGCACCGACATGGCGCCCTTCCAGGACAAGCGGGTGCGCCGGGCGCTGGCCCTGACGCTCGACCGGCCGCTGCTGGTCCAGGGCCTGATGAAGGGCCGGGCGCAGATCGGCAATGACAGCCCGTTCGGGCCGTTCTACCCCTCGACCGACGCCTCCGTGCCGCAGCGCGAGAAGAACATCGCCGAGGCCAAGCAGCTGCTCGAGGCGGCCGGCATGGCGGACGGCTTCCAGACCACGCTGACCACCGAGAAATATCTCGAGATCCCGCAATACGCCGTACTGATCCAGAATGCCGCCAAGGAGATCGGCGGCACCATCGACATCAACCTGCTGGATCAGGGCGCCTATTACGGCGACGCCGTGCCCGGCAACTCGCCCTGGCTCGACAGCGTCATGGGCATCACCGATTACGGCCATCGCGGCGTGCCGAACGTCTTCCTGCAGGCGCCGCTGACCAGCGACGGCACCTGGAACTCGGCGCACTTCAAGAACGCCGAGTTCGACGGCCTGGTGAAGACCTATATCGCGGCCCTCGATCTCGAGGCCCAGCGCGACGCCGCCGGCAAGATCCAGCGCCTGCTGCTGGACGAGACGCCGGTCCTCTTCGCCTATTTCTACGACTTCCTGACCGTCCAGAAGCCGGGGATGAGCGGCGTCGAGCCGACCGCCATGTCGCACCTCTTCCTGCAGGACGCATCGAAGGGGTGAGCACGGGCGGGCGGGCCGGCCCGCCCGCGGCAAGCGGCCGACAGCCTCGGGCGAAGGAACGGGAGGCGCCGTCATCGCACGCTACCTGGTCCGCCGACTGCTGATGTCGCTGGTGACGCTGTGGCTTCTCAGCGTCATCGTCTTCATCGGCGCCCAGGTCCTGCCGGGCAATGTCGGGCGCGCCATCCTCGGGCCCTTTGCCGATCAGCGGGCGGTCGATGCCATCAACCACCAGATGGGCACCGACCGGCCGCTGCTGGTGCAGTACGCCGACTGGATCTTCGGCTTCGTGCGGGGCGATCTCGGCACCTCGTACATGTACCGCGCCCCCGTCGGCGACTTCCTGTGGCCCGCGCTCGCCAACTCGGGCAAGCTCGCCCTGCTGGCGCTCGTCTTCGTCGTGCCGCTCAGCATTCTCGGCGGCATCGTCGCCGCGCTGAACGTCGACAGGCCGGCGGACCGCGTCATCACCATCGGCGGCCTCTCGGCCGCGATCGTGCCCGAGTTCGTGTCGGCGATCGTGCTCATCCTGATCTTCGGCGTCTGGCTGCGCTGGCTGCCGATCTCGGCGACAGTGCCCGAGGGCGCCGGCCCGCTGACCCAGGTCTATTACCTCGTCATGCCGGCACTGACGCTGGTCCTCGTGCTGTTCGGCTACATCGCGCGCATGGCGCGCGCCGGCATGGTCGAAGCCCTCGATGCCGACTACACGCGGACCGCGGTGCTGAAAGGCCTGCCGAGGCACACCGTCATCCGGCGCCACGTCCTGCGCAACGCGCTCCTGCCGACGATCAGCGTGATCGCGACGCAGACCGCCTATCTGATCGGCGGCCTCGTCGTCATCGAGACGCTCTTCCACTATCAGGGCATCGGATCGCTCATCTACACCGCGGCCAACAAGAAGGACTTCCCCGTCCTGCAGTCGTCCGTGCTGATGGTCGGCGTCGTCTTCACCTTTGCGACGCTGTTTGCCGACCTGCTCTACACGGTGCTGAATCCGCGCATCCGCGTGGCGGGCGAGGCGTGACCGAGGCGGCCGACGCGCCGGGCCCCGCCCCGCAGGTCCGCCGCGCGCACGAGACGCGCGAGCGGATCGGCCAGATGCTTGCCCGCCCGACCTTCGTCGTCGGCGCCGCCGTCCTGCTTTTCTGGATCGTCTGCGCCGTGGCGGGCGAGCAGTTCGTGCCGCACCCGCCCTTCCAGGACGACCTTCTGGCGACGCTGATGCCGCCGTCGGCCGAGCACTGGTTCGGCACCGACCAGCTCGGCCGCGACGTCTTCTCGCGCGTCATCGTCGGCGCCCGCGACGTGCTGACCGTGGCGCCGCTGGCCACTCTGATCGCAACCGTCACCGGCACGGCGCTGGGCCTGGCGATGGGCTATTTCCGCGGCGTCGTCGACGAGGTCGTCAGCCGCGTCGTCGACGCGTTGCTGGCGCTGCCGACGGTCATCGTCGCGCTGCTGGCGCTGGTCGCGCTCGGCGCCTCGACCGTGACGGTGATCCTGGTCATCGGCTTCACCTTCGCGCCGATCATCGCGCGCACGGTGCGCGCCGCCGTCCTGGCCGAGCGCGAGCTCGACTACGTCGCCGCCGCCCGCCTGCGCTCCGAGGGCGCGGCCTACATCATGTTCGTCGAGATCCTGCCGAACGTGCTGCCGCCGATCCTGGTCGAGACCACGATAAGGCTCGGCTACGCCATCTTCGCTGTCGCGACGCTCAGCTTCATCGGCTTCGGCATCCAGCCGCCCTCGCCCGACTGGGGGCTCAGCATCTCGTCGAATTACGGCCTGATCACCGGCGGGTACTGGTGGACCGTGCTGTTCGATGCGATCGCGATCGCGTCGCTCGTCGTCTCGGTGAACCTCGTGGCCGACGGCATCCGGGCCGCCTTCGATGAGTGACGCCCCGGTGGACAGCGCGCCGGCGCTGCTGGCCGATGAGCTGGAGGTCGCGTTCCGCGTCCGCGGCCGGCGGCGCACCGTGCTGCACCGGGTCGGCTTCACCATCGCCAAGGGCGAGGCCTATGGCCTGGTCGGCGAATCCGGCTGCGGCAAGTCGACCGTCGCGCTCGCCGCGGTCGGCTACCTGCCGCGCAATGGCCGCATCGCGGGCGGCCGGATCCTCGTCGACGGCCGCGACCTGCGCAGCCTCTCGGGCGCCGAGTTGCGCCGGCTGCGGTCCAGCTCGGTCGCGATGGTCTACCAGGATCCCGGCAAGGCGCTGAACCCGTCGCTGCGCATCGACCGCCAGATGCTCGAGGTCTACGAGCACCTCCGGCTGGGCGCCGGCGAGGCGCGCGCGCGCGCGCTTCAGATGCTGGGCCGCGTCCGCATCACCGACCCCGAGCAGGTCATGCAGCGCTACCCGCACCAGCTCTCGGGCGGCATGCAGCAGCGCGTCTGCATCGCCATGGCGCTGGCGATCGAGCCGACGCTCCTGATCCTCGACGAGCCGACGACCGGCCTCGACGCCACCGTCGAGGCCGAGGTGCTGGACCTCGTGCGCGACCTTCGGCGCGAGTTCTCGACCTCGATCCTCTTCATCAGCCACAGCCTGGGCGTGATCCTGCGCGTCTGCGACCGCGTCGGCGTGCTCTATGCCGGGCGCCTCGTCGAAGAAGGCGCGACGGCCGAGGTCTTCCACAACCCGCGCCATCCCTACACGGTCGGGCTGCTCCGCTGCATCCCGCGCCGCGGCCGGCGCAAGGCTGACGGACCGCTCGACACGATCCCCGGCCTGCCGCCGCCGCCGGGCACAGAGGTCGCCGGCTGCGTCTTCGCCCCGCGCTGCGCGATGGCGCGCGACATCTGCACCCGCCAGGATCCGCCGCCACACAACGCAGGGCCCGGCCACACCAGCCGGTGCCATTTCCACGACCAGGCCGCCGATCTGCCGCAACAGTCGGCCCAGCGCGTTGCCGGCCGCATGGCAGCCGGGCAGGCGCAGCCGATCCTGCGGGCCGAGAACATCTCCAAGACGTTCACGATGCGCGGGCAGGAAGTGGCCGCGCTCAGCGACATCTCGCTCGAGCTCATGGCGCAGCAGACGCTCGGGCTCGTCGGCGAATCGGGCAGCGGCAAGACGACCTTCGCGCGCGTCCTGCTGGGGCTGACCGAGCCCGACGCCGGCGGCCGGATCGAGCTCGACGGCAGGACGGTCGAGCCATCTCTGGCCGAACGAAGCACCGAGACGGTCAAGGCGCTGCAGATCGTCTTCCAGAACCCGGATTCGGCCATCAACCGCGCGCACCGCGTCCGCCGCATCATCGGCCGGGCGATCCGGCGGCTTGCCGGCCTGACCGGACGTGCCGTTACCGAACGCCTGCACGAGCTCACCGCCGCGGTGCGCCTGTCCGAGCGCTATCTCGACGCGCGGCCGCGCCAGCTCTCGGGCGGGCTGAAGCAGCGGGTCGCGATCGCCCGCGCCTTTGCCGGGGCGCCGCGGCTCGTCGTCTGCGACGAGCCGACCTCGGCGCTCGACGTCTCGGTGCAGGCGGCGATCCTCAACCTCTTGGCCGAGCTGCAGGCCGAGCAGGGCGTGAGCTACCTCTTCATCAGCCACGACCTTGGCGTGGTGCGCTATCTCTCCGACCGGATCGCCGTGCTCTATCTCGGCCGGCTGATGGAGGTCGGCCCGGCCGAAGAGGTGTTCTCGGGCCCGCACCACCCCTACACAGAAGCGCTGCTCTCGGCCGTGCCGTCGCTGGACGAGCCGAACCGCCAGCGCGTGCGGCTGGCCGGCACGATGCCGAGCGCCGTGAACCTGCCCAAAGGATGCGTCTTCCACACCCGCTGCCCGCGACGCATCGGCCCGGTCTGCGACGAAAGCGAGCCACCGCTGGTCGATATCTCGGAGGGGCACGCGGTCCGCTGCCATCTGCCGACCCACGAGCTCGGCCGCGCCGGCAGCCCGCCCACGGCCGGATGTGCAGAGCCGGCGCCTTCTCGGGCCGAGGGAGCAGCCTGACGGTAGAGGTCCTACCGCGACCCGCTGATCTTCCCGGGCCGCGACTGTGCGAGGCACTTCGCAGCCAAGGCGACTCGTCCCCGCGTAACTCGTCATTCCCGCGCAAGCGGGAAGCTGCCCGCGCTCCAGAAGGATCTGCGCATTCGCGGGGATGACGAGCCTTGACGGTCCGGTCGATCGGCTTCGGAACTCTTCCCATGTCAGAGCGGGGTGCGAACGGGCGATCCGGCAATGTTTGACTCAAGGGCCGCCAAGCCTTTCAATGAGGTTAATAAAATTCTGCTTTTCTGCTTTGAAAACAATGAGTTGCCGTTTTGTGCACGCGTGCACACACACTACACGACTCCAGGCATTTTGAGTGGGTTTCGGGGGATGTTTCGCCAGGTGACGACGGCGGTTGGAGGATCGGTGCGCAGGAGGCTGCGGAGGTGGTCGAAGCCGGTGCGGAACCAGGACTTGGCGAAATAGCCGTGGCACTTGCGCTTGGGAGCGCGGCGGCCGAGGAGCAGCACAGCGGCGCGCCCGGCCCAGGCGACGGAGAGGGCGACGAGGGCGAGCAGGAGGTCGAGCTTGCGGGGATCGGTGAGGCGCGTGTCCTCGAGGTTGAGGCCGCGGGTCTTGGTGTCGCCGAACAGGCACTCGATGGCCCAGCGCTGCCGGTAGGCCTCGAGTGCTGCGCGGGCCGGGGTGTTGGAGACGACGATCAGGAGCTCGCCATCCTTGAGGCGCTTGGCGGCGACATTCAGCGTCAACGGGTGGTCCGGATCGCGGGACAGATCGGCGCGGAACACTCGCTTCTTGCGGCAGGTGCGCAGGAGCGAGTCCAGGCGCAGCGCCCGGCCGTCCTCGGTGGTGACGATGAGCTTCCCCTTCATGCGAACGGCGAAGGGGACCTTGCTTTCGTTGAGAAATCCGAGCCAGCGCACGCCCATGAACTCCCGGTCCGCGAGCAGGAGCTCGACCGACGCGGCGCCGAAGAGCGCCAGGTAGCGCCGCATCAGCGCGATGCGCGCCTCGCTGTCGCTGGTGCCGGCCCCCTCGATCAGGCTCCACATCAGCGGCACCCGGAAGCGCGGGGTGAGCACGGCCAGCATCAGGATGTTGACGTCCTTGGCGCCGACCTTCCACTGGGTGCGATCGAGCGCGAGCCGCCACCGCCCCTTGAGCCCGAGCAGCCGGATCACCAGCGGCGCCGACCAGTCGGGGGCGAGCCGGACGTGTTGGAAGAAGCGCTGCAGCCGCCGGTAGGTCGAGGCGATCAGCGCCTCACTCGGCCGTTCGCTCGCCACATGGCTGAGGTTCACCGTGCGCGCGCTGATCATCCCGATGACGACCAGGCAAAGCGTCTCGAGTTGGCTCTTGCTCAGCGCGAGGTGGGGCCGCAGAATCCCCCGGAGGGCGGTGATGGCGCGGTGTGGCATAGGGCGGTCCTTTGATCAGAGTCGCCCAGTAGAATCGCTCCCCGCCGCCCTCACAAGCACCGCGTCGTGTAGTGTGGCGTGCACAAGCGTGCACGGACGTGCCCTCCGACCGGACGCCGCCCTATTCCGCCGGTTCCGGCACGAGCGCCGGCATCAGTCTCCGGGCGACGTATTGGTGCAGGTCGAGAACGCAGCCCTCATAGGCGGCGGGAGCGAGCGGCCCGGGCACATAATGCGCCGACCGCAGCCCGCGCGCGAGCTGCTCCAGCACGACCTTGTCCTCGTCCATCGTGTCGTGAAACAGGCGGACCGCCGTCTCGACCTGCGCCTCGGTCCACTCGTCGCCGTGGAAGAACAGCCCCATCCGCACCCGCGTACGGGTCGCCGTGATCGGCTCGATGCAGAGAAACGAGCTGTAGTCGCTCGCGCCGCCCACCAGCAGGTTCGGCGGCACCGCGAACATGACGCAGGTGTCGATCTGCTTCTCCGTCAGCTCGGGATGTCCCTTCTTCTCGCGCTGCATCGTCGGCGAGAAGCCGACAGTGTAGCCGAAATGCGCCTCGCCCTGGCGCGAAGTGCTCGCAGAGGCTTGTCGGGTTCACCGGGTGCAGCGTCTCCTTGTGCAGCGGCGAGAGGTGGTAGCCCTCCATGAAGTTCTCGACCAGCGCCTTCCAGTTCGTCTCCCAGACCTCCTGGGTGACATAGCGGGTCTTCATCCCCTCGAAGTGATAGCTGCCGATCAGCCGCGTCGAGCGCCGCCAGCCGGGGGGCCAGCGCCGGCGTCTCAGGGTCGAGCGTGACGAAGACAAAGCCCTGCCAGGTCTCGCAGCGGAACTCGGGCAGGCGGCAGCCGCGCTTGTCGAAGTCCGCCCGGGTCGGCATTTGCGGCGCCCCGATCAGCTGGCCCGAGCTGTCATAGGTCCAGGCATGGTACGGGCAGACCATCCGCCGCGCGCGCCCCTTGCCGGACAGGATCGGCATCGCCCGGTGCCGGCAGACATTCGACAGCGCCCGGATGGCCCCGTCCTCGCCTCGAATGGCGACGACGGGCTCGTCCAGAATGTCATAGGTCAGATAGTCGCCCGGCTCGGGGATCTCGTCGGCGCGGCCGACGCAGATCCACTCCCGCCCGAACAGCTCCGACTTCTCGACCCCGAGCAGCCGCTCGGAGAGGTAGAATTCCCCCGGCATCGCCCGGGCCGTGTCATGGCGGGCAAGCCGGGCCGTCTCCAGCGCCGTGGTCAGGTCGGACGAAAGCCTCTGCATGAAGGTCTCCTCAGCTGTCGGGCACGTCGATACCGGCGTCGATCTCGCGCTTGCGGCGCTCGGCATAATCGATCACGGCCTCGCGGACGGCAGGATCGATCGGCGGCTCCTCGTAGTCGGCGAGACGCCGCTTCCAGATGGCATTCGCCCGCTGCAGCGCCGTTTCGGCGCCGCGCTCGAACCAGCTCTCGTAATTGCTCCAGTCAGACACCAGCGGCTCGTAAAAGGCGCTGCGGTATCGCTCCAGCGTATGGGCGGCCCCGAAGAAATGGCCGCCATGCCCGACCGAGGCGATCGCCTCGACGGCCAGCGCCGCCTCGTCGACAGCCGGCGGTTGGAGATACTGCGCCATCATCGCCAGCATCTCGGCATCGATCACCAGCTTCTCGAACGATGCCGTCAACCCGCCATTCATCCATCCGGCGGCGTGCATGACGATGTTGGCCCGGCCCATCACGGCGCCCCAGAGCGACATCTGGCTCTCATAGGCGGCCTGCGCGTCGACCGCGTTCGAGGCGGTCGCGTTCGACGAGCGAAAGGGCAGCCCGTAGCGGCGCGCCAGCTGCCCGCCGATCTGCGCCGCCTGGGCGTATTCCGGCGTGCCGAAGGCCGGCGAGCCGCTGCGCATGTCGACGTTCGTCGTGAAGCCGCCATAGACGACAGGCGCGCCGGGCCGGACGATCTGCGTCAGCGCGATCCCGGCCAGCGCCTCGGCGTTCTGCAGCACCAGCGCGCCCGCGAGCGTGACCGGCGCCATGGCGCCGGCCAGCGTGAAGGGCGTGACGATGTTCGCCTGACCGTGCCTCGCCAGCTCGATCAGCCCCTCGGCCATCGGCACATCCAGCATCAGCGGCGAGTTCGTGTTGATCACCCCGGCGAGCACCACCCGGTCGGCCAGCGCCGCGCGCGAGCAGCCGAAGGCCCGCGCCGCCATCTCGATCCCGTCGCGCGCCCGGATGCGTCCCAGCGTCCACGGGATCCAGTTCTTGTCCGTCAGCGTGATCTGGGCGACGTGCAGGTCGAGATAGCGCCGCGTCTGCGGCAGGTCGAGCGCCTCGAAGGGCCCGCCACCCTCCTGATGAATGACGTCGAAGCCGTGGATCAGGCGGATGTAGTCGCAGACCTCGGAATGCGTGCCGGCCCGCCGCCCGCGGTCGAGATCCTCGACATAGGCAGGGCCGCCGACCGCCGAGAACAGAATGCTGTCGCCACCGACCCGAAGCGAACGCGCCGGATTGCGCGCCTCGAGCAGGAACTCGCCCGGCGCCTGTGCCACGAGATCCAATACCAGATCGGGGTCGAGCCGGACGATCAGGTCGTCGACCCGCGCCCCGGCGCGACCGAACAGCTCGCGCGCCTCGGCCGAGAGGACTTTCATGCCGGTGTCGCGCAGCACGCGCAGCGAGGCCAGGTGGATCGCCTCGATCTCGTCCGCCGAGAGGATCTCGATTGGTCGATAGCCCAGCCGGGGCTGGCGGAAGCCCGGGCCGCTCTCTCGGGGCGCAGTCGTCGCTGCCGTGCGGCTCCGCCGGCGGGCTCGTCCCTCCGTCGTCATCGACCCGCCTCCTGCCTGCCCAGCGCGAAGTCCAGGAAGGCGCGCGCACGCTCGGCGGGCCCCGGATCGCGCACCGAGCCTGGATTGACCGCGCCTTCGTACCAGAGGCCGGACAAGAGGAAGTAGAACGTCTCGTAGACCTGGCCGGCATCGCCCGCGCCGCGTTCGGCCGCGCTTTCGACGATCAACGGCAACAGCGACCCGCGCATGGCCTCGGCGAACCGGTCCATCTCGGCGCGGAGGCGCGGCTGGCTGCGGCCAAGCGCCCAGAAGGCGACGTAGGCGCCGGCCACCTCCTCCCCCGTCCAGCGTTCCGAGAAGTAGCCGTCGATATAGAGATCGAGCCGGGCGCGCGCCGTCACGCCGGGGCGAGCAGCGATCTGCGAGAACTCGTCCTCGAAACGCTCGGCGAGCGTGCGATAGGCGGCGATCACCAGCTCGTCCCAGCTCTGGAAGAAATGCGTGACCAGGCTCGGCGCGATGCCGAGGTCGCGCGATACCTGCCGCAGCGTCCAGCGCCCGGGCCCTGACCGCGCTAGACATGCGATCGTCGCCTCGACGATCGTGCGGCGCCGTTCCCCGGCATCGAGCCGCTGCTGACGGACGACGCTCCGCGAGGTGGCCAAGACGCCCTCCAACATTCCAATTGAACAACTGTACAACAGATCGTACGATCCTGTCGACCCGTTCCCTTGGAGAGCCGGATGAGCTGCAATCCCCGCTTTCAGATCCTGTTCGAGCCCGTGCGCATCGGCCCGGTCACGGCGCCGAACCGCTTCTACCAGGTGCCGCATGCAAGCGGGGCGACCAACGCCATGCCGCGCGTGCGCGCCGGCATGCGCGCGATCAAGGCCGAGGGGGGCTGGGGGGTGGTCTGCACCGGCGCCTGCTCGATCCATCCGACCTCCGACGACATGCCGCTGCCCTGCGCGACGCTCTGGGACGAGGACGATGTGCGCGCGCATGCGCTGATGACCGAGGCCGTGCACGCGCATGGCAGCCTGGCCGGCGTCGAGCTGTTCCATGGCGGCGGCTCGGTGATGAACAAGGCGACGCGCCTGGCCCAGTTGTCGCCCTCCGGCATCGGCTGGATGCCGACGGAGGCCCGCTTCATGTCGGCCCACCGGCCGCGCGCCATGGACAAGGCCGACATCCGCGAGGTGCTCGGCTGGCAGGCCGCAGCGGCCCGGCGCGCGGTCAGCGCCGGATTCGACATCGTCTACGTCTACGCCGGCATGGGTTACCTGCCTTACGAGTTCCTGCTGCCCGAGTGGAACCGGCGCGAGGACGAGTATGGCGGCACGCTCGCCCACCGGGTGCGTTTTGTCGCCGAGCTGCTCGAGGTCACGCGCGAAGCGGTCGGCGACCGGGCGGCCGTGGCGCTCCGCATAAGTCTCGAGGAGCTGCGCCGCCGTCCGGCGGAGAATGCTTCCTCCGAGGCGCACGAAGCGGTTGCCCTGCTGGCCGACCTGCCCGATCTGTGGGACGTGAAGATGGACTCGAGCCCGACCGACTGCCCGGCCTCGCGCTTCCGCCCCGAAGGCTCGCATGAGCCCGTCATCGACTTCGTCCGGCAGGTCACGAAAAAGCCCGTGGTCGGCGTCGGTCGCTTCACCTCGCCCGATACGATGGTCGGCCAGATCCGGCGCGGCGTGCTGGACCTGATCGGCGCGGCGCGGCCCTCGATCGCCGACCCCTTCCTGCCGGCGAAGATCCGCGAGGGGCGCGAGGACGAGATCCGCGAATGCATCGGCTGCAACATGTGCATTGCGAGCTGGCACGAGGGCGTGCCCGTGCGATGCACACAGAACCCGACCTTCGGCGAGGAGTGGCGCCGCGGCTGGCATCCCGAGCGGGCGCGCGCGCGCGGCTCGGATGATCGGGTCCTGATCGTCGGCGGCGGGCCCGCGGGGCTCGAGTGCGCGCTGACGCTCGCCCGCCGAGGCTATCAGGTCACCCTGGCAGAGCGGCGGCGCGAATTCGGCGGTCGCGTCCTGTTCGAGGCCTCGCTGCCGGGGCTGTCCGCCTGGCGCCGGGTCGTCGACTATCGTCTTGGCCAGCTGCGCCGGATGCCGAACGTGTCCCTCTATCCCGAGAGCGCGCTCGATGCCGACGCCGTTCTCGAGGTCGGCGCCGAGCGCGTCTTCGTCGCGACGGGCGCGCGCTGGACGCGGCACCTCTTCTCAGCGCTCGAACTTCCTTCGGGCGAATTGCTCCATCCGGACGTCTTCACGCCCGACGATGTCGCCGCGGGCCGCTTGCCCGAGGGACCATTGGCGGTCTTCGACTTCGACGGTCACGTCATGGGCGGCGTCCTGGCGCTGCATCTGGCGGGCCTCGGCCGCGAAACTGCCTATGTCACGCCGGCGGGGGCCGCTTCGCTCTGGACCATCAACTCCAATGAACGCGGCGACGTCCATGCCGGCCTGCGCGGGGCGGGCGTCGCGCTGCACCACCACCTTCGGATCACCGGTTTCGACGGGAGAACACTCGCGCTCGCCGACCTTTACTCGGGCGAGCCGCAGGCAATGCCGTGCCGTTCCCTCGTGATCGTCGGCGCGCGGCTCGGCGAAGCCGGCCTCGCCCAGGCGCTGCGCTCATCGCCGGATCGCCTTGTTGCGGCCGGCATCCGCTCGGTGGACGTGATCGGCGACGCCAGCGCACCGGGCGCGCTTGCTCACGCCATCTATTCGGGCCGGGCAGCGGCGGAGGCTCTGGACGCCGGGGGAGCCGACGAGATGCGGCGGGACGCGCCCTTCTCCGCTCTGCGCGAAGCAGCCGCGGTTCCGGTCGCAGATCGGACGTCATCGCTGGGAGCCGGCAGCGTCGTTCAGGCCGCCCTCCCGTAAAATCCAATCCGCTCTTCTTCAGAGAAGGTGACCCCCGGGCGCTCGTAATAAGAGAAAACCGTGATCATCCTGTCGCGCGGGCCGCGCACGGGAGTGGTCCTATGCGCCGTGTTCTTGCCGCGGAAGACGTTCAGCGTTCCCGCCGAGAGTTGCAGCGTCTTCCTCTCGGGGTCATCCCCGCGCAGCAGCCGGGCCACGCCTTCATAGTTCGGATCTTCATCGCTGCGAAGATCGGTGCGGTATTCGAACTCGCCGCCGGCCTCGGGCGTCTGCAGCAACAGCGTCGTCGTGAACTCGGAGCGGTCGAAATGCCAGTTCAGCAGCTCGCCTTCGCCATAGGCCATGACGTTCGCCCGGGCGAGAGGGTCTGCCATCAGGTGCAGCTCGGCCTTTCCCATGGTCGCCGCGAGGAAGGCGCGCAGCGGCGCCCACTCATAGACGCGCACCACGATGCTCCCCGGAATCCGGTCCGCGCAGACGGTACGGTTCGAGGTCTCGAACTCGGCCAAGGCCGGGTGATCGGCGGCGAGGCCGGGAATATCGCGCCGGAAGTAGATGTTGTGCCGGCGGCGGTGCTGATGGGATCGCGCGGCCATTTCCGGCATCACCTCGGCCGCCGCCCGCGCGGCAGCGTCCGGGCGCAGGAACCCGCGCAGATTGAACATGCCGTCGCGGGCCAGATCGGCGCGGCAGGTCTCGACCAGCTCGGCGTAGGCAGGGTCGCTCGGTCGATCGACAGGAAAGGCGTCCAGGTCGAGAATATCGCGCATCAGAGCCCCCTCGGCGGCATGTTCCTGATGATCGTCCACCCGCGACGTGCGCGGCGCAACGAGAAAGTCTCGCCGCTTCAATTCGAACCGCCGCGTAGGGCCGTTTCTGTGATCCGATTCACGGCAGGCGTGAGCGGCGGCGAGGCATTGCAACTCTGATCCGCTGCGCTCTGCGCCGGGCGCATCGCTGCTTCGGCCGAATTTGCTGCGGCGCACCCTTGTCGTGGTGCGCCGCACACATACCTCGGACTCGGCGATACCTCTCGTATCGCTCGCCCATCCTGGGCGTTTCCTCCCTTGAACTCGGGCCGCGGCAACGCGGCCCATTTTTTTCTCGCGCTGCAGCAACGCGGCCCTGTATTCCAACGACCGAGCCGCCAGAGGAGTCGGTAGCGATCGCCTGGGAAGATCTTGATCACCGTCTCCCGAGACCGGGGGCGGCCGGACCCCGAGAAGGCGGTGCCGGAACGGCATTCGGCTCAAGAGCGTTTCTATGGCACGCGCCGACGGCCGTCGGCCGTTGGTGTATGGCGGAGGACGCGTGACCGAGGCTTTCGTCAACCGGATTGCGACCGCCGTCCCTGAGCATGAAGTTCACGATTTCTTCCTGAGTTATGCCAGTCGGCAGCTCGCCCAGCGGCCGCGAGACGAACGCGTGTTCCGTCGGATGGCGAGCCGTTCCGGGATCGCGCAGCGATACTGTTGCTTCCGGCCGTCCGATAGCCCGGAGGCCGACAGCATCGACTATGACGGCCTCTTCCAGCGCGGCGAGTTCCCGGGCACCGCCGCGCGGATGGAGATCTACGAGGCGCACGCGCCTGATCTCGCGGCGCGTGCCGTCGAGGGACTGCGGCTCGAGGACCGGACCGCGTCGGTCAGCCATCTGATCGTCACGTCCTGCACGGGCTTCTTCGCTCCCGGCATCGATCTCGCGATCCAGCGTCGCTGCGGGCTGCCTGCCGACCTCGAGCGGACGATCATTGGCTTCATGGGCTGTTACGCGGCCGTCAACGCCCTCAAGCTCGCGCGGCACATCGTGCGCTCGGTCGCTGACGCGCATGTTCTCATTGTCAACGTCGAGCTCTGCACGCTGCACCTGCGCGAGACGGACGACATCGAGGAGCTTTTGACCTTCTCGCTCTGGGGCGATGGCTGCGCCGCGGCGCTGGTCAGCGGCGAGCCGGTCGGCCTGCGCCTCGACGGCTTCCACGCCATGCTGGCGCCCGAGACCGAGGCGCTGATGACATGGCACATCCGCGACCAGGGCTTCGAGATGGTGCTCTCGGGGCAGGTCCCCTCGGCGGTGCGGTGCGTGCTGAATGCGGGCCGCGCCGAGATGCTGGGCCAGCGCAGCGCAAACGAGATCGGCATGTGGGCCGTGCATCCCGGAGGACGCTCCATTCTCGACGGCGTCGAAGCGGCGCTCGAGCTCGACGAGGCCTCGCTTCGGCCGGCGCGAGAGGTGCTGCACGGCTTTGGCAACATGTCGTCGGCGACGATCATGTTCGTGCTGGCGCGGCTGCTGGCCGAGCCTGCGCCGTCGCCGGCCGGCTGCGGCATGGCGTTCGGGCCGGGCCTGGTCGCCGAGACCTTCACCTTCACCCGCATGGACCGGGCGGCGTGACCCTGGCGCGCCGCGTGCTGGTGCCGGAACGGTTGGACTGGCTTTCGCCCGAAGATCCCGCGGCCATCGCCTCGCGGCGCGATCTGCGCCGCATCAACCGCATCTCCGCCCAGCCAGGGCTCGCGGCCCGGTCGCTGCGCCGGCACCTGCGCCGTCCGCCGCGGCGGATCCTCGAGATCGGCGCCGGCGATGGCTGGAATTCGTTGCTGCTCGCAGAACGGCTCGCGGCCGCGCTGGCCCGGTGTCACGATGGTGCTGCTGGATCGTCACGAGGTCGTCTCGCAGGCAGTCCGGAGTGGCTTCGACGCGATCGGCTGGCGGGCGGAGCCGGCCGTCGGCGACGTCTTCGACTGGCTGAGGCATCCGGCGGGCGAGCCCTTCGATGCCGTGATCGCCAACCTCTTCCTGCACCATTTCGACGACCGTCTGGCCGAGCTCATGGCCGGCGCGGCCCGGCTCGCGCCGCTCTTCATCGCGACCGAGCCGCGGCGGGACGCCATCACGCTCGCCGGCAGCCGACTTGTCGCCCTGATCGGCGCCAACGCGGTCACGCGACATGACGCCGTGGCCAGCGTCCGCGCGGGCTTCGCCGGCCGCGAGCTGACGGCGCTCTGGCCCGAAACGGGCTGGCAGACCGAGGAGCGGCGCGCCGGGCCGTTCACGCACCTCTTCGTCGCCTGGCGCGATGCCTGACGTCGTCATCGTGGGCGGCGGACCGGCTGGCGCCGCTGCCGCGATCCGCCTCGCCCAGGCCGGCCGCGACGTCGTCGTGCTCGAGCGGAGCAAGCTCCCGCACCATAAGGTCTGCGGCGAGTTCCTGAGCGTCGAGGCGCTCGAGGCGCTCTGTCGTCTGGGTGTCGATCCGGCAGCGCTGGGCGCAGCGCCCATCGACCGCTTGCGGATCGCCAGCGGCACGCGAGAGGTCGAGATGCCCCTCCCCTTCTCCGCCGCCGGCCTCTCCCGGCGCGCGCTCGACGCAGCGCTGCTGGCGCGTGCGGCCAGCGTGGGGGCGCAGGTCCGACCTGGCACGCGGGTGCGCGGCATCGCCGGGAACCGCGTCGAGATCGACGGCGGCGAGGCGCTCGTGGCCCCGGTGCTGCTCCTCGCCACCGGCAAGCACGACCTTCGCGGGCAAGCTCGCGAGACCCGCTGGCGCGGGCGGGGCGACATGATCGGCCTCAAGATGCACCTCCGACTGCCACCCGGCCGGCTGGCGCGCACGATCGAGCTGCAGCTTTTTCCCGGTGGCTGCGCCGGCATCCAGCCGGTCGAAGGCGCAGCGAACCTCTGCATCAGCGTCAGCAGTCGCGCCTATGCTGGCGCGGGCGGCACGCTGCCTGGGCTGATCGCCGAGATCTCGCAGGTGAACGCAACCTTCGCCGAGACGATTGCCGGCGCCGAGCCGCTCTGGCCGAAGCCGCTCGCCATCGCCCGGGTACCCTATGGCTATCTGCACCGGCCGGGCGCGGACGCCGCGGCGCCGTGCTGGCGGCTTGGCGATCAGGCGTCCGTTACCCCCTCGTTCACGGGCGACGGGCTTGCCATCGCGCTTGAAAGCGGCCTGCTCGCGGCCGAGACGATCCTCGCGGGGGCGCCGCGCCGGCACTACGAGGCGCGCCTCTACCGGCGGACGTCGCGCCAGATGCGTGCGGCCCGCGCCCTGCAGGCGATCGTCGACCGGCCGGCGCTGCACGGCCTGGCCCTGGCGGTCGCAGCGCGCGTCCCGGCGCTTGTGGCGGCAGGGGCGCGCAGGACGAGGCTGGGCCGAGCCGCAAGCTGATGCATCAGCGAAGGAGCTGGCATCGCGCGCCCCTTGGCGATCGAGGACAACACCCCACCCCGCAATCGCGGTAAGCACGGGAGGTATTCCGAGAAGCGGAAACATTCGCCCCGGGGATGGCGTGGACCGCTGCATGAAACGCTGCCTCGGCAGTTGCTCCAACAACTCCATGCCGGCATGGTCATGGCGACCGGAAATCGCACGTGGGAACGCTCATGCAAGCGCCGATGAAAGTTCGCGGGAGGGCGCGCCGCCGCGCGGCGGCCGCGGTGCTCGGCATCGGCTGCGCCGCTGCGGCCGTGCCCGCCGGTGCGACCAACTGGTTCCCGGTCGGCGTCGAGACCCGCGAACCGCCCTTCGCCGCCGATGGCACGTTGACCCGCGTGGACTACGTCCCGGGCGACGGGGCGAGCCACCGCTGGCGCCTCTGCGCGACGCTGCCCGGGCTCCGCTTCCACTATTTCGCGGCCGTCGCGTACGGCCTCTCGGCCGAGGCGTCGCGGCAAGGCGTCGAGATGCGGATCGACGACGCGGACGGCTTTGACGTCAAGCGACAACGCCAAACGGTCGAGGAATGCCTCGCCAACGGCTATGATGCCATTCTCCTCGCCTCTGCCGAGGAAGGCGCGCTTGCCGCGCTCCGCGAACGCGCGCTCGCGGCGGGTGTGGTCGTCATCGACATGGTGACCGGCTCCGGCGCCGCGGCGGCGAGCGCGCACATCGCCTCTGACGCCGAGCAGGTGGGCCGCGCCGTCGGCGCCAATCTCGTCGAGCGCCATCCGCTCGGCGACGACGCGGTCCCGGTCGCGTGGTTTCCCGGCCCCGAGGGCGCCGCCTTCGCCGCCGGCTACGACGAGGGCTTCCGCCATGCCATCCGGAACAGCGCAGTCATGATCGAGAAGGGCGGCTTCACGTCATTGGAGCCGGCCCGCCTGCGTGGCGCGCTGGACTCGCTCGCCGATGCGCAAGGGCTCAGCGCCGTGGCCGGGGTCGGACCAATCGTCCTCGAGGCGGTGAAGGCCCTGGGCCCGCGCGCGTCGCAGATCACGCTCGTCTCGACCGGCATCAGCCCGGAAGTCGTCGCCGCCATCGAGGCGGGCGACGTCGACTCCGCTGTCAACGACAAACCGGTGGTGCAGGGGCGCATCGCCGTCGATCTCACCGTGCGGGCCCTCGAGGGCCGCCCCTTCATGGCCGACCTCCGCCCGACGCTCGAACTCGTCGACAGGAGCAATGTCGAGAGCTTCGACCGCTCGACGGCGCTCGTGCCACCCGACTGACCGGTCGGCCCTCCGCCCCGAGGGGCGGCGCTATTTCGCCGGCACTGCCGCCGAACGGCGCTCGCGGGCGCGTCGGCTGTCGGACGACCCGGCCTCCGGATACTCCCCCTTGTTAAATGTCTCCCACCATTCGTCTTCGTCGAAATTCGGGAAGGGCAGCCGGTCCTCGCTGCGCAGCCGCTCTGCCGTCGCCTCGGCCTTGGCCGTCCGGTCCGCATCGAGGCCTGCATCGCGCGCGAGATAGTTGACCGTGCTCGGGAAGGCAAAGCCCGTTCCCGCCTCGTGCACGATCTCGGCCAACCGCAGCAGCACGTCCTCCTGGATCGCAAGATAGTCGTTGTAGTCGGATGTCGCGACATAGGCGAAGATCTCGATATCGAGCGAGTGTCCGCCAAAGCTCACGAACCGCGCGCGCGAGGGCTGCGCCGTCACCTTCGGGTGCCGCAGCAGCATCTTGCGGATCTCGATCAGCACGCAGCGGAGTTGATCCGGCGTGGTCTCATAGCGCAGCTGCAGCACGGTCTTCAGCAGGATGCTGTCGCGCTTGGCGAAGTTCTCGATATGCATGTTCGCGAACTCGCCGTTCGGCACGGAATAGAGCGTGCGCTCCAGCGACCGGATCTTGACCGATCGCAGACCCAGCTCCTCGACCGTGCCGAGCTTGTCACCGAAGCGGCAGAAATCGCCGACCTGGACGGGCTTGTCGGCCAGCATGGTCAGCCCGCCGATGAAGTTCTCGAGCGTCGTGCGCGCGGCCAGCGCGACCGCGAGGCCGCCGATCCCCAGGCCCGCGATCACCCCCTGATAGGGAATCGCCAGGACCTCGGCGAGAACGAGGATCGAGCCCACGATCACCGACACCTTGGCCACGGCCACGACGATCGAGCGCAGCATCTCGTCGCGCGGCCGGAACCGCCCCGTGCTCTCGCGCGCGAGCCTGCCCAGCCGGTCGATCACGCCATAGGCAAGCCAGCCGCCGGCGACGACCATGACGATGCCCGCCGCGATCCTCAGCGGCACGTCCACAGTTTCGGGCATGCCGATCACGCGCAGCGCGGCAAAGAACGCGCCGCCCACCAGCAGGAAACCGAGCGGCCGGATGAACCGGCCCTTGATGCCGATGACGGCGTCGGGTTCGTGCTTCCAGCGCAGCACGACCCGCATGATCAGCCAGGCGACCAGCCAGCCGAGCGGTGCGCTGACCAACAGCACGGCGAGCAGCGCCAGCCATTGCCAGACCTCGACGCCGACAACCGTGTCGAGCAGGTCGCGATCGAGCGCCCGGATGTGGTTCCTGATCGCCAGGAAGGCCGAGCTCGGCTCGACGGCGAGACCCTCGTCCCGCGGCATGTCCTCGAGCGCGACAAACAGCGCCCGGGCGGCGTCGAGCGTCTCAGGCGTGAACTGCCAGATCAGCCCCCCATCCGTCGTCTCGAAGGGCGCGACCTCGACGCGACCGACCGGGTGCACGAAAAAGGTGTAGGGCCGCTTCCTCCCGGCATAGTCGGGGATCTCCTGCCAGACGACCGAGCCCACGCGGGCGATCACCTCCTTGAGATACTGCGCCCGCAGCGCTGCCTCGTCCTCGCGCACCGTCGGCGAGATGCGGTCCAGATTCATCGTCCTGAACAGCAGGCTGGGATCGTCGCCCTCCTGCCAGAGCTGGTACTGCTCGACGAAGGTCCGCATCGTGTCGCGCGGCGACTGGAGCGCCTCGTGCGCGCTGCGGTAATCGCCCTCTGACTCGGTGTTCGGCGCAAGCAGCCGCAGCGCCCCTGCAATGGTCTCCGGCCCGGGGACGACGATGAACCAGCCCGCCGAGCCGTCAGGCCGCACCCCGTAGCGAAAGCGGATCCGAAAGGGCAGGCCGGTGCCGGCCTGGTTCAGCTCGGCTTCGAACTCGGTCTCGCCGGGCCCGGGCTCGTGGATCGCCCAGACCCTGAAGGTGAGGTGATCGAGCACCGAGAAAAGCCCCGCCGCCGCCCGCAGCCGCTTGTCCGGCGTGTCGGTGCTCTCTGCCGGGAGCTCCGAGAAGTCGAGCACCGCCAACGCGGGGCCCAGCCGGTCGAACCTGTCGTCACGCGCCGCATTGCCGGCAGACAAAAGCGTCCGCAGCGCCGCCTGGGGCGTCGAGGCATCGGCGACCACCGCGCCGCCGACGACGCTGGCGCTGCGCTCGCCGGTCCACCACTCGCCGCTGCCGAAGCGGCCGGTGAAGCTGCGCCCGTCGGGCGCCATCGCGAAAGTGAACCGACCGGCGCCACCGGCGTCGCGCCAGGTCCCGATCAACAGCCGGCCACGCACGTCGCCCGTGATCTGGCCCTCGAGAACCGGATAGCTCCCGGTGACGACATCGCCCTGCTGCTTGAGATAGAGCTCGGCACCGCCGTCGCGCCAGCGGCTGTCCCAGGCGCCGCTCCAGTCCGCCTCCGCAGCGCCTGCCCGCCCGCCCAGCGAGGCGGCGAGCAAGGCAGCCAGCATCAGCAGCGCGCGCGGCGCCGATATCTGCACGCGGTGCAGCATAGGTTATACTTCCGAACGCTCGCGGGCCAGAAGTCAAGCGCGCGCCGCGCTGCCCCGCTGCTACATACGGCTCGGCTCTTCCAGGCGGACGGACAGGCCGGCCGCCCTCAGCAGGAACGCACAGATCTCGTCAATTCCCCGTCCGTGCCTCAGCTGGGCGAACAGGAACGGCCGGTCGCCGCGCATGCGCCTTGCGTCCCGGTCCATGACGTCGAGCGAGGCGCCCACATGCGGCGCCAGGTCCGTCTTGTTGATGATCAGGAGATCCGAACGCGTGATCGCCGGGCCGCCTTTGCGCGGGATCTCCTCGCCCGCCGCGACGTCGATGACGTAGAGCGTCAGGTCAGCGAGTTCGGGGCTAAACGTCGCCGCCAGATTGTCGCCGCCCGATTCGATGAAGACGATGTCGAGATCAGGGTGCCGGCGCCGCAGGTCGGCCAGCGCGGCGAGATTGATCGAGGCGTCCTCGCGGATCGCCGTATGTGGGCAGCCGCCGGTCTCGACCCCGACGATCCTGTCGAGGGGCAGCGCCTGCATTCGCATCAGCGCCTCGGCGTCTTCGCGCGTGTAGATGTCGTTGGTGATGGCGGCCACCGAGAACCGGTCGCGCAGCGCGCGGCACAGCGCGGCCGTCAGCGTCGTCTTGCCGGCACCGACGGGCCCGCCGACGCCGACCCGCAATGGTCCGTGCGGCGAGGCGGGCCGGGATTTGGTCTGGGATGTCATGATCTGAAAAGCCTCGGCTCCTGGGCTTCGTGGCGCATCGCGGCGATGTCGGCGCGCAGGGCGCAGCCGCCGATGTCGTCGAGCGAGGCGCCCTCGGCTTCGGCCGCGACGCGCTCGCAAAGCGGGAGGAGCCGGGCCAGCACGCGCTGCCCGTCGGTCTGGCCGAGCGGCACCAGCCTGACCGCCGCCGAGGCGAGGTTCGCCACGAAACCATGCAGGTATAGCACGAGCGTCGGCCCGAGCGGCACCGCCTCCCGCGCGGCAGCGCGGCCGACAGCGACGGGATAGGCATGGGCCGGGCCGGCATGGTCCCAGACGGCACCCGTCACCTCGCCGAAGGCGCCGCCCTGCGCTTCGGTCTCGAGCAGCCGCTCTGCCGAGGGGGCGAGCGCGGCGGCCAGCTCGGCCGAGGCCGCCAGAGCGCAGGCATCGCCTGCCGCCTCCGCTCGCCAGGCATGCGCCAGCAGGATCGCGTCGTTCCGGCCGGCGCCATGCTCGACGCAATCAGCGATCCACCCGGCGACGGAGGCCGCATCCCGCATTCCGTCGGCCACCGCACGTTCCAGCCCGTGCGAGTAGGCGAAGGCACCGACCGGATAGCTGGGCGACAGCCAGCTCGCGAGCTTCCAAAGCGCGGCGCCCGAGAGCGTCCAGCCCGGCGCTCCACCCGGCGTTCCCTCACCCAGCGGCCAGCCAGCCGGAAGGCCCTTCAAGGACGAGGCACAGCCGCGCAGCCCATCTTGGCTCGATGTCTCGGCGCGAGTTGGGCGGCCGCCGTCATCCATGCCGGTGCGGGATGTGGGCGTTCGGATCGTCATGGGGCCCGTGAGAGTGGTGCCCGTGCGTCCGGCCGTGACCGTAAGCGCCGCCCTCCGGCCGGAAGGGCTCGGCCACGTGCCGGATCTTGGCGCCCAGCCGACGCAGCATGTCCTCGAGCACATGGTCGCGCTGGATCAGCAGCCGTCCGTCGTCGATCTGGGCCGGCGTGTGCCGGTTGCCGACATGCCAGGCGAGCCGCGCCAGCGCGGCCCCGTCGGCCGTGACCTCGGCCAGCGACTCGACAGCATCCCGGACAGCGACCCGCCGTCCGTCCTCCAGGACCAACGCGTCGCCGTCCCGCAGCTCGGTCGCCTCGGCCAGGTCGAGCAGGATCTCCTCGCCGGCATCGGTCACCAGGATGCCGCGGCGGCGGTAGCGCGCCGCATAGGGCAGGGCGAGCGCATCGCCCGCGCGGGCGCCGTCGTGCTCGAGCCGCAGCGCCCGGGCGGGCGCGAGCGGCCGCTCGCCTGTCGTGACGCTTGCGGCGTCCTTGCTGTGCGCGTGCGGTACGTTTGTCATACGGGTCCCTACCTGGCTCAGAACAGGAAGTAGCGCTGAGCCATGGGCAGCACCTCGGCAGGCTCGCAGGTCAACAGCTCGCCATCGGCCCGAACCTCGTAAGTCTCGGGATCGACCTCGACCACCGGGGTCGCGTCGTTCAAGCACCATGTCCGCCTTGCCGATCGCCCGCGTGTTCCGGACGGGCAGCGTCTGCTTGCGCAATCCCAGCCCCCCGCGCACATCGGAGTCGATCGCCGCGGCGCTGACGAAGGTGACGGACGAGGCCTCGAGCGAGCGGCCCAGGGCGCCGAACATCGGCCGGGAATAGACCGGCTGCGGCGTCGGGATGGACGCGTTCGGGTCTCCCATCTGCGCGCAGGCGATGGTGCCGCCGACCAGGACCATCTCGGGCTTCACCCCAAAGAACGCAGGCTTCCAGAGGCATAGATCGGCGCGCTTGCCCTCCTCGACGCTGCCGATCTCGTGGCTCAGCCCGTGCGCGATGGCCGGGTTGATCGTGTACTTCGCGATATAGCGCCGGACGCGCAGGTTGTCGTTCTCCCCCGCTTCCTGCGGCAGCCGCCCGCGCTGCACCTTCATCTTGTGGGCGGTCTGCCAGGTGCGGATGATGACCTCGCCGACCCGCCCCATCGCCTGGCTGTCAGAGGCGATGATCGAGAAGGCGCCCAGATCGTGCAGGATGTCTTCCGCGGCGATGGTCTCCCGGCGGATCCTCGACTCGGCAAAAGCGACATCTTCGGGGATCGACGGGTCGAGATGGTGACAGACCATGAGCATGTCGAGGTGCTCGTCGACCGTGTTGACGGTGAACGGCCGCGTCGGATTGGTGGACGACGGCAGCACGTGCGGCAGCCCGCAGACTTTGATGATGTCGGGCGCGTGACCGCCGCCGGCGCCCTCGGTGTGGAAGGCGTGGATCGTCCGGCCGGCGATGGCCTTCACCGTCTCCTCGACGAAGCCGGACTCGTTCAGAGTGTCGGTGTGGATCATCACCTGCACGTCCATCGCATCGGCCACGCGCAGGCAGCAGTCGATGGCGGCGGGCGTGGTGCCCCAGTCCTCGTGCAGTTTCAGGGCGCAGGCGCCGGCCCTGACCATCTCCTCCAGCGCCGCCGGCCGGCTGGCATTGCCCTTGCCCGACAGGCCGAAGTTCATCGGCAAGGCGTCGAGCGCCTGCAGCATTCGGCCGATATGCCAGGGTCCCGGCGTGCAGGTGGTGGCCAGCGTGCCGTGCGCAGGCCCCGTGCCGCCGCCCAGCATCGTCGTGATCCCCGAATGCAGCGCGTCCTCGACCTGCTGCGGGCAGATGAAGTGGATATGGCTGTCAAAGCCGCCGGCCGTCAGGATTCTGCCCTCGGCCGCAATGGCTTCGGTGCCGGGGCCGATGACGATGTCGACGCCGGGCTGGGTGTCGGGGTTGCCGGCCTTGCCGATCTTGGCGATGCGCCCGTCGCGCAGACCCACATCGGCCTTGTAGATGCCGGTGTGGTCGAGGATCAGCGCGTTGGTGATGACCGTGTCGACGGCGCCTTCGGCGCGGCTGGCCTGCGATTGCCCCATGCCGTCGCGGATCACCTTGCCGCCGCCGAACTTGACCTCCTCGCCATAGGTGGTGAGGTCGCGCTCGACCTCGACGATCAGCTCCGTATCGGCCAGCCGCACGCGGTCCCCCGTCGTCGGGCCGAACATCGCGGCATAGGCCGAGCGGGGCAGCGCGTGCGGCATGCTCAGAGCTCTCCCATGACCTTGCCGCGGAAGCCGACGGCACGGCGGGCGCCGGCGTAAGGGATCAGGCGCACATCGCGGGACTGGCCTGGCTCGAAGCGGACGGCGGTGCCGGCTGGAATGTCGAGCCGGCGGCCGCGCGCGGCGGCGCGATCAAAGGCCAGCGCCGGGTTCGTCTCGGCGAAGTGGTAATGGCTGCCGACCTGGACCGGGCGGTCGCCGGTGTTGGCGACCTCGAGCGTGATCGCCTCGCGGCCCTCGTTCAGCAGGATGTCGCCCGCGGCGGGGAAGATTTCGCCCGGGATCATGCGCGGCCCCGGCCGATGTTCGCGAAAGCGCGCGACATCTTCAGCGAGATCATTGCTGTCGTGCAGTTCGCCGAATGCGACGGGGCCTTCATCAATGCGGCCTCATCGGATCGGCTGGTGGACGGTGACGAGCTTGGTGCCGTCAGGGAACGTCGCCTCGACCTGCACCTCGTCGATCATCTCGGGCACCCCCTCCATGCACTGCTCGCGGGTCACGACATGCGCGCCCGCCTCCATAAGGTCGGCGACCGTGCGGCCGTCGCGCGCACCTTCGACGACGAAGTCGGTGATCAGCGCCACCGCCTCGGGGTGGTTGAGCCGGACGCCGCGGGCGAGGCGCCGGCGGGCCACCTCGGCGGCCATCGACACCAGGAGCTTGTCGCGCTCGCGCGGGGACAGGAGCATGGCTCAGATCGTCCAGACGCGGGGGAGCGCGCCGCGCAAGGTGGCGAGCAGGTGGACCAGGCCCGCCCGCAGCCTGCGGCCGTCCGGAGCGAGGAGCCGGGCGACGAGCACGCCGTTCCGGACACTGGCGCCGGCCTCGAGACCGACCTCGTCGAGGGCCGAGCGCGCGCGCGCCAGTCGGTCGGCGGCGTCGGGCGCGACGTAGACGAGTGTCGCCGCGGCACGGTGCGGCCCGAACAGGGCGTGGCGCGCCGCGGTGTCGGCGACTGCCCCCGTCAGGCGCAGCGTGTCGGCATAGACCAACTCGCCGGCGCGGCGGATGCGCCAGCGGTCGACCAGGCGGGCCTGTAAGACCTGCTCGCCCATTGCCTGGCGGCCGAGGACCAGCGGCTCGACGGCAAGCAGCGTCGAGTCCGTGGCCATGTCGACGATGAGGCTGCGTTCCAGCGCGCCGCCATCGAAGAGGATCGTCTCCTGCGGCAGCCAGTCGATGCGGCCGCGCGGCGCCACCGTCAATTGGGTTTCGACGCGCGCGACCTGGCCAGCCGGCGCGCGGTAGATGCGCTCGGCGGCCTGGGTCGCCAGCGTAAGCTCCGCGGCCCGGCCCGCCTCGGCCTGCCAGGAGAACCGGTCGCCGCCGGTCAGCCCGCCGGCGGTGTTCAGCAGCACCGCGACGAGGTCGCCCGACGCCTCGCGCGGGAAAAGCGCCCTTGCCGAGCCCTGCTGGTAAAGCGTGGCGAGCGCCGGCCGCCCCTCGCGCCGCCGCGCGGCGAGGCGCACCGCACCTTGGGCGCGCGGCTGCCGGTCGGCGAAGGTTCTGGAGGGGTGAGTCGCGAGAACGGCGGTCATCCGAGTGCATCAACTGAAAAGCCGGATCGGCGTTGCGCCGAGGCTAGCCGGTCCTCAGGAGATGCGGAAGCCACTCCTTGATTAAAAAATAGGCTTACACCCAGTTTAATAGGCTAATTTCAGAGCACTTTTGGCACGGCACCTAAATTTTCATCATTCCACTTGCGTTGCCGCTGCAATGCAGCATCACTCGAGTCGCCGGCGGCGCCTTCGGGGGATGTCTCAGGGCGGGAATCGCAGGTGTGTGACGGCGGAGCTTGAGGTGCAATTCACGTCCGCCGCCACACGGGGTGCAACACTGGTTGCGGAGCCCAGGCTATGCGTGAACCGACGCACCGGCAAGTCCGGTTCGGTTCCGCCGCCGCTCCGCGGAGGAGGAACCATGAGAGGATTGGGGCGGACGGCCTTCGGCCAGGCGGCGCTGGCATGCGCGCTGGCGGGAGGCCTTTGGGCGGATGGCGCGTCGGCGCAGGACGAGACGATCAAGGTCGGCATCCTGCATTCGCTGTCAGGCACGATGGCGATCTCGGAGACGACGCTGAAGGACGTCATGCTGATGCTGATCGAGCAGCAGAACGCCAAGGGCGGGCTGCTCGGCAAGAAGCTCGAGGCCGTCGTCGTCGACCCGGCCAGCGACTGGCCGCTGTTCGCCGAGAAGGCCCGCGAACTGATCGAGGTCGACAAGGTCGCCGCCGTCTTCGGCTGCTGGACATCGCGTCAGCCGCAAATCCGTGCTGCCGGTCTTCGAGGAGCTGAACTCTATCCTGTTCTACCCCGTCCAGTACGAGGGCGAGGAGAGCCAGCGCAACGTCTTCTACACGGGCGCCGCGCCGAACCAGCAGGCAATCCCGGCCGTCGACTACCTGATGGAGCGAGGAAGGCGTCGAAGCGCTGGGTGCTGGCCGGCACCGACTATGTCTATCCGCGCACGACCAACAAGATCCTCGAGGCTTACCTGAAGGCCAAGGGCGTCGCGCCCGAGGACATCATGATCAACTACACGCCCTTCGGCCATTCCGACTGGCAGACCATCGTCTCCGAGATCAAGACCTTCGGCTGGCGCCGGCAAGAAGACGGCGGTCGTCTCGACGATCAACGGCGACGCCAACGTGCCCTTCTACAAGGAGCTGGCGAACCAGGGCGTCAAGGCCGAGGATATCCCCGTCGTCGCCTTCTCGGTCGGCGAGGAGGAGCTGGCTGGCCTCGACACCGCGCCGCTGGTCGGCCACCTCGCGGCCTGGAACTACTTCATGTCGGCCGACACGCCCGAGAACGAGGAGTTCATCGCCGAGTGGCACGAGTTCATCGGCGACGACGACGCGCGTGACGAACGACCCGATGGAGGCGCACTACATCGGCTTCAACATGTGGGTGAAGGCGGTCGAGAAGGCCGGCACCACCGACCCCGACGCCGTCATCGACGCCCTGATCGGCGTCGCCGTGCCGAACCTGACCGGCGGCTTCTCGGCGATGATGCCGAACCACCACATCACCAAGCCCGTGCTGGTCGGCGAGATCCAGGACGACGGCCAGTTCGACGACCGTCTGGGAGACGCCGGGCCTCGTCGCTGGGCGACGAGTGGTCGGACTACCTGCCTGACTCCAAGCACGCTGATCGCCGATTGGCGCGCGCCGATGACGCTGCGGGAACTACAACACCGCGACCAACCAGTGCGGCGGCAAGGGGCTCTGACCCCTCTGAGCGGTGATCGGTGGGGCAGCCCCACCCTGACCCTCCCCCCGAGGGGGAGGGGACGCCAACGTCCGGGTCAGCGACCGACGAGGAACGTCCGCGATGCTGCTGCGCCTGCTGAGCGTGCTGATCATGGTGTCTTCCATGCCGGCGTCGGCCGAGACGCTGGGGGAGCTCGCCTTGCGGCTGCCCGCGGGCGGCTATAGACGAGCGCGCGGAGGTGATCGGCGCGATCGGCGCGACCGGCGATCCGCGCGGCATCGCGCTGCTCGAGGCGCTGGGCGAGGGCGACCTGCACGTCATCAAAACGGACGGGCGGATCGTTCGCGTCGCCAAGGATGGACGCAAGAGCGTGGCCTTCGACGCGGTGACGGGCGAGCCGTTGGGCGAGCTCGGCCGTGGCGCGTCGGAGAAGATCAAGGTCAACAACAGCCTGCGCCGGGCGGTGGCATCGGCGCTCGGCGCGCTGACGCTGATGAGCCCTGACCGGGCGCGCCGGCTGGACGCGGCGGCGCAGATCCTGAAGACGGGCAATGCCGAGCGGCTGGACGCGCTCGACGCCGCGATCGCGGCCGAGACCGACGAGGGCGTGCGCGCGGCGCTGATGCGATGCCGAGGGCCGCGGCGGTGCTGAAGACCGAGGCGCCGGCAGGCGAGAAGGTCGCGGCGCTCGAGCGGCTGGGCGGGCGGGCGGACGCCGATGCGCTGACGGCGATCACGGCGGCATCGGCGAGCCCTCTGCCCGAGGTCGCCGCCGCCGCGGCGGTGGTGCTGGAGCGGATCGAGCGCCAGCGGGCGCTGTGGGAGCTGGGGCAGAACGTCTGGTACGGCCTGTCCCTCGGCTCGGTTCTGCTGCTGGCGGCGATCGGGCTCGCCATCACCTTCGGGGTCATGGGCGTCATCAACATGGCGCATGGCGAGCTGGTGATGCTCGGCGCCTACACGACCTTCGTCGTGCAGGAGGCGCTGCGCACTCACGCGCCCTGGGCGATGGAATGGTCGCTGGCCGCAGCGGTGCCGCTCGCCTTCCTGGTTGCCGGTGCGGTCGGCGTCGCCATCGAGCGCGGGATCTGTCGGCATCTCTACGGCCGGCCGCTCGAGACGCTGCTGGCCACCTGGGGCGTCAGCCTGATCCTCCAGCAGGCGGTGCGCACGATCTTCGGACCGACCAACCGGCAGGTCTTCGAACCCTGACTGGATGTCGGGGGCGTTCCAGCTCGGCCAGCTGACGATCACCTGGAACCGGCTCTGGATCCTGGTTTTCGCGCTCGTCGTCTTCGCGGGGCTGCTGCTGCTGCTGAGGCATACGCCGGCCGGGCTGCAGATGCGCGCCGTCACCCAGAACCGGCGCATGGCCGAGCGCCATGGGCATCCGCTCGGGCCGGGTCGATGCGCTGACCTTCGGGCTGGGGGCCGGCATCGCCGGGCTGGCGGGGGTGGCGCTCAGCCAGATCGACAACGTCTCGCCGAACCTCGGGCAGAGCTACATCGTCGACAGCTTCATGGTCGTGGTCTTCGGCGGCGTGGGCAACCTCTGGGGCGCGCTGGCCGGCGCCTTCAGCCTCGGGATCGTCAACAAGTTCCTCGAGCCCTACGCCGGCGCCGTGCTCGGCAAGGTGCTGGTGCTGGTCTTCATCATCCTTTTCATCCAGTGGCGGCCGCGCGGTCTGTTCGCGCTGCGCGGACGGGCGGTGGAATCGTGAGCGTGCGGTGCATCATAGGTCGTCCCTCGACTGTCCCGGGCCTGGCCCGGGACCTTTTTCGGGCGGCGGTCCACGGACCCGGCAGCCGACGCAGGCGGCAACGTGCGTGCTTTGCCCGGACGCCCGGCCATGCTCTCTGACGCGCTCGATCTTCGGACACGGCTGTTCCTGCTGGGGCTCGCGCTGGTCGCCGCACTGGTGCCGGTGCTGAGCCTCTGGGTCGAGCCCGGCCACCCGCTGCACCTGTCGAGCTTTGCCGTCTCGCTCTTCGGCAAGTACCTGACCTATGCGCTGCTGGCGCTGAGCGTCGACCTGATCTGGGGCTATTGCGGCATCCTCAGCCTCGGGCACGGCGCCTTCTTCGCGCTCGGCGGCTATGCCATGGGCATGCACCTGATGCGCGAGATCGGGCCGCGCGGCGTCTATGGCCACCCGGTGCTGCCCGACTTCATGGTGTTCCTGAACTGGGACGAGCTGCCCTGGTTCTGGCTTGGGCTTGGACCATGTTCTGGTTCGCCTGCGCTGATGGTGCTGGCCGGTGCCAGGGCTGCTCGCCTTCGTCTTCGGCTGGCTGGCCTTCCGCAGCCGGGTGACGGGGGTCTATTTCTCCATCATAACCCAGGCGCTGACCTTCGCGCTGATGCTGGCCTTCTTCCGCAACGACATGGGGTTCGGCGGCAACAACGGGCTGACCGACTTCAAGGACGTGCTCGGCTTCGACCTGCGCAGCCGACGGGACGCGCGGCGGGCCTCTTCGCCGCCTCGGCGCTGGCGCTCGGGGGCGGGCTACCTGCTCTGCCGGCTGGTGACGGTCTCGCGGCTCGGCAAGGTGCTGGTGTCGATCCGCGACGCCGAGGCGCGGACGCGCTTCCTCGGCTACCGGGTCGAGTGCTACAAGGTCTTCGTCTTCACGCTCTCGGCCATGCTGGCAGGGGTGGCGGGCGCGCTCTACGTGCCGCAGGTCGGGATCATCAACCCGGGCGAGTTCTCGCCGGCCAATTCGATCGAGATCGTCATCTGGGTCGCCGTCGGCGGCCGCGGGCATGCTGCTCGGCGCCGTGCTGGGGGCCGTGCTGGTCAACGGCGGCCAAGACGCTGCTGACGGGGTGCGTTCCCCGAGCTCTGGACCTTCGCGCTCGGCGCGCTCTTCGTTCTCGTCACGCTCTGGCTGCCGCGCGGCGTTCTGGGCGGGCTCGATGCGCTGGCGGGCCTGAGGCCGGGCGATCCGCGCAAGCCGGCGCGCGGCGGGGCGCGCCGCGTCCGGCCGGCCGGATCTCTTGAAGGTGCCGGCGGCGAGCGGCTGGAGCCCGCGGAATGAGCGCGCGGGCGGCGGGGTCGATGCTCTATCTCGACGACGTCTCCGTGTCGCTTCGACGGCTTCAAGGCGATCAACGCGCTGTCGATCACGCTGGCGCCCGGCGAGATGCGGGCGGTGATCGGCCCGAACGGCGCCGGCAAGACGACGATGATGGACATCATCACCGGCAAGACCCGGCCCGACCGGGGCGACGTGATCTTCGACCAGACGGTCGACCTGACGCGCCACGACGAGGCGGCGATCGCGCAGCTGGGGATCGGGCGCAAGTTCCAGCGGCCGACGGTCTTCGAGACGCACACGGTGTTCGACAACCTGCTTCTCTCGCTGGCGGACCCGCGCGGCGTCATGCGCACGCTGCTTGGCGCGGCCGACCGCGGCCGAGCGCGAGCGGATCGGCGAGCTGCTCGAGACCGTGCACCTCGCCGGCCGGCGCGACGATCTGGCGGCGGAGCTCAGCCATGGCCAGAAGCAGTGGCTCGAGATCGGCATGCTGCTGGCGCAGGATCCCAAGCTGCTGCTGGTCGACGAGCCGGCCGCCGGGATGACCGACGCCGAGACCATGCGGACGGCCGAGCTGCTGAAGCGCCTCGCCGGCGAGCACACGATCATCGTCGTCGAGCACGACATGGAGTTCGTGCGCGCGCTCGAGACGCAAGGTCACCGTGCTGCACGAGGGCCACGTGCTGGCCGAAGGCTCGATCGACCATGTCAGCCGCGACCCCGAGGTCGTCGGCCGTCTATCTGGGGCGCTGAGATGCTGCAACGTGGCGGAGATCGACCTGCATTACGGCGCGGCGCAGGCGCTTCGCGGCGTCTCGCTGACTGCACGGCCCGGCGAGGTGACGTGCGTGCTGGGCCGCAACGGCGTCGGCAAGACCTCGCTGATGCGCGCGATCACCGGGCAGCATCCGATCAGCGGCGGGCGCATCGACTGGCAGGGCGCGGCGATCGACGGCCTGCGCCCCTCCGAGCGCGCGCGGCGCGGCATCGCGCTGGTGCCGCAGGGGCGCGAGATCTTCCCCCTGCTGACGCGTGCGCGAGAACCTCGAGACCGGCTTCGCCGCCCTGGCCCGCCCCGAGCGGACGGTGCCCGAGACGGTCTTCGAGCTGTTCCCGGTGCTGCGCCAGATGCTGCGCCGGCGCGGCGGCGACCTCTCGGGCGGGCAGCAGCAGCAGCTTGCCATCGGCAGGGCGCTGGTCATGCGGCCGCGCCTCCTGATCCTCGACGAGCCGACCGAGGGGATCCAGCCGTCGATCATCAAGGACATCGGCCGGGCCATCGCCGCCCTGCGCGACAGCGGACAGATGGCGATCGTGCTGGTCGAACAGTTCTTCGACTTCGCTTGGGAGCTCGCGGAGCGCGTCGTCGTGCTCGATCGCGGCGCGGTCGTGCTCTCCGGGCCGCGATCCGAGATCGACATGCGCGAAGCCGCGCGGCTCGTGTCGGTATGATCTGAGGATTCCCGTGAGCAATCACTTGTCATGTCAGCTTTGTGGTGTGCCGAACGCGCTGTGGCCGGGACGGGCATCCACCTGAAGAGTGCCGCCGAAGTCGTCGAGGAGGCTGACCCGTGCCAGCTTGCCGCTTGGCAAAGGGCCGACGGGCAGTCCCGAGCCGCGGGTGGTTGGGCTTGCCTGACGGCGCCCCTTGGGCTGGCGGTTGCCTGGGAGCGGCGCGGGACCGCCCGTCCCCCGCCGCTCGGGCCCGGCTCAGGGTGCGACGATCGGCTGCGCGGTCAGCGTCGGCTCGCGCACGGGCACGCCGGCGAAGGGCGTGCCCTCCTCGAACCAGCTGCGCGGCGCCGGCGCCCCCCACAGCGTCTGGCGCTGCGGATCCTTCAGGTCCCAATGGATCGGCGCGTGGTCCGGGTCGACCGTCTGGTAATCGGAGCAATAGAGCTCGACCCGGTGCCCGTCAGGATCGCGCACATAGAGGAAGAAGGCGTTCGAGATGCCGTGCCGCCCGGGCCCACGCTCGATGTTCGCCACATAGCCGCTCGTCGCCATCAGGTCCAAGAGGTCGATGATGGCGAGCGGCGTCGGCACCCAGAACGCCAGATGGTGCAGCCGCGGGCCGCGCCCGTTCGTGAAGGCGATGTCGTGCACGCCGCCCTTACGGTGCATCCAGGCCGCCCAGAGCCGCCCGCTCGCCGCATCCTCGGTATATTCGGTGACGCGAAAGCCCATCGCGTTCCAGAAGGCCACCGCGCCGTCCACGTCCGGCGAGAAGCAGTTGAAATGGTCGATCCTGAGCGGCCGCACACCGCGATAGAGCGCATAGCGCTGGTGGATGTGCGGCAGGCGCTCCATCCGGGCGTAGAACTCGAGCGGCACGCCCTGCGGGTCGGCGACTGCCAGGGTCCGGCCCTGATGCGACCGCTCGACCCAAGCCGGCTCCAGCCCCCGGGCCGCGAACCACTCGGCCGCCCTGTCGAGATCATCCTCGGACCAGACCTTGAACGCCAGCGGGCCGCAGCGCGGCGCGTCCGCCTGGCGCAGCATCAGGCAATGATGTCCGCGCTCCTCCAACCCGCGCAGGAAAAGCGCCTCGGCCGTCTTGCCCGTCACCTGCAGGCCGAGCATGCCGACATAGAACGCCTCGGCTGCGTCCAGATCGGTGACGTCGAGCACCGTGTGGCTCAGCCGTATCGTGTTGAAGGGCGGGTCGAGAACGGGCGGTGGCGGCGGCATGGCGGATCCTCCCGGCCACCAGCCTACGCCGCGGCCGCGCCGCTTGGCCAGTGCCCGGGCCCGTCTGTACCGGCCCGAACTGGCCCTTCTGTACCGGCCCTTCTGTACCGGGCCGCCTGTCCCGGGCGCATCGGTCCGATGCCGCGCGGCGCCGCGCCGCAAGTTGCTGCGCAATCCGCGGCTTGCCGGGCGGCGGTCGCGTCGCTAGGACTCGCGCGCCTTCGAGGGGAGCCGATGCCAAATCATTCCGGGCCAGACCAGTCCCGCCCGCGCCGCTCGGCGCTCTACATGCCCGGCTCCAAGCCGCGCGCGCTGCAGAAGGCGCGGGGCCTGCCCGCCGACGCCCTGATCCTCGACCTCGAGGACGCCGTCGTCCCTGCCGAGAAGGTGGCGGCGCGCGCGACCGTCGCCGAGGCCGTGCATGCCCGCGCCTATGGCCGGCGCGAGGTCGTGATCCGCATCAACAGCCTCGGGACCGCCTGGGGCGGCGACGATTTGGCGATGGCGGCTGACTGCCGCCCGGACGCGATCCTCGTGCCCAAGGTGCACGCCGCCTCCAGCCTCGGCGACGTCGAGCTGCGCCTCAAGGGCACGGGCGCCGAGGGCGTTCCCCTCTGGGCGATGATCGAGTCGCCGCTGGGCGTGCTCAACATCCGCGAGATCGCCCGCTCGTCGCCTGCGCTCGCCTGCCTTGTCATCGGCACGAACGACCTCGCCGCCGAGCTGCGCGCCGCCGACACGCCCGAGCGCGCCGCCCTCGTCCCGGCGCTCGCCAGCTGCATCCTGGCCGCGCGCGCGCATGGACTGGCGATCCTCGACGGGGTCTACAACGTCATCCAGGACCTCGAAGGCCTGCGCGCCCAGTGCCGCCAGGGCCGCGAAATGGGCTTCGACGGCAAGACGCTGATCCATCCCGGCCAGCTCGCCACCGCCAACGAGGTCTTCGGCCCGTCGGCCGAGGACGTCGAGGCTGCGCGCCGCCTCCTCGCGGCCTTCGAACAGGCCAAGGCCGCGGGGCACGGCGTCGCCGTCGTCGACGGCCGCATGGTAGAGAACCTGCACGCCGCCTCCGCCCGGCGCGTGCTGGCGCAGGTCGAGGCGATCCGGGCGCTGGAGGCTGAATTCGCATGATCCTGCTGATCCTCGGCCTCGCGCTCTGGTACGCGACCCACCTCTTCAAGATCCTGGCGCCCGGGCCACGCGCCGCCGCCGTCGCGCGCATCGGCGAGGGGCCTTGGAAGCTGATCATCGCCGTGCTGACGCTGGTCGCCGTCGCCGAGATGGTGCTCGGCTACAAGGCAGCCGACGTCGTCACGGTCTGGACGCCGCCCTTCTGGCTCTGGCACGTCAACAACCTGCTGATGCTGATCGCCGTCTTCGTCTTCATCGCCGGCTCGTTCGCCAGCCCGGTGCGTCGGCGCATCCGCAACCCGCAGCTGACGGCGGTGAAGATCTGGGCCGTGGCGCACCTGCTGGTGAACGGCGATCTCGCCTCGATCGTGCTCTTCGGCGGCCTGCTGGCCTGGGCGGTCATTGCGGTGATCGGCACCAAGCGCCGCGACGGGGCGCGCGGCGAACTGCCCGACTGGACCGCTGCAGGGACTGTCCTGCACGTCGTGGCGGGGCTCGCCGTCTTCGCCCTCGTCGTCTGGGTGCACGGCATGGCCGGCTACTGGCCCCTTCCCGGCTGACGCAAGGCTGCCGGCGGCCGGTTCAAGGCCCGGGAATGCCTTCCCGCCCCGCGCGCGAGGCTCACGTTACCTTGGCGCGCCTCAGGTAATCGGGCCGGTCCCAGGCGCGGGTCTCCAGGACCTCGGCCAGCCGGCGCGCCGCCTCGACCATCTCGGGCTCGGTGTTGTAGAGCGGGGCGAAGCCGAAACGGATCAGGTCGGGCGCACGGAAGTCGCCGATCACGCCCCGCGCGATCAGCGCCTGCATGACCGCATACCCTTCCTGACAGCGGAACGACACCTGGCTGCCGCGCCGGGCCGGATCGCGCGGCGAAGCGAGGCTCAGCCCATGCCGCGCGGCGAACGCCTCGACTTCGGCGATGAACCGCTCGGACAGCGCGATCGAGCGCGCCCGCACCCCGGCCATGTCGACGCCCTCCCAGAGCTCGAGCGCCGCGTCGAGCGCGGCCAGCGACAGGATCGGCGGCGTGCCGACCCGCATCCGCTCGACACCTCCGGCAGGCCGATAGCCCGGCTCGAAGTCGAAGGGCGCCGCATGCCCCATCCAGCCGGCCAGGAGCGGCCGCACGGCCTCGGCATGCTCGGGGCCGACATAGAGGAACGCCGGCGCGCCAGGCCCGCCGTTCAGGTATTTGTAGCCGCAGCCGATGGCGAAGTCGGCGCCCGCGCCGGCCAGGTCGACCGGCAGCGCCCCCGCCGAATGTGCCAGGTCCCAGACCGTCAGCGCGCCGGCCGCATGCGCCCGTGCCGTCAGCGCGTTCATGTCGTGCAGCCGCCCCGTCCGATAGTCGACCTCCGTCAGCATCAGCACCGCCACCTCGGCGTCGATCGCGTCTGCCACCTCGTCAGGGGCGACGAGCCGGAGGCTATGCTCCTTGCCGAGCCCGGCGAGCAGCCCCTGCGCGACATAGAGGTCGGTCGGGAAATTGCCGGTGTCCGACAGGACGACGCGCCGGCCGGGCCGCAGCGCCAGCGCCGCAGACAGCACCTTGAAGAGATTCACGCTGGTCGAGTCGCAGGCCATCACGCTGCCGGGCGACGCGCCGATCAGCCGCGCGATCCGGTCGCCCACCCGGGCAGGCAGGTCGATCCAGCCGGCCGCGGTCCAGCCGCGGATCAGCATCCCGCCCCACTCCTCGGCCACGGTCCGCGCGACGCGCTCGCGCGCGCGGCGCGGCAGCGGCCCGAGCGAGTTGCCGTCGAGATAGATGACGCCGGCGGGCAGCTCGAACGCCCCGCGCATCGGCAAGCCTGGACCGGTCGGGCTCACGCCTGACCCCAGCCCTGAGCCCGGCCCTGACCCCGGCCCTGACCCCGGCCGGCGATGGCCGACGTGCCGCTGCAAAGATTTTGCTGCATTGGTGGAACCCTCTTTTTGCGCCGACGTTGTAGCGCCCGACAGGCTCTTTTGATGAGCGCGATTTCGCCGTGCACCGATTCCCCCCTGAGGGTGCATGCGCGACGGCCCCCGCCCCTCCCCCGAGGCGGGGGCTACTTTTTTCCGGCGCTGCCGCCAGCGCGCGGGCAGCGCTCGCCCTTCCCGAGCAACGGCCAAACCGTGCCAAGGTGGGATGATCGGAACGGGTCCCAACGGCCCCGCGTTCCTGTCACCGCAAGCTCGACGAAATAGCGCTCGGGCGGAATGGCACAGGAGCAGAATACATGAAACGCACATTGATGCTGACGGTCGCGTGCGCCGCGCTCGGCGGAGGGGCCGCGTTCTCTCAGACCCAGACAGGTCAAGCCCAGACGGGACAAACCCAGCAACAGCCCAGCACGCAGCTGCAGGGCCAGGCGCCCGTGCGCGAGCAGGTCGCATCGGGTGAGTGCGGCGCCCGCATGCAGGAAGTGTCTGGCGGCCAGTTCTTCGCCGGCGACACGCCGGGCTACCGCCAGCATCTCCGCGTGCTGACCAGCCTGCGCGACTCGGCCATGCAGCTGCAGGCACAGGGCCTCGATGAGGCTTGCCTGCAGGTCGTTGACGCCATGGAGACCGCGATCGCCAGCTTCGAGGGCGGCGACACGCAGGCGGCCGGCACGATGGGCGCGGCCGGCGGCATGGCGGGCGCGATGGCGACGCGCGGCGAGGTCACCCGCGAGCAGCTCCAGCAGCGCCTCGTGCCGCTCGACTCCAGCGACATGCCGATCAACACCGCCCGGCTCGAGGGCACCGACCTCTACAGCATGTCGGGCGATGACATCGGCAATGTCGAGGGCTTCCTGATGGCACAGGGCAAGCCGACGCACATGATCGTCAGCCATGGCGGCTTCTGGGACATCGGCGACAATGACGTCGCGATTCCGCTCTCGATCGTCCGCTGGGACCCTGAATGGCAGACCTTCTTCGCCCCGCTGACCGACGAGCAGCTGGACGAGGCGCCGGACTATGACGAGAGCGCGTGGGACGTGAACGCGAACGACACCTTCTACTCGAAGCTGCGCGGCTGACCTCTCGCTCTGCGAGAGCCCGTCCCTCACCCCGTCACCGCAGGCTGGGCCAGCGGGGCGGGGTCCGGGGCGGACGAGCCCCGCGGGCAGCGAGGCTTGAATGACGGAGGCGCCCGCGGCGCCAGAGACCCGATGCCCCGGCTCGATGCTCGGCCGGGGCATCGCCCGACCCGGCGTCTTACCCGTCCGCAGGCGCGCGCGGCGCCAAGAGCCGCGTCATCATCTCCTCCAGGCGCCGATCGTCGACGGGCTTCGCCAGCACCGGCCGCGTCTCGTGCTCGGGACCCAGCGACACGCTTCCATAGCCCGTGAGAAACGCGAAGGGGATGCCGCGCGCGGCCAGCGCGTTGGCAACCGCATAGCTCGTCTCGCCCTCGCCCAGGTTGACGTCGAGCAGCGCCGCGTCGATCGGCGTACGGCCCACCGCGTCGAGCGCCTTGTCCGCCCGCGCCTCGGCGGCGACGATCTCGCAGCCGAGCCCCTCGAGGACGTCAGTGATCGTCAGCATGATCAATCCCTCGTCCTCGAGGACCAGGATCCGGCGGCCGCGGAGCGCCTGCGACCCTTCACCACTCTGCATACTCTCCTCCCAGCGCTGAGCCCGCACCCTAGCGGCACGCGCTGGAACCGGAAAGACGACAGCGGTGTTTAAGAAACAGGTAATCATAACCGCTCGACAAGATGCCGACGATGTGCTTCCTACCCGGGCCATCGGAGGAACAGCGATGGAAGGATCGCCAGCCGCGGACGTCGTTGGCGCCGAAACGGCCCAGCCGATCGACAGTCCATTGGGCGCGCTTGGCTTGCCCGCGAGCCGGGCGGGGCTCGACATTCTCTTCCGCCTGACGGACAGCCTTTACCACGCCCGCGACATCGCCGGCATCTTCGACGCCGCCCTTGACGCGATCAGCGCCGCCCTCGCCGTCGACCGCGCCTCGATGCTGCTGTTTGACGAGGCCGGCGTCATGCGCTTCGTCGCCTGGCGCGGCATCTCAGACGGCTACCGCGCGTGCGTCGAAGGGCACTCACCCTGGCGACCGGGCGATCGAGACCCCGCGCCCATCTATGTCGAGGACATCCAGGCGACGGACGAGCCCGACTGGCTCAAGGACGCGGTCCAGGCGGAAGGCATCCGGGCGCTGGCCTTCATCCCGCTCGTGGCGCAGGGCGAGTGCATCGGCAAGTTCATGACCTACCATCCGGCGCCGCACGTCTTTACGCCGGCCGAGGCGGAGCTGGTCGCGCACATCGCGCGCCGCGTCGGCTTCGGGCTCGAGCGGGCCCGCGCCGAGGAGGCGCGCGCCCGGGCCGAGGCGGCGCTCTGCGAGACCGAGGACCGCTTCCGGCTGATGTCCGAGCACGCGCCCGTCATGCTCTGGGTCAGCAAGCCCGACGGCAGCTGCCAGCACCTCAACCGGATGCTGCGCGAGTTCTGGGACGTCGAGGAGGCCGCGATCGACAGCTTTGACTGGTCCTCGACGATCCACCCCGACGATGCCGAACGGGTCGCGGCCGGCATGGGCCGCGCCATCATGGCGCGCGAGCCCGTGACGATCGAGGCGCGCTATCGCAACGCCGGGGGCGAGTACCGCGTGCTGCAGACGCATGCCAGGCCGCGGCTGGCGGCCAACGGCGCCTTCCTCGGCATGATCGGCGTCAACGTCGACATGACCGAGCGCAGCCAGGCCGAGAAGAGCCGCGAGCTCTTGCTGGCCGAGCTCAGCCACCGCGTCAAGAACATGCTCGCCGTCGTCCAGGGCCTGGCGCGGCAGACCTTCCGCAGCACGGGTTCCGTGCCCGAGGCGCAGGCGCGCTTCGAGGGCCGCCTCGTCGCGCTGGCCCATGCGCACGATCTCCTGACCCGCAGCAGCTGGACCAGCGCGTCGCTCGAGGAGCTGGTACGCAGCACGCTTCCGCTCCGGCAGGAACGGCCCCAGATCGGCCTGTGCGGCCCGACGGTGGCGCTCGCGCCCAAGCAGACGCTGGCGCTCGCCCTGGCGCTGCACGAGCTCTTCACCAACGCGCTGAAATACGGCGCGCTGATGCACGAGGAAGGGCGGATCGCCATCAGCTGGAGCGTCGCGCCCGGCCCCAGCCCTGGCCCGAGCCCTGGCCCCGGGCGCCGGCTGAAACTCGACTGGCGCGAGACCGCGCCGCCCTCGGCCCCGCCGGTCGCGCCGCCTTGCCGCGACGGCTTTGGCACGCGGCTGATCCGCCAGGTCTTCGCGCACGACCTCGGCGGCAAGGTGACGTTCGACTTCACCCCACGCGGCCTCGCCTGCACCGCCGAGGTGCCGCTCGGCTAGGCCGTGCCAGCCTTCTCCGGTTCACACCGCTGACAGCAGCGCGCGACGGCGACGCGCCGTCATGATCCGAAGCGACCGGGCACCTCTCCGCTTGTCGCGAGATCGCCCCGTCACGCCCCCGTCATGCCTCGTCGGCGATCCGGCGCAGCCGGTCGCTGTCGACGATTTCCAGCCAGCGATAGCCGGTCCGGATCGTCCCGGCCTCGACCAGGCTCGCCAGCGAGCGCCTGACGCCCGACCGCGTCATGCCGATGACCCGCCCGAATTCCTCCTGGTTGCCGACGACCCGGCCCTGCCCGTCCGCCAGCCGCAGCAGCAGGCGGGCCAGACGGGCGCGCGGCGTCAGCGCCAGCGCCTCGGCCAGAAGCGAGACGGCGGTCCGGATATTGACAAAGCTTTGCTCGTAGAGCGCGCGCCAATAGATCGGATCCTTGTCGAGCAATCGGCGGAGCGCCTCGAGCGGGATGTGCAGCACACGGCTCTCGACCGCCGCAGCGACGCTGACCATCCGGCTGACGCCCGCCATCATGGCCGCCTCGCCGATCCAGAAGCCGGGCTCTGCCCGGTGGACAGTCACGGGCTCGTCGCCGAGCAGCGGAAAGGTCACCTCCAGCGCCCCGGCGCCCAGGCCATACATGCCGTCCGGCTCATCGCCTGCCAAATAGATCACCTGCCCGGCCGCGAACTGCCGCCATCGCCCGTTATGGGCGGTCCAGGTCTTCAGCTCCTGCGGCTGCGTGGACAGCCAGCCGACCTGGTCGAGAGGCGCGATGCTCTGCGGCCAATTTCTGCGCACAGAATGAGTCAACTGAGCCATTCCCCGCCCCAAGACGGCGCTATCCTACTCCAGCCCGGAGCCGGGAGGGTAGCGTCACGACCCGCCCGGTCCATGGCCGGCCCGCGGGACAGCAGCATCGAGCCGGCGCCTGGCGGTCAGTCGGCTGCGCTGCCGCCGCCATCTGGCCAACGACGACGCGTCGCCGCGTGGGGCGCACGCAACGGCGAAAGAAGCTCAAGGGGAGAGGGGAACTCTGATGCATCGTGTCACCGGCCTCGCCGCGGCCATCGTGCTGACGGCCAGCATGGCCGTCGCGCAGGACGCCGAGCCGCCCAACATCCTGGTGATCTGGGGCGACGACATCGGCACCTGGAACATCAGCCACAACAACCGCGGCATGATGGGCTACGAGACGCCCAACATCGACCGCATCGCCGAGGAGGGCCTCGGCTTCACCGACTATTACGGCCAGCAGAGCTGCACCGCCGGCCGCGCCGCCTTCATCGGCGGCAACGTGCCCGTCCGCACCGGCATGACCAAGGTCGGCCTGCCCGGCGCCGAGCAGGGCTGGCAGGCCAGCGACGTCACCATGGCAACCGTGCTGAAGTCGCAGGGCTATCGCACCGGCCAGTTCGGCAAGAACCACCAGGGCGACCGCAACGAGTTCCTGCCGACGGTGCACGGCTTCGACGAGTTCTTCGGCAACCTCTATCACCTGAACGCCGAGGAAGAGCCCGAGAACCGCGACTTTCCGGGCGACATGGTGCTGGCCAACGGCAAGACGTTCAAGGAGCAGTTCGGCCCGCGCGGCGTGATCCACTCCTGGGCGACCGACACCGACGACCCAACCGAGCAGCCGCGCTGGGGCAAGATCGGCAAACAGCGGATCGAGGACACCGGACCGCTCACCAAGAAGCGCATGGAGACCGTCGACCAGGAAACGGCCGACGCCGCCAAGGCCTTCATTCGCGACGCGGTCGCCTCGGGCGAGCCCTTCTTCGTCTGGTGGAACGCGACGCGGATGCACTTCCGCACGCATGTCAGCGAGGAGCACACCGGCCTCTCGGGCCCCGACGGCGACGAGTACCATCGACGGCATGGTCGAGCACGACATGCAGGTCGGCCAGTTCCTCGACCTGCTCGACGAGCTTGGCATCGCCGACAACACGGTGGTGATGTACTCGACCGACAACGGCCCGCACTACAATACCTGGCCCGACGCCGGCACCACCCCCTTCCGCAGTCGAGAAGAACTCGAACTGGGAGGGCGCCTATCGCGTGCCGGCCTTCGTCCGCTGGCCCGGCCACTTCCCGGCCGGGCGAGACGCGGAACGGCATCGTCGCGCACGAGGACTGGCTGCCGACCTTCGCCGCCATTGCCGGCAACCCCGACATCAAGGCAAAGCTGCGCGAGGGCGTCGATCTCGAGGGGACGCACTACCGCAACTACATCGACGGCTACGACCTGACCGATTACCTGGCAGGCGACGGCGAGGACCCGCGCAAGGAGTTCTGGTACGTCAACGACGACGGCCAGGTCGTCGCCGCCCGGTACGACGCCTGGAAGGTGGTATTCCTCGAGAACCGCGGACAAGCCTTCGGCGTCTGGCGCGAGCCGTTCACCGAGCTGCGTGTGCCGCTGCTCTTCAATCTCCGCCGGGACCCGTTCGAGAAGGCCCAGCATGACTCGAACACCTATAATGACTGGTTCCTCGACCACGCCTTCGTTCTGGTGCCGATCCAGACATTGGCGGCGCAGTTCCTGCAGACCATGCAGGAATACCCGCCCAGCCAGCGGCCCGGCTCGTTCAACCTCACTGGCGTAGAGGAAACGATCAAGAACGGCCTCGGTAACTGGGCCGCGGCGCTGCAAGGCGCGCGTCCCGGTCACTTGGGGCGCGCGCGCGTGGTGAATTCACACCCGCGACGACGCTCGGGAATTTTTCTTGCCGCCGAGAACTTCCGGTGCGCGACATGCGTTAGCGTTATTTGGCGCCACAGGCTTTCGGCGTCCATTGCGCGTGCTCCCGATTTCCACCCAAACAGATGACAGAGGGGATGAACCATGAAGGCAATTCGCAACTTCTGCGCGATTGTGCTGGTCGGCGCGCTGGCGGCCTGCGCGACGCAGAGACCGAGAGCGAAGAAGGGCGTCGAGCGGTCCACACTCGTCCAGCAGGCGCGGGCGTCGCTGACCGAGCTCTATGGCCTCAACCAGACCGCCAAGACCCTATCGGGCGACGCCGAGGGCGTTCTCGTCTTCCCGTCGATCGTCTCGGCGAGCTTCGTCGTCGGCGGCCAGACCGGAGACGGCGTCCTCTTCGTCGACAACCAGCCCGTCGGCTACTACGACGTCTCAGGGCTTGTCGGTCGGCTTCCAGGCCGGCGGCCAGGCATTCAGCCAGGTGCTGATGTTCATGACCCCCGAGACGCTCGCCAACTTCCGCGACAGCGCCGGCTTCGAGGTCGGCGTGGATGGCGGCGTCACCGTCATCGATGCGGACATGGCCGCCAGCCTCAACACCAACAATCTGCAGAACAACATCGTCGCCTTCATCTTCAGCGGCTCGGGCCTCGCCGGCGGCGTGGCGCTCGACGGCACCAAGTACACGAAGAAGGACCTCTGAGCCTCCGCTCTCGCAGCGGCGCGGACAGCCGGGGCGGGTTACGAACCTTCGCGGGAGACCGAGCGATGAAGGCAGCGGACCTGGCCCGGCGCCACCGGGTGACGGACGGCACCAAGTTCCGGCTCGCCGATGTCGACCCGGCCGATACGGGCGGGCTCGACATCGAAAAGGGCGAGGCGAAGAAGCTCCTCCAGGACGGCATCAAGGACCTGCGCAAGCTGCAGGAGCGCCTCTATGCCGAGGGCAAATGGGCCGTCCTGATGGTGCTGCAGGCGATGGACGCCGCCGGCAAGGACAGCGCCATCGAGCACGTCATGACCGGCATCAACCCCCAGGGCTGCGACGTCCGGTCGTTCAAGGCACCCGGGCCGGTCGAGCTCCAGCACGACTTTCTCTGGCGCCACGCGCTGGCGCTGCCGGCGCGCGGCCGCATCGGCATCTTCAACCGCTCGCACTACGAGGAGGTGCTGGTCGTCCGCGTCCACCCCGAGATCCTGCGGGGCCGCGACGTTCCCGGCGAGCTGCTCGACGAGCGGCTCTGGCAGCGCCGCTTCGAGAGCATCCGCGGCTGGGAGCGCCACCTCGCCGAGACGGGCACGGTCGTCCTGAAGTTCTTCCTGCACATCTCCAGGGACGAGCAGGCCCGCCGCTTCCTCGACCGCATCGACGAGCCCGACAAGAACTGGAAGTTCTCGTTCGGCGACCTCGAGGAACGCAAGCGCTGGGACGACTACATGGCCGCCTACGAGGACGCCATCCGCAACACCGCCTGCCCGCACGCCCCGTGGTACGTCGTCCCCGCCAACAACAAATGGTATTCCCGCCTTGTGATCGCGGCCGCCCTCGACGACGCCCTGCAGGGCATCGACCCGAAATTCCCCGAGGTCACCGACGACGCCCGCCGCCGCATGCAGGAGCACCGTGACGTGCTCGCGCATGACGCAGAGGAAGGCGGCGCAAAGAGGAAATGAGGCACTGCCGGAGCACGCCGGCCCTTCCCAACACGAACGGAATTCCGCCTCTGCGGCATGCCTTCAGATCGGCCGCCCCTTGGCGTCGCGATCGCCCTGGCGCTCGATCACCTTGGCGATGACGCCGTTCATGTAGGCGCGCAGCACCGCGTTGATGCGGCGCTGATAGCCGTGGCCCAGACCGCGATACCATTTCAGCATCTCGGCATCGAGGCGGATCGTCACCCGCTCCTTGCGCGGCTCGACCGGCGCCTTGCGCTCCAGCTCGGCCCAGCCGCGTGGCATCACCGCCATGCGCCGCGTCAGAAGCTTGAAGTCGGCCTCCTGCTCCTCAAGGTCGGCCAGCATCAGAGCGTAGGCGCGCTCCTCGGCCTTGGTCCGTCTGCGTTCGCTGTCCATCGTCACCCCCGGCTACCGGCGGTCATCTTTGCGCATTCGTGTAAAATTTCGCTCAACGTGGCGCGAAACCGAGGCTCTGCCGGCCATGTCAGGACGCGTGCGGTACACAAGTCATACGCGTGCGGCACGCTTGCGGCAGGCCCGGTTCCAGGGGCATTCAGGCGGTCCGGGCGCCCTTGCATTCACCGAGCGGCACGTGTATAGGCCGCCCCTTCCCGGAGGACGGATCGAACGCGTCGCCTCTCGTATGCGGGGTCCGGGAAACACGCACCCGCATTTTGAAGCGCGCCGGACAAAGGACGCACGCATGGCTCTCTACGAGCATGTCTTCATCGCGCGTCAGGACCTCTCGAACCAGCAGGCCGAGGGCCTGATCGAGCATTTCGGGCAGATCCTGACGGACAATGGCGGAACGCTGCAGGGCACCGAGTATTGGGGCCTGCGCACACTCGCCTACAAGATCAACCGCAACCGCAAGGGCCATTACGGCTTTATGAAGTCGGACAGCCCGGCCGCCGCCGTCCAGGAGATGGAGCGGCTGATGCGCCTGCACGAGGACGTCATGCGCGTGCTGACCGTCAAGGTCGACGAGCACGAAGAGGGCCCCTCCGCCGTCATCCAGGCCAAGTCCAGCCGCGACGACCGCCGCGGCGGCCGCGACCGCGACGACCGCGGCCCCAGGGGTGATCGAGGGGACAGGGGCGACCGGGGCGATCGGGGCGACCGGCCCCGCGACGATCGCGGCCCTCGCCGCGACCGCGACGACCGCAGCCCTCGTGAGGAGAGAGTATGATGGCCCGCCGTCCCTTTTTCCGCCGCCGCAAGTCCTGCCCGTTCTCGGGCCCGAACGCGCCGGTCATCGACTACAAGGACGTCAAGCTTCTGCAGCGCTTCGTCTCGGAGCGCGGCAAGATCGTCCCGTCCCGCATCACCGCCGTATCGTCCAAGAAGCAGCGCGAGCTGGCCCGCGCCATCAAGCGCGCGCGCTTTCTTGCGCTCTTGCCGTACTCGATCCAGTAAGGGGGCCCGGTTATGCAGGTTGTTCTGCTGGAACGCGTAGAGAAACTTGGCCAGATGGGCGAGGTCGTCAACGTCAAGGACGGGTATGCGCGCAACTACCTGTTGCCGCAGGGCAAGGCGCTGCGCTCGACCAAGGCCAATTTGGCTCGCTTCGAACGCGAGCGGGCGCAGCTCGAGGCCCGCAACCTCGAGCTCAAGGCCGAGGCCGAGGCGGTCGCAGCCAAGCTTGACGGGCAGCAATTCGTCATCATCCGCCAGGCCTCCGAGGCTGGCTCGCTCTACGGCTCGGTCGCCGCGCGCGACGTCGCCGAGGCGGCGACCGCGGCGGGCTTCACCGTCGAGCGGCGCCAGATCTCGCTCGACCGCCCCGTCAAGGAGCTCGGGCTGCATGCGATCCGCATCATCCTCCACCCGGAGGTGGCGGCGACGATCAGGGTGAACGTGGCGCGCAGCCGCGAGGAGGCCGAGTTGCAGGCCAGCGGCCGCACCATCCAGGACGTGCGCGCCGAAGAGGAAGCCGAGGCCGAGTTCGACATCGCCGAGCTCTTCGAGGACATGGGCGCCGCGGCCGCCGGCGACATGGCCGAGGGTCCGGCCCCGGTCATCGAGACGGACGACAGCGACGATCCGCGCCGCTGAGGCGCGGGTTCCCCTCCCCCCCGCGGCGCTCGGGCGCGCCAGAGGCCGCGCGCGAACATCGAAGGCCGGGGGTGTTGCTCTCGAAGGGGCTGTGCTCTGTCACAGCCCCCGCATGGGCCACGGGCGGGGGCGACCTTCAGGTCGTCAGGAACCCGCCATCGGCCAGATGCGTCGAGCCGGTGACAAAGCTCGCCTTGTCCGAAAGCAGCCAGACGACCAGCTCGGCGATCTCCTCGGGCCGGCCCCAGCGCCCGAGCTTCTGGCGCTGGAGCAGGGCGTCGGCGAGCGCGTTGTCCTGCCGGACGACCTCGGTCATCGCCGTCTCGACATAGCCTGGCGCCACCGCGTTCACCCGGATGCCGTCCGGCGCCCAGCGCGCCGCCAGGGCGCGGGTCAGGTTGATGACGCCGGCCTTTGACGCCGCATAGGCCGGCGCCCGCGGGTTCGCGACATAGCCCATGATCGAGGCGATGGTGACGACGGCGCCGCCCGCCCGCTTCAAGGCCGGATGGGCCGCGACGCAGGCCCGCATCGTGCCCGTCAGGTTGACGTCGAGCACGCGGGCGAAACTCTCGATCTCCCACTCCGCCTCGCGCGCCACCATCCCCGCGGCGGTGACCAGGCCGTCGAGCCGGTCGAAGCGCGCGAACAGCGCCGCGACCGCCGCATCATCCGTCACGTCCAGCCGTTCCGCCTCGCCACCCGCCGCCGCGACATCGGCCTCGTCCAGGCCGGTGGCAAGGACGCGCCAGCCCTGCGCCCGCAGAAGCTCGACCGTCGCCCGGCCGATGCCGCTCGTGCCTCCCGTCACGATCGCTGTCTTTGCCACTCTACTCTCCTTCTGGTTGCGCGGCTGGCGTCGTCTGCGGTTATTCCCGACCTGTCCACAGCATATGCCGGCCTATCGGCCTCGGTACAAAGGGCTTTCAGCGGGCGCTCACATGCACCCACCGGATCTGGTGAGAAAACCGGGCATAGCCACAGCATCTGCCGAGTTTCTGCGTGCCAGACCCGGTGCTTTGCTCTAGGTTGGCTGTCGCGGGGGCAGCGCGAAGAGAGCAGGTGAATGGCGGACGGCGGAAGGATTCCGGGCGAGCGGCTGCAGCCGCACAACATCGAGGCAGAGCAGGCGTTGCTGGGCGCGCTGCTGCTCAACAACGAGATCTACGACCGCATCGAGGCCATCCTCGAGCCGAGGCACTTCTACGACCCGGTGCACGGGCGCATCTACCAGACGGCGGCGCGGCGCATCGGCAAGAACGCGCTCGCCTCGCCGGTGACGCTGAAGCCCTTCCTGGCCGATGACGAGGGGCTGGCCGAGCTCGGCGGCGTCGATTATCTGGCGCGGCTCGCCGGCGCCGCCATCTCGATCGTCGCGGCGCGCGACTACGCCCAGTCGATCCGCGACCTGGCCATGCGCCGCGACCTCATCCGCATCGGCGACGAGATCCAGGGGCGCGCCACCGACTTCACCGACGACAAGGAGCCCGTCGAGCAGATCACCGAGGCCGAGCAGGCGCTCTACCAGCTGGCCGAGAAGGGCAAGTACGAGGGCGGCTTCGTCAGCTTCCGCCAGGCGGCCAAGGACGCCACCGAGATGATCAACCGCGCCTTCCAGCGCGGCGGCGGGCTGGCCGGCATCTCGTCCGGGCTGCACGAGCTCGACTACAAGCTCGGCGGCCTGCGCAATTCCGACCTGCTGATCCTCGCCGGGCGGCCATCGATGGGCAAGACGGCGCTCGCCACCAACATCGCCTTCAACATCGCCAAGAAGCACCGCAAGGGCACGCGGCCCGATGGCACCGAGGGCACCGTCGAAGGCGGCGTCGTCGGCTTCTTCTCGCTCGAGATGTCGTCCGAGCAGCTCGCCAACCGCATCCTGGCCGCCGAGGCGCGCATCCGCAGCCACGAGCTGCTCGCCGGCAAGATCACCGAGGACCAGATGCGCAGCTTCATCGAGGTGGCGCGCGACCTCGAGCGCATGCCGCTCTACATCGACGACACGCCGGCGCTGCCGATCTCGGCGCTGGCGGCCCGCGCCCGGCGGCTGAAGCGCCAGCACGGGCTCGACGTGCTGGTCATCGACTACCTCCAGCTCGTGCGCCCCGCCTCCAGTCGCGACCAGGGCCGCGTCAACGAGGTCTCCGAGATCAGCCAGGGCCTGAAAGCCATCGCCAAGGAGCTCGACATCCCCGTCATCGCGCTGAGCCAGCTCTCGCGCAAGGTCGAGGACCGCGAGGACAAGCGCCCGCAGCTCGCCGACCTGCGCGAATCCGGCTCGATCGAGCAGGACGCCGACGTCGTCATGTTCGTCTACCGCGAGAGCTATTACCACGACCGCAGCAAGCCGGGCGAGGACGACGAGAGGTTCCCCGAATGGATGTCCAAGGCCGAAAAGCTGCACGGCCGCGCCGAGGTCATCATCGGCAAGCAGCGGCACGGGCCGATCGGCACGGTGGACCTGCATTTCGAGGACAGCCTGACCAAGTTCACCGACCCGGTGCGCGAGGGCAGCGGCTACACGCCAGCGGGGCCCGGCAAGGCCGGGAGCGCCGCCAACATCGGGTACGACGCCGACTCGTTCTCGTGAGTGCACGGTGAGCCTGCGCGCGCGGCTGACCGTCGACCTCGGCGCCATCGTCGCGAACTGGCGGGCGCTCGACGCGCTGACACCGCCCGGCTGCGAGACCGCGGCGGTCGTCAAGGGCAACGGCTATGGCTGCGGCGCAGCGCAGGTCGGCCGCGCGCTGGCCCGCGCCGGCGTGCGCACCTTCTTCGTCGCCGTGGCCTTCGAGGGCGAGCGGCTGCGCGACGCGGTCGGGCCCGCGCCCGCGATCTATGTGCTCGCCGGCTATTCGCGCGAGACGACGGCCCGCTATGCCGCGCACGATCTGCGCCCCGTTCTGAACAGCGCCAGCCAAGCCCGCGCCTGGTTCGAGGCCCGGCCCGGCGCGCCGGCCGCCGTGCAGGTCGACACCGGCATGAACCGCCTCGGCATGGAGGCGGACGAGTTCGCCGGGCTCGGCCCCCTGCCCGATGCGGTCCGGCTGGTCATGAGCCATATGGGCTGCGCCGACGACGCCGCGCACCCGATGAACGGCGCGCAGCTGGCCGAGTTCCTGCGGCTGACCGACGGCGCCGGCCAGCCGCGCTCGCTCAGCGCCACCGCGGGGATGCTGCTCGGCCCCGACTACCAGTTCGACATGGCGCGCCCCGGCATCGGCCTCTTCGGCGGCCTGCCCTTCGCGCAGGCGCGCCCGGTGGTCGCGCTCGAGGCGCCGATCATCCAGATCCGCGACCTCGCGCCGGGCGAGAGCGTCGGCTACGCCGCCGCCTGGACGGCCGCCCGGCCGAGCCGGATCGCCACCGTCGGCCTCGGCTATGCCGACGGGCTGATCCGCGCCTCGCGGCGCCCGCGGCGCCGCCTGGATCGGCGATACCCAAGTGCCCTTCGCCGGGCGCGTCTCGATGGACCTCGTCACCCTCGACGTCACCGGCTGCCCCTGCGCGCCCGGCGACATGGTCGAGTTCATCGGCCCGCACCAGGGCATCGACGCGGTGGCCGAGATGGCCGGCACGATCGGCCACGAGGTGCTGACCGCGCTCGGCGGCCGCTTCCGCCGAACCTATATCGGAGGTTGAGCGCACTCCCGCGCTTGCCTCGGCGCCCGCCCAGCGCCATCTGCCGCGCAATGCGCCGCCTTGTTCTCGCCAGCCTCGCGGCCCTCGCGGCCTGCGCCGCGCCGCCCGACCAGATCGACTGGCAGGCCTGGCTCAGCGCCGAGCGCTCGATCGGCCGGATGCGCGACGACCCGGCGCCGGCCGACGCGCCCTTCGACAACGCGACGCTCGCGCGCAACTTCCGCACGATCGCCTTCGAGGTCGAGCGCGACCCCTTCGGCACGGGCGCGGCCCCCCAGGCGGTCGGCGGCAGCCAGCTGCTGCGGCGCTGGCAAGGCCCGGTCCTCTGGGCGGTCTACGCCTCGCCGGCCGAGCAGGCGCGCCTCCGCCCGCTGGTGCACGGCTTCTCGCATCGGCTCGCGGAGCTGACGGGGCTCGCCATCCGCCCCGCCGGCCGGGAGGCGGGCACGGGACCCCAGCCCAGGGCCGGCCCCGGGAGCGGGCCCAGGGCCGGGCCTGTGGCGCAGCCCGCCAACCTGCAGATCTGGGTCGTGCCCGACCGGATCGGCGGCTTCATCGACAGCCTGCCGGGCGAGGCGCCGGACACCGGCGAGCCCGCCGGCCGCGTGCGCGCGCGCATCGCCGAGTTCATCCGCACCTGGTACGGCGCCACCGCCTCGCCCTGCGCCGCCCAGTTCTTCAACGTCGACCGCCCCGCGCCGGAGGCCGGCACCATCCTGGGCGCCCTCGTCCTGATCCGCGCCGGCCTGCCCGAGCCGCTGCTGCGCTCCTGCATCGAGGAGGAGCTGACCCAGGCCATGGGCCTGCCCAACGACGACGCCGGCGTCCGCCCCTCCATCTTCAACGACGAGAAGGAGTTCGGCGTCCTGACCGCCCATGACGAGCTCCTGCTGCGCGTCCTCTACGACCCCCGCCTCGCCCCGGGCATGCCGCCGGAGGCGGCCATGCCCGTCGTCCGCCAGATCATCGCCGAGCTGCGTCCCGCGGAATGAGCCTTGCGCGAGGCTGATTCGCGGCTCGGCACTGAGGATCCGGTTTAGCAAATGCTGCATTTCGACCGGAACCGCAATCCTCGCGCGAGCCCGTTGCCGGCGTTCAGCAACCCGTAATTGCAAAAGGGGCTCCGGCCCGCCTGAGTGACGAAAGCGTTAACGCCGCACCCGAGCCTGTGTCATATTCGCATCGCGGCGGGTGATCCGCGGGTTTCGGCGCCAGAGCTGGCGCGCAGCGGCACGGGGGTGTCAGATGATCAGGAAGCTTTCGGCGAGCGGTAGGCTGTCTGCCGTGGCGTTGATGTATGGCATGTTCGTTTCGGGTCGGCGCAGAGCGCCGCCATGTTAACGTCTCAGGTGGATCCCCTTCCCGACATTCTTGACTTAACGGGTGGGAATGGTGGAAGTCCGTTTTCTTTCCGCGGCGCTTCCTGGGAGACTGCAGAAAACACCAATGTCCCGACTGGCACCGGTGTGTTCAACCCATTTTTGCGGGTACAGGCCAATGGTCTAGAACAAGGTTATAATACGGACAGGCCTGAGAGTGGCCTCGGTAGCGTTCAGTTTGATGAGAAGACTGGGATTTGGACACGGTCGCTGAAGTTCTCGGAACTTGCAATCAACTCTGACGGAAATTTCCAGTTCGCTCTTGATCTCGATGAACCGAATGGCGGCACTACGGACTTGCTCAGCCTTCAGAAGTTCCAACTTTTCACGACATCCGATAAGAACATCTTTGGCGCAACCTATGATCCGACGACCTTGTTCGGCAGCAATGCAACCCTCCGCTACGACATGGATAGAGTTGGCGGGTCCAAGGGCGGCATCGCGGACAATGCGCGAGTTGATCTTGACTTCGATGTAGCCGGGAGCGGAAGTGGACGTCAGGACTTGTTCGTCTTCATAAACAAGTCGACCTTCTTCTCTGGCGTTGCCCCGGACGATTACGTAGTTCTGTATCCAATGCTTGGGTCGGATAGCAATATTTCGGTGCTACAGCTCAGATGATGGCTTCGAAGAGTTCAATGCGGCGGTGGTTCCTCTACCTGCGTCGGCACTTCTCATGCTCGCCGCGATGGCGGATTGGGGATTGTCGGTTGGCGGCGCCGGGCCGCCTAGTCAGCCCTATCGGCATCGTTTGGAGAGAGCGCCCCTAATGGGGCGCTTTTTCGTTCGCAACGGGTTTGCCCTGCCAGAGGAACATGACAGCACTGTTTGAGAACCAACGCATTCGGCGCTCGGCCAGGACCCATCGGGATTGGTCCGGCAGCGCGTGCCTCATGGGTCGCCGGGACTTAAAATGTGGTAAAGAGATTTCTCTTTGTCCAGATAAAACAATGGCTTGCGATTTTGTCCACGCGTGGACGCAGTGTGGACGGGCAACGTGGCCGCTTCCATCTGTCAGACTCCGCTCTAGCCGCTCTCGAATGTTGCCCTCCGCCGCGCCATCGCTATAACGCGCCGGACCGCCCGCCATGCCGTCGAGTCGCCCGCGCCCGCCGGGGCGCGCCCGGAGCCCTGCATGCCGAAACGCACCGACATCGCCTCGATCATGATCATCGGGGCGGGGCCCATCGTCATCGGCCAGGCCTGCGAGTTCGACTATTCCGGGGCGCAGGCCTGCAAGGCGCTGCGCGAGGAGGGCTATCGCGTCATCCTGGTCAACTCGAACCCGGCGACGATCATGACCGATCCCGGACATGGCCGACGCCACCTATATCGAGCCGATCACCCCCGAGATCGTCACCCTGATCATCGAGCGCGAGCGGCCCGACGCGCTCCTGCCCACCATGGGCGGGCAGACCGGCCTCAACACCGCCATGGCGCTGGCCAAGTCGGGCGTGCTCGACCGCCTGGGCGTCGAGCTGATCGGCGCCGACCGCGAGGCCATCGACATGGCCGAGGACCGCCGCCTCTTCCGCGAGGCGATGGACCGGATCGGCCTGGAGAACCCGCGCGCCGTCATCGCCAACTCGATCGCCGAGGCGATGGAGGCGCTGCCCCATGTCGGCCTGCCGGCGATCATCCGCCCCGCCTACACGCTCGGCGGCACTGGCGGCGGCGTCGCCTATAACCGCGAGGAGTACGAATCCGTCTGCCGCGCCGGGCTCGAGGCCTCGCCCGTCAGCCAGATCCTGATCGACGAGAGCCTGATCGGCTGGAAGGAGTTCGAGATGGAGGTCGTCCGCGACCGCGCGGACAACGCCATCATCGTCTGCTCGATCGAGAACGTCGACCCGATGGGCGTGCACACCGGCGACTCGATCACCGTCGCCCCCGCGCTGACGCTGACCGACAAGGAATACCAGCGGATGCGCAACGCCTCGATCGCCGTCCTGCGCGAGATCGGCGTCGAGACCGGCGGCTCGAACGTCCAGTTCGCCATCCACCCGGAAACGGGCCGCATGGTGGTCATCGAGATGAACCCGCGCGTCAGCCGCTCCTCGGCGCTGGCGTCCAAGGCCACGGGCTTTCCCATCGCCAAGGTCGCGGCCAAGCTCGCCGTCGGCTACACGCTCGACGAGCTGACGAACGATATCACCGGCGTGACGCCGGCCAGCTTCGAGCCGACCATCGACTATGTCGTCACCAAGATCCCGCGCTTTGCCTTCGAGAAGTTCCCCGGCACCAAGCCCGAGCTGACGACCGCGATGAAGTCGGTCGGCGAGGCGATGGCCATCGGCCGCAGCTTTCAGGAGTCGGTGCAGAAGGCGCTCTGCTCGCTCGAGACGGGGCTGACCGGCTTCGACGAGATCGTGATCCCCGGCCTCGCGCCCGACCAGAGCGCCGAAGAACGGCGGCGCGCCGTCGTCGCCGCCCTCAGCCGGCAGACGCCCGACCGCCTGCGCGTCGCCGCCCAGGCGATCCGCGAGGGGCTGACGCTCGACGAGATCGCCGCCGCCACCGGCTTCGATTGCTGGTTCCTCGAGCGCATCGACGAGATCCTCGCCGCCGAGGCGCAGCTGGTCGCCGAGGGCCTGCCGCAGACGGCCGAGGGCCTGCGCCGCCTCAAGGCGCTCGGCCTCTCGGACGCGCGCATCGCCAGGCTGACCAACCTCGCCGAGGACCAGGTGCGCAGCCTGCGCCACGGCCTCGGCGTCACGGCTGTCTTCAAGCGCATCGACACCTGCGCCGCCGAGTTCGAGGCGCAGACCCCCTACATGTACTCGACCTACGAGGCCCCCCTAGGCACCGGGGTCGACGGCGAGGTCGAGTGCGAGGCGCGCCCCACCGACGCCAGGAAGGTCGTCATCCTCGGCGGCGGCCCGAACCGGATCGGCCAGGGCATCGAGTTCGACTATTGCTGCTGCCACGCCTGCTATGCGCTGAGCGAGGCGGGCTACGAGACGGTGATGATCAACTGCAACCCCGAGACCGTCTCGACCGACTACGACACCTCGGACCGGCTCTATTTCGAGCCGCTGACGCTCGAGCACGTGCTCGAGATCCTGCGCGTCGAGCAGGAGAAGGGCGAGCTCCTGGGCGTCATCGTTCAGTTCGGCGGCCAGACGCCGCTCAAGCTCGCGCGCGGGCTCGAGGCCGCCGGCATCCCGATCCTCGGCACCAGCCCCGACGCCATCGACCTCGCCGAGGACCGCGCGCGCTTCCAGCAGCTCCTGAACGAGCTCGGCCTGCGCCAGCCACGCAACGGCATCGCCTATTCGGGCGACGAGGCCTTCGCCATCGCCGCCAAGGTCGGCTACCCGGTGGTGATCCGCCCGTCCTACGTGCTCGGCGGCCGGGCCATGGAGATCGTGCGCAACGAGGTCGAGCTGCGCCGCTACATCAACGAGGCCGTGGTCGTCTCGGGCGCCAGCCCCGTGCTGATCGACAGCTATCTCTCGGCCGCCGTCGAGGTCGACGTCGACGCGCTCTCTGACGGCGCCCAGGTGCACGTCGCCGGCGTCATGGAGCACATCGAGGAGGCGGGCATCCATTCCGGCGACAGCGCCTGCTCGCTGCCGCCGCATTCGCTCTCGCCCGAGATCGTCGAGGAACTCGGCCGGCAGACGCAGGCGCTGGCGCTGGGGCTCAACGTCATCGGGCTGATGAACGTCCAGTTCGCCATCAAGGGCAGCGACATCTACGTGCTCGAGGTCAACCCGCGCGCCTCGCGCACCGTGCCCTTCGTCGCCAAGGCGACCGGCTCGCCCATCGCCGCCATCGCCGCCCGCGTCATGGCGGGCGAGCCGCTCTCGTCCTTCACCCTTGCCGACCCGCTGACCGAGCATGTCGCCGTCAAGGAGGCGGTGCTGCCCTTCGCCCGCTTCCCGGGCGTCGACGTGCTGCTGGGGCCGGAGATGCGCTCGACCGGCGAGGTGATGGGCCTCGACCGCAGCTTTGCCCGCGCCTTCCTGAAGAGCCAGCTGGGCGCCGGCGTGCCGCTGCCCGAGAGCGGCACGGCCTTCGTCTCGGTGCGCGACGCCGACAAGGACGCGATCTTGCGTGCCGCGCAGATCCTGCACCGGCTGGGCTTCAGCATCATCGCGACCGGCGGCACGGCCGATTATCTCAGCCGGCACGGCGTGCCGGCCGAGCGGGTGCTCAAGGTCAGCGAAGGGCCGGCCGCACGTCGTCGACCGGCTGAAGGACGGTGACGTCAAGCTGGTATTCAACACGACCGAAGGTGCCCAGTCGGTCAGCGACAGCTTCGACATCCGCGCGACCGCGCTGCGCCAGAAGATCCCGTACTACACGACGGCGGCGGGCGCGATCGCCGCGGCGCGCGCGATCGAGAACCTCAAGGAAGGCGCGCTCGAAGTGGCGCCGCTGCAGGAATATCTCCGCGCCTGACTGCCCTTGCGGAACGGGCGGTCTCTGCCTATCCTCTCCGCACGAGCACGGGGCCGCGCCGATGGCGCGGCTCCGGTCGCTTTTAGCGTTGCTGCGTTGGTCCTCGGAGAGGGGCGATGGAAAAGGTTCCGATGACGAAGCAGGGCCATTCGGCCCTGAACGCCGAGCTGAAGACCCTGAAGGAAGAGACGCGTCCGGCCGTCATCCGCGCGATCGCCGAGGCGCGCGAGCATGGCGACCTGAGCGAGAACGCCGAGTACCATGCCGCGCGCGAGCGCCAGAGCTTTATCGAGGGCCGGATCGCCGAGCTCGAGGACCTGATCGGCCGCGCCGACGTCATCGACCCGGCCAGGTTCTCGGACGGCACGATCCGCTTCGGCGCCACCGTCGAGATCGTCGACGAGGACACCGACGAGGAGAAGGTCTACCAGATCGTCGGCGAGCCCGAGGCCGATATCGACCGCGGCAAGCTGAACCTGCGCTCGCCGCTGGCGCGCGCGCTGATCGGCAAGGAAAAGGGCGACAGCGTCGAAGTGATGACGCCCGGCGGCGGCCGCTCCTACGAGATCCTCAGCGTCAAGTATCTCTGAGCCGAGACGGCTTTCCGGGCTCGCGGGCGCCTGACTCTGGCGCGGCTCGGTGGGCCGGGCCTCGCCCCGCCGGCAGGCCGTCCGGTCGCCAGATCCGCCCGAGGACGAGCGCGGCGAACAGGCTCGCGGCCGAAAGCGTGGCCGAGAGCCCGTAGGCGGCGCTGGTCCCGTATCGATCCGCGATCGCCGCCCCGCCGAAGGCCGCGCCGGCCATCGTCATGCCGCTGATTGCACCGATCGCCGCGCCTTGCGCGCTGCCGGCCAAGCGCGCGGGCACGGCCGCGGCGGCGAACGCCATGAAGCCCAGATGCCCCACCGCGAAGGTCAGTGCGTGCAGCGCCTGCAGCGGCCATAACAGCGCGAGCGGCGGGGCGAACGTCATGGCGCCCCAGCGAACGACACCTGCCGCCGCCGCGACGGCCAGGGCGCCGGGCGGGCCGAGCCGCGCCACCCACGCGCGGCCCGGCCCCAGCATCAGCGCAGTCTCGGCGATGACGCCAAACGCCCAAAGCCAGCCGATGATCGCGGCGCCCACCCCCTGGCCGCGCCAATCGAGCACCGAATAGACGTAATAGACGGAATGCGAGGCCTGGCCCGCCGCCATTGCCCCCGCGGCGACCAGGAAGGCCGGGGTGCCGAGCAGCCGGCGGAGCTCGCCGGGGCTCGGCCTGTCGGCATCGCGGGACGGCGCCGCACCGCCGCCCGGATGCACGAGGCCGAGCGCCGCGACGGCGACCAGGCCGGCGGCGATGATCCACAGCACCGGCGCCGCCCCCAGCCGCGCAATCGCCGCACCGGCCGCGACGTTGACGAGCAGGAAGGCGATCGAGCCCGCCGCGCGGACTGGCGCATAGGCAAAGCCGTGCCAGAGGCTCGCCCGCAGCCCCAGCGCCTCGGCGAGCGGCACCAGCGGCGACATGGCGAAGGATGCGGCCAGGGTCGCGGCCATCAGCGTGGTCCGCTGCTCGATCCACAGATGCGCAAGGTAGACGACGGCCGCGAGCAGCGCCGCGCCCGCGATCGTCAGGCGCCGGATAGCGAAGCGATCGGCCAGCGCCGGCAGCGCCGTCGCGCCGACGATCCGGACGAGGATGGCGAGGCCGAGCAGTCGGCCGATCTCGGCAGCGCTGAGCCCCCACTCGGCCAGCCAGACCGGCCAGTAGGGCAGCTGCGCCCCGGCCACGGCGAACAGCGCGGCGTAGAACGCGGCCGTCAGCGCGGCCGCGCGCCGCGCTGGGCTCAACTGCGCAGCCCGAAGCTCGGATAGGGCAAATAGCGGACGGGCGTGCCCGGCTCGATCTCGGCGGCGCCGTCAGGCAGCTCGACCAAGCCCTCGGCCCAGGTCAGGCCGCCGATCAGCCCCGAGCCCTCGGAGGCAGAAGACCTCGGCCGCGCCGGTCGCGTCGAGCCTGGCGCGCAGGTACTCGCGCCGCCCCGGCTTCTTGCGCTTGCTGAACGCCGCCGGCACGAGAAAGCCCGCGGGCTCGGGCCAGTCGCGCCCGGCCAAGACGGCCAGCGCCGGGCTGCGCGAAGATCAGGGCGCAGACGAAGGCCGCCACCGGATTGCCGGGCAGCCCGAAGACCGGCACGCCCTGCCACAGGCCCATTGCCAGCGGCCGGCCCGGCTTGACGGCGATCCGCCACGTCGTCAGCCGCCCCTCCTCGCGGATCAGGCGCGAAACATGGTCCTCGTCGCCCGCCGAGGCGCCGCCGGTCGTCAGGATCGCGTCGGCCTGCTCGGCGCCCCGGTCGAGCGCGGCGCGGATCGCCGCCGGCCGGTCGGGCATGGCGCCGAGGTCGACCGGCTCGTGGCCCGAAGTCGCCGACCAAGGCGCGCAGCATGGGGCGGTTGGCATCGAAGATGCCGGGCGCGGCCGGGTCGGCGCCCGGCTGCAGCAGCTCGTCGCCGGTCGAGAGCACCGCGACGCGCAGCGGTGCCCGCACCGCGACCTGGTCGACCCCGACGGCGGCCAGCCGCGCCAGCTCGGCGGCGCCGAGCCGGCGGCCGGCCGGCAGCACCGCCTCGCCCTCGGCCGCGTCCTCGCCGAGCCCGCGGCTGTTCGCGCCCTGTCTTGCGCGGCGCGCGAAAGCGGACCCGGCCGGTGGCGACGACGGCATCCTCCTGCAGGACCACCGTGTCGGTGCCGGCGGGCATCTCGGCGCCCGTCAGGATGCGCAGCGCATGGCCGTGCGGCACCGTCCGCGCGAAAGGGCTGCCGGCGGCGGCGCGGCCGGGCTCGAGCGGCAGGTTGATCTCCTCGCGCCCGCCGAGCGAAGCCCAGGCGAAGGCATAGCCGTCGACAGCGGCATTGGCGGCCGGCGGGTTGGCGCGCCGGGCGGCGGCGGCGCGCGCCAGCACCCGCCCGCGGCCTCGGCCAGCGGCAGCTCCTCGATCGCGGTCACCGGCGCCAGGCCCGTCGCGCAGCCGCGCCAGGGCCTCGTCGACCGGCGTCCAGTCGATGCCGGACGGCAGCGCGAAGCAGTCGTCGCGGAGGCGGGCGCTCATAGCCCGATCCCCGCTCGCCACTGCGGCCGCCCCCGCGAAGCGGCGGGGGGCTGCTGCCCCGGCAGAGATTCCGGCGTCGCGGGAGATGACGGAGCGTAGCTACTCGGATCATGCAGTCTTCCTGAGATGTCATGCCAAGATCCGCCAGGATGAAGTCGGCGACGCCGGCGATGTCGTCGAGGCCGATCACCGGGCGGTCGGTCATCGGCCGGTCGTTCGAGGCGACGGCGCGCACGGTCGGGTCCTCGGCGGCGATCAGCGGCTGGCCCGTCGCGGCGCGCCAGGCCTCGACCTTGGGGTGGTCGTCGCGCTTGTAGCCCTCGACGATGACCAGGTCGACCGGGTCGAGATGCTTCAGCAGCTCGGCGAGCGGCCGCTCGGGCGCGCCGCGCAGCTCCGTCATCAGCGCCCAGCGCGCCGAGGAGGCGAGGATGACCTGGCGCGCGCCGGCGGCGCGGTGGCGGTGGCTGTCCTTGCCAGGCCGGTCGACATCGACGAGGTGGTGGGTGTGCTTGACCGTCGAGACGGTGAAGCCGCGCCGCGCGATCTCGGCCACCAGCCGCTCGACCAGCGTCGTCTTGCCGGCGTTCTTCCAGCCGATCACGCCGTAGACGTTCATGCGCCGGCGTCCCGCAAGGCCGGGCCCGCCCCCGCCTTTTCGGCGATCCGGCCGGCTTCGGCCAGGTCGTCGGGCGTGTTGACGTTGAAGAACGGGAATTCCGCGCCGTCGAAGACCGCGCGCGCGCAGCCATGCCGCGAGGTCCAGACGATGACCTTGCGCATGCTGCCCTCGGTCAGCGCCCTTTCCAGATCGTCGGCCAGCCGCACGGGCCAGAGCGCGAAGGTCGGGTGCTCGGACAGGCCGCGCTCCGGATCGTCGGTCGCCGCCATCGAGATCGGCTGGTCGCCGCGCGGCCGCCCGCAGCCTGGCGACGAGATCCGCCGGAAAGAACGGCGTGTCGCCGGCCGCGCTGACCACGTCCTCGTGGCCGCGCGCCGCCGCCCAGCGCATCCCGGCGAGCACGCCCGCGAGCGGCCCGGCAAAGCCTTCGACCGTGTCCGGCACCACGGGCAGGCCGAAACGCGCAAAGCGCGCCGGGTCGCCATTGGCGTTCAGGACGAGCTCGTCCACTTGCGGCGCCAGCCGCTCGATCACATGCGCCAGCAGCGGCTGGCCGGCGATCTCCAGCAGCGCCTTGTCGCCGCCGCCCATGCGCCGGGCGAGCCCGCCGGCGAGGATCACGCCTGCCGTCATCAGACGCCCCGCCGCCCGGCCTTGTAGGCGTCCGGCATCAGCTCGGGCAGCGGCCGGGTCGTCCATTCCATGCCCTCGGTCGGCACGGCGATCAGCGCCTCCGGGCCATAGTCGAGCAACAGCTCGCGGCAGAGCCCGCAGGGCGCGATGACGACCTGCCGCCGGTTCACCGCGCAGACGAAGCTGATCTCGGCCTCGGGCTCGGCTGTCGAGGCCATGCCGATCGCGACCGCCTCGGCGCAGACCGCGGCGCGGCCGAGCACGCTGTCGACGTTGACGGCCGTGTAGCTGCCTCCCGTCCGCGTCAGCACGGTGGCCGCGACATGGTGCCGCCCCTCCTTGGCGCGCTCGGCGATCAGCGCGCGCGCCGCCGCGACCGCGGCCCCATGCGGGTCACGCAGCATCGTCGGCCCCCTTGCGGCGGTGCCGCGCGTGCTCCTCCGGCACGGTGGCGGTGTCGATGTCGAAGACCAGCCGGTCGGCGCCGCTGAGGCAGAGGAAACGCTGGCCGCGCATCCGGCCGATCAGCGTCAGGCCCGTCTGGCGGGCGAGCTCCACCCCCCAGGCGGTGAAGCCAGAGCGCGAGGCGAGGACCGGGATTCCCATCAATGCCGTCTTGATGACCATCTCAGAGGTTAGCCGGCCGGTCGTGTAGAGAATCTTGTCGTCGCCCGCCACCCCTTGCCGGAACATCCAGCCGGCGATCTTGTCGACGGCGTTGTGCCGGCCGACATCCTCCATGAAGACGAGCGGCTGGTCGCGCCGGCAGAGCACGGTGCCGTGGATGGCGCCCGCCTCGAGATAGAGGCTCGGCGCCGTGTTGATCTTGCGCGCCAGCGTATAAAGCCACGAGGTGCGCACCTCGCCGCCCGCGCCGTCACGGCCGAGACGCACGCCTTCGAGCGCCTCCATGACGTCGCCGAACACGGTGCCCACGGCGCAACCGCTGGTGCGCGTCTTCTTCTTGAGCTTTTCCTCGTAGTCGGTGGCGCGCTCGGTCCGGACGACGACGACCCCCAGATCGTCGTCATGGTCGACCGCCGTCACGCGATCGTCGGACAGCAGCATGCCCTGGTTCAACAGGTAGCCGATCGCCAGGTATTCGGGATAGTCGCCGATCGTCATCGCCGTGACGATCTCCTGCGAATTCAGGAAGATCGTCAGCGCGCGCTCCTCGACGACGCGCGTCTCGGCCGCGGCGCCCGTCTGGTCGACGCCCTCGACGGCGCGGGTCAAGCGCGTGTCGCCCGGGTCGGGCGCGATCAGGAACTCCCGCGCCCCTTCGGTCTGGTCCGGCACACTCATCGTCCCAACAACCCTGCCCCGCGTGCCTGCGTCAACCCCGCCAGCCCCCCGCCCGAGGGCTTGCGGTAGCGCCTCTGGCCCTAGTATTGCCTCTGGCCCTAGTATATGGGCGCGCGCCGGTGCAGGCGCACCCCAGCGACGCGCCAAGGGAGGAACATCATGCTGATCGGCTGCCCGACCGAGATCAAGACCCGCGAATACCGCGTCGGAATGACGCCCGCCACCTGCCGCGAGGCCATCGCGCACGGCCACCGGGTGATGGTGCAGGCCGGCGCCGGCGTCGGCTCGGGCTTTCCCGACGAGGACTATGCGGCCGTCGGCGTCGAGCTGGCCGAGACGGCCGAGCAGGTCTTCGCCGAGGCCGAGATGATCGTGAAGGTCAAGGAGCCGCAGGCACCCGAGCGCAAGATGCTGCACGAGGGGCAGGTGCTGTTCACCTATCTCCACCTCGCGCCCGACCCCGAGCAGACGCACGACCTCATCGCGTCGGGCTGCACCGCGATCGCCTACGAGACGGTGACCGACGCGCAAGGCGGGCTACCCCTGCTGGCGCCGATGTCCGAGGTGGCCGGCCGCCTCGCGCCCCAGGTCGGCGCCTGGGCGCTGCAGAAGGCGAATGGCGGGCGCGGCGTGCTGATGGGCGGCGTGCCGGGCGTGGCGCCGGCCCGCGTCACCGTGATCGGCGGCGGCGTCGTCGGCACGCATGCGGCGCGCATCGCCGCCGGCATGGGCGCCAACGTCACCGTGCTCGACCGCTCGCTGCCGCGGCTGCGCTATCTCGACGACGTCTTCGGCCGGCAGTTCAAGACCCGCTACGCCTCCTCGCGGCTCGACCGAGGAGCTGGTGCTGCAGTCCGACATGGTGATCGGCGCCGTGCTGATCCCGGGCGCCGCGGCGCCCAAGCTCGTCCGCCGGGCGCACTTGCCGCTGATGCTGCGCGGCGCGGTGCTGGTCGACGTCGCGATCGACCAGGGCGGCTGCTTCGAGACCTCGCGCGCGACGACGCACAACGACCCGATCTACGAGGTCGACGGCATCATCCACTATTGCGTCGCCAACATGCCGGGCGCCGTCGCGCGCAGCTCGACGCTGGCGCTGACCAACGCCACCATGCCCTTCATGCTGGCACTCGCCGACAAGGGCTGGAAGCAGGCCTGCCGGGACGACGCGCACCTCGCGAACGGGCTGAACGTCCATGCCGGCAAGCTGACCTACTACGCCGTCGGCGAGGCGCTCGGCATCGACGTCTATTCCACAAAGGTGGTGCTCGGCGCCGCCTGACGCCGCCTCACGGTCGAGGACATCGGCCCCGCGCCCGTTTTTGCGGCGCGGGCAACGGGGTAGTGCGCTGATCCGCCACATGTTATCGATCTGACACCGCGCCGGGGCACGCTTGCTGGCGCTCTCCAGGGGTGCCTTTCATGTCCGCACTTCTCGAAACCGCGTCCTACATGCCGCACGGCTACTGCCTGTTCTGGCAGCCCTGGCTCGTCGCGCTTTTCGCCGGATCGGACCTGCTGATCTTCCTGTCCTACTCGGCCATCCCGCTGGCGCTGCTGATCTTCCTGCGGCGACGCCCGGATATCCGCTACCGCCACCTCGTCGCGCTCTTCGCCGCCTTCATCCTGCTGTGCGGCGTGACGCATCTGGTCTCGATCCTGACGCTCTGGATCCCGGCCTATCCGTTGCACGGTGCGGTCAAGCTCGTGACGGGGCTCGTCTCGATGGCGACGGCCGTCGTCCTCTTCTGGCTGATCCCGTCGCTCGTGAAGATCCCGAGCCCGCAGCAGCTCGATCAGGCGCGCGCCCAACTGCGCGACGAGATCACGGCGCACGAGGCGACGCTGGCCCGGCTGCGCGAGGCGCAGCGCGACGTCGAGGCCAAGATCGCCGAACGCACGACCGAGCTGACCGCGGCCAATGAGCGGCTCGCCGTGGTGAGCCGCGAGACCGTGCACCGCAAGATCAACATGCTGGCCGTCATCGGCTCGCTGGCGCGCGAGACGGCGCGGCGCGCGCCGGACCTCGAGACCTTCATGGAAAGCTTTTCCGGCCGGCTGCAGGCCCTCTCCGGCGCCACGGCGGCGCTCACCGCCGGCCCGTCCGGCGCCCGCACCTCGCTTGGCGAGGTGGTTCGCGGCCAGCTCGCGCCGATGATCGAGACCTATGGCGAGCGGATCGCCGTTGCCGGGCCCGAGGTCGAGACCGGCAGCAGCGCCGCGCAGCAACTGGCACTGGCCGTCTACGAGCTGGCGACGAACGCGGTGAAATACGGGGCCTTGGCAGTCCCGGGCGGCACTGTGCAGCTCTCCTGGCGCGTGGCCGGCGACCAGCTCACGATGCGATGGGAGGAGACGGGAGCCGCTGGCCCGGCGGAAGCCGAGCCGCCGAACCGATCGGGCGGCTTCGGCACGATCCTGGTCACCAAGGTGATCCCCGCGATGCTCGGCGGTGCCGCCGAGCGCGAGGTCTGCGCGGGCCGCCTCGTCTATACGCTGACCGCTCCGCTCGAGCGCTTGCGCCCCGACCCGCGCGACCACGAGAGCGACTTCCCCGGGCTGACGGCGATCAGCGCCTGACGCGGTTGGCGCGGGACCGACGCGGCGCCTCAAGGTCGCCGAGCGGTCCGGTTTCGGCGGCCATTGCGCCCGCTTGCGCATGTTCTCATAATGTTCCAGCGCGAATCGGGCCGTCAGAAGGACACACCCCGTGAGAGAGCCAACGTGACCGAGCCGACGGAAGGCATCTCGAAAGCGCGCCGCCGCGGCCGCGGCGCCGGTATCAACCCGGCGAGCCGCTATGACCGGCTGCACGCCGAAGCGGCCGATGACGGCTGGGACATCCCGGAGGAACTGCCGCCGCTGCGCACCGAGGTGGCGATCGACCGCAGCCGCAGCATCATCGCCCGCAATACGTCGCCAGACATTCCGTTCGACCGGTCCATAAATCCCTATCGCGGCTGCGAGCACGGCTGCATCTACTGCTATGCCCGGCCGAGCCACGCCCAGCTTGGCCTCTCGCCGGGGCTCGATTTCGAGACGCGCCTCATCGCCAAGCCGCGCGCGGCCGAGCTGTTGGCCGAGGCGCTGAGGAAGCCCGGCTATCAGGTGGCGCCGATCGCGATCGGCACCAACACCGACCCCTATCAGCCGATCGAGAAGACGCACCGGATCATGGCGCAGCTGCTCGAGGTGCTGTGGGAGCATCGCCACCCTGTCACGGTGACGACCAAGGGCGTGCTCGTGATGCGCGATGCCGGGCTTCTCGGCCGACTGGCCGGCGAGGGGCTGGTGCAGGTCGCGGTGTCGCTGACGACGCTCGACAACCGGCTGAGCCGGGCGATGGAGCCGCGCGCCGCGGCGCCCGCGCGGCGGCTGGAGATGATCAGGACCCTCGCCGCCGCCAGCGTCCCGGTCGGCGTCAACATCGCGCCGATCATCCCCGGCCTGAACGATCACGAGATCGAACGGCTGATGGCGGCCGCGGCCGACGCCGGGGCGGGCTTTGCCAGCTACACCACGCTGCGCCTGCCGCTGGAGGTGAGCCCGCTGTTCCGCGACTGGCTGGCGCGCGAATACCCCGACCGGGCCGGCCGCGTCATGGGCGTCGTGCGCGAGATGCATGGCGGGCGCGACTACGACCCGCAATGGGGCAAGCGGATGCGCGCCGGTGGCATCCATGGCACGCTCATCCGCCGCCGCTTCCAGCTGGCCCGCCAGCGTGCGGGCCTCGACCGGCCGGCGCCGCGGCTGCGCTGCGACCTCTTCCGTCCGCCGGCCCGCCCTGGCGACCAGCTGAGCCTCGGCATCTGAGACGCCGACCTTTGATCCGGGCTCATTGCGGCCGCGCGGCGCCCGGGGGATCTGCAGGCAGGCGGGGAACGCGGCCGCTCCCGGCGCGGCGAAATGCCAAAGAGCCGACCGCCGCGGTATCGCATCCTCGCGGTCGCGCGTTAGGCGTTGCAGGCAATGCCATGGAACTCTCGGGAGAGCGGCGAGCCGATCCGCCCGGGCAAAGGAAGCGATGTTGAGGAGCAGAAGCATGGGCGACCCGATCGGGCTTGGTTCGCGGCACCAGCAGGCCGCCAGGCGCGGGCAAGTTCGCAGAGCCGCCTGAATGCCCGAAGCCAAACGGGAGGAGGAAGAGGACACCGCCTCGGAACCGCGCCTTTCGCATCGAGAGCGGGACAGCGTCGAGTTCGCGCCGCAACCTGTCGTCGGTCGCCGTCTATGCCGTGGTGCGCGCCGAGGGCGTCGAGGAACTCCGCCGTCCGGCACCGTCGCTCTGGTGGTCGGGCGTCGCAGCGGGCCTCTGCATCTCGACCTCGATCCTCGCCGAGGGCGTCCTGCACGCGAGCTTTGCGGGCCATCCCTACCGGCCTGCGATCGTGAGCCTGGGGTATTCTGTGGGCTTTGTCCTCGTCATCCTGGGCCGGCTGCAGCTGTTCACCGAGAACACCATCACCGTCATCCTGCCGCTGCTGGCCGAGCGGTCGGCGCGGATGCTGGCCGCCACCGCGCGGCTCTGGACCATCGTCTTCGTGGCGAACCTGGTCGGCACCTTCATCACCGCGTTGGTGACGCTGAAGCTCGGCACTGCTGGGCCCGAATTCATGGCGGCGATGCTGGAAGTTTCGCATCGTTCGAGCGATCACAGCGCATGGGAAGGCATGGTCCGCGGCATTCCCGCCGGCTTCTTCATTGCCGTCCTCGTCTGGATCCTGCCGTCCTCGCGCGGCTTCGAGATCTGGACGATCGTGATCGTGACCTATCTCATCGCCCTCGGCGGCTTCACGCATGTCGTCGCCGGGTCGGCCGAGGCTTTCCTTCTCCTCATCGACGGCCGGATCGACCTGGGCGACACCGTCTTCAGGCTGATCCTCCCCGTTCTCGCGGGGAACATCATTGGCGGAACCGGTCTCTTCGCGGTGCTCGCCTACGGGCAGGTGATGGAGGAAATCAAGGGCGACCGCATGTGACCGCCGGCGGTCACGCCTCGTCGGGCGCGGTCCCGTCCCGCCCATCGTCGAAGATCCGCGCGACGATCTCGGCGGCGCGCCTCTGGTGGCGATGGAGCGCTGCCTCGAGCGCCGCGAAATCCTCCAGCCCGGCCGTTCGCACCAGCACGCGGCGCAGCTCGGGGCCTGCCGCGGCCCGGTCGAGCCCGCCTGCGACGGCGACCCGCTCCACCTGTTGCAGCCGCTGCTGGAAGGCCAGCGCCTCGGCCAGCGCCTGCGCCTCGTCGGCTCCGATCCAGCCCGCCTCGGCCAGCCGCGGCAGCGCCTCGCGCGGCGCCCGGCAGCGGCCGAGCCCGGCGACCAGCGTGCCCGTCTGCGCCAGGAATTCGATCTCCATCAGGCCGCCCGCCGCGTGCTTCAGCGACCACGGGTTGCCCCGCTCGGCCGCGGTCGCGCCCAAGATGCGCCGGCGCATCTCGACCGCCTCGCTCATCACCTCTGGCGCACCCCGGCGCCCTGCCAGCGCCCGCTCGATCACTCCGCCGATCGCCGCGCGCAGCGGCTCGGGGCCGGCGATGGCCCGCGCACGGATCAAGGCGAGGTGCTCCCAGACCCAGGCCTGGCCCGTCTGGTAGCTCTCGAAGGACGAGAGCGAGACCGCCACGGGACCCTGCCGCCCCGACGGCCTGAGGCGCATGTCGACCTCGTAGAGCGCGCCCTCGGCCGTCGGCGCCGTCAGCGCGGCGACCAGCGCCTGCGTCAGTCGCGGGTAATAGACGCTGGCGCTCAGGGGCCGCCGCCCGGTCGACGCCTCCTCGCCGCCGGCGTCGTAGATCGTGATCAGGTCGAGGTCAGAGCCTGCCGTCATCTCGCGCGAGCCGAGCTTGCCCATGGCCAGAACCGCCATGCCGACGCCGGGCGGGGGACCGTGCTTGCGGGCGAACTCGGCGATGACATGCGGGCAGAGCTCGGCGATGCAGCTCTCGGCGATGCTGGTGAAGGCCTCGCCCGCCTCCGCCTCGTCAGCGACGCCGCGCAGCACGTGCACACCCGCCCGGAACCAGCCCTCGCGCGTCCAGCGCCGCGAGGCGTCGAGCACGCGCTCGTAGCTGTCCTCGGCGGTCAGCCGCATGACGAGGTCCGCCGCCATCACGTCGCGGCCCGGCATCGGCTCCCAGAAGTCGCGGTCGAGCAGCGCGTCGAGCGTCTGCGGATGCCGGCCGAGATAGAGGGCCAGCCGCGGCGCCGCGGCGCAGATCTCGACGATCAGGTCCAGGAGCTGGGGGTTGGCGGCGAAGAGCGAGAAGAGCTGCACGCCGGCCGGCAGCCCCGAGAGGAACCGGTCGAAATGCACCAGCGCCTGGTCGGGCGAGGCGGCGCCGGCCAGGCGCTCGACGATCTGCGGCTCGAGCTGGCGGAAGAGGCCGCGCGCCCGCTCGCCGCGCGTCGCCGGGATCTGGCCCTCGTGCCAGCGGCCGATCTGGCGCGCCGCGTCCGCCGGGCGCTCGAAGCCGCGCTCGGCCAGCCGCGCCTCGTCGAGCAGCACCTCGGCGCGGGCGGGCTTGCGGCCGCCGGCGGGCGTGAAGAAGTCCTCGCAGGCGGCGTGCACGCGAGCAAGCCGCTCGGCCAGCCGGCGCTCGAAGGCATCGCGGTCCGGCTCGCCCGACAGCATCGCCAGCCGCGTCCGCGCCTCCGGCGCCTTGGGCACGGCGTGGGTCTGCGCATCCTCCATCATCTGCAGCCGGTGCTCGACATTGCGCAGGGCCGTGTAATCCTGCGCCAGCTGGTCGCGGACGGCCGTCTCGATCCAGCCGCCGGCGACCAGCGCGTCGAGCGCGCCGAGCGTCGTCGGGACGCGCAGCTCGGGCTCGCGCCCGCCCATGATCAGCTGGCGCGTCTGGGCGAAGAACTCGATCTCGCGGATGCCGCCGGGGCCGAGCTTGAGGTCGTAGCCCGGCAGCTCGCCGACCGTGAAGCGGGCCTTCTGCGCGCGGATCTTGCGCAGCATCTCGTGCGCGTCCTCGATGGCGGCAAAGTCGAGGTGCCGGCGCCAGATGAAGGGCGCGAGCGTCGCCAGATAGGCCTCCCCCGCCGCCTCGTCGACCAGCGGGCGGGCCTTGATGTGCGCCGCCCTCTCCCAGGTCCGGCCGACCAATTCATAGTATCGCTCGGCCGCGTCGATGGCCATGCAGACGGGCGTCGTCGAGGGCGACGGGCGCAGCCGCAGATCCGTGCGGAAGACATAGCCGTCCTCGGTGTTCTGCGAGATCAGCTTGACCAGCTGCTTGGTGACGTGGATGTAGCGCGCCCGCGCGTCGAGGACGTCGTCGGGGCCGAAGCGGCCGTCGTCGAAAAGCGCGATGAGGTCGATGTCCGACGAGAAGTTCAGCTCGCCCGCGCCCATCTTGCCCATGGCGAGCAGGACATATCCCGCGCCGCTCTCGAGCGCGCCCTCGTCGAGCCCCGGCAGCTTGCCGCCGCGCAGCTCGGCCGCGAGCAGCCAGCCCGCCGCGGCCGTGACGCAGGCGTCAGCCAGCCGGGTCAGCGCGCCCGTCACCTCGCCCAGGCGCCAGACCCCGCCGAGATCGGCCAGCGCGATCAGGAGCGCCGCGCGCGCCTTGGCGCGGCGCAGCGCGCGCAGGACCGTCGCCTGCCCGCTCGCGCGGGCGACGTCGCGCCGCGTCCCGTCGAGCAGGGCGCGCAGCGCCACCTCGGGCGGCCGGTCGAGGTTCCGGGCGAGCCATGCGCCGTGCCGCGCCGTCAGCCGGGCGAGATAGGGGCTCGAGCCGATGGCGCCGCGGACCAGCTCGCCGATGGCGCCCTGCGCCAGCGCCGGGTCCGCCTGGGCCAGCACCGCCCCGGCGCGCTCGCCGTCGAAGGCGATGGGCGTCGCGGTGATCCGGTCGGCGAACGCGCGCATCAGACGAGCATCGGCAGGGCAGGCCGTCCTGTCAACTCGCGGGGGGTGCCGGCGGGACCGCCGCAGTTCCCGGGGGGACCTATCTGCGGAACAAAGCCGACGTCCGCGTCGGGCGTGCCAGTGGCAGATCTGGGCAGGCCACGCGCCACAACTTCCCGGAACCTCGGCGGGTCGGCCCAGGCAATCCCGGCCAGCTCAAGCCATTGATCTGGCGAGAGACAATCGTAGACGTCGCGAACGACCATCCTCACGCCGCGCTAAACTGAGGGTTGTGCCGATGCCGGCAGCCGCTACAACGAAGAAAAGGCAAGGAGAGGAAACACGGATGAGGTATGTCGCCCTGACGGTCGCCTTGGTGACTGTGACGGCCGCAGCGCCGCTCGCGGCTCAGAACAGGATCGACGGGCAATCGCCCGACGCGCCAGCGCTGGCGGCCTATGGCGAGCTGCCGGTGGGCGTGCGCCAGATCGAACTGGTGCACAAGAACCAGATCGACATCGTGGCCATCGACCCTTCGGCGCCGAAGCCGGCGGAGCTGCCGAGATACGACCGGCCGCTGACGGTCGAGATGTGGTATCCTGCGGCCCAGGGGGCGACGGGCGACACGTCCTTCAAGACCTATCTGCGCGACGGGACGACGGAGGTGACGCTGCAGGGCCGCGCCATGCGCGATGCCGCCCCGGCGCAGTCGGGCGAGCCCTTTCCGCTGATCCTGCTGAGCCACGGATATCCCGGCAACCGGTTCCTCATGTCGCATCTGGGGGAGAACCTGGCCTCCAAGGGATATGTCGTGGCGTCGGTCGATCACACGGATTCGACCTATCGCACGCAGGCGGCCTTCGGATCGACGCTGGTGAACCGGCCGCTCGACCAGCTGTTCGTGCTGGACGAGATCGCCCGGCTCAACAACGATGCGACGTTCGGCCTGTCCGGGCTGATCGATGCGGATCACGCCGGGCTGATCGGCTATTCGATGGGCGGGTACGGTGCAGTCATCACCGCCGGTGGCGGCGTGACCGAGGCGTCGGTCAACTATCCCTACGCGCCGTTCGGAACGCTGGGCATCCACCAGCAGGGCAGCGAGACGCACGAGGCCCTGTCGGACCCGCGGCTCAAGACCGCCGTCGCGATCGGGCCCTGGGGCATGAACGCCGGCTTCTGGGACGCCGAAGGGCTGGCCGGCATCGACATCCCCATGCTGTTCATCGCTGGCTCGGAGGATGCGACGTCGCTCTACGAGAATGGCGTGCGCGCGATCTGGGAGGGAGCAACCGGCGTCGACCGCTCGCTGCTGACCTTCGAGGGCGGCGGGCACAACACCGTCGCGCCGATCCCGGCGCCGGAGGAGAGCTACTACTTCAATGAGAGGTTGGGGTTCAACGTCTCGGAACACTACAACGATCCGGTCTGGGACCAGGTCTTCATGAACAATGTCGGGCAGCACTTCGTGACGGCCTGGATGGATGTCGAGCTGAAGGGCGATGCCAGCAAGAACGCCTATCTCGATCTGCTGGAGATGGGGAGCGACGGCATCTGGTCCGTGAACGAGGACGGGACGTTCAAGGACGACCACACCTACTGGAAGGGCTTCGCGGACGGCACGGCCGAGGGGCTGCGCTACGAGGTCCTGTCCGCCACGCAGGACCCAGCCCCGGTCCCGCTGCCGGCAACGGTCTGGTTGCTCGCGCTGGCTGTCGGCGGAACTCGGTGCAATGCGCAAGGGACGCGTTCAGAGCGCCTAGTCGCCACCGACCCCTCCAGGGCCTGCCGGGGTCGCCTCGACCGCGGCACGCCCTATCAAGCGGGCCCGCTCACGCTCTGCTCACTCTCTCGGCAACCGCATCATCGGTGCTTCGACTGCCGGGGCGACACAGCCCTCGCCAGGGGCGGTTCCATTCAGCGGCCCTCGAAGCCGGCGCGGCGTTTTTGCAGGAAGGCCATGACGCCCTCCATGAAGTCGCGCGTGGTGCCCGCCTGGGCCTGCAGGGTGGCCTCGAGCTCCAGCTGCTCGGGCAGGGTGTTGCCGGGGCTTGCACGCAGCGCCTGCTTGATCAGCCGGTAGGCGACGGTCGGCCCGGCGGCGAGCCGGCCGGCGAGCTCGGCGGCGCGGCTCTCGAGCGCATCGTCGTCGACGGCCTCCCAGATCAGGCCCCATTCGGCCGCCGTCTCGGCGGGCACGGGCTCGGCCAAGAGGGCCATGCCCATGGCGCGCGCCTGGCCGACCAGCCGGGGCAGCCAGTAGGTGCCGCCCGCATCCGGGATCAGGCCGATCCGCGCGAAGGCCTGCAGGAAGCTGGCCGAGCGGGCGGCGATGACGATGTCGGCGCCGAGCGCCAGGTTCGCGCCCGCGCCTGCCGCCGCGCCGTTGACGGCGCAGATCGTCGGCACGGGGCAGTCGTAGATCAGCTTGAGCAGCGGCTCGTACTCGTCGCGCAGCACCTGGTGGAGGTCGAGCTCGGCCAAGGACCTGACGTCGCCGAGGTCCTGGCCGGCGCAGAAGCCCGGCCCGTTGCCCGTGATGATCAGCGCGCGCGCCTCCTCGGGCGCGCGGGAGAGCGCGTCGATCAGCTCGCGCCGCATCGCGGCGCTGAGCGCGTTCATCTTGTCGGGCCGGTTCAGCCGGATCGTGGCGACGGCGTCCTCGAGGGCGTATTCAATCGTCTGGTAGGGCATGCGGAACCTCCTCGGGCTCGGCGGATCTGGCTGGCCGGCTACTCCGCCGCGCGCGGCGCCGCGACGCCGAAGAGGCGCGCCGCCTCCTCGGCGGTGTAGTAGCCGAGCCGGACGTCCTCGGCGATGGCGGCCGGATCGCGCTCGCCGGGGCTGCCGTAGCCGCCGCCGCCGGGCGTGCCGACGCGCACGCTGTCGCCTGCCTTGACGGGGATGTCCTGCTCCTTGGAGAAATGCGGCGGCACGTGCACGCGGCCGTCGCGGATCACCTCGACGGTGTTTGGCGCGCCGTCGGCGCCGCCCAGCACGCCTGGCGGGCCGACGCGGCCATGCTCCATGACAAAGCTCGCCCGCGCCTCGCCGCGGCGGAGCTCGATCTCGTAGGCGACGCCCATGCCGCCCCGGTGCTTGCCCGCGCCGCCCGAGCCCTCGCGCAGCGCCCAGCGCCGGTAGAGCACGGGAAACTGCTGCTCCATGATCTCGATCGGTGGCGCCTTGGAGATGCCGATCGTCGAGCAGGCGTTCGCAAGCCCGTCATGGTCCCAGGCGCCGCCATGCCCGCCGCCCGAGAGCTGGTACATGACGTAGGCGCGGCCCCGGCCGCTGTCGCCTTCCGGATCCCAGCCGCCGAGCGCGAAGTTGCCCGAGGTGCCGGCCGGCGCACCGGTGACCCGGTCCGGCAATGCCTCGGCCAGCGCCAGGAACACCGATTCGGCCACGCGCTGGCTGACCTCGGCCGCGCAGCCAGAAACCGGCCGCGGATAGTGCGCGTCGAGGAACGTGCCCTCCGGCCGGGCGACATGCAGCGGCTCGAAGGCGCCGGCCGAGAGCGGCACCTCGGGGAAGATGTGGCGGACCGCCAGGAAGACGGCGCTTTCGGTCGTGGCGAAGACGCAGTTCATCGGCCCCTGGCAGGGCGGCGAGGAGCGCGCGAAGTCGAAATGCAGGTCCGTGCCCGACTTGGTGACGGTCAGGTTGATCTCCAGCGGCTCGTTCACCACCCCGTCCGAGTCGACGATCGCCGTCGAGCGGTAGTCGCCGTCGGGGATGGTGGCGACGAAGGCGCGCATCTGCGCGGCATCGCGCCGGCGGAGCTCGGCGACGGCGGCCTCGATCGTCGCGTCGCCATAGCGGTCGAGGAGCTCGACCAGCCGCGCCTCGCCGACCAGCAGCGCCGCCGCCTGCGCCTTGACGTCGCCGATGCGCTGGTCCGCCACGCGGATGTTCGAGGTTATGATCTGCCAGATCTCGCGCACCAGCTCGCCGCGCCGGAAGAGCTTGACCGGCGGCAGGCGCAGCCCCTCCTGCTCGACGGCGGTGGCCGAGGCGGAGAAGCCGCCCGGCACCGTGCCGCCGATATCGGGCCAGTGCCCGGTGTTCGACAGCCAGCAGAAGATGCGGCCCTGCCGGAAGACCGGCATGGCGAAGCGCACGTCCATCAGGTGCGTGCCGCCCAGATAGGGGTCGTTGACGATGTAGATGTCGCCGGGCTCGGGCGCCTCGGTCAGCCCGTCGCCGATGCGCTGGATGATGGTGCGGGTCGAGGCCTGCATGACGCCGACGAAGACCGGCAGCCCGTCGATGCCCTGCGCGATCAGCGAGCCGTCCTCGGCCGAGTAGATGCCGTCCGCCCTGTCGTTCGCCTCGGCGATGATCTGGGAAAAGGCGGCGCGGCTGAAGCTGAGGTCCATCTCGGCGCAGACCTGGCCGAGCCCCGCCTGGATGACGCTGAGCGTGATCGGGTCGAGATCGGTCGTCCCGGGGTTCACAGCGTCACCCCCGCGACCGCCGGCTCGCGCCGCTCGACCACGGCGCCGAGCGTCACCAGCAGGTTGCCGTCCCCGTCCTGCGCCGCCCGGTCGCCCGGCTCGATGACGCAGGTCGCGTCCAGCTGCTCGACGATGGCCGGGCCCGCCAGCTCGGCGCCGAGGGGCAGCCGGTCGCGCCGGTAGACGGGCGTCTCGTGCCAGTCCGCGCCAAAGCGGACGCGCCGCCGGCCCGTCTCGGCCGCGCGCAGGCTCGCCTGCCGCTCGCGCCCGTCGATCAGCGCCGAGAGGTCCACCTCCGGCCGCCGGCCGATCACCGAGCAGTTGAGGTTGACGATCGCCGCCCGGATCTCGGGCAGCTCGACATGAAAGCGCGCGCGATAGACCCGCTCGAACGCCGCCTGCAGCGCGGCGCGGCTGGGCCGGCCATCCGGCAGCGGCACGCGCAGCTGGTGCGTCTGGCCGACGAACTTCATGTCGGCGCTCCACAGCACCTCGACCCGCTCGACGGCGACCGTCTCCTCTCCGATCAGCCGCCGCCCCTCGGCCTCCTGCCTGGCGAAGATGGCGTGCACGGCCTCGAGGTCGGCCCCGTCGAGCGGCCGGTTGAGCGTGTTGACGAAGTCGTGGCGCAAGTCGGCCACCACGCAGCCGAGCGCGTTGGTGATGCCGGGCCGCGCCGGGATCAGCACGCGCGGGATGCCGAGCTCGCGGGCCAGCGCGCTGGCGTGCAGCGGCCCCGCGCCGCCGAAGGCGAAGAGGGCGAAGTCGCGCGGATCGGCGCCGAGCGAGATCGACACCATGCGCACCGCGCCCGCCATCCGCGCATTGGCGACGCGCAGCACGGCGGCGGCCGCGTCCTCTGGCGAGAGGCCGAGCGGCTGGCCCAGCTTCTCGGCGAAGATCTCGCGCACCCGCTCCAGCGGCACGGGCGTCTCGACCGCCAGCAGGCCCGCGGGGTTCAGCCGGCCGAGCAGCAGATTGGCATCCGAGATGGTGGGCTCGGTCCCGCCCCTGCCATAGCAGATCGGCCCGGGGTCGGCGCCGGCGCTCTCGGGCCCGACCTGCAGCAGGCCGCCGGCGTCGACCCGCGCGATCGAGCCGCCGCCGGCGCCGATCGAGCGCACATCGACCATCGGCACGTGGATCGGCATGGCGTATTCCAGCTCGATCTCGTTCGAAACGGCCGGCACCGCGCCCCTGATCAGCGCGACATCGGTCGAGGTGCCGCCCATGTCATAGGTGATGAGGTTCTCGACGCCGGCCCGCCGGCCGGTATAGGCGGCGGCGATGACGCCCGAGGCCGGGCCCGACATCACCGTCTTGGCCGCCTCGCGCGCGACATTCGAGGCCGAGACCATGCCGCCATTGCCGTTCATCACCAGCACCTCGCGCCGGTAGCCGCGCGCCGCCAGACGCTCGGCCAGCCGCGCGACATAGCGCTGCAGCAGCGGCTGCACCGAGGCGTTGACGGCCGCCGTGACGCCGCGCTCGAACTCCCGGCTCTCGCTGAGCAGTGCGTGGCCCATGGTGACATGCTCGTTCGGCCAAACCTCGGCCGCGATCTCGGCCGCGCGCCGCTCGTGGCCTGGGTTGGCATAGGCGTGGAGGAAGTGGATGCACAGGCTCTCGCAGCCGGCCTCGAGCAGCCGTGCCACCGCCGCCCGCACCGCCGCCTCGTCGAGCGGCACCAGCACGGCGCCGGATGCGTCCATCCGCTCGGGCACCTCGAGGCGCAGGTCGCGCGGGATCACCGGGCGGAACCGGCCCGTCATGCCATAGGGCTGCGGCCGCGTCCGCCGGCCGAGCTCCAGCACGTCGCGGAACCCTTGCGTGGTGATCAGCCCGGTGCGCGCCAGGCGCCGCTCCAGCACCGCGTTCGTCGTCGTCGTCGTGCCGTGGACGATCAGGCCGATCCCGGCCGGGTCGGCGCCGGCCGCGTCGAGCGCCGCCAGAAACCCCTCGGCCTGGTTGCGCGGCGTGGTCGGCACCTTGGCCAGCCGCACCCTGCCGCGCGTCCTGGTCCAGCAGCACGAGATCGGTGAAGGTGCCGCCAACGTCGATACCGGCCACGCTGCCCTTCGCCATCCCGCCCTCCGGACCTCCGCGTCTATTTTACCGCTTGAGTTCTCTTTGCACGCAAACGATATACCCGCCGATGTGAAATCCCCCAGCGGGGAGCCGGATCATCGGATCCGGATCCACGGCCCGATGCCAGGAAGGCTGCGAGATGACGATGCCCGCCGTCAATACCCAGACCGTCAGCGCGACCGAGTTCGCCATTCCGGCGGGCTGCTTCGCCGAGACCGTCACCGAGGTAAAGCATTACACCGACAGGCTCTTCGCCTTTCGCATGACGCGGCCGGCAAGCTTCCGCTTCCGCTCGGGCGAGTTCGTCATGATCGGCCTGCCGAATGCCGAGAAGCCGGTCTTCCGCGCCTATTCGATCGCCTCGCCCAGCTGGGACGAGGAGCTCGAGTTCTTCTCGATCAAGGTGGCCGGCGGCCCGCTGACCGAGCATCTGCAGAAGATCCGGCCCGGCGACACCGTGCTGATGCGCAAGAAGCCGACCGGCACGCTCGTCAACGACGCGCTCCTGCCGGGCGAGCGGCTCTGGCTGTTCTCGACGGGGACCGGCATCGCCCCCTTCGCCTCGCTGATCCGCGACCCGGAGACCTACGAGAAGTTCGGACAGGTCATCCTCTGCCACACCTGCCGGCTCGAGGCCGAGCTCGCCTATGGCTTCGAGACCGTCGCAAAGACGCGCGAGGATCCCCTCGTCGGCGAGGAGGCGTCGGCGCGGCTGACGCATTACGCGACGACGACGCGCGAGCAGACCGGGCGGATGGGCCGGGTCACCGACCTGATCACCTCGGGCAAGCTGTTCGCCGATCTCGGCCTGCCGCCGCTCGACCCCGCCGTCGACCGGGGCATGATCTGCGGCTCGATGGATTTCCTCAAGGAGACCAAGGCGCTGCTCGACGCGGCCGGCCTGACCGAGGGCGCGAACAACCGCCCGGCCGAATACGTCGTCGAACGCGCCTTCGTCGGATAGCGGCTCAGACCTCGCCGTCGGCCCAGGCGAGGTCGCCGAGCGCGCTGCCGGTCAGCCGCGCGACGAGGTAGTCGGCGACCAGCGCCGAATCGAACTGCGCCAGATAGGCGGCGCGCCCCGCCCGCGCGACCTCGGCCCAGCGGCCGGAGCCCACCGCGTCGCGCAGCTGCGCGGCGAGGTCTTCCGGTCCGTCATGCCAGAGCGCGGCCTCCGGCCCCAGCAGCGGCTGGTAGCCGCTCGCCCGGTTCATGCAGACGCAGAGGCCCAGGCCGAACAGCTGGGCGATCCGGTCGGACGAATAGAGGTCGTGGTCGAAGGCCGATTTGTTGAGTGCCGCCCGCGCCGACGAGAGCGCCCGCTCGAAGGGCCGCCCGTAGAGCGGCGGCCCGTCGCGCCCGACCTCCAGCACCGAAAGCTCGGGCGCGGCCCGGCGCACCGCGTCGGTGAAGGCGAAGCGCTCCTTCGCCCGCGTCGGATAGGCGAGGTCGTGCGTCTTCTCCACCTGCGCATAGCGCGCGGGGTCGAGGATCGCCGGGTCGAGCGGGTTCGGCACGAAGAAGACGGTGCCGAGCTGGCGCCGCAGCCCGGCGAGGATCGCGCCGCCGCTGGTGACGAAGGTCGCATCGACGGCCGGGCCATGCCGGACCAGCCGCGCGCGTGGGCTCGGCAGCTGCGGGTCGCAGTCGACGCTCGCGACGATCAGGCCGGGCGCGGCGCGGCGGATCGCCCGCAGCGTCTCAAGCTCGACCAGATCGGCGTGGACCAGCAGCAGGATGTCGGGCTCGAAGAGCTCGACGGCGCGGCGCAGCCCGCGCTGCACGGCGCGCCGGCCGAGCTGGCGCCAGCCGAAGAAGGCGGCGTCGGCCGTGTCGCGGTCCGAGAAGTGCCGCACCTGGTGCCCGGCCCGGACGAGGCCGTTCAGCAGCGCCTTGTCGAAGACGTGGAAGAACGTCTCGAACTTCAGCCGCCAGCCGGGGCCGCAGAGCAGCACCCGCCGCCGCGGCGGCGCCGGACTTGCCCAGGCGGACCGCGTGGCGTCGTTCGCCGCGACTGTCGGGTCGCTCATCGCGCGCCTCACCGGGCAACCCGTCCAGGCCGCGCCTCGCCGCCTCTCGGCTCTCGTCGTGTCATCGCCGAGCCCTCGCCGCGGCCACGCCGATCGGTCGCGATCGGGACGAGCTTGACACGCGGCATCCGGGGTCCTCTCTCGGGCGGCGCGCCCGCGGCGGCGCGAGTGATACGGGCAGCGGCCGGGCGAAGCAACGGGCAGACGGAGCGATGCGAACGGTTGGACGGGCATGCCTCCGGGGCGACACGGACGCGGCGGCACGACGGGCGGCACGACGGGCGGCGTGGGGCGCGATGTGCCCGCTGTCCCGGCGCGCACGGCCGCGCGCCGGCCCGCCTGGGCAATCGCGGCCGGCCTGATCGCGCTGGCCCTGCCCGGCCCGGCCGCGGCGCACGCGGCCGAGCGCGCGCTGCTCATGCTGCTGCCGACAGGCTACTATCTCGCCGGAGGCGCCGCAGCCGTCGCCGTTTCCTTCGCCGTCCTGGCTGTCGCCCCGGCGCGCGGCCTTCGTCTCTTCGGCCGCCGGCTCTGCCTCCGCTTTCCCCTGCCGCCGCTTGCCGGCCTCGTCCGCTGGCTGGCCTTCGCGGCCTTCGCCGCGCTGCTGGTGATCGGCTTCTTCGGTCCGCGCGATCCGCTCGGGAACCTGCTTGTGCTGACGCTCTGGACGCTCTGGTGGGTGGGCTACACCCTGCTGACGGCGCTGATCGGCGACCTCTGGCCGCTGCTGAACCCCTGGTCGGCACCCGTCGGCCTCGCGCGCCGGCTGATCGGCCCGCCGCCGCTGCGCCCGCCGCCGGCGCCCGGCTACTGGCCGGCGCTGATCGGCCTCCTCGCCTTCGTCTGGCTCGAGATCGTCGACCCGGCCCCGGCCGACCCGGTCCGGCTGGCGCGCGCGGCGCTGGCCTATTGGCTCGCGCAATTCGCCGCCATGCTCCTTTTCGGCGAGCGGCGCTGGCGGGCGCGCGGCGAGACCTTCTCCGTCCTCTTCCGCCTGGTCGGCCGGCTCGCGCCGCTGCGCTGGCATGCCGGCGGCGTGACGCTTGCCTGGCCCGGCGCCCGGCTCGCCCACGGCCCGGCGCTGCCGCTCTCGGGCTGGCTCTTCGTCACCTCGATCATCGCCAGCGTCAGCTTCGACGGGTTCTCCGCCACCTTCGCCTGGCTCGCGGCCATCGGCGTCAACCCGCTCGAGTTCCCCGGCCGCAGCGCCGTCATCCTCCAGAACACGGCTGGCCTCCTCGCCGCCTGGGCCCTGCTCGCCGTCGCCTATGCCGGCGCGGTGGCGCTCGGCCATGCCCTCGCCCGCGGCCGCGCCGGCCTGGCCGAGACGCTCGGCCGCGTCGCGCTCTCGCTCGTGCCGATCGCGCTCGCCTACCACTTCGCGCATTACCTGACGGCCTTCCTGCTCGACGCGCAGTACGCGCTCGCGGCGCTTGCCGAGCCCTTCGACCGCGGCCATGGCCATGTCAGCGCATCCTTCCTGAACGATCTCGGCACCGTCGAGACGGTCTGGCGCGTCCAGACGGCCGTCATCGTCGCGGGCCACGTCCTGGCCGTGATCGTCGCCCATGCCGTCGTGCTCGGGCTCGAGGGCGACCGGCGCCGCGCCGCGCTCGGCCAGCTGCCGCTCGCCCTGCTGATGGTCGGCCTGACGCTCCTCGCCCTCTGGCTCCTCGCCAGCCCGACCGGCGCCTGAAGGGCCGGAGGACCATCGCGCACAGCCGAGCCCCTCCTCTCAGCGTGTTGAGGCAGGTTCATTTCGGCAAGAATTCTATCGAGAAGTGCCGGGCGGCCGACCGCCCGGCCGCCGCTCAAAGCGGCGCCGCGCGAGCTCTCGGCCGGAAAGCCGCACGCCGGCCTAAGCCGGGCAAATTCCGAGGACAGCCCGCAAGCGCAGCCCGAGCGGGCGCAACCCCCGGACGCGCGGGGACTGGACAAACCGCATCGCCACGCACAGGCTGACGCACGGGGCCGTCAGGGAGGACATGGATGATCAGCCGCCGCACCGCGCTCAAAGGCCTTGCCGCCGGGACCGCAGCCGCCACGGGCTGGGTGCCCTACATCCAGGCGCAGTCCGCCGAGCCGATCCGCATCGGCTTCCAGGTGCACCGCACCGGCATCGGCGCCGCCTATGGCCGCTGGTACGACCGCACGACCGAGGCCGCCGTGCGCCTGATCAACGCGGCCGGCGGCATCAACGGCCGCCCGGTCGAGATCATCGCCGAGGACGACGGCACCGACCCCAAGCGCGGCGCCGAGGTGGTCGAGAAATTCGCCACCCAGCACAACTGCGACATCGGCTACGGCACGCTCTTCTCGCCACGTCGTGATCGCCTCGGCCCCGCGCGCGGGCGAGCTGAAGCTGCCCTATTTCGTCGTCTCCGAGGGCACGCACGTCCCCTCCGGCATGCTGAACCGCTGGACCATCCAGCCCGGCATCACCGATGTGCAGAGCCAGGTCATCTCCATGGCGCCCTTCATGGCCGAGAACCTCGGCAAGAAGGTCACGATGTTCTTCCCGGACTACGCCTTCGGCTACAATCACCGCGACGCGCTGCCGCCGGCCATGCAGGCGCAGGGCGGCGAGGTCATCGCCCAGATCGCCATCCCGCCGACCGAGACCAGCTTCTTCAAGTACTTCCCGCAGGTGCCGCCCGAGACCGAGGTGATCTACCACGTCATGGTCGGCCCCGCCGTGCTGACCTTCGTCAAGGAGATGGGCGACTTCTACGGCTCGGGCGCGCACCCCGAGATCTTCGGCTTCATCGACAGCCTCGAGGCGGTGGCGATCGACAGCCCCGGCCTCGAGTTCCTCGAAGGCACCTATTTCTGGGAGGGCATGCCGCGCTATGCGCCGCCCGACCAGCCCGAGGCGGCCGCCTTCTACCGTGGCGAGGTCGGCGTCGACGACACCGGCTCGGCCAAGGGCGACCCCAAGGACGTCTCGACCTTCTCCCACATGTTCGGCTGCTGGGAGACGCTCTACGTCATCAAGGCCGGCATGGAGGCGGCGGGCTACCAGGGCCCGCAGGACCGGCAGAAGCTGATCGAGGCCGTCGAGGCGATGACCGAGATGCCGCTCGGCCGCGAGCACCCGCAGGGGCCGAAGCTCTTCAACGGCAAGCTCCACCAGGTCTTCGGCCAGCAGCACATCAGCCGCGTCGAGGACGGCCGCCTCAACGTCGTCCACACCACCTCGATCGAGGACGGCCTCTACGCATCGGACACGAACTATCTCGAACGGTCGTTCTGAGCCCGCGGCGCCCGCGCTTACTCGGCCTCGCCGACCAGGAACGGCGCGGACTTGAAGGCCAGCCCCCGGTCGGTATCGACGACGAAGACCAGCCGGTCGCCGGGGCTTGCCCAGTCCGGCACCGGGATCTGCGTCGAGAGCTCGCCATCCTCGCTCGCCTGCGCCTCGCGCAGCGCCTTCCATTCCGAGGCGCGCTGGCCGACGCCGATCGTCACCCAGTCGTTCGGCCGCAGCTGACGCACCCTGAGCCCGATCATCTCGCCCGGCGCCGCGCTCTCGGGGATCACCGACACTGTGGCGGCGGGCCGGTCGCCCGGCACCGCCAGCTCCTCGCCGATGCTCAGCGCGCTCGGGTCCACGTTCGGGTTGGCGGCCATCAGCTCGACAAGCGACACGTTCAGCTTGCGCGCCACGGAGTGCAGCGTGTCCCCCACCTCGACTCTGTAGGTCTCCATGCGACCGGCGGCATCCGTCTCGGGCACGGCGCCGAGCTCGAGCTCCGTTCCGGTCGAGATCTCGGGCGGATCGCCGAGCTGGGGATTGCGCGCGATGATCTGCGTCAGCGCCATGTCGCAGCGCTGCGCGACATCGTGGAGCAATTCGCCCTCGTGGACGACATAGCGCTCGGCACAGGGCGCCTTCGCGGTCTGCGCCTGGGCGCGTGCCGGTGCGGCGAGCGACACCGCCGTGGCGGCGAGGCTCAGGGCGGCAATGCGGGCAAGCCGCGGTCCAGTCATCTTCGGCATTATGATGTCCCGACGATCTACCTGACGAAACCACCGGCGGCGGCGTCGCGTTCCCGCGCCGGACCGGCGTGACGGCGGGAGCAGCGCACGCGGCGGCCGCCGATGTCACGCGCAAGCTTGCAGCCGTCCGCCCTCCGGGTCAATCATCCGGCCGCTCGAGAGCTGAGAGGATCCCGTCTATGACCTGGCTTCCGCATCCGGCGCTGATCTGGGCCGGGCTGCTCGAGGGCACGGTCATGGCCGCCGTGCTGGCGCTGACGGCGCTCGGCCTCAGCCTCGTCTTCGGCATCATGCGCGTCGTCAACGTCGCGCATGGCGAGTTCTTCATGCTGGGCGCCGTGCTCGCCTGGTTCTGCGCCGAGCTGACGGCCGGGCTCGTCGGCGGCCCGCCCTGGGCCGGCTTCCTCGTCGCCCTTCTCGTCGCGCCGGCCGTGGTCGGCGCGATCGCCGCGGCGGTCGACTGGCTGGTGCTGCGGCGGCTGAACCACGACCCGGAGGCGACCATCGTCGCCACGATCGGCCTCCTCTACATCCTGCAGCAGGCGGCGCTCGAGCTCTTCGGGCCCGAGGCGCGCCCGGTGCAGGCGCCCGTCGACTGGCGCGTCCGGCTGCCCTGGTTCGGCTATGACGGCTACAAGTTCCTGGTGGTCGCGGCCGCCGCCCTGCTGATCCTCGGCGTCTGGCTCTTGCTGACGCGCACGCGCGCGGGCCTCGTCATGCGCGCCACCCAGTCCGACCCCGAGACGGCGACAGCCTTCGCCATCCCGGTCGACCGGGTCTATGCCGGCGTCTTCGCGCTCGGCGCGGCGCTGGCCGCGCTCGGCGCCGTGCTCGTCGTGCCGATCCGCCAGGCGCATTACCTGATGGGCGGCGAGCCGCTGCTGCTCAGCTTCATCGTCGTCATCATCGGCGGGCTCGGCTCGCTCGCCGGCACGGTGGTGGCGGCGCTGCTGATCGGGCTCGCCGACGGCCTCGTCTCGACGATCTTCGACCCGACGCTCGCCAAGATCCTGGCGACGCTCCTGGTCGCCATGGTGCTGGTCGTCAGGCCGCAGGGCCTTTTCGGGACGCGCCCCGCGTGAGGCGCGCCGCGAGCCAGCGGTGGGCGAACCGCCCGCCTTGCGCGCGGCCGCGCTCGTGAGCCTCACGGGTCGGGACGTTGCGCTGCACGCGGCCGTGCTCGCCCTTCTGGCGGCACTCGCCTTCCTGCTGCCCGCCTACCATCACGGCAACGTCGCCCGCATCCTGGTGCTCGCGGTCTTCGCCACCGGCTACAACATCGCCTTCGGCTATACCGGGCTGCTCAGCCTCGGCCACGCCATGTTCTTCGCCGCCGGCATCTACGGCGCCGGGCTCGGCGCCGAGCTCCCCGGCTGGAGCGCCGGCTGGGGCGCCGGGCCCGCCTTCCTGCTCGGCGCGCTGGCCGGCGCGCTGCTGGCGCTCCTCGTCGCGCTGCCCGCGCTGCGCACGACCGGCGTCGCCTTCCTGATCGTCACCTTGATGTTCGCCCAGTCGGCGCACCTCGCGGTGCTCTATTTCGGCGAGGTCACGCGCGGCGACGAGGGCTTCGTCCTGCCCGAGTCGGCCCGCACCTTTGCCGGCTGGTCCCTCGGCGATCCGGACGTGCGCTACGCCGCCGCGCTGCCTGCTCTTCGCTCTGGCGCTGACGGGCCAGCTCTGCCTGGTGCGCTCGGCGCCGGGCCGCGTCATGGTGGCGATGCGCGAGAACGAGGAGCGGGCGCGCATGCTCGGCTACGACCCGTTCCGCACCCGTCTCATCGCACTGGTCCTCTCCGGGCTCTATGCCGGCGCGGCGGGCGCGGCCTACGCGCTCCTCTTCGGCTATGCCGGGGCGACATTCGCCTCGATCCAGTACTCGATCCTGCCGCTCCTCTGGGTGCTGCTCGGCGGCGCCGGGACGACGCTCGGGCCGCTGGTCGGCACGGCGCTCATGTTCTACCTCGTCGACCTCGCCTCGGGCGTGACGGACGCCTACCTCATGGTCGTCGGCGCGGCGCTGGTCGCGCTGGTGCTCTTCGCGCCGGCCGGCATCCTCGGCGCGCTGCGCCGCCGCGCGCTGCCCTGGCTGCCTTGAGGGGCCGCCCCGTGAGCCTGATCGCCACCCGCGGGCTGACGCGCGACTTCGGCGGCCTGCGCGCCGTCGACCAGCGTCGACTTCGACCTGCCCGAGGGCGAGATTCGCGCCGTCATCGGCCCGAACGGCGCCGGCAAGACGACCTTCGTCGGCCTGCTCTGCGGCCGGATCAGGCCCAGCGCCGGCGCCGTGCTCTGGCAGGGACGCGACATCACCGGGCTGCCCGCGCACCGGCGCGTGCGGCTCGGCATCGCCTACACCTTCCAGATCACCTCCGTCTTCGGCAACCTGACGCTCGCCGAGAACGTGGCGCTCGCCGTCCAGCGGCGCCGCCGCCGACGGGCAGCCGACCGGGCAGCCGAAACGCTGGCCGCGCTCGAGCGCGTCGGGCTCGCCGCCCGCGCCGGCGAGAAGGCGAACGCCCAGAGCTATGGCCACCGGCGGCTCCTCGAGATCGCCATGGGGCTGGCGCTCCGGCCCCGCCTGCTGATCCTCGACGAGCCGACGCAGGGCCTCGCCGAGGACGAGATCGCCCGCTTCACAGCCCTCGTCCGCGACGTCTCGGCAGGGCCGGCGGGCGCCACCGTGCTGCTGATCGAGCACAACATGGACGTGGTGATGACGCTCGCCGACCGCATCACCGTGCTCGAGTTCGGCGCCGTGCTCGCCGAGGGCACGCCGGCCGAGATCCGCGCCAGCCGGGCGGTGCAGACCGCCTATCTCGGCGCATGACCCGCGGCGCCCAGCCCATCCCGTGGCCGCCGGGCCACCCGCATGCTCCCGAGCGACCTGGTGTTGATGCAGGTTCATTTCGGCAAGAATCCTGATCGAGCAGTCGGGCGCGGCTCGACCGCGCCCGCGCCGCTCAAAGCGGCGGCAGCGATGGCCACCACGGGACGCCCGCCGGCGGCCGGCGCCGATCCCCGCCCGCCGGCGCCTCCCTTGTCCCTTGTGGCGGAGAGATGGAGAAGGCGGGCACGCCCGGCGCGCCTCGGCCCCGAGCTGCGGCCGTGACCGCCACGCTCCGAGTTCAGGCGCTCGACGCGGGCTATGGCGGCGTCCAGGTGCTGCGCGGCGTCGCGCTGACCCTCCGCGCCGGCGAGGTGCACTGCCTCGCCGGGCGCAACGGCGCCGGCAAGACGACCCTGCTCAAGGCCATCATGGGCCTGGTGCGCCCGAGCGCCGGCCGAATCCTGCTGGACGACCGCGACCTCGCGCGGCTGCCCGCCTGGCGCGTGCCGCGCCAGGGCGTCGGCTATGTCCCGCAGGGCCGGCGCCTCTTCGCCGAGCTGACGGTCGCCGAGAACCTCGAGATCGGCCTGATGGCCCGCCGGCGCGGCCCGGCCGTGCGCGCCCGCATGCTCGACCTCTTCCCGGTGCTCGGGGCGCGCCTCGGCCAGCGCGCCGGCACGCTGTCGGGCGGCGAGCAGCAGATGCTGGCCATGGCCCGCGCCCTCTGCCTCGAGCCGCGCGTGCTGCTGCTCGACGAGCCGACCGAGGGGCTGCAGCCCTCGATGGTCGCGCGCATCCGCGAGGTGGTGGCGGCCCTGCGCGAGACCGGCGTCGCGACCCTGCTCGTCGAGCAGCGCGTCGAGGCGGTGCACGCGCTCGCCGACCGGGTCAGCTTCCTCGAGAACGGCGTTGATGCGCGAGACGATCGCCGGGCACCGAGCTCGACACGCACTCGGCGCTCTTCCACCGCTATGTCGGCGTCGGCACCTGAGCGCCCCTATCCCGGCGCTGCCGCGTCGAGCGCACGGCCGGCGCAGGGCGCCTCCCCTCCCCCTCGGGGGATGGGGTGGGGCGAACCCGAAGCGCTGCCGTCGCCGCTCACTCCGCCGCGGCGCGGGGCGCCGCGTCGTGATAGCCCTCGACCGCCAGCCATGCTCGTCATACTCGGCCATGCACTGGTCGGCGAAATCGGTCATGCGCTGCAGCAGCCCGCTGCCCTGCGCCTGGAAGACCGCCTGGAAGCGGACCATCTCGTTCGAGCCCGCATAATTGCGCTCGTAGAGCTCGTGCCGCCCGCCGAACTCCGAGCCGACGGCGTCCCAGAGCAGCTTCATGATCTTGATGCGCTCGCGATAGCCGATGCCGTTCGAGCCGCGGACGTATTGCTTGAGGTAGCGGTCAATGTCGGGGTTCTCGAAGTCCTTCGCCGAGCTCGGCAGGTAGATCAGCCCCGAGGCCACCACCTGCTGGACGATCTCCTTCACGCGCGGCCAGGCCTCGGTCGCCAGCATCCGGTAGGCGGACGAGGTCGCGCCGTTCGGCAGCACCGTGTCGCCGACCCAGGGCTGCGGGTTGCCCGCCATGCCGTCCGAGAGCGCCCAGAACGTGTTGCGCCAGTTGATCACCTCGCCCAGCTGCACCTGCACGCCGCGAAAGGTGTTCGACCCGCTGGCGATCAGCGCCCGGTTCAGCAGCCCGGCCATGAAGTCGAGCTTGACCGCCAGCCGCGTGCACGCCTGGAAGGTGAAGCCGTTGAAGAAGCCCGATTTCGGGTAGAACGCCTTCAGCATCTCTATGTCGCGATAGACGAGCACGTTCTCCCAGGGGATCAGCACGTCGTCGAAGACGATGATGGCGTCGTTCTCGTCGAAGCGGCGAGCTCAGCGGATAGTCGAAGGGCGTCGCCGTCTCGGCCGCGACCTCCTCGTAGCGACGCGCGGCAGAACAGCTTGACGCCCTTCGCGTCCATCGGGCGCGATGAACATGATGGCGAAATCCTCGTGGTCGATCTCGCCCGACATGTTCTGCGCCAGGAAATTGTAGTGCGTCAGCGCCGAGTTCGTCGCCACCACCTTGGCGCCGCGCACGACGGGGCCGGCATCGGTCTCGCGGACCACGTGCAGGTAGACGTCGCGCACCTCCGACGACGGCTTGTCGCGGTCGATCGGCGGGTTGACGATGGCGTGGTTGAGGTAGAACACCGCCTCCTGGCAGCGCCTGTACCAGGCGCGCGCATTGTCGGCGTAATCGGCCCGTAGAACTCGGCATTGGCGCCGAGCGTGTTCATCAGCGCCGCCTTGTAGTCGGGCGACCGCCCCATCCAGCCATAGCTCAGCCGCGCCCATTCGGCGATCGCGTCGCGCTGCGCGAACAGGTCGGCCGAGCTCTGCGCCGGCCGGAAGAACTTCATCGTGTAGCCGCCCGAGCCGGTGTCGGTCGGGCAGGTCAGCACCTCGCGCTTGGCCGGGTCGTGCAGCGCGTCGTAGAGCCTGGCGATCGAGCGCGCGGCGTTGCGCATGGCGGGGTGCGTCGTCACGTCGCCCGACGCGCTCGCCGTAGATATAGACCTCGCGGCCGTCGCGCAGCGACTCGAGGTATTCCGCGCCGGTGAAGGGCCGCGCCTTGTCGGCGCGAATCGCCGCGTAATCCATGGTCGTCCTCCCTGCAGCACCCCTCCGACAGCGCGATCCTAGCAGGCGCCGCAAGAATGTCACTCCGACGGCAATTTCGGCTGCCGTGACCACCGGGCGCGTCGGCGGCTCTGCTGCGATGCAATATAACCGGAGCCATGACGGTCGAGAGTATAGGCAACCACCCGCAGCGCCTGGCGCTGACGAACGAGCTGCATGCCAGGCCCTTCCAGCCGATGCAGGCGCCGGGGCGCGCTTTGCACCTGGCGCTGAAGCCCATCGAGAACGCTGCCGAGCGCGACCCGCAGGCCGATACCGAGCACCTGATCAAGCTGCTCGACCGCTACGGCGCCCCGCATCCGGCACCCGATGCCAGCCACCACACGGCCGAGCTCGGCCGCGTCCGCCTGAAATGGGAGCGGCACACCGAGTTCGTCACCTACACGCTCTACGAGGACGTCGCCGGCGAACCGCTGTTCAGCCCCGGGCTGATGCAGCACCTCCCCGAGAACTGGCTCGCCGAAGCCCCCGGCAAGGTCATCGCCGCGATCCAGGTCGAGCTCTTGCAAGCGACCGATCGCGAGGCCGCCAGCGGGCTTCTGCGCCAGCGCCTCGCGCGCGAGTTCCAGTCCGAGAGCACGGCCGCCGCCTGGGTGCTCGAAGGCGGCGCGCTGATCATCGGAGACTTCCGCATCCACGAGGGTGGCTTCTCGCGCTTCGCGCTTTGTCCTCTGCGGCGAGGCCGGGCCGCGGCGCATCGGCCGGGTCTGCCAGCGGCTGATCGAGATCGAGGTCTACCGCACGCTCGCCATGCTGGCGCTGCCGCTCGCGCGGCGCATGGCCGCGCGGCTGAACGAGATCGAGCGCGCGCTCGGCGAGCTGATCGCCGAGGTCGCCTCGGACGAGGCGAAGGCGCAGGAGAGCGCGATCCTGGCCGCGCTGACCCAGCACTCGGCCGAGATCGAGAAGCTGGCGGCCGAATTCGGCCTTCCGCTTCGGCGCCGGCCGCGCCTATGACGCGATCGTGCGCGAGCGCATCGAGATGCTGGGCGAGGAGCGCGTCGCCGGGCGCCAGCAGTTTCGCGAGTTCATGCTGCGCCGCTTCGATCCGGCGATGCGCACCGTCTATGCCGCCGAGCGGCGCCTCGGCGAGCTGGCCGTGCGCGCCTCGCGCGTGGGCGAGATGCTGCGCACCCGCGTCAACGTCGCGCTCGAGGCGCAGAACCAGCGGCTGCTCGTCTCGATGGATGCGCGCGCCGGCATGCAGCTGCGCCTGCAGCAGACGGTCGAGGGGCTCTCGGTCGTGGCGATCAGCTATTACGCCGTCGGGCTCGCCGTCTACCTGCTGACGCCCCTCGCGGCCGCCGCCAAGCGTGAAGAAAGAGGTCGTGACGGCGCTCGTTGCCGTCCCGGTCATCGCCGGCGTCTGGTGGTTCGTCCGCCGCATCCGCCGCCGCATCGACGAGGAGCATTAGAGGTCGGTTGCACCAACCCTAACTCGTCCCGGAGGAGGGTGGGTGCAACCCACCTTTCTGAAGGTCCCTCCGCGCCGCTCGTCAGACCACGCTGTCCGCCAGGAACCCGGCCAGCAGCAGCAGCCCCGCCGTCCTGTTCGACCGGAACAGCGCGCAGGCAGCGCGCCGGGTCGTCGATGTCGAGCCGGCTCACCTGCCAGGAGAGGTGCGCCGCAAAGGCCGCGACCGCCGAGAAGCCCCGGCCAGCCGCCGCCTGCCGCGAGCACGGCCAGCGTGGCGCAGGAAGCGGCGCCGCCGATGAACAGCCAGAGCATCCGCTCGGTGCCCTCCTCGAACAGGCGCGCCGTCGACTTCACCCCGATCAGCGCGTCGTCCTCGCGGTCCTGGTGCGCATAGATCGTGTCGTAGTGCAGCGTCCACAGGATGCCCGCCGCGTAGAGCAGCACGGGCGCGGGCGCGATGCCGCCCGTGCTGGCGACCCAGAGGAGCAGCGCCCCCCAGTTGAAGGCGAGGCCGAGAAAGACCTGCGGCCACCAGGTGAACCGCTTGGCGAAAGGGTAGATGGCGACCAGCGCCAGCGAGGCGACACCCCACCAGATCGCCGGAAAGCCGAAGCTGAGCAGGATCAGGAAGGCTGCGAGCGACTGGGCGATTCCCCAGCCGAGCGCGCCCATAGGCGTCACCTGCCCCGATGGCAGCGGCCGCGAGCGGGTCCGCGCGACCTCGGCGTCGATCTCGCGGTCTGCCAGGTCGTTCCAGGTGCAGCCGGCGCCGCGCATCAGGAACGCGCCGACCGCGCAGCCGACGATCAGCCAGAGGTCGAACCACTCGCCAGCCCTGGGCCACGGCGGCGAGCGCGATCGCCCACCAGCACGGGATCAGCAGCAGCCAGGTGCCGATCGGCCGGTCGGCGCGGCTGAGCCGCAGCCAGGGCCGGCTCCAGGGCGGGCACCAGCGGTCGACCCAGTTGCGGGCCGCCGCGTCCTGCACCCTTCCATCGGGCGCGAGCGCGCTGCTATCAGGAGCGTGCGTCATTGGGGGACCTATGGCACAGGCCGGAGCGAAAATCAGGCTTCATGTCGCAGCCGATCTCGGCCTGGGGCGCGAGGTCGCGCTCGGGCGCGAGCAGGCGCACTACCTCTTCGGCGTCATGCGGCGGGGGCCCGGCGATACGCTGCGGCTGTTCAATGGGCGCGACGGCGAATGGCTGGCCGAGATCGTCGCGACCGACCGCCGCGGCGGGCTGCTCGTCTGCTGCGAGATGACGCTGCCGCAGAGCGCGCCGCCTGACCTCTGGCTCCTGTTCGCGCCGATCAAGAAGGCGCGCACCGACTTCATCGCCGAGAAGGCCTGCGAGATGGGCTGCCGGCGCCTGATCCCCGTCTTCACCGCGCACACCAACGCCGAGCGCGTCAATACCGGCCGGCTGCGCGCCCACGCCGTCGAGGCGGCCGAGCAATGCGGCCTCGTCTCGGTGCCCGAGGTGGCCGAGCCCGTGGCGCTCGGCCGCCCTGCTCGACGCCTGGCCGCGGGATCGGCAGATCCTGTTCTGCGACGAGACCGGGCCGCGCCCGCCCGCCGCCGAGGTGCTGCGCCGCGCCGATCCGGGCCCCTGGGCGGTGCTGACCGGCCCCGAGGGCGGTTTCTCGCCCGACGAGGCGCTGCGCCTGCACCGCGACCCGCTGGCGCATGCCGTCTCGCTCGGGCCCCGCATCCTGCGCGCCGACACCGCGGCGGTCGCGGCGCTGACCCTCTGGCAGAGCACGCTCGGAGACTGGCGGTGAGCTTCGTCCGGCCCGAGGTGGTGGAGGCGCTCCGCCGCTATGGCGAGCCGGCGGTCTACGCGGCGATCGCCGCACTCTGCCTCTGGAAGGGCGTGGCGCTGATGGCGGCCGGCGCCTGGATCGGGCTCGCGCCGCTGGCGCTGGGGCTCGTCGCCGCCTTCGCCGTGCTCGGCACGGCCGAGCGCGCGCTCGTCGCGCGGCGCAGCGCCGCGGCCGGCCCCGGCATCGTCACGGTGCAGGAGGGCCGGATCAGCTATTTCGGCCCGCATGGCGGCGCGACCGTCGCGGTCGACGCGCTCGTCCGCATCGACATCCTCACGACGACGGGCCTGCCCCCGGTCGCGCGCTGGGAGCTGACCGACGAGACGGCCAAGCGGCTCGCCATCCCGGCCAGCGCCGCCAATGCCGGCGCGCTGCTCGACGTGCTGGGCGGCCTGCCCGGCTTCAACAACATGGCGGTCGTGCTGGCGATGCAGGCCGACGAGCCCCGCCGCACGCCGATCTGGCGGCGTGCGCCGTCTCAGGGCGATCGGCTGAGCCGCTCAATTGCGCGGCGGCGCGTCGCGCACGCCGGCAAAGCCGCGGATCATGCACGAAGATCGCCCAGCCCGACAGCGCAAAGGCGACCACGATCCCGCCGCGAACGCCGTCCATGGCGAATGCGCCGAAGAGCGTCCCGGCCAGCGCCCCCGCCGCCGCCCCCGTCAGCGCCCAGGCGAACAGGCCGCGCCGGCCCGCCGCCCAGAGCAGCGGCCAGCCCGAGCAGCCCGAAGGTGAAGGTGAAGAGGAACGCCAGCACGGCCAGCGCGGCCGTCGAGCGCAGCGTCGCGCGCCAGCACCCCCTCGCCCGTCGCCTGGGTCATGCCGGCGACCAGGAAGGCACCGGCGCCGAGCAGCGAGCGTCAGCAGCGCCGGCGCCGCGACCAGCGCCACGCACCAGCCGCACCAGCGGCGGCCGGCCCCGGTCCGGCCAGAGCGCGGCGGCGGCGAAAGAGCGGCATGGCGGCGGCTTAGCCCGGCGCCGGCCCGGCATCAATCCCGACGGGCGCCTCCAAAGCGCCTCCAAGCCACGCCGGGCCGCCGCAGGACCACCGGCCGCGGCCGCGCGCCGCCGGACTCGCTTTGCCCGGCCGATCGCGCTATCCGCGGCCCTCAGGCGAAGACGACGGGATCGCCGGGGCGGCGCGTTGTGCTACTGTCCCTTGGATCGCGCGCGACACAGGACGGAGGACCCGATGAACAAAGAGGCCGCCATCAACGGCGCCGAAGTCCAAGTTCCAGTGGGACGACCCGTTCCTGCTCGAGGCGCAGCTCTCGGACGAGGAGCGGATGATCCGCGACACGGCGCGCGCCTACGTCCAGGAAAAGCTGGCGCCCCGCGTCGAGCGGGCCTTTGCCGAGGAAAAGACCGACCGCGCCATCTTCGACGAGATGGGCGAGCTGGGCCTGCTCGGCGTGACGATCCCCGAGGAATATGGCGGCGTCGGCGCCAACTACGTCTCCTATGGCCTGGTCGCCCGCGAGGTCGAGCGCTGCGATTCGGGCTATCGCTCGATGATGTCGGTGCAGTCCTCGCTGGTGATGTACCCGATCCACGCCTACGGCTCGGAGGACCAGCGCAAGCGCTATCTGCCCGGCCTCGCGCAGCGGCGAGCTGGTCGGCTGCTTCGGCCTGACCGAGCCGGACGCCGGATCGGACCCCGGCGGCATGAAGACGCGGGCGCGCAAGGTCGACGGCGGCTATGTGCTCGACGGCAACAAGACGTGGATCTCGAACTCGCCCATCGCCGACGTCTTCGTCGTCTGGGCCAAGTCGGACGCGCATGACAACGCCATCCGCGGCTTCGTGCTGGAACAGGGCATGAAGGGCCTCTCCGCGCCCAAGATCGAGAAGAAGATGAGCCTGCGCGCGTCGATCACCGGCGAGATCGTCATGGAGGGCGTCGAGGTCGGCGAGGACGCGCTCCTGCCGAACGTCGAGGGGCTCGGCGGCCCGTTCGGCTGCCTCAACCGGGCGCGCTACGGCATCTCCTGGGGCACGATGGGCGCGGCCGAGTTCTGCTGGCACCAGGCGCGCCAGTACGGGCTCGACCGCAAGCAGTTCGGCCGGCCGCTGGCGCAGACCCAGCTCTTCCAGAAAAAGCTCGCCGACATGCAGACCGAGATCGCGCTGGGCCTGCAGGGCAGCCTGCGCGTCGGGCGGCTGATGGACGAGGGGCTCGAGGCGCCCGAGATGATCTAGCCTCGTCAAGCGCAACAATTGCGGCAAGGCGCTCGAGATCGCGCGGATGGCGCGCGACATGCACGGCGGCAACGGCATCAGCCTGGAATTCCAGGTCATCCGCCACCTCGTGAACCTCGAGACCGTCAACACCTACGAGGGCACGCACGACATCCACGCCCTGATCCTCGGCCGGGCGCAGACCGGCCTGCAGGCGTTCTTCTGAGGGACCACATGATCCGCACACTGGCTTTCGCGGCGGCACTGGCCGCCGCAGTCGGCACCGCGCCGATCGACGCCGCGCCGGCCCTGGCGCAGGAGGCCGTCGCCGCCCACGCTGAGCGTCAGCGGCACCGGCCAGGTCTCGGTCGCGCCCGACATGGCGACGCTGCGCATCGGGGTCGAGACGCCGCGCCGACACCGCCGCGGCCGCGGTCGCCGCCAACAACCAGGCGGCCCAGGCGGTGATCGTCGACGATCAAGGAACAGGGCGTCGCGGCCGAAGGACATCCAGACCGCCAACTTCTCGGTCTCGCCCGTCTACGACCAGGCGAGCTTCCAGCGGCCGCGAAGGTCCGCAGGTCATCGGCTACCAGGCGACGAACCAGGTGGTGGCGCAGGTGCGCAATCTCGACACGCTGCCGGCGCTGCTCGACGCCACCGTCGGCAGCGGGGCCAACCGCATCGACGGGCTCGACTTCGGCCTCGGCGACGACACCGAGGTCGACGGACCAGGCGCGCCGGCTGGCCGTGCAGGACGCGCGCCGCAAGGCCGAGCTCTTCGCCGAGGCGGCGGGGGTGCAAGCTCGGCGCCATCCGCTCGATCAGCGAGACGGGCGGCGGGCCGCTGCCGATCTACGACCGGGCCGATGCGCGCCGAGGCGGCGGCCTCCGTGCCGATCGAGCGCGGCCAGACGACGGTCACGGCGACCGTGCAGATGGCCTGGGAATTCAGCCCGGCCCCGCAATAGCGGCGCCGCACATTCTCAGGAGGCGGGCTTAGGGCGCAGGTTCACCCCGCCCGAGACGCAGCCGGCGCATTTGGCCAGGCGGGGTGCCAGTCACCCCACCGCCCGTCAGCCCGCCCGTCAGCCGAAGAGGCGTGGCTTCATCTTGAGGATCGTCTCGTTCGTCTCGCGGCTGACGCGCTGGACGGTCGCCAGCACCTGCTCGTGCGCCTCGCGCCCGGTCGCGATGGCTGCCTCGATCGTCATCGACTGGATCATGCTGGCGATCAGCTCGGGGTGCTCGCGCGCATAGCCCTGGCCGAGCACGAGGTCGATCCGCTCGACCGCGGCGCGCAGGTACCGCTCGGCGGCCTCGGCGGCCTCCGCCTGCTTTGACGCGTCTTCGGTCCAACGCGGGTGAACGGTCATCGGGCGCTCCTCCTTCGCGAGGAGAGTAGCGGGCCTGGCCGCGGCGGCCAGTCAGGCGCCCACCACATAACTACGCGCCGCTCGGTGGCAGCACGCCGCGCGCGATGCGCTCGGCCGCAAGCCGGGCGAAGCGCAGCGTGACGGCCTTGCGCCGCGCCGGGGCGAGGCGCGCCTCGAGCCCATGCCGCAGCACCTCGCCGCCCCACTGGTCGGCGCGGATAAGCCCGTGCTCGCAGGGCAGCAGCTCGTCCGGGAAGCCCTCCGGCACGGCGAAATAAAGCCGGTCGCACCAGTCGAGATAGTCCGGCCACTTGCCGTCCGCCTGGAAATCCGCCCGGCAGGATTTCACCTCGACGCACCAGATCTCGCCGCCCGGCCCCAGCGCACAGACATCCATCCGACGCCCGCTGCGGGTCGGCACCTCGACCAGCGGCGTCAGCCCCATGTCGAGCAGCATCCGGCAGACGCCGCGCGCGATCAGGATGCCTGGCTGCAGCGTGAGCAGGGAATCGGACATGGGCCTCAGAGACATGGGCCGCAGACTAGAATGAAACAGGAACGCCCGCCAAGCCCCGCATGCAAGCCCCGCAGAACGTGCGCACGGGAACGCCTCGGCGCCAATCGGGTTGGAAGAGTGACGACGCGCCGGCCGCGATCCCCGATCGGACGCCGCGCATCGGGTGAGCAGTCACAGCACAGGGCGGTTCAGTGCAGATCAAGCAGATCTCCGCAGACGGCGAACGGCGCTTCGTCGTGGTCCTCGAGACCGGAGAGGAGGCCGTCGAGAGCCTGCTCAGTTTCGCGCGCCGACCATCGGATTACGGCTGCCGCCTTCACTGGGCTTGGCGCCTTCAGCGACGCCACGCTCGGCTTCTTCGACTTCGCGACCAAGGACTACGAGCGCATCCGCATCGACGAACAGGTCGAGGTCGTCACCCTGGTCGGCAACTTCGCGACCCAGAACGGCGAGGCCAAGCTGCACCCGCATGTCGTCGTCTCCAAGCGCAGCGGCCAAGCCTTCGGCGGGCACCTGCTGGAAGCGCATGTCCGCCCGACGCTCGAGGTCGTGGTCACCGAGAGCCCGGCCGAGCTGCGCCGCGAGACGGATGAAGCGACGGGCCTGCCGCTGCTGGTGCTGTGAAGGGAGACTGCGCGTGACGGAGGCACTGGGGCACCGGCGCTGGGCGATCGCCGAAGGCTATATCCCGACCTGGAGCAACGGGCCCGAGCCCGAGATGCTGAGCCACGAGACGGTCAGCCTGCTCAACACGGGCGACCGGGACGCCAGCGTCACGATCACCCTCTATTTCAGCGACCGCGATCCGGCGGGGCCCTACCGCGTGACGGTGCCGGCGCGGCGCACTGCGCATGTGCGCTTCAACGACCTGACCGACCCCGAGCCGGTGCCGCGCGGGACCGACTTCGCGAGCGTCATCCAGTCGGACGTGCCCGTCATCGCGCAGCACACGCGCCTCGATTCGCGGCAGGCCGAGAACGCGCTGATGACGACCATGGCCTTTCCCTGCTTCTAGGAGGCGACGTGGCGGACAGGCCGGCAACGGGCGGGAGCGTTCCCATCGACACCGTCGAGGCGGCCTGCTTCCGCGTGCCGACCGAGACGCCGGAATCGGACGGCACGCTCCAATGGGATTCGACCACGATGGTCCTGGTCGAGATCGGCGCGGGCGGTTGCACGGGGCTCGGCTACACCTACACGAACGACGCGGCCGCGACGGTCGTGACGGGCAAGCTCGCCGGGGTGCTGACGGGGCAGGACGCGCTGTCGACCAAGGCTCGTTGGCACGAGATGGTCCATGCGATCCGGAACTTCGGGCGTCCGGGTCTCTGCTCCTCGGCCATCGCTGCCTGCGACGTGGCGCTGCACGATCTGAAAGCGAAGCTGATGGGCGTGCCTGTCGTCCAGCTTCTGGGCGCGCGCCGCGATGCGGTTCCCGTCTACGGCAGCGGCGGCTTCACCTCCTACACCGACCGCCGGCTTGCCGAGCAGCTGGGCGGCTGGGCCGCCGAGGGTCTGCCCGACGTCAAGATGAAGATCGGCCGCGAGCCCTCGCGCGACCTCGGCCGCGTGCGCGTCGCGCGCGACGCGATCGGCGATGATGTGGGCCTGTTCGTCGACGCCAACGGCGCCTTCTCGCGCAAGCAGGCCCTGGCGTTCGCCGAGGCGTGCGCGTCCCTCGGGGTCAGCTGGTTCGAGGAGCCGGTGTCCTCGAACGACATCGAGGGCATGCGGCTGCTGCGCGACCGCATGCCGGCGACGATCGAGGTGACGACGGGCGAGTACGCCTACGACATGCGCGACTTCCGCGAGCTGGTGCTGGGCGGCGCGGTCGACGTGCTGCAGGCGGATGCCACCCGGTGCGCCGGGTTCACCGGCTTCCTCATGGCCGATGCGCTCTGCCACAGCTTCGAGCTGCCGCTGTCGACGCACACGGCGCCTGCGCTGCACCTGCACGCCGCCTGCGCGGGGCTGCAAATCCGCCACATGGAGTGGTTCCATGACCACGTCAGGATCGAGCGGATCTTCTTTGACGGCGCCCCGGCGCCGAAGGGCGGCCGCGTCGCGCCAGACCTCTCGCGCCCGGGCCTCGGCCTCGAGCTGAAGCGCGCCGATGCCGAGCCCTACCGCATCTGATACGGGCTTCCGAGAGCGTCCATCGCCGCTTCGTCACCCAGCGGCCGACGTTGCTTTCCGGTTAACGGCCCGCACGAATCGTTTATTTCAGTGACTTACCTGAGTGTGCACGCGTGCACAAGCTGTCTGCACGCTCGCGTGAACGGGCCGGCGAAATCGGCTCGGACGGCGACCCGACCATCCGGATCCTACAAGGCGCCTGCGGGCACCTTTGGAACCACAACGCCTGCGTCCGGCTTACCGGCGGGGAGAGGTAAGGAGACACATGGCCAGCTCGCATCCGAGCAGGGGCGAGCACCCGCTCTGGTCCTTCGCGACCCGCGTGCTGGTGGCGGTGGCGATCGCCGCCGGGATCTACCTTCTCTGGCGCGTGCGCTTCGCGCTCCTGACGGCCTTCGCCGCCGTTCTGCTGGCCGTGCTGCTGCTGGCGCTCGCCGACCAGCTGCGGCGGCTCGTGCCGATCGCGCGGGGCTGGGCGCTCGGGCTCGCGGTCGTCGGCATTCTCGCGCTTGTCGGCGGGCTCGGCTGGCTCGTCGGCTCGCAGGTGCAGACCCAGTTCGGCGAGCTTTGGCGGGCGCTGCCGCAAGCCGCGATGACGATCGAGCAGCGCTGGGGGATCGAGGTCGCCGAGGGCATCGAGCCCAGCGCCAGGCGATCCGGTGCCATCTCGGGCGTCGCCGGCCGAGCCGGCGTCCCCGGCAGCGACCGCAGAGGCGCCAGCGCGCAAACGTCGAGGGCGTCCGCAGCGCCCTCGTCTCGCGGCTGACCGGCTGGCTCGCCGCCTATGGGCTGTCCATCGTCGACGCGGTGGTCGGCGCGGTCCTGGTCGCCGTCGCCGGCGTCTACCTTGCCGCCGACCCGAACCTCTATCGATGCGGCACGGTCAAGCTGTTTCCGCCGGCCGAGCACAGGCTGATCGACGAGACCATGATCGAGGTCGGCGAGACCCTGCAGCTCTGGCTTCTCGGCAAGCTGATATCCATGATCCTGATCGGCGCCATGACCGGGCTCGGGACATGGCTGCTCGGCCTGCCGACGCCGCTGGCGCTCGGCATCTTCGCCGGCGTGACCGAGTTCGTGCCGATCATCGGCCCGATCGTCGGCGCCGTTCCCGCCTTGCTGCTGGCGGCGACCGAGGGCCTCAGCACCGTGCTCTGGACCCTGCTGCTCTTCATCGGGATCCAGCAGATCGAGTCGAACATCATCGCGCCCAATGTCGAAGGGCGGATGGTCAAGATCCCGCCCGCCCTCTTCGTCCTCGGCGTCGGGCTTTTCGGCGGCTTGTTCGGCATGCTGGGCTTGATCCTGTCGGGACCGCTTCTCGCGGCCAGCTTTGTGGGCGTGAAAAAGCTCTGGATGCGCGAGGCACTGGACGAGAACACGACGCTGCCGACCGAGCCGGCGCGACGGTGACCGACATGCGGGAGGGGATTCGACACGCGGTCGACACCGGCTCGGTCGTGCCCGAGGCCGACCCCCGGGGAGAAGCCGTTCACACCGCCCCGGCCTGGGTGGTTCCCGTCATGCGCGTCGGATACTTCGCGCGCGCCGTGGTCTACGGGCTGATCGGCTTCTTCGCCGTGCGCGCCGCCTGGCTCGGCGGGTACGCCGAGGGCGTCGAGGGCGCGCTCGTCCAGGTCATGGACGAGGTCCTCGGCATCCCGTTGCTTTGGGCGGTCGCCGGCGGCGCCTTTTGCTTCGCGCTCTGGTGCCTGCTCGCCGCGGCGATGGACCTCGACTGCCGCGGCACCAGCTTCGGCGGCCTCTACGCGCGCGCCGATTTCGCGGGAACCGGGCTGATCTACATCGTCATCGCGGTCTTCATCGGCCAGCTGGCGCACAGGGGCTATGGCAGCTCCGGCGAGGGCGAGGGCCGTGAGCAGGGCACGGCCTGGCTGCTCTCGCTGCCGGCCGGCGGCTGGATCGTCATCGGCATCGGCATCGGCTTTGTCGCGGCCGGCATCTGGTTCGCCTACAAGGCTTTCGCCGGCAGGTACCGCGAGCGGCTGCGCGACAGCCCGACGGTCGAGTGGCTCGATCCGCTCTGCAAGTTCGGCTGGACCGCGAATGGCGTGGTCGTCGTCATTCTCGGCGGGTTTCTGATCTGGGCGGGCTGGACGCTCGACCCCTCGAAGGCCGGCGGCTTTGCCGAGGCCTTCGCGATCGTGCGGCAGGCGGCGTTCGGCCGGATCCTGCTCCTCCTCCTGGGGCTCGGCTTTGTCGCCTTCGCGGTCGAGTGCTGCGTGGAGGCGTTCTTTCGCATCGTCCCGGCGCGGCACGGGACCGATTACCCCACTCTGGCCATGGCGCGCGGCGCCATCCCGCGGCCGAGTCGTCATCCCGCAGAGACGGGCGACGACGCTCCGCGGCCCGGCGCGTGAGCAGCGCGACGTTCGAGCGCCGCCTTCGCGGAGGCGATCGGCCGCACCCAGCACATATGGAACCGATCGATTGAGCGGGCGATTAACAATAGCTTAACATCGCCGATCAGGCAGTGATTCCGGAGCGAGGGTGTCGATGGGCAGCATGGACGACGATACCGAGTCCTTCGCGAAGGCGGACGAGGACCACGGGGGCGACGACGGCGCGGATGCGCTCTTCGGCGAATACGCGGTCCTTTCCCCGGGCGTACAGATCGTGCTCGACGGGCGACCTGTCAGCGCGCCAGCCGTGGACTGAGGCTTCCGGCGCGCGCCGCAGGGCTTTCTGGCCAACGCTTCTGGCGCGCCGTCCCCGCGAGCTGGCTGGGGACGGCGCTGGCCGTGGCGTCGCCACGATCATCTACAACGGAACCGGGCGTCGTTCTGCGTCGTTACCTTTCTGACAGCACCCCGATGCGGTGTCAGTGTTTTCTCCGGGGGCTTTTTCCTGGACAGATTCGAACGAAAACTCCTGAAAGGCGATGCCATGAAATCGATCTTGATGACGACCTCCGCCGTGTTTCTGGTGACCGGGTTGGCCGCTGCGGCGCAGGCGGCGTGCCCGGAAGACATCGACGCCTTCAACCGCGAGTATCAGCAGACCTTGCAGAGCGCCGAGGCCGGACAGGCGCTCTCGACGTCCGAGCAGGCGCAGCTCTTCGGCCTGCAAACGGCCGCGCAGAACCTCTATTCGACAGGCGAGGCGGATACGTGCGCGGTGGTGATCAAGCGCGCCAGGTCGATGCTCGAAAGCGCGATCGCGCCGCAGGTGATCAAGCCGAGCGAACTCGTGGGCCGCAAGGTGGCCAACACCGCCGGCGAAGATCTGGGAGAGATCGAAGACGTGATGCTCGACCCGGTGACGGGCCGCATCGCGTATGTCGTGCTCGAGCACGGCGGATTTCTCGGCATTGGCGACGACCTCTTCGCAGTGCCGTGGCGCGCGATCACCTACGTTCCCGGCGATGACAAGTCGGTGCTGCTCGACATTCCGGAGGAGCGGCTCGAGAACGCGCCACGCTTCAGCCGCAAAGACGAGTCGCCGCTCGAACGGCGCGAGTGGGTGACGGCGGTCCACAACTACTATGGCGTCGATCCTTACTGGCAGGACAACGTCAGCGCCTTGGCGATGCAGCAAGGTGGGCAGCAAGGCGGCGCCGCTGCGCCCGCCGCGATCACGGAGGGTCAGGAGGCGGGCACGCAGCAGCCTCAGACGGGCACGGCAGAGCCGATGGACGTCGTCATCGTCGCGCCCGTCACCGAGACGGACAGCACGGGGACCGCCAGCACCGGGGCCAGCGACACAAGCGCCGGCAGCCAGTCCGGTGCCAGTTCTGAAGCATCGGCCGGAACCCAGCCTGGTGCGGGGTCTGGTGCGGGCGAGCAGATGGCCGCGGCCCCCAATCAAACGGCCGACCAGCAGCAGGCGCAGCCTGACCAGCAGCAGGGGCAGCAGGCCGCGCCGACACCCGTCACGGGGTCGGCGACCGATCAGGGCCCGACGACAACAGAAGGCCAGGCTCTGCTGGCGCCCGAGCCCGGTGGGCAGGCGCAGGGCACGCAGGCCGAGACGGGAGCTGCGGCTCAGGCTGTCGCCGTCCCGTCCGGCGAGGTCGATCGGCTGATCGAGCGGATCGATCAGCTCGAGCAGCGCATGCAGGAGCTTTCTCAGTCGGGTGTCGGCCAGGATGTCGAGCAGTCGATCGCCTCGCTCGAGCAGGAGGTCCAGCAGCTGGCGCAGCGGGGCCCCGGCCAGGAGGTGACCCAGGCCATTCAGCGGCTCGAAAGCGAGGTGCAGCAGCTGTCGCAGCAGGAGCCCGGCCAGGAGGTGACGCAGGCGATCTCGCGGCTCGAGGAGCAGGTCCAGCAGCTTTCCGACCAGGGCGTCGGCAACGATATCCGACAGCAGCTCGCCAGCATCGAGGAGCGCCTTTCCGCTCTCGGCACTACCGGTAGCGAGGGCGCAACGGGACAGGGCCAGCCGGCGGCGGCCGCCGCCGCGCCCGACCAGCAGGCGCAGCCCCAGCAGCAGCCCCAGCAGCAGCCTCAGCCCTCCGAGCAGCCGCAGCCGACCGACCAGCAGTCGATGCAGTCGCAGACCGGCGCGTCGGGCGACCAGTCGGCGCAGCCCCAGGCCGCCGCGCCGCAGGAGGGGCAGCAGGCGGGCCAGACGCCGAGCGCCGATCAGGGCAATGTGATCCAGGGCACGACGGTGCCGGCCGCCCCCGCTGCCCCGGCAGCAGCCCCGGGCGCCGACACGTCAGGCGCGTCCGGCGACACTGCCGCGGCGTCAGGCGAGCCCTGCGAAAAGATGCTTGAGGTGCTTCAGGCGGACCTGACGCGCGCCGAAAAGCTCGGCGTCGCCATCAACGACGCGCGCAGCGAGTACAAAGAAGCGCAGGCCATGCTCAACAACAACTCCGAGGCGCTTTGCCGTGCTGCCATCAGGCGCGCGCATGACGAGTTGGTCGCCGTCGGGTTCGAGCCGACCGAGATGAACTGAACCGAGACGAACTGATCGGCGACAGAGCGGCCGCACAGCCGAGGCGCCCCTTCGCCCAGCGAAGGGGCGCCTTGCCGTTCAGGCGGCGAGCTGGCCAGCCAGCGCGCGGTCGATCAACGCGACGGTCTCCGGCACGCCATAGAGCGCGATGAAGCCGCCGAAGCGCGGCCCCTGCTCCGAGCCCAGCAGCACCTCGTAGATCGTCCGGAACCAGTCGCGCAGGTTCTCGTAGCCATGCGCACGGCCGACCTCGTAGACGACCGCCTGCAGCTCCTCGGGATCGCTGCCGCCGGCCCAGGCCGCAAGGCGGGCGCGCAAATCCGCCAATGCGGCGCGCTCGGTCTCGGTCGGCGCCCGGAAGCGCTTGGTCGGCTTCACATGGTCCTGGAAATACCGCACGGCATGCCCGCAGGCGGCGTCGAGCCCCGGATGGTTCTCGGGCGTCGCATCCGGCGCATAGCGGCGCAGGAAGCCCCAGAGCACCGCCTTGTCCTCCGCCGAGGCCGCCGAGGCCAGGTTCAGCAGCATGGAGAACGGCACCTCCATGTCGCTGGCCGGCGTGTTGTGCCCATGGATGTGCCAGGCGGGGTTGTTCAGCCGCTGCCTCGACCGGCTGGCCCGGATAGGCGCGCAGGTGCTGGTGGTACTCGTCGACCGCCCGCGGAATGACGTCCCAGTGCAGCCGCTTTGCGCTGCGCGGCTTCTGGAACATGAAGAGCTGCAGGCTCTCGGGGCTGGCATAGCTCAGCCACTCGTCGATCGAGAGGCCGTTGCCCTTGGACTTCGAGATCTTCTGGCCCTCGCCGTCGAGGAACATCTCGTAGACGAAGTGCTCGGGCGGCGTGCCGCCCAGGATGCGGCAGATCCCGTCATAGATCGGCGTGTTCGGCTGGTGGTCCTTGCCGTACATCTCGAAGTCGACGTCGAGCGCCGCCCAGCGAGCGCCGAAATCGGGCTTCCACTGCAGCTTGACCCGGCCGCCGGTGACGGGAAGCGTCACCTCGGTGCCGTCCTCGTCGTCGAAGGTGATGGTGCCCTCGCGCCCGTTGACCTCCTTCATCGGCACGTAGAGGACGCGGCCGGTGGTCGGGCTGATCGGCAGGAAGCAGGAATAGGTCTTCTGCCGCTCCTCGCGCAGGCTGGCCAGCATGACCTCCATGATGGCGTCATAGCGCTCGGCGGCGCGCAGCAGCACCTCGTCCATGCGGCCCGAGCGGTAGTAGTCGGTGGCCGAGGCGAACTCGTAGTCGAAGCCGAAATGGTCGAGGAAGGCGCGCAGCCGCGCATTGTTGTGGTGGCCAAAGCTCTCATGCGTGCCGAACGGGTCGGGCACCGAGGTCAGCGGCTGCTGCAGGTGCTCGCGCAGCAGGGCCTGGTTCGGCACGTTGTCGGGCACCTTGCGCATGCCGTCCATGTCGTCCGAGAAGACGATGAGGCGGGTCGGAATGTCGGAGATCGTCTCGAAGGCGCGGCGCACCATCGTCGTGCGCGCCACCTCGCCGAAGGTGCCGATGTGCGGCAGGCCCGACGGGCCATAGCCGGTCTCGAAGAGGACGTGCCCTTTCTCGGGCGGCGTTTTCTCATAGCGCTTGACGAGCTTGCGCGCCTCCTCGAAGGGCCAGGCGCGCGAGGCGAGCGCGGCTTCGCGCAGGGTCGCATCGGTCATGGCGTCGCTCCTCGGACGGGGTCGCCTGCCTCATAGGCAGGGTGCCAGCGCCCGTCAACGCGCCGCGCCTGCGCCGCGACGGGCGGCGCGCACCGGCGTGCAAAAATTTTCATGGCGCCAGGGAACCGGGGCCGGAGGTCGGAGTTTCACTTGCCAGACCGCACCTCCCCCCTGAAACCCCTCCCGCGGTCTCGCGGCCGGACCTTTAGGTCCGGCCGCTCGCTTTCCAGCCCAATTCGCCGTCGGAAGATCGCTGGTCCCAGCCTAAGCCGCGCCATCGCGGCCTTGGCCGCCCTTGCCGCCTCGCCGGCGGCATCTTATGAGCACCGCGGCAGGCAGGGAGAAGTCGATGCGAAGCGATGCGCTCAGTCCCCAGGACGCGCTGGTTGCGGTGATGATCGCGACCTCGGCGGCCGACGAGACGATGACGATCCTCGAGCTGCATGAGATCACGGCGATCGTCGGCGTGCTGCCGGTCTTCGAAGGCTATGACACCGACCGGATCGCCAGTGTCGGCGCGCTGGTCTCTGACCTCTTCCAGGAAGAGGACGGGCTCGACGCGCTGCTCGGGCTGGTCGAGGAGGCGCTGCCCGACCATCTGCGCGAGACCGCCTATGCGCTCGCCTGCGACGTCGCCGCGGCGGATCTGCGCGTCGCGATGACCGAGCTGCGCCTGCTCGAGGAACTGCGCCACCAGCTCGGCGTCGACCGGCTGACCTCGGCCGCCATCGAGCGCGGCTCGCGCGCACGCCACCAGCGGATGCAGCCGCGGACGGAATGAGCCTGCGCCTGCACTGGTCGCCCGACAGCGCAAACCTGATCGTCAGGCTGGCCCTCGAAGAGCTTGGCCTGTCCTACGAGTCGGCGCGGCTCGACCGCGCGCGCGGCGATCAGAGGTCTTCGGCCTACCTGGCGCTGAACCCGCAGGGGCTGATCCCGGTGCTCGAGGACGGCGACGTCGTGCTCTTCGAGACCGGGGCGATCGTCTGGCACCTGGCCGAGCGATCCGGCAGGCTGGGCGGCGACGGCCCGCCGATCAGCGACGCGCCGGCCCGTGCGGCCATGTTGAAATGGCTGTTCTACCTGTCGAACACGCCGCATGCCGAGCTGCGCGCCGGTTTCTACACGCCGCGCTACATTGCGGCGGAAGCGGTCGGCGCGCTGCGCCGGGGCCTCGCTGCGCGACTGCGCCAGCATCTGGACCTGATCGAAAGCCAGCTGGCCGCCGGCGGGCTCGTCGGGGCGGAGGTGACGTTCGCCGACCTCTATCTCGCCGCGCTGCTCCGTTGGGCGCAGCTCTATCCGGCCGGCGAGCCACCACTCGCTGGCCTCGACGACTGGCCGCGCATCTTCGCGCTCTGCCGCCGCATCGAGGATCGTCCCGCCGCGGCGCGCGCCTTTGCGGCCGAGGCGATCCGTCCTCACCGCGCGATAACGGCGCCGCAACCGCCCGACCTGCCCCTGGCAAGCGTGACGGCCTGACCTTCGCCGGTTTGGGCAGAGCACATCTTCTGGTTGTATCTCCTGAGGCCTACTGATATGGTTGAGCGAGTTCGCCCATGTGCCCGCGCGGACCAAGGGTTGCGTGCCGCCGCGAATTGTCCGTTTTTCAAACGCTCTGGATCCGTGCGCCGCTGCCGGGTGCACGCCATCAGGCCTGGTCCCGCGACCGCTGCGGACCCCGCCAAGCCGATGAAAGTTAAAGATAAAATGCATCCGTCTCCGGAAAGTTTCGGAGCGCCGGAGCCACATGTGGTGTTTAGGGAGTCTTAACCACCAACATGCTCTATCGAGCCACCCGAATTGAGCAGTAACGGGCAGCGGCAGGAAATCGACAAAATGAGCGCGAAAAGCACCGTCGACGCCCGGTTGGCCGAGGTTGTCTCTGACGTTCAGCTTCCTCTCGACAATCTCGCCTTCACGGTCGAGGCCTATTTAATGGCGAACGGCACTCGTCTCGACACCGAGACGCGGTACCTGCTCGCCGGCATTAGGGATTGCGCCGGCCGCGTCGCCGGTTGCGTCCGTCAGATGGCGCACCAGAACCCGGTCCCGCCGAGACCCCCGCGCGTGCATCGCGTCGAGATGCAGCCGGCCGATCCCTTCTGAGCAGTCGCCGCCCCGCTTAGCGGCCGCGGCCTCTGACCCCGCGCAGGCGCCTTCACAACAGCCCTGCCGACCTCAGCCTGACGACGGCGCCCGCCACCCCTTGACGCAGTGGCGGGCTCGGATGCAAACGGTCCCGAGACATTCCCCGCGCCTCTTTTGTGGTTGCGAGCGGCATGGTCGCCGCGGGGGACTGGTGGTGCGCCCTCTGCGCGCCGAGCAGCCGGGGACCAGACAGCGCACATGACCGACATTCCCGCCAGCCGGACCTCGCCCCAGGCCACCGCCGAGAGCCAGGCCGAGGAGCCGGATGAGCGGGTGCTGCCGCTGCCTGTGGTCTGCCTGCTGGCGCTGGCCGTCGGGATCGTCGCGGCAGGCGGCGCCGTCGTCTTCCGCGCGCTGATCTCGATCGTCCACAACGTGATGTTCTACGGCACGTTCAGCTTCTTCTACGATGCCAACATCTACGATCCGCCGAGCCCCTGGGGGCCGCTGGTCATCCTCGTGCCCGTCGCTCGGCGGCGTCGTCGTCGTCTGGCTGGTGCGCAACTTCGCGCCGGAAGCCAGGGGCCACGGCGTGCCCGAGGTGATGTACGCCGTCTACCACAATGCCGGAAACGTCCGCGGCGTCGTCGCCATCGTCAAGACGCTGGCCTCGGCCATCTCGATCGGCACCGGCGCCTCGGTCGGGCGCGAGGGGCCGATCATCCAGATCGGCTCGTCCTTCGGCTCGACGATCGCGCGCTGGCTGAACCTCGCGCGCTGGCAGAAGATCACGCTGCTCTCGGCCGGCGCGGGCGCGGGCATCGCTGCGACCTTCAACACGCCGCTCGGCGGCGTGCTCTTCGCCACCGAGATCCTGCTGCCGGAGGTCTCGAGCCGCACGCTTCTGCCCGTCGTCGTCGCCACCTCGACCGCCACCTATATCGGCCATGTCGCGTTCGGGCTCGACCCGGCCTTCGTCATACCGGGCGCGACCGTCGACACGATCGCCGTCGTCGACCTCATCGAGCTCGGCGGCTACGCCATCCTCGGCGTGCTGGCGGGCGGCGCCTCATGGCTTTTCGTCCGGACGCTGGCGCTGATGGAGGACAAGGTCCGCGACCTGCCCGGGCACGAATACCTCAAGAACGTCGTCGGCATGACGACGATCGGCGTCATCGGCTATGTCCTGATGCTGACGACCGGGCAGTACCACACGTTCGGCGTCGGCTACGCGACGATCCAGGACGTGCTGGCGAACGGCCTGACCGGCGTCGGCCTGCTGCTGATCCTGTTCATCGCCAAGCTGATCGCCACCTGCATCAGCCTCAGCGCCGGCGCCTCGGGCGGCGTGTTCTCGCCGTCGCTGTTTCTCGGCGCCACGCTCGGCGGCGCGGTCGGCTATGCCGGCCAGGCGCTGTTGCCGGGACACCAGTTCGTGCCCTTCGAGTTCGCCATGGTCGGCATGGGCGCGGTCGTCGGCGGCTCGACGGGTGCCACGATGACGGCGATCATCATGATCTTCGAGATGACGCGGGACTACAACGTCGTCGTGCCGCTGGTGCTCGCGGTGGCGATCTCCGTCTCGATCCGCCGGTTTCTGATCATCGACAACATCTATACGGTGAAGTTCCGCGGCCGGAACCGTCCGATCCCGGTGAACCGCCACACCAACATGTACCTGGTGCAGCAGGCGAACCAGCTGATGAGCAAGAACTTCATCTGCCTGCCGGTCGACACCCCCGTGACGGACGCCCTGCTGAAGGCGGCCGAGAACCCCGAGGCGCAGATCATCGTCTATGACGGCCCGCGCATCGCCGGCATCGTCCGGCTGGGCGCCGCGCCCTACGAGCCCGATCGCTTCAGCGGCCAGACACTCGGTGCGCTGACCTCGACGGACTTCGTCGTCGCGCCCGAGAACATGGTGCTCAACACCATCATCGGCCGCATGAGCAAGCGCCGGCGCAGCTTTGCCGTGGTCGTGCGCACCGCGGCGCGCGTGCCGCGCCCCGAGGACATCGTCGGCATCATCGCCGAGCACCAGATCGCGCAGGCGGTCGTCCGCAACCACTACGCCTGAGCGCCGCCCCCTGAGCGCCGCCCGCTGAGCGCCGCCTGGGGCCCTCGGCTCGGGCCTCAGCCCGCGCCTTGGCCGCGCCGGATGCCGATGCGGGCGCCGACCTGCGGCGGCCGCGGCAGTCCGGCATGCGCGGCGCGCACCGCCTCGAGCCGGGCGCGGATCGCCTCCGGGTAGGGCGTCGAGCGCCGCGCCTCGAGGTCGACGTTGATCGACAGCCCCTCGAAGGTCGCCGCGATCGTGCCCTTGGCCAGGTGGTGCATCGTCACGAAGTGGTGCATCCGCTTGTGGTCGACGTCGAGCAGCTGCAGGTCGCAGCAGAACTCCTGCCCCTCGAGCAGCTCGTCCAGATAGTGGATCTGGTTGACCAGCGCCATCGGCCCCATGCGATGCCTGCGCACCAGCTCGATGCCGATCCCCAGCCGATCGAAGATGTCGTCCAGCGCCTGGTCGATCGCGAGCAGGTAATAGGCCACGTTCATGTGGCCGTTGTAGTCGATCCATTCGGGCAGCACGCGCCGCGTCGGACGAGCGCAAGGGCCTGGCCTCGAAGGTCTCGGTGCTCGCGTCCATGCCGTCTCCCGCGTTGTTGCGCGCCACCCTAGGTCGGCTATTGTCCTGCGCAAGACCATAATGGGCGGAAGGAAGCGCGGGCATGAGCATCGATGTCGCGATCGCGGCACTGGCGCCGCATTTCGGCGAGCGGCTGAGCCGGGCGGACGCGGTCCGCGATCAGCACGCCCGCGACGAATCCTGGCACGCGCCGCATCTGCCCGACGCCGTCATCTGGCCGCGCTCGACCGAGGAGGTTGCGCTGGTGGCGCGCACCTGCAACGAGCATGGCTGCCCGGTCGTCGGCTGGGGCGCCGGCACCTCGCTCGAGGGCCACGCCATCCCCGTGCGGGGCGGCATCAGCCTGGATTTCGCCCAGATGGACAAGGTGCTGGCGGTCCACGCCGAGGACCTCGACGTCGTCGTCCAGCCCGGCATCACCCGCAAGCGCCTGAACGAGGAGCTGCGCCACACGGGCCTGTTCTTCCCCATCGACCCCGGCGCCGATGCCAGCATCGGCGGCATGACCGCGACGCGCGCCTCGGGCACCTGCGCGGTGCGCTATGGCACGATGCGCGAATCCGTCCTGGCGCTCGAGGTGGTGCTGGCGGACGGCCGCGTGATCCGCACAGGGACCCGGGCCAAGAAGTCCTCGGCCGGCTATGACCTGACGCGCCTCTTCGTGGGCTCCGAGGGCACGCTCGGCCTGATCACCGAGATCACGCTGCGCCTCTACGGCCAGCCCGAGGCCGTCTCGGCGGCGATCTGCACGTTCCCCGGCACAACCGACGCCGTCGACACGGTCATCCAGACGATCCAGATGGGCGTGCCGGTCGCCCGGATGGAGTTCATCGACGCCGCCTCGATCCGGGCGGTGAACCGCTACTCGAACTACGCCATGGCCGAGCAGCCGACGCTGTTCATGGAGTTTCACGGCACGCCCGCCGGCGTCGCCGAGCAGGCCGAGACGGTCGGCGAGATCGCCGCCGCGAACAACGGCTCGGCTTTCGAGTGGACGACCAAGCCCGAGGAGCGCAACCGCCTCTGGGCCGCCCGGCACAACTACTACTATGCGCTCAAGGCGATGCTGCCCGGCAAGCGCGGCTTCGCGACCGACGCCTGCGTGCCGATCTCGCGCCTGGCCGAGTGCATCGACGAAACCGAGCAGGACCTTGCGAGCGCCGCGATCTTCTTCGCCATCGTCGGCCATGTCGGCGACGGCAACTTCCATGTCAGCCTGATGATCGACCCCGAGGACAGGGCCGAGATCGACGAGGCCATGCGGCTCGCCGACCGATTGACCGAGCGCACGCTGCGCCTCGGCGGCACCGTCTCTGGCGAGCACGGCGTCGGCATCGGCAAGAAGAAGTTCATGGCGCGCGAGCACGGGCAAGACGCCTGGGAGCTGATGGCGGCGATCAAGCGCACCTTCGACCCGGCCGGCATCCTGAACCCGGGCAAGATGCTGCCAGGGAACTGAGGTGCGGCCGTGGAGCTCTTGCGCGAGATCGCAATCGAGACGCCGGACGGGCAGTCGCGCATCTCGCTCTGGCACGGCGATCTGACGCGCCTGCCGCCGGAGCTGGCCGTCGACCTGCTGCTGGTCTCGGCTTTCCCAAACAACTATGCGCCGCGGCAGGGCACGCTGATCGGCGCGCTCGACCGCGCCGGGCTGTCCGTTGAACGGCTGGCGCAGGACAAGGCGGCCGATCTGCGCAAGACGTCCGGGTTCTGGATGTCGAAGCCGCTGGGCGATGCGAAGCTGAACATCGGGCGGGTGCTCTGCTTCGAGCACGCGCCGCTCGGCACCCCGGCCGGACTCGCCGGAGAGATCTTCCGCAACCTCGGCCCCTTCCTGCCGGAGAGCGGCGCGCGGATCGCCACGGCGCCGCTCGCCGCCGGCAACCAGGGCTGGCCGCCCGAGATTGTGCTGCCGGCGCTGGTGGGCGCGGCCTCGGAGTGGATGCGTCGCGGGCTGGAGATCCGCGACTTGATGATCGTCGAGATCGACCGCGCCCGGGCAGAGGCATGCGCGCGGATCATTGACGGCCTGGCGCCGGCCATTGCCGGTCAGCCATGACCCGTTCGGACCCGCCGGACAGGGCGCCGATGATTTCGACGAACTGCTCGGGGATGAGTTCGGCGCGCCCTCGCCCGCCCCGCCCCGAAGCGCCCCGCCCCGGAGCGCTCCGACAGGCCCGCCGGGAAAGGACGCCGGCGCAAGCTGGGAACGTCTGAGCGGTCAGTGGAAGCGGCTCCGCGGCGACGTCTACAAGCGGTGGGGCAAGCTGACGCAGGACGATCTCGACCGCATCGAGGGCGGGAGCGACCAGCTCGCCGGAAAAATCCAGGAGCGCTATGGCGTCGAAAAGGAAGAAGCGCGCCGCCAGATCGAAGACTGGGCGCGCAGGCCCGAGGCGGATGGCAAGCGGCCCTATGATGTTTTCATCAGCTACACGTCAAACGACAGGCAGGCGGCCGAGGCGCTGGCGGCCGCCGTTCGCGAGGCCTGGCCGGAGGCGCGGCTCTTCGACTACCGCCACGAAATCGACCAGAGCCTTTTCTGGCAGCGCGAGATCGACGCCGCTATCGAGAACTGCGAGCGGATCGTCGCCGTTCTGAGCCCCGAATACTTCGCCTCGCCGGAATGCACCGAGGAGATCATGATCGCCCGGCTGCGCAACAAGCGCGCCGGCGGCGGCGTGCTGCTGCCCGTCTACTGGCGCAGCCTGCCGGGCGATCTTGCGCTCTGGTTGCAGATCATCAACTATGCCGACTGTCGCGAGAGCGACGCCGCGCTGCTGCGGACCTTTGCCGGCAAGCTTCGAGCCCGTGGATTCGAGCCGAACGCTGCGGTCTGACCGTAGCTGATAGTCCAGATGTCAGCGTTTCCAGTTTGTCGGCGCGTTATCCTGTCGGCCCGAGCCAGCGACCTCCAGACAAGGCGGCCCATATTCGTAAGAAGAGCCTCTCGGCAACCTGGCATGTGGTGAGTCTCGACCAGATCGACTTCAGCAGCCAGCCGGTCCATAGTCGAAAATCCCGGGCCTTGTTGCAAAGCGTCACAAAGCGTGACTTGAGCATCAGACCGAGCGCCCATAGGAACGTGTTTCATAGGCCGGCGATCCGGCGCCTTTGCGCCTGGCCGTCAGAGCAAGAAACAGAGCAGGCGCGGGACAGAACAATGAACACTTCGGCAGTGACGCGGACGGTGCGATCAGGCGTCGTCTTCAACGGGGTCGGATTGCATGGCGGGCAGGCGGTCACGATGCAGGTCGGGCCGGCGCCCGCCGGCCATGGCATCCTGTTCCGCCGCACGGATCTGGCGCTCGGCACGGGCGACATCCCGGCGCGCTGGGACCATGTCGTCGACACGCGGCTTTGCACGCGGCTGGGCAACGAGCACGGGGCCTCGGTCGGCACGGTCGAGCATCTCATGGCCGCGCTCGCCGGCTGCGGCATCACCGACGCGCTGATCTCGTTGGCCGGCCCCGAGGTGCCGATCATGGACGGCTCGGCCGCGCCCTTCGTCGCCGCGCTGCTGCGCACCGGCCTGGTCGAGACCGGGCGGCCCGGCCGCGCCATCCGCATCCGCGAGAAGGTGGTCGTCGAACAGGACGGCAAGCGCGCCGAGCTCCTGCCCGCCAACCGGTTCGAGATGGCGTTCGGCATCGACTTCGCCGACCCGGCGATCGGCGTCCAGTCGCACGCGATGGCGTTGGTCGACGGCGCCTTCGTGAACGAGCTCGGCGACTGCCGCACCTTCGGCCATCTGGGCGAGGTCGAGCAGCTGCGCGCCATGGGCCTCGCGCGCGGCGGCAGCCTGCAGAACGCCATCGTCGTCGATCGCGGCCGGGTGCTGAACCCCGAAGGCCTGCGCCGGCCGGACGAATTCGTGCGCCACAAGATGCTGGACGCCGTCGGCGACCTGGCGCTGGCCGGTGCGCCGATCGTCGGGCGCTATGTCGCGTTCCGCGGCGGCCACGAGATGACCAACCGGCTGCTCCGCGCGCTCTTTGCGCGGCCGGAGGCGTGGAGCTGGATCAATCTGCGGCCCGGCCAGTGGATGGGCGGCGTCACGGCTGCGCCGGCCACCCAGCCCGAGATCGACGCCGTCGCCGTTTGAGGCGGTCCGCGACGATCGGGGCGGCGCTTTCGTTGGTGCGCCGCCCCTTTTCCTGTGCCGTGCCCGGCTATATGGTCCGGCCCGTGCCGAGCGGGTCGGAAGGGACAGGGATGCGGGTCAAACTGGCAGGAGCGCTCGTCGTGCTGTCGCTGCTTGGCGGATGCGAGACGACCAGCGGCTGGTTCGCCAAGAAGAAGGATCCGTTCGAGGATCGCTCGGCGCGCGAGATCTACGACATGGCCGAGCAGCAGATGGCCGAACGCAACTACGAGGAAGCGTCCAAGACGTTTGATGAGGTCGAGCGCCTCTACCCTTTCTCGCAGCTCGCCAAGCGCGCCACGATCATGTCGGCCTTCTCCAGCTACGAGGGCGGCAACATGCCGGCCGCGCGGACCGCGGCGAACCGCTATCTCGACCTCTACCCGTCCGACACGGACGCGCCCTACGCCCAGTACCTGATCGCCCTGACGTACTACGACAACATCGTCGATGTCGGGCGTGACCAGTCGGGAACCCAGAAGGCGCTGCAGGAGCTGACCGAGCTCGTCCGCCGCTATCCCAATTCGGAATTCGCCCGCGACGCGGCGCTGAAGATCGACCTGACCAACAACCACCTGGCCGGCAAGGAGATGGAGATCGGCCGATACTATCTCAAGCAGGGCCAGTACATGGCCGCCATCAACCGCTTCCGGGTGGTGATCGAGAAATACCAGACCACCGCCCACACGCCCGAGGCGCTGCACCGGCTGGTCGAATCCTATTTGGCGCTCGGCCTGAACCAGGAGGCCCAGGTGACCGCGGCGGTGCTGGGCGAGAACTTCGTAGGCTCCGACTGGTACGCCGCGAGCTATGCGCTCCTGACCGACCGCGATCTGCGGCCGGCAACCCGCAACGACAGCTTCTGGGACCGAGTCTACCGCCGCGTGATACTCGGCGAATGGCTCTGACCCCGGCGCCAAGGCACCACCCCGCCATGCATCCCAGGTGCACCGCCGGCCACGCGCGCCCCCTTCCCCCGCCCGGGGGAGGGTCAGGCAGGGGACGCGCCGCCGGCGCCGTGCCCCGCCGTTTCCACCCCTAGCCGCGCCGCCGGCGCCCGCATGCTGCGAAGCCTCTCGATCCGCGACATCGTCCTGATCGAGGCCTTGGAGCTGGACTTCAGCCCCGGCCTGACGGTGCTGACGGGCGAGACCGGCGCCGGCAAGTCGATCCTGCTTGACGCGCTCGGCTTCGCGCTCGGCCGCCGGCCCGGCCGCGATCTGGTGCGCGCCGGCCGGCCCGAGGGCACCGTGACCGCCGCCTTCGAGCTCGGCCGCACGCATCCCTTGGCCGCGGTGCTAGACGAGCTCGGCCTGCCCGGCGGCGCCGAGCTGATCCTGCGCCGCATCGCCTCGGCGGACGGTCCCAGCCGCGCCTTCGTCAACGACCAGCGCGCCAGCGCCGAGACTCTGGCCCGCATCGCCGCGCTGCTCGTCGAGGTGCACGGCCAGCATGACGACCGGAGCCTCCTCGACCCGCGCGCGCACCGGCCGCTGCTCGACGCCTTCGGCGGGCTCGAGGCCCAGGTCTCGGACCTGCGCGCGCTCTGGGCCGCGCGGCAGGCCGCGGCGCGGCGGCTCGTCGACGCCGAGGCCGCCCGCGCCAAAGCCGAGGCCGAGGCCGACTTCCTGCGTCACAGCACTGCCGAGCTCGAGCGGCTGGCGCCCGAGCCTGGCGAGGATGCGGCGCTCGGCGCCGAACGCCGGCTGATCAAGCAGGCGGCCGGCCTCGCCGAAGAGGTCGTGCGCGCCACGGCCCTCCTGTCCGAGGGCGCGAGCGGTGCCCTCGCCGACGCGCTGCAGCGGCTGACCCGCATCGCCGATCGCGCGTCGGGCGAGATCGTCGGCCGGCTGGAAGCCTCGATCACCGCGATCGATCGCACCATGGTCGAGCTCGCGGCGGCCGAAGACGGCCTCGCCGAGCTGCGCGACGCGCTCAGCTTCGATCCCGGCCGGCTCGAACAGGTCGAGGAGCGGCTCTTCGCCATCCGCGGGCTCGCGCGCAAGCACGCCGTGCAGCCCGACGAGCTGGCGGCGCTCGCCGAGGATTTCTCCCGCCGGCTGGCCGAGCTCGACGCCTCTGACGCGCGGATCGCCGCGCTCGAAGCCGAGGCGCAGACCGCCGGCCGCGCCTACCAGGCGGCCGCGGCGGCGCTCTGCGCCGCCCGGCGCCAGGCGGCCGCGGCGCTCGACGCCGCGGTCACCGCCGAGCTCGGGCCGTTGCGGATGGAGGCAGCGCGCTTTCTGACCGAGATCTCTCCGGGCGAGCCGGGCCCGGAGGGCGCCGACCAGGTGCGCTTCACGGCGGCCATCAACCCCGGGACTCCGGCGGGCCCGATCGACCGCATCGCCTCGGGTGGCGAGCTCTCGCGGTTCCTTCTCGCGCTCAAGGTGCGGCTCGCCGGCCGCGCCGAAGGGCTGACGCTGATCTTCGACGAGATCGACCGTGGCGTCGGCGGCGCCACGGCCGACGCGGTCGGCCGCCGCCTCGTCCGGCTGGCGCGCGCCGGTCAGGTCCTGGTGGTGACGCACAGCCCGCAGGTCGCCGCCCTTGGCGACCATCATCTACGCATCGCCAAGACCGGCGACGCCCAGACCACGCGCACCGAGGTGACCGCGCTCGACGCCGCCGCGCGCAAGGACGAGATCGCCCGGATGCTGGCCGGTGGCCGGGTGACGGATGCCGCCCGCTCGGCGGCCGCCGCGCTGATGGCCGAGGGCCAGGGCTGACGCACGGCTGGCCGCGTAAAACGGCGCACTGCAACTTATAAGCGACAGCACCGCCAAAAATGCGCGCCAAGGTGACAGCTTGCCACGAAATAGTACCTTCCCGCACAGAAATATGACGGAACGATAATGGACTTTAAGGAACTTTGGGCCCACCTTGGCGGTTAGTGGTAACGAGGCAGGCCACAGGACATGGGTAGCAAAGAACGTCAATTAGTCGCGCGGCTTTCCGAAGAAGAGCAGCAATCGTTGCGTAAGCTGTGCCGGTGCTGTTGTAAAGAACAGCGGATTCCGGACGAGCACGCCGAGAAGCTGCTGATCCTCGGCTTGGCCGAAATGACATGCGGCGGTATCGGACCGACGAGTTCGGGCCGGCACGCGGCGGCCTCGCTCAAATCGCCGGCCTAAGGGCCGCGGCAGAGCAGAGCGCACGACGGATGCGGGACTGTCTGGATTAAAGGCGGTCACGCAGCCCGTACCAGAACAGCGCAAGCCGCAGCAGCGGCATGCGAAACCAGTCGCCGCCGGGGAAGGCCGGCGTCGGCATCCGCGCAAGCACGTCCCAGTCGCCCGTCTCGCCGCCGATCGCCTCGGCGGCGATCCGGCCGCCCATGGTCGCCATGTGGATGCCCGAGCCCGACCAGCCGCCGATCGCCCGGATCCCGCGGCCGATCTCGTGGAACAACGCGAACCGCGTCGCCGTGATCGCCAGCGTGCCGCCCCAGGCATGCGTCACCGCCAGGTCGCTCAGCTCGGGATAGATCTCCAGCATCCGCGCCCGAACCATGCCGCCGATGTCGGCGGGAAAGCGCCGACCGCTCCCTTCACCGCCGCCCCAGAGAAGGCGCCGGTCGGGCGTCAGCCGGTAATAATTCAGCACGAAACGGGTGTCGGCGACGCAGAGATTGTCGCGGTTGACCTGGCGCGCCCGATTCTCGCCCAAGGGCTCGGTCGCGAGAATGAAGTTGTTGATTGGCAGCATCCGGCGCGAGGCCGCCGGCGCCAGCCCGTCAATATAGCCGTTGCAGGCCACCAGGATGTGCTCGGCGCGCACGCTGCCGCCCTTGGTCGTCACCTGCCCCGGCGCGACGGCCAGCGCCTGCGTGCCCTCGTGGATGGTGGCGCCCGCCCCGACCGCCGCCCGGGCGAGGCCGAAGGCCAGCTTTAGCGGATGCAGGTGCCCGCTCATTCGGTCGACGAAGCCGCCATGATAGCGCTGGGTGCCGATCAGCGCCGCCACGCCGGCGCGGTCCAGCACCTCGACGTCGTGCGCGTACGTCCGGGCGACATGCGCGGCGTAGGCGCTCATGTCGTCGAGGTCGGCGCGCCGCCAGGCCGCTTCCAGATAGCCGTCGGCCAGGTCGCAGTCGATGCCATGCCGCTCGATCAGCTCGCGCACCAGTCGGTTGGCCGCGAGCGAGATTTCCCAGACCTTGCGCGCGTCGTCGCGCCCGACCATGGCCTCGTATTTGCGGATGTCGGCGCGCGGCCCGACCCCGAGCTGCCCGCCGTTCCGCCCCGAGGCGCCCCAGCCGATCCGGTTGGCTTCGAGCAGCACGACCCGCCGCCCCGCCTCGGCCAGGTGCAGCGCGGCGCTCAGGCCCGCATAGCCGGCGCCCACGATGCAGACGTCCGTCCGCACCTCGCCCCGCAAGGGCGGATGGTCGGGCAGCAGCCCCGCCGTCTCGGCATACCAGCTGCGCGCGTGCTCGCCCGGCCGCTCGTTGGCCGTCAGATAGCCTGTCATCCGAGCGCCGCGAAGGCAGGCGGATAGCGGATCTCGCCGCCATCGGCCAAGGCCTCGGCCAGGGCGCCGGGGCGCAGCTCGCGCGCCATCATGAACTCGGGCGGATAGGGGCTGACGAAAGGCCGCGCGGCCTCGACCGAAAAGTCGAAGCGCCTGTAGTAGAGGGGCTCGCCCAGGACGAAGATGGCCGCATGCCCGGCCCGCCGGCCCCAGGCGACGCTCGCGCCGATCAGCGCCTTGCCCAGCCCCTGGTCGCGCCGGTCGGCAGCGACCGCGATCGGGCCGAGCGCCAGCGAGCCCTCGGGCGCGGCGAGGTGCGAGAGCACGGCCACTGCCGCAACCTCGTCGTCCGCTCCGTTGACGAGCGCCACCGCCAGTTCGTCGCTGCCCCACAGCCCGCGGACCAGCCGCGCCTCGTCAGGCTGTCCGAAGACCTCCTCGAGCAGTGCCGCTATGGCATCGAGATCGTCATCTCGTGCATGACGGATCGTCACCGCGTCCTCGGACGGAGTCCGGCGGAGGTGCGCGCGGTCATTCCGGCGCAGGCGGGGATCACGAGTTGGCTGGGCGGTGTGCGATCTCGCGGGCACGGGTCGGTGCCGCGGGCACGATCGCTTCGACGCACTAGATCGACCCTTCCCGGGCCAGCGCGTCGGCGAGCTCGTCCAGCGTCCGCCGGGCGCGGGCGACCAGCTCGTCGCATTCGGCGTGGCTGATCACCAGCGGAGGCGCCACGACCATCGTGTCGCGCACCGCGCGCATGACCAACCCGTTCGCCACCGACAGGTCCCGGCAGCGCGTGCCGGCCGCGCCGACATCCTGAAAACGTGCCAGCGTCGCCTTGTCCGCCACAAGTTCCGCCGCGCCGATCAGCCCGACCATCCGCGCCTCGCCCACCAGCGGGTGATCGGCGAGCTCCAGCCAGCGCTCCTGCAGATAGGGGCCGATGTCGTCGCGCACGCGCTCGACCAGCCGCTCCTCGCGCAGGATGCGCAGGTTGGCGAGCCCCGCCGCGCACGCCAGCGGATGGCCGGAATAGGTGTAGCCGTGAAAGACCTCGCCGGCCTTGTCCAGGATCGGCCCGGCCACCCGGTCCGAGATGTAGACGCCGCCCATCGGCACGTAGCCGCTCGTCATGCCCTTGGCGATCGGAGCGAGATCCGGCGTGACCCCCACGGTCTGCGAGCCCCACCAGTTGCCCGTCCGGCCAAAGCCGCAGATCACCTCGTCGACGACCAGCAGGATGTCGTAGTGTCGGCAGATACGCTCGATCTCGGGCCAGTAGCTGGCGGGCGGCACGATGACGCCGCCCGCGCCCTGGAACGGCTCGCCGATGAAGGCGGCGACGGTCTCGGGCCCCACCTCCAGCAGCTTGGCCTCCAGCTCGCGGGCGCGCGCCAGCCCGAACTCCTCCGGGCTCATCCCGGTCTCGCGCCCCTCGCCGAACCAATAGGGCTGGCCGATATGGTGGATGCCCTCGATCGGCAGGCCCGACTGCCCGTGCATCGCGCTCATGCCGCCCAGCGAGGCCGAGGCGACCGTCGAGCCATGATAGGCGTTCACCCGGCTGATGAAGGCCTTTTTCGTCGGCCGCCCCAGACAGTCCCAGTAGACGCGGGCCATGCGGAAGACGGTGTCGTTCGACTCCGAACCCGAGTTCGTGAAGAAGACGCGGCTCATGCCGGCCGGCGCCACCTCGGCGAGCGCCGCCGCGAACTCGGCAGCCGCCGGATGCGTCGACTGGAAAAACGTGTTGTAGTAGGCGAGCTCGCGCGCCTGCCGAGCGATCGCTTCGGCGATCTCCTCGCGCCCATATCCCACCTGCACGCACCAGAGCCCCGACATGCCGTCGAGGATCTCGTTGCCCTCGGAATCGCGCAGCCAGACGCCGTGCCCGCCGGTGATGACGCGCACGCCCCGCCGCGCCAGATCGGCCGAGTCGGTGAACGGATGCCAGTGATGCGCCGCGTCCATCGCCTGGTACTCGGCAGTCGGGCGCAGGTTCCTAGCCATGTCCATCGGCGCTCTCCGGTAAGATATGCAGGCTTGTCGCGCGCCGGACGCGAGGGCGTCAAGCGGTCACGCCGGCCGGCGCGCGCCGGATCCACCGGACCGGGCAGGGGGCTATGCGCACAGGGTCACTGCGGCAGCCCGGCCGCGGCCAGCGCCGGGATGACCGGCTCGTAGATGCGCGGGTCGACCGCCCGCGGCGTCATCATGCGCTCCATGAAGCGCATGACGGTGAAGCTCGGCTCGAGCGCCGTCAGCTTGGCGGCCAGCGCCGCCGCGCGCTCGCCGCGGCCGAGCAGCTGCAGCGCCGCCACCTCGATCACCCGGAAGGTGACGACGCTGTTCTCGAACAGCCGCGCGCGTTCGACGGAGGCGAGCGCCCCCTGCCAGTCGCGCCGCGCCAGGTGCGCCAGCGCCATGCCGTAATGGATGCGGTAGGCCATCGGGTCGCGCGGGTTCAGCCGCAGCGCCCGCTCGCCATGCGCCAGCGCCGGCTCGCTGCGGCCCCGCATGCCGTTCAGCAGGCAGCTCGAGCCCCAGGCCGAGACGCAGTTGGGGCTGGCCTCGACGGCGCGCTCGACATGCAGCAGGCCGCGCTCGAAGCCCTCGGTGTAGAAGGCCAGCACATAGCCGGCATAGGCGGACGCCTCGACATCGGCGTCGGGCGCGGCGAAGACGGCGTCGGCCAGCCGCAGCGCCAGCTCGGTGCGCTCCGGGCTCGGCCCGAACAGCGGGTGCCAGACCAGCGTGTGCAGCCAGGCGCGCATGCCGTTGGCGATCGGATAGCTCGGCGCCAGCCGGATCGCCGCCGCCAGCGAGGCGTCGGCCTCGCGCATCCAGAACCGGTTCACCTCGGACTGGGCATGCAGGAAGTGGTCATAGGCATCCAGGCTGTCGGGCCGCTTCAGCGCCGCCCGGCCCATCTCGGCGTTGCGGATCTCGGGCGCGATGGCCGCCACGACAGCCTCGGTGATCCTGTCCTGCAGCTCGAAGACGTCGCGCATCTCGCCGTCGAAATGGTCGGCCCAGAGATGCCCGCCCGTCTCGGCATCGATCAGCTGCCCGGTCACGCGCAGCCGGTCGCCCGCCCGCCGAACGCTGCCCTCGAGGATGTAGCGCACGCCGAGCTCGCGCCCGACGCGCCTGATGTCGACGGCCAGCCCGCGATAGGAGAAGGACGAGTTCCGCGCGATGACGAACAGCCAGGGCACCCGGCTCAGCGCCGTGATGATGTCCTCGGTGATGCCTTCCGCGAAATAGTCCTGCTCGCCGCCCCCCGGGGACCGGACAGACATGTCGTCGAAGGCCAGCACGGCGACCGAGGGCTTGGACGGCCGCTCCGGCTCTGCCGCCGCCGGCGGCGCGGCGCCGTCCAGCAGCACGGCAAAGGCGCGCACCGGGCGGTGAATGTTCTTCAGCCGCTGCTCGCCTAAGTTGAGAAAGCCCAGATCCATCTTGTCGGCGACGTCGTCGTGCACCCGCCCCGACACGACGATGCCGCCCGGCTGGGCGACGCCCTGCAGCCGCGCCGCGATGTTGACGCCGTCGCCCAGGATATCGTCGCCGTCGACGACGACGTCGCCGGTGTGGATGCCCATCCGGAACGCCATCTGCAGCCCTTCGGGCTGAGCGGCGTTGCGCTCGGCCAGCTGTCGCTGCATTGCGACCGCGCAGGAGACGGCGGCCACGACCGAGCTGAACTCGGCCAGGAACCCGTCGCCCGTCGATTTCACGAGACGCCCGCCGTTCAGCCCGATCATCGGCTCGATCGCCGCCAGATGCCCCTTCAGCGCACGCACCGCGCCAGCCTCGTCGCGGCCGAGCAACGCGCTGAAGCCCACCACGTCGGCGGCGAGAATGGCGGCGAGGCGACGGTCCAAGAGGTGGTCTCCGAGGGTTTGCAGTACTCTATTGAATGCCGCAGGCGAGCGATATCGATTTCCGCTAACCCCCAGGGTTGTCGTGGCTGGTCAGCTGTCCCGACCATTGCAGTGCGGCTCGGATTGTGGCCATGTCCCGCGCGATATGCTCGGAAACAAAGGCGCCGCTGTGACGAAGATCACCGCCCACCGGCTGAACCGCAAGCGTGCCGGCATGCATGGCATCGGGGGCGCGGCTTGGCCCGTCGCCGCATGAAGGACGCGGCACCAGAGGGGGGGCCGGCGGCAGGCCGAGAGGCGGACATCGAGCCCTCGGCCCAGCGGATGCCCTTCGCGGGCGAGCTCGCCGCCTTCCGCGCGGCGCATCCCGATGTCGCGTCGGCCGAGGTCTTCGTCATCGACCTGAACGGCACGGCGCGCGGCAAGCTGGTGCCGATGGAAACGCTCGCCAAGCTGGGCAAGGGCGGGATGAAGATGCCGTCCTCGACGCCCGGCCTCGACATCTTCGGCGAGGACGTCGAGGAGGCCGGCATCGCCATCCAGACGGGCGACCCCGACGGCGCGCTCGACGCGGTGCCGGGCTCGCTCGGGCCCATGCTGTGGGCGGCGCGCCCCACGGCGCAGGTGCAGGCGACCATCCGCATGCCCGACGGGGCGCTCTCGCCCTTCGACCCGCGCAATGTTCTGGCCCGGGTGGTCGCAGCAGGCAGCGGCGCGTGGGCTGACCCCGTGCGTGGCGCTCGAGCTCGAGTTCTTCCTGATCGACCCGCGCGAGCCCTGTCCGCCCATGCATCCGGCCTGCGGCGGCCGGCTCGCCGCCAACCAGGTCTACGACCTCGAGCTCCTGCGCGCCTTCGAGCCCGTCATCGCGCGCATCACGGCCGCCGCGCACGCCCTTGGCGCGCCGGCCGAGACGGTGATCGCCGAGTTCGGCACCGGCCAGTTCGAGGTCAACCTCCTCCACGTCGCCGACGCGCTCGCCGCCGCCGACAAGATGGTGGCGCTGAAGCGCGCCATCCGCGGTGTGGCGCGCGCCGAGGGCTACGATGCCACCTTCATGCCGAAACCCTATGGCGACAAGGTCGGATCGGGCCTGCACCTGCATCTCAGCCTGCTCGACGCTGCCGGCCGCAACGTCTTCGACGCCGGCGCCCCCATGCCCAACGAGACCATGCGCCATGCCTTGGCCGGCATGCTGCGCCACATGGCCGACTGCCAGCTGATCTTCGCGCCGCACCTGAACTCGTACCGACGCATGGTGCCCGGCAGCTTCGTCCCCGTCGAGGCGCACTGGGCCTTCGACAACCGCGGCTCGGCGCTGCGCCTGCCCGAGACGGCGGGCCCCGGTGCCCGAATCGAGCACCGCGTCGCGGGTTCGGACGCAAACCCCTATCTGGTGACGGCCGCCGTCATCGCCGCGGTTCTGGCCGGCCTCGACGAGCGCGCCGACCCACCGTCGCCGCTCGAAGGCCGGATCGTGCCGGGCCAGGGCGAGCCCTTGCCGCTCTCCTGGGCTTCGGCCGAGCGGCGCTTCTCGCGCTCGGACTTCGTCGCCCGCTGGCTCGGCGAGCCCTTCCGCCACATCTACGGCGCGCAAAAGCGCCAGGAGCAGGCGCACATGCTGACGCTCGTGACCGACCGCGAATACGAGGTCTACCTCCGCCGCGTCTGAGGCGCGCCGACCAAGCCAGGCGACCAGGCTTGCCCGCGCGGGCGAGCAACGCAGCCCTGCCTCCCTTCAGGCGAGGGCGGGCCCGCCCCCCGCGGGGCCGGTCTGCGGCACCAGGCCGGCCGCCGCGACGGCGTCCCGCAGCCGCCGGTCGTAATCGCCGGCAAGCTCGCGCAGCGCCGCCGCGCCGTCCCCCTCGAAGGTCGGCCCATGCATCAGTGCCAGCCGGCGCGGTGCCAGCCCGGCCAGCCTCCGGATCGTCGCCCCCATCCCTGGGTTGAGGCTCGAGAAACGGAACATGTCCTCGGCCGCGACCGCCGGCCCGACGATGTCTCCGGTCGCCAGCGCCGCCCCGCCGCCCGTCTGCGTGAAGAGGTCGCCGCACAGCAGCGTCCCCGTCGTCTCCTCGTACATCACCCCCGCATCCCAGCCGTGCGGGATGTGCGGCGTGTCGAGGTAGTGGACGCGCCGGCCCCCCAGATCGATCGCCTCGCCATCCTCCAGCACGCGCGGCGGCCGGTCCGCCATGTCGGTCAGCGACACGGCCGCGCCCGTCCGTCCATGCGCCACCTCGGCCCGCGGCGCCACCGCCAGCCAGTCGTTCATCGCCCCGCACTCGTCGGCCTCGTAATGGCCGAAGGCGATCCAACGCAGCCGTTCGGGGGCAACAACCCGGCCGACGGCCGCGTGCAGCGCCGGGAACATCCGGCGCAGCCCGGCGTGGAACAGCAGCGGCTCGTCGCCGAGCACGAGGAAATGATTGAAGGTGAACCCGGCCGGCGGCGCGATCTCGGGCACGAAGACCGAAAAGCGGAAGATGCCCCCGGCGATCTCGTCCGTCCTGGTCTCCACGTCGGCTCCCCTTGCAGTCCTGCCCCACTATGACGCAGGGGAAGCCTTCGGGAAAGCGGGCAGCCGCGCATCGCCAGCCCGCCGGGATCGACGTGTGCCTCACCCGTCGATGCGGCGCGCTTCCGTCTCGACCCGGGCCACCCGGGCGCGCATCTCGTCCGGGCGCAAAAGGCCGCTCGTCGTGTCGAGGTGCTCGACCACGCTCGACGCGTTGACCGCCGCCTCGCGCATGGCGGCTTCGGGCGCCATGCCCTCGGCCAGCGCGGCGCTCAGCGTCGAGCAGAAACCGTCGCCCGCGCCCGCCGTGCCCTGCACCTCGGCGGGCACGACCGGGTGCCAAAGCACCGCGTCTGGCGTCGCGAGGTAGGATCCGTCCTTGCCGTCGGTGATCGTCACCCAGCGCGGCCCGGCCGCCTGCACCGCCCGCAGGAACCGGACGACGCCCATATGAAATCCGCCGAAGCTGAGCCCGCGACGCAGCAGGGCAGGCGCATCGGTCGGCGCCGCAGCGTCAGGGCCTTCGGCCCGGGGCGCAAAGCAGGGCACCAGCGCCTCGGCCTCGACGCGGTTGATGTTCAGCAGGTCGAGGTTCTCCAGCGCCGCCAGGAACCCCGCCGTCCGCGCCGTCAGCTGGCGGATGCCGGGGTTGGCCGCGACGATCGCCCCGGCGGCCTTGGCCTGCTCCAGGATGTGCGGGAAGCAGTCCGCCGATTCGTTCGACAGCGGCCCGACATAGACGAGGTCGAAGCCGCGGAACGCCTCGGCCGGCAGCTCGTCGACCCGGATCGTCTCGTTGGCGCCGCGGTGCACGAAGATCGAGGCGTTTCGGTCATGGCTGGCGATCATCACAGCCTTGCCCGTCGCCGTGCCGGGCGCCTCGATCAGCCGCGCCTCGATGCCCTCGTTGTCGAGGTGCCGGCGCACCTCGTCGGCCGCCGGGTCGTCGCCCGTCTTGGCCGTCACCGCCGCAGCCCAACCGCGCCGGGCGAGGCTGACCGCCGTGTTGCAGGCGCCGCCGCCGACATGCCAGGTGATCGCCTTGGCCGGCACCTTCCGGCCCGTCTCGAGCATCAGATAGGTCTTGCCGTCATTGCTGAAGCTCGCCTGCTCGATGTCCTCGGACGCCACCAGCGTGACGGTGTCGATCATGGCCGAGCCGATATGCAGCGATCGCATGCCACCCTCCTGCCGGGCCTGGCCGATCCGAGGGAACGCCTCGCACCGGCCGCCCGTTTCCGAAACGTATGGGCGCGTGCCCCAACTGACAGGCAAACGCAAGGATGCGCATGAAACGCTACGAGCCGCAGGACCCCAGGGCCAACGAGCCCGGCGACCACCCGGTGAACGCCGAGCGCAAGGGCAATTGGCGCGTCGCCGCCGTCAGCACCGGGCTGGCCTTTGTCGTCGTCATCATCATCGGCTTCGCCTTCGGCTGGATCTATTGACGGTCACCGGATTTTGATGGCCCCCGGATGCTGACCACGCCCACCGTCATCGAGATTGGCACCGACAATCCCGCCGTGCACGCCTTCGAGATCAGGGGCGGCACGCGGGCCGAGGACATCCGCGCCATGGCGCGCCACATGGAGGCGGTGTTCGACGAAGCCGGCACGGTTGGCGGGGAGGTCTCGATGCTCCTGCGCATGCGCGACTACGAGCTGGGCGACGCGCTGCGCTCGACCGGTTTCGAGACGCTCCGGGCGCAGATGCGCTCGCCCTGGCGCGTCGCGAAATACGCCGTCATCGGCGCCCCGCCCGCGGCGCGGACGATGATCGAGACGATGGCGCCGCTCATCCCCGTCGACGCCCGGACCTTCGCGCCCGAGCAGGAGGCCGAGGCCTGGGCCTTCGTCGACGCTCAGCCCCGCTGACGCAGGCAGGAGAGGCGGGGGTTACGCCCCCGACCCTCGATCCGAACAGCGCTCACCCAGCCGCTTCCAGCTTGTTCTGCGTGCGCGTCTCGAAGTCGCCGGCGGCGTGGCGCTCGCGCAGCTGCTGCTCCAGCGGCCCGGTGATGCGGTTGACCATGCGGCCGCGCCTGACGGCCGGCCGGGCCCCGACCTCCTCCGTCCAGCGGACCACGTTCCCGTAGCTTTGCGCGTCGAGGAACCCGGCCGCGTCGAACCCCTCGCCGCTGTAGAGCGCACCCGTCGTCAGCACGCCGTACCAGGGCCAGATCGCCATGTCGGCGATGGTGTACTCGTCGCCGCAGACGAACCGCCGCTCGGCCAGGTTGCGGTCGAGCACGTCCAGCTGCCGCTTCACCTCCATCGCATAGCGGTTGATCGGATACTCCATCTTCTCGGGCGCATAGGCGTAGAAATGGCCGAACCCGCCGCCCAGATAGGGCGCCGAGCCCATCTGCCAGAACAGCCACGACAGGCACTCGGCCCGCGCCGAGGGCTCCTGCGGCACGAAGGCGCCGAACTTCTCGGCCAGGTAGAGCAGGATCGCGCCCAACTCGAACACCCGCACTGGCTGGCTCAGGCTGTGGTCGACCAGCGCCGGGATCTTGGAGTTCGGGTTGATCGCGACAAAGCCGCTGCCGAACTGGTCGCCCTCGCGGATGTTGATCACCCAGGCGTCGTACTCGGCGTCGTGCCCGGCCGCGAGCAGCTCCTCGAGCAGCACCGTCACCTTCACGCCGTTCGGCGTGGCGAGCGAATAGAGCTGCAGGGGATGCTTGCCGACCGGCAGCTCCTTCTGGTGCTGGGCCCCGGCGGTCGGGCGGTTGATGCTGGCGAAATGGCCGCCGCTCGGGGCGTCCCAGGTCCACACCTTCGGCGGCACATAGGCGGTGGCGTCGTTCATGAGCGGTCTCCGCTGTTACGGCGCAGCGAACTTCCACACTGCTGGCCGGCTAGCTGGGAAGAGATCGGCCTTTGGCAATGGGAAACCTCGCGTCCTGCAGCGGAAACGCGCGAAATCACAACGGTGCTCGTCGCGGGATCGTGAACGGGCCGCGGCCGAGCCGGCGCCGTTCCGCCGGGGCTGGACGTCCCTCGCGGCGCGCGTCATGGTGCCGGCCGATGCGCCCGAACATCCTCGTCCTCATGGTCGACCAGCTGAACGGCACGCTCTGGCCGGACGGCCCGGCCGAGTGGCTGCACGCGCCGAACCTGCGCCGCCTCGCCCAGCGCTCGACGCGGTTCGCCAACGCCTACACAGCCTCGCCGCTCTGCGCCCCGGCGCGGGCCAGCTTCATGTCCGGCCAGCTGCCCCGCCGCACGCGCGTCTACGACAACGCCGCCGAGTTCGCCTCGGCCATCCCGACCTATGCCCACCATCTGCGGCGCGCCGGCTATCGCACCGTGCTGTCGGGCAAGATGCACTTCGTCGGCCCCGACCAGCTGCACGGGCTCGAGGAGCGGCTGACGACCGACATCTACCCTGCGGATTTCGGCTGGACGCCCGATTACCGCCGCCCCGGCGAGCGCATCGACTGGTGGTATCACAACCTGGGCTCGGTGACTGGCGCGGGCGTGGCCGAGATCACCAACCAGCTGGAATACGACGACGAGGTCGCCTTCCACGCCGTCCGCCGCCTCTACGACTTCGCCCGCGCGGGCGACGCGCCCTGGTGCCTGACGGTCAGCTTCACCCACCCGCACGACCCTTATGTCGCCCGCCGCCGGCACTGGGACCTTTACGAGGGCTGCGACCACCTCGCCCCGGAGGTCGCCGCCATTCCCTACGGTCGAGCAGGACCCGCACAGCCGCCGCCTGCTCGACGCCTCGGACTGGCGCGCCTTCGAGATCACGCCCGAGCACGTCGCCCGCGCCCGGCGCGGCTATTTCGCCTCGATCAGCTACATCGACGAGAAGATCGGCGAGGTCTTGGCGGCGCTCGAGGCGACGCGGCAGGAGGCGGCCATCGTCTTCCTCTCGGACCATGGCGACATGCTGGGCGAGCGCGGCCTCTGGTTCAAGATGAGCTTCTACGACGGCGCGTCCCGCGTGCCGCTGACGATCGCCGCGCCCGGGCTGCCGGCCGGGCGCATCGACGCGCCCGTCTCCACCCTCGACGTCCTGCCGACGCTCGCCGCGCTCGCCGGCGTGCCTCTCGACGAGGTGCATGCCCTGGACCGACGGCGAGTCGCTGGTGCCGCTGGCGACCGGCACGCCGCGCGCGACGCCCGTGCCGATGGAATACGCCGCCGAAGGCACGGTCGCGCCCATGGTCGCGCTGCGCCAGGGCCGCTGGAAGCACGTCCGCTGCGCCGCCGACCCCGACCAGCTCTTCGACCTGCAGGCCGACCCGCACGAGCTGACGGACCTCGCCGGGGATCCCGCGCATGCCGAGACGCTGGGCCGGCTGCGCGCGGCGAGCGTGGCGCGCTGGGACCTCGCCGCCTACGACGCCGAGGTCCGCGAAAGCCAGGCGCGGCGGCACGTGGTCTACGCGGCGCTGCGCAACGGCGCCTATTACCCGTGGGATTTTCAGCCGCTGCAGCGCGCCTCCGAGCGGTACATGCGCAACCACATGGACTTGAACGTGCTCGAGGAGCAGAAACGGTTTCCGCGGGGCGAGTAGCGCCCGGCGGACCGCGCATTCCACCTGACGCCGGCGGCCGGCCCTCGGGCCAGGGGATCGGCGAGGAGAGGAGACACCCCAATGATCATCGTGCATGGCCGCGCCACCTCGTCGAACGTCCAGATCGTGATGTGGGCCATCGGCGAGCTCGGGCTGAAATACGAGCGACGCGACGTCGGCGGGCGGTTCGGCGGCACCGACACGCCCGAGTACCGGGCGATGAACCCCAACGGTCGCGTCCCCGTGATCCAGGACGGCGAGCTGACCATGTTCGAGTCGCCCGCCATCCTGCGCTATCTCGCCGGCACCTATGGCAAGGACCCGTTCTGGCCGGCCGAGCCCAAGCGCCGCGCCGAGCTCGACATGTGGGCCGAGTGGATGAAGACCTCGTTCTGCGTCGCCTTCGCCAACGACATCTTCTGGCCGCTGATCCGCACCCGCGAAAAGGACCGCGACGCCAAGCAGGTCGCGCGGGGCGAATCCGAGCTCGCCCGCCTCGCGCCGATGATCGACCGGCGCATCGGCAAGGGGCCCTGGCTCGGCGGCGAGGACTTCACCTTTGCCGACATCATGGTGGGCCACATCCTCTACCGCTATTTCGACGTCGATTTTGCGCGCGTGCCGACCCCGCATCTCGAGGCCTACTACAAGCGCTGCACCGATCGCCCCGCCTACCGCGAGCACGTCATGGTCAGCTACGACTCCCTCCGCGTCAGCTGACGTGACCGCGGCCACCCGCATCCGGGAGCAACGCGCCCCCTCCCCCCTTGTGGGGGAGGGCTGGGGAGGGCGCGGGCGCGCGGCCGCCTTCCACACCCGAGCGCGACAGGGCCCCTCCCCCCTCGGTGGGGAGGAATGGGGAGGGGGGGCCGGCTATCCGGCCCCGCGCCCCTGAATGCAGGCCGACTACGTCATCGTCGGCTCCGGCTCCGCCGGCTCGGCAATGGCCGCGCGCCTCTCCGAGGCCGGCGCCTCCGTCCTCGTCCTGGAATACGGGGGCACGGATGCCGGGCCGCTGATCCAGATGCCGGGCGCGCTCAGCTACCCGATGAACATGCCCCGTTACGACTGGGGCTTCGTCACCGAGCCCGAGCCGCATCTCGGCGGCCGCCGCCTCGCCTGCCCGCGCGGCAAGGTCATCGGCGGCTCGTCGTCGATCAACGGCATGGTCTATGTCCGCGGCCATGCGCGCGACTTCGACCACTGGGCCGAGGCGGGCGCCGATGGCTGGGCCTTCGCCGACGTCGCCCCCTATTTCGAGCGCTTGGAGTGCTGGCACGGGCCGGAAACCCATCCCGGCGGCGACCCCGGCTGGCGCGGCACCGCCGGCCCGCTGCACGTCACCCGCGGGCGGCACGAGAACCCGCTGAACGCGGCCTTCATCGAGGCCGGCCGCCAGGCCGGCTTCGAGCTGACGCCCGACTACAACGGCGCCAAGCAGGAAGGCTTCGGCCCGATGGAGATGACGGTGTGGCGCGGCCGCCGCTGGTCGGCGGCGAGCGCCTATCTGAAGCCCGCGCTGCGCCGGCAGAACTGCGACGCTCGTCCGCTGCCTCGCCCGCCGGGTCGTCATCGAGGACGGCCGCGCGACCGGCGTCGAGATCGCGCGCGGCGGCAGCGGATCGAGATCGTCCGGGCCGAGCGCGAGGTCATCCTCGCCGCCTCGTCGATCAACTCGCCCAAGCTCCTGATGCTCAGCGGCATCGGCCCCGCCGCCCATCTCGCCGAGCACAAGGTTCCGCTCGTGGCCGACCGGCCCGGGCGTCGGGCAGAACCTGCAGGACCACCTCGAGCTCTACATCCAGCAGGCCTCGACCCAGCCGGTCACGCTCTATCGCTACTGGAACCCGCTCGGAAAGGCCTGGGTCGGGCTGCAATGGCTGCTGCTGAAGGACGGGCCCGGCGCGTCGAACCAGTTCCAGGCCTGCGCCTTCCTGCGCTCGGGCGCGGGCGTCGAGTACCCCGACATCCAGTACCATTTCCTGCCGATCGCCGTGCGCTATGACGGCAAGGCGGCCGCCGAGGGGCATGGCTTCCAGGCGCATGTCGGCCCGATGCGCTCGCCCTCGCGCGGCGAGGTCCGGCTCGCCTCGGCCGACCCGGCCGTCCCGCCGCGCATCCGCTTCAACTACATGAGCACCGAGCAGGACTGGGCCGACTTCCGCCACTGCATCCGGCTGACCCGCGAGATCTTCGCCCAGCCCGCCTTCGCCCCCTATCGCGGGCGCGAGATCCAGCCGGGCGAGGACGTGCAGTCGGACGACGAGCTCGACGACTTCATCCGCGCCCATGTCGAGAGCGCCTACCACCCCTGCGGCACCTGCCGGATGGGGCGGCGCGACGACAGCCATGCCGTCGTCGACCCCGAGTGCCGCGTCATCGGCGTCGACCGCCTGCGCGTCGCCGACAGCTCGATCTTCCCGCGCATCACCAACGGCAACCTGAACGGGCCCTCGATCATGGTGGGCGAGAAGGCGTCCGACCACATCCTCGGCCGCAGCCCGCTGCCGCGCGCCAACCGCGAGCCGTGGATCAACCCGCGTTGGCGCGCCTCCGACCGCTGACTTGCTGGGGCCTTGGCAAAGGCCAGATCTCGTTGATCAAGGCTTGCGCAAAGATCGTCGCACCGAGGCTCGACGAACGATTGGGCGAACGGTTTCGCGAACGGGTTATGCAAACAATTGCGCAAAGGCTTTCGTACGCGCGACAAGGCGGCAGCACCGCTAGCCAAGCCCCTGATCGGCTGCTAAGACCCGACGCGGTCAGCTCGGAGCCGGCATGATCGAAGACACCATGCACCTCATCGCCGGCAACGCCAACCGGCCGCTCGCCGAGGCGATGGCGCGCCGCATCTCGGTCTACCAGGGCAAGAAGGTCAAGCTGACCAGCGCCCGCGTCGAGCGCTTCAACGACAGCGAGATCTTCGTCGAGATCTACGACAACGTCCGCGGCCAGGACGTCTTCATCATCCAGCCGACCTCCAGCCCGGCCAACGACAACCTGATGGAGCTGCTGATCATGACCGATGCGCTGAAGCGCGCCTCGGCCAAGCGGATCACGGCCGTCATGCCCTATTTCGGCTATGCAAGGCAGGACCGGAAGACGGCCGCGCGCACGCCCATCACCGCCAAGCTGGTCGCCGACCTGATCCAGCAGGCGGGCGTCACGCGCGTGCTGACGATGGACCTGCACGCCGGCCAGATCCAGGGCTTCTTCGATATCCCGACCGACAACCTCTACGCCGCCCCGGTCTTCGCGCTCGACATCAAGCACCACATGCCGGACGTCGACCGGATGACCGTGGTCTCGCCCGATGTCGGCGGCGTGTTGCGCGCCCGCGATCTCGCCAAGCGCCTCGACGCCGGGCTGGCCATCGTCGACAAGCGCCGCGTGCGCGCCGGCGAGGTCGAATCGATGACCGTGATCGGCGAGGTCGAGGGCCGCATCTGCATCATCGTCGATGACATCTGCGATACCGCCGGTACGCTGGTGCGCGCGGCCGAGCTCTTGATGGAGAAGGGCGCCGACGAGGTGCACGCCTATATCAGCCATGGCGTGCTCTCGAACCCCGCGGTCGAGCGCGTCTCGACCTCGGTGCTGAAATCGCTGGTGACCACCGACTCGATCGAGCCGAAGCCCGACGTTCGCGCCGCCCCGAACATCCGCATCGTCTCGATCGCGCCGCTCTTCGCCCAGGCGATCCTGAACGTGAAGAACGACACCTCGGTCTCGAGCCTCTTCGACGAAGAGATGCTGGGCCCGATCTACGAGGCGTTCTACAAGTTCGACTGACCCCCTCCTCCCCCCGGGCAGACCGTCTTCTCCTCGCCTCGCCCATCGTCGCGCCGAAGGTCTGAGACGAAAATCTCGCACGAGTCGGTCGAGCCGCCTCGGTGTCACCAAGGATGGGAGCATGACCAGAGAACGCTAAGCGGCGTTCTGCGGATGGTGGCGTGGTCTGGGGCAGGGCATTTTTTCGTGGAAAGGTGGGCATCAATCTCGTTCAGGCCATCCCCGCCTACCCGTCCCGGACCGCCTGTTCCAGCGGCTCCAAATGCTGGTCGATTGCACGGCGGATCAGGTTTGGCTTGCGGCTGGAAATCGCGCTGAGTGTCGTCTCATGCAGCAATATCACGGCATCCACATCCTCGATCATGTCGAAGTAGTCCTGAACCCGGACGAAAAGCTGCTCCAGGATCTGGTGCTGATAGAGTGCAAGGGCCTCAGATCGTGCGGCGCGGCCGATCGTGTAGTGAAAGAGGTGGTCGAAGCGGATTCGGAGGGGCAGCGCGCTGCCCCGGTGATCGCGCAGCCTGTCGATACAGATCCTCATCTCGTTCAGATCATCGGCCGTCGCTCGCTCGCCCGCGAGCAGGGCCAGCTGCATCTCGACCGGGCGGCGCGCCTCGACGATCTCGCTGAGCGCAACATGCCAGAGAGGGGCCGTGCGGGCCATGATGCTGTCCGGAACGTTGTCCGTGATCAGCAGCAGGCCGCCTTTCACGCCGCGCCGAACGCGCACCAGGCCGGCATTCGTCAGAACCTTGAGCGCCTCGCCGACCACCGGCTTGCGGACCTGCATCTCGCGCGCGAGCGCCTCTATGTTCGGCGGCCTATCTCCGGGCTTGAAGGCGCCGGACAGGATTGCGGAGATGATCTGCTCGACCACCTCCTGATGCCCCCCGCAGGTTGAGGATCCGGTGGAAGTGCCAGCGATCTGAGGCCGGCGCGCCGGAGGCGGGCTGATCGCTGGCGCGGTTGTCGTCGGCAGGAGATGCGAGCACAGACATACCGCCTCCGCTCAGCTGCCGGTGAGGTCGCGGATGTGGGGCATCAGGTCGGGCTTCTCCTCCAGGCCGAATCCGGGCGCGTCGGTCGGTGACACCGTCCCATTCTCCACCTTGCATCCCCGGGTCAATCCGCCGGCCGGAGCAAAGACCCCGGGATAGGCCTCCGATCCTCCCACGTTGAGCCCGACGACGATGTGAAGCGCCAGCATGTGCCCGCCATGCGGATGAAGCTGCCGCCTTGAATAGCCCGCCTGCTCAATCAGGTCGATCGTTCGGGCGAACTCGCAGAGCCCGTAGGCGAGTCCCGGATCCATCTGGAACAGGTCGAGATCCCGCCGCATTTCGCCATAGGTGATGAGATTCTGCAACATCCCGCGCGGAAAAGAGGTTCTCTCCCGTCGCCAGCGCATGCGGGTAGTCTTCGGCAAGAGCCGCCATCACCCCGTAGTCGAGCGGATCGCCGGGCTCCTCGTACCAGCGGAGCCCGAACTCTCGCATGCTGCGCCCGTATTCCAGGGCGGTCGTGGTGTCGAACCGCCCGTTAGCGTCTACGGCGAGGTCGGCGGGATCGCCGACAACCTCGATTGCCGCCTCGACCCGCTCCATGTCATGCGCGCGATCGGCGCCGCCGATCTTCATCTTGAAGTGGCGGTAGCCAAGATCGCGATACTCCCACATCTCATCCTGCAACCGGGTGAGGCTGTCGGTCGGGTAGTAGTCGCCGCCCGCAGCGTAGACCGGCGTCGCCGCGCGAGGCTCGATTCCGTGGTCAGCGATGCGCCTCCAGGCCGGAACATCAAGCAGCTTGGCGTTCAGATCCCAGATGGCGAGCTCGAGCGCGGCCGCCGCGTGGGCGCGGTCGCCATGTCCGCCCGGTTTCTCGTTGCGCATGATGACGCGCAGCACCTTCTCCGGGTCGAAGAGGTGCCCGCCCGCCACCAGAATGTCGTCCGGCGCAGCCTCCTGTCAACGGCGGAGCAAAGGCAGGCCAGTGGGCGGCGCAAAAGTTTGCCAGCCCGGGGATCGGGAGCTGATGCTGGGACATGGCGCGCGCCTTTCCGGCATAGCCGCCATCCGCGAAGACGCGCTCGACGAACGGGAACCGGCGACGAGACCGCTTGAGCACTGCCTTCGCACCATCGCGGTCCTGGACGTCGGCGCCATGAACCTCGACCGTCAGGAGCCGCCCGTCGGTGTCGGTCAGGATATGCCGCTTGCGCCCGTGGATGCGTTTTCCGGCGTCATACCCTTTGAATCTGGAGGGTTCTGTGAGGCGCGGCGGGACGGTGGCGGCGAGCGCGACGCCGGTCGGCGCCTCATAGAAGCCGGATTGAACGAAGCCGCGGGACGCTGGGGCCATGGGTGAAGTAGCGCCGAGCATTGGTGGTGGCCTGGGGCTTCGCGGCCACGCTGGCGTGTCTCGGCGAGTTTGATCGCGGTGATCTTTGTCGCGTCGCCGATCGGGCCCATCGCTGGCTGCGGTGCGGTGCGCCTGCGGGGCACGCGGGCTCCGGATGGCGAGCCTCGCCGGAGCGCTGTGGCGCGCGGATGTCCGGCCGCTGGAATCGGTCGGGGTGGCCGGGTTTGGCTGGAAGATGTGGGCGGGTTCGGCGCTCATCGCTGCCTCGGGACGGAATGAGGGGGCGCACGGGCCAGCGTCGAGCGGATCAGGGCGAGGCCCCCGCAGGACGGACAGACGTCCGGGATGACCGGCGGCGACGGCAGGGCGGCTGCGTTGGCTGCGACGATGGGATCGGGGTCGTCATCTTGATTGGAGCCGGCGTTGGCAAGCAGCCGGCGGCACAGGGCGAGCCGTGCCGCGCGATGGCCGTTGGCGAGGAAGCCGAAGTGGCGGATGCGGTGGAAGCCGGGCGGCAGGACGTGCAAGGAGGAACCGGCGCATGAACTCGCCTGCCTCCAGCGTCATGACCTTGCGGCGCCCCTCCTGGCGATAGTCCTTCCAGCGGAAGCTCACTTTCCCGTCGGCCATGCCGATCAGCCGGCTGTTGGCGATGGCGACGCGATGGGTGTAGCGGCCGAGATAGGCGAGCACCTGCTCTGGTCCGCCGAAGGGGCGCTTGGCGTAGACCACCCAGTCGATCCGGCGCAGCGCCGCGCAGTGGGCGGCGAAGGCGTCGGTCGCCGCGAGCGGCGCGAGGTCGCCGAAGAAACGCAGCCCGCCCTCGGCGAAGGCGGCGGCGAGGCGCTCGAGGAACAGCCGCCGGAACAGCTTGGCCAGCACCTTCACCGACAGGAAGAAGCCTGGCGGACAGGCGATCCAGCGCGTCCGGTCGGGCGAGAGGCCGCCGCCCGGCACGATGCAGTGGACGTGCGGGTGGTGCTGCATCGCCTGGCCCCAGCTGTGCAGCACCGCGACGCCGCCGATGGTGGCGCCGAGATGGCGCGGGTCGGCGGCGACGAGGCGCAGCGTCTCCGCGGCGGCGCGGAACAGGATGGCATAGACCACGGCCGTTCGCCACGGTGCTCGGACCCGTGGCGCACTCGTGGCTCATCTGGAATGCGATCGCGCCGACCGGAGCCGGCAGGGTGAAGACAACGTGGAAGTAGGGCACGGGCAGCAGCTCGGCGCGGCGCGCGGCGACCCAGCGCCGCCCGCGCCTGGCCCTGGCACTTGGGGCAGTGGCGGTTGCGGCAGGAGTTGTAGGCGACAGCGATGTGGCCGCAGTCGGCGCAGCGCTGGACATGGCCGCCGAGCGCCGCCGTGCGGCAGGCTTCGATCGCGCCCATCACCCGGCGCTGCATGCGATCGAGGTGGTCGCCTCGCTCGGCGCGCCATGCGGGGCCGTAGCGGCGGAAGACGTCCGCCACCTCCAGACCGCCCGTCATGACAGAGCGTCAGGCGGGCGGCGTCACCTCCAGCCGCAGCCGATCGAGCGGGCTCTCCGTCCGGCGGATGACAACCTGCGAGACATGCGTGTAGCGGGCCGTCGTCGACAGGTGGGCGTGGCCGAGCAGCACCTGGATGACGCGGATGTCGACGCCGCTCTCCAGGAGATGGGTGGCGAAGCTGTGCCGCAGGACGTGGACGGTCACCTTCTTGTCGATGCCGGCCGCGGCCCGCGCCGAGCGGCAGGCGGCGTGCAGCACGGTCGCCTCGATCGGCCGGCTCGCGTCGCGCCCCGGAAACAGCCAGTGTGCCGGGCGGGCGAGGCGCCAGTAGGTCCGCAGGATGCCGAGCAGCTGCTCGGAGAGCATCACATAGCGCTCCTTGCCGCCCTTGCCGCGCTCGATCCGGATCAGCATCCGGCCACTGTCGATGTCGCCGACGCGCAGCCCGATGACCTCCGAGACGCGCAATCCGGCCGCATAGGCGGTGGTCAGCGCCGCGCGCGCCTTCAGGCTCGGCACGGCCTCGAGAAAGCGCACCACCTCGTCGGCGCCGAGCACCACGGGAAGGCGGCGCGGCTCGCGGGCGTAGGCGATCCGTTCGGGAACCTCCGCCAATCCGAGCGTCACGCCGTAGAAGAACCGGAGCGCCGCGACCGTCTGGTTCAGGCTCGCCCACGCCACGCCCTTCGAGGCGAGATGCACTTGGAATGTCCGGACGTCCTCGAGCGTCAGGCGGTCCGGAGAGCGGCCAAAGAACCGGCTGAACTTCGAGACCGCGTGGACATAGGATCGCTGCGTCGCCGGCGAGAGGTTGCGGACGGTCATGTCCTCGAGCATGCGCCGGCGCAGAGGGCTGATCTCGGCCATCGGAAATCTCCTGTCTGGAAGTGGGTTGCAGCAACCCAGAGCTTCCAATCAGGAGCGCCGACCGCGAAGGGCCCCTACCGCGCAGCGGTTTCGTTCAATCCCCCTTCTCAAACACGCTCTGAGGGGATTCAAGCAGATCAGCTGAGTATTATCTTTTCCCGCTTTTCCCGCATTTCTTTTTGTATCTGGTGTCCTCGCACCAATCTTTTCGCAGGGGTGGCGGTGGTCGCCACCCGTGAAACAGAGGCGAATACATAAATTCCATCATCACTATCCACTACAAGCTCAACGGCGCCCTTCACGGCGGTGCCGGCTGCAGGGCGCAGATCTGCTTTGGCCTCGATTTACGTGCAGGCGAGGTAGATCAGCGCTGCCGAGCCGACGTCCGTTTCATCCCATCACCATGGCAACCAATCCGAAATTCAGGAGAGACGTCGATCGCCGCTCAAACGCGTCTGCCATGCGGTCTGGGAGGTCCTTCGGAAGCCGCACCAATACCCGCGTGCGATGGCCTGAAGCGCGGCGATCGGCGGCCGCTTGGGCATGATCGGATCGTCCATATGGCGCACCCAGTGCGATGACACGGAGCACTCATGTTCCTTTTATGTTCTCATCTACCGAGGATGACACGCCGTTTCGCCGTTTAAACCGTCCAGGCCACTCCCCATTGCGATGCACCGCCTTGTCGGTCATCGTCTTGTCAGCGCTGAGCCAGCATTCAGGAGGAGTGGCGATGAACGCGATCCGCGAACGCGTTCTTGCTGGCAAGCAGGTTCTAGGCGCCATGATATTCGAGTGCTTCACGCCGGGTATTGCACGGCTGATGGAGCTGGCCGGCTGCGAGTATCTCATCTACGACATGGAGCATACGGGCATCGGGCTCGAGACGCTCCGCGTCCAGGCGGCCCACTGCCGGGGGCTTTCGGTTGTTCCCATGGCGCGCGTGCCGCGCTGCGAGTACCGCTTCATTGCCGGGGCGCTCGACATCGGCATGAGGGGCGTGATGGTGCCGATGGTCGAGTCGGCGGGCCAGGCCCGCGTGATCGCCGAGGCGTCGCGCTATCCGCCGGCGGGGCGACGTGGCGCCGCCTTCGGCTTCGCGCATGACGACTACGCGCCCGGGGATCCGGTCGACAAGATGCGCCGCGCCGATGCCGAGGTGCTGACCATCGCCCAGATCGAGACCGAGCGCGGGCTCGAGAACCTCGACGCCATCGCCGCGACCGAGGGCGTCGACGTGCTCTGGCTCGGCCATTTCGACATGACGAACTTCCTGGGCGTGCCGGGCCAGTTCCGCAGCGAGATCTATCTGGCCGCGGTCCGCAGCATCGTCGCGGCGGCGCGGCGCCACGGCAAGGGGCTGGGCTTCATGGCGGCGGACGCCAACTGGCTGCGCGAGTATCGCGCGCACGGCTTCAACATGCTCGCCGCCGGGACAGACCAGGCGATGCTGGTGCAGGGCGTGCGCGGCGTGCTGGCGGGGGCCGAGGAGGACCGGGCATGAGGTTCCGCGTCGGCACCACCCGCGACCTGATGACCGGCTCGGGCCGCCCCGCCTTCGACGAGCGCGCCTTGAACGAGCTCAATGCGAACCCGGAGATCGAATGGGAATGGATCCCCGAGAGCGTGCGCGAGATCACGCCCGAGATCGCCGCGCGCTATGACGGGCTGCACCTGAATGCACCGAAGCTGACCGCGAGCAGCATCGCCCGGGACGATTGCCGGCTGAAGATCGTCGCGCGCAACGGGGTGGGCTTCGACTCGGTCGACCTGGCCGCCTGCGCGGCCAAGGGCATCCTCGTCACCAACACGCCGCTGGCGATCCGCCGTCCCGTGGCGGTCGCGGCGATGACGCTGATCCTGGCGCTTGCGGGCCGGCTGTTCGTCAAGGATCGGATCGTCCGCGAAGGCCGCTGGGGCGAGCAGGTCGAGCACATGGGCGAGGGGCTGACGACCCGAACGCTCGGGCTCGTCGGCGGCGGTGGCATCGGGCAGGAGCTGATCCCGCTCGCGCGACCGTTCTTCGGCGAGGTAATCGTCGCCGACCCCCAGGTTCAAGGCGAGGTTTTCGAGAAGCTCGGCGCCCGCAAGGTGACGTTCGAGACGGTCCTCGAGGAATCGGACTACCTGGTCGTCGCCTGCCCGCTGAACGAGGAGACGCGCCACCTGATGGACGCCGGCGCCTTCGCCCGCATGAAGCGGGGCGCCACATTCGTCAATGTGGCGCGCGGACCGATCCACGACGAGGCGGCGCTCGTCGCGGCGCTGAACTCGGGCCAGCTGCAGGCAGCGGGCCTCGACGTCCACGAGGTCGAGCCATTGCCCGCCTCGAGCCCGCTGATAGGCATGGACAATGTCATCCTGACGCCGCACGCGCTCTGCTGGACGGACGAGTGCTTCGAGGACATCGCGCGGACGGCGTTGCGCTCGATCGCCGATGTGTCGCTCGGACGGAGGCCAAAGCACGTGGTCGAGGCTCGCTGATGGCGTCCTCGTCACGACATCCGCTCGGCGCGCCGTCTTGGCCGCAGCGGATGCAAGAATGCGAAATGCCTCGGCCGCAGCCTGATCACCGATGGGAAACCAGATGAGCGTCCAGCTATTCGACCTGAGCGGGAAGACCGCGCTCGTGACCGGCTCGTCGCGCGGCCTCGGCCGCGCCTTCGCCGAGGGGATGGCGGCTGCCGGAGCCCGGGTCGTCCTGAACGGCATCGACACTGGCCGGCTCGAAGCTGCCGCAGACGAGATGCGCGCGGCCGGCCACGACGTCCTGACGGCCGCCTTCAACGTCACCGACGAGGCGGCGGTCGTCGCCGCGTTCGAGCGGCTCGACGCCGAGGGCATCGCCGTCGACATCCTCGTGAACAATGCCGGGATCCAGTTCCGCAAGCCGATGCTCGAACTGGCGACCAGCGACTGGCAGCGCGTGGTCGATACCAACCTGACCGCCGCCTTTGTCGCAGGCCGCGAGGCGGCGAAGCGCATGGTGCCGCGCGGACGGGGAAAGATCGTCAACATCGGTTCGCTGATGTCGGGCCTCGCCCGTGCGACGGTCGCGCCCTACACAGCCGCGAAGGGCGGGATCAAGATGCTGACCAAGTCGATGGCGGCGGAATGGGCCCAGCACGGTATCCAGGCGAACGCCATCGGTCCGGGCTATATGCTGACCGAGATGAACGAGGCGCTGATCTCGAACCCGGACTTCAACGCCTGGGTCACGGGCCGCACGCCCGCGGGCCGATGGGGCAGGCCGGACGAGCTGGTCGGCGCCGCGATCTTTCTCGCCTCGGCCGCCTCCGACTATGTCAACGGCCAGATCATCTATGTCGACGGCGGCATGAGCTCGGTGCTCTGATGCAGGCCATCGTCATTCATGCGCCTGAGGATCTCCGCCTCGACGAGCAGCCCGACGCCGGCCGGGCAGCCTTTCTGGACTCCTTGCGCGTCCGATCGCAGAGTGGTTCCGAGGGAAATCGGAGCAGTCATGAAACACGTGTCAGTTTCGCGAGATGGCCGCATTGCTGTCGTGCGCTTCGACCGCGGAAAGCCGGCAAACCCGCTCTCTTACGAGCTGATGCGGGAGCTGACGGAGACGGCGCGCAGCTTTGAGACCGACCCAGAGATTTCGGCGGTCGTGCTCACCGGCCGCTCCGACAACTTCACCATGGGCGTGGACCTGAAGGACGCCGAGACGCAGGCGCTGCCCGGGATGCCATTGGCCGAGCGTCGGCTGGCGCTGATGACGGGCGCCCGCATGTGCCGTGCCTGGGCGGAGGTGCAGGCGCTGGTGATCTCGGCGATCGAGGGCTGGTGCGTCGGAGGTGGTGTTGCGCTCAGCGTCGCGACCGATCTGCGCGTGATGGGCCGGTCGGCGACCATGTATGTCCCCGAGATCGAGCGTGGCATGAACATGGGCTGGGGCTCGGTGCCGCGGATCGTCAATCTGGTCGGGCCGGCACGCGCCAAGCGCTTGGTCGTCCTGGCCGAGAAGGTCGAGGCCGAGAGGGCGGCGCACTGGGGCGTGGCAGACCAGGTGGCGCCGGATGGCGACGCGGTCGCGGCGGCGATGCACATGGCCGAGCGGGCGGCCTCGATGCCCCCTGTGGCGCTGCGCATGTGCAAGCAGGACATCGACGCCTATGCGAACGCGATGGCATGGACCGCCAGCCATGCCGATTTCGACCAGTATGCGCTCGCGCAGTCGGGGGCTGACTTCGCGGAGGGTGTGCAGGCATTCCTGGACAAGCGCCCGCCGCGCTACACCGGGGGCTGACGGCAAGCGCTCGAGTGCGCGCCCGGCTGGCGGATCATCTGCAGCCAAGACTGCCGCCGTTAGGCTGTGCTTCGGATCGTTTGGAGGAGAAACCATGGCGAAGATCGCACAGGTCCGCGTCGACCGCTTCACGCTGCCACTGCCGGAACCGATCGAAGCATATGCGGCGGGCGTGATGGGCGCCTTCGACATGGTCGCGGTGCGGATCACCGATGCGGACGGTGCCGAAGGGGTTGGCTATACGGTCATGCACGAGGGCCAGGGCGGCTCGATCGCCGCGGTCGCGGATGGCCCGTTTCGCGAGGCCATCATGGGCGAGGATGCCGACCGGATAGAGTGGCTCTGGCGGCGCATGTATCGCCGGGTTCATTATGCCGGGCGCGGAGGGCCGGTCAGCTTCGCGCTCGCTGCTGTCGACGTCGCTCTTCATGATCTGCGCGGCAGACGCCTCGGCCAGCCTCTCTGGCGCCTGCTCGGCGGATATGATCCCAGGGTGCGGGCCTATGCCGGCAACATCGACCTCAACTTCCCGCTCGAGAAGCTGCTGGAAGGAGCGAGCCGAAGCGTCGAGCAGGGGTTCCGCTCGGTGAAGATGCGTCTTGGTCGCCCGACCCTCTCGGAAGACATCGCGCGGGTCGAGGCAATGCGCGCGCACCTCCCGCCGGAGATCGAGATGATGGCCGACGCCAACGAGGCGTGGCGCATCGACGAGGCTGTCCGCGCCATGCAGAGGCTGCGCCCCTTCGATCTCATCTGGCTGGAAGAACCGATCGCGCCCGACGACCTCGACGGCTACGTCCATCTGCGGCGGCTGGGGCTGGTGCCGCTCGCCGCCGGCGAGAACCTGCACACCCTCCCCGAATTCACGGCACTGATTGCGGCCGGTGGCGTCGATTTTCCCGAGCCGGACCTGACCACCTGCGGCGGCATCACGCCATTCATGAAGGTTGCCCGCCTGGCGGAGGCGCATGGGCTACCGGTCATCAGCCACGGTGCGCACGACCTGCACGTGCACCTTCTCGCCGCTTGCCCGAATGCCGCCTATCTCGAGTGGCACGCCTTCGGGCTCGACAGTTTCATGGCCGAGCCGCTGACGGTGCGCGACGGGTATGCCTCTGCACCCGAGCGCCCCGGGCACGGCATTGTCTTCGATTGGGAGAGGCTCTCGGCCCACCGGTCCGGCTGAAACAGCGAGGCGAAGCTGGGCTAATACCGGCTTGCATAGGCGCCCAACTCGCGTGAGGGATTCCCAAGATCGCCGATCTCTGAGAACGGCGGTGAGAAAGTCGGCCACGGGAGCGGCGGGATGATCCCGCGGCGGGCGGCGTAAAAGTCGGCCACGATTGCCCTTTCTGACGGCAGGGAGGGCGGGGGCATCTTCACCGTGGAGCTGTATCGGAAAGTTCGCCGGGCCTACTTCAGGCAGGGCATGAGCAAGCGGGCGATCGCGCGCCACTTCGGGATCTCGCGCGACAGCGTGGACAAGATGATCGTCTATGCAGTGCCGCCGGGCTACCGGAGGACGGCGCCGGTGAAGCGGCCGAAGCTGGATGGGTTCACCGAGATCATCGACGCGTGGCTGCGCGAGGACGCCGAGCGTCCTCGCAAGCAGCGTCACACCGCGAAGCGTGTCCTGGATCGGCTGCGGGAGGAGCACGGGTCCATCGGCGGCTACACGATCGTGAAGGCGTACCTGCGCGAGCATCAGCGGCGCGGCCGGGAGATGTTCGTGCCGCTGCACCACGCGCCCGGGCACGCGCAGGCGGACTTCGGCGAGGGTGAGCCATCAGCGCGCCATCGGTTCGAGCGCGATGGCGAACGGTGGTGATCGGCGGGATCGAGCAGACGGCGCACTTCTTCGCCTTCGACCTGCCGCACAGCGACGCCTGCTACGTCCGGGCGTATCCGGCGGCGACGGCCGAGGCGTGGGCCGACGGCCACGTCCACGCCTTCGCGTTCTTCGGGCGCGTGCCGCTGTCGGTGCTCTACGACAACGACCGTTGCCTGGTGGCGCGCATCCTGGCGGACGGGACGCGCAGGCACCTTGTCCTGTGCCAGGTCGAGAGGCGGCCACCGAGGCTCGACCTCGATGTCTATCCCTACCTGCCGCGCGCCAGGGTCGGGACCACGTCGGCATCGAGCTACATGTCTCTCATGGCCGGCGCCACCGCATGAGCGACGCGCCCAAGCTGCTGCTCGACCACCACCTCAAGACGCTGAAGCTGCCGACCTTCCTTCGGGAATACGCCAAGCTCGCCCGCCCGGCGGCATACGCCGCCAGGATCGTGATCTGCGCGCGTCCGCGCGCGGGGCGCCGCCGAGGGGCAGGACCATGTGCGGTTCCTCGCCCGGCTGGTGGAGCTCGAGCTGATCGACCGAGAGCGACGGATGATCGAGCGCCGGATCAAGGCCGCAAAGTTCCCGGCCACCAAGAGCCTCGACAGCTTCGACTTCAAGGCGATCCCCAGCCTCAACAAGATGCAGGTGCTGGAGCTGGCCCGCTGCGAGTGGATCGAGCGGCGCGAGAACGTCATCGCCCTCGGCCCGAGCGGGACGGGCAAAACTCACACAGCCCTCGGGCTCGGCCTGGCCGCCTGCCAGAAGGGCCTCTCCGTCGGCTTCACCACCGCCGCCGGCCTCGTCCACGAATTGATGGAGGCCCGCGACGAACGCCGGCTCCTGCGCCTGCAGAAGCAGATGGCGAGCCAGACGCTGTTGATCATCGATGGTGAGGCGCGAGCGCGCCACCGGTTCGAGCGCCGCGCCGAACGGCTTCGTGCCCCTCTCCAAGACCGGCGCTGAGCTGCTGTTCGAGCTGATCAGCCAACGCTACGAGCGTGGCGCTACGCTGATCACCAGCAACCTGCCGTTCGAAGAATGGACCGAGGTCTTCGGCTCCGAGCGCCTGACCGGCGCATTGCTCGACCGGCTGACCCACCATGTCACCATTCTCGAGATGAACGGCGACAGCTATCGGCTCGCCCAGAGGCGCACGAGAAAAACCTCAGCCAACGCCTGACGCCAGGGTTGGCCTTTCAGGCCAACGCGCCTTGGCACACGCCAGCTGTTCGGGGAGCGCGCGTGCCAAGGCGCGCGCCATGTCCCAGCATCAGCTCCCGATCCCCGAGCTGGCAGACTTTTGCGCCGCCCATTGGCCTGCTTTTGCTCCGCCGTTGACATTAGGTCCGCTCAGGGTCACCCCGAGACCCACCACTGGCGTAGTCCGCATGTCCGGAGACGGAGAGAAACGGACATTCGCGGCAAGTGATCGATGCCGATTAGTATCGACGTTCTTTCTGGCGATGATCAGTGACCTCGCTGATCCGACCAGACCCCGTGATCGAAAATGGGTGGGATGTTTCCCCGAGAGATCATGCGAACCCGGAATGTGTCCAACGCATGGGAGCAACGGCAATTCATGATCACAAATACCCACGACACTCGCGACAAATTCAGTGGTCACGGTTCCACAAGTTTCCGCGCGTTTCCCAGCGCGCATGCCGAGTTGAGCTCGCTGCGTGCCGAGGCGAGCCGGATCCGCTCGCTGCGGCTGGCGCGAGAAGATGTCATGAAGGCGATCGTTATGGCCGCCTTTCGCGGCTCGGAGCCCGCCATCGATGCGCGATCGGGCGGTGGTCGCAGCGATGGCCAGATCGCACCTGGCAACCAGCTGGCAACCGCCGCTGTTGAATACCTGCCACCTCGGCGATGACCGGCTTCGGGCAGTTTACGACGCCTGCATCACCCAGAACACATCTGTCATGACCCCGGTGAAATAAGCTCTGCCGCGATCGGGCTTTGCGTGTCCGGCGGTCATCTCCTGCAGAGACCCGCGCAGCAGGCCCGCCCGTTCGCGGCAAGAATGACAACACGCACGGACGGGTTCCTCCCAGCATCCGCAAAGGCTGCGCCGACTTCAACCAACATCGCTTCGGACAGCGCATTGCGTCGTGCGGAGTCGTTCAGTGTCAGGCGACGTATGCCGCCATCGTTCTGTCCCGCAGCAGAATGTCACTCGCCTGCATGGGTTCGCTCCTTCGCCGGGTCTATCCTGACCTCGACGCTGTCGGCGAGGCTGTTGGCGATGAAGCAGTAGCGATGCGCGCGGTGCTGCATCTCCTCGAGCTTTGCCGCTTCGACCGCGAAGCCGTTGTCGAAGCGCACCACCGGATGAAGGTCGATGCGCGTGACCGACATCTGGCCCCTGGGGTTCTTGCCGAGATGCGCGACGGCATGGTCGTGATAGCTGGCAACCGGCCACCTGGCCTTGGCGGCGAGCGCGAGGAAGGTCATCATGTGGCAGCTCGACATCGCCGATGCGAGCGCCTGTTCGGGGTTCGTGTTGCCTGGATCACCGCCCCAGTCCGGCGCGGCGTCCACCTGGAGATCATGATCGCCGTTGAACTGCACGGTGTGCGCGTTCGAGTACTTTCCCGGCCGCAGTTCAGGCTCTGCGCGCTGCCAATGCAGTTGGATCGAAAGGTCTGTCATTCCCGGTGGTCCCCGTCTTGGCCGTGGCGTTCAGGCGGCGGCGAGCGACTTCTTGGGATCGTAGAACGGGCGCTCGACGATCGTGGCGTGGGCGGGGCCGCTCGCGGTGGCGACATCGACCTGCGTGCCGATCTGCGCGCACTGCGCAGAGACCATTGCCAGCGCGATGTTCTGCTTCAGCCGGGGCGAATAGACAGCCGAGGTGACCTTGCCGACGGCAGCGCCGTCCTTGCTGATGGTCCAGAACGTGGTGTTCGGCCCCTCCAGGGGCGCGCCTTCGATGACCAGTCCCGACCTGCCTGCGGCGAACGCCCTCTTCCCTGATGCGCCTCAGGGCGGCCTTGCCGATGAAGTCGGCTTCCATGTCGAGGTTCACGAGCCGGTCGAGCCCGAGCTCGTAGGGGTTCGTGTTGATATCCGCGTCGGCGTGATAGGAGAGCATGCCGCCTTCGATCCGGCGGATCGACGAGGTGTGGCCGGGCTTGAGGCCGAAGGGCGCGCCCGCCGCCATGATCTTCTCCCACAGCTCGTTGCCGCGCGATCCGTCCCGCAGGTAGAGTTCGTAGCCGAGTTCACTGGACCATCCGGTGCGCGACACGACGAGCGGAATGCCGTCCAGCTCCACCTCGCGCAGCCAGTAATAGCGCAGGTCCATGATGCCGCCGCCGAAGAGCGCCTTCATCACCTCGCCGGACTTCGGGCCCTGCAGCTGCAAGGGCGAGACGTCGGGCTCGCGGATCGTGACGTCCATGCCCGAATGCACGGCGACCCCTTGCGCCCAGAGCAGAATGTCGCTGTCGGCCAGCGAGATCCAGAAGTGGTTCTCGCCCAAGCGCAGCAGGATCGGATCGTTCAGTATGCCGCCATCGGCATTGGTGATGAGCACGTACTTGCACTGCCCGACCGCCATCCTGGAGAGATCGCGCGGGGTCAGCATCTGGACGAACGCCGCGGCATCCGCCCCGGTGATCTCGACCTGCCGCTCGACCGCGACATCGCAAAGGATCGCGTCGTTGACCAGGTTCCAGAAGTTCTGCTCGGGATCGCCAAAGTCCCGCGGAATGTACATGTGGTTGTAGACCGAGAACGCCCTCGCGCCCCAGCGAACCGTCGCGTCGAAGTAGGGTGATTTTCGGATCTGCGTTCCGAAACCGAAACCCTCTGCCTGTGCCATCCTGATTTCCTCCCGCGGCGGGTCTTCCGCAGACCACGCGACCTCGTCGAAGACGGACTTTACCGGCAATCAGCGGATGTCAGCGGTCTGAAGATCCCGAACAAGGAGCCCGAACGGACCTATTTTCCGCGCACCGCGGACCATTCGGCCTTTTCGCCTGCGGGTCAATTTTCCCGACCGGCCGTCAGGCGGCCGAGATCCGGCTGGGCGGACTTGACCTCCCTGGTCGCGATGTAGGTCATGTAGCGGTCGATCCCCAACTCTGCGGACAGCATCTCGTCCATCAGGTCCTGGAAGGCGGCAAGGCTGGTCGTGACAACCGTCATGACATAATCCATTCCACCGCCCGTCGCGACGCAGTCAACGACCTCATGCCGTTGATTAATATGCTTTCTCGAACCGGTCGAAATCCGACTTTCGGTGGCTCTTCAAAGACACAGTCACAATGACCTTGCAGACATCAACAATTCTGTCCAGCGAAAGCTCTGCGTGGTAGCCGCGAATTAAGCCTGCTTCCTTCAACTTGGCGAGACGAGCCCAGCACGGAGTGGCAGAGAGCCCAACCAACTCTGCAAGTTTGGATTTGCTGAGCTGGCCATGCTGCTGCAGCGCGCAAAGGATACGAATGTCGGCGGCGTCTAGTGCAGTCTTTTTCATTCTTTCAGCGCTCAGGATTGGCTCCCCTCGGGAGAACTCCCCCCCCCCCCGGCGAAACGAACATCGGACCATCTTTGCCGACCGGTTCTCGTAGCGATTATAGCGCTGGCACCGAGCAAAGTCAGCGTGTCAGGCCTCATCGGCTGCGAGTGTGCAGGGCGACGTCGACGGCCACAAATCAGTTGAGACGTGCGGCGCCCGAATCCACGATTGCAGCGAGATTGCGCTCTCCTCCCGTCAGCCGCTCGGTGGAGCAAAAGCCCGGCTCTCCGCGGAGGGTGACTTTCCCGAGGTACTACGGCCGTCGGTACTTCTCGGCGTCGGCGCGAAGAATGGCGCTTTGCCGGGTGATTTCGCAGATCGCGTCGAGCCGGTTCCTTCCTTGGATCAGTCGTTGGCGCGAGTGCCCGCTCCCGCGCCGCTGCGACGCGAATCTTCGTCGGGGAAGCGTATGTTCGATGAGCGTAGCGGTCGAGCCGACGCCAGGGATCGACGGAGACCTCCAGCCCTGTCGCCACAGCTTTCGCCGCCTGCACAGGGCTGCCGGCGGACGCGGTAACTGAGACCCCGTCGGGAACCGGCATGCTCAGGAAGCCCCAGTCATCCACGACCGGACCGGCCGGCGTCGCGACGATCGTAAGGCTCCCGCGCAGAAGCCGGACCGAGGCGCCGACCCCGCGCGCGGCCATGCAGAGAAAGGGCGCGAGCAACAGCGGCGAGAGCACCGGTCCAAGCCGGTCTGAGGCAGCGGCTCACACTATGAGGACTGCCGAGGCAATAACGGCCTGCGGGACCTGCTCTGCCAGCGAGGAAAACGCGCCGTAAGCAGACGCTGCCTTGAGCTGGCAGGCCATCGCCCGCTCAAGAGCAAAGCGCCGTTGCCCTGCGTGCGGAGTTGCCGGGAGCCGCCGAATGTACGAGAGGCGATGCATGATCGAATCTCCAGACATCCATCCCGCGCTCGCCCAAACCTTGTCGGCGCGGGGATATGCCGAACTCACGCCGGTGCAGCAGGCGGTGCTCGAGCCGGAGGCCGGCGAACGCGACCTGCTCGTCTCGGCGCAGACGGGGTCGGGCAAGACGGTCGCCTTCGGGCTCGCCGTCGCGGGCATGCTGCTCGCCGGCGCGGACCGGTTCGGGCGGGCGGATGCGCCGCTCGCCCTTGTGGTGGCGCCGACGCGCGAGCTTGCGCTGCAGGTGCGCCGCGAGCTCGAATGGCTCTATGCGCCGACCGGCGCCGTGATGGCGTCTTCTGTCGGCGGCATGGACCCGCGCGCCGAGCGGCGGGCTCTCGAGCATGGCGCCCACATCGTCATCGGCACGCCGGGGCGCCTGCGCGACCACATCGAACGCGGCGCCCTCGACATGACGGCACTGCGAGCGGTCGTGCTGGACGAGGCCGACGAGATGCTCGATCTCGGCTTCCGAGAAGACCTGGAGTTCATCCTCGGTGCCGCCCCGTCCGGGCGGCGCACACTCTTGTTCTCCGCCACCGTGCCGCGCGCCATCGCGGCACTCGCCCAGCGATTCCAGCGCGATGCCCTGCGCATCGTCGCGACGGGCGAGCGCGAGCAGCATGCCGACATCGAGTACCGCGCCTACCCGGTGGCACCGAGCGACCGCGAGAACGCGATCTACAACCTCCTGCGCTACCACGACGCCGAGAGCGCCCTGGTCTTCTGCGCGACGCGCGCCGCGGTCAGCCACATGGCGGCGCGGTTCACCAATCGCGGCTTCTCGGTCGTCGCGCTGTCCGGCGAGCTGAGCCAGAGCGAGCGCACGCACGCGCTGCAAGCGATGCGGGACGGGCGTGCCCGGGTCTGCGTCGCCACGGACGTTGCCGCCCGCGGCATCGACCTGCCGTCGCTGGAGCTGGTGATCCACGCCGACCTGCCGGGCAACCGGGAAGCGCTGCTCCACCGGAGCGGCCGCACCGGGCGCGCCGGGCGCAAGGGGATCAGCGCGCTCGTCGTGCCGCACCGCGCCCGCCGCCGCGCCGAAAGCCTGCTGGCTGCGGCCGGGGTCAGCGCGACCTGGTCGGCGCCGCCCTCGCCTGCCGAGATCCTCGCCGCCGACGATGCCCGCATCCTGGCCGATCCGACCCTGGCCGAGCCGGTGACGGCGGAAGAGGAGGCGCTGGTCGCGGCCCTGCTGGAGCGGCACGGTCCCGAACGTGTCGCGGCCGCCTTTCTGCGCCGCCTGCGCCGCGGCCTGGCCGCGCCCGAGGAACTGGTCGACCTCGCCGGGCCCGACACGGTGCGACCGCCGCGCGATGCCTTCGGCCCGAGCGCCTGGTTCTCGCTGTCGGTCGGGCGCAGGCAGAAGGCCGAGCCGCGCTGGCTATTGCCGCTGATCTGCGGCGCCGGCGGGCTGAGCCGCCGAGATGTCGGCGCCATCCGCATGCAGCGGAACGTCACACTCGTCGAGATCGCCGCCGAGCGCGCCGATGCTTTCCTGGCGGCACTCGGGCCGGAGCGCGCGCTGGAGAGCGGCATCACGGTGACACGCAGCGAAGGGCCCACGGACGACGGCCCGACGGCCCGACCGGCAGGTCGGCCACGGGTTCCGAGCGGTCCGGGAACGGCAAGCGGCGGAGCCCGCGGGCTCCTGCCGCGGGCGGCCCCAAGCGGCGTCCTAAAGACCGCTGACCGCAGGTATCACGTGCTTCCGTGGATCCATCTCGAGACCGCGACAACCCCCGATGGAGGCGTGCTGCGCCTGTTGCGGCGCGGCGACGAATTCTCGATCCGGATCGACGGAGCGGAGCTGATGAACAGCCGCCTGAGCGGGTCGGAGGAGGCGCTGGCGACCCTGGCGCTGGCGCAGATCCCGGGCAATCCGGCGCCGCGCATCCTGATCGGCGGCCTGGGCATGGGCTTCACCCTCCGTGTCGCGCAGGCCAGCGGCGGGTCCGGACGCGCGCCTGGTGGTGGCCGAGATCGTGCCGGAGCTCGTCGCCTGGGCGCGCGGTCCGATGGCCGGGCTCTTCGGCGACAGCCTCGCCGATCCGCGGCTGGATCTGCGGACTGCAGACGTGGCCGAGATCATCCGCGACCGGGCGGTGCCCTACGACGCCATCCTGCTGGACGTCGACAACGGCCCGGAGGCGCTCACCCGTCCGGCGAACGACGCACTCTATGGCGAGGATGGCCTGCGCGCGGCGCACCACGCGCTGGCGCCGGGCGGCGTCCTCGCCGTCTGGTCGGCCGCACCGGACAACGGCTTCACCCGGCGGCTGCGCCGCTGCGGCTTCGAGGCAGAGGCCAGGCTCGTCCGCGCCAGCCGGACGGGGCGCGGCGCACGCCATACAATCTGGCTCGCGGTCCGTCACGCGGTTGCGCGCTCGGGGTAGGAGCTCCTCGATTCCAGAGTTCGAGCGGGGGCGCGGCACACCTCAAGCCGCCGGCTCTGGCGCAGCGCGACGGGCCAGCTCGGCCTCGAACTCGGCGATCCGGGCCGTCAGCGGTTCGGCGACCGCCCGCGATTCCTCGAGAGTGTAGCGCTCGGTGATGTGCTGCGGACAGTTCCAGTCGAGCCCTTCGAGCGTGATGAGGAATTCGCGCTCGACCCGCGCCCGGTAACCGGAGCCGCATCAGGCCATGCTCGTCGAATGCCCAGTTCTCGTTTCCGTGGCTGCCGAACCAGTTGACGACGCAGCGCCCCCCGACTGGGATAAGCCGCCATCGAACCACATCGAACCACGCCCGCAGCAGCCGTGCGTCGATCGATTTGAAATCCGGGATCGGCACTGTTACCTCGTTCCGACCGGCGCAACGCGTTTGCCGTCTGGTCCAGCAACCTCGCATTTGCGGAAGTCGCGTAGCCCCGCGAACCGCCCAGCATCGACTGAGACATTCATGCAGACCTTCGCCCGTTTCGTGGCGGCCAATTCTCGCTGGCTGGCGGGCGGCTTCCTCCTGGCCTTCTTCTCCTCCTTCGGCCAGACCTTCTTCATCGCACTCTCGGGGAGCGAGATCCGCCGGACGTTCGAGCTGACGAACGGCGAGTTCGGCAGCCTCTACATGGCGGCGACCCTGCTCAGCGCCGGGACCCTGCCGTTCCTCGGCAAGCTTCTCGACCGATATTCGGTCCTTGCGGTCTCGATCGGCACCATGCTGATGCTGGCCGCGGCGACCGCCGCATTCGGCCTCGCCTGGAGCGTGCCAACTCTTCTTCTCGCGGTCTACATGCTGCGGCTCTTCGGTCAGGGGATGATGACCGAGGTGGCGCTGACCGCGATCGGCCGCTGGTTCGCGGCGAACAGGGGGCGCGCGGTTTCGATCACGACGATTGGCAACCGGGTCGGCGAGGGCGTCTATCCGCTTCTCTTCGTGCTCTTCGCCGCTCAGATCGGCTGGCGCGACACCTGGCTGGTCTGCACCGGCGTCATACTCTTAATTGCGCTGCCGGCGATCGCGGCGCTCGTTCGCGTCGAGCGTAGCCCGCGCGGCGACACTCCGCAGGAGGCGCAGCAGGCAATCCGCGACTGGACGAGCCGGGAGGTCCTTCGCGACCCGAAGTTCTACGTGATCTGCGCCGGTTCCCTGGCGCCCGCCTTCATCGGCACCACCGTCTTCTTCCACCAGGCGTATCTCGCCGAGCTCAGAGGGTGGTCGCTCGGCACTTTCGGTGCCGCGTTCATGCTGATGTCCGCCATCACGGTCGTCTTCGGCCTCATGGCCGGGGTGCTGATCGACCGCCTCTCGGCAGTGCGGCTGTTGCCGGTGTTCCTCGTGCCGCTCGCGCTGTCCTGCTTCTCGGCGGCCTGGATCGAGCACGAAATCGGGGTCTTCGTGTTCATGGCCTTCATGGGCGTGAGCTACGGCTTCTCGTCGACGATCTCCGGGGCGATCTGGCCCGAGCTCTACGGCATCCGGCACCTCGGGGCGATCCGCTCGGTGGTCATCTCGACGATGGTGCTCGCGACGGCGATGGGGCCGGGCATCACCGGGCTCCTGATCGATGCGGGTGTGCCGTTTTCGCTGCAGCTCGCGGGCATGGGGGCTTACAGCCTCGGCGCATCCGTCGTGATGCTGCTGCTGGCACGCCGACTCTCGGCCGAGCGTGCCCGCTGCGAACTTCCGGCCTGAGAGGCGGCGCGCGGCTGATCGATGGCTTAAGGGCTATGATGCATCGAGGAAGAGAGCCGGTGGACATCAACGACGAACACCTTCGAGCGGAGTTCGAGCCGGTCCTGCCGCGAATTGGAGGAACTCGAGACGAGCTCTCGCAAGACCGCAGACGACCGAAAGCCGGTCGAACTCGACCAGCAGAGCGTAGGCCGGCTCGCTCGCACGGACGCCATGCAGCTCCAGGACCCGCCGCCGAAGTGCAGCGAACCCGCCCTTAGGTGAAGGTGAGCGCGTAGCCGGCCAGCTACCTTCGGACGCGCGTGTCTCCGGCGCGTTCCAGACGCGCGGCACTTGATCAGCTGAGTCCGTCCACCTGAAGCTTGCGCTCCCACATCACCGTCGGCCTCCGATGCTGCTCGGGTCGACGCACAACTCCGGGCCTGAAGTTTGAATCCTGATGCGCGCCTCGAACCCAGACCCGCGGCCGGGCCGGGGGGAGGTCAGGACAAGCTGGCTGCCGATCCGGTCGGCAATCGCAGCGACGATCGCGAGCCCGAGACCGCTGCCATCCGCCTCTCCGTTTGCCCGCTCGAAGCGGCCGGTGAGGCGAGCCAGTGCTTCAGGCGGCACGATCGGCCCCTCGTTCGTGACGACCAGCTCCCCATCCGCCCGCAGCGTCACCTCGATGGGCGCGGCCTTGCTGCCGTGGCGCAGAGCGTTGTCGACGAGGTTCCGGCAGAGGATGCCGGCGGCGTCGGGGTCGAGGTCCGACATCACCGGCCGCTCGGGAAGCTGCAAGCTGATGCGGCCGGGCTCGGTCATGCGGTCGATGTCTTCCACGACAACGCGGATCACGCCGCGCAGATCCAAGGTTCGATCAAGGCGAAGGCGACCGCCTTCCGCTCGAGCCATCTGCATCAGACGTTCGGCTAGGCGTGTCAGCCGCTTGAGCGTCGCCTCGATCTCGGCGGCCCGCCTTCGAGCCACCGGATCGGCAGATTCCGTCCGCAGGCGCTGCGCCTGCGCGATGGCGCCCGCGAGCGGGGTCCTGAGCTCGTGGGCCGCGTTGGCGGCGAAGCTGCGCTCGGCGTGGAAGGCGGCTTCGAGCCGGTCGAGAAGGCCATTCAGCGTCGTTGCCACCGGCGCGAGTTCCGAGGGCAGGTCGTCAGCCGGGACCGGCGACAGATCCTGGGCCGAGCGAGCCTCCAGCCTTTCGCGGAAGCGCCGGAGGGGCGCGATGCTGGTCCTCGCGGCGAGGACGATGGCGCCGAGGGCAATCGGGATGACGACGACGAGCGGGAGCCCGAGGCCGATCTGGATCTCGCGGGCGACCGCCGCCCGGTGGTCCAGCGGCTCGGCCACGGTGATCCGCACGGTCCCCTGCAGGGCGTCCTCGTTGTAGAAGCGATGGGTCGGGGTCTGCGCGAAGCCCGGTCCTGTATACGCCGGGAAGATCTCGGGGTCCGCGGCATGGGACTGCAGCAGGACGCGGCCATCGGCGTTGCGCACGATGTAGGTGAAGAATTCGTCGTGCTCGCGGACGGCGGCGAGGCGTTGCACGATCCCGTCCTCCTCCTCGCGGCCTACGATATCCATCACGGCGAGCGGCAGGAGCCGCTGCGCCGTCTCCTGCAGGGCGGAGTCGAAGACCTCGTCCATCTCGTGCCGCACGACGACAGCCGTCACCGCCGCCGCGCCGATCCAGAGAAGCGTCAGCAGTATGCCGATCGACAGCCCCAGCCGGGCCTGAAGGCTGCGCGGCCTCCTCAAGGGGCGCCGAGCCGATAGCCGAGACCGCGCTCCGTCTCGATCACCCCGGCCCCGAGCTTCTTGCGCAGCCGACTGACATGGACCTCGATGGTGTTGCTCTCGATCTCGGCGTCGAAGGTGTAGAGCTTCTCCTCGAGCTGAGCCTTGGAGAGGAGCTGCCCCGGCCTGGCGAGGAAGGCTTCGAACAGGGCCCATTCCCGCGCGGTCAGCTGGACCGGCCTGCCGTCGCGCCGGATCGTGCGCGCGGCAAGGTCGATCTCGAGCGGGCCGTGGCTGATGATCGGGTTGGGGTTGCCGGTATACCGCCGCGCGACCGACCCGATGCGCGCCGACAATTCGGTCAGGTCGAAGGGCTTCACGAGATAGTCGTCGGCCCCGGCGTTCAGGCCCTCGATCCGGTCCGACACCTGGTCGAGCGCCGTCAGGATGATCACCGGCGTCACGTCGCCCCGCGCGCGCAGGGTCTTGAGGAACCCGATCCCGCGCCCGTCGGGCAGCATCAGGTCGAGCAGGACGAGGTCATAGGCCGCGCCGGCCATCGCAGAGCGCGCCGCGTCGAGCCGGGTGACCCAGTCCACCGACTGGCCGCCGGCCGCGATCTGGTCCCGCACGGCGGCGCCCAGAACGGTATCGTCCTCGACCAGCAGGATGCGCATGCCCGTCCGTTTCCTCTGCCTTGCCGACCCTCCTTGTCCGCCCAGGCTGACGGTTGGCTGACGGCCGCGGCGCCCGAGCTTCAGGATCCTGTCAGCTTGGCCGCGCACCGTCCGCGAAATGGCCGCATGACGGAGTTTGGCCCATGAAGAAGACGTGCACAATTCTTGGCTTGCTCGCGCTTCTGCCGGGGGGCGCGGCGCTCGCCGACGACGACTGCTTCGTCCCCATGGCGGACTGGCAGCCGCGGGAGGCGGTCGCGCGACTTGCGGAGGAGAACGGCTGGGCCGTCCGCCGGATCAAGATCGACGACGGCTGCTACGAGATCGACGGCACGGACGCCGAGGGGCACCGCATCGAGGCGACCGTCCACCCGGCAACGCTTCAGGTGATCGAAATCGAATACGAGGACGACGACGGTCGTCCGCGCCGTGACCGGGAGGGCCGGAGCGATGAGTGATACCGTTGTGGACCAGGCTGTGCCGAGCGGCGGCCAGGCGGAGGCCAAGGTCCGGGTCTGGGATCCGCTCGTCCGCGCCTTCCACTGGAGCCTGGTCGGCGCCTTCGCGATCGCCTGGCTGACGGCCGAGGAGCTTCAGCCGGTCCACGAGATCGCCGGATACATCGTGGCGGCGCTCGTGGCGTTCCGGCTGGCCTGGGGCGTCATCGGCAGCCGCTATGCGCGCTTTGCCCAGTTCCTGCGCGGGCCCTCGGCCACGCTCGCCTATCTGGGCGATGTGGCGCGGGGGCGGGAGCGCCGCTATCTCGGTCACAACCCCGCCGGCGCGGCGATGGTTCTCGCGTTGCTCCTGACGCTGTCGGGCACCGCCTTCACCGGCTGGCTGATGGAGGAGCCGGCCCGGATCGCGATGCTGCCCGACCTGCCGCAGATCGCCGCCCCGGCATTCGCGGACGAAGATCGGGAAGACGAGGGCCACGGTGCGAGCACCGACGGCCGCGAGAGCGTCGTCGGGGAGGTGCATGAAACGCTCGCCAATCTGATGCTCCTTCTCGTGGTCCTGCATGTCGGAGGGGTGGTGCTCGCCTCCTTCCGCCATCACGAGAACCTCGCGCGCGCCATGATCAGCGGCGAGAAGCGTGCGCCCGGACCGGGCGACATCGCCTGACCCTTCCCCGGTCGACTGCCATGTCGGCCGGACCGGCTCAGCTCTTTTGGCATCCGTTCGAAGGCGACGTGGTCCTTCTCGGTGCACTGGCCGGGCTCGGTACGGTGCGGGCGAAGCAAGGCGATGCGAGATCTCGCGCCTCGCAGAGATCTTGATCTCGGCATAGTCGTTCGAGGGCCGGCTGCGACAGCCGGCCCTCGGCATTTCGTTCCTGACGGCTGGCTGAAGCGGAAATCGCGGCGCCGTCAGGTACCCCTCAGGCACGGTCTCCAGAGTCCACGCACCAACTGGAAGGAGATCCATTTATGCGAACGACCCTCGCCCTTCTCATTGCCTCCACCGCGCTGACGGTCGCTATCGGCGTGCCCGCCTGGGGCGCCATGAGCGGCTCTGCCGAGCCAGAAGAACGCCCTCTCGCGGTGGCTGCCGGCTCGGGAGAGGCGGCGCTGCCTTTGATCTTCGTCAGCGACGATGACGATGGCGATGATCACGCATACCGCCGTTCGTCCGGCCGCGACGATGATGACGACGATGATTGCGACGACGATGACGATGACGACGAGGGCTGCCGCGGCGCCGGCAATCCGGCGCCCGCCGGCAGCGTCGCCCCACCGGCGAACGGGCTCTTCGGCAATGGGGCGCCGCCGCAGGTCAAGGTGAACTGACCTCCGCTCCTCCTCTCCTCGCTTCCGCAACAGGTGAAACCATGAAATCCGTTCTTGCAGCGCTCGCGCTGACGACCGCGCTGACGCTTCCCGGCCTGGCGGTGGCGCGCCCGGTCACGCTGACCACCACGCTCAACGACTATGGCGGCGATGGCGCCTATCTCGCGATCTACGCGACCGATCCCCAGGGCGCCTATGCCGGCACCCTCTGGATGGCCGGGGGCAAGTCGAAATACTATGAGCACCTGACCGACTGGTACCGCGCGACAGGGGGCGATCCGGCGCAGATCAACGGCATCACCGGCGCGAGCGTCGGAGCGGGTCGCACCCTCGAGATCACGCTCGACCTCGCCGACGCGCTCTTCGACGCGGGCTATACGCTGCATGTCGACGCCGCCGTCGAGGACATGCGCGACAGCCCGAACGAGGTCGCGGTGCCGCTGACGACGGCGGGTGCCGGGAGCCCGGCGCGCGGCCGCCGCTACGTCGCCAGCTTCGGCTACGGCATGTGAGGAGCCCGGGCATGATCCGCCTTCTCCACCGCTGGCCGGGCCTGATCGCGCTGGCTCTCGTCACGGTGCTCGCGCTCAGCGGGGCGGCGCTGTCGGTCTTTCCGGCGGCGGAGCGGCTCGCCGCGCCGCAGGCGGAGAGGGGCTTGAGCGTGGCCGATCTCGCCACGCGCATCCAGTCGGTCTTCCCCGGCGTCGAGCAGATCCGCCGCGCGCCGTCGGGCCGTATCACCGCCTACTGGTTCGATGACGGCGTGCCAGGCGCCGCCGTCATCGACCCGGCAACGGGCCAGGCGCGTCGCTTCCGCCGACCCCAACCCGGCCGAGCGCTGGCTCACGAACCTGCACCGCTCGCTTTTTCTGGGCGATGGCGGCCGCATCGGAACGGCGGTCGGAGCGGCGGCGATGCTGGTCCTGTCGCTCTCCGGTGCAGCGCTCGTCGCGCGTCGGGCGGGCGGCTGGCGGCGCTGGTTCGCGCCCCTGCGCGGGTCGCTCGCCGGCCGGCTGCACGTGGAGATCGCGCGCGTGGCGGTGCTGGGGCTGACGCTGTCCTCCGCCACGGGCCTCTGGATGACGGCCTCGACGTTCGATCTGCTGCCCGATGGCGGGTCCGCTCCGAGCTTCCCGGCCGAGGTGAGCGGCGAGACCGGGGTGGCGCCGGGCGCGATGGAACTCCTGAAGGCGACGCCCGTGTCTCGAACTCCGCGATCTTGGCTTCCCCTATCGTGGCGACGCCACCGACGCCTTCACGCTGAAGACCGACCGCGGCACGGGATACATCGACCAGGGCACCGGCGAACTCCTTGCCTGGGCCGACCTGACCGGCTGGGAGCGGGTCTCCGAGACGGTCTACATGTTGCATACCGGCCAGGGCGCCGCGGCGCTCGGGCTTTTGCTCGGGATCATGGCGCTCGGCGTGCCGGTGATGGGCGCAACCGGGATCATGCTCTGGTCTCGCGGACGGTGCGGCAGGCCCAGCATCCGCAGTAACCAGCCCGCCTCCCGCGCGGAGACGATCCTGCTCGTCGGCAGCGAAGGCGGCAGCACCTGGGGCTTCGCGGCGACGCTGCATCAGGCGCTGACCGATGCCGGGCAGAGCGTCCATGCCGCCCCGATGTCTGTCTTCGATCCGGGCCGGTATGCGCGTGCGCAGCGGATCATCATCCTTGCGGCGACCTATGGCGATGGCGACGCTCCCGCATCGGCGAAGGGGTTCCTCGATCGGCTTGCCAAGCTCGACCCCGTTCCGGACATCGCGCTCGCCGTGCTCGGCTTCGGCGATCGCAGCTTCCCCGCCTTCTGCGCCCATGCGCGAAGGGTGGCCGAGACGGCCCAGGCAAGGGGCTGGACGCTGCTTCTGCCGTTCGAGACGGTGGACCGGCAATCACCCCAGGAGTTCGCCCGCTGGGGCCGCGCGCTCGGGGATTCGCTCGGGATCGAGCTGGAACTTATGCACCAGCCCGTCCAGCCCGCAACGGAGGCGCTGACCCTGATATCGCGCCGCGACTATGGGGCGGAGGTCCAGGCGCCGACCGCGATCCTCCGCTTCGCGCTCCCGCGCGCCTCGCTTTGGCAGCGCCTCGCAGGCCGGGGCTTCGCGCGCTTCCGGGCGGGCGATCTTCTGGGCATCCTGCCGGAGGGCTCGCCCGTCGCGCGCTTCTATTCGCTGGCCTCGGCGCGGCGGGACGGGTTTGTCGAGATCGTCGTCAGGAAGCATCCCGGCGGCCTCTGCTCCGGCCAGCTTATGGCGCTCGAGGTGGGCCAGACGGTCCGCGCCTTCCTGCGTCGCAATCCCGGATTCCGCCCCGGGCGCAGCTCCGTGCCGCTGATCCTGATCGGAGCAGGAACCGGGGTGGGGCCGCTTGCGGGCGTCATCCGGGCGAACGAGCGGCGGCGGCCAATTCACCTGTTCTTCGGCATGCGCCACCCGGACAGCGACTTTCTCTATGGCGACCAGATGGACGCCTGGCGGGCGGAAGGTCGCCTTGCGCGACTGATCACCGCCGTCTCGCGCGGCGCCAGGCCGCATTACGTTCAGGACGCCCTGCGCGCGGAAGCATCCGAGGTCTCCCGGCTGATCCTGAAGGGGGCGCGGGTGATGGTCTGTGGCGGGCGCGAGATGGCTGCAGGTGTCGCCGACGCCCTCGCCGACATCCTGGCGCCGGTCGGGCTGACGCCGGCCGCGCTCAAGGCGGAGGGACGCTATGTCGAAGACGTCTACTGAGCTCGTCCGCCACGCGCTGAACGGCCCTACCATGGGCACCCGCTGGTCGGCGCTGTTCTTCGCCGCGCCCTGGTTCGACCCAGCACCCCTGAACGCGGCGCTGCAGGCGGCGGTGGACGAGGTGGACGCGCAGATGTCCACATGGAAGCCCGGCAGCGACCTTATGCGCCTGAACGCCGCGCCAGTCGGCGAGTGGATAGGTGTACCCGCGCGGCTGATGGAGGTGCTGCGCCTGGGACTCGAGATCGGGCGCGCCTCGGGTGGCGCCTTCGAGATCGGCCTGGGCGATGCGGTGCGCGCCTGGGGCTTCGGCCCTGAGGCAGCGATGCCAGACCGCATCCGGGCAGCGATGAATGCGCCACGCCTGCGCGCAGCCGATACGCTCGACCTCGACTCCTCGTGCGCTCGCGTCCGGAAACGCGCCGCGATCACGCTCGACCTGAACGGGATCGCCAAGGGCTACGGCGTCGATCGGCTGACCGAGACGCTCATGGACGTCGGCGTCCGCTCGGCCCTCGTCGGCATCGACGGAGAGATGCGCGCGCTCGGCCTGCGCCCCGACGGCGAAGCGTGGACGGTGGCGGTCGAGAGGCCGGACTCCGGGCGCCGCGCACCCCATTCGATCCTCGCACTTGCGGACGCCGCGGTCGCAACCTCGGGCGACTATCGCCATTGGATCGAGGTGCGCGGGCGCAGGCTGTCGCATACGGTGGACCCGGCGCGCCGCGCGCCGTTGCTCACCTCGCCGGCCTCGGTCACCGTGGTCGCGCGGAGTTGCGCCGAAGCCGACGCCTGGGCGACTGCCTTGATGGTTCTTGGTGCCGGCGAGGGCGCGAGGCTCGCGCGGCGGCTCGGGCTCGACGCCCTCTTCCTGCTGCGCGATGGTGACGCGGACATCCGCAGCGCAGGGGTCGGAGCTCTGTTCTCAGAAACGCCCGCGGCGTGCGCCCCGGCCGGATCGAGGTGAACTCGCGTGACCCCCACGAACAGCGACCGGCTGAAGAAAGCGCTCCTGCTGATCGCGCTGGGAGGGCTTCTTTCCGGACTCGCCCTGCATTTCGCCGGCAGGGCCGACGCCGCGCGCATCGCCTGGAACGGCGGGGTGCTGCCGGTCCTCGCGGCCCTTCTGGTGGAGATCCTGCGCAGCCTGCGGCGCGGCGAAGTGGGGCTCGACATCGTCGCGGCGCTCTCCATGTCGGCGGCGCTCGCCTTCGGCGAGGCGCTGGCGGCCGCCGTCGTCGCGCTGATGTATTCCGGTGGCACCTTCCTCGAGAGCTTTGCCGAGGGGCGCGCGCGGCGCGAGATGCACGACCTCCTGTCGCGCGTACCGCGCACGGCGACACGGCACCGGAATGGCGGGCTCGAGGAGGTGCCGCTCGACGAGATCGCACCCGGCGACAGGCTGCTCATCCGACAGGGCGACGTCGTTCCCGTTGACGGCACCATCGCCTCGACGACCGCCTTTCTCGACACCTCGGCGCTGACCGGGGAATCCCTGCCGGTCCGGCTCGGCCAGGGCGACGACGCCATGAGCGGGTCGACCAATTCGGGCGAGGCCTTCGACCTCACGGCGACCCGGCTTGCGAAGGAAAGCACCTATGCGGGGATCGTCCGCCTCGTCGAGGAGGCGCAGCGGTCCAAGGCACCGATGTCGCGGCTGGCGGATCGCTGGTCGCTCGGCTTTCTCGCCGTCACCGTCGCGCTGGCCTCCGCCGCGTGGTGGGTCACGGGCGATCCCATCCGCGCCGTCGCCGTTCTCGTGGTGGCGACACCCTGTCCGCTGATCCTCGCCGTGCCGGTGGCGCTGGTCGCCGGCCTGTCGCGGGCCGCGCATTTCGGCGTCCTGATCAAGGGAGCGAAGCCGCTCGAGACGATGGCGCGCATCCGCACGCTCATCCTCGACAAGACCGGCACCCTCACCGACGGCCGGCCCCGGATCGTCTCGATCGACAGCCCGGGCGGAATGGCCGAGGACGATCTCCTGCGGCTCGCGGCGGCGCTCGACCAGGCGTCGAAGCACCCCGTCGCCCAAGCCATCGTCGCGGCGGCGAAGGAGCGGGGCCTCGCCCTGCCGGTGCCCTTGGAAGTCGCGGAAGTCCCCGGCGAAGGCGTGGCCGGGCGCGTCGAGGGGCGCAGTGTCGCAATCGGCAGCAACGACTTCGTCGCTCGGAAGGTCGGGCGCACGGCAGGCGGCCATCCGGCGCGCGCGGCTGGCGCCCTCCTCGTCGCGGTGGCGGTCGATGGCCAGCTGGCGGGCCATCTCGTGATGGCCGACCCCTTGCGCGAGGGCGTGGCGGGGATGATCGCCGGCCTGCGCCGGGAAGGCATCGCGCGCGTTCTCCTCGCGACGGGCGACCGGGCCGAAGTGGCCGAGCGCGTGACCGAGGGGCTCGGCCTCGACGGGCTGCGCGCGGGGCTGACGCCCGACCAGAAGGTTCTCCTCGTGCTGAGCGAGAGAAAGAACGGCCCGGTCATGATGGTCGGCGACGGCGTCAACGATGCCCCGGCGCTTGCCGCGGCCGATGTGGGGGTGGCCATGGGCGCCCGCGGCGCGGCCGCCTCGGCCGAGGCGGCCGACGTCGTCCTGCTGGTCGACCGGATCGACCGGCTCGGTGCCGGCATCGAAGTCGCCCGGCGGTCGCGCCGCATCGCCGTCGAGAGCGTCGTTGCGGGGCTCGGGCTCTCGGTCCTCGGCATGGTGGCCGCCGCCTTCGGCTATCTCACCCCGGTGCAGGGTGCGCTGCTGCAGGAAGCGATCGACGTCGCCGTCATCCTGAACGCGCTGCGCGCGCTGCGGATCGTGCCACAAGGGCCAAGTTCTTGACCGTCGGCCGCCAGATAGGGCCGTGGAGGGATGCCAGATCCGCCTCGCGGCAGCCTCACAGCGGCCGGATCGCCAAAGGCGGCCAGATCCGGGCGCGCCCCTCAGGCCGCCAGCGCCCCGAATCGGCACGCCGAACGGGAAGAGGCGCGGCCGTCCGCAATCCCTGAGCGGCATTGATCGGAGTCATTGCGTCGGGTTGAGATCCCTGCAGTCTTCCCTCGCCCACCAACCAATGGAGTTTGTGATGACGACCAACCCGCATCGGAGAACGGTCCTGTCGCTGGGGTCGGCCATCGCCGCCATGCTCGCCGCGGCCGCAGGTCACGCCGACGACGCAGCCCTGCGCGAGCAGGCGCTCGCGCTGATCCAGCCTCTCCCCGACGCGCCCGACCCGGCGCCCGCGCCGGCGCTCGTCGAGCTCGGCACCAAGCTCTTCTTCGACCCGCGGCTGTCGGAAGGCCACAACATCAGCTGCAACACCTGCCACAACCTCGGCACCGGCGGCGCCGACATCGCCTCCGTCTCGCTCGGGCACCGGTGGCAGAAGGGCGGGCGCAACTCGCCGACGGTGCTGAACGCGGTTCACAATACCGCGCAGTTCTGGGACGGGCGCGCGGCGGACCTCAAGGAGCAGGCTGGGGGGCCGATGGTGAACCCGGTCGAGATGGCCTCGAGCGAGAGCCACGTTCTCGAGATGCTGGCGGGCATCCCCGGCTACCGCCCGCTCTTCGAGGCGGCCTTCCCCGCAGAGGCCGATCCGATCACCTTCGCCAATGCCGAGGCGGCGATCGCCGCCTTCGAGGCGACGCTCATCACCCCGAACGCGCCCTTCGACCGCTTCCTGCGCGGCGACGACGCGGCGCTCGATGACCGCGCGAAGGCCGGCCTGCAGCTCTTCCTCGACCAGGGCTGCGTCGCCTGCCACAACGGCGTAAACCTCGGCGGCAACGGCTACCAGCCTTTCGGCGTCGTCGAGAAGCCGGAATGGTCGGTCATGCCGCCCGACGACAAGGGCCGGTTCGCGGTGACGCGGGCCGAGGAGGACGCTTACGTCTTCAAGGTGCCGTCGCTGCGCAACGTCGCGATCACGCTGCCCTACTTCCATTCGGGCTCGGTCTGGGACCTCGAGACGGCGGTCGAGATCATGGGGACGGCGCAGCTCGGCGCGGCGCTCGAGTCGGGCCAGGCGAAGGAGATCGTCGCCTTTCTCGAGAGCCTGACCGGCGACCAGCCGCAGGTCGTCTACCCGATCCTGCCGCCGAGCACGGCCGAGACGCCGCAGCCCCAGCCCTGACGAGCAGATGAAGGACGCGCAGCCCGGATGTGATCGAGCGCGTCCGGATTGACCGGAGTCAATGCCCGCCGGTCGCTCTTCCGCGACGGTCCGAATGAGTGACGCAAGGGGGGTGCCCTGCAGCGACAGAACCCAAGTGACGGAGGTCGGGACGATGCGACAATTACTGATGGCGGCTCTGGCCACGGGCCTGCTGGTGGCGGGGCAGGCCGCCGCCCAGGACCAGACCCCTGACCGGACTACCCTTCAGAACCTCGACCTGGACCAGGACAGGGATCGCGACTTGGACAGGGACCGCGACATGGACCAGATGCGCGACCAGCTTCAGGTCCAAGAGCTGGAACACGATCTCCTGCATGAGCGAATTCAGCTGCTTGAGCGCCAATACCTGCTGCTGCGCGAACGATTTAATCTTCAGGAGCGCGAGCGCGACCGGGACCGCGCGCGCGAGCGGGACCGAGCCGCGACTGGCGCGGGCGGCGCTGGAGCCGGCGGTAGCGCCGGCGGGGGCGCAGGCTCGGATGACGGTGGCGCTGGTGGCGGTGGCGCTGGTGGCGGTGGCGCTGGTGGCGGTGGCGGTGGCGGTGGCGGCTGAAATCGCGCGGCACGCCAAAAATCCCACCCTTGCAAGCTGCGCGCCATCCACCGGAATGATCAGCGGCGTGGTCGCCGCCGCGCCTTGTCGGAGCACCGAGACGAGCCGCGCGCGGCGGTGCAGATAGCGCCGACCGCCTGCCGCGCCAAGCGGCGCTCAGGGATCGGAAGCGATCGGAAAGAGCCGCTAGAGGCGCAAGACGTATGACGGCGAACCGCGCAAGCTCCGATGCCGCGCTCGGTGTGGCGACGATCGCGATCGAGAACGTCCGGTTGTTCGAGGAAGTGCAGGGGGCACCGCCGAATTGAGCGATGCGCTGCAGCAGCAGACGGCGACGGCGAATATACTGAGGCGATCGCCAGCGCGGCATTCGATCTCGACGCGGTGCTCTCGCTCGTCAAATCCGCTCTTGTCCGATGACGGGCGTCGGCCGGCAATATCCATCTGCGCGCCGGCGGAGTGTTTCGTCCAGCATTGCAGGTTGGGTGGCCCACCGAGTTATATTATCGGCAGCTTGCGCTCGGACGCCCGGCCGGTCTTGGACACGACGGTGGAGGCCGGCAGGAGAATGTTGCCCGAGGCCGCCGTGAGCATCGCACCCCCCGAAGACGACATGGTGATTGCTGCGGCCGTGGCCGAGACGGATCCCGAACGTGCGGCAGCCTGGCAAGCACGACGGAAGTCACCTTTTCCGGCGTCCCGTACGGCGGAAGGCTGGCTCCGACGAGGCGGGCGGCAGCGTCTCCCACCGGCGCGAGCCAGAGCGCCGAGGTCGCCAGGGCTGGGGCGATGGCGGCTCCGCACCAGCCCTGGGCGCCCCGAGTCCTCATCCGCAGGCGTCGATCGCACCGTCGGCGAGCTCGCGGTCGACCAGCGCCCGCAGCTTGGCCTCGCCGATCGCCCCGACCACCGCCGTGCGGCCGACGACCAGACCCGGCGTGCCGGGAAAGCCGAAGGTCGCGGCGAGCGCGCGGGCTTCGGCCAGCTCGCGGTCTACGTCCGCGCTCTGCATGTCGTCGAGCAGGCGGTCGGCTTCGATGCCGATCTCCTCCGCCAGGCTCGTCAGATACGCAGGGGTCGGCACGAAAGACGTGCGCATCAGCCGCCTGTGGAACGCCGCATACGCATCCTGTCGCCGCGCGGCCAGAGCTGCCCTGGCGGCGAGGTCCGAGGCTGGCCCGAAGACGGGCCATTCGTGCCAGGCGATGCGCACCTCGCCCGGCCGCTCCTCCTCCAGTGCCGCGAGGCGCTCCGACAGGACGCGGCAATAGGGACAGCGATAGTCCGAGAAATAGGCGATCGGAACCACGCCTGCCGCCGGCTCCGCCCCGAACAAGGCCAGGCAAAGCGCCCGCCCCTCCGGATCGGCCGCCGCGCCGTCGGTCGCATCCGACGCGCCGCCCAGGCCGGCCAGCGGATCCGACGCGCCGGAGACATCTCCGCCGGCGATGCGTCGAAAGCCGGCGGGCCGCTCGAGATCCGCGAAGTCAAAGTCGCCGAGCAGCATGCGTTCGACCCACGGCGCCGCGAGCCAGACCGCCAGCCCGCAGAGCGAAAGCACAGCGACCACCGCTAATCTGCGCCAGTTGCCGGCTTGCTCCCGTTCCGGCCGGTTCCAGCCCTTCTTCTCTGGCTCCATTGCGCCGACCCTCGGTATCGCCGCTGCCATCAGGCCCGAGCGGCGTGAAAAGGCAACCCCGGCTGGCATCCCGCAGCTCTGCGGAAGAGCCACGGCTTCTTTGGTCCCGGGAGAGGAACAGCGTTCTGGTAGCGCGAAATGAGCGCTCAGGCGCATACTGGGCGCTGCACAGCGAGTCTGCTATGGCCGAAGTGCCCTCAGAACCGCCTACGGGGCGGGCGATGCGCGACCCGAACCGGTCGTTTCACGCTGACTTTTTCGCTGGCACTCTCCCACCGGAGGGTTGAGCTGGAGCACCGTAGCAGCCGCATTTCGGCCCTGTGAGGTCGTCAGGCGTGCCGATGGCGCTGTCGAAACTGTGGCTCGGCATATGGCAATGGAATATGGGCTGGACGATGGGCGCCTGCTCCACACTCACAACGGGCGACCTGATCGCCGGGAGTTGGATAAGGATCGGCATATCAGCCATGAAAATGATGAATCAGGCGATGAGGGCGGCATGAGCGTGGCGACCGCGAAGCCCGAGGCAACCCGGCTGATCGAGCGCATTCCCTTCGAGACCGATGCCGGCGTTGCTGCGCGCGCGCGGCTCGGCCTCGTGGCGCTGGCGACCGATTACACGCTCGAGCACGAGTTTCGGACCGTGCTGGCGCATCTGCCGGGTGTCGCGCTCTACACGGCCCGACTCTGGAACGACACGACGATCAACTCGCAGACATTGGCCGCGATGGAGGGTCGCATCGCGCCGGCGGCCGAGCTGCTGTTGCCGGGCGACCGCTTCGACGTCGTCGCCTTCGGCTGTACCTCGGCGTCGATGATCCTCGGCGAAGAGCGGGTCTTCGAGCTGCTCGCCCAAGCAAAGCCCGAGGCCAGGGCGACGACGCCGATCACGGCAGCGTTCGCGGCGTTTCGCGCCCTGCGCGCGCGGCGGATCGGCGTGCTGACCCCCTATGCCGCCGAGGTGAACGCCACCGTCCAGCGCTATATCGAGGGGGCCGGCTTCGAGATTCCGGTCTTCGGCTCGTTCAACGAGGGACACGACCCGACGGTCGCGGCGATCTCGCCAGCCTCGCTGCGCGGCGGCGGCGCGGAAGATCGCCGATGCAGCCGAGATCGATGCCCTGTTCGTCGCCTGCACCTCGCTGCGCCTGCTGGAGGCGGCGAAGTCGATCGAGGGCGAACTCGGCGTCCCCGTCACCTCGTCGAACCATGCGATGATCTGGCACTGCCTGCGGCTGGCAGGCGTCGACGACGCGGTCCCCGGGCTCGGGAGGCTCTACGAGCTGCCGCTGCTCTGACGGGGTCCTCGGCAGTCTGCCCACGCGACTGGGGCAAGGCACCAGTCATAATCATATGGACTCCGGATGGGTTTGCTGTGCCGAGCCGATTTCGACGGCCCGTCCACGCCCCAACAAAACGGTTGGCCGCTGATCGCTCGGGTGCCAGGCTCCGAAGGATAGCCGCCGCGCGGCCAGGCAGGGGGCCAGCGGCGAACCTTCGAGGAGCACCGCGAGCGGAAGTCTTTGTGACCAGCGCCGGCCCGCGAAGGGCCTATGCCGTGAACGTTTGGCCCAGACCTGCACGACGGGGCAGTGCAACGGCATGGCTGGCGATCGCCGTGTCTTGCGCGCCCGTGCCCGTCAGGTCGCAGAGGGTGATCTGGTCGTCCGACGTCCGGCCCGCGACACGACCGGCGACGATGGAGCCGAGTTCCGGCACCTTGTCCGACGACAACAGCCCCGCCTCGACAGCGCTACGGAGCTCGCCGAGCGACGCGCACTGGCTGACACGGTCGGCAACGTAGAGGTCGGCGCGGGCGAGCGCGGCGGGCTCGACCTCGTTCTTGCCGGCCTGATCCGAGCCCATCGCGGTCACGTGCAGACCGGGATGCAGCCAGTCGGCGCGCAGCACCGGCGTGCGGGCGGGCGTGGTGGTGACGACGAGCTGGCTTTCGGCGACGAGCCGCGCCGGGTCGGGCTCGGCGCGGGCCTCGACCCCGAGACGGGCCGCGAGGTCGTCGGCGCAGGCGGCAGCCTTGTCAGCGTCGCGGCCCCAGACGAGGACGCGGCTGAAGGGCCGGACCAGCCGGGCGGCCTCGATCTGCAGGCGTGCCTGCACGCCCGTGCCCATCACGCCGGCCGTCTCGACGCGCTCGGGGGCGAGATGCCGGGCGGCCACGGCGCCGGCGGCCGCCGTCCGGATGTCGGTCAGATAGCCGTTGTCGAGCAGCAGCGCCTCGACCAGCCCGGTGCGCGCCGAGAAGAGGATCATCAGCCCGTTCAGGCTGGGCAGTCCCAGCTTGGGATTGTCGAAGAAGCCCGGCGAGACCTTCACGGCGAAGCCGTCGAAGCCCGGGATGTAGGCGGTCTTGACGTCGACCTCGCCATGCGCGTCCGGGATCTCCATCGACAGGATCGGCGGCATCACGACGTCTCCGCTGGCGAGCGCCGCGAAGGCGCGCTCGACGACATCGACCGCCGCCAGGTCGAGGCGGACCAGCTCGCGCAGATCGGCCTCGGTCAGGATCGCGATGTCACGCGGCATAGGGCTGCCCCCTCACGGTCAGGTCGCCGAGCCGGACGTCGCGACCCTGCATGATGTCGGCATGGAGCTTCATGTCGAGATTGCGCCCGGTTATGATCGTCGCGACCGGTCCGCCGAGTGGCGGCAGCCGGCCGGCCTGCAGGGCGGCGATGCCGACGACGCAGGCGCCTTCGCAGACGATGCGGTCCTCGTAGTAGACCGTCTGCAGCGCGCGATAGATCTCGTCCTCGCTGACCAGCACGACATCGTCGAGCAAATCGCGGCAGAGCGGGAAGGACAGGCGGTTGGCGAGCCCGACGCCGCCGCCGAGGCTGTCGGCGAGGCTCGGCCGCTCCTCGACCTCGACCGGATGCCCGGCCTGCAGCGAGGCGTGCATCGCCGCGCCCCGGTCCATGCTGACCCCGATCACGCGGATGCCAGGCTTGATCGCCTTCGCCGCCAGCGCGATGCCGCCGGCCAGCCCGCCGCCCGACAGCGGCACGAGGATCGTCTCGAGGTCGGGCCGCGCCTCGAGCAGTTCGAGCCCGATCGTCGCCTGGCCGGCGATCACCAGCGGGTCGTCGAAGGGCGAGATGTCGGTCAGCCCCTCCTCGGCCACCAGACGGTCGGCCTCGGCCTGCGCGTCGTCCTGGCTGCGCCCGACGATGCGCGCCTCGGCACCGAGGGCGCGGATGCCCCGGACCTTGGCCTCGGGCACGAGCGACGACATGCAGATGACGGCGCGCATGCCCCGCGCGCGGGCCGCCCAGGCGACGCCACGGCCGTGGTTGCCCGTCGAGCAGCAGGTGACGCCAGCGACGTCCTCCGGCAGCGAGAGGACGGCGTTCGCCGCCCCGCGCAGCTTGAACGCGCCGATCGGCTGGCAGATCTCGAGCTTCAGCAGGAACTCGTGTCCGGCCGCCGCCGAGAGAAAGGGCGAGGGCACCAGGGGGGTCTCGAGCGCCGTCCCGGCGATGCGGCGCCTGGCGGCGAAGACATCGGCGAGCGTGAGGCCGTGTGGCATCAGATAGACCGGAGCCTTGCAGGGATGCGTGCGCCCGCCGCGCAGGCGAGCCGCCGCACGCGCGGGCGCTGAACGCGCAGCATCGCGGCGAGGCCGACCGGGGGCGTCACGCGCCCAGCCGGGGCAGCAGCCGCTCGATCATGCCGAGGCACTGCGAGAGCTGGTCGAGCGAGACGAACTCGTCGGGCTTGTGGGCCTGGGCGATCGAGCCGGGGCCGCAGACGACGGCCGGGATGCCGGCGCGCTGGAAGAGCCCGGCCTCGGTGCCGAAGGCGACGAGCCCCGTCTCGTTGCCGCCGGTCAGCTCGGTGACGACGCGCACCGCCTCGGAGTCGGGCATGGGCTCGAGGCCGCCGACCTCGCCGACCGTCTCGGTCTCGATCGTGGCCTCGGGGTGGACGGCGCGCATGCGCGGCAGCAGCTCCTCGTCGGCGAAGCGCCAGACGCGGTCCTTGACGAAGGCGGCGTCGTCGCGGCTCACGGGCCGGAACTCCCAGTCGACCTCGCAGCGGTTCGGGATGACGTTGTGCGCGATGCCGCCGCGGATGGCGCCGACCGAGACGGTCGTCCAGGGCGGCTCGAAGCGGCTGCCGGCGGGTGCCCGGCCGCGCAGCGCCTCGCCGGTCGCCAAGAGCTCGCCGACATAGCGCGCGGCGTATTCGCAGGCGTTGACGCCCGCCTCCGGGCGCGAGCCGTGGCCTTCGAGCCCGGTGAAGCGGGTGGTGTATTCGTGACAGCCCTTGTGGCCCTCGATGATGCGCATCTCGGTCGGCTCGCCGACGATGCACAGGCCCGGCAGCCGCCCCTGGTCGAGCAGCGCCGCCAGCAGCAGGGGGGCGCCGAGGCAGCCGGTCTCCTCGTCGAAGGTCAGCGCCAGGTGCAGCGGGCGCGCGAGCCCGGCCTCGGCGAAGCGCGGCGCCATGGCCAGTGCGCAGGCGATGAAGCCCTTCATGTCGCAGGCGCCGCGGCCATAGACCAGCCCGTCCGCCTCGTGCGCCGTGAAAGGGTCGGTCGACCATTCCTGCCCGGCCACCGGCACGACGTCGGTGTGCCCGGAGAGCACGACGCCGCCGTCCACGTCAGGCCCGATGGTGGCGAAGAGGTTCGCCTTGTCGCCGGCCGGGCTGAGCGTCAGGTGCGTCTTGGCGCCGAGCGCATCGAGCCGCGCATTGGCATAGGCGATCAGCTCGAGATTGCTGTCGACCGAGATCGTCGGGAAGCCGATCAGGTCACGCAGGATCGACCTCGTCTCGGCCAGCGCCCCCGTCATGTCCGGCGCGCTGGTCATTTGACGAACAGCTTGCGCGGATAGTCGGTCAGGCATTCGGCGGCGCCCTGGTCGCGTATGCGCAGGGATTCGGTGATCTCCAGACCCCATTCGGCGCCCCAGAGGCCAGGCATGAAATGGAAGGTCATGTTGGGCTGCAGCAAGGTCTCGTCCTCGGGCCGGATCGAGTAGGTGCGCTCGCCCCAATCCGGCGGGTAGCTGAGCCCGATCGGATAGCCGCAGCGGCCCTCGCGCTGGATCCCGTGCTTGGCCAGCACGCCATAGAAGGCGCGCGCGATGTCTCCCGTGGTGTTGCCGGCGCGGGCCGCGTCGATGCCGGCGTCGATGCCCTCGATCAGCGCCGCCTCGGACCGGCGCATCTCGGCCGGCGGCTCGCCCAGCCAGACGGTCCGGCAGAGCGGCGCGTGATAGCGCCGGACGCAGCCCGAGATCTCGAAGAAGACACCGAGATTGGGCGCATAGGCCTTGTCGGTCCAGGAAAGGTGCGCCGCGGTCGTGTCCTTGCCGGCCGGCATCAGCGGCGCGATGGCAGGATAGTCGCCGCCAAAGCGGCCCTCCTCGTCCTCGGCGCCGTAGATCGCGGTCTGGTAGACCTCGGCCGCCACCTCGTTGCCGCGGACGCCCGGAGCGATCACCTCGAAGGCACGCGCCTGCATCCGCTCGCTGATCTTCGCGGCGCGGCGCATCAGGCGGATCTCGGCCGGCGATTTGACGGCGCGCTGCCAGTTCACCAGTGCCGTGGCGTCGACCAGTTCGCCTTGCGTGAGCTCGGCCTGCAGCACGGCGTGCGCCTTGGCGCTGTAGTAGTAGTTCTCGAGTTCGACGCCGATGCGGCCACGCGCCAGCCCGCGCTCGCGCAGCAGGCCCGCAAGGTGCTGCATCGGGTGGCGCACAGTCGACATGACGTAATTGTCCGGATAGCCGACGATGTCGTCGTCCGCCATGTAGCAGGTCAGCGTCGCGCCGACCGCATCCATCCGCCGGCCCCAGTAGAGCGGATCGCCCTCGGGCCCGACGATCACGGCCTGCGGCGTGTAGAAACTCCAGCCGTCATAGCCGGTCAGCCAGGCCATGTTCGAGGGATCGACGGTGACGAGGGCGTCCAGCCCCGCCTCGGCCATCGCGCTGCGCGTCCGCGAGAGCCGCTCGGCATATTCCTCGCGCGTGAAGTTTGGCTCGGCACTCGGCATGGACGGTCTCCTGATTCCCTGTTGCCATCAGAGGTGGAGATCGCGGGCGATCACAACGCCACATGCGACCTCGGTAGGACCATCTGCGCCGCAACGGCGGAAACCCTGGCGCTCTGGTCTCCAGTGTCCCGCCGCCTGTGTTGCTGTCGACGCGCATTCCCACAGCCGACGGCGAAGGTTTGGCCCCCGCGCGAGCTTCTCAAGCGGGCAAGGCACCTTGAGCCCATGAGTTCGCAAGAACGCTCTCTGCCGCGCAGGAAGCGTTCTGTGGCGGTCGAAGATGGAGAAGGGCCTCCACGGATCGGTCAGCCGAGCGTGTCCTTCACTGCGCCAGCGATCGCCGCCACAACCTTATCGGCCTCGTCGCGGGACAGGCAAAGCGGTGGGGCGAAGCCGATGATGTCGCCTTGCGGCATCGCTCGGGCGATGACGCCCCTCGCGAGCAGTGCCTGGGTGACGCGCGCACCGACCTTGGCCGAAGGGTCGAAGAAGCGACGACCCTCGCGCTCCTCGACGAACTCCACGGCGGAGAGCAGGCCCTCGCCGCGGATGTCGCCGACGTTCGGGTGCCGGCCCAGCGCATCTTTCAGCGCTCCGTTGAAGTAGGCGCCGGTCTCGGCGGCGTTGGCGACGAGGCCGAGGCTGTCGACCAGCTCAGGTTGGCGATGCCGGCCGCGGCGCCGATGGGATGGGCCGAATAGGTCCAGCCGTGGCCGATGGGGCCGTTCTCGTCGGTGCCGCTGCTCCAGCACCTTCCAGACGCGGTCGGAGACGATCGAGCCCGAGAGCGGCGCATAGGCCGAGGTCAGGCCCTTGGCGATGGTGATGAAGTCGGGCTCGATCCCGTAATGCAGCGAGCCGAACATCGAGCCGAGCCGGCCGAAGCCCGTGACGACCTCGTCGGCGATCAGCAGGATGTCGTGCTTCTTCAGGATCGGCTGGATCGCCTGCCAATAGCCTTCCGGCGGCGGCACCAGGCCGCCGGTGCCCAGCGCCGGCTCGCCGATGAAGGCGGCAATCGTGTCGGCGCCCTCGCGCTCGATCAGCGCCTCGAGCTCGGCCGCGCAGTGGGAGGTGAACTCGGCCTCTGACATGTCGAGCCGCGGACGGCGGAAATAGTACGGCGCCTCGGTGTGCAGGATGCGGTCGAGGGGCAGGTCGAATTTGTCGTGGAAGAGCTTCAGCCCCGTCAGCGAGCCCGTCACCAGGCCCGATCCGTGATAGCCGCGCCAGCGCGAGACGATCTTCTTCTTCTCCGGCCGGCCGACGATGTTGTTGTAGTACCAGACCAGCTTGATGTTGGTCTCGTTCGCGTCAGAGCCGGACAGGCCGAAATAGACCTTGGACATGCCGGCCGGCGCGCGGTCCATGATCATCTTGGCGAGCGTGATGGATGCCTCGGTGCCGTGGCCGACATAGGCGTGGTAATAGGCGAGCTCATGCGCCTGCTTGGCGATGGCGTCGGCGATCTCGGTGCGGCCGTAGCCGACGTTGACGCAGTAGAGCCCGGCAAAGGCGTCGAGCAGGCGCTTGCCGTCACGGTCCTCGATATAGACCCCCTTGCCGCCGGTGATGATCCGGCTGGACGACTCGCCCCGGGCGTGCTGGGCGAGATGGGTCGAGGGATGCAGGAAGCTGTCCCGGTCCCAGGCGGCGAGCTGGTCGTTGGTGAGCATCGGTTTTTCCTTTCTCGGCTGCTCGGGCTCAGGCCCAGTCGCGGCAGACGTACTTGATCTCGGTGAAGGCCTCGAGGCCGTGGCGGGCGCCTTCGCGGCCGAGGCCGGATTGCTTCATCCCGCCGAAGGGGATCGGCGCGCCGGTGACCTTGGTGCGGTTGACGGCGACCATGCCGAACGTGAGCGCCCGGCTGGCGCGATAGATCCGCCGCGGGTCCTGCGTGTGCAGGTACGCGACCAGACCGTACTCGGTAGCGTTGGCGGCTTCGATGGCCTCGGCCTCGCTGTCGAAGGGCGCGATGGCGGCGACGGGGCCAAACGTCTCCTCGCGGAAGATCAAGGCGTCGCGCGGAACGTCCGCGAGGACGGTCGCCGGGTAGAAGAGCGGCCCCTGCGGGTCGCGCTCGCCGCCGCAGAGGAGGCGGGCGCCGCGGGCGAGCGCGTCCGCCACGTGTTCCTCCTGCTTGGCTGCGGCCCGCTCGTTCATCAGTGGGCCGAGGTCGCAATCCTCGATGCCGGGACCGAGGGTCAGCGCGGCGCTGCGTTCGGCAAAGCGGCGGCAGAACTCGTCATAGACCGGGCGTTCGACGAGGAAGCGGTTGGCGCCGAGGCAATCCTGGCCGGTCGTCGCGTACTTGGCCTTGACGGCCTCGCCCACGGCATTGTCCAGGTCGGCGTCGGCGAAGACCAGGAAGGGCGCGTGGCCACCGAGCTCGAGCACCAGGCGCTTAATGGTGTCGGCGGACTGGCGGTAGAGCAGCCGTCCGATCTCGGTCGAGCCGGTGAACGAGAGCGCGCGCACCCGCGGATCCTCGGTCCACGGTTTGACGACCTCCGGGGCGTGGCCGGTGACGACGTTGAAGACGCCGGCCGGCAGGCCGGCGCGCTCGGCGAGCTCGGCCAGCGCCAGCGCAGAGAACGGCGTTTCGGCCGAGGGATGGGCCACCACGGTGCAGCCCGCCGCCAGCGCCGCAGCCGCCTTGCGCGTCAGCATGGCCGAGGGGAAGTTCCATGGCGTGATCAGCGCCGCGACGCCGACCGGCTCGCGCCAGATCTCGACCTCGGCGTCGGGCAGGTGCGAGGTGACGCCCTCGACGTTCGGGCGCTTGGCCTCCTCGGCGTAGAACTCGACGAAGGAGGCGGCGTAGTCGATCTCGCCGCGCGCCTCGGACAGCGGCTTGCCCTGCTCGAAGGTCATGATGCGCGCGAGGTCCTCGCGGTGCGCCAGCATGAGCTCGTACCAGTGGCGCAGGATCGCCGAGCGCTGCTGGGGCAGCGCCGCGGCCCAGTCCTGGAACGCCCTCTGCGCATGGTCGACGGCCGCGGCGCTCTCCTCCGCCGAGAGCCTCGCGACCCGGCCGATGGTTTCCCCGTCGGCCGGATTCCTCACGGCCAGCGTGGCGCCGCTCTTTGCCGCCACCCACGAGCCTCCGACATAGGAGAAGGCGCGCACCAGCTTCCGGTCGGCGAGTCCCGACATCAGGTCGGCGGCGATTTCCTGCTGAATGCCCATGATCAAGCTCCCTTGCCTGCACGCGAAGTCTACCGCCGGCACGGCGGAGGAATCCTCTGATCTCGGGGGCGACGGGAGAGAACCTGCCTGAAGTTCCGCTCCCTGCCGGTCACTTCCTCCCGGCGTCGGCCAGAATGGCTTCGAGGGGCACGGCGCCTGGCGCCTTCACCTGCTTGGTGACGATGTAGCTGAAATAGCGCGCCACGCCGAGCCGCGCCTCGAGCAGCGTGTCGATGAGGCGCTGATAGCTGTCGATGTCGCGCGTCACCACCTGGAGGAGGTAGTCGAAGCCGCCGCCGATCGACCAGCAGGCCACGATCTCGTCCAGGGGACCGACAGCGCGCTCGAAGGCCTGGAACATCTCGCTGCGATGCCGTTCTAGCTCGACGAGCACGAAGACGATCACGTGCGGCCCCAGGCGCGACAGCGCGATTTCGGCGCGGTAGCCGGTGATGAGACCCGCGTCCTCCAGCCGCTTCAGCCGCTCCCAGCAGGGCGTCGCCGAAAGGTTCACGCGCCGCGCCAGCTCGGTCTTCGAGATCCGTCCCTCGCGGCTGAGCACCGAGAGGATCTGGATGTCGCGGTCGTCGAGCAACGGCGGGGGCATGGCGGCTTGCTCCGACAGCCCCCGCCGATTGTCAATCGCGACAGCCGGACTGAGCGGATTGCGACCGGGCGAGTTGCGGTTCTTGCGGCGCACAAGGGTTGACTTGGTTAACGTGGCGGTTGAGGTTCGGCGCACGATGTCTGCAATGGACAAGCCGGCCCTGCAATGTGCGGGTGGTCTCGTCTGTGATATCCCCGGGCGCCCTCGCGGGCGACGTGGAGTTGGTCGTTTGCCAAGCTGACTTGCAGCGGCTGGCATCGCATTCCCGGGGCGCCAACCGCTCGCCTTGCCGAGCGGGTAAGACGCAACGACAGGAAGGAACGACCGATATGACAGACCGCAGATCCATGGTTCTAAGGGGACTCGGCGCGGCTGCCATCGCGCTCGGCACAACCGCGGGCGCCGGGGCCGACACCTGGCGCTATGCCACAGAGGAGGCGGCTGCGCAGGACGTTCAGAACGTCTTCGCCCAGAAGTTCAAGGAGGAGATCGAGGCGAACAGCGACCACACGGTCGAACTCTATCCGTTCGGCACGCTTGGCGAAAGTGCGCAGCTCCTCGAGCAGGCGCAGGCCGGCATCCTCCAGTTCGTCGACCAGTCGCCCGGCTTCACCGGGGCGCTGATCCCGGAGGCGCAGGTATTCTTCGTGCCTTACCTGCTGCCGCAGGAGCACGATACGCTCGTCGAATTCTTTCGCAACTCGAAGGCGATCAACGAGACGTTCCCAGAGCTCTACGCCCAGCAAGGGCTGGAGCTGCTCACCATGTTTCCCGAGGGCGAGGTCTGCATGACCACGCAGAAGCCGGTGAAGAGCCCCGCGGACCTGAACGAGGTCAAGTTCCGGGTCATGACCAATCCGCTCCTCGTCGAGAGCTACAAGGCCTTCGGCGCAGTGCCGACCCCGCTGCCCTGGGGAGAGGTCTATGGCGCGATGCAGACCGGCATCATCCAGGGTCAGGAGAACCCGGGCTTCTTCCTCGAATCGACCAAGATGTACGAGGTGACCGACGTCATCACCTGCATCGGCCACAACAACTTCACCACCGCGGTGATGGCCAACAAGCCGTTCTATGACGGGCTGTCCGAGGAGGACCAGAAGCTGATCGAGAACGCGACCGATGCCGCCTTCGACTACATCGTCGAGTATCAGAAGGGGCTGCAGGAGCAGGCACTGGCCAACATCAAGAAGGCCAAGCCCGAGATGCAGATCAACACGCTGAGCGAGGAAGAGCGCCAGCCCTTCATGAAGGCCGCGGACCAGGTTGAGAAGACCTTCGTCGAGATGACCGGCGAGAGCGGCAAGGCGATCCTCGACCAGATGAAGAAGGATCTCGAGCAGGCGAAGTCCGCGACCTCGGGCTGAACCGACCCAGCAGGACTCCCGGGCGGCGCACGCCGCCCGGTCCGCCTGCCGCCAGCGGGAGAGCGCGCGTGACGAACCCGAACGAGCCCGTCGCCGACAAGACGCAGACCTCGGCCGTCGACCAGCCGGACATGGAGGATTACCGCTCGGCGCTGCCGGGGGTGCTCGGCACGATCGATGTCGTGATAGCGCGGATCGAGGCGGTGCTGCTGGCCGCTGGCGTGCTGCTGATGGCGCTGAACACGGTCGCGAACGTCGTCGGCAGGTTCGTGTTCCAGAGCAGCATCTTCTTCTCGGAAGAGCTGAACCGGCTCCTGATCATCCTGATCACCTTCGCTGGCATCAGCTATGCCGCGCGGCATGGCCGCCACATCCGGATGTCGGCGATCTACGACACGCTGCCGCCGAAGGGGCGCAAGGCGCTGATGGTCGGGATCACGCTGGTGACGGCCGTCTTCATGTTCGGCCTGTGCTACTACTCCTACGGCTTCATCGTGACCTCTGCCGGGCAGGGGCGCCTGCTGCCGGCCCTGCAGGTCCCGGTCTGGTGGATTTACGTCTGGGCGCCCATCGGCTTCTTCATGACGGGCGTCCAGTACGTCCTGACCGCGGTGAAGAACCTCCTCGAGGACGACATCTATCTCTCGACCGGCGTGCTCGAGGGGTACGAAGAGGACGAGCGGGAGGTCTGAACCATGGCGGTCACCATCTTCTCGGTCATGATCGGCCTGCTGCTGCTCGGGTTTCCGATGATGATCCCGCTGATCTGCGGAGCATTCATCGGCTTCTTCTTTCTTTTCGGTGGCTTCGGGCAGCTCGAGACGATGGTGCAGCAGATGCTGGCCGGCATCCAGCCCGCCTCGCTGATCGCCGTGCCGATGTTCATCTTTGCCGCCGACATCATGACGCGCGGCCAGTCCGCCGACCGGCTGATCGACATGGTCATGAAGTTCGTCGGCCATATCCGCGGCGGTCTCGCCGTCTCGACGGCGGCGGCCTGCACGATGTTCGGCGCCGTCTCCGGCTCGACCCAGGCGACGGTGGTCGCCGTCGGCTCGCCGCTGCGCCCGCGCATGCTGAAGGCCGGCTACAACGACAGCTTCATCCTGGCGCTGATCGTCAACGCCTCCGACATCGCCTTCCTGATCCCGCCGTCGATCGGGATGATCATCTACGGGGTGGTCTCGAACACCTCGATCGCCGAGCTCTTCATAGCCGGGATCGGCCCCGGGATCCTGATCCTGATCCTGTTCTCGATCTACTCGATGATCTACGCGAGCGCGGAACAATGTGCCGACCGAGCCCAGGGCGAGCTGGGGCGAGCGGCTGGCCTCGATCTACCACGCGCTCTGGCCGCTGGGCTTCCCCGTCATCATCATCGGCGGGATCTATGGCGGCATCTTCTCTCCGACCGAGGCCGCGGCGGCCTGCGTGCTCTACGCGCTGATCCTCGAGGTGGTCGTGTTCCGCGAGCTCTCGCTGAAGGGCGTCTACGACACGGCCAAGTCGACCGGCCTGATCACGGCGGTGGTCTTCATCCTCGTCGCGGCCGGCGCGGCGTTCTCCTGGGTGATCTCGTTCGCGCAAATCCCCCAGCAGATCCTGGGCTCGGTCGGGATCTCCGAAATGGGTCCGATCGGCGTGCTGTTCGTGATCTCGATCGCGTTCTTCATCGGCTGCATGTTCGTCGACCCGATCGTGGTGATCCTGGTGCTGGTGCCGATCTTCGCCCCGGTGGTGAAGAGCGTCGGCCTCGATCCGGTGCTGGTCGGCACCATCGTCACGCTGCAGGTCGCGATCGGCTCGGCCACGCCGCCGTTCGGCTGCGACATCTTCACGGCCATCGCCGTCTTCAAGCGCCCGTACTGGGAGGTGGTGCGCGGCACGCCCCCGTTCATCGCCATGCTGCTGGGCGTCTCGGTCGCGCTGATCTTCTTCCCGCAGATCGCGCTCTTCCTGCGCGATCTGGCGTTCGCCAAGTAGGACCGGTCCGATGTTCAAGCGAATCCTGGTTCCGTACGACGGCTCGAAGGGCGCGGCGGGTGCGCTGGAAAAGGCGGCGGCCTTGTCGAAGCTCTGCGACGCCGAGCTGCTTGATCCTGACGGTCTATCGACATCACAGCCTCCAGGAGGCTTCGCTGTCCATGGTGCGCCCGGTCGAGCCGGAGAACCTGGACGACGTGCTGCGCGAGCACGCCAAGCAAGTGGCCGAGTTCGCCAAGGCCGAGGCGCGCAAGCAGGGAGCGAAGAACCCCCGGGCCTTCGTCAAGAACGGCCCCGTCGCGCGGGGAATCGTCGGCTTCGCAGACGAAAACCATGTCGACCTGATCGTGATCGGCAGCAGGGGACACGGATCGGTCGAGGGCTACCTGCTCGGCAGCGTCTCGCACAAGGTGACCGGACTGTCCGAAGTTCCGGTGATGGTGGTCTGACTTCCGGCCGCTCTGGCCCGCTCGTGCCTCGACCGACCGCAGAATTCATGGACTGGCAAGCTTGATGTTCCTAAACGGGGCGACGGTGCGGGAATCGTCGGGGACGTATCGGACCGGTCCAGTGCATTTGCCGCCGCTTCCGGTGGCGGTGATGCCCTGAGAGGCGGTCGGGGATTTGGAGAGGCGCCGTTCCAGCGGCGATCATTGATCGATGTTTCCAGCATCCAGATCGCGTCCGGGGTTGATCGTCGCCATCGGCGGCGCCGAGGACAAGACCTCCCGGACGGTAATATTGAGGCGGGTGTTCGACCTTGCGCCGGACGGCGGCCGCGACATCGGCGTCGTCACCACGGCGAGCGGCATTCCGGACGAGGTGTTCCTCATTTATCGCGAGGCGTTCGGGCGGCTCGGGGCGACCAATGTCCACCATCTCAACGTGCGCGACCGCGCTGACGCTCGCCGGCCGGAGCATGTGGCGACGGTCGAGCGCTGCGGTCTGGTCTTCATGTCCGGCGGGGACCAGCTGCGGCTGACCCATGTGCTCGGCGGCTCGCCGCTGCTCGCCGCCATGCGCGCCGCCAGCCTGCGCGGCGCGCTGATCGCCGGGACGAGCGCTGGCGCGGCGGCGATGTCGTCGACGATGATCTACAATGGCGCGGCGGCAGACGCCCTGCGCAAAGGCGCCGTGAAGATGAGCGCAGGGCTCGGCTTCGTCGACGGCGTGGTCATCGACAGCCATTTTCTCGAACGCGGGCGCTTCACCCGGCTGATGGAGGCGGGCGCGACCAACCCCGAATACATCGGCATCGGCATCGGCGAGGACGCCGCCGTGGTCGTCCATGGCGGCCGCGTGCTCGAGGCAATGGGCAGTGGACACGTGATCGTGGTTGACTGCACCGAACTCAACTCTTCTAATGTGGCCGAGCTGAATGACGGGGAGCCAGTTGCCGTCTCGCACGTGATCATGCATGCGTTGACGAGTGGCTTCGGGTACGATCTACAGCATCGGCGATTTCTCCGTCCGGATGACCTGAACAGCTACCTAGAAGGGGTAGGCCGTGCAGATTCTGGAGCTGAGGGCGCTTCGCGGGCCGAACTATTTTAGCCGTTACCTGGCGATCTACATGCGCCTTGACATAGGCGCGCTCGAGGCCCGGCCGAGCGATCAGGTGCCGGGGCTATGCGACAAGCTGCAGGCTCTGTTTCCGGGCATCTACGAGCACCGCTGCTCGGTCGGAACGCCCGGCGGGTTCCTGCAGCGGGTCGAGGCCGGCACCTATGCGGGGCACGTGGTCGAGCACGTCGCGATCGAGCTGCAGAACATGATCGGCTTCTCGGTCGGCTATGGCAAGACGGTCGATACCTACGACAAGGGCGTCTACAGCGTCGTCTTCCGCTACCGCGACGAGGCGTGCGGCCTGGCCGCCGGCCGCGAGGCGGTGGGCATCGTCGAAAAGCTGTTCAACGGCCAGGACGTCGATCTCGACGCCGCCGTCGCCCGCCTCAAGGAGGTGCGCGACGAGAACATGCTGGGGCCGTCCACCGGCTCGATCGTCGACGCCGCCAAGCGGCGCGGCATCCCGTACTACCGCCTGACCGAGGGCACGAGCTATATCCAGCTCGGCCACGGTGCCAAGCAGCAGCGCTTTCAGGCGACGGTGACCTGGAAGACCGGGGTCATCGGCCACGGCATCGCCGACGACAAGGACTGGACCAAGCAGATCCTCGGCGAAGCGGGCATCCCGGTGCCGCAGGGCCGCAGCTGCTCCAGCTTCGAGGAAGCGGTCGCGGCGGCGGAGGAGCTGGGCTACCCGGTCGTCACCAAGCCGCTGGTCGGCAATCACGGCCGCGGTGTCACCACGAACATCACCAACGAGGCCGAGCTGCGCGAGGGCTACGACGCGGCCTATAACCGCCACGAGACCGTCGTGGTGGAAACTTACATCGCAGGCGAGGATCATCGCCTGCTGGTCATCGACGGAAAACTCGTCGCGGCCGCTCGAAGGCGCCCGGCGCACGTCGTCGGCGACGGCAGGTCGACGCTGCGGCAGCTGATCGACAGGGAGAACGAGGACCCGCGCCGCGGTGTCGGCCACGAGAACCTGCTGACGCAGATCAAGATCGACCAGCAGACCGAGCGCCTGGTCGAGCAGGCGGGGCTGACCTTCGACAGCGTCATCCCGACCGGCGAGATGGTCCTGCTGAAGTCGACGGCGAACATCTCGACCGGCGGCACGGCGACGGACCTGACCGACGACGTCCACCCTGAGGTGCGCTACGCCGCCGAGCGGATCGGGCGCCTGATGGGCCTCGACATCATCGGCATCGACCTTCTGGCCGAGACGCTGACCAAGCCGTTGGAGGAACAGTCCGCCGGCGTCGTCGAGGTCAATGCGGGCCCAGGGTTCCGCATGCACATGTCGCCGACGCACGGCAAGCCGCGCCCCGTCGGCGAGGCGGTCGTCGACATGCTGTTTCCCGACGGCGGCGACGGCCGCATCCCGATCACGGCGATCACCGGCACGAACGGCAAGACGACCACGACAAGGCTGCTCTCGCACCTGCTGCGCCATGCCGGCCGCCATGTCGGCATGGCCTGCACGGGCGCCATCGAGATCGACAACCACGTGATCATGCGGGGCGACTATTCAGGGCCCCTCGCGGCCGAGACGGTGCTGAAGGAGCCGACCGTCGAGCACGCCGTGCTCGAGGTCGCGCGCGGCGGCATCATGCGCCGGGGCCTGGGCTTCGACGAATGCGACGTCGGCGTGCTGCTCAACATCGCCAGCGACCATCTCGGCGAGCGCGACATCCACACGCTGGACGAGCTCGCCCGCTGCAAGACGGTGGTCGTCGACGCTGTGAAGCCGGACGGCACCTGCGTGCTCAATGCCGACGACCCGCGCGTCATGGACCAGGGCACCTACTGGTCGCGCGGCAAGATCAGCTATTTCAGCATGACCGGCGATGCGCCGGCCCTGGAGGAGCACGTCGCCGACCACGGCGTCCTCTTCACCGTGCGGGACGGCAAGATCGTCATGCGCCAGGGCCAGGTCACGGCCGACGTGGTCGAGGTCAACGATGTGCCGATCGCCTTCGAGGGTCATGCGCCGTTCAACGTCCAGAACGCCATGGCCGCGGCCGCGGCGGGCTATGCGCTCGGCCTGACGCTGGGCGACATTTCCAGAGGGCTGCAGACGTTCCACCCGACGCCCGGCCAGTCGCCTGGCCGCACCAATCTGATCGAGGCCGACGGTGTCCGCTGTCTGATCGACTACGGCCACAACGTCCCGGCGCTCACGGCGCTCGAGCCCCTGGTCGCCGGCCTGTCGGGCAAGCTCCGGATCAGCGTGGCGAGCGCCCCTGGCAACCGGCGCGACGAGGACCTGACGGCGCTGGGTGCCCAGCTCGCCAAGATGCACGACGTGCTTTTCGTCTGCGAGAACGACCCGCGCGGGCGCACGCCGGGAGAGGCGGCGGACCTCATGCGCCGCGGCGCCGAGGGGGCAACCGCGGAGCGGTGCCGGGTCGAGGTGGTTCCGAAGGAATACGAGGCCATCGGCCGGGCAATGGACGAAGCATCCGAGGGCGATCTGCTGGTGCTGCTGGTCGACGACATCGACGGCACGATCCAGCGGCTGAAGGGCCGGAGCTTCCGCACACCCGCCCCCATCGCCGGCTGACGCCGGCACGCCGCCCGGAGGAAACAATGAAGAAGAACGTCTTCGTCATCGGGCTGACCGAATTGAACCGCGAGCGCCTCGGCCGCCTGCGCGGCGCCGAGGAGATCGAGTTCCACGGCCTGATCGACCCGGCGCTGATCTACGAGACCATGGACTTCAACATTCCCGCGATCCTCGAGATTGCCGAGCGGCAGCTCGACGACTTTGCCGAGCAGGGCGGCACCATCGACGCCATCGTCGGCTATGCGGACTTCCCGGTCTCGACCATGCTGCCGCTGCTCTGCAGGAAATACGGCACGCGATCGACCTCGCTCGAGAGCCTGCTGAAATGCGAGCACAAGTACTGGAGCCGGCTGGTCCAGCGCGAGGCGGTCCCCGAACACGTTCCCGCCTTCACCGCCTTCGACCCGTTCGACGACGGCGCGCTGCGCAAGATCGGCGATGCGGGCCTCGCCTTCCCGTTCTTCGTCAAGCCGATCAAATCCTCGGGCTCGCGTCTCGGCTTCCGCGTCGACAACCCGGAAGACTTCGACTACGCTGTCGAGCGCTTCCGCGCCGAGATCGGCGCCTATGGCGAACCGTTCCAGTACATACTCGACCGCGCCGATCTGCCGGAGGAGGTGCGCGCCGTCGAGGGCGGCCATTGCATGGCCGAGCAGGTGATCGGCGGCCGGCAGTGCACGCTCGAGGGATATGTCCACGAAGGCGAGGTCGTGCCTTACGGCGTCGTCGACTCGATCCGCTACCCACAGGTACTGAGCTTCTTCTACTACATGTACCCCTCCAAGCTGCCGGAACGCTGCCAGCGCAAGATGGGCGAGATCACCAAGGCGGTCATGGCGCATGTCGGCTATGACAACGCCGCCTTCAACGCCGAGTACTTCTGGGACGAGGTGCAGGACCGCATCTGGCTGCTCGAGATCAACACCCGCATCGCGCAGTCGCACTGCGACCTGTTCGAAAAGGTCGACGGCATCAGCCACCAGCAGGTGACGGTGGACCTGGGGCTCGGCCGGCGCCCGCAGATGCCGGTGCGCGAGGGCGGCTATGGCGTGGCGGCCGAGTTCTTCTACCGCGTCTTCTTCCGCGATGCGACGATCGCGGCCGTGCCGACGCCCGAGGAGGTCGCCGCCGCCGCCGACAAGGTGCCCGGAACCACCATCGTTCCGCAGGTGCGCGAGGGCATGCGCCTCTCCGACCTGCCGGAGCAGGACGCCTACAGCTATGCGATCGCCTGCATCTGGATGGGTGCCAACAAGCAGTCGTCGCTGCTCTGGAATTACGAGCGCGTCATCAAGGCCCTGAACTTCGAGTTCACCGATATCCTCGAATAGGCGGCCGGTCCCGGTCGGGAGCATCCCATGAGAATCGTCACCGACCTGCCGCACGCCGTGCGCGAGATCGACCATGTCGACGTGCCGATGCCGGATGGCTGCCGCCTCGGCGCGCGGATCTGGCTGCCGGAGGGCGCCAAGGCCGCACCGGTGCCGGCGATCCTGGAATACATTCCCTACCGCAAGGCCGACCTCTGCGCGCCGGAGGACCACCGCACGGGCCATTACCTCGCCGGCCACGGCTATGCCTATGTCAGGCTCGACCTGCGCGGCGCCGGCGACAGCGAAGGGCTGATGCTGGACGAATACTTGGCCCAGGAGCTCGCCGACGGCTGCGACGCCATCGCCTGGATCGCCGCCCAGCCATGGTGCGACGGCGGCGTCGGCATGATCGGCATCTCGTGGGGCGGCTTCAACGGCCTGCAGATCGCCGCCCTGCAGCCGCCGGCGCTCAAGGCGGTCATCAGCGTCTGCTCGACGGATGACCGCTATGCCGACGACGTCCACTACATGGGCGGCTGCCTGCTGCTCGACCAGCTCTCCTGGGCTGGCCAGATGTTCGCGCGGAACACGCTGCCGCCGGACCCGAAGCACCGCGAGAACTGGCGCGAGCTCTGGCTCGACCGGCTGGAGAAGAGCGGTCTCTGGTTGAAGAACTGGTTGCAGCATCAGCGCCGCGACGCGTTCTGGCAGCACGGCTCGGTCTGCGAGGATTATGCGAGGATCCGGGTGCCCGTCTTCGCCGTCGGCGGCTGGGCCGACGGCTATTGCCGGGCGGTCTTCCGGCTGGTCGAGAACCTTGCCGGCCCGCGCCTCGGATTGATCGGCCCCTGGGCGCACAAGTACCCGCACCTCGGCGTCCCCGGCCCCGCCATCGGCTTCCTGCAGGAGACCCTGCGCTGGTGGGACCACTGGCTGAAGGGCCGCGAGACCGGGATCATGCAGGAGCCGGCGCTCAGGTTCTTTATGCAGGATCATGCGCCGCCCCGCGGCGGCTACGAGGCCCGCGAGGGCCGCTGGGTCGGCGAGCCGTCCTGGCCGTCACCCAATGTGCGGCGCTCGCCCTTCGGGCTCGATGCGAGCGGCGGGCTTCTCAGCGGGCCGCCCGAGGGCGGGAACGCGACCCTCGCCCTGCGCTCGCCCATCTTCTCGGGCGCCGGCGCCGGCAAGTGGTGCTCCTACGCCACACCTGGCGACCAGCCGGTCGATCAGCGCATCGACGACGGCGCCGGGCTGGTCTTCGAGACGCCGCCCCTCGACGCGCCGCTGGAGATCGTCGGCGCTGCCGCCCTCGAGCTCGACCTCAGCGCCGACCGGCCGGTCGCGCAGGTCGCGGCGCGGCTGGTCGACGTGTCGCCCGACGGCGCGGCCACCCGTGTCAGCTATGGCGTCCTGAACCTGACCCATCGCGACGGGCACGAGGCGCCGGAGCCGCTCGTCCCCGGACGACGCTACCGCGTCAGGATCCCGTTCAAGCCCGTCGCGCAGACGTTCCGGGCCGGGCACCGGATCCGGCTCGGCATCTCGTCGACCTACTTTCCGCTCATCTGGCCGGCGCCGGAGCCCGTCAACCTCACGATCGTCCCCGGCGAGAGCACGCTCCAGCTCCCGGTTCGCGACCCGGCCGCGGTCGATGCCGTTCGCCCGTTCTCGGCTCCCGAATGGACCGCGCCGCTCCAGATCGACCGCCTCGAGCCCGCCGACGCCGGCTGGCGCACGGTCCACGATCTCGCCTCGGGCGAGACGGCGCTCGAGGTGACGGATGGTGCGGGCACCTACCGGCTGGTCGACGCGGTGACAACCGTGACCAAGAAGGCCCGGGAGCGGTACAGCGTCACGAACGACGATCTCGCCAGCGTCGCCGGAACGACTGTCTGGGAAATGGCGCTGTCGCGGCGCGATTGGCGGATCCGCTCGCTGACCGAGACGGAACTCAGGGCATCACCGACCCACTTCGAAATCTCGGCACGCTTGCGCGCATGGGAGGGCGACGCGCTTGTGCACGATCAGTCTTGGAACGAGAGCGTCCGACGCGACATGTGCTGAGATCCAACCAACCTTGATCGAACCGCCGCCCGGGTATCGAATGCGTTCGGCGTCTCCCATCACGTACATCTTCAGGCCGCGCAGCATGATGACAATAGCGGCGCTGGCGGGATCATGACGCATGGCGCACCCCCGGCGTCCGGCCGCCCAAGCCGCCGACATTCGTCTGCGCCTTCCCTCAAGTAGTAGTTGTCCGGGGCTTGCCGCAGGCGGCCTGCGCACGCTCACCCCCCGCATGGTGGCCGGGACAAAAGGAATTTCATGATCCACTTAGAGCGTGTTGAGAAGGGTCACGGCCAGCGCCTGATCAGAGTTGCGGACGCGGCGATGGTGATGAGTGTTTCGACAACCCCGGCGAGTTGCTCGTAGGCGCGAACGAAGAGGTGGCTCAGCAAATCCGAACATGGGCGCTGAGTGGTGGAGCGGCTCGAGATCGGCAAGAAGATTGCTGAGAACCGAGGAGCGTCCATGACGAAACGACCGCGCCGGAACCACAGTCCGGCCTTCAAGGCGAAAGTCGCGATAGCGGCCATCAAGGGCGAGAAGACGCTGGCCGAGTTGGCCCAGCAGTTCGATGTGCATCCGAACCAGATCACGCAATGGCGCGGCCAGCTTCTGGAGGGCGCGACGGCGGTGTTCGGCGAGAGCGCCAAGGCCGACGCTGCTCCGGCGGTCGGCGTCAGGGTCCTGCATGCGAAGATCGGCGAGCTGACGCTGGCCAATGATTTTTTAGCGGGCGCGCTCGACAGGCTTCGATGAGGACCTGCGCCTCCTTGAGCGAGTAGAAGATCTCGCCACCGAGCAGTTCGTCGCGGAGCTTCGAGTTGAAGCTCTCGACATAGCCGCTTTCCCCCGGTGGTCCGGGCTCGATGTAAGCAGTCTTCGATCCGACCGCGGCGATCCAGTCCCGGACGGCCTTGGCGACGAACTCCGTGCCGTTGTCGGAGCGGATGTGCGCCGGCGTGCCACGTTCGAGCATCAGCTCGGCCAATGTTTCGATCACGTCGGCCGAGCTGAGCCTGCGGTCGACCCTGATCGCCAGGGGACTGTCAGGAATTTCGTGTGCGGGCGGGCGTTGAACATCGTCAGGCCATGGCCCGGGTGAAGCGCTCGCCGAAGAGGACGGCGAACTGAGCCTTGGCCATGCACCACTCGCGCGGCGGCATGGTCCACTCCTTCTCGGCCCGGTTCAAGACGAGAAAGAGGAGCTTCATCGCCGCCTCGTCGGTCGGGAAATGGCCCCTGGCGCGGACCGCACGGCGGAGCTTGGAGTTCAGCGCCTCAATGGCATTCGTCGTATAGAGGATGCGGCGGACGTCGCCAGGAAAGGCAAAGAACGGAATGACCTCGCTTCATGCCCGGCGCCAGCTCTGGCCGATCGCCGGGTATTTTCGGCCCCAGGGTCCGTCTTCGAAATCTGCGAGGGCCGTCTCGCCGGCGGCAGCGTCGACCGCCCGGTAGACGCCCTTGAGGGCGGCCGCCACGGTCTTGCGGTCCTTGTAGGACACGAAATCGGGGCTCTGGCGCAGAAGGTGCACGA